>JAYRZA010000013.1:0-109358 GCA_041916695.1 Devosia sp. | reverse complement strand
CGGTCGCCGGTCTTGAAGCCCTTCTCGTCGACCTCGCTGGTGTGGCCCTTGACCGCGCGGATCCACCCTTTTTCCGAGAGGATCACCGTGATTGGCTCTCGCTCGATCATGGCCGTCGCCACCTCATCGAGGTCGACGTCCGAGGCTTCGGCGAAGCTCGTGCGCCGCCTGCCGAGCGCGGTGTCGGGTCCGTAGTCCTTCTTGAGGTCCCCGATCTGCCGGGCGATCTCGCCCCATTGTTTGCGCTCCGAGGCGAGCAGTGCTTCTAGATGCGCCTTCTCTTCGCTCAGCATCTTGTGCTCGGTCCGCAGCTCGATCTCCTCCAGCTTTCTCAGAGAGCGCAGCCGCATGTTCAGGATCGCCTCGGCCTGCACGTCGGTGAGGCTGAACGCCGCGATCAGTGATGCCTTGGCATCGTCCTCCTCGCGTATGATCCGGATCACCTCGTCGAGGTTGAGGTAAGCGACGATGTAGCCGTCCAGCACCTCAAGCCGTCGGGCGATTTCGCCCAGCCGGTTTCGAGTGCGCCGCACCAGCACGTCCTTCCTGTGCTCGAGCCAGGCGACGATCGCCTCCTTGAGGCTCATCACGCGGGGGATGATGCCGCGGTCGAGAACATTCATGTTGAGCGGGATGCGCTGCTCGAGGTCGGTGAGCTTGAACAGCTGTTCCATCAGGATCGCCGGGTCGACCGTGCCGGCGCGCGGTTCGATCACCAGGCGGATATCGTCGGCACTCTCGTCCCGGATGTCCTTGAGCAGCGGCAGCTTTTTGGCGAGCAGCAATTCAGCGATCTTCTCGACCAGCTTGGACTTCTGCACACCGTAGGGGATTTCGGTGACGACTATCTGGTAGACGCCGCGCCCCTTGTCCTCCCTCGCCCAGCGCGCTCGCAGCCGGAAAGCCCCGCGCCCGGTCTCGTATGCCGAGAGGATAGACGTCCTTGGCTCTACCAGGATGCCGCCGGTCGGAAAGTCGGGCCCCGGAACGAACTGGGTCAGATCGGCGACGCTGGCCGAAGGGTTCATGATCAGGTGAAGGGCCGCATCGCAGATCTCGGCGACATTATGGGGCGGCACCGATGTCGCCATGCCCACGGCAATCCCCTGGCTGCCATTTGCAAGCAGGTTGGGGAAGCTGGACGGCAGCACGACCGGCTCGTCATTGCTGCCATCATAGGTGGGCTTGAAGTCGACGGCGTTCTCGGTGATACCCTCGAGCAGCCGCATCGCCACGTCGGTCATGCGCGCTTCGGTGTAGCGGTAGGCCGCTGCGCCATCGCCGTCGATGTTGCCGAAGTTCCCCTGGCCGTCGACCAGCGGGAAGCGCATCGAGAAGTCCTGCGCCAATCGCACCATCGCGTCGTAGATCGACTGGTCGCCGTGCGGGTGGAAGCTGCCGATGACGTCGCCCACCACCTTGGCCGATTTCTTGTAGGCCTCGTCCGGCTGCAGCCGGAGCAGGCGCATGGCGTGGATGATTCGGCGGTGGACCGGCTTCAGGCCATCCCGCGCATCGGGCAGGGCGCGCTGCGTGATGGTGGACAGGGCATAGCTGAGGTAGCGCTCCTCGAGCGCCTGCCTGAGATCGACGACACGTTCTGAGCCGTTCTCGTCCGTCGGGGTTTCGTCGTCGCTCATCGGGTCTGGGGGTCGGGTCGAATCATTTCGGCACTATAGCCAACCACGCCGGACCATGCTCCCGATGCGTCCGAAGATGCGCGGAGGCGCGGCAGTCGCGCCTCCGTTCCGATCAAAGGGCGCAGCGGTGATAGTCGCCGTCGTAGCCGAGGTAAGTGTCCGTCCTCGGGTCATACGATCGGTAGCGGGCCTCGCAGCGTGCCACGTGGACCTCCCAGGCGTTGCCTCCGCGCCAGTCGCGGTCATCCCTGTCGAACCCGCGGCCCACCGCCGCGCCGATTGCGAAGCCGAACAGCCCGGCCGCGAAGCTGCCGATGCCTGGGCGGTTCCAGCGGTACCAGTTGCGGTAGTCGTTCTGACTCCAGCGATGATGATTGCGACGCCAGTCGTCGCAACCTCGCCAGTGCGGATGAGCCCGGCAGCGTTGCGAGACAAAGCGGTCCTGCGGGCCGAAGTTCAGGTTGAACGAAGCCGACTGCGCGGCGACGGGGGCGGGCAGGGCCATCACGCCGGTCAGTATGGCGGCGATGGCAACTGATGCGTGCCTGTGCATGGGTCACTCCACTCTTGTCATTGGCGTGACGCTTGTTCTGTGAACCCCTGACGGGCAGATTGGTTGCCAGTTGGCCGCGCCGGGCCGCTTTCGAGGATGTCCCGCATGCTGAAGCTGGTGCTCGTGCGTCACGCCAAGTCCGACTGGCACGGCCGAGGCCTGGCCGACTTCGACCGTCCGCTGGCGCCGCGAGGTCGCGAGGCGGCGCCGTGGATCGGTCGCCAGCTCGCCGCGGCGGACCTCCTGCCGGATCGGGTACTGTGTTCCACCGCCCGGCGCACCCGGGAAACGCTCGAGCTGGCGCTTCCGGCCGCGTCCGCCCGCGCCGGAGCCGTCGTGACATGGCACGACGAGATCTACGAGCAGCGCGACGAGGACGGCTATATCGGCTTCATCGCCATGCGAGGAGGAGCTGCGCCGACCCTGATGCTGGTCGGGCACAACCCGGCCACCGCAATGACGGCGGTCGGGCTTCTCGCCGATCGCAGCGATGCGACGCGGGCCCTGCTTCTCGACTATCCCACCGGCGGGGTCGCCGGCTTCGGGTTCGACATCGGGCGTTGGTCCGACCTCACACCCGGTACCGGTCGCCTGCTTGGCTTCTGGGGCCCACCCCGGGAGTGAGGGTGACGACTTCACGCCGACCCCCGGTGCGCTGCCAAGCTTGGACTCGCCGCAGGTCGCGTGCTACAGGCGGGCAAGCCTGAACCACATCTGGTCTGTCCTGGGAGACGCCAATGAGCGCCGTCGCCGACCTTCCGCTCTTTCCCCGCTTCTTCTCCAACACCCTTGTCGAGACCGATCCGGAGATCGCCGAAGCCATCGCACTCGAGCTTGGTCGCCAGCAGCACGAAATCGAACTGATCGCTTCGGAAAACATCGTGTCGCGCGCCGTCCTTGAGGCGCAGGGCTCGATCATGACCAACAAATATGCCGAAGGCTATCCAGGCAAGCGCTACTATGGCGGCTGCCAGTACGTCGATATCGCGGAGACGTTGGCCATCGAACGGGCGAAGCAGCTGTTCGGCGCTGCCTTCGCCAATGTTCAGCCCAACTCCGGCAGCCAGATGAACCAGGCGGTGTTCCTCGCCCTGCTGCAGCCGGGCGATACCTTCATGGGGCTCGATCTCAACTCGGGCGGCCACCTGACCCACGGTTCCCCGGTCAACATGAGCGGCAAGTGGTTCAAGGTCGTCTCCTACGGCGTGCGCCGCGACGACCACCTGCTCGACATGGACGATGTGGCGCAGAAGGCCAGGGAGCACCGGCCAAAGCTGATCCTCGCCGGCGGAACCGCCTACTCGCGCGTGTGGGACTGGGCCCGCTTCCGTGAGATCGCCGACGAGGTCGGCGCCTACCTTATGGTCGACATGGCCCATATTGCCGGACTCGTCGCGGGCGGGGTGCACCCCTCGCCGGTGCCGCACGCACATGTCGTCACCACCACCACTCACAAATCGCTCCGCGGTCCGCGTGGCGGCATGATCCTCACCAACGACGAGGATATCGCCAAGAAGGTCAACTCGGCGGTCTTCCCCGGACTGCAGGGCGGGCCGCTGATGCATGTCATTGCTGCAAAGGCGGTCGCGCTGAAGGAGGCGCTGATGCCCGAGTTCAAGGCCTACGCCCGCCAAGTGCAGGCGAATGCCAGGGCCCTGGCCGCGACGCTGATCGAAAACGGCCTCGATGTCGTATCCGGCGGCACCGACAACCACCTTATGTTGGTCGATCTCCGGAAGAAGAACGCCACCGGCAAGCGTGCCGAGCAGGCGCTGGGCCGCGCCTATATCACCTGCAACAAGAACGGCATTCCGTTCGACCCGGAAAAGCCCTTCGTTACCTCCGGCGTAAGGCTCGGCACTCCCGCCGGCACCACCCGTGGCTTCGGTGAGGCGGAGTTCCGCGACATCGGCAAGCTGATCGTCGAGGTGCTGGATGGCCTGCGTGAGGCAAACTCCGACGAGGGCAACTCCGTCGTCGAGGCCGCCGTGCGCGACAAGGTCAAGGCGCTGACCGCGCGCTTCCCGATCTATCAGGTTTGAGGTCCGACCGCGGTGCCCGCCATCGGCTACCTCAACAGGTCTCTCTGCTTGCGCGGAGCGAGGAGCATGCGCCCCGGCGGTGCCAGCACCCGTCTACCCCCACAGGGACGGTGTCGCGGCGCGGCGGCGGGTGAGGGGGCCTTTTCCCCCGGAGAGAAGGTCGGCTGATGCGCTGTCCCTATTGCGGAAACGACGATACCCAAGTCAAGGATAGCCGCCCGACCGAGGATTCGAACGCCATTCGGCGCCGACGAATCTGCCCCTCCTGCGGAGGGCGTTTCACCACGTTCGAACGTGTGCAACTACGCGAGCTGATGGTGATCAAGAAGTCCGGCCGCAAGGTGCCGTTCGATCGCGACAAGCTGGCGCGCTCGGTCAACACCGCGCTGCGCAAGCGCGATGTTGAACCCGAGCGTGTCGAGCGCATGATCTCCGGGGTCGTCCGTCAACTCGAGAGCCTCGGCGATACCGAGGTCACTTCCGACCAGATCGGCGAGATCGTCATGGAGGGGCTGAAGAACCTCGACGCCGTGGCCTTTGTGCGCTTTGCCTCGGTCTACAAGAACTTCTCGGCCGCCGACGATTTCCGCTCCTTCCTGACCGAACTGGGAGATGACCAGCACGCGGCGCGCGGCAGCGGCGACGATTAGCGTTGCGGTTGCTCGCCGCACTGGCTAATCCGAGTGAACCGATCCCGCCGGACGCCGGCGAAAACCGAAGCTTTCTTCATGGCTCAGCCCAAGCCGCGCGATCCCGCCGCTCCCAAGACCGCCAACCAGCGCGGTGCCGCCCGCCTTGCCGCAGTGCAGGCCCTCTACCAGATGGATGTTGGGCGCCAGTCTCTTGAAGAGACGCTGAGCCAGTTCAGCGCCGTTCACCTGGGCCGCGAGATCGAGGGGGAGGAGTATTTGCCGGCTGACGCCGACTTCTTCCGCCAGATCGTCTCGGGTGTCATCAAGTCCCAACTGGACATTGACCCCGCCATCGATGCCGCCCTCGTCGACGGCTGGCCGATGACGAGGATCGACGCCACGCTGCGCGCCATCCTCCGCGCCGCGACATTCGAACTGCTCCGCCGGCGCGACATCCCGTCGCGCGTCGTCATCACTGAGTATGTCGATGTCGCCAAGGCGTTCTATCCGGACGATGCGGCCCGAATGGTGAACGGCGTACTCGATCAGGTTGCGCGGACGGCCGGACGCGACAACGAAGCCAGCAAGCCCCGATAGGCGCCGCCATGGCCCAGCCCGCCGCGCCGGTCGGCTCACCGATCCGCAACATCGCTCTGCTCTCGGCCTCGCAGGCGATCGTTGGGTCGAACCAGGCCATCCTGATGTCGGTCGCCGCCCTCACCGGCGCCGGAATGATCGCCGACAAGTCCTTCGCCACGTTGCCCGTGACCATGATGATCATCGGCACCGCACTTGCTACCGGTCCGGCGGCCTGGTTGATCCATTCCTGGGGCCGGCGCGAGGCATTCATCTTCGGAGTCGCCGTCGCCATCCCCGCCGCACTGCTCGCCGGGTTCGCCGCCTGGCTGGCCCTGTTCTGGCTGTTCTGCTTTGCCCTTGCCATCATCGGAGCAACGGCGGCCTTCGCCAACCAGTATCGGTTCGCGGCAGCCGACAGCGTGCCCGCCGCGATGAAGTCGACCGCCATTTCCTGGGTGTTGTTCGGCGGCGTCCTGTCCGGCTTCATTGGCCCGCAGTTGAGCGCGCTCAGCAAGGACCTCATTCCCGGCCACACCTTCACTGCGACCTACCTGGTCATGGCGCTGCTCGGTGTCGTAGCCATCGTTGTTCTCAGTCAAACCCGCCTGGCGCCCACGATCCGGGATGCGGAGGAACGCAAGGCGGGGCGGCCGTTGCCGGTGCTTCTGCGAACGCCCGAGATCGTCGTGCCGATGATCGCTTCTGCTGTCAGCTACGCCCTGATGGTCCTGGTCATGGTCGCAGCGCCGCTCGCCATGGTGTTCGTCTGTGGTCACACAAGCGAAGCAGCCGCTTTCGCCATCCAGTGGCACATCGTCGCCATGTTTGCCCCGAGCTTTATCACGGGAACGGTCATCAAACGGATCGGCGCGGAGGTCACCGCGGCCATCGGGCTGCTGCTCATCATCATCTCGGCGGGCATCAATCTGCACGGCATCACCACCATCCACTTCGATATCTCGATGGTGCTGCTCGGGATTGGCTGGAACTTCGGCTTCATCGCTTCGACTTCCATGCTGTCGGAAGCCTATCGGCCGGAGGAGGCGGCGCGCGTCCAGGGCCTCAACGAGCAGGTGGTCTTCGGCGTCATGGCCGTTGCCTCGATAGGCTCTGGCCTTCTGCTGCAGACCATTGGCTGGCAGTCGATCAATATCCTCGCCATCCCTGTCGCCACGGTCGGAATCCTGGCGCTCGGCTTCTCCATGACGCGAAGGAAGCAGTCCCTCTAGGGGAAGCCGGCGTACGCCGGCCCCATCAGAAGGACGAGATGATCGATTCGATGAAGCTGCGATCCTGGCCGTAGGACGGAGTACGGCGGCTGTCGATGTTGAACACCTTGCCGTCCTTGACCCCCAGTCGCTCGGTGTCGACGACTTTGTTGTCCTTGTCGAAATACACCGCCAGCACGGTTCGCTCCTTGCTCAATTCAAGGCCGAACGCGGTCTGCTGCACCTTCTCGCCGATATAGTACCAAGCGCTCTCGGAGCCGAAGTTGTTCGTGGCCTGCGGGGAGCCCAGGACCGCCGTCACCAGCGCGGCACTCTGGCCCGGCCGGATCTGCAGCAAAGCGTCTTCCGAAATCTCGTAGCCCCGCGCTTTCGACTGCGACAGGCTGAGTCCGCTGCTGCAGGCGCTCAGCGAAGCACCGAGCAGCAGGGCCGCAGCGATCGGGAAGGTGCGGCGAACGACGGTGCGCAGGGGCATCAGTTTGACTTTCCCGATCCTGGTCGACTATTACCGCGGCCACGGCCGGCCGCGGGACTGTTTAGCTGCCGGACCCTTGGTCTGGCAAGCTGGCTTGGTCCGAAGCCGCGCTCGCTTTGACCTTTCGCCCCCACCTCCGAACTGCCCCGGAGCGCGATCGACGATGTTGAAACTGTTCAAGAAAAGCTCCGACGCCGAAGCGGTCTATTCCGTCTATCGCGCCATTGTGGCGCAATCCCGGCAGCCGCTGTTCTACGCCGAATGGGGCGTCCCGGACACGGTCACCGGTCGGTTCGACATGATCTCACTGCATCTGGCGCTGCTGTTTCGCCGCATGCGCGGCGATGGCCGGCAGAGCGCCGAGTTCAGCCAGGCCGTGTTTGACCTGTTCTTCCGCGACATGGACCGTTCCCTGCGCGAAATGGGGGCGGGGGACCTCGCCGTCCCCAAGAAGATTCGCAACATGGGCAATCTGTTCTTCGGGCTGTTGACGGCCGTGAACGAGGCGCTCGACGCGGGTGACCGTCCACGCCTCGAGTCGGTGCTGCGCCGCAACCTCTTCGATGGCGACGAGGCGGCGTCGGTCGACCGCTTGGCGGCCTATCTCGAGGCCCGGTCCGCCGCACTCGCGATGCAGCCGACTGCTAGCATCGCCACCGGACAAATCGATCTGGGAGGGAGCGCATGAGCCGCGCGCCCCAGCACTTCCGCATCCCAGACGCGACCATCCGGCTCGATTCCATGCCTGCCGCCGGGCGGGAACTCGACCTTGTGGTTGAGCGTCCCGAGCGAGAGGCGATTGCTGTCGATCTCGGCGTTACGGCCGTCGACCGGCTGACGGTCAGGCTCACCGCGGTTCGTTTTCGCGGCGGTATACGGGTTACCGGCAGGCTCGACGCGCTGGTTGTCCAGCCAAGCGTGATCTCGCTTGAGCCGGTGCTGCAGGAGATCGAGGAATCGATTGACCGTGTCTTCCTTCCCGGCAGCGAAAAGCCCTATGCCGGCCCGGCCAATGCCGAGGTGTTCGTTGACCTCGAGCATGAGGAGATTCCGGATCACTTCGACGGCAACGAGGCCGACCTGACAGACCTAATAGTCGAGACTCTGGCCCTCGCCATTGATCCTTACCCCAAGGCCGAGGGAGAGGCCTTGGGAGAGGTCGGAGATGACGATACGGAGGATGAGTTGCCCTTTGCCGGCCTCAAGGTCCTCAGGAACCCCGAAGACAAGGGCTGACCGGCGCGGGCTTGCGCCACGTGGGCGAATGATTATCTTGGCGGCGCCGCCTTTGGCGGGCAGCTGGACGGGCGATGAGTGACACCATCCGTATTTCGGTAGACGCCATGGGTGGCGACAAGGGCCCCCGCGTGGCTGTCGAGGGGGCAAGCCTGTTCTGGCGTGAGCGCAAGAACACCAGCTACATCTTCCACGGCCGCGAGGCCGAGCTTGCCCCGCTGGTCGCCCGGTTCCCCGAACTCCAGGCGATTTCGACCATCGCCCACAGCGATACCGTCATCTCGATGGACGATAAGCCCTCGCAGGCACTTCGCAAGGGCCGCGGCAACTCCTCGATGTGGAACGCTATCCAGTCGGTGAAGGACGGTGCTGCCGACGTCGCCATTTCCGGTGGCAATACCGGGGCGCTGATGGCAATGGCGACCTTCTGTCTGAGGCCGATCGAGGGCATTTCGCGGCCCGCGATCGCCGCCATCTGGCCAACTCTGAGGACCGATATCATCGTGCTCGATGTTGGCGCGACCGTTGGCGGAGATGCCAAGCAGTTGACCGATTTCTCCATCCTCGGTGCGGCGCTGGCCCGCGCCCTTTTCGATCAGGATCTTCCGACGGTCGGGTTGCTCAACGTCGGCACCGAGGAAATGAAGGGCCACGACGAAGTCAAGGAGGCCGCGCGAGTCCTGCATGCGGCGAGCGGCGAGGGTTTCGTCTACCGCGGCTTCGTCGAGGGAGACGACATCGGCAAGGGCACGGTGGATGTCGTCGTGACCGAGGGTTTTGCCGGCAACATTGCGCTCAAGACCGCAGAGGGTACGGCCCGTCAGGTCGGCACCTACATCCGCGATGCGCTCAAGGCCGATATCGTCTCCATGCTCGGTGCGGCCATTGCCGGTCAGGCGCTGCAGGCGCTGAAGCGCAAGCTGGATCCCCGCAACATCAATGGCGGTGTCTTTCTCGGCCTCAACGGTGTCGTCATCAAGAGCCACGGCGGCACCGACGAGGTCGGCTTCAAGGGGGCCCTCGGGCTTGCCTACGAAATGGCGCGCAACCGCGTCATGGACAAGATCGCCGAAGGCATGCGCCGTTTCCCCACACTCCATTCGGCGCCGCCGGCTCCCGCCGCGCCTGAACCCGAGGCCAAATCCGCGTGACCGACAAGAAGACGATCATCCGCAGCGTGGGCGCCTACCTGCCGGCGCGAATCCTCGGCAACGAGGAACTGGCGAAGACCGTGGACACCTCCGACGAATGGATCGTGCAGCGAACAGGCATCCGCCAGCGCCACATTGCGGCCGAGGGCGAAAACACCTCCGATCTCGCTGCTGCGGCGGGGCGCAAGGCAATGGAGAATGCCGGGCTTGAGGTCGGCGACATCGATCTGATCATCGTTGCCACCACCACGCCGGACATGACTTTTCCGGCCACTGCTGCCGTCGTTCAGCAGAAGCTCGGCATGCACCACGGGGCAGCCTTCGACATCCAGGCGGTCTGCTCCGGCTTCGTCTACGCGGTGGCCACCGCCGATTCCTACCTCAAGAATGGCCTTGGACGGCGCGCCCTGGTGATCGGCGCCGAGACAGCGTCCCGCATCCTCGACTGGAATGACCGCACCACCTGCGTGCTGTTCGGCGACGGCGCTGGGGCCGCGGTGATGGAACTGGGGAAATCCGGCGAGGACCGGGGCGTTCTAGCGACCGCCCTGCGCTCGGATGGTCACTTCTGGAACAAGCTCTACACCGACGGCGGACCATCCTCGACCCGCTCGATGGGACATATCCGCATGGAGGGCAAGGAAGTCTTCAAGCACGCCGTCGGCATGATCACCGACGTCGTCTACAAGGTGCTGGCGGACACCGGGCACACCATCGAGGATCTCGACTGGTTCGTCCCGCATCAGGCCAACAAGCGCATCATCGATGGGGCCGGAGTCAAGCTCGGCCTGCCTCCGGAAAAAGTGGTCGTGACCGTCGACCGGCACGCCAACACCTCCGCCGCCTCCGTGCCTCTGGCCCTCAACACCGCCGTGTCCGATGGGCGCATCAAGCGCGGTGACCTCGTCATGATCGAGGCAATGGGCGGCGGTTTCACCTGGGGCGCCTCGCTGATCCGCTGGTAGGGCCCAATACTCGACTCGATGGCCGCGCAAATGCCGGTCACCGGTTCGTCGCAAACGTCGCTAGCCTTTGATAGTTAAGTGAGATTGCCAGCCCCACGGGAGCGGGTTAATCTTCGTTAATCCGTAGGTGGGGGCGCCTGGCGGACACGGTCCGGTGAGGCAACAACGGAGGGGGACGGCACATGACTCAGAAGACGGTGACGCGCGCCGATCTGGCGGAGGCGGTGTATGAAGCAGTGGGTCTGTCGCGCACCGAGTCCGCCGAACTGGTGGAGCGGGTGCTGGACTTGATCGGCGACGCGCTGGTGGCCGGGCAGAACGTCAAGCTCTCCTCCTTCGGCTCGTTTCAGGTGCGCTCGAAGAACCAGCGCGTCGGCCGCAATCCCAAGACGGGCGAGGAAGTTCCGATCCTGCCTCGGCAGGTTCTGGTGTTCAAACCCAGCAACGTGTTGAAATCCAAGATCAACAAATCTATGGTCCGAGCTGGAAAATAAGAGTCTTTCCGGCTTTGGGTGAGTCCTTTTGGACAAGTCTCCAGACGCGTTTCGTACCATTTCGGAAGCAGCTGAAGAGCTGGATCTGCCGCAGCACGTTCTGCGCTTCTGGGAAACGCGCTTTTCGACGATCAAGCCTCTGAAGCGCGGCGGCGGGCGTCGATACTACCGCCCCGAGGATGTGCTGCTGCTCAAGGGCATCCGACACCTGCTCTACGACCAGGGCTTCACCATCAAGGGGGTGCAGCGCATCCTCAAGGATCAGGGCATCCGGCACGTCGTCGCGATCGGCGAGGGCAAGCCGCTGGCAGCCCTGCCGGCTCCGGCTCCGGACGACGAGGAGGACCAGCGGGAGGAAGCGGCGGCGGCTGAGGCCACGGTCGTCGCGCCGCCGGCCCGCCCGCGCTTCCAGCTTCCTAATCTTCGGCCCGCTGCCCCACCGCCGGCCGCTGTTCCTGCCCCGAAGTCAGCGGCACTCTCGGCAGCCGATCGCGACCGACTCGCCGATGTGTTGCGCGAGTTGCTCGACTGCAAGCGTCTGCTCGAGCGCGCTCGCGAAGGCTGATTCGCCACCGTTCAGGTTTGTGACGATATTCCCACCGACGCTATGAACGAGAGGCGGAACGCCCAGTCATCATCGTGACGAACCCAGTCAGCATTGGTCGACGTGGTCCTGCCCGAACCGCGGTGCTAGGGGAACTGCAATGGGAAGTCGTGACCGGCCACCTGCCGGGCGACCGGTGCGGAAATCGAGAACGCGAGGTCCAGTATGTCAAAGACAACCTCGGCTACCCTTGCCCTGAGCCAATCGGGCATACGCTTCACACTGCACCCCTACGAGTACGATCCCGAGGCACCGCGTATCGGGCTGCAGGCGGCAGAGGCACTCGGGCGGGCGCCGGAGCAGGTGTTCAAGACGCTCATGGCCGAGGTCGATGGCCGGCCGGTTTGTGTCGTCGTGCCGTCGGACTGCGAGGTGAGCATGAAAAAGCTCGCGGCAGCCGCCGGCGGCAAGTCGGCGCAGATGATGAGGCCGCCCGATGCGGAGCGTCTCACCGGTTTCAGGGTGGGGGGAATAAGCCCGTTCGGTCAGCGCCGCAGGGTACCGACGCTCATCGATGAGACGGCACAGCTCTTCGACGACGTGCTGATCAACGGCGGTCAGCGGGGTCTTCTGCTTGCGCTGCGTCCCGCCGATGCCGCCCGCGCGGCCGATGCCCGCTTCTGCGACCTCACTGCCTGAGGCACCAGTTGCGCCACATCCCCCGGAACGCCGTCTCCAGGTCCCGCGCGAAGGCCGTTGCGTCAAAGAGCGTCGACGCCCTGACCTGATCCCGTAGCCCGATCCGACTCGCGTCGAGGCGTTCCGGCGACCTTGCGGCTGCGACGGCCTTGGCCACATACTCGTCCTTGTTCCCTGCCACCCATTCGTCGAGCCCGGCAGAGCGCAAGATGCTCTCGCTCATGTGCGCCACATACCGGTCGCCGTGTAGTGTCAGCACCGGCACCCCCATGTAGAGGGACTCCACCGTCGTCGTGCCGCCATTGTAGGGGAAGGGGTCGAGAGCCAGGTCCAGCCGACCGTAGCCCGCGAGGTGTTCCTCGTAGACGTCGAGCTTGGGCTCGAACACCACCCGGTCCGGCGCGATTCCGTGCCCCGCCAGCCTGCCGATGATCTGGCTTCGCTGCCCGTCGGACGTCGCGGTGTCGCGCATCAGCAGCCGGCTTTGCGGCACTGCAGTGAGGATCCTCGCCCATGCCGAGAGGGTTCCCTCGCTGTATTTGCTGATGTTGTTGAAGCTGCCGAAGGTGAACTGGCCGCTGCCGTGCCGCGGCGCGGCAACCACCGGGGGCGGCGCCTCGGGCTCCACGAAACACAGGTGCGCGTGCGGCAGGTGCCAGGGCGCCTCGACCCATTGCCGGGTCTCCTCCGCGGGGATCAGCCACCTGTTGGCCATCACATAGTCGATCGCATCGAGGCCCGTGCTGGCGAAGTAGCCTAGGTAGGTGACCGCCACCGGTGCTGGCTTGCGGGCAAATACCGCGAGCCGCTCGCCGCTGGTGTAGCCGGACAGGTCGACCAGGATGTCGATGCGATCGCGCCGGATCTGCTCGGCCAGTTCGTCGTCGCGCATCTTGCCGACAGATCGCCAGTTGCGGATGAGTTCGCGAAAGCGCAGGTTCAGTTCATCGTCATTGTCGCGGCCGGAATAGGCGAAGTACTCGATCTGCTCCTGATCGCTCGCTGCCACCGGCGAGACCATGAACCGGCCGACCGGGTGACGCCTGAAATCCGCCGAGACGAGGCCCACGCGCAGCCGCCGCTCGCTGTCGCGGCTGTTTGGATAGTCACGGTAGCGCACTAGGCCTTCGCTGAGGCGCAAGGCAAACGCGCGGGCGTCGGCCAGCGCCTCCACCGGATCGACGTCGAGGTAGTTCTGGTTGAAGATCACCGCCTGCGCGAGGGATTTCGACTCGGCTCCGCCCTGGCGCGCGGCGCGGTAGGCCGCGATGGCTTCCTCGACCAGCCCTCGGCGTCTCAACAGCCGCGCGAGGCTCGCATGGTATTCGCCCTGCCCGGGGTTGAGCGCGATCGCCTTCCGCAATTCGGCCTCGGCGTCGTGCTCCCGGCCGGCGCGCATCAGGCCCAGCGCATGGTTGTGGCGGTAGTCGGCCCGCGCAGGCGCTGCCGCGACGGCCTGGCGATGATGCGCGAACGCGTCGTCGAACCGATCGAGTTCTGCCAGCGCCGCCCCCAGAGCGCTCTCGATTCCGGCGCGGCCCGGAGCCAGCGACAGCGCGGTCTCGTAGGCGGTCACCGCATCCGGATACCGCTCCACCCGCCGCAGCGCATTGCCGAGATTGGCCCACGCATCGGCGTTCCGGGGGTTGGACCGCGTCGCCGCACGAAAAGCATCGATGGCCGGTTCCATCTGCTTGAGGCCGGACAGTGCGAGCCCGTAGTTATTGAGCGCCGGGGCGTCGTCGGGCATCACCGTCAGCGAGCGCCGGATCAGCTCTGCGGCCTGTTCGTTGTCCCCCTGCTGCAGGTGCACCACTCCGCGCATGTGCAGCGCCGACGCATGGGCCGCTTCATCGGCGAGGATCGCATCATAGATCGTCGCGGCTTCGTCCAGCTGACCGGCGCGGTGCAACCTGATCGCCTCTGCCAGTCGCTCGTCCGGATCGATCATCCTGAGGTTCCCGCGCGTGCCTTGGTTGACGCAGTTCTTAGTCGAGTGTCGTTCCGATGGATATCGGTTGGGTCACCTCGCCACAAAAAAGCCTCTTGCCTCCCCGGCGGAGCTTGGGTAGGTCTGCCGCCAGTCGGGGTGTAGCGCAGCCTGGTAGCGCATTTGTCTGGGGGACAAAGGGTCGTCGGTTCAAATCCGGCCACTCCGACCAATCTCCCAATGCCTCGAAGGACCGTCGGATTGGATACTGCCCCCAGCGATCCGACCCAGGACCCACTATCGCTTGTCCAGGCCAGCCTGACTCGTTGGCCGGCGGCCGCCGGTGGCGCTCCCCGGCTGGTCAACCACTCCGAGAACCACACTTTTCTGGTCGATCCTCCCGTCGGCGGACGCAGGACGGTCCTTCGCCTGCATCGTCAGCACTATCTGTCTCGTACCGCCATCGGCAGTGAGCTGGCCTGGCTTGAGGCCATCACGGATCAGACTGAGATTCCCGTACCGCGACCTCTGCCCGGTGCCGATGGGGAAATCGTGCAGGAACTCGGGCCCGATCGCTTTGCGGCACTCTTCGCCTTCGAGCGGGGTGAAGAGCCGAAGGCGGACGGCGATCTGGCGTCCCTGTTCCACACCCTTGGCAGCTATGCGGCGACACTGCACAGCCATGTGGGCGCCTGGGAGCCGCCGCCGCGCTTCGTTCGCCCTATCTGGGACGCCGTCGGCCTGCTCGATCCGACGGGTCTCTGGGGCGATTGGCGAAGGGCCCCGCATGTGGAAGGCGAAGCGCTCGAAACCCTCACCACGCTCGATGTCCGGTTACGATCGGACCTCCGCACCTACGGGACCGACATCGATCGTTTCGGCCTGATCCATGCCGACATGCGCCTTGCCAACCTCCTGGTCGACGACGACGGCACCATCACCCTGCTGGATTTCGACGATTGTGGCTTCGGCTGGTTCCTCTACGATCTCGCGGCGAGCCTGTCGTTCATCGAGACATCGCCCCAGGTGCCAGCCCTCGTCCGCGCCTGGTTGGCTGGCTACCTCGAGGTCCGGCCATTGAAGCCGGAGGACCTCAGGATGATCGACACGATGATCCTGCTGCGCCGCATGGCTCTGCTCGCCTGGATCGGCTCGCACGCCGAAACCGATTTGGCCAGGTCGCATCGCGCTGCCTTTGCAGCGGACACCGCCACGATGGCGCGGCGCTATCTGGCGCGGTAGTCCCGCCGGCCCGCTGCCGCCACTCCCCAGATCAGTCCACCCACGAGGAAGAAGTGCCGCCAGTGGTCGATGTCGATGATTGCGGCCTCCAGAGCCAGCGGCACGAAAGTCGAGAACAGCGGGATCATCATGGCGCGCGTCGGCCCGGGTCGGGAGAGGGCGCCCAGGCCGCGCCACCCGGTTGTCGCGATGAACGCGATCAACATCAGTCCGCCGCCCCAGCCGTAGGCGTGCAGCACGTTGACGTAGGTGTTGTGCGGCTCCTCCTTCACCCTGAGGTTGCGGAACTCCAGCGGTCCCAGTCCCAGAGGATGCTGGAGTGCCAGGTCAAACGCGTAGCCTTGCCGGCCGAAGCGGCCGCTGTCGCCGGTATCGTAAGTCTGGGTCTGCGTCCTCAACTCGATGAACGACCGCACCGAGGGCACGCTCAGTGCGCCCGCCGCCACCACCACTAGCGCCACAGCGCCGCCCAGCGCCAGCATCAGCATGCGAGCGCGTTGCTTTCCGCGAGCTTCGAGCATGTAGACGAGGCCGTAGACGAGAGCGCTCGACAGCGCCAGGTGTCCCCAAGCGCCGCGCGAGAAGCTGAAGAACACACCGAGTGCCAACAGACCGTACGCCGCGACTCCGGTCGTAGCGCCGAGCCGCCCACTGCCAAGCAGCACCAGCCGCAAGACGTGAACCGCTGGCAGGATCAGGAACGGCCCAAACACATTGGGATCGTTGAACAGCGCCTTGGCCCGGTCGTAACGCGTCAGCAACGCGTGTCCGACGCCGAAGTAGCCAATCACCCCCAGAATCGCAGAGAGCAGGGCCGCGAGCAGGTAGGAGCCCATGATCAGCCTGATCCGTTCACCGGGCGCATCGGCAACGTAGTTGGCGGTCCAGTACGCCGTGAAGAACAGGAAGATCGTCACCGCCTGATAGATCAGGGCGTCACTCACGGAGCTGTACCGCACCTGAAATGCTGCGACTACGGCAAACGGCACGAACAGCGCGAACAGCGTCAGCAGAGGGAGCGTCCCTCGACGCAGTGCGAACCCTGCCAGAACCGACACGGCCATCACGAGGAGAAAGGCAAGCTCGTACGGCGACGGCTCGGCGATCACCAGGGCGCCACAGAAGACCCACACGGCTACCAGCGCGTCGAGGAGCCGTGCGGCGCGGGCCTGCAGCCAGGTGGCGGCCGCCGCGGGGCCAATGGCCCGAGTAGCCATGCTAGAAGGCGTTCTGGCGGTGCGCGAACAGCGAGAACGGGGTCAGGGCCACGATCTTCATGTCCAGCCAGAGCGACCAGTTCTCAATGTAGTAGAGGTCGTGGTTGACTCGCTGCATGATCTTGTCGACCGTGTCCGTCTCCCCCCGCCAGCCGTTGATCTGGGCCCACCCAGTCATCCCGGGCTTGACCCTGTGTCGGGCGAAGTAGCCTTCGACGGCCTCATAGTAGAGCTTGTTGTCGGCCTTGGCCTGCAGCGCGTGTGGGCGCGGCCCGACGATCGACAGTTCTCCGGTGAGCACATTGAACAACTGCGGCAACTCGTCGATCGAGGTCTTGCGGATGAAGCGCCCGACACGCGTCACCCGGTCGTCGTTCCTGGTCACCAGCCGCGCCGCCCCGCCGTCCGCCCTGTCGACATACATCGAGCGGAACTTCCACATCTCGATCAGCTGGTTGTTGAAGCCGTGGCGCTTCTGCCGGAAGAACACCGGGCCGGGGCTGTCGAGCTTGATGGCAATCGCGGTCGCGAGCATTATCGGGGCGAGCAGGGTTAGGGCCAGGATCGCGACGACCTTGTCGAACAGCCACTTGAACACGCGGCTCCAATCCGAAATCGGCCGGTCGGCCATGTCGAATACCGGCACGTCCCCCACGTAGGAGTAGGCCTTCTCGGTGAAGCGCAGCTTGCTCATGTGGGCCGACAGGCGGATGTCTACGGGCAGCACCCATAGCTGCCTCAACATGTCGAGCACCCGCTTTTCGGCCGAGAGCGGCATCGAGACCAGCACGAGGTCCACCCGCGTGAGGCGTGCGAACTCGATGATATCCGCGACCCGTCCCAACTTGGCGAGGCTCGCCACCGATTCCGGTGAGCGGTCGTCGTTACGGTCGTCGAACAGGCCGAGCAGCTCGATGTCCTCGCCACCGCGCGCCACGATCGCCTCGATCAGCGACTCGGCATCCTTACCGCCGCCGACGATCACTGTTCGCCGCCGCAGTCTGCCCTGGCCGGTCCACCGGTGCACCAGCAGGTGCAGAACGAACCGATATGCGGCGAGCAACAGCGCGCCAGTTCCCCACCAGCTGCCGATCCACGACCGTGACAGCATCTGCTCTTTGTCGAACATCACGACCATCACCCAGAGCAGGGCAAAGGCGGCGGTCCAGCTGGCCAGCGCCTTCCACGTCTGATCGGCGAGCTTGCGGTAGGCGGCCACCCGGTGGATTCGGGCGTACATCATGAACACGTTCGCCGCGACGACCACGCCCAGCGTGGTCGAGACACTGAGCAGGGTATCTCCATCGTTGAGGCCGTAAAGCGCAAGACCGACGAGGGTCAGCAGTGCCGCCTCGGTTCCTTGGGCGACACTCGCAACGACGGCCGGAGAATAGGTCCGATCCACCGGACGCGCGGCGATCTGGGCCGCCAGTGGCGACAACTCTGATGTGCTTCGCTTCGCGGCCCCGGTCTGCACGTGCTCGAGCACGGCCTGCTTTGGATCGAGACGGATCATGACGCTACCCTGCGCTTCTTGGTGGCTTTGCAGCATTCTAGGCAGCCAGGGTTTAGGTTAGGTGAAGTCCGGCCCCCCAGTTCTCGCTGCAAGCGCCTGGCGGTATTGCGTCTCGATTCTGTCGGTCATGCGCGCCACCGAGAAGCCGGCGCGGATATGGCTCAGTCGCAGTTGCGCCTCGCGATCGGCCACATCCGGCCGGTCGAGGTAGGCCTGCATCGCGCGACCCAGCGCTGTGCTGTCCGCCGCTGGAACCAGGCTCTTCGCGGTCGGGCCGAAGATCTCGCTCACGCCTCCGACATCGGTGGCGATCACCGGCCGCCCGGCCGCGGCGGCCTCGAGGATCACGTAGGGGAGGGACTCGGCTAGCGATGGGACCACCTCGCACCGGCCCAATTCCAGCGTCGGTCGCGCCGGCTGGACGCCCAGCAGCCGAACCCGTTCGTCGAGCCCGAGTTGAGCTATCCGCTGTTTCGTGGCCTCGAAGTCCGGTCCGCCGCCTGCCATGACGAGCGTTGCCGGCCGTCCGTCGGGCGCTCGCAGGTCAACGAGCGCGTCGAGCAGGTAGGTGATGCCCTTGACGTCGCGGAACTCGCCGATGAACACGAAGTCGGCGGCCTGGGGGCGCGGCAGTATCGGCACGAACTCGTCCGGCCTCAGTCCGTTGTGGATTACCGGGGCGGGGCAGGTCGGGGCGCCGATCTGTTCCGAGTAGGCGCGATGCGCGAAAGCGCTCTCGAAGATGATTGCATCGGTTGCCCCCATCAGCTGCCGTTCGAACCAGCGGAACAGCGAGCCAACAAGGGACCCCGGCTTGTAGTTGAGCACGCCGCCATGTGGCGTGTAGAGAGCAACCCGGCGCCTGGCGCCAATCCGCGCGAGGCGCGCATAGAGCCCTCCCTTGGCACCGTGGCCGTGCAGGACGTCGATGCGCAGCCTGTCGGCGAGCCGGCGGATGGCGAGGGGTGTCGTCAGGTCGCCCATACCCACCGTACGCGGGATGGCAAAGGCGTGGATGCCGAGCGAAGCCAGCGGGGAGAGCAGGCCGAGGCGCTGGGCCGACAAGGCGTCGGTGTGCAGCTTGTCGACCACGATGCCGATCTGATGCCCGCGCGCTGCCAGCTCGTGCGTGAGGTCGAACACGTGCCGGAACAGCCCGCCCACCGGGGCGCGCAGGACCAGCAGGATGCGGAGCGGCACGTCGGCCATTTACAGCCAGCGCTCGGAAACCACCAGGGTGTCACCGGGATAGATCGGGAAATCGAGACCAACGATACCCTTGACCATCTCCTTGCCCTGCCGGCGATAGACGATCGCCTTGGTGCGATCCGCCGTATCTGAGAAGCCGCCAGCGGTGCTGATCGCCGCCCGCACCGTCATGCCGTAGACATAGGGGAACTGCCCGCCAGTCTTGACCGCGCCTTGGATGTAGAAGGGACGGTACGTCTCGATCTCGACCGCGACACTGGGCTCGCGGATGAATCCGGCCGCAAGGGCTGCCGTGATCTCTGCGGCCGCCATCTGGGTTGTCTTGCCGCGCACCGGTACCGATCCGATGAGCGGAAGTGCCAAGGCACCGCCATCGTCGACCCGGTAGCTGCGCGAAAGCTCGGCCTCGCCATAGACACTGACCCGCACGACGTCGCCGGTGTCGAGGGCATAGGGTCCCTTCACCGCGACGAGATAGGTCGATGGTTTGCCGTTGATGGCGCATGCCGCGAGCGGCAGCACGAGAAGAAACAGCAGGAGACGCAGCCAGCGCATGGCAATTCCGGGGACTCTGATCAGCAAAGCAGTTTCGCCGGCCCATGGTTAACATTCTGCTTAGGGCCGGCGTTGCACGTCGCAGTCTGGAGGCGCGCTTAACCGAATGCTTACCACGTTCGCGGCATAGCTAGCGGGAGAGTAGCAAAGGTAAGCCGATGAGTACCGAAGGTGCGAGTGCCGAGGACCTGCGGATGGACATGGGTACCGTGTTCGGCGCCCTGACGCAGCGCGCTCTGCGGATCGGGCTGGTCACGCTGGTGCTGCTCATTGCGACGGCTGCGGTGCTGCTGATCCTGCCCCGGACCTACGAATCGTCCTCCAGCCTGCTCGTCGAGCAGCGCGAGAATATCTACACCCGCGCCGCCATGGAGCAGCCGGCGAGCTCCGTCTCGGTTGATACCGAGGCGCTGATGTCGAGCCAGATCCAGTTGATCAAGTCCCGCGACCTGTTGCTCGAGGTGGTGGATGCGGAGAACCTGCGATCCGTTCCCGAGTTCTCCGGCGTAGGATTCTCGCCTGGCGGATTCCTGCTGCAACTCGTCGGACGCAAGCCCGAGCCGCGCAACGTCGATGAGACCGTGCTTGCCAATCTGGCCGACCGCATGACCGTAATCCGCGAGCGCGACTCGGCCGTCGTCTCGATCTATGTGCGCTCGACCAATGCCGACCTCGCCGCACGCATCGCCAACGCCCTCGCAGTTGCGCACGTCAAGCGCCGTGCCGCGCAGTCCCTGGCCGACACGGTTGAGGCCACGGTCTGGCTGCAGCAGGAGATCGACAAGCTGCGCGCCAGGGTGACTGCTGCCGAGTCAGCCGTCGCCAACTACAAGGTGGACAAGGATCTTTTCATCGGCGTCAGCGCGACGCCGGTTGCCGACCAGCAGCTGTCGACTGTCGCCACCCAGATCGCGGAGGCTCAGCAGCGCAAGAACGACGCCCAATCCCGTGCCGACCTCATCCGCGGTGTCATCGGATCCGGCAGGTCCCTGGAGGGACTCGGCGACGTCAGGGGGTCCATCGTCATTCAGGGGCTGCTCCAGACCAAGGCGAACCTGCAGGCCGACCTGGCGCAGAAGTCCACGACGCTGCTCGCCAATCACCCCACCATCAAGGCACTCAAGGCCCAGATCGCCGAGATCGAGGCGCAGGTCGTCCGTGAGGGGCGGCGCGTCGCCGACTCCCTCGATGCCGAGGCAAAGGTAGAGGCAGACCTTGAGGCGAGGCTCCGCGAGGATCTCACCGCGGCCAAGCACACCGCCGGCACGGCGACTCGCGATGGCGTCGCGCTCGACAGCCTCGAGCGCGAGGCCAAGGCGCAACGCGACCTGCTCGAGAACTATCTCGCCAAGTACTCCGACGCCGTGTCGCGTTCCGCCGCGAACGCGGCGCTGCCAGATGTTCGGATCATCAGCGAAGCAGCTCCTGCCATCGAGCCGGCCTTCCCGAAGATACCCCTCACGCTTGCCGCCGTCGGCTTGCTGTCGGTGCTCCTTCAGGCCGGTGCTGTGGTCTTCGGCGAGCTGGCCTCTGGCCGGGCGCTGCGGTCGATCGAGCCGGGCCAGGAGGCGGCCAATGACCATAATGGCCTGGACGACCAAGCCGCCGATGTCCTTGAACAGGAGCCACTCCCCGCCGGCGTCGATTCCGGCCAGCCCGGCGCGTCGTCGACATCGCCTGCCGCCAACAAACCGCGCGACGAACTGTCGATGCTGTCCGCGTCTGTCACCTCGCGGCAGATGCGGGTGTTGCTGATCGCCTGTCTCGACGATCACGAGCTTGTTGCGAGTGTGATCGACCGGCTGCTTGGTGACGTTCTCGAGGCCGATCTGAGCGCCGTGGCGGTGGATGCGGGCAGCGCCGAACTCTCCAGGCATGCCGGGCTCTCCGACCTCGCGGCCGAGCGCGTCGACTACGGCGACGTCGTGCAGCGCCTTGCGGACAACCTCGCCGAGGTGGCCTGGGGGCGTCTCGCCACACTCGATCGCCGTTCCGAACGCCCACTGACTCTGGTTGAGGCGCTTGCCGATCTCTATCACGTGGTGCTCGTCGACACCGGTCGGGTCGGCCTCTCTTCAGGTCTCCCACTCTTCGCCGATCTTCGTGCATCGGTGATCCTCGTTGCCGACGCGGTAGCCTCCCAGGCCGCAGTGGCGTCGGCTCGGCGCGACATCACCGCGCTGGGTTTCGAGATCGGTCGCGTCGTACGCGTGCCGGTCGTACGGGCGGACGTTGCCTAGGTGCCGGGGCTGCGCTACAGGGCGATCGGTGCCGCATTCGAGCTTCTCTGGGCCTCGCAGCTTCCCTTTCTGGTGCGGCGGTTCTCGAGGGCGCGAGGCGTAGTCTTCACACTGCATCGCGTCCTGCCGGACGACCCGGCCGACTTCTCACCCAACGCCATCCTGCAGGTAAAGCCGGACTTCCTCGAATTCACCGTTGCCCGCGTCCGGAAGCTCGGGCTCGACATCGTCGATATGGACGAGGCAATCCGGCGCATCGAGACCGACGAACCCGCAAGGCCCTTTGCGGTGTTCACCTTCGACGATGCCTATCGCGACAATCTGCGCCACGCGCTGCCCGTGCTGCGCCGCCAGCAATGTCCCTTCACGCTCTACGTGCCGACGGCATTGGTGGACGGCATCGGGGAGGTCTGGTGGCAGGCGCTCGAGGACATCGTCGCCGGCCAGAACGCGCTAGCGGTGACCTGGGGCGGTGATACCGAGTACCTGCCCAGCGCCTCGCTCGCCGAAAAACAAGCGGCCTATTCTGCTCTCTACCGGCGCATGCGGATCATGCCGGAGCACGACCGCGTCGCGCTAATTCGCGACCTCGCCAGCCAGTACGGTTTCGATCTTGCACGCCAGTGCCGCGAGCTGATCATGGACTGGTCCGAGCTGCGGACCTTTGCGGCGGAGCAGCTCTGTACCATCGGGGCGCACACCGTACATCACTACGAACTCGCGAAGCTCGAGTCGGGCGAGGCCCGCAACGAGATCGAGCAGTCGCTTCGTATCATCAAGGCGCAGTTCGGCAAGCAGCCGGAGCATCTCAGCTATCCGCTGGGAGGCCCGTCGTCGGCAGGCCCGCGCGAGTTCGCTCTGGCACGCGATCTGGGGGTGCGGTCCGCCGTGACCACGCGTCCAGGCGGACTCTATGCACATCATCGGCACAGCCTGCATGCGCTGCCGCGAATTTCCCTCAATGGCCTGTTCCAGTCCCGCCGCTACGTCGACGTCTTCGTGACGCCGGCCCTGTTCTCCCTGATGGCCAAATAGGCTATTGCTCGCCGCAAGACCGACCCAAGAGAATCCGATGTCTGATCTGATCGTCGATGGCGCCCATCCTGTGTCCGGAACCATCCGCCCGTCCGGCAACAAGAATGCCGTGCTGCCGATGCTCTGCGCGACGCTGCTGACCGAGGACGAGGTGACCCTCACCAACGTTCCCGAGATCAGCGACATCGACAAGCTGGTCGAGTACTTCCGCTCCAAGGGCTCGCGGGTGGAGCGCAACCTTGCCGCCCAGACCCTCATCATCCAGCACGACTTCCGCGCCTTTGCGACCAGCGAAGCGGAGCTCCCGGTCGGCATCCGGGCCGCCGTGCTGCTGCTCGCCCCGGTGCTGATGCGCTCCGAGCACCTGATCTTCGACACCGAGGCCAAGGGCTGTGCCCTGGGCGTCCGAGAGATCGACCCGCATCTCGAGATCCTCGAAAGTTTCGGCGGGACCATTGCAGCAACGCACCCTTACCGCATCGAACGCCGCAACGAGATTCGCGGCGCCGACCTCTGGCCCGACTATGCCTCCGTCACTGCTACAGAGACCTTCGTGATGATCGCGGCTGTGGCGAATGGCACCTCCCACCTGAACAACGCGGCCTCCGAGCCTCACGTGCAGGCCCTTTGCGACATGCTCGCCGGCATGGGAGCCGATCTCGACGGCATCGGTACCTCCAAGCTCACGGTGCGCGGTGTCGGCAGGCTCAATGGCACGGTGGCGCGTGTTCCCGATGATCACCACGAAGTTGCCACCTTCCTCGCCATCGGCGCCGTCACCGGCGGACGCCTGACGGTCGAAACCGACATGGGGCCGCACATGACCCTGATCCTGCGCCAGTTCGGCAAACTGGGCATGCAGTTCGAGGTCGGTGAGGGCAGGGTGACAGCAACCGGCTGGACCCGTCGGATCACCGAGCCCTACACCGCCGAGATGCTGCCCAAGATCGAGGCGGCGCCGTGGCCCTATTTTCCCGCCGACCTGCTGCCGCACGCGATCGGCGTATCGGTCGGGTGCGTCGGCGACATTCTGTTCTGGAACAAGGTCTACGAGGGTGCGCTGGGCTGGAGCGCCGAACTGCTGAAGTTTGGTGCCCGCGTGCACCTTTCTGATCCACACCGGCTGGTGGTCTTCGGTGGTAATCCGCTGCGTCCCGCGCAGGTCGAGGCGCCCTATATCATCCGGGTCGTCGTCGCGTTGCTGCTGGCCGCGATCCAGATTCCGGGCGAATCGCGTATCAAGAATGCCGATCCGATCCGCCGGGCCTACCCGCATTTCGTCGAGAAGCTGACGACCCTGGGTGCCAAGGTCCGGTGGGAGTAGGTCTCAGTCCGGTTTCACCATCCACCGGATGATGACCGCCGCCGGCACGAACCAGCTCGTCCCTGCCAACGCGAAGAAGCCGATCGTCAGCCACCACGGCGCCTCCACCAACAGGCTCATGTAGATCCAGCTCGCCAAGATCGACCACGCCACGATCGACAGCAGGATCAATACCGTGCCGGTCAGCTTTCTTGTCCTCGTGGTCATCGCGATCCCGGTATTCATGCGGCAACGCGGCATTTGTCAGCCGCCATCGCAGGCAGTAGCAGTTGCGCCGAAAGGAGCGCATCTTGGCTCTCAGCGCAACCGAACAATCCATCATCGAGCAACTCGTGCATGATCGCCTGAAGCCCGTTCGCATCTGGCTCTATGTCATGGCGCTGCTTGTACTTACGATGGTCGTCGTCGGCGGCGCCACGCGCCTTACGGAGTCCGGGCTGTCGATCACGTCGTGGAAGCCGATCTCGGGAGTTGTTCCGCCACTGTCGAATGCGGATTGGCAGGCCGAGTTCGAGGCCTACCGGCAGATCCCGCAGGGTGTGCAGAATGCCTGGATGGGGATCGAGGATTTCAAGTCGATATTCTGGTGGGAGTGGGGACATCGCTTCCTTGGTCGCGTCATTGGCGTCGCGTTCGCCGTGCCCTTCCTCGTCTTTCTGGTCCAGCGTCGCTTCACCTGGAACCTCGCCGTCCCGCTTGCGGGCCTCTTCGTGCTCGGCGGCTTTCAGGGATTTCTCGGCTGGTGGATGGTATCGTCCGGGTTGTCCGAACTCACTTCGGTGTCTCAATATCGTCTTGCTGCGCACTTGTTCGCCGCGTCGCTCTTGTTCATGGCGCTGATATGGGTCGCGCGACGTCTTCGGCCCGTGCCGTTGGCGGGCCCAGCGGGCTGGCCGGTGGTCGGACTGCTCCTGCTTTTGCTCATACAGATCGTCGCGGGCGCCTTCGTCGCTGGTCTCGACGCCGGCATGGCCTACAATACCTGGCCCCTGATGGATGGCGCGCTCGTTCCCGCAGGGCTCGACGCCATGAGCCCTGCCTGGAAGAACCTGTTCGAGAATGCTCTCACCGTGCAGTTCTCGCACCGCGTCCTCGCCTACATGATCCTGGTCTATGTCGCTTGGCTATTGTGGTGGCGGCATCGGCGCGGAGGGTTTGCCGGCGTGCATGGTTGGTTGCCCAGAATTGCGGTCCTGGTGCTGGCTCAGGTGATCCTCGGAATCGCAACTCTGCTGACCGTGGTGCCGATCTCGCTGGCCCTCGGCCATCAGGCACTGGCCTTCATGCTTCTCGGGGCCGTCACCGCCTACCTCGCCGACACCACGGCGCGGCGCCGTCGGAATACCAACCAAATCTAGCCCTTTGCGAAGCGGTATCTGGATACCGCATTACGGTATCCAGATACCGTCCTTCCAGATCATTGATTTATAAAGACAATTCTTCGGACTTGACGTTAGGCGGTGACCTACGTATATCCGCGCCACGAAATCCGGGGCAGGGACCCCCTGCCTGCTTTCAAGGACAGTCAATCGATGAGCACCTACACGGCGAAGCCGGACGAGATCCAGAAAAAGTGGATCCTGATCGACGCCAAGGATCTGGTGGTGGGCCGCGTTGCCTCCATCATCGCCATGCGCCTGCGTGGCAAGCACCTGCCGACCTTCACCCCGCACATGGATACCGGCGACCACGTCGTGGTGATCAATGCCGACAAGGTGAAGCTGACCGGCAAGAAGCTCGACCAGCGGCGCTTCTACTGGCACACCGGCCACCCCGGCGGCATCAAGGACCGCACCCAGCGCGAGCTTCTCAACGGCCGCTTCCCCGAGCGCGTGCTCGAAAACGCCGTGCGCCGCATGATCCCGGAAGGGCCGCTGGGACGCAAGCAGTACGGCAACCTGCGTGTCTATGCCGGCGAGAGCCATCCACATGAGGCACAGCAGCCTGAGAAGCTCGACGTCGCCTCCTTCAACTCCAAGAACGTGAGGGCCAAGTAATGGCCGAGACCATCAACTCGCTCGAAGACCTTGGCGCGGCTTCTGCCGCCGTCGCTGCCGCCAACCCGGCGCCGGTTCACGTGCAGAAGCTCGACGCGCAGGGCCGCGCCTATGCGACCGGCAAGCGCAAGAACGCCATCGCGCGCGTCTGGATCAAGCCGGGCGCCGGCAAGATCACCGTCAATGGCAAGGAGTTCAACCAGTTCTTTGCCCGCCCTGTGCTTCAGATGGTGCTGCAGCAGCCGATCGTCGCTGCGGCGCGCAAGGACCAGTACGACATCGTTGCTTCGGTTTCGGGCGGTGGCCTGTCCGGCCAGGCGGGCGCGGTTCGTCACGGCATCTCCAAGGCGCTGACCTACTATGAGCCGGAGTTGCGCGGCGTGCTGAAGGCGGGCGGGTTCCTGACGCGCGACAGCCGTGTGGTCGAACGCAAGAAATACGGCAAGGCCAAGGCCCGTCGGTCCTTCCAGTTCTCCAAGCGCTGAGCGCTGTCGGATCAGACGTCGAAAGGGCCGGCTCGACCGGCCCTTTTGCTTTTTCGGTTACTACCGGCTACGCATTCGGCACCTAACAAGAGCAGCCAATGCCGCAGCCCAAGACCGTCCTCATCGTCACCGATGCCTGGCACCCGCAGGTCAACGGAGTCGTGCGCTCCATCGAACTCGTGGCGCGCGAACTGGGGCGCCGGGGCATCGCGGTGAAGCTCTTGACCCCGGCCGAGTTCCGCACCTTTCCCATGCCGGGCTATGGCGAGATTCGCCTCTCCGCCACCCTGACCCGGCCGGTCTACGACCGCATCGTGGCGGCCGGCGCCGATGCGATCCACATTGCTACCGAAGGGCCGCTCGGCCTCATCGCCCGTCGCTGGTGCCGCAGGAACGGCTTTCCGTTCTCGACCGCCTATCACACCCAGTTCCCCGAATACCTGCGCGCCCGGCTGCCGGTTCCGCTGCAGGTCAGCTATCGCTTCTTGCGATGGTTCCATGGGGCGGCGACCTACTGCCTGGTGGGCACGCAGCACCTCAAGCACCTGCTCGAGCGGCGGGGTTTCACCAACGCCGTCATCTGGCAGAAGGGGGTCGACACCGAGCTCTTTCATCCGGGACGGCGCGAGGTGTTGCCCTATTCTGGACCCGTCTTTCTCTATGTCGGCCGCGTTGCCGTCGAAAAGAACATCGAGGCCTTCCTGCGGCTCGACCTGCCGGGGACCAAAGTCGTGGTCGGCGGCGGCCCGAGCCTCGAAAAACTCAGGGTGGAGCACGCCGCCGCGGTTTTCCTCGGGCCCCGGCACGGCGAGGA
This sequence comes from Devosia sp., assembly GCA_041916695.1. Classification (GTDB taxonomy): domain Bacteria; phylum Pseudomonadota; class Alphaproteobacteria; order Rhizobiales; family Devosiaceae; genus Devosia_A. The sequence continues at coordinate 81,555 of JAYRZA010000013.1, read as the reverse complement.
TCTGGCCCGACTCTTCGCTTCTGCCGATGTGTTCGTTTTTCCTTCCCGGACGGATACTTTTGGCCTTGTGCTGCTCGAGGCTCTTGCCAGCGGCACTCCGGTCGCCGCGTTTCCGGTCACTGGTCCGATTGACGTCATCGGAGGGGCGCCGGTTGGCGTGCTCGATGACGATCTGCGCAAGGCCGCCCTGGCGGCCCTCGACATACCGCGCGGCGCCTGCCGCGATTACGCAGAACGGTTCTCCTGGTCGGTCAGCGCCGACCAGTTCCTGAAATACCTGCCGGTGCGCTGAAGCTTGCGCTCCGTCAATCGGTCGTCGTCGCGATCTTGTAGAAAGCGCATTAGTGAGGAGAGGAGACCCAAAATATGCGTGCCCTGCCGATCAGTCTGCTGGCGGGACTCCTGCTGGTCGCAGTGCCGGCCTTGGCCGATCCGATCGAGGAGGGGCATCTGCTGGTCGATGAGTACTGCTCGGATTGCCATGCCGTTGGCGCGACCGGCGACAGCAAGCTGGCTGCGGCGCCCCGCTTCAGGGAATTGCACCTGCGCTACGACGTCGGCGACCTCAGCGAGTCGCTTGTCGAGGGGATCGTGACCGCGCACCCCGAGATGCCCGAGTTCGAGTTCGATCCGGAACAGGCTGAGGCCATAGTGCAATACCTCAAGTCGCTGGAGCCCGTCGGCGGGACCGTACAAATTTCGCCTTGACTCTAATTAGAGAATGGACGAAATAATTACCGTCAGGAGATGACGGATGGGTGTCAACGCTGTTTTTGAAGCCTTGTCGCACCCGGTCCGGCGCGAAATCCTCGGCATCTTGAAAGCCGGGCCGCTGAGCGCGGGCGAGTTGGCCGGCCATTTCGAGCTGAGCAAGCCGACCATGTCGGTGCACTTCGCCAAGCTCAAGGACGCGGGCCTCGTGGCCGTCGAGCGCCACGGCACGAGCCTTGTCTATCATCTCAACACGTCCATCCTCGAACAGGCGCTTTCGGGCCTGCTCGATCTGAGGGAGATGAAGAAGTGACCCGATTGCTGTCCCCCCTCAACCTCGCCCTGATCGCCGCGACGGTCATCGCTGCGATTGCGGGCTTCGTCCTCGTGCCGGCCGGGGTTGAACTGCCGGTCCACTGGAACGTCCACGGCGAGGCCGACTGGTTCCTGCCGCGCGAACTGGCGCTGATCCTGCCGCTCGGCCTGCAGTTGGCGATGGTGGTGCTCTTTAGCCTGGCGCTGCGCTTTGCACCCAGCGCCAAGTCCGGCAGCGCCATCGTCGGCGCCGCGATCACCGCCTTGCTGCTCATGGGCCTCGTCGCCGAGGCGGTCACTGTCCTGATCGGCACCGGCGTTGCGGTCAGCATGGTGCAGGCGATCGTCGGCGTGCTCGCCGTCATGCTGCTCGTTGTTGGCAACGCGCTGCCCAAGTCCCAGCCGAACAGCGTTGCCGGCGTGCGCATTTCCTCGACCCTCGCCGATGCCGGCAATTGGCAGGCAACGCACCGGCTCACCGGTGCGCTCGCGATGATCTCGGGTCTCGCGCTGTTCATCGCCGCCCTGCTGCTTCCGCCCGGCGCAGCGCTCTTCACCTCAGCGATCGTGGCGGTGCTGCTGCCTATCCTCGTCGGGGTCATCTATTCGCTGAACCGCGCCCGCAGCGCCAAAAGGTCTTGACCCGCGGGCATGCCCGCCACTAATCAGCCACGATCGGCTCACAGGTTCTGGCCATGACTCAGGGAGTAGCAGCGACGAGAGGTGCCGCCGGGAAGATCGGTGCGACCTTGCGCGCTTTCGCCCCCGCTCGCTAGCTCTCCCCGCGGGCCGCATTGCGGCTGGGGAGAGCGAAGACAGCGAGCCCGGCGGCCTTGACGGCCGTCTTTACCGAGTCACAACCCAAATTCCGCAATAATGCCGTCCTCAGTACGAGGTCGCCTGCACCAAGAGCGGTGCGCCGCGGGTTCACCGAGGTTCAGCCATGAACGAAGATTTCCACCGTATCCGCCGCCTGCCGCCCTACGTCTTTGCCCATATCGACCCAATCAAGGCCCGTCTGCGGGCCTCGGGGGTGGATATCATCGACCTAGGCATGGGCAATCCGGACATGCCAACGCCGCAGCACATCGTCGACAAGCTGAAGGAGACAGTGAAGGATCCTCGCACCCATCGCTACTCCTCTTCGAAGGGCATTCCGGGCCTCCGCAAGGCTCAGGCGAGCTACTACGGGCGCCGTTTCGGCGTGAAGGTGAACCCCGACACCCAGGTGGTTGCCACGCTCGGCTCCAAGGAGGGCTTCGCCAACATGGCTGCGGCGATCACCGCGCCCGGCGACGTGGTCCTCGTCCCCAATCCCACCTATCCGATCCACTCCTTCGGTTTCATCATGAGCGGGGGCGTCGTGCGCTCCATGCCCGCGGAACCCGACGAGAACTTCCTGCGGGCGCTCGACCGCGCCGTGCGGCACTCGATCCCCAAGCCGATCGCGCTGATCCTGAACTACCCGGCAAATCCGACCGCCTACACCGCGACGCTCGACTTCTACAAGGAAGTGGTCAAGTACTGCCGCGACCACAACATCTTTATCCTTTCCGATCTCGCCTACTCCGAGATCTACTTTGACGACGACATCCCGCCATCGGTGCTGCAGGTCCCCGGTGCCATCGACATCACGGTAGAGTTCACCTCGATGTCGAAGACTTACTCGATGCCCGGCTGGCGCGTCGGCTTCGCGGTCGGCAACGAACGGCTCATCGCGGCCCTGACCCGGGTGAAGTCCTATCTCGACTATGGCGCCTTCACGCCGATCCAGGTCGCTGCCGCCGCGGCGCTCAACGGCTCCGACGACGTCATCGAGGAGGTGCGCAACGTCTATCGCACGCGCCGCGACGTAATGGTGGAAAGCTTTGCCCGCTCGGGCTGGACCCTGCCGTCGCCGAAAGCCACCATGTTCGTCTGGTCCCCCATCCCGGATCAGTACGCGCACCTGGGCTCGCTGGAGTTCGCCAAGCTCCTGATCCAGGAGACTGGTGTCGCCGTCGCCCCTGGAGTCGGCTTCGGCGAATACGGTGATCAGTATGTCCGTCTCGCGCTCGTCGAGAACGAACAGCGCATCCGCCAGGCAGCACGGAACATCAAGAAGTTCCTGTCTGCCGCCCCGAGCATGGACAACGTCGTGCCGATCACTGCGGCCAAGTAGCTGGCCAGTCTGCGTAACCACAACACGGCACACCATCAATCCTATTGACTGGTAGGCCAGTTCCTATCCATAGCTCTCGGATACGTTCGAGAGCCTTTGTCCATGTCCGATATCCAGTCCTTTCGCCAGGCCGTAGAGTCCTTCATCGCTGCACGTGGCTGGACTCCCACCCGGTTCGGCCGCACCATCGCCGGCGATCCACTCTTCGTCTTCGATCTGCGGGAGGGGCGCGAGCCGCGCTCGGATACGCGCACGCGTATTCTGAGGGCGATGCAAGAACATGCTGACGCCGCGGCGGTGGCGCCGCTCCGTATCGGAGTGGCCGGGCTGGGAAATGTCGGCGCGACTCTGGTCCGCATCATCCAGAAGGATGGCGAGGAACTGACGCGCAAGCTCGGGCGGAAGATCGCCGTCACTGCCGTTTGCGCTCGTTCCCGCAGCCGCGATCGCGGCATCGATACAAGGGACCTCGAGTGGTTCGACGATCCGGTCGCCCTCGCCAAATGGGACGGCATCGATCTCTTTGTCGAGTTGATCGGAGGCGAAGACGGTCCGGCGCTCGCTGCGGTAAAGGCTGCCCTGGAGATCGGCCGGCCGGTCGTGACCGCCAACAAGGCCCTGCTGGCCCGCCACGGTGTGGCTCTGGCCAGGATTGCAGAGGAGACGGGCGCGCAACTCGGTTTCGAGGCGGCTGTGGCCGGCGGCATCCCGGTGATCAAGACCCTCCGCGAAGGCCTCGGCTCGGCCCGCATCGCCCGCGTCTACGGCATCATGAATGGCACCTGCAATTACATCCTCACCCGCATGGGAAACGAGGGGATCGGGTTCGCCGAGTGTCTGGCCGACGCCCAGAAGCTTGGCTACGCGGAAGCCGACCCGACTTTCGACGTGGAGGGGTACGACACCGCGCACAAGCTGGCGATACTCGCCTCGCTCTGCTTCGGTTGCGAGATTGCCCCCGATGAGATCTTCGTCGAGGGAATCACCACCATCAGTCAGGCCGACATCAAGGTGGCCGGCGACCTCGGCTACAGGATCAAGCTCCTCGGGATCGCGCAGCGCTCCAACGACGGCATCGACCAGCGCGTCCACCCGACGCTCGTCCCCAAGACTTCGGCGATTGCTGGCGTCGATGGCGTCCTCAATGCCGTGGCGCTCGAGACCGACCACGTCCACGAGCTACTCCTCGCCGGCCCGGGCGCCGGTGGCCCGCCCACGGCCTCATCCGTACTGTCCGATATCCTCGATATCGCGCGGGGCACGCGGGTGCCGCCGCTCGGCGTTCCCGTTGCCGAACTCACCCCCTACCGCAGGGCGCCGATGCGGGCACACGAGGGCGGGTACTACATCCGACTAAATGCCAAGGATGTCCCCGGCGCCTTTGCCGCTATTGCTTCTCGCATGGGTGAGGCTGGCATTTCTCTCGAAAGCGTCATCCAGCGGCCGGATCTGCGCGTGAGCGAACCGGGCGCGGTGGGGATCGACATCCGGACCGTGGTGTTGCTCACTCACTCCACCATGGAGCATTCGGTTCGGGATGCGCTGGCCCGCATCAAGGGCGACGGCTTCATCGTCGGCGATCCGCAGATGATCCGGATCGAGCAGTTCTAGTATCGGCCCCTGCGGCGGGGCAGGGGGTCCACTTGAAGCTCAGCAAGTCCGACAAAGACCGTCAGGCGGCCATAGATCGCAGCCTGACGCTCGAACTGGTGCGCGTCACCGAAGCGGCCGCCGTCGCTGCCTCCGGCTGGCGCGGCAAGGGCAACGAGAAGGCCGCCGATCACGCCGCTGTCGAGGCCATGCGGGAGGAGATGGGCAACGTCCACATCGAGGGGCGGATCGTCATCGGCGAGGGGGAACGCGACGAGGCGCCGATGCTCTACATCGGCGAGGAAGTCGGCGCCGGAGACGGGCCTCAGGTGGACATCGCGGTCGATCCGCTCGAAGGCACCACGCTGTGCGCAAAAAACCAGCCCGATTCGATCTGTGTGCTTGCCATGGCCGAGCGCGGCGGCCTGCTCAACGCCCCCGACGTCTACATGCACAAGATCGCCATCGGGGCCGGCTACCCGGAGGGTGTGGTCGATCTCGACATGACGCCGATGGACAATGTCCGTTCGCTGGCCAAGGCCAAGGGCGTTCCCGTGAACGAGATTACGGCCTGCGTCCTCGACAGGCCCCGCCACGCCATGCTCATCGACGACCTGCGCACCGCCGGCGTCGCCATCAAGCTGATATCGGACGGCGACATCGCCGGCATCATCCATGCGGTCAATACCGAGGATACCGGGATCGATATCTACCTGGGCTCTGGTGGCGCTCCGGAGGGCGTCCTGGCCGCCGCCGCGCTGCGCTGCATCGGCGGTCAGATGCAGGGGCGGCTCATCCTCGACAGCGAAGACAAGCGGATCCGCGCCCGCAGGATGGGCATCACCGAGCCCAACCTGAAGTACCGGACCGAGGACCTCGCGTCGGGCGACGTGCTCTTCGCCGCCACGGGGGTGACCGATGGCAGCCTGTTGAGCGGCGTGCGATTCCGGCGCGATTCGGTCCGCACCAGTACAGTCGTCATGCGCTCGTGGAGCCAGACCATCCGCTGGATCTCCGCCGAACACCGGCGCTGATCCATCCGCAGGGCGCGGGGGGCATCGTGGGTCGTAATCCGCTATGGCTTCGGTATCGCACCGGGACCGTACGCGGTCGCATGGCATGCCCCGACGATGGTCCGGGTGGCGGTGCACTGCCGGATCAACTCCGCCTCCGCCGCCCGGCAATCCTGCTGGAACGGCTTGGTCAGCAGGCCGAAGTCGATATTCTCGCAATCGCAGTCGATGGCCCGACACTCTTCGGGGACCGGTTCCGGCCAGACGGCCTTGATCAGCTTGCCGACCCCGGGCAGGTTCTCCGCCCACTTCTTCAGGAACTCGCGCGCCGTATCGCCGCCCCACGGCCCTTGGCCGGCGAGATCCTCGAGGGCACCTGCGATGCTTGCATAGCGGTCCCGGTCAAGTTCGCCGGATCCAATGGCGTCGGCAACCAGTTCGATCCCGTCGGTCGCGGCATCCCACATCTTGCCGTCCCAGTCGAGCAGGTCGGCGAAGGCGGCACCGGCAGGACCGTTGAGGGCCGGCGCGATCTGGGGCGGGATAAGGTCGATGAAGTCACGGATGATCCGGTTGCGCTCCGGGGTCTCGGACTCCGCGAGTTCCTCCGTCGAGAGCCCGGCCTTGAAGAGCTTGATCGCATCCTCGATCAGTCGTAGTCCGGCCGGCGACGTGTTCCCCTGCAACTCGCTCATTGACAGGCCAGCGGCGGTCAACCGATCGAGCGCTTCCCCGAGGGCGTAGAGTTCGCGCCGAGTATGCGGCGTAATCAGCGGGTCGTAGGTGGCGACGTCGACGAAGTAGAGCGCGGCTTCCCGCGCATCGGCCGGCGACGTCGCCGTGCCAGCCCAGCGCAGACCTTCGTCCAGATAGGCAAGCTGCACCCCGCTCGCCAGCTGAGACTCAACTACGGCGAGCACCAGGCTCATCGCCGGATCGTCGCTGTCGAACAGCCCGGCGCTCTCGAGAGCCTGATAGGCCCTCGGGGCGTCGTCGCCCGCCTCCGATAGTCCAGACTCAAGGCGATCGAGCAGCGCTATTGTCTCGGTGGAGAGGTCATCCTGACCGGCGGCTCCGTTTGTCGCCACCAGGCTTATGCAGATGAGGACAAGAAGGGCGAGCACGCTACGCATGGCAATGCCTCTTTCGCTGTCGCCCCCCGACGCGACAGGTTAGCATGCCGTGGGACGCTTGTCGCCGCGGCACGCACCCCAATGCCGCAGGGCGGCTAGGCCTCCTGGATGGCGCTGATCAGCCACGCGCCACCGTGCTGCCGCCGAAACGTCCAGATCTCGGTTACTTCGGTCGGCCCATCCTCGCCGGCAACCAATTCGCCGGTGCTGCGGCTGCGCATCAAGTCCCGCGACTCGTAGCGCATCGCCACGGTCGCAAAATCGGTGCTACCCTCGCGCCAGGCCTCCGCGATGTCACCTTCCAGCAGCCGGACGTCGATCACTTCGTTGCGCACGCCGGCCGCGGCATGGCTCCGCAACTCCGCCGCGAGCGTGTCGCACACGGCCGGTGTTGCGATGCGACGCAGGCTGTCCTCGTCCTCTCGTGAGTATGCGGCCTGCAGGTCCCGCAGGCGGCGTTCGAACTCGCCGAGGTCCGCATCGGAGATACCGATCTCGTCACGTCGACCAGCGCGACGCGACGCATTCGAACGTTGTGGCGCGCCCGCCGCCTGGAATCCGCTGTCCGCGGGCATGCGCAGGCCGGCAACGCCGGCGACGGACGGGCGTCTCCTGAACAGGAACGCCAACACGAGCCCGACAAGTCCGACCTGGACCAGCAGGGCCAGCATGCCGCCCATGCCACCGAAACCGTAGCCGAACATCATCCCGAACAGTCCGCTGAACAGCAGCCCTCCGAGCACTGCCCCGCCGAAACCGCCGAACAGGGAGGGACGCGCCGCCATGCCCGTCGAGGTTGCCGATTTCGTGGTGGTGTCGGTCACCGAGCGCTGCACGGGTGTCGTGACCTTCGGGGATACCGGGGTCGCCGGGATCACGCGTTCGGTTCGGATCCCCCGATTGCCGAAGCTGCCGCCGCGCCGCGCCTGCGCGGCGTCGACTGCGACCATCGAGAAAGCTATGACCAATGTGGCAAATAGGGCCGTCAACCTAAAGCCCCGAAAAGCGAACATCGAAGTCCCCATCGTGAATGTCGCCGCTATATGGGGGCCGCCGCGCGGCTATGTTAGGTCTGCCGGGACCGCCGTGTCCGAATTTGCCGCGAAGGGGGAAAAACCGCCAACGGCACTCGACGGGGGCCGGCGTTCTGCTTACCTCGGATGCAATGGACGCTCCGCATCCCCACTTCCTCGACGTCTCGAAGTCTGTCTTGGGCCGGGCATGGGTCGACCGGCTCGACGCCGCCGCCTCCCGCACGGCCACCGCCATCAGCCAGCGCAGCCAGCTGTCGGAGATCCTGTCGCGCATCGTGGCGGCGCGTGGCGTCCCGATCGATGGGGCGGAAGCCTACCTGCGGCCCACCATTCGTGCCCTGATGCCGGATCCCTCGAACCTGGCGGACATGGATGCCCTCGCGGATCGGCTGGCGCGGGCGATCGCCTCGTCCGAGTCCGTGGCTCTGTTCGGGGACTACGACGTCGACGGCGCGGCCTCGGTTGCACTGATGACCCGCTACCTTCGTCACTTCGGCCTGGATCCGCAGGTTCACATCCCCGATCGGATCTTCGAAGGCTATGGTCCGAATGTCGGAGCCGTCGACCGGCTGGCAGACGGGGGCGCCTCCCTGCTTGTCACGCTAGACTGCGGCACGACCAGCGATGAGCCCATTGCCCACGCGCGACGCCGCGGTCTCGACGTCCTGGTCATCGATCACCACTTGTCGGACGCCGAACTGCCTCCGGCGACCGCGCTGGTCAATCCAAATCGTCCGGACGACGTTTCCGGTCTCGGATACCTCTGCGCCGCCGGGGTGACCTTCATGGTGCTCGTGGCCACCAACCGGCTCCTGCGCCAGCGCGCTGTTGATCATTTGCCAGACCTGATGTCGTGGGCCGATCTGGTGGCGCTTGCAACGGTTTGCGATGTTGTGCCGCTGAAGGGGCTGAACCGGGCATTCGTGGCGCGCGGCCTTGAGATCGCCCGCACCGGCAGCAATCGGGGCATTGCCTCGCTGTCCCTCGCGTCGCGCATCTCGGGTCCCCTGAACCCGTACCATTTGGGGTTCCTGATCGGGCCCCGCATCAACGCCGGCGGTCGGATCGGCGATGCAGCGCTTGGGGCGCGCCTGCTGTCGATGGATGATGAACAGCAGGCCATGATCATTGCAGCGCGGCTGAACGAACTCAATGCCGAGCGTCAGCGGATCGAAATCGATGCGGTCGAGGAGGCTGTGCGTGCCGCGGAGGCCGAGATCGGCGGCGGGGAGGGGCCTCCGGTACTCGTGCTGGCCTCCGCCAGCTGGCATCCGGGCGTCGTGGGACTGGTGGCGGCCCGGATCCGGGAGCGGTTTGACCGGCCGGCCTTTGCCATTGCGCTCGGGCCGGACGGAACGGGTACAGGGTCCGGACGGTCCATGCCCGGGGTAGACCTGGGCACGGCCGTAATTGCGGCCGTGGAGGCTGGCATTGTGGCAAAGGGCGGCGGCCACGCGATGGCCGCCGGCGTCACCCTGAAAGCGGGGCAGTTCGCCGCATTTCGGGCCCACCTGACGGATTCGCTCGGCGGCGCCGTCGCCTCTGCCCGCGCGGCCACCACACTGCAGGTCGATGCGGCACTTTCAGCCCGGGGCGCCACTGTTGCCTTCGTGCACGATATCGAGCGCGCCGGGCCGTATGGCAGTGGCAATCCTCAGCCGGTCTTCGCTTTTCCCGCGCATCGCGTTCGGTTCCCCGAAGTCGTCGGAGTCGGCGGTCACGTCCGCTTCACGCTCGCCTCGGGGGATGGCGCACGGCTCAAGGCGATCGCCTTCCGCGCGGCCGGCACAGCGCTGGGAGAGGCCCTGCTTGGCCTCGGCAGCGATGCCCCGCTCCACCTCGCCGGCACCTTGTCGCTGGATCACTACCAGGGCCGCGAGGAGGTGCAGTTCCGGGCTGGCGATGCTGCGGTTCCAGCAGACCTGTAGCTGATCCGTCCGGCTTGGGGAGCCGTAGATGACAGACTGCTATCAGGGGTACCGAACCGAATGACGTCTCGTTCCATTGCCATCATCGGATCCGGTATCTCGGGCCTGTCTGCCGCCTGGCTGCTGTCGCGCTCTGCCGAGGTGACGCTGTTTGAGAGGGCCGACCGACTGGGTGGCCATTCGAACACGATCGTCGCCGACACGGATGAGGGCGCCGTTGCGGTCGATACCGGATTTATCGTCTTCAACGAACGCAACTACGAGAACCTGTGCGCGCTCTTTGCCCACCTCGGTGTCGAAACCGCTCCCTCCGACATGGGCTTTGCGGTGTCTGTCGAGGATGGGCGCATGGAGTACTCCGGCAGGCACCTGGATGGTCTGTTCGGACAGCGCCGCAACCTGATCCGTCCCTCGCATTGGCAGCTCGTCTCCGACATCCTGCGCTTTTTCCGGGAGGCCAAGGGACACCTCGCCACCCTTCCGTCGGAGGTCAGCATCGGCGAGTTCCTCGCCACCCATGGATACTCCCGGACCTTCATCGAGGACCATATCCTGCCGATGTCGGCGGCTATCTGGTCGACGCCGGCCCGACAGATGCTGGACTTCCCGGCCCGGAACTTCATCGAGTTCTTCGCCAATCACGGGCTGTTGCAGGTTAACGACCGGCCACGGTGGAGAACGGTCCTAGGCGGCAGCCGCACCTATGTCGATCGTCTTGTCGGTGAGGGACGGTTCAAGTCTGTTACCGGCGCGCGCATCGGCTCGGTCCTTCGGAGCCCGCGCGGCGCCGAACTGGTCTTCGAGGACGGGCAGAAGCAGACGTTCGACGAGGTCGTGCTGGCGTGTCACGCCGACGATGCCCTTCGTCTACTGGGCGATGCCTCGGCGGAGGAACGCGGCATACTTGGGGCATTCCACTTCACGCCCAACACGGCGGTGCTGCATACCGACCGTGGCTTCATGCCGCGTCGGAAGCGCCTCTGGAGCGCATGGAACTATCTGCGGACCGCCGACAATGATGGGGAGCGGCTGAGCCTGACCTACTGGATGAACCGGTTGCAGCCGCTGGACACTCGAACCGACCTGTTCGTCACCCTCAACCCCGGTCACGACTTCGCACCGGGCACCGTGCAGTACCAGGTCACCTACGAGCATCCTCTCTTTGACGCCGGCGCCATGGCCGCCCAGGCCCAACTCTGGCGCATCCAGGGTGTCTCCCGGACCTGGTTCGCCGGGGCCTGGATGGGCTATGGATTTCACGAGGACGGGCTGCAGGCTGGCCTCGAGGTCGCCGAGAGAATTGGCGGGGCAAGTCGCCCGTGGACGGTGCGCCGGCTTCGTGATCGCATTGCGCACAACTGGAACGGGGAGGAGAGGTTGCTTTGGGCGGCCGAGTAACGTCTCTGGGTGCGATCTACGTCGGCGACGTCGTGCACAAGCGGGCGCGCCCTCGGCGACATCGCCTGCGTTACCGCGTCTTTTCGCTCCTTGTCGATCTGGACCAGCTTGAAGCGATGGATGAGAAGCTCAGGTTCTTCTCCTTCAATCGATTCAATGTTTTCTCTTTCTTCGCGAGGGATTTCGGGCCCCATGACGGTGCCTCGCTTGCCGCGTTCATCAGAAGTCGGGCGCAGCAGGCCGGGCTCGGTATGCCGGTGGCGCGCATCCGGATGCTGGCCTACCCGCGCATCGTGGGCTACGCCTTCAATCCGCTGACGACCTACTTCCTCGAGGATGCCGATGGCGCGGTAAGGATGATCGTCTACGAGGTGCATAACACCTTCGGCGAGCACCACTTCTACGATGCCGTCATCGGCGCGGGGAGCGATCTCTCGAGCCATACCGCAAGCAAGGCCTTCTACGTGTCTCCGTTCAATACGCTCGAGGGTGAATACCGCTTCTCGGTGCGCCCGCCTGGCGAAGACGTGTTCATCGGCATTGTCCTGCGCAGCGCCGAAGGGGGACTGCTGACCGCCTATTTCGATGCGAAGCGGCGACCGTTGACCGATGCCGGACTCGTGAAACTCCTGCTTGCATATCCACTTATGACCGCTAAAGTGCTTGCCGGAATTCATTGGGAAGCGCTGCTGCTCTGGCTCAAAGGGGTGCCGGTGACCCTTGGTCTCCGTCGCAGCGTCGGGGCAGTGCGCCGCTAGTCTGGAATGTTGCAGATGGATAAGCTTGCGGTCGAGCCGAACCGGACGGCGCCGTCGCCAGTCGATCGTGTTCTTTCCGTTCTCGCCGCCTTCATAGGCAAGCGCCTGATCGGTCGGCCCAAGCATGGTGCCGTGACCATTACCCTCCCGGACAACTCGGTCCGCACCTTCGGCGATCCATCGACCGGTCAGCATGCTCGTCTGCACATCAAGAACTTCAGCGTCCTGCCCAAGACGCTGCGGCGCGGTACGGTGGGCTTTGCACAATCGTACATCGACGGCGATGTCGAGATCGAAGACCTCACCACGCTGTTCCGCTACTTCCTGCAGAATCGTGATGTCCTCGATAGCGCGGAGAGTTCGTGGTACGGCCGGGCTGCCCAGGATATCGCGTACCACCTGAGCCGACACAATTCGAAGGAGGGTTCCAAGAAGAACATCTCCGAGCACTATGACCTCGGAAATGACTTCTATGCCGAGTGGCTGGACCCCTCGATGACCTATTCTTCCGCCTACTATGTCAGCGGGGACGAGACCCTGGAGCAAGCCCAGCACGCCAAGTACCGCAAGGTGGCCGAGATGGCAGGCGTCAAGGAAGGCGAAAGCGTGCTGGAGATCGGTTGCGGTTGGGGCGGGTTCGCAGAGACAGTCGCCCGCGACTTCAACGCGGTCGTCTACGGCATCACGCTATCGGTTGAACAGCTGAAATTCGCGCTCGACAGGCTGCGGCGGCAGAGCCTCGACAACCATGCCACGCTACACCTCGAAGACTACCGCGATACCAAGGGCCAGTTCGATCACGTCGCCTCCATCGAGATGATCGAGGCCGTGGGGGAAGAGCACTGGCCCAGTTACTTCAAGACCGTGCACGACCGCCTCAAGCCCGGCGGCACCGCGGCCATCCAGGCGATCACCATCGGCGAGAGGGATTTCGAGGACTATCGCGCCCGTCCCGATTTCATCCAGCGGTTCATCTTTCCCGGCGGCATGCTGCTGACCAAGACGGCGATGCGGGAGCAGGGCGACAAGGTCGGACTTGTGCTCGAGAATGTCGAGACCTTTCGTCTATCCTACGCCAGGACCCTGGCATTGTGGCGCGAGCGCTTTCTCGAACGCTGGTCCGAGATCAGAAAGCTCGGCTACAGCGAGGAGTTCCGCCGCAAGTGGATATACTACCTCGCCTACTGCGAGGCCGGGTTTGCCGAGGGCTCGATCGACGTCGGCATCTACCAGTACCGCAAGCCCGGTTGAGCCCGTCCTCCCGCTTCCTGGCCTCAGGTTCCGTGGCCCAGCAGCGTCCGGCGATAGAGGTCGAGCACGGCGGCCGAGTTGACCTCGGTGCAGATCGTCTGGCTCGGACGGTTGTCCCAGGCGCTCGGCGGGAAGCGCTTGGCGTCGGGCTTGATCAGGGTCTGCCCCACCGCAATGCCGTCGGTGACGACGCGAACGGTACCGCTCTCGGTGCGGAAGAACTCGGGGTGCAGAGCATAAGCAACTGCGCTCGAGTCGTGCACGTAGAAGCCGTCTAGCCCCGCGCTTTGCCGGTGGAATTCCTGGTAGAAGGCCGATACCCTTCGCACGAAGCGGCCGTCGTCGCCGGCCACCTCGGCCAGATCGGCCAGGTATCGGTCCGACATCTGCGTTTCCTGTGAGACGTCGAGTGGCACGATGGTTACGGGCCAATCGGCGCCGAAGACGATATCGGCGGCCAGGGGGTCGCCCCAGATATTAGCCTCGGCCACCGGCGTCACGTTGCCGGTGTGTCCGCCGCGCCCGAAGGCACCTCCCATCACCACAACCCGTGACACCTTGCCAACGATGTCCGGCGCCTCGGCGAGTGCGAGGGCGAGGTTGGTCATCCTGCCGACTGCTATGACAGTCACCACGCCGGGGTCAGAACGGACCACATCGGCGATCAAGCGATGCGCGGGGCGTGGGTCGAGATTGCCCTGCACCGGAGGCAGGATAATACCGCCCAATCCGTTGTGACCGTGGACAAACGTCGGCGGGGGGGCCGCCTCGCCGGACAAGGGCTTGTCCGCACCGCGCGCCACCGGGGCAGAAATGCCGAAACGGGCTGCGAGGTAGAGCGCGTTGCGGGTCACGGTCCCGATTGTCCCGTTGCCGAACACGGTGGTGATGCCCGCTATCTCGACAAGAGGATGGCGCGCAAGCAACAGGAGCGCCATAGCATCGTCGATGCCTGGATCAGTGTCGAAAATGACCTTGAGCTTCGGCACAGGTAGCCTCCGCGAATACGGAGATCATAGTGACCTACATAGTCGCGAATGGCTACAGCTTCGGCATCATCATTCTGGTGATGGCGAAGAACAGCGGGTAGGGCAGCATCCGCATCAGCTTGAGCGGCCAGACCAGCCGGCGCGGGAAGGCGATCTCGAATCGCGATGAGTCCAGCAGCCCGTCCACCGCCCGCTGCGCTGCCGCTTCCGTTTCCATCAGGAAGGGCATTGGGAAGTCGTTCTTGGCGGTGAGTTCGGACTTGAAGAAGCCTGGTGCGATCATCCTGACCCGAATGCCCCGGGGCTCGAGTTCTGTCCGCATGGTCTGCAGCAGGTTGATCAGTGCACCTTTGGTGGCATTGTAGGCGGCGGCCCGGGGGAGGCCGAAATACCCTGCTACCGACGCGATGACGGCCAGTTGTCCACCACCCTGCCGGGTCATCTGCGACACCACCGGGTTGGCCATCCGCACGAACCCCATGAGGTTGGTGTCGACCAGACGCTGGAACTGGCCAAACTCGTAGTCCCCCACCGTCAGCGGCTGCCAGGTAGCCGCGCCGAACACGAAGAGCTCGATCCGTCCCAGGTCGGTGACCACCTGCTCCATAACGCTTTGCACGGCAGCCCGCTCCGTGACGTCAAGCGGGTAGGCGCCGATCAGCCGCGAACTGGCTGCCACCTCGGCAAGCCGGTCGGCGCGCCGGCCGGAAATGGCAACGCTCCATCCCTTTGCGGCCAGCAGTCTCGCCATTGCCGCACCGATCCCGGAACCGCCGCCAATGATCCAAGCGGTCCGACCGGGCTCCGCGCTCATAGCCCGAACAAGGGCTGCAACGTCCGTACCAGCCGGCTGCGGAAGCTCAGCTTTGCGTCGACGGCCACAAGGCATATGCAGTCATCGCCGGGCTCCGCAACGGGTTGGTGTTCCACGTCCTCGTCGTGGTCGGCGATGTCGCCTGTGCCGAAGCGACCGAACCTGTCCCGATACGCGCCCTGCAGGATGAGCGTCAATTCCTGGCCGCCGTGGCTGTGCTCCGGCACGCGGCGACCTGCCTCGACCCGCAGCAGCATGAGGCGTCCCTTTGCTGACCTGCTGCAAGGCAGGTCGGCTACGGCCACGCCGGGGCCGGACCAACGCCATCTCACGCCGTCAAGCCCGCGAGGCAGGTGATGCGCGATTGGAGCCGGCACGTGCGAGTCGGTCGGCGGCAAAACGGGTGCGACGTCTTCGTCATCGGCGGCGGCGAGCAGCCTGTCAAGCGAGCCCGAGGCCATGTCGGCCTCCGGCTCGGCCGTCAGGAATGCGCCACCGATCAGGTCGATTCGCTTGACCTGCTCGCGGCACGCTTCGCACATCGCAAGGTGGGTCGCCACGACAACCGTGTACGGTTCCTCCAGCGTGCCCGCCGAGAACGCCATCAGCGTCGCGATGTCGGGGTGGAAGGAGATCGTCAATGCAGGTCCTCCAGCAGCGGCCGCAGCCTGTCATAGGCAAGGCGCAACCTCGATTTCACGGTACCGAGCGGAATGCCGATCCGCTCGGCGATTTCGGACTGCGACAGCTCCTTGATGAAGCTGAGCCGCACCACTTCGCGCTGCTCTTCCGGCAGCACCTCGAGTGCCTTGCTGACCCGCGCAACCACCTGGCTCTGCTCGAGCAGGGTGTGGCTGTGCGGCGCCTCGCTCTCGACCTCGATCCCCTCGAGGTCGACATAGGGGCGGTTTGACTGACGCCGCGCCGCATCGATCCTGAGATTGCGCGCGATGGTGAATATCCAGGTGCTCGCGGCTCCCTTGCTGGGCGAGTAGAAGTGCGCCTTGCGCCACACAGACAGCATGGCCTCCTGCGTCAGGTCCTCCGCGTGCGCGCCGTCCACGCCCAGACGAAGCATCATGGACTTGATGCGGGGGGCAAACTGCAGAAACAGCGCGGACAGCGCCGCCTTGTCGCGGCGCTCTGCAACCCGGCGGATCAGTTCGGCTGGCTCGGCGCCCTCGGGCGCCACGCCCTTGGGCGAGTTCGCTTCTGTCATGCTTGTCGCGTACATCGGCGGCTCCACGCTGTCGATGGCATCTTACGGACCGACCCGCGATCCGGATCAACGCGACCCATTTCGTGATCGGGACTGCGGCGATGCGGGGGCTGGTATCTGGCCGTCACTGTGCCAAACTGACGTCGTCGCGTAGCCGGCCGGGCCGGAATCGCTGTAGTTTTGCGTATCAGTCACGGAGTGACCGCCTCATGGCCAAGGCGCTCTATCTGGTTATCCGCAGCCAGGACAACTGGTGGGTTGACTTCGAGGGGAAGTCACATGGCCCCTATGCCTCCCGTGAGAACGCGGCGCTGGAGGCGCGGTCACTGGCCCGCTATGAGGCCTCCGGGCGCGAGTGCCAGGTGCTGGTGCCGGATCAGGAAGGCAGATACTGGGTCATTTGGTCGAGCCTGCACGACAGCGCCGATGGCTCCCGTCCGTTCGTGCCCAGGCGCGTCGCGGGTCGCGTTCAGCCCTGATCGAGCCAAACGCCTAGCTGATCCATCAGGTAGTTCGTTCCCGCCTCTCGCTGCTGCACGGAATCGAACCCGTCGAGAAAGGCACCGTCCTCCCGGACAGTCAGGTGCGTTCCGTCCGCTGTGACCGTGAACGAAACGGTGGCCAGCGAGACGGAGATACGCTGACCGTTCATCGTCATCTCGTAGGTATAGACGATGCGGTTGTCCGGAACGATGTCGTGATAGCGCGCATCGAAGGTATATAGGTCGGTCCCCATCCGGTCCGCGTTGTACTCGCGCCCGCCCTCGCGGAACTCGAACACGGCTGAGGCATTGGCGGGATCCGGCGAGCCGAACCACTTCCGCTTCAATCCCGGTTCTGACCAGGCCGCGAACACCCTGGAGACCGGATGCGGGTAGCGGCGACTGACCGCAAAAGTACCGTACACAATCGAGCGTTCGGTCATGATTGGGGCCTCTGTTCCATCGAAGGCTTTGTCGGATGCGCCTCAGCGCTCGTCATCCGGCAGCGCGTCGAGAAACGCTCCGAGTCGATCCAGGCGCCGCTCCCATCCGAGCCGCCTTTCGCTCAGCCAACTCTCGACCATCCCAAGCGCACCGGCATCCATGGTGCAGGTCCTCACCCGGCCGACCTTCGCGGTCCGCACCAGACCGCTTTCTTCCAGCACCTTGAGGTGCTGCACTACGGCGGGCAGCGACATCGCGAACGGCTCGGCCAATTCGCTGACTGAAGCCGGGCCGTGGCTCAGCCGATCCACCATCCGCCGTCGCGTCGGGTCGGCCAGCGCCTGGAACATCAGATCCAGCGGGATTTCTTGGTTAAGCATACAATTAAGTATGCACGCCCGAACCTCCTGTCAATAGCCGGGGGGCCTGGAGGTGCATCAAGCTGCCAGGGCCTGAGGGGCCGGACGGGAAGCGCTCGGACTCGAGGGGGGCGGAAAGGCGAGCGCCATCGCTGCGGCGGCCAGTCCTACCGCCGCTGAGGCGATGTAGAGCCAGTGGTAGGTCCCGAACGTGTCGTAGAGCCAGCCCCCGCCGACCGGCCCGAAAGCCATGCCGATACTGGACGTCATGGTCGCCGCTCCTAGAACGGTACCCATCACCGTCGGTCCGAAATAGTCGCGGGCCAGCACCGCATACAGGGGCATCACGCCCCCATAGGCCATCCCGAGGATCGCTGCGAGCGCATAGAACCCCGTGAGTTCGGTCACATAGATGTAGACAAGGATGCCGGCGGCCTGCAGCGCCAGGCCGGCGACCAGCACGCGTCTCACCCCGAACCGGTCGGCGGCAATCCCGAAAACCAGCCGTCCGACGAGTCCCGCCACGCCCTCGACGCTATATATGCTGGCCGCCGCGAGGGCGGAGGCGCCGCAGATCATCGCGTAGCTGACCGTGTGAAAGATCGGCCCCGAGTGGGCCGCGCAACACAGAAAGAAGGTCGCGGCCAGGACGATGAACTGCGGGGTCCTGAGCACCGATCCGGCAGAAGGCCGGCGACTCGTCGCGACCCCGCCTGACCCCGCTGACTCTAGCGGTCCCGGTTCGCTCGGGGAGGGTCTGCGGCGAATGAGAAGAGCTGTTGGAATCAGCACCACCAGCGCTCCGATCGCGATGCTCAGCATGGCTGCCCGCCACCCGTAGGTCTCGATCAACAGGCTCGCAAGAGGCGTGATGATCATCGGCGCGACGCCGCCACCGACCGAAACCAGCGACACGGCCAGGCTGCGGTGCTTGTCAAACCAGCCGACCGTGGCCGCCATGATAGGCGCGAAGAAGGCGCCCCCCGAAGCGCCGACCAGACCGCCATAGGCGAACTGGAAGCTGAGCAGGTCCGTCGCCCGGCTGGCCAGTACCAGCCCCGCAACCAGCAGCAATGACGCCAGCAGTACGACCGGCCGTGCGCCGATCCTGTCGCTGAGCGCACCCCAGCCGAACCCGGCGACGCCCATGACGACGAATCCCAACGTCATCGCACCGGAAATCCCGGCCCGGGTCCAACCGGTGTCCGCCGCAATAGGTTGCAGATAGACGGGCAGCGCGAACATCGCACCCATCGCCACGCAGGTAATCACTGCCCCTGCCGAGACGATGACCCAACCGTAGTTCAAACGCATTTCCGATCCCTTCGCCAACATCTAGCTATAGACGAACGGGCCCAAGCTGTTTCGACAACTGCCTCGCGCTCGCTTCGGTGGCCCGACCTCGGGTATTAGCTAGACTGGCAGCGGATCGGCGGGCGGAAGGACTGGCGATGATTCCATCAGGACTCGGAGAGGCGGGGCTTCGGGAGGTGCTCGCGACGCTCTCCTTCCCGTTCATTGAGGAGCGATCGATCAAGGTCTCCCCGGGGCGTGTCTCGGCCGATCGACTGCTTCTGAGCTTCGTCGGGCGTAGCCTCGACCCGGACAGGAAAGCCAGCCTGCTTTCCATTTCCCGGCAGTTGGGGCTGTCGCGGGACGATGCCGGGCAACTCGTCGACCTGGTGGACCATGCCGAGACGGTGCACTTCGGCGCCGACAATGATCGTGATGTCGCCCTCAAGATCTACCTGGAATTTCCGCTTGGCGCGCGGCCGCCGGGGCTGCTGCCCCCCGACACGGTGTTCTTCGCGGTAAAGTGGGTACCCGGCCGTCGGGCGACTTTTTCGATCTACCGTGATTTGCCGGACGTTCGTGCTGCGTCCACGATAAGGGAGGTCGCACAAGCCCTCACGCTAAGTCCGGTTCTGCGCGATTTTCTCGACAGCGTTCTTGCGGGTGCCGTGTCGAATGCCCCCGACTACGGCTTTCCCACCATGGAAGTCGTTGATGTGGGGACCCCTAGGCGCTCGATTGATGTCAACCTCTACGGCGCGAGTGTCCGCGTGGCCGCTCAGCAGGTTGCCCTGGGTCGGCTGGCGCAAGGGTTGGCAATCCCTGCCGCGAGTCTGGCGGCTGCGCTGCCCGCAGCCGGGGATCCGTTCCTCGGTCATGTATCGCTGGGGCATGGGCGTGACGGCGAGCCCTTCGCGACCATCTACTTCGGGGCGGTGCCGCGGCCCGCATGACAGCGCTTTGGTTTTCACCGGGCCGGGCCTAAGCTGAGTTCGTTGCTGCGCTCCGCGGGGCGAAGGAGATCGCTTTGGGACGATACGATCACAGCCGCTACGTCTCCTTGACCATGGAGTTCCGCTGCAACTTGCGCTGCGTTCACTGCATGATCGAAGGGACGATGGATCGGCTGACCCCGGTTTCGGATCAGCAGTTCGAGGGTGTGCTGGCGATCAATCGGGAGGAGCGACGCTGGAGCGGTCTCATCCTCACCGGTTCCGAGATTACGCTTCGCCGCGATCTTCCGGAATTGGCACAGAAGGCGCGTTCTGCCGGCTTCGAGCACGTCCGGATCCAGACCCATGGCATGCACCTGGCTCGGGCGAATTACGCTCGGGAGCTGGTCGAGGCCGGGGTCGATGAGTTCTTCGTCTCGGTAGCCGGTTCGGACGCCGCTACGCACGACGAGATCACCTGCATCCCCAACTCGTTCTCCAAGATGATGCGCGGCCTGGAGATCGTGTCGGAGATTCCGGGAACGGCGGTGATCACCAACACGGTCGTGACGGAACGCAGCTATCGCCTGTTGCCTGCGGTCGTCGATGCGCTGAGGCCGATCGGGGCGCTGACGCAGATGGAGTTCTGGCACTATTTCCCGATGACCGAGCACGACGACAAGGGCCTGCTGGCGGACTACCGCGAGATAGTGCCCTATCTGGCCGAGGCCTGTCGCCGCGCCGACGAGCACGGTATCGCCGTCGAGATCAAGAATGTCCCGGAGTGCCTCCTCGGCCGGGATGCGCACCGGCTCGAGAACGGGCAGCCCCAGTTGGTCATCGATACCGATTTCTGGGTCGAGTTCGATCGCAACGGCTTCTATCAGTGCCCCTATCGTCAGCACTGCGGGTCCAGGCAGTGCCTGGGACTCACCTCGGCCTATGTAGAGCGCTTTGGCGATCACAAAGATGCCTTGCGGCCGCTCGGGCGAGATCGGCCGAGTTCGGCTCTCCCGTCCGTAACTTAATCGTGACCGCGACGGGACAGTCGACGACAGGGCGGCCATCAACGCCAAAGACCGGCCCGCACGGGAATTATCACGAGCCCGGAACGGCTTCGCTTCCTTAGGCATAGTATATCAGTACGCATTGATCATTCCCGGAGGGCCGTTTACGACTTGGCAAGGGGACGGAATCTGTCCCTTCCGGGGGAGGCTCAGGCCTCGTGGACGCCCCAGGGGAGACAATGACCAAGCAACTTCTGATCTACGACAAGGCCGTGCCGGTCACACGGCAGAAGCACGGAAAGGTGTCCGTGAAGGCGGGCGCCGACTTTCGCTTCGCCGCAGGGATCAACTCTGTGCCACTCATGGCTGCCGAGTTCGCGCAGGTGGCCAGTGACCTCACCATCGTTTTTGCCGGGCAGGGGGGCGAAGTCGTCCCGGCGGTTCTGCTCGGAATCCGCGATGGCGAGAACCTGCTGGTCGACGCCGAGGGCCGCTGGCAGGGCAGGTACATTCCCGCCTTCCTGCGACGCTATCCGTTCGTGTTCTCGTCGAGCCCCGACGGGCAGAACTTCACTCTGTGTGTCGACGAGGCCTTCGAAGGCGTGAACAAGAGAGATCGCGGCGAGCGGCTCTTCGATGCAGAGGGCGAGCAGACGCAGTACCTGAAGGGGGTCCTGAGTTTCCTGCAGGCCTACCAGGTGCAGTTCCACCGAACCCGCGCGCTGACCGAACGACTGCGCGAACTGGCGTTGCTCGAGCCGATGCAGGCGCAGTTCACCCTGCGGTCCGGACAGGTCCTGACACTTTCGGGCTTCGAGGCGGTCAGTCGGGACAGGCTGAAGGCTCTGACCGCCGACCAACTCGCGGCACTGTCCGCCGCCGATGACCTCGAACTGATCTTTCTACACCTGCAGTCGTTGCGGAACCTGCAGGCCACTGCCGAGAGAATGGGCACGGCGGCTGCGGCTGCGCCGGTGACCGGGCAGGAGACTGCGGCTTAGGCCAACGCCAATGCGCAACTGTCGCCGGGCAAGCCCGGCGGGCCGTGCCAGTCGTTCGACGACTTTCTGTTGAGAGACCGGGCGCTCCGCTGCGAGCGTCGGTAGGGGGTGAAAGTGGCATATCCGTTCAAGTCCGAGGGCATTTTCGGCCCCCCCGCCTCACCGCGCCGCGAGAAGCTCGTGTCGACGCTGCGTCGTCAGCTTTCCAGGCTGTCTGGGGGATCGCGGGTTCGTCGCGAGCTCGAGGACAGGGTCAGGCTGATCTTCGATCCCCTCGAGCCACGCCTGCTGCTCAACGCCGACCTCAACGTTTCTCTGAGCACCGACCTTCCGGATGCCGAGCACCAGTTGCTGGTTCGCCTGTTCGACGACATTGTTCGCACCGAGACCGAGACGGTAACCGTCAAGCGTGTCCAGATCATCGATCAGACAGACGGCGGCCGCGTGCTGGCTTTCGGCGACGCCGACACCATCACCTCGATCGCCATTGCCGGCAATGCCGGCAATGACACTCTGACCATCGACGTCGATTCGTTCGGCGCCACGGTCCTTCCGGCGATATCGTTCGACGGTGGCGACGGTTCCGACCGGGTGGTCTTCGATTCCTCTTCTGCCGCAAGCTGGACAGTCAGTGGACTGAACGCGGGCACTGTCGGCACCGTCACGTTCTCCGATGTGGAGAACCTCCGCGGTGGCCACGGCAACACCGACACATTCACCATTGGCCTGAGCGGTGGGGTATCCGGCGTCATCGACGGAGGGCTCGGGGGCACTGACACGGTCGCCTATGCCGGCGGTCTCAGCGCGTCGACCGCCTCGCTCGGAGCAGGGGGATCCGGCCAGGTGACGCTGTCCAGCGGTCTGCACTATGCCTTCGAGAACATGGAGCCGTTCAGCGTCGGCGCCGGCGTCCAGGTCGTCAACCGCTCGGCTGCCGCCGCGGGCCAGGATGTCACCATTCAGGCCTCCGGTGGCAACCTCCGGGTCGTGATCAACGCCACCAACTACGACACTGTCGCAAATAGCCCGGTCTGGCTCTATCTCGGTCCGGCCAGCGGCATCACGACGATCGCGTCACTGCCATCGCATGCATCGTTCTCGCTGATGGTGGACGGCGGCGACAAGGTCGTTGCGAATACCTCGCTGAGCCTGAACGGCTCGCTCGGCCTTAGTGCAGAGCTCGTCGAGATCGGTACCTCCGGTGTGATTTCGGCCGGTTCCATTCACCTCAAGGGTCTGGCATTCACCGATACCCCGATTTCCGGTTCTGCCAGCAGCGTCAACGTCAGTCCGACCGCCACGGCGAGCATCGCGCTCGCGGGTTCGCTGACCGCCGACTCGGTCAATCTCAACACGCTTGCCGTCAACCGGATGACCATGCGCGGCGACGCCAATGCGGCCTTGCGCACGCTCAGCGTTTCCCCGACGACGTCGTCGACGGTCTCCATCGCGTCAACTGGGAAGATCACCGGCACGGACATCACCGTCAGGGCCACCACCGCCGCCGATGTCGATATCGCCCTCAACAAGGTGCCTCTGCCAGCCATCCTGGGTCTTTTCGACGCCGACGTGAACACGTCCGGCCTTCCCGACCTGCAGACGCTCTACGACGGGCTCTCCAAAGGCAGCATCAGTTCTGAGGACCTGTTTGCGGCCGCCAAGAATATCGTCAGCTTCGACGCCTCGCGGATGCAGTCCAACATCGTTGCGACCAACACCACCAAGGTGACAGTCGACGACGACGCCGATCTCGTCCAGAACGGAACCAGCGGTACCCTGCTGCTCGCGGCAGAGGATAGAAGCCGCGTCGAAGTCCGCCTCGTGACCGACGAGAGCCAGCCCCTGATCGGCGGGCTGGCGAATGTCGCGGTGTTCTCCGCTCTCGATTCGAACCTGTCGGTGAACCGGACGACCGAGGTCCTGGTCGGTGCGGCGAATGCGGGCGCCGTCAATGCAGCGCATCCCACTGTAATCGATGCCGACGGTTTCGTGCGCCTGCAGGCCCAGAACTATGGCCGGGTCAGCAACGAGATTCTGTCAGCAAGCGTCGGCTCGGCCGGCAACACGCTCAGCGAGGCAGCCACCGCGCAAATCCGCGGCGTCACGGTAATCGCGCGCGGGCTGGAGGTCGAAGCCGAAACCAATACCGCCTATCGCGCCGTAAGCCTCGAGGCGAAGAACACCGCGACCGGGAGCACCCTCGCTGGCATCGATCGCAGCACCATCGACGTCGGAGTTGGCGGGCTATCCCTGAGCTCGGCGGATTCGTCTGCCTTCACCGCCTATGCGCTGCCATTCTCGCCCAACCACGATGGCGAGCCTAATGCCAATTCGCCCGGCTACCAGATTGCCCGGGCAACGGCCATCAACGACGTCAACCGTACTATCGGGGCAGCGCTTTCGCTGACCGCCGTCGAGAGCGACGGCACCGTCAGCGTCGCCGCCGCGAACGCCGTTCGCCTGACCGCCTATGCCAACAGCATTCCCCCGGCGGGCGACGCACCCCCGCCCGAGGGAACCGTCGTCGATGGACCCACAGTCGCAGCCGGTGTTCTGGTGGCCAACGTGCTCAATGGCGGCACCTCGGCTACGGTGTCTGGCGGAACGGTGGACACGCTCGGGCCATCGTCGGACCTGATCGTCACGGCCACCGACGACAGCACGCTCGATGCCACCATCTTCCTCAACATCGATGGCCGCGGTGTCGGCTCGCCGATCGGCCTCGGTTCGGCAACGGCGGTCAGTGGTCTCGCAGCGCTGAACATCGCCGGATTCACCGTCACCAATATCGCCGCCGCCACGTTCGATGCGCTGCTCGGGACCGACTTCTGGACCGACGAGCACCCCTCCGACATCGTCGCCAGCGTCGACGACACGACGCTGATCATCGGTGGTGCCGTCCTGGTCTCGGCAACGGCGCGGGGGATCGCCAATACCACGGTCTCCAACACCAGCCGCGTCGATTCAACCGGAACCCTCGGGATCAGCGCCAAGGCGGTGAGCGCCGTTCTCGCCAGCAACCAGATGAGCCGTTCGGCGCGGGCCACGATCGACGGCGGGGCATCGAATGCGGCCAAGTCGATGCTGGTGGGCGGTGCCGTCGATGTGTCCGCTTCCGACGAGCAGACCATCCAGTCCAACGTCAAGATCGTTTCGAGCGCCGTGGCGGCAAGCGACGGTGGCCTGCACGCGGCGGCCCGTGAATTCGAGCAGATGGAGGCCGACGTCCGGTTGACCCAGGGTGCGCCGACCGGCCTGACCTTCGGCGCGAAGGTCGGCCTCGACTACGACCTGTGGACGGCCGGCAAGAGCGAGACGATCACCGTCGACACCGGCGACATCGTTCTGCTGGCGCGTGGTGGCGAGACCGGCAAACTCTATAGGTACGCCGGCACCGGCCCCCGGACGATAAATTTCGACCGGGAGGCGGCCAGCACCGTCTTCGCGGATGAGGACGAGTGGGAGGAGGTCCTCGGTACTCCGGGCAGCGTCTACACCTACATGGGACCGACCGTTTCCGGCACGGTCGACCTGGCCGCTCAGGATTTCGGCGACGTCGCCTTCTGGAAGGCCGAACTCGACTATACTGCTCTTCTCGAGGGCACCAACCTGCGTTCGTCCAGCGGCGCCACCATGGGGATGTCGCTGGTCTTCAACGATATTCGCGGCGGCGCCGAGGCCTTCGTTCGCGATGCGGATCTGACCGCGGATTCGGTGGTCGTGACAGCTGAATCGACCGCCTATATCGGGGCGCTTTCGGACGTCTACAACGAAGCGCAGGGCGGCGGCCCCTTCAATCAGGACGCGCTGCTGAAGAAAGCCTTCACGGGCAAATTCATGTCGTTCCTGACGTTCGTGACCAGCGGCGAAAGCACCGGCGCGCGCAGCGCGATCATCGCGACCAACCTGATCCAGGGCCAGACGTCTGCGAGCATCGTCGACAGCACGGTTGAGGCGGACACCGACGTCACCCTGTCGGCGACAAACGACGCCCGGATCCTGGCCGAAAGCAGCACCACCGCCGCGGCCACCGGCGGGGGGGCCGCGGCGTTCCAGATTGCCAACAACACGATCGGCTGGGAGCGGGGCAACCTCCTGTTCAACACGCTCGAGACACTTCTCGGCGACATCGTGCACAACATCTCCGAGCCGGCGGGGCAGGGCGACGTCGCGTTGCGCCACGAGAACCCCTTCACGGTCGAGGCCTCGATTACCGACAGCGATATTGTGGCTGGCGGCGCTGTGGATCTTTCCGCCCTCAATACGTCGATCATCACGTCGACCATAGACAACGAGGCCTCGGGCTCGATCACGGCCTTGTTCGACGGCCTCACCGGCGTCTATGCCGCGGTCATCTCCGGCAACAAGATCAGCAGTTCGGCGGTCGCCGCGATTTCCGGAGGCACGGTCGACGCCGACAGCGTCACCGTCGATGCACAGAACGACGCCGAGATCGAAGCCGTGACCGGCATGGGAGTGTCGTCGGAACTCGACAACACGAACGGCGTCAACATTGCCGACAAGATCATCGGCACCGTCATCAACGACTACGACTACACCAGTTCATCCGGCAGCGCCCTCCTGCAGTTCGGCGACAAGGTACGCATTCCTGAACTGGAGGATGAGGACAACCCGCTCGTGGTCTACCAGTGGATGGGCCCGGACGGATCGCTGCCTGTCGACGCCGTCGATCTCGGTACCGCCGACTATTCAGACCTCGGCCTATGGAAGCGGCTGACGACGGAGAGCTTGATTCCCCCGATGATCATCAAGTCGGGGCTGCTGGCCATCGGCATGACCGCCAAGCAGGTCATGGGCAACGCGACCGCGACGGCCGGCATATTCGACCGGAATACGGTCAACAGCGTCGTGACTGCCGAGATTTCGGGCGGGGCCGAGGTGACAGCGGCGGGCATAGTCGAGGTTCGCGCGGAGCAGACGGGAGCGATCCGTGCCAGCGACACCAGCACCATCGACTCTTGGGATGCGAACGGCATCATCTCCGTCACCAACAACGTCCAGGGCGGCGCAGCCGCATTCATCGACGACAGCACCGTTTCTGCCGGTTCTCTGGACGTCTCGGCGGAGAGCACATCGTCGATCGAGGCTGTCGCGCTGAGTCAGGCGGGCGGGTCGGGAAGCGTCAACGTCGTGGTCCTGGCGTTCAACGCCGTTGGCTACAAGCCGCTGAACCTGCTCTTTGACGCGGTCGAGACCCTGATCGGGACCGATCAGGTCACCGATGCCGTGCTCGAGGCCGACGTGGGCGTCAACACCAGCGCCTACGTGAAGGACTCGTCGGTCGTGGTTGGCGGCGACATTCTCGTGCAGGCGGTGAATGCCGTTTCAATCGACGCCACCAATGGCGCCGAGGCGGCCATGGAGTGGGAGAACGACTTCGCCGTGGCGAGCGAGTTCGCGGCCGAAGGCAAGTCCGCCGCCATCATTCTCGCCAGCAACAAGGTCAATGGTAGCGCCGAAGCGTTCATCGACAATCTGGGTCAACCGTCCCGCACAATCGACGCCGGCGCCAGCGTTGAGGTGACTGCCAGCAATGACAGCTGGTTGTCCGCCGACATCTCGGTGGTGTCGACCACGGTCCCCGAGAACACCCTCGACGCCGTCCAGCAACTGCTGGGCAATGCCGCCGATCGGCTCGGCCTGACAGGTTACGACTATACCACCCAGTCGGGCGTGCGGACGATCAAGGAGGGCGATGTAGTCAGGGTCGGCCTGAGCACAGCATCGGTCGAACTCGATATGGCCGGCCAGCACCTGCCGGACGAGGTCGTCGACATCGTCCGTGGCGACCTGATCAAGAGCGCCGACGGCAAGTACTACCGCTACAATGGGCCGTCTTCTCCGCCGGATGACCCGGACGAGATGCCGAAGTACCAGCTCACCGCCTTTTCCGAGATCGACCTCGCCCAGCTCGATTCTCTGGGCGAGGCGGTCTGGGTGGAGATATCGGCTAGCGACCTCGCGAACGGCAAGGCGGGCGTCCTGTACCGCTACATCGGCAACGCCGATCTCGGTCCGGTCAACCTCAGCGGCCTGGACTACACCAACGAAAACTTGTGGCAGCAGCTGCAGACCGCCGATTTCGAGGATCTGTTCTTCCCGAGCTTCGGCAATCTGTTCACCACCAACGCCCGCTCCATCGGCCTGGCGATCACCTTCAACGACGTGCGAGGCGACGCGACCGCCAGCCTCGCGAACGTCACGGTCGAAGCCGACGGCGACGTGCTGGTTTCTGCCGATGATACCGCCGCCATCTCCAGCCGGTTGGCCAGCACCGTGGACGCGAGCGGCGGCAGCGGCATAAACGGGTCGGGCGACGTGGTCAGCTTCAATGGCCAGATTGCCACCAACGTCGTGCTCGGCAAGGCCGCTGCTCTGATCGACAATGCCGACATCACCAGCGGGAGCGACGTCGAGGTCTCCGCCGTCAACGATGCGCGGGTGGATGCGCGCCTCTACTCCTCGGGGGTTTCGGGTGCTACCGCCTACGGCATCACGCTGGCGTTCAACTCCGTCGGCTGGGACGCCCAGAACCTCCTGTTCAATACCGTCGACACGATCATCGGGGCCAACTACATCGCCGACGACGGTTTCGGTGGCAACGTCGGGGCCGACGCATCAGCCAGGGTGACCGACAGCACGATCGCGGCGGCTGGCGCCCTTTCGGTGACCGCAGACAACATCGCACAGGTAAACTCCACCGTCTCCAATACGGCGAACACCGTGACGGCGGCCCTGTACGGCGCAACCGGCGCCTCGTATGGCATCCTCATCTCCGGCAACAAGGTCAGCGGCAAGGCCATCGCCACGATCGAGGACAACACCTCGGCACCGCTCAACGACATCGTGGCGGACGGCGTCTTCGTGGCTGCCGACGACGCCAGCATGATCTACTCGAACGTCAAGCTTGTTGCCGAGTCATCGGTGACCAACGACGCCGGCCTCGCGGTTATCCAGGAGACGGTCAACGACCTTCTGGACGCCGACTACGACACCGTCCCGGATCAGAACGGCCTGAAGACGGTCAACCTCGTCTTCGGCGATCGCGTCAGGCTGGACAACGGCTATGCCGCCGCGTCGGTCGATGCGTCGCGCGGGCTGGATCCGCTGAACGTGGCCATCGTCGAAGGGGATATCATCCAGTTGCCGCCCGGCGAGGATGAGGACAGCGGGCCAAAGTACCTCTATGTCGGCACCGGCGACTACGTCATCGCCGACGTCGAGACCGAGGACTTCGACAACGCTTCCCTGTGGCAACTGATCGGTGGGGCCGCGGGCAAGGTCTATACCTACATGGGGACGGCCGCGAGCGGCCTCCAGACCGACCTCCTGACCACCAATTTCGACGATACCAACTTCTGGAAGGCTGACCCGGTCTCCTCGATCACCGAGCAGGGGCTCAACCTCAGCACTTCTCCTTCCAAGGCGGTAGGCGCCCTGGTCGTTCTCAACGACGTGCGCGGCGGCGCCGACGCCGGCATCACCAACTCCGAGGTCGATGGCGGCGCCGGCGGCGTGTCGGTCTCGGCATCCGAAGAAGCGGGCATTTCGGCTACTGCCGATAGCGCAGTAACCGCGAATGGCGGAAGTTCCATCGATTCTGACGCATTCAGTCCGCCGCCGCCACCGGATGGCGAGGCGACGGAAGACGTCCTGATCGCCATCAACGGCACGATTGCGACCAACCTGGTGCAGTCGAGCGCCATTGCCGAGATCGAGCTCTCCCGCATCGAGACGACAGGATCGGTAGCGGTCACTGCAGACAACACCAGCCTCGTCGCAGCGACGACTCTGAGCACGGCCTACACCAGCGGCGGCGACACCGTCGGCGTCACCATGGCGTTCAACTCCGTGGGTTGGCAGCCGCAGAACGTGCTGTTCAACGGCATTGATGCGATTCTCGGCGACGACCTCCTTGCCGACGAGGCCTTTGGCGGCCGCAACGAGGCGCGGACGGAAGCAAAGGTGACCTCGAGCACCATCATCGCCGATGGCGACCTGATGGTCAGCTCCACGAACTCCGCCGCTATCGAAGCGGAAGTCAGCAACGAGGCAACATCGCAGTCCACCTCGATTTCCGGAACCGACGGCAAGGCGCTGGGCTTCCTTATCGCCAGCAACAAGGTTGCGAGCGGCGCCTATGCGACGATCGACAACAGCGCTGCCGGCACCGCCGTGATCGAGGCCGGCAACGTATCCGTGACTGCGGACGACGAGGGCACCATCGTGTCCTCCGGCAACATCCTTGCTCTGGCCGAAATCAAGAACGACTACGGCATCAGCGCTGCCGCCAACGTCATCAAGTCGCTGCTTGACAACTACCAGTTCACCACGAAGTCTGGATCGCAGCTGGTCAGGTCCGGCGACCTCGTGTTCATCGGTGACGACTACGCTGTAGAGGAAGCTCAAGGTAAGCTCTACCGCTATTCCGGCCCGGACGCGACAATCGACCTTGGCGGCCTGATCACCCAGGATGCGGCCTGGTCTGTCTACGACGTCGACACGATCGTCGACTTCATCAACGACAACATCCCGAGCCTGGCCGGCGGCAGCGCCACCGGTGTCGGCGCGATGGCGATTCTCAACCTCGTCGAGGGCAATTCCATCGCTCGCGTCAGTTCCGCTGAGCTGACGCTGACCGGCAATCTCGAGATTGCCGCGACGGAAACCGGCACGATCGAGGCCGATCTTGTCGCCCGCGTCGAAGTCACCGGCGGCACAACCAGCAAGTCCGACTCCATCGCGGTCAACGCCGTCATCGCCACCAACAACGTGGTGGGAACGACGAGCGCGCTGCTCGAGGACAGCGCGGTGCTCTCGGTCGTCGACGTGGACGTTTCGGCCACCAACGACAGCAGCATCACGGCGACGCTCGATGCCGACACCATTTCGCGCCAGACGTCCGTCGGTATCGTGCTGGCCTTCAACTCCGTGGGCGTGCAGGGCCAGAATTTCCTGTTCAACACTGCCGACGCCCTGGTCGGCACCGATCTTGTGTCGACCCTGTCCGGAGCACCTCCGCTGAGCGCCAGCGCCAGCATTGAGGCAAGCGACATCACCGCCAGCGGTGCGTTGACCGTCGAGGCGCACTCCACGCAGTTGATCAACGCCGAAATCTCCAACTACGTGCAGACCATCCGCGCCGGTTTCGACGGCGGCAATGCGATCAGCGTCGGGCTGGTCGTGGCCCTCAACCGCGTCAATGCCGACGCATCGGCAACCATCGCCGACAGCGGCTCCATCCACGTGACGGGAGCGATAACCGTGGATGCGGACAACTCGGCCGACATCACCTCGGTCGTCATTCAGCCGGTCATCTCGCTCGCTCTCAATCTCGGCAGCGGTCAGTCCAAGGGGATCTCTGTCAGCCTCGTGGTCTCCCGCAATGTGGTGGACGCCGATATCGAGGCCTCGATCGACAACGTTGATGATATCTCCGCAGCTTCAGTCTCCATCAGCGCAGACCAGTCCGCGACCATCGACAGCACCGCGGCCGCGGCCGCGATCTCGGCCGCCGTGACCGGTGGTGGCGCTGTCGGCGTGTCCGGCGGCGGCGTCGTTTCGTTCAATACCATCCGCGGCAACGTCACGGCGACTATCGCCGACTCGGTGGTAGCCGCGGCCGCCGGCGAGGTGCTTGTCCACGCCGGCAATTCGGCGCAAATCGCCTCGACCGTGCTAGCGGCCGCCATTTCCTTCCAGGGCAGCTTCTCGAGTTCTGCGACCGGCGTCGCCATCGGCGCGGCACTTGCCTTCAACTATATCGGCTATGCCGGCAGCATTCTCGACAAGGGAGCGGCCGACCCGCTGACCACCAGCGCCAGCATCCGCAACGCAACGGTTACCGGCAAGAAGGTCAAGGTCGAGTCGAAGTCGGAGGCGAGCATCGACGGATTCGTCGCCGCTGCCGCCGTGGCCGTCGGCGCTTCCGTTGGCAACGCCACGCAGGTCAGCGTCGGCGGGGCCGCCGTACAGAACCGCATCGCCGCCGACACCACTGCGATCATCGATGGCGGCGACACCCCCGGGCACTCGACACTCACTATCGGCGACGATGGGCTGGAGGTCGGCGCGGAAAGCGATAACGAGGTCAGCGCCAAGGCCTATGCAGCGAGCGTTGCGGCCTCGTTCTCCGGCGGCAATTCTGTCGACATAGCCGTTGGTCTCGGTCTCGCACTCAACGACATCAAGGGGACCACCGAGGCCAAGCTCGAGGACTCGACGGTTCTCAAGGCCACCAACAGCACTGGCGGCACTAGCCTCACGGCGACTGACGACTCCACGATCTCGGCCGAAGCGGCGGCCGTGGCGTTCTCGGCGGCCGTGTCGATCGGTTCCAGTGTGGCCGTCAGCGCTGGCGGTGCTCTGGCGTTCAACGACATTGGCGTCGACGTCAAGTCGCAGGTCATCGATTCGACGGTCACCTCCGGCGGTGCCGTCACGGTGTCTGCGACGGAGACTTCGAGCATTTCGGCGGTCATCGTCGCTGCGTCATTTGCCGCCGCGATCGGCCCCAACAACGGCGTGGCCGTTGGGTTCGGCGTATCCGTCGCCGAGAACATCATCGGAGCTTCCGGCGGCGGCCAGTCGGTCGTGCTCGCCAAGATTTCCGGCAGCGACATCACCGCTGCGGGCGAGGTGAAGGTCAGGGCGTTCTCCGAGGAGACGATCAGCGCAACCGTTGTCGCCGCCTCGATCGCCATCGGTATAGGCGGTTCGGTCGGCGTCGCGCTGGGCGGGGCCGGGGCGGGAACGCACAACGCCATCCGCATAGCGACTTCGGCCATCATTGACGGCAGCACCAGTGACGTCTCTGCAGGCTCGATCCGCGTGGAAGCCGAGGACCGGTCGGCCATCACCGTCCTCACCGGAGCAGCCGCGGTCGCGGTGTCGATCGGATCGGTGGGCGTCTCCGTTGCCCTCGGTATTGCCATCGCTCTCAATGAGATCGACTCCGACGTTACCGCCAAGGTCGATGACGCATCGAGCCTCAACACGACCGCTGGCAATGTCGCCCTGAACGCCAAGCGCAATGCCACGA
Organism: Devosia sp.; assembly: GCA_041916695.1. Taxonomy (GTDB): domain Bacteria; phylum Pseudomonadota; class Alphaproteobacteria; order Rhizobiales; family Devosiaceae; genus Devosia_A. The sequence goes on along the minus strand of JAYRZA010000013.1, from coordinate 48,661 downwards.
TCACCGCGGAGGCTTACGCCGCGTCGCTGGCCGTCGGGATCGGGCTCTCCGCCGGTGTCGCTGTCAGCGGTGCCGGCGCGGCGGCGCGCAACAGCATTACGGGCGACGTGATCGCCTCCATTGTCGATACCGGCGTCACCTCGTTTGGCGATACGACCCTCAAGGCCGAGAGCACCTCGACGATCTCGGCCACCATCGGTGCGGTGGCCGTTGCGGTCGGTGGCGGCGCTGCCGGTGTCGGCGTCGGCATCGGTATCGCCGTGGCCCTCAACCGGGTCGGCGACTGGAGCGGCGACAGCGACGACTACCAGGCACTGGTGGACGACGAGGATCCGTTCGATTCCGTTGCCGCCGCCACGGGAACAGCCAAGGTATCGGCCACTATCTCCGGGTCGGACGTCACCGCGGGTGGGGACGTCAAGGTCGAGGCGGTGTCTGCCCAGACCATCACCGCGACCGTCGTCGCAGCCGCGGGTGCCGTTGCGGCCGGCGTTGCCGGGGTGGCCGTCGCCGGTGCGGGCGTTTACGTCGAGAACCTGATCGGGGTGTCCACGCTGGCCCAGGTTTCGGGCGTATCCGGCGACCTTTCGACACTGCGAGCTACGGACGTCAAGATCACCGCCTCGGACACGTCGATCATAACGGCCCTTGCCGGCGCAGCTGCGCTGACGGCAGGGTTCGGCGGTGCCGGAGTGGGCGTCAGCGTCGGCATCGCCGTCGCCAAGAACACCATCGCCAACACCGTGGCCGCTTCGGCCGCCTATGCCGACATCGCTGTGACCGATCTGGTCGTGCGTCCGACGTCCGGCGTCATTCCTCCGGCAGCAACGCCCGGAACGATCGAGATACGGGCCACATCTGCAGCCACGATCGATGCCACCGCTGCGGCTGCGGCGATCGCCATCAGCGCCGGCGTGGCCGGTGTCTCGGTTGCTGGCGGCGGCGCCGTCGCCCTCAACATGATCATTGGGGACTCCAATCTCGACGACACCGTCGGCACGACCACGGCCCAGGCCTCGAACAGCATCCTCGATTCCGGCGCGAACATCACAGTTGCCGCCACCAGCAACGCCACCATCGAAGCGGAAATTCTCGCGGTCGCCGGCTCGGCCGCCTTTGGCGGCGTCGGTGTTGCGGCCTCGATCGGCGTCGGCATCGCGCGCAACTATATCGGCTACGATCTCTCTGGCACCTACAAGCCGCTGCTGACCGAGGCCTCGCTTCGAAACACCAAGGTCGACAGCTACGGCAATCTCGCCATCTCCGCGAACTCGACTGAAACGGTTACGGCGAGGGTCATCGCCGGTTCCGTCGCGGTCGCCGGCGGTTACGTGGGTGTCGCGGTGGCCGGCGCTGGAGCTTCGACCATGAACCGCGCGGGCGTGGTCACCCGGGCTTTCATTGATGACGACGGTACCCAGATCAGGGCGGCCGACATCGAAATCGCCGCCAATGACACAATGAGCCTGACGGGCTACGCTGGAGCGGCGTCGATCGCCGGTGCGGCGGGCGCCTTCGGCGGCACCCTCACCATTGCCGTGACCGAGGCCGAGAACGCGGCTCGCTCGTCGGTGTCTGCCTATGTGGACAACGCCACCAACGTCATGGTGACGGGCGACGTTGTGAAGACCCCGGATCAGTATATCTACACCACCCAGGTGCAACCCAACCCGGTCTATCACTATGGAACCGGGAAGATCAGCATCACTTCCTCGCAGGCCACCACGCTGGCCGCGACCTCTGAGCTGGCATCGGTCTCGGTCAACCTCAGTATCGGTCCGACCCTCGCCGGTGGCGGCGCCAAGTCCCTGAACTCGGTACTCACTTCATCCGATGCCTACATCGAGGACAGCGAACTGGCGGTGAATGGCGACGTCGTCGTCGACGCTGTCAACACGATTACCGCTACGGCCACCAACCGTGCACTGACAGTCGCGGCCGGCCTCTTCAGCATGGCGGTCGCCGGGCTGGATGCCCAGGCGGCCATCGACGCACGGGCCAACGCGCGCATCGATCGAACGACCCTCGGCGCGCGGGACGTGGATATCCACTCACGCGTCACGCCGTCGGCCAGCGGCTCGACACAGGCCGCTACGGGCGGCGCCATCGGCGTGGGTGTCTCGAAGGCCAACACCGTTGTCACCGTGTCCTCAACCGCGGGCGCCACCGGGTCGCTCCTGACCGTCGAAGACCTGGCGATCCGCGCCGAAGAGTCGCGCAACGGTGACACCGCCTATGCCAGTGCGGAAGGCATTGTCGGTGCCCTCATCGGCACCGATGCAACCGTCACCAACGCGACTCACAATGGTACGGTTGCGGCCCTTCTCGGCCTCGGCACTGTTGTCGTCGCCGGTCGCACGGTGACTGTGGCGGCTCGAGGCGACAGCAAGCAGCGGGCTCTCTCCGACAGCGCCGCATACGGTCTCGTGGCCGTCGGTGCGACCATTGCCAATGCGTCGTCTCTGTCGACTACCACGGCCAACATCGCCTCCGATGTCACCGTCTGGGCCGGTGACCTCGAGGTCAGCGCCAGCGGCAACGACGACAACTATGGGTCGGTGAGCCCGGGTGCCGGCGGACTTGTCGGCATCGCGGCCGGCGAAGTCGATACGACGGCCAACGTGACCTCCGAGGCCGCGATCGGCAGCGGTGCCAGCATTCTGCTGCTTCGCAACACTGCAGCCGGGTTGCTCGGGCGACTCGATCTCACCTCCGAGCAGACCACGAAGGCAAACACCTCGATCCAGACCAGTGCCTACGGCGCGATTTCGGGCTCCGGAACGGAGTCGGACAATGTTGTCAACGCCAGCAGCACTGCCCGGATCGGCGACAGCGCCGAGATCATCGCCGCAGACGTCTCCGCGGCTTCGGTCAACAACTTCATCAAGGACAATATCGGCACCAACATGGACGGCACCGCCGGTGGCGCCATCACGGTAGCCGGTATCGACAGCGTCACCGACCTGAACCTCACCACGCTGACCGTCGTCGAGAACGGGGCCAGCGTGATGCTCAACGGCACGTCGGCTGACAACGGCGGCATCGATCTGTCCGCCTTCAACAACATCGTCTTTCACGAGACGGTAGCGTTCAAGGGCGGCGGGGTCGGATCCGGCATCGGTGCCTCGAGCACGCTGGACGCCAAGGATGTCGTCGCACGCGTTCAGATTGGTACCAGCCCGGCGACCACTGACGCCAACGTCCTGCTGCGGAGCACGGGTGAAATCGCCCTTCGGGCCAACAGTGCCGCCGACGTCAGGGTTGCGGTCAGCGTCGATAATTACGGCGGCGTCACCGTGTCGGTTGCCGACGCCGTTGTCGAGGTCAATCCGACCAACGATATCATCGTCGGCCGCCATGCGACGCTGTACGCGCTGCGCGATGTGCTGATGCTGGCCGGCATGGACGAGGACTTCAACTATGACGAGTACGTCATCCGCACCTATGCGGATACGCTCGCCGGCAGCCTCATCCCGATCGACTCCCTGAAGGTGGACAGCCTGCTGTTCATCACCAACCACATCACGTTGATGCAGACTGCCGCCGTAGAGACCGGTGGCAACGTGATGCTGCTCGCTGACCACGAAGCACTGGCCGAGATCGTCTCGCAGGGCAAGACCCGCAACTGGGCCACCGGAGCGTCGGACGGCCTCAACAAGCTGCTCGGCGGCGCCGAGACCTATTACAGCCACGGCGATTCGCAGGCAGAATCCATTGTCCACGTCGACGGAACGATCCGCACGGGCCTCAATCGCTTCGTGAATATCGTCATCGAGGACATCATCGCCGATCCGCCGGCTCAGCCGGGTGGCGCCCCGACCAATGTGCAGATCGTCGGCACCATCCCGACCACTGTCAATGTCACTCTGGCGGTGGCCACGCTGCAGTCGAACTACCGCGATGAACTGGAAAAGGCCTACATCCAGCGCGACCGCTATGAAAATGACGCGACCCTCCAGGCGTTCTGGAACTCCGAGATCGAGCGGCTTGCTCGGGAACTGGAGTTCCTTGGCCTCGCTGAACTGCAGACCGAGCCCTCGACCGGCGACCTGATCGTCATTCCGCTTGAGAAGACGGTGCTGACGGTTGTCGTTGACCCGATCTATGCGGCTGCGGGCTACATCTATGTCCACGCCGATGTGCTGGAGGGCACCGGGACTCTCGATGCGCCGGGCAACGTCACGGTTACCATCGACAACCAGACCAAGGCGTTCCTCGAGGTTCGCGGAATCACCATCCCGGCAAACAACGGCGGGGTGTTCTTCAACGGGTTCCAGAACGAGGTGTCGAAAGCCGACACCTCGGCCGAGGCGAATGCCGCCGTGGTTGCCGCCAACGCCGACAATGTCGAGGCCAAGAACGACTACGTCGACGACTTCGGCGCCATCGAGCACCTCTATGTCGCAGGGTTCACCAACCTGACAATCACGCCGACGACCGGTACCGCGGTCGCCGCTAGGATCGACATCAAGAACACCTGGATCCGACAGGATGTCGAGGATCCGTGGCCGGGCATCGTGGTCTCGGGCGAGATCGATGCGATTACGGCGGACGTGCTGATCGACGCAAGGCTGGGATCGGGCGACATCACCATCAACGCCGAGATCTCCAGCGCGTCGCTGGAAGTTCTCACGAAGGGTTTTGTCGTCATCGACCTGCCCCCCGGCAGCATCTACGAGTCGGGCGGCAGCCCGTTCTCCGACTGGAGGAGCATCTCGACTTCCGGCGGTGTCGGCGACGTCACCTCGGCGCAGGCCGTGACCGACCTGCTCGATGATGCCCCGAAGCCCGGTCTGAGCGCGAACCGCATTTCGATCAACGCGGAATACGTGAACCTCAATGGTGCCCTGACCAGCGGGCGCAAGGACTACGTGCTCGATATCGGTGCCGCGACGATCAATGAAATCAACACCATCGAGAGCAAGCCTCACGCCCTCAAGCGCTATCTGCTGACCACCGCCTCGACCGACTCGTTCAACGCCTTCTGGGACGCCAAGGAAAAGCGCATCGTCATCGAGGAGTTCCGGGTTCCCGGCGGGTCGATCACGATCACCGGCAAGCTGCTCAATACGGGCAATGGTTCCATCGAGGCACTGGGCGGGTATGTTCACGTCACGGTGGTAAACCGCTCCGATTGGGATGTGCTGATCGAAAGGATCGACGTCACCGACCGTGGCGCCGGAACGATCATCCTCAACGACACGGCCAAGGGAACCAACGGCGGCTACGTCCAAACCTGGTACCAGACCAATCCGGACGGCACCGTCACGGTCCGGACCTCCTCGTGGGAACTGGTCACCACTCCGTCAACCGAGCCGGCGGCAGTCGGCAACCGCCCGTTCTCGAAGGACTATGTGCTGGTTGCCGGCAGCATGATCACCAATCCCCCGACGTTCAACGGGGCAGCGGCCTTCAACGAGGTCTTCAGCTACCAGCCGCAGGAAGGCTGGCGCTATGGCTACACCGTCGGCCAGATCACGCAGACCATCACCACGACCGTGCATACCACGTCCAAGTGGCTGGGCATCGACGCCTTTGCCGCCGATCCGGGGCCGATCACGAAGGGCCCGATCGTCGAGGTCATCGGCCAGCCGACGCTGATCGACAACAGCATCTACTACTATCGGGATGCCAGCGACGTTGCCAATTCTACCGATCCGGCGCACACCTACTTGTCGTGGGACTACGCCCTGGCCACGCCACGGACCTACACCCGCGACCTGCCGACTGTCAGCCACTGGTACGGCACCAAGGACTACCGGAAGGAAGTCAAGGTCGTCGAGAAGACCCAGGAAAACGGCACGCACACCATCGAGGCCGATCGGCCTGTGGCGATCAAGTTCACTGGCTACGACGAGGCCAGGGTCGAGATCGATTCTCGCGGAGCCGGCGATGTTCTCGTCAAGGGCGGGATACTCAACGACACCGGCCTGACCAAGATCAGCTCCAACTCGGAGATCAAGTCGACCAACGCGACCTCTGTGGTGCAGGGCGTTCGCATCGAGCTCGCCGCCAGGGACGACATCGGCAGCGATGGCGTGATCGGCGCAGCCACGACTTGGGGAACTCTGCAGGATATTCTGCCGCTCCGCATCGACCTAGTTGATTTCTATCCTGCCGACTTCAGGGGTGCCGGGTCGATCGCGCCGACCTTCGCAGTGGTGTCCGCGTCGTCCAGCAATGGCGGCGTCTACCTCCGCGAAATCTCCGGCGACATGCAGATCGGAACGGTTGCGGCCGCGCGGGGCAACGTGGTCCTGGTCGCCCAGTCGGGTATCCTGGCGGCCGAAACGTCGCCTGGCGTGTTCGCGACCGGTCTCGTGACCGGCAACTCGATTGATCTGGCCGCAGATCGCTCGACATCACTCCCCAATGGCGCCTTGGGTGGTATTGGCCAGGGCGCAGCCCGCCCGCTGCTGATCAATTCCGGGGTGCTGCCTGAGCACCGCGTGAGCCTCCTTGCGGTCCGCGACATCTCGGTGCGCGAAACCGCCGGGGACATGCGACTGGTCTTCGCCACCACACTGGGCGACGTCTATCTCAAGGTGGATGCCGGATCGCTGGTCGATGCCGACTTCACCGTGCAAAAGGACCTCCGCGTCCGCGAGGAGCTGCTGGCCGGCCTGTGGAGCGACCTGCAGCTGACCGACGGATCGGGCGCTCAGCAAAAGATTGCCGACACCCTCACCGGCTATGAGAACTGGAAGCGCCAAGAGTACCAGACCTACTGGACGCTGAAGAACCAGTTCGACGGCACCTCGGTGCACCTGACGGCCCAGGAGGTCGCCTACTACACGGCATTCTACGGTGGTGGTCAGGCTGCGGCAGACGCGATCGCGGCACTGGAGGCGTCCCGGACGGCGCAGTACCTCGACCTCGCGGCGGACTACGCCGGCTACGGCGAGGTGCAGCGCCTGAACATCGACGTGGCTTACGCCCAGTACTGGGCATACCGGACCGCACAGCCGGTGGTCATGAGCCAGTTCGAAATCGAGGCCCTCACGCAACTTCTCACTGCCGACGCGCTGGCCGCCAATGCCTTGCTTGCCACGCCCCTGCGCAACGAGCTCGACCTGTTTGTCGCGGACTATCTGGCGGCGAACCTGGACGCCGCCGTCATCGCGCAGGAGACCTTGCTCGGCCACCCACTGTCGGACGCTGAAATGGCCGAGGTCGAGGCTGAGGTCGTCGCCGATGCGCTGGCCGCCAACAGTCAGGCCGCTACCCCATTGGTGAACGACCTCGACCTGTTAGTGGCCGCGTATGTCGCCGCCAACATCGACGCCCGGAATGCTGACGATCTCGAACTCATGTTCGGACGCCTGAACGAAAGCGCCATACACTACGATCGGACGATTCCTGCGAACGCCGTCAACAGCTCGCCGACGCAGATGAAGTATCTGTTCGCGATCGGCAGCGTTGCCTCCGAGCTGACGTCTTCGATCAAGGTCTGGACGGAACAGGAACTGCTTTTCGCCTTCGGTTCGGGCGTCATGAAGCCGGTGACCTCGACGGAGACGGTCATCGAAGCCAGCAACATCAATGCGTCATCGATTGAGCTGATTACATCCGCCAATATCGGCAAGGTTGATCGGGAACTGATCATCGACCTGGGTAACGGCCAGACCGTGCCCAACCTGACGGACGACGAGCGCGTCGCGATCGCAGCGGCGGAGCGCCAGGACATCGTCTACGCGAGCGTCCTGAGGCAGGGGATCGTCGCGACGTTCACCAATGTCGGGAACCACGGCGTCATCACCACGACCGGGGGCTGGGCGGGCTTTGGTGATGGTGACATCATCTACATTGCCGGCGCGACGACCAACAAGACCGAGGAGGGGCGCTACTTCACAGTCGCTTCCGTTTCGGGCGATACCGTGCATCTCATCGACGGACAGACTTTTGCCACCGAGTTCAACCGCGTCGTCGACGTGGCCAATGTCGAGCTCGACCCAACGGCGGTCGGCGTCACAATCACCAAGATCATCGTCAGCCGCCGTGACGACGTCGATGTCGTAACGGCGGGACTGATCGACGCGACGGCCGGCGGGTCGATCTATCTCGGCACCACTGGGGGTATGCAACTCGGAACCATCGCCGCCGGCAGCGGCGAAGCCGTGCGCCTCAAGGCAAAGGGCGCACTCGTCAACGGTCTGGCCGGGAACGGCATCAACATCACGGGCTCTGACATTGTGCTTGAGGCCGGCGATGCGGGCATCGGCGAGAACAGGGCCATCACCCTGTCCATGTTCGCTGGCGGCAGCCTAGTGGCCCGGGCCACCGACGACATTCGACTGACCGCGCCGAGCAGCGATCTGCTCGTCGACTCGATCTACTCGCGCTCCGGCGACGTCTTCCTGGATGCGACCCTAGGCTCGATACTCGATGCTCTCGGCACCGACTCCGAAAAGATCCGCGCCAACTTCATCTCCCTCAGCGCTGGTGGGTCCATCGGGTCCGCAACCGATCTGCTCGAGATCAACGTTACCGGTACCTACTCGAACGACCCCACCGATCCATCCACTCTGGGCACCATTGTTGCCAATGCCGGCGGCGATGTCGCTCTCAGGGAGACCGAAGGGGACATGTATGTCCGCCGCGTCGCCTCTACTGCTGGGGATGTCTACCTCGAGGCGATACTCGGCTCCCTCCTCGACGCCGAATATGTCGGGGTGGTCAATCCAGGGGATCCGGTGCCCCCGCAGGCCGGCGCCGACATCATCGGACGCAGCATCAGCCTCTACGCCAAGACGGCGATCGGGCGGTCCAACAACGAACTGGAAGTCAACTCGTCGGCCTCCGGAGATGGCAAGGTCCGGGCCTTCACCGACATCGAGAGCATCTTCCTCGTCGAGACCGTCGGCGATCTCAACCTCGACCAGGTCGGGACGCCGACTGTGGATGGTGCCAACGATTTCCGCCCGCAGGCCTTCCTCGTTGCGCTCAGCGGCAGCATCCTGAATGCCCGCGCCCTCAACGAGGCAGACCAGCGCAACATCGTCTCGCGCATGACCTACCTGTCGGCGTCGCAGAACGTCGGCACGAGTTCTCGTCGGGTCACGACCGAGGTCGGCAACCTGGAGGCGACCGCACAGGCGGGGAACACTTACATTCTCAATCTGGGCGGACTGATCGTCGGCGACGTGCGTGCTTCGTCGTCGGGCGTCAGCGCCGGCGGAAAAGTGTCCGTCATGGCCTCCAGCCCCATCCTGATCAAGGAAAGCAGCATCGCCCATGCAGGCGACCTGGAGTTCTGGGCCGAAGACGACAACGAACTGAGTGGCTTGGGTGACGACGACCTGCCGGACGATATCACCGTGCTGTCGGGCGTTACCCTCGAGGCCACCGGGCAGATTCGCCTGCTTGCCGGCGACGACCTTTTGATCGAGCACGGTGCGGTCATCGACTCCGACGTGAGTATCCTGATGGCAATCGACTACCAGGCGACTGCGGTACTCGATCCCGATGCGTTGGGCGGAAATGCCGAGCTCCTCGGCACCCTCCACGCCCCGGTCATAACGCTGAATGGCGGCGGCCAGGCCGATACGGTGCTGATCGATGTGGTCGCGCTACAGGGCAATACCTTTGTCAATGGTGGAGGCGGCGACGACGTCGTGACCGTCGACAAGCTGCCCACGATGAACACCTATCAGGGCGTCATTGTCGCGGGCTTTGCCAAGGACGGGCAGGGCAGGGAACTGCGTGACGAACTGACCATTGATGGCCAGGACGGCAGCGACCACACCATCATCAACATCGAGGGCGCAACGTCCGACTACGTCATCAACGTCGTCGATACCGGCAGCAGCCTCGACGCGCTCGATGTCCTCACCGTCGAGGGCACGGCGCTCGCCGACACCTTCCTGATGCGCAGCGGAATGATCGCCAATCTGCGTGAGGATGGCGCAGGCGGCTATCTCGACGCGTTCGAACGCATCAACTATACCTCCGCGGTCAATGGCCGCGTCATCGTCGAAGGCCTCGGCGGCGACGACAGCTTCTACTTCGACGACAACTCGGCGATCATGACGGTCGACGGTGGCCAGGGAGATGACTTCTTCCAGGTTGGCCAGCTGTTCGCGACCTCGCGCGATGCCGCGACCGAGGGCGTCTTCGCCATCGAGTCGGTTGCCGACCGCTTCGAAACCATCCCGGTGTCGTTCGGCTTCCTGTCGCTGGGCATCAGCCTGCCGGCGGTGCTCTACGGCGGTTCGGGCGAAGACCGCTTCGTCGTCTACTCCAACCATGCCGACCTGCGTCTCGAGGGCGAGGACGACAATGACGAATTCGTCATCCGGGCGTTCGCCCTCGGCGACGGCACCAAGGTCAAGCTGAATGGCGGTGGCGGCGACGACCTGATCCAGTACAACGTCAACGCTCCCGTCGACATCGATGGCGGTGCCGGCTTCGACAAGATCGTCGTTCTGGGCACCGAGTTCGCCGATGTGTTCGTAGTCACCAAGGACGGCGTATATGGCGCCGGCCTGACGGTCCGCATGTCCAACGCCGAGGCGATGGAGGTGGACGGTCTCGAGGGCGACGACACGTTCTACGTGTTGTCCACCGCCGCCGACGTCGTGACCACCATCATCGGCGGGCTGGGTTCTGACACCTTCAACATTGCCGGCGATGTGACCAAGACGGTGGTTGCCGACAATGACGGCAGCCAGGGCGCGATCAGCCACACCGTTCAGAGCGGCGATCTGCGCTACAATGGCATGTTCGTCAGGGGGCTCGACTTGACCGCCACGGGCGCCACGACCGGTGCCTCTCTGGACACCGGCGACGGATTGTCGGTGCAGGAAGACGACCCGCTGTCGATCGACAGCTACAAGCTGACCCTGCCGGATGCTCCGGCGGTAGGCGCCTCGGCCTTCGTCACGGTGTCTGCCGCGCAGGCCTCGACCCTCACGCGGTCGCGCCCGGGCGGCCCGGGCAAGACGGTTCTCGTCTCCCTCGACGGGGTCAACTTTGCCGCCGCGGTGACGGTTGAGTTCACGCAGGCGAACTACGCTGCCGGCCAGACGATCTTCGTGAAGGCAGAGTCGGACAGTGGCGAGGAGGGGAAGGCCGTTGTTGCCGTATCCCACTCCGTCGTGACCACCGATCCGGCCTACCAGGGCTTCGATATCGGTAACGTACTGGTTACCGTCGGTGACGACGACAAGCCGGCCGTGGTCATCACGGAGAGCGCGGGCAACACGCAGGTCTTCGAGAACGGCGCGTCCGACAGCTACGAAGTCTCTCTGAGTCGTGCTCCGGCGCCCGGCGAGACCGTCACGGTCACCCTGCAGCCCGGGACGGGGCTGACGCTTTCGACGACGGAACTGAAGTTCGGCGCAGTCGCGGGGGCAGGGGTCTTCAAGTGGGACGACGCGCAGACCGTGCAAGTGTCATCGGTCAATGATGGCATCGCCAACCGCTACGTCTCTCCGATCCTGCATGACGTGTCGTCGACGGGTGGACTATACTCTGCGGTGGACAGCGAACTCGTGCAGGTCGAAGTCATCGACGCCGCCACGCCCGGTGTGGAAATCATCGAGAGCGACGGCTTCACCAGCGTCTCCCAGGCAGGCCAGACCGACACCTACCAGATGGTGCTGACGGCATTGCCGACGGCGGACGTCAGGGTCAACATCGTCGTCGATGGCAAGGCCAAGCCAGTCGTCGGCGGCAGCGTGCTTCAGGACGCCAGCGGTTTCTACGTCGTCTTCACCAGTGCCAACTGGTCGACGCCGGTCACCGTGACGCTGGAGTATGACGCGACCGGGTCGAATTCGACCCAGAACCAGCGCGTGTTCTCGCAGCAGCCGCACGATCTCGTTTCCATCCAGGGACCGCTTTTTGTCGAAGGTGGTGTGGGTCCGAGCGATCGCTCGATCACGCGTGCGGTAGTCCTGCCGGGCGAACTCAACCCTGCAGTGATCCGCGACGTCGACACGGATGCAGAAGACGACCTCGACCGGCTCAACGTGTTCTCCGACACGGTGCAGGCCGACACCACCGGGCTGCTGACCGAAACCCGCATTACCGGCCTCAACATGCCGGGCGGACAGTTGACCGCGAACCTGGGCAACAACGTCTTCAAGGACTTCGACCGCGGCATCACCTACACCAACTTCGGCGTCGTCGAGGTCCTGCTGGGCGAGGGCAACGATACCTTCGAGATCGACGGCACCCTGGCCACCACCCTCACCGTGGTGCATGGCGGCGGCAACCGCGCACTGAGCGGGCCCGAGATTGACGCGGGCGGCATTGTCGGGGACCGTCTGACAGTACTCGACAGCCTCGGCCCGGTGGTCCTGTTCGGCGATACGTCGGCGAACGGCCTGCGCTACAACTCGGTGCCCCTGACGCCCGATGGGTCGGCCTACCGCTTCGACATCTACGGCAACGATGTGCTGGATGCGTCCGGAGCGAAGGGCATCGTCGTCGTCGACGGCGGTGCCGGCGTCGATGACCTTCTCGGCGGACAGTCGACCAGCTTCATGGCCGGCGGCACCGGTGACGATCTCATCACCGGCGGTGTCGGCACCAACTGGATCATCGGCGACAGCGCCTTCGACGTCGACTACCTGCTGCGTACGGTGATCATCGACGACGACGCCGACACAGCGGGCGCCGACACCATCACCGGCGGCGCCAACATCGACGTCATCATCGGCGACCACGGCATCATCAGCCAGGAGGATATGCTGGAAGGCGTCCTCGACATGATGACCTTCCGCGAGGTCGTCCAGGTCAAGACCACCAATACCTCGGTGGGCGGCGATGACGAGATCGACGCCAAGGAAGGCCGCAATATCGTCTTCGGCGGTACCGGCGCAGACACCATCAAGGGCCTCGGTGGTCAGGACATCCTGTTCGGCGACAACGGCGTTGCCGACTTCGAGGACGGCAAGCCAACCCAGATCGAGAGCATCGATCCGGGCTTTGGTGGCAAGGACCACATCACCACCTTCATCGGCGCGCCGGTCCTGGGCAACCTGCGCAACATCGTCGTCGGCGGCAGCGACGACGACATTCTCGACGTCGTCGCCGGGGATCCCGGTGTCGACCCGGGCAATGCCGGCGATGTCGTGCTCGGCGACAACGGCCTGGTCATGTTCGATGACGAGGCGCGCGTCGAGGTGATCATCAGCACCTTTGTCGACAATGGCGGCAAGGACACCATCACCACCAGCGCCGGCCGCAATATCGTCATCGGCGGCTCCGGCGAGGACGACATCACGTCCGGTGACGAGGCTGACACGCTGCTGGGCGACAACGGCGCGGCCTTCTTCGCCGCCGGCATCGTCATCCGGGTGGAATCCACGGCAACCAACAAGGGAGCCAGGGACACCATTCGCGCCGGAGCCGGGAAGAACATCGTCTTCGGCGGCTATGGTGGCGACAGCATCACCGCCGGCACCGGCACCAGCGTTATCCTCGGTGACAACGGCCTTGCGCTCTACACCAGCGATGGCGTGCGGCAGATCGTCCAGACAATGGCCGAGGCCGACTATGGCGACGACGAGATCGTCATCGTCGATGGCGATCACATCCTGCTCGGCGGCTCGGGCAGCGACAGGCTGACCGCCGGAGATGGCAACAACGTCATCATCGGTGACAACGGCGTTACCAATTTCGAGGGTGGCGATCTGGTCGCGCTGGTGAGCGCCTGGACCGAGTTCGACGGTATCGACACCATCCGCGCCGGCTCGGGCTTCAACACGATCATGGGTGGCGGTGCCGGCGACGACATCGCCATCCAGGTCGGTAACAGCGTCATCTTCGGCGACTCTGGCTTTGCCGCCTTCTCGGACAATCTCGCCACGATCGCCTTCTCCATCGATCCGGACCAGGGCGGCGTCGACAAGATCCGCGCCGGCAATGGCAATGCCATCATCTTCGGCGGCGCCATGGGCGATGACATCGGCAACGCCGACGGCAACAGCGTCATCTTCGGCGACAGCGGCCATGCAGAGTTCGACGGCGAAGAGGTCACCGTGGCCTACGCCATCGCGACGGCCATCGGCGGCGCGGACACCATCGTGTCCGGTAACGGCAACAACGTGATCTTCGGCGGCGCGGCCGGCGACGACATCACGACCGGCAATGGCCGCTCGGTAGTATTCGGCGACAGCGGGTATGCCGAGTTCCTCAACGGCTATGCCAGGCTCGCCTACGCTATAGATACGGCAGTGGGTGGGGCGGACACCATCCTGACCGGTAACGGCGACCAGATCGTCGTCGGCGGCGCCGATGGCGACGACGTCACCACCGGTACCGGCAGCGATATCGTCTTCGGCGACAACGCGGTTCTCTATTTCTCCGAGCCGCCCCAAGGGACGGTGCCGACCCTGCTCAAGGCCTTTGTCATCTCGCCGCTCGACGGCGGTAACGACACGGTGTCATCCGGCGCGGGCAACGACATCCTGATCGGCGGCACCGGAGCAGACGATCTCTCCGGCGGCGCGCATGACGATCGCATCTTCGGCGACCATGCGCTCTTCGATGTCACGCTGCCGGCAGACCAGCTGATCGTCGGCATCTATACTGCCGGCGACCAGGGCGGCGGTGACGACAAGCTCTACGGCAATGATGGCAATGACATCATCTTCGGTCAGGTCGGAAACGACACTATCGAGGGTGGCGCTGGCGACGACGATCTCACCGGCGGCCACAACATCCTCGGCGGAGCCGACGGCGACGACACGATCTTCGGTGATGATGGCGAAGACGTCATCATCGGCGACAACGGCATCATCGGCAGGACGATTGTCGATGGCACCGATTGGAAGAACTTCGTCTACAAGCTCAACCCGGTGGTTCCGAACCGCCCGGCGGCACTGATCCGCGATGTCGTTCTCTTCGACCATGCCGATTTCGTCGGCGGCGACGACGAGGTGCACGGCGGTGCCGGCGAGGACCGCATCTTCGGCCAGCGCGGGGACGACAGGCTTTACGGCGATGCCGATGCCGACGAGGTGATCGGCGGACTCGGTAGCGACACCATGGAAGGCGGCGCCGGGACGGACATCCTGCTCGGAGACGAAGGGCAGATCGTTCGCGCCATGAACGGGGTTGGAGCCGCCATCCTCAATTCGAACCAGACGTGGCATCGCGACGTCGTCCTCGAGGAGGTGGCCAGCATCGGTGGGCTGATCAGCCTCAACTCCAATCTCGCGGTCAGCGGCACCGGCCTCGCCCAGCAGTTGCTGGGCTACGATGCGCTGCTCGTCGGCGGGGCCCTCACCAGCGGTGGCGCCAATGTGACCGTCGGTGCCGGCGCCTGGGACACGAGGGCAGTCGGCATCGTGCTCGAGGACGCCTACGACGATACCATCGACGGCGGCACCGAGGACGACGTCATCTTCGGCCAGCGCGGTGACGACACTTTGCGGGGTGGGACCGGCAACGACACCATCTTCGGTGATCGCGCCAGCAACACCAGCGCCTTCGCCACCGACCTGCCGGGCATCGTCAATGCCTACCGGCTGATCTCGGCCGTCGACGGGCTCGGCATCAGCCTGCCGGTCTACGGGCAGTTGGTTGTACCGGCCGTCAACCTGTTGCCGACTGAACTGACCCCATATCTCCCGCAACTCGAGCTGCATCCGTTTGCCGCCGGCTTCGCTGGAGACATGGCGCAGCGCGACGGCATCGCCCTCAGAGCCGGCGGCTCTCTGCGGGTTCTCGCCGCCGTCCAGGGCGACGTCACCCGAGCCGGCGACCTGTACGGCGACGACACCATCGCTGGTGGCGAAGGCAACGACACGATCTTCGGCGATGATGGCCGCATCCTGCCGGAGCAGGGCACCGGACATGCCGTCATCGACGAGAACCTGTCGGGACTGTCGATCACCATGCGCGACCTGATGGTCAACCTGTCGTCCCTGGCCTTTGCCGCCAATGCCTTGCAGGGTGGCAGCAATGTCATCGTCTCGCTCGGCAACGACACCATCGACG
Source organism: Devosia sp. (assembly GCA_041916695.1). Taxonomy (GTDB): domain Bacteria; phylum Pseudomonadota; class Alphaproteobacteria; order Rhizobiales; family Devosiaceae; genus Devosia_A. The sequence continues at coordinate 32,710 of JAYRZA010000013.1, read as the reverse complement.
GCGATGCAGGCGACGACACCATGTTCGGCGACAGCGGTACGATCATCGTGCCCTCGAGCTACCTGCTGCTCGAGGGGGCAGATGATCAGTCCGCGGCGCTGGGCATGAATGCAACGATGTTCGCCCTGCAGACCGCCCTCACCGACCTCTCCTACATGAGCCATGCGGCAGGGGTGCAGGTGATCAACGCCTACAATTCGACCAACGGCAACACCGGCAAGACCTACAATCCCAAGACGGCGGTACTGACCGGGCCGAACTATCGCCTGGTGATCGGCAACGACACCATGCGCGGCGGCGCCAACAACGACCTGGTGATCGGCGACAACGGCGTCGTGGTGCTCTCCGCCACCATGATGACCGCCCCGGCACCGCACGCGGTGCAGACGACCGCCCAGCGCAAGGCCATCGACACCGCCCTACTGGCACAGGACAAGACGCTGACTGCCGCGCTCGCTGCGCACGTCAAGGCGAGCCACCGTCTCGATCTCAACGCCAACACCGGCGCGGCCTGGCTGTTCGGCAACCAGCTCGGCTATGGCCTGCAGGTCGGCAACGACCTGATCGAGGGCAATGACGGCGACGACATAATGGTCGGCGACCTCGCCATCATCCAGCAGCCGATCCTGCTCGCGGGCTTCACCTCGAAGCAGGCCAAGTCGGTGGCGGACAAGCAGCAGGACGCCTTCCTGAAGACCATCGACGCTCTGTTTGTCGGCAACCTCAATGCTTCCGTGGCACTCGCCAACGCCTTCGGCGTGCAGACCGATGTCACCAAGGCCAAGAAGGTGGATTGGTCGAGCTACGGTTCGTCCAACCCGTGGCTGCTAGACACCAAGGACGCGCGACAGTCCAAGAAGCCTGCGATGGACTACATCTCCCTCTATGCCGACGAGATTCACGGCGGCGAGGGCGGGGACCTGATGTACGGCGACGCCGCGTACCTGATGCCGATCGTCAACACCACCGGGTCTGCCGGCCTGATGACGGCGATGCGGGTCCTGCCCGTCGGTGAAACCGGGGCGAGCCAGGCGGCGACGCTGCGCTACATCCACTATTACGGTGCGATGGGCAAACTGCAGCGCGCCAGCAATACCGACGTCAACCTCAGGCCGATCTACAATATCAACGCCGATCAGATGTTCGGCGAGGGCGGCAACGACGTGATGTTCGGTCTGCTCGGTGACGACTATCTCAGTGGTGCCGGCGGCGACGATCAGATTTCCGGCGGCAACGGCTACGATCGTGTGAATGGCGGCACTGGCACCAATACCTTCGGCTACGACCGCACCCGCGACACGGCCGAAAAGGGCGGTGGCAAGGATCTGGTGCGCCAGACCCTCGATGCGAGCTCGAACAGCGCGATGCTGGGGCGCAACTGGGTCGTGCCGATGATGCAGGACCTGGGGCGCGATACCGGTGCGGCTGCCCTCAAGGGAGTGCTGTTCGGCAAGAACGCCATCGTCGTCACCGGAGCGATGAGCCAGCAGAAGACCCTCGCCGGCGCCACACCGGTGGTGCCTCGTCAGCCGTTCCCGTTCGTCACCGCGCCGCCGCCCGACTCGATCATCTTCAGTCCGATCGACCTGGGGGAACGCGAGGTGATTGCCGGCTACCATTCGGCTCGGCCATTGCCCGCCGACCTGATCACCGGGGTGCGCAACGGCACCATCGTGGTCGAGGCCAATGACGACGACCCGCTGGCGGAGCGCGACGATCTCGACCACTGGGCCTACGACGTGCCGACGGGCGAATTCGTGCCGGTCGACACACTGCCGCCGTCCAATGCCCGCACGGCGCTGTTCGCCCTCATCGAGCAGGCTGCCGGGTCGTTCGGGGGCGCTGGCGGCCTCGGCGGCTCCGGCCCCGGGCCGGACGAGTACGGCGAGATGTGGGGCTTCGATGAAGAGACCGGCACGCTCGGGCCGATCTAGCGGGTGGCCGAGGCGGCCCGTCCCGCGACGGGCCGCCAGGCGCATTGCGTCTGTTGCCTGTCGGCCACGAGCGACGGGCGAGCGGTGGGAAAAGGTCAAGTGGTTTGACCGATCGGCAGTCCTCCGCTAGGTAGGATTGGGCATATTGCGGGGGCGAGGATGTACCAAGTGAGACTCGGCAGGCTGTTCGCACTCGGCGCGGCGGTGTTCGCGGCGTCGGTGACGGGCGCATCGGCACAGTCCCCGAACTGGGAAGGGTACTATGTCGGCGCCCGCGTCGGCATCGCCGCTAATGGCCTGACCTACGAGCGAACCACGGACATTCCACCCCAAGTCTACGACTTTTCAAGGACGACCGGGACCTTCGGCATCTATGGGGGCGGCGACACGCTGGTGGCCCCGCGGATCGTCGGCGGCGCCGAACTCAGCTTCGACAGCATCATGGCGACATTCGATCCATTCATCGACGGCATCGGCGGCGAGATCGCCAGCGCCGATTTCGGTTTCGGTGTCTCGGGGCGCCTCGGCTATCTGCTAACCCCGAACTCGCTGGTCTTCGGCACCCTGGGTCTAGCCGGACAGTCGCTCACCGTCCCGGTGGGCTTTGACGAGACCGACGATGCCACGGTCCTAGGTGCTCAGCTTGGGGTCGGTGCGGAAACGTTCGTCTCCGACAACCTGTCCGTGCGCGTCGATGCGCGCTATTTCCATCCGTTCCAGACCTTCACCGATGCCGATCTCGAGGCTTTCGACCCGCGCCACTTCACCGTCACGGCCGGTCTGAGTTATCACTTCGACAATTCGGGCGGCAGCGCTGTCGATGCACCTCGCCCGGTCGTCGACTGGACCGGCGTTACCCTCTCGGTGGCCCTGGGCTACGGGGCCGGTGAGATGGAGCGTTTCACCGACACGCCGGGAGCGACCGATGGCCCCTGGTGGGCCGAGAGCCCCAGCCTTGGCGCCAGCCTCGGTTACGACTATCGCCTCGATGATGACTTCGTCGTGGGTGTCGCCGGTTCGGCCGAGTTCACCTCGCTGGTCTTCTACGATCCGGATCAGGATTCCCCGTTCACCGACGCAACGACCGAGTTCGGCAGCGTCACCGCCATCATCGCGCTCACTGGCCGCGTCGGCTATCTGGTCGATGAATCGACGCTGATCTATGGCAAGGCGGGCCTTGCCGCGCTGCTTACCCATGCCAGCCCGGACTTCTTTGCCTTGGACGGGGGCGACGGCGAATGGCTGCCGGGCGTGCAGTTTGGCGGCGGCATCGAAACGGCGATCGCCGAGAACCTCACGGTGAGCCTCGAAGGCACGTACACCCAGGCCATGGATGCTCTGGTGACGACCAACCTGCAAAGCGATCAGATCGAGTTGACCCCCGGTGTGCTGGCCGCCCGGATGGGGCTCCACTACCGGCCGCTCTGAGGGAGTGGGGCCGCGCACCTGCTGTTCGCCGGCCGTTCTGTGGTAGTGTATGGCGCCGGGCCGGCAAGGGGCGGCGTCGGTTTGAGGAGTGCGTGAGACATGTCCAGCCAGTCAGCAGCGTCCCCGGCCGCCGCGCCACCGCCGGAGAACGGCGATGCCCGGTCCATCAACTGGGTCGAGGACAAGATGACGACGCAGTTCGCCAACGTCGTCAATGTGCAGGGCACGCGCGAGCAGGTCGACCTCTTCTTCGGAACCAACCGCACCTGGAATCCGCAGTCCGGCCAGCAGGTGACGGTGGATCTCAGCAGCCGCGTCATCCTCACTCCGATTGCCGCAAAGCGTCTGATGTCGGTTCTGGCCGGGGTATTGCGCGAACACGAGCGGCGTTACGGGGCGCTCGAGGTGGAGTAGCGGGTCTTGGCCGCGCAGGACGACGACGGCTCCGCTTTCGATACCCCCCTGCCGGGCGCAACAACCGGGTCTTCGGGCGAGCCCGAGGTTCTGGAGCCGGCGCTTTGGCAGAAGCTGCTCGGCGCTTCCGACACCGCCGCTTTCGCTTCTGCGTTCGTGCGTCTCCAGGTGCTTTCGGTGCCCGGTGCGAACTCGGCAACGCTTTTCCTCGTCGATCAGGGGAAGCCGTCGCTGGTCGCCGGATGGCCGGCCAGGGGGGGCGAGGTGCCAAGGCATCTGGCCGAGCTGGCGGGTCTCGTGATCGCGCAGTCGCGTACGATCCTCAGGGGCGGCTACGGCGGGGCGCATCGGCTGATTGGCCAGCCGGTGGAAATCGATGACAAGCTCGTCGCGGTGTCCATCGTCGGCGTCGCCGTCGATCCGCGCGCCGATGACCGGGAGACTGCGGCCCGCCAGGTGCGGCAGATGCAGTGGGGCCTCGCCTGGCTGCGCGATCACCTGCGTGCCGCCGCCTCGGGCGAGGCGCGTCGGGAGCGTGATCGCTCAAGGGCGACCCTCGAGATTCTCGCCAGTGTCATCGAGAAGGAGGATTTCCGCTCTGCCGGAATCGCCGCTGCGACAGAAATGGCGCTGCGTTTCGACTGCGCGCGGGTGAGCATAGGCTTCGTCCGCTTCGGCTCGACGCGGGTGACCGCCATCTCGCACAGCGCCAGCTTCTCGCGCTCCATGCAGTTGGTGCAGCAACTGGGCGCGGCGATGGATGAATCCGTGGATCAGCGGGCGATGATCCGTTTTCCGTCCGCCCCGGAGGATGTTGTCGCCACGCACGCCCATGCCGGGCTGGCGCACGCGCAGCGCAGCGGCAATCTGCTGACCATTCCTCTCCTCGTTGTCGATCGCTTCGTCGGTGCCGTGACGTTCGAGCGCGCTGCCGGCCAGCCCTTTGAGCCCGACCTGGTGCAATTGCTCGATGTTGTCATCGCCGCCATCGGTCCGATCCTCTACGAGAAACGTCGCAACGACCGCTGGCTGATCGTGAAGGCCGGCGATGCGCTTGGCACCCAGCTCCAGCGCCTGCTCGGTCCGGGGCACGTCTGGCGAAAGCTGTTCGTGGCGGGCTTCATCTCCCTGGTGGTGTTCTTCAGTCTTGCGACCGACACGTTCAGGGTCACGGCCAACGCCCAGGTCGAGGGCAGCGAACGCCGCTCCGTGGTATCGGCCTACGATGGATACGTTCAGACGGCGAAGGCGAGGGCCGGTGATTTCGTCAAGGCAGGCGACGAGTTGGCGAGCCTCGAGGACCGTGAGCTCAATCTCGAGCGCCTGCGCTGGGAGGCCGAGAAGCAGCAGCACCGCTACGAGTACGATCGGGCCCTGGCGGCCCGCGAACCCGCCAATCTGAACATCATCCAGAGCCGCATCGATCAGGCCGATTCCCAGCTCCGGCTGATCGACGAACAACTGGCCCGACTGCGCATTCTCGCCCCGTTCGACGGCCTGCTGGTCAGCGGCGATCTCAGCCAGCGGATCGGCGCCTCGGTTGCGCGCGGCGAGACCCTGTTCGAGTTGTCGCCGCTCACCGGCTACCGGGTGGTCATGGTGGTGGACGAGCGCGACATCGCCGAGCTGCAGGTGGGCCAGTCCGGGCAGGTGGTCTTCACCTCGCTGCCGGAACAGCCCTTCGACATCACCGTCGAGGTCATCACGCCGGTTGCCGTTCAGGTCCAGGGCCGCAATGGCTTTCGTGTCGAGGCGGCCATCTCGGGCGATCTCGACCGGCTGCGTCCCGGCATGACCGGCGTCGGCAAGGTCACGGTCGAACAGCGGTCGCTGCTCGCCATATGGCTGCACCCGATCCTCGACTGGTTGCGGCTGACGCTCTGGCGCTGGATCCCGTGACGAGATGAACCAGTCGCTGCTCAGTTCGTCCTGGTACCGGGTCAGTGCCCTGAAACCGCGACTGCGGGGCCATGCCGAGATCCACCGTCAGCGCTTCCGGGGGCAACTGTGGTACGTGCTCCAGGATCACCAGACCGGTCGTTTCCACCGCCTGTCGCCTGCGGCCAACCTGGCCCTGGCGTTGATGGACGGCCATCGCACGCTCGACGAGATATGGGACATGGTGGGTCGCAAGGCAGGCGACGACCCGCCCACCCAGGACGAGATGATCCAGTTGCTCTCGCAGCTCCATGCCAGTGATCTGCTGCAGAGCGAACTGCCGCCCGATTTCGGCGAGATTACCGACCGGGCCATGAAGGCGTCGCGAAACGCCGTCGTCAGCCGCCTGCGCAACCCGCTCGCCCTGCGCTTCCCGCTGTTCGACCCTGACCGTTTCCTCGACGCCACCGTCGGGCTGGTCCGACCCATCTTCAGTTACTGGGGGCTGCTCGCCTGGCTGGCGCTGGTCATCGCCGGGGCGGTGCTCGGTGCGATGAACTGGTCCGAACTCACCGGCGATGCCACCGACAGGCTGCTGAGCGTCGGCAACCTGGCGCTCATCGTCGCCGTCTACCCCTTCGTCAAGGCTCTGCACGAGGCCGGACACGCCTATGCCGCCAAGGTGTGGGGCGGCCAGGTGCACGAGGTGGGCATCATGCTGCTCATCTTCGTGCCGGCGCCCTATGTCGATGCCACCTCCGCCACCGCCTTCCAGTCAAAGGCGCGCCGGATGGTCGTCAGCGGCGCCGGCATCATGGTGGAGTTCGGGCTGGCGGCGCTGGCGATGATCTTCTGGGTCAACGCCGAGCCCGGCCTGGCGCGCGCCATCGCCTTCAACGTGATGCTGATCGGCAGTGTCTCGACACTGTTCTTCAACGGCAATCCGCTGCTGCGCTTCGATGGCTACTACATCCTGATGGACCTGATCGAGATTCCCAATCTCGGCAGCCGCGCCAACAAGTACTTCTGGTATCTCGTGCAGCGCTACCTGCTCGGTGTCGAAACCGTGGAGTCGCCCGCCAACGTGCGCACGGAGCGCAAGTGGCTGTTCTCCTACGCGGTGCTGGCGTTCATCTATCGCATCTTCCTGAGCATCGCGATCGCCCTGATCGTCGCGACCAAGCTGTTCTTCGTCGGCGTCGCTCTGGCGCTGTTCAGCCTGGCGAGCACCTTCGTGTTTCCGATGCTCAAGGGCATCGGTTTCCTGATCACCTCGCCCCGACTGCAGCATCGCCGGGGCAGGGCGGTGACGGTCGCGTCCCTGTTCCTCGCGACGATCGTCGGTTTTGTCGGCTTCGTCCCCCTGCCTTACGCAACCGTTGCCCAGGGGGTAGTGTGGCTGCCTGGGGAAGATGAAGTCCGCGCCGCCACCGCCGGCGTTCTCGTCGAGATCCTGGCCCGGCCCGACACGGCCGTCGGTGCAGGCGTTCCTCTCCTTCGGTTCGAGGACCCCGGCATCGCGGAACGCCGCGCCGTTCTCGCGTCGCAGGTCGACGAGCTCAATCTGCAGTACGAGGCGATGCGTTTCCGCGATCGAACCCAGGCTGCCGTGCTGCTCGAGCGTCGTGCGCATGCCGAGGCCATACTTGCCGCCTTCGACCAGCGCGCCGCCGGCCTGACGCTCCAGGCAGGGCTCGCTGGTCGCTTCGTCTTGCCGGAGGCCCGCTCGCTGCTGGGCCGTTACTATCGCCAGGGCGATCTGCTCGGTTATGTCGTACCCGATCGCACTCCGGTCATCAGGATCGTTGTCCCGCAGTCGGAGGTCGACCTGGTTCGGGGCCGAACCCGCGGCGTCGAGGTCCGCCTCGCCTTCGCACCGGAACTGAGCATTCCGGCCAGCATCGGTCGGGCGGTTCCGGCCGCCCAGAAGGACCTGCCCAGCCTGGCGCTGTCCACCTCGGACGGCGGAGACATCGCACTCGGCGGAGGTGCCGGCGGGCCGGCCGCGCTCGAGAGCCTGTTCGTCTTCGACATCGCGCTCGACCGCACGCCGAAGGAGTTGTTCTATGGGGCGCGCGCCTGGGTTCGGCTGGACCACGGCAGTGAACCGCTGATGTTCCGCCTGATCCGGGCAGTCCGACAGACCCTGCTGGGGCAGTTGGGTGCTTGATCGGGCCCGGTCACCGCTGCCGGTGCCGGTTCCCTATGAGGAACGCCGGCTCCGCGCGCCGAAAGGCGTGGAGCGCCTCGTTGCCGGTCTCGCCGCGCGGTTCGGTGCCGCTTTCAGGTGGCGCCACCTGCCGAGGCTGCGGCGCATCCTCCGCCTGGTCAATGCGCGGGGTGGCGGGCTCAAGTCCGCTTCGGACGACGGGCTCCTGGCGGAGGCGCGTTCGCTCGCGCAGCGGTTGCGTCGACAGCGCCGGGTCTCGATCGGCGATCTCGCCACAGCCCTGGCCGTCGTTCGCGAGACGGCGTCGCGCCGGATCGGACAGCGGGCCTACGACGTTCAGGTCCTGGGTGCCCATGCGATGCTGTCCGGTTTCATCGCGCAGATGGCGACGGGCGAGGGCAAGACCCTCACGGCGGTGCTCGCGGCAGGTTGCATGGGACTGTCCGGTCGGGCGGTTCACGTGGTCACCGTCAACGACTATCTCGCGCGGCGCGACGCGGAGTATGGTCGCCCCGTCTACGAGGCCCTGGGCCTCACCGTCGGCATCGTGGTCACCGGCCAGTCTTTCGCGGATCGTCGGGCCGCCTATGCGGCCGACATTGTCTATTGCACCAACAAGGAACTGACCTTCGACTACCTGCGTGACCGGATCGTGCTGGGGGCGAGGGACAGTACCGCGGCGCTCAAGTTCGAAGCCCTGCGGGAGGGAGGCTCGCGACTACCGGAGCTGCGCCTGCGTGGTCTTCATTGTGCCCTCGTGGACGAGGCGGACAGCGTTCTCATCGACGAGGCGCGCACGCCGCTGATCATCTCGGCGCAAACGCCCTCGCCCGTCGACCCGGGCACGGCAGACGATGCGCTGGGCTTTGCGGCATCGCTCCGCTCCGGCGACCACTACGAAGTCGTTGCCTCGCAGAAGCGCATCGTGCTGACCCCGTCCGGCCGGGACGCCGTCGCCGCGTTCGCCGAGGGGCGGGGGCAGGGTTGGCGCGGTGTGGTCCGACGTGAGGAACTGATGCGTCAGGCGCTCACCGCCCTGCTGCTGTTCCATCGCGACCAGCAATACATGGTCCGCGACGGAAAGGTGGTGATCATCGACGAGCACACGGGTCGCGCCATGCCGGATCGCTCGTGGAGCGACGGCCTGCACCAGTTGATCGAAGTCAAGGAGGGTTGCCAGCCTTCGCCGGCGCGCACCACGATCGCGCGGATGACCTACCAGCGCTTCTTCAGGCGCTATTTGCTCCTGTCGGGGATGACGGGCACCGCCGCTCCGGTCGCCACCGAACTGAAGGCGATCTATGGTACCGACGTTGTCGCCATTCCCACGCATCGCCGGGTTCGGCGCACTGTGAGAAGCCCCAGGGTATTCGCCACGGTCGATGACAAGTGGCGTGCCGTCGTCGCGCGGGTGGGAGAACTGCATCAGCAGGGTGTTCCGGTTCTGATCGGAACACACACCGTCGCCGCTTCGCTTGATGCCAGTCGCCGGCTCGCTGCGGCCGGACTTGAGCACAGCGTGCTCAACGCCCGGCAGGACCAGTCGGAAGCGGAGACCGTTTCGGCCGCCGGCCTGCTGGGTGCAATCACCGTCGCAACGAACATGGCCGGACGCGGCACCGACATCAAGCTGGGTCCCGGCGTTGAGGACCTCGGCGGCCTGCACGTACTCATGACCGAGCGCCACGAGGCGAGGCGGATTGACCTGCAGTTGGCGGGGCGCAGTGCACGCCAGGGGCAACCCGGATGCTTCGAGACCTACCTGTCCTTGGACGATGACATCCTCGCCGATGGTCCCGGCGCGATCCTCGCCCGCATCGCCCGCGCGGTGCGGCCCGTGCTGGGGCAGTGGCCGGGGCGGCTTGCCATCGACGTGGCGCAGTGGCGGCTCGAGCGCATTCATTACCGTATGCGGGCAAGCCTGCTGAAGTCGGACGAACAACAGTCGACCGCGATGGCTTTCTCCGGTCGGCCGGAATAGCTGCTCTGCAAATTGTCTGGCGCGCCCAAGGGGAATCGAACCCCTGTTCCCGCCGTGAGAGGGCGGTGTCCTGACCGCTAGACGATGGGCGCGGCGGACCTCGGAAACCACGCCAATCAGTCATGGCAGGCCCGAAGCGTCGTGGAAGTAGCCTACCGGCCCGGTCCTGTCAATGCGAGCCGGTGCGGCCGCTCAGGGCCTTCAGCTGCGCCCGCCGAGACTCGCCGGCGATCCGGCTGGTCGGGCGCCGGCACTTGCCTTAAGTGTGTGATGCAATCAGGGCAGGGGGGGCGGATCGTCGATCCGCAGACGCAGATGTCAGCGAGCGAGCAGTTCTCGGACGGGGAAGCCTATGAGCGCTTGATGGGACGCTGGAGCCGCGCGGTCGGCTCCGGCTTTCTCGATTGGTGCGCGGTTGCGCCGCGCCTGGCATGGCTCGACGTCGGGTGCGGCAATGGCGCGTTCACCGAGGAAATCGTTCGCCGCGCCGCCCCGTCGATGGTCGCCGGGGTCGATCCAGCACCCGCACAGCTGGCCTTCGCGCGTCAGCGGCCCGGCGCGGCTGGGGCGAAGTTCGTCACCGGCGACGCCCAGGCCCTTCCCTTCGAGGACAACAGTTTCGATGCGGCAATGATGGCGCTGGTGATCGCCTTCGTCCCGGACCCGGCGAAGGCCATGCTCGAGATGCGGCGCGTGACGCGGCCGGGAGGCACCATCGCCGCCTATATGTGGGACCTCCCGGGTGGGGGGCTGCCTCTGGCCCCCGTCTACAGGGCGCTGGCTGAGATCGGTCATGGGGCCCCGATGCCGCCTTCGGCGGCAATCTCGGAACGCGAGGCCCTCGCCGGCCTGTGGCGCGGGGCAGGTCTGGCGGACATCGAAACCGCCGTCTTCCGCATCGAGGTTCGGTTCGACAGTTTCGAGGACTTCTGGCAGTCCAGTACGCTTCCCGTTGGTCCGCAGGCCGAGCGCATTCGCTCCCTGTCGCCGGAGGCGCGCGACGCTCTCCGGGCGCGACTGCGGGCCGGCCTCCCTTCGGCGGCAGACGGCAGCGTCAGCTACGACGCCGTGGCGAACGGGGTCAGGGGACGGGTGCCCCACCAGTCGTAGCGGCAGCCGAGCGGGAAATCGCGCGTCCCAGGTTGCCTCGGTCTGGGGAGTCTTGAGTACTACCAAGAGGCAACAAGAGCGGCCGAATCGGCCAGCTGTGCCGGGCGCTGGAAGGCAGACGGGGGCCCGGCCCATCTTGCGTCACAACCGAGTGCCGCGCTGCAGAGGAACCGCTCAGCTGTTTCGTCCGATCAGCAGGCTGATGTAGGTCGGTAACAAAGCCCGTCGATGCTCGGGGACTTCGTTGATCCGCAGCGCGTAATAGCCGACTTGGTGGAAGTAGGTGATCCGGGCCCGAACCAAGGCCTCCGGCTCGCCGCTGCCGAGGCGCCGGAAGATGCCGTGGAGCAGCTCGATGCGGCGGTCGTCGACGCGCCGGACTGCCTGTTCCACCTCGGGCGAGGTGCGTGCCCAATCGCGAATGGCCCAGTCGTAGGCGGGGCTGAAGGCGCTTTCCTCCAGCCACACCAGGCACAAGCCGGTGAACTGCCGCTCGGGGTCGTCTCCCGCCCCCGCGACCGCGTCGAAAAGGGGCCGGCTGTTGGTCTCCTCCCAGTCGACAAGGATTTCGGCGAGCAGCGCCTCGCGATCCTTGAAATGCCAGTAGAAGCTGCCGGTGGTGACGCCGAGTCGTCGCCGGATGATGTCGACCTTCACCCCGGCGAGGCCCCCCTCGATGAAGGCCGCGCGGGCCGCGGCGATCCACTCGGCTCGTCCGAGGCGCGCGTTGGAGGCGCGGGCCGAATGCCGGTTGGTCGATGTCGCGGTCGCGGAGTCTAGCTTGCGCATGGTGCCAAGGTCCCGGGGCAGGTGGCGGTTGTCAAGTTCCATAAAGTACTCTACGGTGGCTGCATCGTCGGCACCGGCCGAGCTTCGAGGACTGCATGGCACGCTATTCGGCCTGGCGCGTTTTCCGCGAGGGCCTGTTCGGAAATCGCGGTTGGGATCCTGCTTGGCGGGCACCGGCGCCGAAGCCGAAATACGACGTGGTCATCGTCGGCGGCGGCGGGCACGGGCTCGCCACCGCGTACTACCTCGCCAAGAACCACGGGGTGCGGAATGTCGCGGTGCTCGAGCGGGGTTGGATCGGCGGCGGCAATTCGGGCCGCAACACCACGGTGGTCCGCTCGAACTACTACTATCCGCAGAGCATCGCCCTCTACGAGCTCGCCTTGAGGCTCTACGAGAAGCTTTCGCTCGAACTCAACTACAACGTCGTTGCGGGTCGAGACCGAAGTTGTCGAGTGCCGCGCCTCGGCCTCGCGGCCCGAAGCGGGCATCGTCACGTTCCGGCATCTCGCCTTCAACCAGCGCGACGAGCTGGTCTGTTCGTTCACCCGCACCGCGCTGCTCAGGCGGTCGGCGCCATGAGGCTGCGCTCGCTGCTTTTCGTGCCGGGCGATCGGCCCGACCGCATGCTGAAGGCGCTGCTCTCGGGCGCCGACGCCCTGATCCTCGATCTCGAAGATGCTGTCGCCGACGGACAGAAGCACGCCGCCCGCGACGCCGTCGCGACCTTCCTCTCCTCCGAGAGGCCGGACCTGCCGGTCTTCGTGCGCGTGAATCCGCTCGAGTCCGATCTGATCGCCGCCGACATCGCCCTTGTCGCGGCAGCGTGCCCCCACGGCGTCGTGCTGCCCAAGTCGTCCGGCGGGGCCTCCGTCGCCGATCTCGAGCGCAGGCTCGCCGCCCTCGGCAATCTCGACGCACGCATCCTGCCGATCGCCACGGAAACGCCGGCCGCGATCTTCGGGCTCGGCACCTATCCGGGTGCGAGCTCCCGGCTGTGCGGGCTCACCTGGGGCGCCGAGGACCTACCGACCGCGATCGGCGCCATGACCTCGCGAGAGGCGGATGGCCGCTTCACGCCGCCCTACGAGGTCGCCCGCGCCCTGATGCTGTTCGGCGCGCATGCGGCGGGCGTGCCTGCCATCGAGACGGTCTATCCTCTGGTCGCCGACGAGGCCGGCCTTGCGGCCTATGCCGGGCGCGGCCGCCGCGACGGCTTCGCCGGCATGCTCGCCATCCATCCACGGCAGGTCGCGATCATCAACGAGGCCTTCACGCCCAGTGCCGAGGAGATCGCCTGGGCCCGCCGTGTCGTCGATGCCTTCACCGCCGGCCCCGACGCCGGTGCGCTCCGCCTCGACGGCCAGATGCTCGACCGTCCGCACCTCATGCGCGCGCAGCGACTGCTTGAGACGTCCGCTGACCAATGAGGTCCGGGGCGGGGGCGTGGATCGGCAAGTCGGAGACTCCCCGAAATCACGGCGTTCCGCTGAAGATGCTGGCAATTTCGTGAGGGTATGGCGCGCCCTAGGGGAGTCGAACCCCTCTCTGCACCGTGAAAGGGTGCCGTCCTAACCGATAGACGAAGGGCGCCGCGGTGGCGTCCGTATAGGGGCGTTCCCACAGACGCGCAAGTGCCTTTTCGGCGCCTCAGCAGCCTGAGAACGTCACCGGCTTGCTCCAGCCGCGCGGCCGGTCGCGCACGTCGATGTGGATGAAATTCCGGCCCGGATAGCAGCCGAGTCCGCCCACGCCATTGTTGCGCAGGGCGTAGGCAATGAGCTTGCGCTTGTCGACGCCGGGGATGAAGAAGTCCGCGGCCATGCACTTGGTGTGATAGCTGTCGTCGGCCCCGCCCACCTTGGCATTGTGGAACGGGTCGCGGTAGCCCGAGTTCATGACGATCTTCTTGCCGAAATAGCCCTCGAACTCCCAGATGACGAGGCGCAGCTTGGGCGTGAGGCAGAAGGCGTTGACGTCCTTCGATGTCACGTATGTCCCGAAACTCTGCTGGTATCCGCGATAGGGATCTCCGCTGCCTGCAAAGAAGGCCAGCGGCAAACAGCCGCCGAGAAGGGCGGCCATCGCGAGCGCGACGATCAGGCGCATCATCTCACTTCCCCGGCCACGTCGATATCGGCCCGGCGTCGCCCATGCCCGGGCGGCGCCTTGGAGAAGCTACAAGCGCTTGGCTAACCGCCTGCTAACCCGATTGGTTAGCCGGCCGTTACCAGCTGCCGGTATTGGGCATCGAGAGCCACGGCTCGGCAGGCGCCAGCGCCTCACCTGCCTGCAGGATCTCGACCGATATGCTGTCGGGGGAACGCACAAAAGCCATCCGCCCGTCTCGCGGCGGCCGGTTGATGGTGTAGCCCATCTCCTGCATGTGCCTGCAGAAGGCGTAGATGTCCTCGACCTCGTAGGCGAGGTGGCCGAAGTTCCTCCCCCCGGTATAGACCTCGGGATCCCAGTTGTAGGTGAGTTCCACCGGCGTCTCGTGCTGGCCGGGCGGTGCAAGGAAGATCAGCGTATAACGGCCCTTCTCGTTCTCGCTGCGGCGGATTTCCTCGAGCCCCAGGCCATCGCGATAGAAGCGCAGCGCGGCATCGACATCGGTGACGCGCACCATGGTGTGCAGGTATTTCATCGGTTGCTCCGTGATTTCCGTTGAGTCGGGATCAGGAGCCAGACCCTAGGCAAGCACCGGGCGAGGGGCAAATGACAAGTGGACTGTGTCCTAGGTGCAAAAGTGGCAACAAAATGGTAAACGCTCCTTAACTTCTCCCCCTGAATCGGCCAATGTGAGGGTCACTTGTAGCGTACCCCGTTAGCGGCGGGGCGAGTACGAAAAGGCTTGAGGCATGGGGGCCAACACCAAGGGCGGCGTTGATCAGTCCGGGTACTCGTCGGGTGACGGGGTTCGGCAGACACAGCAGACGGGCGCCGAGCGATCTGCGGAAGCCGGTCTCGATGTGATCGAGGTGGTCGGCGCCATAAAGTGGTTCGATGTTGCCAAGGGGTTCGGCTTCATCGTTCCGGACGATGGTCGGCCCGACGTGCTGCTGCACGTGACCTGCCTGCGGCGTGATGGCTACCAGACGGCCTACGAAGGCGCCCGGGTGGTCTGCGAAGCGCTCGCCCGTCCCGGTGGTCTGCAGGCCTTCCGCATCCTTTCCATGGACGAGTCGACCGCCAAGCACCCTGCGCAGCTTCCCGCGCCGCGCACCCACGTCACGGTCGAGCCGACCTCGCGGCTTGAGCGGCTCGAGGTCAAGTGGTTCAATCGAATCCGCGGCTTCGGTTTCCTCTCGGCGGGAGACGGCGCTCCGGACGTGTTCGTGCACATGGAGACGCTTCGCCGGTTCGGCATCACCGAACTGCGGCCCGGTCAGTTTGTCCTGGTGCGCTACGGCACCGGGCCCAAGGGGCTGATGGTGGCCGAGATTCGCCCGGATGGGTGGGGCGAGGCGCCGTCTTCGCACTGAGCCGAGGCCTCTCCAATTTGGTGGCATGTCGCGCTATGCTCGCCGCACCCTCACACTGTCCGTGATCCCGCCATGCACCTCCTCAAAGCCATCCACGGCGCGCTGGTCGCGCTTCTCCTGCTGCCGCTCGCCGCATGCGCCGATGACAGTCGCCTCGTGATCAAGTCCCAGGGGGGAGAACACGCATTCACCGTCGAGGTGGTGGATACGCCAGAGGGCCACGCGCGCGGGCTGATGTTCCGGCAGTCGCTGGCGCCGGATGCCGGTATGCTGTTCGACTTCAAGCAGAGCCGCGAGGTCAGTTTCTGGATGCAGAACACCTTCATCCCGCTCGACATGCTGTTCATCACCCATGACGGGGTCATCGCCAAGATCCACGTCAATGCCCGCCCGCACGACACCACCTCGATCCCTTCCGGGGAGCCGGTCGAGTTCGTGCTCGAGATTCCCGGCGGACGAACGGTAGAGCTCGGCATCGCCGCGGGGGACAGGGTGGAGCATCCGCGCATCGCCGACGGCGGCAACTGATCGGGTCGTCAGAGCCGGGCCAACACCATGCAGTCGAGCACTGCGAACAGGTGCAGGCCGGCGCCAAGGACGACGAAGCCGTGCCAGACGGCGTTGTGGAAGTTGAGTTTCTCCCACAAGTGGAAGATCACCCCGACGCTGTAGGCGACTCCTCCCGCCACCAGCAGCCAAAGGGCCAGCGGCGGCAGGTGCGCCATCAGCCCCTGGAACATCAGTACCCCGCTCCAGCCGATGCCGAGGTAAAGCACCAGCGCGCCGCGACCAAACCGATGCGGGATCAGGATCTTGAGTGCCATTCCGGTCAGCGCCGCACCCCAGATCAGCGTGCCGAGCACCACATTGCTGGCGCTTGCTCCCATTAGGACCAGGAACGGCGTGTAGGTGCCGGCGATGAACAGGAAGATTGCCGCCTGGTCGAGCCGCGCCAGCGTCCGCTTGGCCGGCGATGCCGCCGGACACAGATTGAACGCCAGCGACACGGTCAGCACGGTCAGCAGCGTCGCCACGTAGAGCACCAGGGCCGGAAACTCGTCCGGGGCGGTCTGCCGCGGCGAGGCCCAGAGCAGGGCGCCGCCCACGATCGCTGCCAGAACCAGCCCGACGACGTGCACGATGCCGTCGGCCACCAGCTCGGCGAGCGTGAACGGGCGCCGCCGCGTCCACCAGCTCCTCGGAACGACGATCTCGGCCTGCACGGCAGTTCCCTGACGATTAAGCTGTGACAATCCCGTCATCTGTCCGTCACAGTCAACCCTTTCGGAAGCCCGCCCACTTGACAGGTAACGTGGTTGTTACACTCTTGCCTGCATCGTTCTGGACGCAAACGAAAATGACCCCGGTTCCGCTGTTCTCGGCACTCGCCGACCCGACCCGTCTGCGCGTGGTCGAACTGCTGCACCAGTCGGCCCGCCCGGTGCACGAGCTGGCCCAGGCGTTTGCCATCAGCCGGCCCGCGATTTCCCGGCACCTGCGCGTTCTCAAGGAGGCCGGGCTGGTGCGCGAGGTCAAGCAGGGTCGGGAAAACGTCTACTCGCTGCAGCGCGACAAGCTGAAGCCGGCCGCCGTCTGGCTTGAAAAGCACGGGCGCAAGCTCGCCGCCGTCCGCGACAGCCAGCGCAAGGTGCGGGCCCCCGGGCGTTCTTCGGTGAAGCCGAAGCCCTCCGCCGCGTCCGCGGTGCGCGCTCCGGCGCCTCAGCTTTCCTTCTTCGACCTCTAGCAGGGCGCCTACGTGCCGGTCGCTGGGCCGGGCAGCCACTCGTCGATGCGGCCGGTCAGCCGGTAGCCGGCCAGGGCCAGCCACTCTCTCAGTGCGATCGTCGTCACCGCCATCGTCTCCGGGGCCTGGTCGAACTTCAGCCCGAGGCCTTCCGTCCCGCTTGCCAAGTAATCCGCCGGCCAGGGGATGACGGCAAAGCCCGTCCTGCGGAACAGCGCCACGGCGCGCGGCATGTGAAAGGCCGAGGTGACGAGCAGCCAGCTCTGGCCTGCCTGGGCTCCCGCAAGGTCGTTGGCGAAAACGGCGTTCTCCTCGGTGTTGCGGGACTTGTCGTCGAGCACGATGCGAGCCGGATCGATGCCGAACGCCACGAACAGGCGCCGGGCCGCCAGGGCCTCCGGCTCCTGGTCCGCGGCCAGCGCCGCGGCACCCGCCGCGATCACGATGCGCGCCTCCGGATGCGCCAGGGCCAGCCGCAGCGCCTCGAGCATGCGGTCGCCCGAGCGCGCCAGCTCGAAGCCGCCACGGACCGTGTTGACCTCCCCGTCCATGCCGCCACCGAGCACGACGACGCCATCGATGTGCGCCGGTTCCGCCGGCCTTGCGAAGCGGCTCTCCAGTGGTGTGACCAGCACATAGCCGATCGTCGTATAGGCGAAGGTCACCAGCAACACCGTCGACAGAGCCAGGGCGGCAAAGGCCGCTCGGCGTCGTCGCAGTACCAGCAGGGCGAGGCCGGCAAGCCCGAGCAGCAGGATCACCGACGTCGGCTGGGCGAGGAGCCATACGATCCGGGTCAGGTAGGCGAACATGGATGGGCTCCGTCACGGGGACGCTCAACGAGCGCATTGCACAGACTCGACTCGAGTCGTAGCAGTTTGTCAGCCCGCCAGCCGACGGCTGTCTGAGGTTCGGGTGCTTTGGAGCCGGAAGAGATGGAGTCACCGAGCCACCGCAGTGGTGCCCAACCGCAGCCCACCTTCGCCGAACTGTTCACGCCCAAGTTGATTACGGTGCTGCGCGAGGGCTACGGCTGGGACAAGCTGCGCGCCGATATCGTCTCGGGCCTTACCGTGGCGATCGTCGCGTTGCCGCTTTCCATGGCGATTGCCATTGCATCCGGCACCACCCCGGACCGTGGCCTCTACACGGCCATCATCGGCGGCTTCATCATCTCCGCGCTGGGCGGCAGCCGCTTCCAGATAGGCGGGCCGGCGGGTGCCTTCATCGTCCTCGTCGCGGCCACGGTGCAGCAGCACGGGCTCGATGGCATGCTGCTGGCCACCCTGATCGCCGGCATCATTCTCATGGCCATCGGCCTGCTGCGCCTGGGCACCTATGTGAAGTTCATCCCCTATCCGGTGACGGTCGGCTTCACCGCCGGCATCGCCGTCATCATCTTCGCCAGCCAGATCAAGGATCTGCTCGGGCTCACCCTGCACGAAGCCGAGCCGGCCGAACTCCTGGAGAAGCTCGAGGTGCTGTCCGGCGCGCTCGGCACCTTCAATGTCGCCGCCGCGGGGCTGGCGCTGCTGTCGATCCTGATCATCGTGGGGCTGAAACGCTGGCGCCCCGGCTGGCCGGGGATGCTGGTCGCGGTGGGCCTGACGGCAGTTATCGCGCTGGTCCTCAAGCTCCCCGTCGAGACCATCGGAACCCGTTTCGGCGGCATTCCCAGCGCCCTTCCGATGCCCGCGTTGCCGACGATTTCAGTCGAGAAACTCCAGGCGGTGCTGCCCAACGCCCTGGCCTTTGCGCTTCTCGGCGCCATCGAGTCGCTGCTCTCGGCGGTCGTCGCCGACGGCATGACCGGGCGCCGCCACCGTTCGAACTGCGAACTGGTGGCGCAGGGAATAGCCAATATCGCGTCCTCACTGTTCGGCGGCGTTCCGGCCACCGGCACCATCGCCCGCACTGCCACCAATGTCAGGGCAGGGGCCCGCGGACCGGTGTCGGGAATGCTGCACTCGGCGTTCCTGCTCGCCTTCATGCTGGTGGCCGCGCCGCTCGCCAGTTACATCCCGCTGGCCGCGCTGGCCGGCGTCCTCGCCGTCGTCGCCTGGAACATGGCCGAAAAGCACGCCATCTGGACCTTGCTGCGCAGTTCGCGCGGCGATGCGGTCGTGCTCCTCGCGACATTGCTGCTGACGGTCTTCAAGGACCTGACCTACGGCATCGTCGTTGGTTTCGCGCTGGCGGCGCTGCAGTTCATCAACCGCATGGCCAAGGGCACCGAAGTGGCGCCCGGTGCGGCCGGTCCGCTCGACGATGTTGCCGATGGCACCACGCCCTACGATCCGGCGATGTCCAGTGATCGCGAAGTGGTCGTCTATCGCATTTCGGGCGCTTTCTTCTTCGCAGCGGCCTCGTCGGTCAGCGCCGTGCTCGATCGTATCGCCGATCGGCACAAGGCTCTCGTGATCGACTTCAGCGCGGTGTCGCTGCTCGATTCGACTGCCGCCAACGCCATAGCCGGCGTCGTCGGCGGCGCCGCGCGAAAGGGTGTCACCATCTACCTGAGCGGCACCAAGCCCTATGTGCGCCAGGCCCTTGCCAATCACGGCGTTTCCGCACCGCAGGCGCACTTCGCCGACACCATCGCGGAAGCCGTCGACAAGGCCCACGAACACCGTCTGGCCGAGGCCTGACAAGCCGCCCGGTTTGCGCTACACCCGCGCCATGGCCTCGTAGCTCAGGGGATAGAGCAGCAGCCTTCTAAGCTGTTGGTCGGAGGTTCGAATCCTCCCGAGGTCACCATAGATTTCAATGACATGGAGAGAGGTTTCCCGCTCTGGCAGCCAGGCGTTCAGGCCACGGGTAACGGATAGGGTAACGGCAGGGTCTCGATCTGAGTGCGGGCCATGGGGTGGCCCGCACGATGGGGTGGGGCTAGTCGACCAGGCGCTGGGTTTCGGCCATGTAGGCATGAAGCCGCGCGGTCGCCTTCTCGCCCCGGGCGCGGGCAAGCCTCGCCCGCCAGCCGAGCCACCGGAGCACGAGGACGCGATGGATGATCATGACCGGCGGGCCATGGCCAGCAGGTCCTTGACGATCGACGCGGCGAGCAGCTGGTCCGTGCAGTCAGCGTCGTCAAAGCCCGAGAATCGACCGCCGTGGCACCACTGGATGGCTGCGGCCTTGATCTTCAGATCGTCGAGCGAGCTAGCGGGCGCGGCGAGAATCTCGCGCACGACGGCGCCGGTAGAGGCGCTGGCTGCCTCCCAGGCTATGCCGTCACCGCCAGCACGGGCCGCGCGGTCTGCGGCGCGTTCCAGGCGCAGGCATTGGTCGAACCTGACCGCCAGGGCCGCCAGCGGCGCCGTGGCCGGTGCGATCCGATTGAAGCCGGGTGTCCGGTTCTGCTTTGATGGTAAGGCCATCGTCATTGGTTGACTCCTTGGTGATGAAAAGAGAACACGGTGATGATACCATGACGAGCGACTCTCGTACACTGGAATGAGGACACTGTTCTAAAATGATACCCGTGCAGTGCAGGATGGCGCGTGTGGCTTTGGGGTTGGGGGTGCGTGACTTGGCGCATCTGGCAAAGGTAGCGCCGGCGACCGTGTCGCGGTTTGAGGCTGGGGAGGTCCTCAAGGAGCGCACCGTGGATGCGCTCCAAGCAGCGCTCGAGGCATCCGGTGCCGTGTTCGTAGCGGAGAACGGGGAAGGCCCCGGCGTCAGGTTGCGGAAGGGCTACCCGCTGGCGTAGTCCCCTGAACTGCTGCACAGCGGCGGCACTTTACACCACTGGGACAGGACAGTCTGCAGTCTTGCGAACCCCGGCTCCGACCTTGGCACCCCCAGGAGTGGCAACCAGCCGGCCGAGCTCGGGATACTGTAAGTCGCCGTGTTCGGGTTGCGCCCAGCGCGGTCGAAGGCGGTGCGAGTACCCGGTGCGGCCGGGACGGCGCACGGAACTACACGCCACAATCGACCTTTGCACATGCGTAACGAACTTGGTGGTATCCTTTCCCGCATCGGCCAAGTTCCAAGATTCCATTCCGGTTCACGGAACTCCGAATAGCGCCAAACACTACGGTGGGGCGCGGAACCGGCCCTGCAGGAGGCAAAGGCATGCTGATTGAACCCGAGATATCGTCCGCCTCGATCGTGCTGGTGGGTAAGTTCAATCCGGCCATTTTCCACCCCTCGTGGTTTGCTCTTCAGGGAATAATGAGTAGGGCTCAGGCAGATGCCGCCACAACCGAGGTCGTGCATCCTGATCTGACGGTGATCCAGGAGGAGGCGACGAAGATCCAAGTGGAGCCGACTCGCTTCACCGTTGAGACGCGGATTGCTCCCTTTGTTACAATCGCCGACTTCGTGGCGAAGACATTTGGCGAAAACCTCACCCACACTCCGGTCAGGATAGTCGGCATCAATAGGCAGATGCACTTCCGGCTGGCAGAGGCCGAGGATCGGGTAAAGATGGGGCGGAGATTGGCGCCGCTCGAGCCGTGGGGGGAATGGGGCACTCGGCTTGCTGCCGCCCGGACGGGCGAGCGGATAGCAGGGATGAGCAGCCTGACGATGCAAGAGCCGTTTGACCGCGAAGGGTATGCCTGCCACTACCAGGTACAGGTTGGCCCTTCCACGGCGGTGCGAGGGCCGAACGGGGTGCAAGTGTACACGAACTTCCAGTTCGCAGCGCCGGGGCCCGACAATGCAAAGGGATGCCTTGAAATTGTTAGATTCATGTATGACGTGTTCGACGACGAAATCCGCAATGCTGAGTGGATGACGGACGAGTTGCTTCGTGCGTCACTCACACTGGAAACCTGAATGCCTAACACTCAGACTCAGTCGCTAAACGACTTCTTTGATGACGCGCGTGGGGAGCGACTAGAGCGGTTCCAGCTGACGGTCGTTCAACCTCGCCATTTGGTACACGACGGTGTTGGAGACACGCCGGTGTCAGACGATGAGCGGGCGATACTGGGACTGGGCGACAGTGGACGTGTTCGGATGATGCCCCGCTCGCAGGGGTCGGCTACGTCGGGGCTCAGCTTCGCAGCATTGCAGGAATGGGAAGGCTTTGTGCTGAGGATCGGCCAGGACGCATTCTTGGCCCGACTTCGGGACGTGACGTTCGATGGCGATCATGAGGACGAGGAGGTCGAACTCCCGTTGTCCGACGTTTCCGACAGTGATCGGGACCTACTGCGAGAAGGCGCACTGTTTCGCTGGGTGATCGGCTATCAGAAATCAAGAGCGGGGACGACTCGACGGCTTTCGCAGGTGGTCTTCCGTCGGCTGCCGGCCTGGACACGTGCTGATTTCGCTGTCGCCAAGGCGAAGACCAAAGAGCTCGTTGGCTTGCTTACGGCGAGTTGACAGTGGAGTCGCCGGGGCCTGACGTCGTCGAAGTCAACGTTTTTGGACCCGGATTTGGCGAGTGCGTCCTGGTGCACTTGGGTTCCGGTAACTGGATGATAGTGGATTCTTGCGAAGGCGAGGACCACGAACCTGCGGCCCTGAAGTACCTCACCAGCATAGGAGTCGATCCGGCGACAGCAGTGAAGCTGATCGTTATCACGCACTGGCACGACGATCATGTGCGCGGAATTGGTAAGGTAGTTCGGGCCTGCACCTCTAGCCAAGTATGCTTCTCTGCTGCCTTGGGAAAAGAGCAGTTCGTTGAGGCGATGTACGTCCGCGATACAAATGGACCCGGCAGGTTAAGCAGCGGGGTCCGTGAGATTCGGGCGGTGCTAGAGTGCGTGGCAGGGCGCAAAGGAAGCGTCATCTACTCGATGGCAAACACGATCGTGCTCCAGATGCCGGCCGCTGCGCTTGCGCATGGCGAGAACTGTGAGGTGCGAACACTCACCCCTTCGGGCAAGCAGTTCGAACTGGCGATGGAGGCGATTGCCGGATTGATGCCAACTCTCGGTCAGACTAGGTCTAGGGCGACCGCCCAGTCACCAAACCACCTGTCGGTCGTCACGTGGGTTTGCGTTGGCGAGGTCGCAGTCCTGCTTGGGGCAGATCTCGAGGAAAGAAGCGACCCTGCCACGGGCTGGAGTGCAGTGGCCGCCCTCCCGCCCTTTCCTGCAGAGAGGGCGCAAGTATTCAAGATTCCGCATCATGGGTCGGCAACAGGACACTCTGACCGAATCTGGAATGAGCGCGTTGCTGATGCGCCAATCGCTGTTGTTACGCCGTGGTCTCGTTCATCGGGTCTACCGTCGCTCGATGACGTAAAGCGGATTACGTCGCTGACTCCCAATGCTTTTGCGACCAGCAAAGGCCTTAGGGGGCAACGGAGCAAGCGTCTTCCTGCTGTCGAACGGCAGTTGCGTGAGATGGGTGTGAAGATATCCTCAGCACTCCCAAAGATGGGGCACGTGCAGCTCAGGAGGAAAGCGTCGGCATGGGTGGTGTCGCTGAGCGACGGTGCGTGCCTTCTTCAGGAGCTGTTGTAGGGGAATCGTACAGACTGTGCCCTTCTGGGCTAGGCTCGGGCCCAGAAGCGGTCCTGTCGGAAGTCTGCAGGAATCGGGTCGGTCGCCTCGATCGCAAAGCTCGCCGCCCAGATCGGCTCTCTGAAGGCGGCGATCGCGATCAGCAAGTTCCGCGACTCGGTCGCGGTGACCGGGACAACACAGGCGTGGCGATGCAGATCGTGGTCTCGCCTTGGCCGGAGTTGATCAGCGCCTTGGGCCAGATGAGCGACCTCGGTCCGGCCGGCCATATCGGCCAGCGTCGTGGCGACAAGATGCGCTCCACGGGCCCGCCGAATCATAGGTGAAGCCGGTGGCCAACCGTCGGTCACGTTCGTCATGCGCCTCGTTCACCGTCACAACTGGGGGTCGACAGTCCCGCGTCTCGCAGAACCTGGCAAAGATCGCTTTCCGAGTGCATCGCAGTGGCGACGAGCGCGACCTGGCTCGCCTCCTGGATGGCATCGATGCTGCCGAGCGCCGCGACGGCCGCGGCGAGCGTCGGGTAGACGTTGACCGGGGGCTCATCGAGATAGCTGCCAAGCCGACTAGACCAGAGCCGCCCCTCGACGAGCCAGTAAGTACCAGTCACGCTCATCGAAACGCCGCATCGCGACAACTCCTTTCTAGGTGTACAGCCCGCCGTTGGAGGTCGAGCCGGCGGAATTGCCGGGGTAGAAATTGACTCCGCCGCCGCCGGTCTCCACCAGCGCACCGCCCTGCACGTTGTATCGCACGCCGGTCGCCGAGCCGGTTTGGGTCGACACTGCCGATGAGGCTGTGGCACCGCTGAGGACGTACATGTTGGCGACAGAGTAGGCGGGGGTGCTGGTGTATGTGCAGGTCCGGAACTCCTCCACATAGACGGCATTCCAGCGCGCCCAGACGCGCACCTGGCTGGACCCGGTGAACGAGCAATTGCCCGTCATCGTCATCGTCGCGCCGCTGGCGACGTAGATCTGGGCACTGGTGCACGCTCCGAACGCAATGTTGGCGAACGCGCAGGCCGCACCGGCGCCGTCGGCGACCAGCCCGTGCCCGGCGGAGGTGACCGCCATGTCCTTGATGGTCGCCCTGGCGCCCGGCCCGAGGCTCATTGCCGAGGTGATGGCGACGTTGGCAGGCGTCGACGAATTGCCCTGAATCACCAGCTTGGCGACGGTGGCCTGCCCGACCGTAACCGGCACGGTGAACCCGGCATACGTCCCGTCGCGCACCTGAACGGTGACGGTGAAGCCGTTGAAGTCGATCGTGGCGAGGACGTCCATTGCCTTCTGGATGGTCAGGAACGCACCGCCGGCGGTGTCCGCCAGGCCGTCATTTCCGTTGCTGCCGTCCGAGCGCACGTAGTAGGTGCGGTTTGCGGTGAGCCGCTCTCGAAAGTCCATGGCATCGAGATCATCGGCCAGTGCCTCGAGATCATCGGCCAGTGCCGCTACTTCGGCGGTGAGAAGTGCAAGCTCGCCGGCAAGCGTGAGCGCCTCGGTGTCGACTTCCTGTGCTGTACCGATCGCCTGGTAACGGAATGTCTCGTCGTACCCAGCCTTGTAGAACCGCACCTGGTAGCTGCCGCCGGCGACGTGGAACGCCGGCACTCCGCTCGACGCCAGGAACGGGTTGGCGAGTGGAGTCGCGCCCGCGCGATCCTCGAACAAGGCGGCCAACGCATTGCCCTCCACTTCGGTGCGCACCTCGCAGTACACGTTGGTGGCCAGCGCTAGGTTGCCCGCCGCGCCTTCGACAAGTGCTGGGCGTTCCCAGCGTCCAAGTGCAGTCACATCAGGCCCCCTTGTAGATCACGTTCAGGGCCTTGCCCTGCGAGCCGTAGTACTCGTTGATGCCCGAAATGATGTCTTCGATCTTGCCGAAGGTGGTCGGCGTGTTGCGATCGCCGTGGAGAACGTAGGTGATGCTCTGGCCGGGTGTTGCCTGCGGCGCGGCGGCGGCGGCGCCCGCAGACCCTGCAGCGCCGATTGGGGTCTTGCTCTGGTACGTCGTGCTCGAGATCGCGGCGATCTGCGCGGCGGTGGCGGCTGCCGCGATGCTGGCAAAGGCAGCGCCGGTGATGGGCCCGCCCGGCAGTAGGGCCCCGGCGTTGAAACTATGAACAATGGCCTCACCTCCCGCGACAACGGCGCGGGCGATGCTGAGCGCCTTCTGAGCCTCGAAGGCCTTCTGGCCCTCAAGGCCGAGGGCGTCGGTCAGCTTCTCGACGTTGCCGAGCACGTCGTTGGCGATGGACGCGTATCCGCCCACCATGTTCTCGGCCGCCTTGCCGACCCCCTGGGCGTAGTCGTCAGCGCCAATCGTGCCCCGCCTAAACAATTCGTCGAGCCGCTCGACTTCTTCGCCCATGGTCTCCCAGGGCGTCCGGTTCTCCATCTGCATGTGGAGACCCTCGAGCGTCAGCTGGGTGTCGGTGAGCCGGGCGGCCATTTCGGTCAGCTGCTCGATGCGCGCCGGCGTCAGCTCGATTTCCGTCTGCGCGGCCTGAAGGAGCAGTTCCTGTGTGTTGCGGTAGAGATCGGCCGCCACCCCGGTGCGGCCCAGCGCCTCGGCCTCGACCCCGAGCTGGGAGATGCGCCGCTCCGTCGTTTCGATCAGCTTCTGGTAGGCATCGGCCGCGGACGAGCCGTCCTTGGTCGGCAGGGTCGTCTTGCCGCCCCGAACCTCGATCGCCAGCGGTTTCTCTATCTGCGGGAAGCTCGAGTAGAAATCATCCACACCCGCTCCGCTGAGGCCGGGCGTCATCGGGAACGTGCCGGCCTTCATGTTGCGGTCGATGTAGCGCTGGCGCGAGTACTGACCGTATCCCTCTCCCGCGAAGATGCCGATGGCGTCCTGGATCTTGCCCGCCTGGATGCTGTCCATCGCGAAGGCGATGCGCTGCGTTGCGTCGGCGAACTGCTCCATCAGCCAGACCTGCGCGGGCCCGAACGCCACGGCAATCCGCGCGCCGGCGGCATCGGTCCTCTCGCGGATCTTCTGCAGCTTGTCGTCGAGCTTGCCGGCCGCCGTCAGCGTCTCCTTGTCGATGATCGCGCCGGTCGTCCGCGCTTCGATTCCAGCGGCCCGGATGGCCTCCGCGCCCTCGTCGAACAGCCTTCCCATCTCCTGAGCCGACCGACCGAAAGCGGTCGTCGTCAGGACGTTGCGCTCCTCCTCGTTGCGCGCGTTCCGGATCAGCTCGGCATAGTTCTCGAGGTCGGTGGTGAGATCGCCCGAGATGATGACGTGATTGGCCTGCAGGATGTCGTAGAGCTTGCCGGAGCCCTGCGAGGCCAGCCCGAGGTTGACCGAGAATTTCTCGAGCGCGCCGTTGAGCGTGCCCTGGTCGACGCCGAGCAGATTGCCGGCGTACTGCAGTTCCTGCAGCCGATCCGTCGTGACACCGATCGTCCGCGCCAGATCGTTGAGATCGTCGAGCGACCCCACCGCGTCGGAGATCATGCGGGGAACCTGGGAGATCCCGATGGCCGCGAAGCCGCCGGCGATCCCGGTGGCGAACCCGACCATCGACTCCTTGAGCAGCCTATAGGCAGCCGCAGTCTTGGTTGCCGCCGCACTCTCGACGCCGAACTTGACCGCGGCCAGCGCGGAGAGTTCCGACTGGCGCTGCGCGGTGATCAGACCCTGCGCCCGCGCGGACGCCAGGTCGCGATTGACCTTGGCGAGGTCCTGCTGCGCCCGGTACTCGGCATCGAGGGAGCGCTGCAGGCTGTTGACCCGCTTCTCCATCGAGAGGGTCGTCGCCGCCGTCTTCTCGCTGGCCACGGCGACGCCGCCCTGCGCAGCGGCAAGCGCCTGCAGCTCGGCCGTCGCCTTGTCCACGCCCTCGGTCTTTCCGAAGACCGTAATCCGGCGGATGACTTCCTGAAGAGTGGCCATGCGCTACACCTCCACGCGACGGGGTCGCGAGCCGACCGGGTTGGCCACCCAGGCCGGCAGCGTGTGAGCCGGCAGCGCGACTGCGACAGGCGGCATGTCGGGCAGCGGCGGGATCGCGGCCAGCTCGGCGAGCAGCTGTCGCGCCCTGCGAGCCTGGCCGTTCTCGACGCGGCTTTGGATCGCGCGGACGGCGCCATCCAGCTGGGTCAGTACACTCTGTACGCTGCCCAACCGCTCTGCGAGGGTGCCGACGAGGGTGTTTTGCGCGTCGATCAGCGCAATTTGCTGATCAAGGAGAGCGGCGAGAAGTAACGCATGCGCCGCGATCTCGTCGGTCGTCATCGACTGATGGGCGATTGCCAGGCAGATGCGAGACGTTGTCATGGTACTCCGTTGGATGACGGCCGCCACCGGAGGACGCGGCGACGGCCGTCGAGGACCCCGCGATGCGCGCGCGGAGCTAGGACCGGTTTGCCAGCGCCACGAACGGTGAGCGCGAGGTGGAACCGGAGTACGGGCTGACGGGGGAGGTGAATTCAGGCTTGCCGTCCAAGTGCAGGACGAAGCGGAATGTCGCTTCGTCGTTGTCGAATCCGAAATGTACGGAGAGTGCCGGAGCGATCCCTCCATCGATTATGAGGTAGTGGCTCAAGTCGGCCAGCACGATGTCGCCAACCGTGCCGAGCGGCGACGCCTGCTCGACGGCCAGCACCGGCGCGCCCATCAGCCGAGGAAACTCGAAGCCATCGGCGCCGGCCGGCTGGTAAACGCCCGGCGTGGGGTAGTTCAGTGCTGGCAGCAGTGCCTCGACATCCTCATGGACCAACCACGAGGCGCGTCGCCGCGAGGGGATGGGAAGCCTCTTCCACATGTTCGTGACGTTCTCTGCGACCACGGTCGCTGCCGACTGCCCAACCTCCTTGGCCACCGGGATCAGCGCCGTGGAGTTGAGCAGCCCCAGGGGCACGCCGCCGCCGGTCCCCCGCAGCACGGCGGCGTCGAGCTTGAACCCGAACTCGGCGGCGAAGGCGCGATTGATATAGAAGTCCAGCAACGCCGCATCGGCCAGCAGCTCGTTGGTGACGGTGCACACGCCGATGAGCTTCCGGCC
Organism: Devosia sp.; assembly: GCA_041916695.1. Lineage (GTDB taxonomy): Bacteria > Pseudomonadota > Alphaproteobacteria > Rhizobiales > Devosiaceae > Devosia_A. The sequence continues at coordinate 4,332 of JAYRZA010000013.1, read as the reverse complement.
GACGAAACCGATCGACTTGAAGCGCGGGCGCGATCCGGAGACCTGGTCGGCCTCTGCGGCCCAGTATGCCACCACCCCACCGTAGCGAGATCCGTCGGCGCGACTGGTCTCATCGATGCCCGGCAAGTTGACGCCGCCGGCCATGGTGCCCCACGCCACCTGGTACTCGGGCCTGGTACAAAGCGGGGCAATGATCGCATCCTCGTAGGCCATGCCGAGCGCGTTGTCCGCGAGGTTGCTCTGCACGAGGAATCCACCGGCGCTCGGTGCCCCTTCGTTCGCACCGATCGGGGCTCGCACCAGCCGGCTATCGGTGGTGCCAGCGATCTCCGCGCGGGCCAGGGCCTGCAGCTGCTCGCCCATCGTGCGGAAGGCATAGAGCCCGTCCTCCGCCGCCAGGCGTCGCGCTCGAGCTGCCTTGGCCGCTGCGGCGGCCCGGGGGAGGAGGGCGGGGTGCATGGTGGAGGTCTCCATTTCGGTGTGGGCGGCGGGGTGGTGGTGCCGGCCTTCGTGGTGGGCCGAAGTGCCGGGTGACGACAGCCTGCGCTTCAGGCCGCGCGCGAGCTGCCGGCGCTGGTCGTCGCCGCGCGTGACGGCCGTGACGTCGAGCCCGGCGGCCTTCGCCTGCATCAAGGCGTTCGAGTTGGCGGGGATGGCGACCACGGAGACCTCGCGCAACTTCTGCCGGGCGAAGTCGACACCACCCGGGCGGCCGGGGTCGCTGGCGAGCTTCCATTCGACGGGCTCGAACCCGACGCTGACCGCGTTGAGGTAGCCACCCAGTAGCAGCTGGTAGACCAGCTCAGCAGTAGGGTTGATCGCGGCGTCGGCGAAGATGATATCACCGAGCAGGCGCCGGCCGACGACACGGACATTCTGCGCCCGGCCGATGACGTTCTCGGGCTTGCTCGGATCGTGCCCGTAGAGGCAGACCGGGTTGGCCAGGTACGCCGCCAGGTCCCAGCCGGCGGGGTCGATCGTGTCGCCGTAGCTGTCGACGGAGTGGTCGGAGAAGACGAACGAGGCGACACGATCGCGCCCCCGCTGTGCGCTGGCCTCGACCGCGAGGCGAACGCTCACCGAGCGCTGGGCGGTGGAGCCGGAGGCGGCCAGATCGTGGAAACGGCGGAGGGTCAAGGCGCTCGTCACGGCTTCGCCTCGGTGCCGTCGAACCGCGGCAGACTTGTGCGAAGCTGCGCGAGGCGGGCCTCGATGTCGGTCTGGTCCGGCAGCAAGCGAAGCGCTTCTGCCTGGCTGATCGCCTCGCGGACCGCCTCAAGATAGCGTTGAATCGCCGCGAAGTTCGTCTCGCGAACCTCCTGCCGGCGGCCGGTGACCGGGTGAACGTCGATCCGGCTTTCGGTCATCGTCACCTGCGGCGGACGCTCGACGATGGAACGCATCTCATCGATGAAAACGAGAATTGCCGGGTCCGCGCCGGCGATGAGCTGCTGCTCGAGGGCGTCGTGCTCCCGAGTGAAGGCGAAGCTCGTGTTCGAGGCCTCCTGCTGGAGCCGCTGAACCTTTGCCCTCGCGCCGAGGAGCGCCTTCTCGGCGCGGACCAACTCAGCTTTTGCGACGTCGAGGGCCGCTCGGGACTTGGGCAGTGACTTCGCGGCTGCGGCGGTGATTGCGGCGAGCCGCTCGGCAACGGCTCGGCGGGCTTCAGTCTTTTGCCGCTGATCCTCGGCAAGGGCGGCCTGAACCACCGGATGCGGCATCAATGCATCGACGATCCGGCCAAGCTTCATTTCGGTCAGGCGCTGCATTCTCGGTCCTCATCTTGGCAAGGACCGGACCATCCTCCTGTTCGCACACCATTTCGAGATGGAGTACAGTTCTCTTGGCGGCCGAGGGACTTAGCAGTCGCTCAAGGTGCGTTTCGCTGCTGGGGGGATTGCCGGCACTGAGGCTGTAGATCTCGAAAAGCAGCGCCTTCTCCCCGCCGGGCGCGTAGTCGGCCGGAGCCGCGTTGCGGTGCTGGTCGACCCTGAACCACCGGGTGTCGTACCGCCGCATTGCGCGATTGATCGAGGCCGCTTGAGCTCGATGAGAAGCGTGTGGGGCCAACAGTTGTCCGAGTTCGCGAAGCGCGGCGTTGCGGCGCATTACGGGGTCGGAGAGGGTCAGCTCGAGGCTCTCCTCGAGCAGCCTGGCGAACCATCGACCGTCGTCACCGCACGCGCCAGCGGCGAGCTGGGCGGCAACGTTGGCAATCCTGCTCGCCGGGTCCCCGCGCACCGCTACCTGCGCAATTCGGAGTAGAGCTTGGGGTGGGTATGCCCGACGCCCTCGGCTTCGTGCCCGTACTCGAACACGTCGAGGCCGAGCTGGTCCTTGAACCACGCGCTGACCTGTCCGCGGTGGCACCAGTCAGCGGGCTTGCCCGGGTCCTCGTAGCAGAGCAACGCGGCGTCGTTGCCGTCCGCCAGCTGCTCGATCTTGGCGAGGATCGCCCTGGGGTCGAGCGCCGCGAGGATCGCCTGGAACCGCCTGTCGTACTCGGTCGGCGAAACCGACTTGAACCAGGGCCCGGGCATCAGCTCGGGCAGCTTGCGATAGCCGGCGGGGTAACCGCGCGGAGCGCCCCTCGATATCCCGATCTTCTGGATCGTGGGGGGCAGGGTAGTGAACCAGCTACTCGTGTAGATTTTCATCGCGGCCTCTCCGGATGAACTCAACCGACCATCGGTGAGGAATCATCAAGCAAAATCATATACTTATACGCTCACTTGAACACCGAAATGCGCTCCCATAGGGGTAGGGGGTTTATCGATCTGGCGCGCTTGGGGGCGGCCATCGTCTGGGGGGTTTCCATGCGCAAAGCCGAAATTCATAGTGGGGGTGTCCGTGGCAACCGGACTAGGCGCCGTACTTGCCGGCGGGGTCGTCGTCGTCGCGTGGATTCGCGTGAACCCGACCGCGGGCGGAGGGAGTGAGTCCGAGTTCAACCGCATATTTGACCATGTCGCCCATTGCCTTGTTGGCGATGCCGACGATCGGGTTTTGGATGGTGTTACCGCCCTGGGTCTTGATCAACAGGGCGCCGGTGCTGTCGTCCATTCGAGCCATCTTCGCCAGCGTCCGCTCCGCCTGCTGCCAGCGGCCGTGGGCTTGGCAGTACGCACCGAGGATACCGCGGTCGAGCTGGGTCACGATGCCAAGCTGGAACAGTTCCGCGACGACGCGTTCCCACTCGACCTTGGCGTCGTCGCTGAGCTCTGGCGGAGGCGCCGGACGCGCGATCATCGGTCGCGGCTCGTGGGCGTTCAGCCGCGCCTTCTTCGCGGTGCCACTGATGATTTTGAGGTGCGTAGGCAGCGGCTTCCTACCCCGAGTCATGCCTGGCCGCCCCGCGTGGTGCGCCGCTTCAAGTGCTGCCAGCAGTCTTGAAAGGCCTGCACCGCCTCGCGATTCACCTGCGCAATCGTTGCAGGGGAAAGCTCCATGTCCAGGTCGAGCAACAGCGTCTTGGTCGCGTCGGCGACCACCGCGACCGCCATCTCGCGGACGTGGGCCTCCGAGTGAAACCTGAAGCCGCCGCCGACCTGATTGAGGAATGCGATGGTCGCAAGGTGGGTGGCGGCCCGGCGGCTGGCCGCCGTGAAATCGGCCAGTGTGTCTGAGCGCTGGGACATCATGAGTTTCCCGATGTCTCGATCTGGCGGGGGGTGCCCGAGGGTCCTGCCGCGCCCGCCCTGATCCGCTCCAGGCTGGAGCGGCGACCGTTCTCGCCGGCGTTGGTCGGGTGGCCCCTCAGCGGCGGCATGTGGCGCTCGTGCCCGGGCGGCCAGCGCGTCTTGCGGGCCATGAAGCCCGGCCGGATGGCGCGTTGCACGCCGGCCTCCCCCAGTTCCCTGCGCACCTCCCCCAGCCACGCCCCCCACTCGGGGCCATCCGGCCTGAGGATGAAGTCGCCGTCCCGATCTACTTCGGGCGCGCCGTCGAACTCCGCGAACACCCGGCCCCGCAGGTAACTCACCAGCGCCGGAATGCGTGACTTGCGCAGTCCGAGCACCTTGAGGGTCAGCGGCACGGCGCGGAGGGAGCTGGCTCGTTCCTCGGCATCGAGGCGCGTGAAGGTGCCCTCGGCGTTTTCTCGGTTTCCCCTGCACCCGATGGGCCACGCTTCCCAGAGCGCAGCGAACTCGAGCCCCCCTGCCAAGGGGGGTTGGGGGGCGGGGTCGTTGAAGGAGGGGTCGTTAGGTTGTGCGCCAGCTACGTCACGGGCGCTGTGCTGCAGCTGGGTCACAGGGGTATGTGACGCCGGCGTCACATGGAAGGGGGGGCGTTCTTCACGGTCCATTACGACCTGGTACCGACTGATCGTCC
>JAYRZA010000012.1:0-112901 GCA_041916695.1 Devosia sp. | reverse complement strand
AGCGCCTTCGCCGTCACCCGCCGCGCCAGCCCGTCGCGGATTTCCGCGATCTCGAACGGGCCGTCCGCCTCGCCCGCCACATCGATGACATCGCCCACCTCGAGTGCCATGAGCGATGGCGGCAGCGTCAGCTCCAGCGTGTCGCGGCCGGCACCGCTGCCGAGCAGCAGCCGCTCCGCCGCCTGCCGGCCCCCAACCGGGTCGAGCACCAGCCCGGAAGTCTCGTTCGCCACCGCCATCCCATCCGGACGCATCGCCGTGGCGCTCGCCGCAAGGTAGTCGCGTTCGCGGTCGGCATAGCCGAGCGCCAGCCGCGCCACCGTCCCGGTGGGGTCGGGCCGCCGCCGCGCCTTCAGCACGCCGCCGTCGTCGACCGGTTCGTCGACCAGCACCGCCCGTCGCGCCGCCGGCCGCACCAGCTCGAGCCCGTCCGCGCCATTGCGCACCGAAAGTCCGGTCACGCCGCAAAGCCCCGCCAGCGCGTCCCGCGCGCTGCCGATCCCTTCGAGCGCCAGACCGTGCAGCAGCGGCAATGCCGCCGCCCCGGCGAGGGCCACCCCGCAATCGGTCGCCACCGCCGCCGCCAGCTCATCGCTCGCCAGCGCCCCGAGCCGCCCGGTGAGCCAATGGCCCGCCGCGTGGTTCGGCGCATCGGCCCAGCTCTCGCCATCCGCCGGAAATGCCGGATACGGGCGCGCGTCCCAGGTCCAGAGCGACACCCGCTCCACCATCGGCCCGCCATAGACGGCCGATACCGGATTGCCCGCCCCGGCCCAGTGCAGAAGCCCCGCCCGCAGCGCCTGCCGCTGCTGCAGCGGGTCCGGCGCCCCCGAGGAGAACCAGGGCCGCCCGCTTTCGCCGCTCTTTTCGTCCGGGAAGACATTGGGCTGGTTCGCCCCCTTGTCGACCGCCGCGCAGCCCAGTTCGGTGAACCAGATCGGCTTGCCCTGAGGCATCCAGGCCGTCGGCGTCGGCGAACGCACCCCGCCCACCCGGTCGTGGTGCGTCTGGCTCCACCAGCCGGCGATGTCCTTGAAGCGCCAGACCCAGGGCTCGCCGTGGGTCGGATCGGCGATCGGCGTGCGCTCCCCCGCCAGCCGGTCGGCGTCGCTCGCGTAGTACCAGTCGAAGCCCTCGCCGCCGGCGATGTTGGCACTCAGATAGTCCAGCTCATGCGGGCCGTCCCAATCGTCAGCATCGGCATGCTCCTCGTCCTCGCGCCAGTCGGCGATCGGCATGTAGTTGTCGATCCCCACCGCAGCGATGTCGGCCGAGGCCCAGAGCGGATCGAGGTGGAAGTGCTTGTCCCCCGGCGCCTCCTCGGGCTGGAAGCCGTGATATTCGCTCCAGTCCGCCGCATAGGTAAGCAGCACGTCCGGCGCGATTGCCCGCGCTTCCGCCGCCAGCGCCACCAGCGCCGAAACGAACGGAAAGCCGGCCGCCCCGCGCAGCGTCGTCAGCCCGCGCAGCTCCGAGCCCAGCACCAGCGCATCTGCCCCGGCCTCGTCGGCCAGTGCCGCGTAGTGCCGCACGAAGCGCCGGAAGCGCCAATCCGTCGGCCCGCCGACGAAGGCGGTGACCTGCGCATCGAGCGCCGCGGTGCCCTCGGGCGAACCCACCGTCCCCGGCGCCGGATGGCAGGCGATGCGGCCGCGCCAGGGATAGGCCGGCTGCCCCAGCGGGTTGCCGGCCGGAATGTCCATCAGCAGCATCGGATGAAGCGTCACCGCCAGCCCGCGCGCCTTCAAATCCGCAATCGCCGCCAGCACCGCAGCATCCGAGGGCGTTCCGCCATAGGCAGGCCCGCCCGCATGGCTCGACACCACCTCCGCCGTTGCCCGGGTCAGCCCGGCCACGGCCCAATCCACACCGCTCACCGAGCGTTCGGCGGCCTCGACCTTCGGCCGGATGGTGCAGTCGGCGCAGCGCAGGTTGTCGCCGAACCATGCCACCACCAGCGCCACGTGCTCGAGGTTGGGGCAGAGATCCAGCAGCTCGTCGATCGAGCAGGTCCAGTCCGAGCGCAGCGCCGACTGATGCGCATTCTCCGTCGCCGACGTCCCCGGCCCCACCACCCGCACGCGCGCCAGGGGGTCGTAGCCGAACTCGGTCGCGCCGGGGATCACCGTCACCGAACGGACCAGCGGTTCCAGTTCCCCCACCAGGCGGCAGAGTTCCACCGTGATGTTGGGGATGCGGTTGCCGAAGGCCGAAAGCGGCAGCCGCTCGAACACCAGGTAGCAGAGCCCGCGATAGGCCGGCGCGTCGCCCTGCACCGCCTCGATCAGGCTGTCGACGCCCTGCGTCTCGGTGCCGCGGTAGAACCTGAGCGTCAGCGGCTCGGTCTCGAGCAGTTGCCCGTCGGCCCAGATCCGTCCCAGCCGCGCCACCTCGCCTTCGCACAGCCCGATGGCGAAGCTGGCGCAGATCTCCTCGTCGCCCGCCTCCGCCGTCCCCTTGGCGCCGCTGGTCTCGGCGGCGAGCCGCTCCAGCTCGGTCGCCCAGATGATGTTGCCGGCGAGCCGGCTCCAGCCATAGAGCCGCGGGATCGCCGCCCCCTCGCTCGAGCCTTGCAGCCGCACATCCGCCCCCGCCGCCGGCTGCGGCGCTTGCCCGAACAGCGACTGGTCGAGTGCGTTTCCGGCCAGCGCCCCCAGCGCCCGCCCGATGGTCGCCCCGATCGGTCCCCCCACCGCGCCGCCAACAAACTGCCCGGCCAGCGAAAGCGCCAGAGTTGCCATGATAGCTCCTTGCGAGGGCCGCACCCCTCATCCGCCCTTTGGGCACCTTCTCCCGCCGGGGGAGAAGTATGAACGCGGGGACAACTCCGTCGGGCCTTCCTTCTCCCCTTGAGGGACTTCAAGGCGGTGGCGAAGCCATCATTCGCTCCGGTGGAGCGAATGAAGCCGAAGAAGGTGGATCGGCCGAAGGCCGAGACGGATGAGGGGGTGTTCTTCTGGCCCGCCGGGAAGGGGTGGGGTGAGGCTGTCGCGCCCGGCACTCACGGGAACCCGAACACCCCCGCCACCCGCCGCAGCCAGCCCTCGCCGAGGTTCCCCTCGACCACCCCGAGCCGCTCCTGCGCGTGGACGAAGCGTCCGTCCCCCACCGCGATGCCGCAATGCCGAGGCAAGGGCGAGACCCCGAGCCGGAACAGCAGCACCGTCCCCGCCGCCGGCGGTCCCTCGATCCGCACCAGCCGGCTCTCCGCCAGCGCCAGCAGTTCGCCCGCATGCCGCCCGTCCCGCCAGTCGGCGCGATAGGGCGGCAGCGCCGGCGGCTCGATCTCATAGAGCTCGCGCCACACCCCGGTCACCAGCCCCAGGCAGTCGCAGCCGGCCCCTCGCGTCGCCGCGCGATGCCGGTACGGCGTGCCGATCCAGCCGCGCGCCGCGGCCGCCACCCGTTCCGGGTTCATCCGACCAGCTTCCGCCCGTCCAGCCGGTCGCCGCTCTTCGGATAGCGCAGCACGAAGTCGTTGCCGGGAATGTGTGGAAAGCCGCGAAAGTTGACGGCGTTGGCGAACTTCACCCGGCAAGTCGCAAACCGCCGGTCGCACCCCGCGGTCAGCACCAGCGCATCGCCCTCGGCCACCCAGTCGCCCACCGGCGCGGCAAAGCCGAGGATGTCGGCGCCGCCCAGCCGCTCCGCCGTCACCACGCGGTCGCGCAGCCCGTCGCGCCTGCCGCTCGCCCAGGCCGCCACCCCAAACGCGACCCAACCCGCCGCGAACGCCTCGATCCCATCGACCGCCAGCCGGAAGCGGTCGCGGATGCCGAGCACGCTGGCGTCCGCCCGGAACGCCGGGTCCTCGAGGTCCACCCCGCAGCGAAGGTCCCCCAGTTCGGCGTCGCACAGCCCCTGATACAACCGCCCGACCGGCCGGTTCAGCGCCGCCTGCCCCGAGCGCAGCTCCGCCCGGAACCGCCCGTCCTCGCGCACGATCTCGCCGATCGTGGCCCGGCCCGCGAGGAACCGCTGCGCCACGTCGCGCCAGTTCACCCGCCAGGTTTCGACACTCGCCCCGTCAAAGCGGCCGAGGAGGATGTCCTCTTCCTCGATCGCATCGGCATGCAGCACCCCCACCACCTCGGCGGTGTCGACCTGCGGGCCGAGCTTGGCCGCCCGCTCGCTGCCGTCGAGCCCGTGCGCCGGCCGGTAGTCGGTGCCGTCGAAATTCAGCGCCTCGTCGTGGTCGGTGAAGCCCAGCACCACCCCGTCGCTCCGGGCGATGCGCCAGCAGGTGGCGAGCGTCGTCGCCCCGCTGGCGAGATGCGCCGCAATCCCGGCTTCCAGCGCCTTCATTCGCGCACCTCGATCACTGGAATGGAGGGCGCCTCTGCCGCATCGAAGCTGCTGAGCTCGATGTCCAGCCGGTCCGTATCGAAGCGCACCGGCACGTCGAATATGAACCCCGCCGTCACCGCCAGCCCGGCCCCCGGCGCCGCTGCCAGCGTCACCAGTCCGGTCAGCGTGTTCACCGTGAACGCCCCGCCCCCCAGTTCCACGCCCCCGACCGCCACCCGCACCGAACCGGCGACAGGCTTCGTGATCGGCCTCAGGTAGGGGTCGAAACTCGCGCCGTAACGCTTTGTCAAGGTAAACGAAACCCTAACGCCGTCGCCGGTTCCGATGGCCTGGTCCAGCGGCGTCGGCGCGATGGTACCGTTCGAGGAGAAGTCGAGCCCGTCGCGCCACAGGAAGCTGTGGAACCGCCCCCGCCGCTCCTCGAAGAAGGCCAGAACCGCCGCCATGTCGGCGCGCGACTTCACCCCGTACCCGGCATTGTACCGCCGCCGCGCATGCGCCCAGCGCGAGTTCCGCTCCTCGCGCCCGCTCGCCAGCGTCACGATATCGGTCGCCCGTTCCGGCCCACCCCGCGCGCCGAGCGCGACGTCGAGGGGGAAACGTATGGGGTGGAAGGTCATGGAGTCTCCGTGCCGTACTTCCCCTCACCCGCCTCGCTTTGCGAGGCACCTCTCCCTCAAGGGGAGAGGGGATGTGGGGGGCGAGATTGTGCCACGTCTTCTCTCTCCCCTTGAGGGAGAGGGTGCCCGAAGGGCGGGTGAGGGGAGGTTGTCTGTCTAGCTCCCCCGCGTCCCGCGCTTCACCGCCCTGAGCAGCATCGCCGAGAGTTCCGCCTCGCTCGCCGCAAAGCTCCGCGCGTCGGTCGCCGTGACGTTGAACGTCACGTGCACCGCCCCACCGCCGCCCGCGACTCCCAGCCGCCCATCCGAGCCGCGCGCCAGCGGCAGGATCGCCTCGGCCCCGGCCTCGCCGGCCAGTCCCAGCCCGCCCGCCATGGGAAAATACACCGGGCTCGCCAGCACGCCGCCCTTGGCGAAGGGCCTGACCGCCGGGTTGGTGGCCGTGAACAGGCCCTCGATGGCGCCGCTCACGAGACTGGAAACCGGCTGGAACGCCGCCCTGAGCGCGATGTCGGCAAAGCTCTTCGCCACCTCGCCCAGCACCGATTTCAGCGACTTGCCGTCGAGCACCGCGCCGCGGAACGCCCGGCTCAGCGATTGCCCGACCCCGTCGGCGAGCGCGCCGATGCGGTCGAGTTCCACCGACACGTCGCCCAGCTGCGCCCGGAAATCCTCGCCGAACGGATCAGCCATGCTTCACCTCATCCGGAAACCGGTCCATCAGCCCCGCCAGCGTTTCACGCCCGGGCGCCCGGCCCCGCTCCCTCCCGCTGCGCGCCTCGAAGGCCGCGGCGAGTTCGCGCGGGCTCAGCCTCCAGAAGTCCGGCGACGAGAGCCGCAGCACCCCGAAGCCGAAGCGCATCGCCTCTTCCCAGGGAAAGCTCCTCATGCCGCCTCTCCGAAGGTCGCGCGCAGCAGCCGCGCCGCGATCTCGGCGGCGCCCCTGAGCCCGCCCTCGATGGCCATCCGCGCCAGGTCGTCGTCGGTCACGGCGTTGCCGCCGCCCCGCAACCCCGCGCCGAGGATCGCCGTGAGGTCGCGCGCCGACACCCGGCCCGAACTGAACCGCTCGGACAGCCCCACCAGGTCCCCGGCCCCGAGCCGCGCCTCGAGTTCGGCCAGCGCCCCCAGGGTCAGGCACAGCATCTTCTCCTCGCCGTCGAACGACGCCGAAATCTCCCCGCGATGCGGATTGGCCATCGCCACCTCCTCACTTGTGCTGGTTTGTGTTAGCTTGTGTACAAATCGAGGAGACAGCCATGGCCGAGACCACGACGATCACCGTGCGCATCCCTGTCGAAGTGAAGGACAAGCTCGACCGGATCGCCGAGTTCACCAAACGGAGCCGGACCTACGTCGCCGGTGACGCCCTCGCCGCTTACGCGGACAGCGAACTCGAAACTGTCGAGGGGATCCTGCGCGGCATTGCGGACGCGGACGCCGGCCGCGTCGTTCCTCATGATGAGGCAATGGCCTATCTGCGTCAGCGCATCGCCAAGGTTGCCGCAAAGTCCAAGAAGCAGTCAGCATGACGCGAGTGGTCGTCTGGTCGACCGATGCGCTGGAGGATTTGGGCGATGCGTTCGATTTCGTCGCCGAAACCAATCCGGCCCGCGCGCTCTCGCTCGTCGACCGGATCGAGGCCGCTGGCAACAGGCTTGGCGCCCATGCCACAGGGCGCCCCGGCCGCGTCGCCCATACCTACGAGAAGTCGCTGCCAGAGCTCCGCTACATTGTCGCGTACAAAGTCGATGACCGGGCGGGCGTGCTGACAATCCTCCACGTCGTTCATTCCCGCCAGAACTGGCCCGCCGGCGGCTGGCCGGAGTAGTCAGGCCGCGCTGAACCCCATCACCCCGGCGCTCTCCAGCGCCAGTTCGAACGTCACTTCCCCGGCGTGGTCGGCGGAAAATTCCAGCGCCACGATCTGGAACGGCCCTTCCACGGTGCCGAAATCGGGGAGGATCAGCTGCCAGTTGCGGATCGTCCCGGCAAAGAACAGGCTGCGGATGGTCGCGTCGGACGCCGCATCCTTGAAGATCCCCGAGCCCGCCACCGCCGCCCGCCTGATGCCGCCGCCGGCCAGCAGTTCGCGCCAGCGCCCGGCGCTCTCGGCGTCGGTCACGTCGATGGCCGCAGCATTGAACGCCAGCGAGCGCGTGCGCAGCCCCGCCACCGTCACGAAACTTCCCGACCCGGTCTGGTCGAGCTTCAAAAGCATGTCCTTGCCGCTCTGGGCTGCCATGAATTGTCTCCTTGTTACGGCCCCTCACCCGCCCTTCGGGCACCCTCTCCCTCAAGGGGAGAGGGAAGGCTGGGGCACAATCGAGCCGCATCTCCCCTCTCCCCTTGAGGGAGAGGGTGGCCGCAAAGCGGCCGGGTGAGGGGCAGTTTCAGTTCGCTTCGGTGAAGAACCGCAGCGTCACAGCGGCCCGGGCCTGCCCGGTCTCGAGGTCGATCGCCGTCTCGGTGCGATCGTGCTGGCGGTGCGTCACCCGGATGCTCCCCGGCGCCAGCGCCAAGGCCACCGCCAGCACCTGCTCGGCGATCGCCAGCGCGGCCCGGCGGCTCGGCTGCCCGGCCCAGATGTGGAGCGCCAGCCGGTGCTCCTGCCCCGGCGCCGCATCGCCGTCGCGCGGCACCAGGTCGTGGCGGGCAATGGCGACATAGGGCGGCGCGGCGTCCTTCGGTGGTGCGTCGAAGATCGAGGTACCCACCAGCGCCGTCAGTTGCGCATCGGCCTTCAGCGCGGCAACGAGCGCCGCCTGCAGCTGAATGATCGGATGGGTCATTGGGGGGTTCCTGTTGTGACGTGGCAGTCGGCAGTCGGCAGTCGAGTGGACCCCGAGTTCCGCCGTCCGATGTCCAGATGTTGGTGACCGTCGCCTATTCGGTATCTATCCAGGCGGCACCGGCTTCCCACTGCCGACTGCCGACTGCCTGTTCCCGACTGCCTGTTCCCGGCCCCTCTTACCCCACCACCGCCGTTTCCACGCAGCTGCAGCTCAGCCAGGCCCGCCTTCCGTTCAGGTCCGCCGCCCCCAGCACCTCGAGCCAGCGACCGCGATAACCGAAGCGGTCGCCCGGGCTCACGTCGGTACGGAAACGCACCACCACCGAGTGGCTCGCCGAGGCCCCGCGCCCGCCGCCGTCGGCCGTGAACCGCGCGCCCAGCGCCCGCACCCGCGCCCAGAGCGCCGTCACCGGCACATAGACCACGGCATGCCCGCCCTCGACCTCGCCGGTCGTCACCTTGTGCTGCAGCTGCACGCGGTCGGTAAGGCTCCCCACCTGCGGGGCCGTCTCGCTCACAGCCGCACCTGCCGGTAGGGCGCCACCATGCGGTCGAAGCCGGGCGGGATCACCGCCCCGGAGCCGGCGACGAGCAGCGCGTCGCGATGCTCGAACCAGTGTGCCACCAGCGCCAGCAGCGCCCGCTTCAGGTCCGCTGGCACGTCGGCAGCGCTGCCGTAGCCTGCCATGTAGTCGATCTCGAGGCCCAGCCGATCCCTGAGCACCGGCATGCCGGCGATGGTGTCCGGCAGCAGCAGCCGCGCCGGCGTCACCCCCAGCTCGAGCTGGAACTGGCCGAGCGGCACCGCATGCTCGTCGCCATCGAGGTCGAAGGCGGTGACCGCCGTCAGGCTCGCGAGCGGCGACACCGGCAGCGTCAGCACCGGCAGGTCGGGCCAGGCGTCGAGCACCAGCCGCCAGCTCTGGGAAACCAGCGCCCGGCCGGTGAGGCTTTCGACATGCAGCCGCGCCGCCGCGACCAGCGTCGTCACGAGGCCGTCCTCGGCCGTATCGTCGAGCCTGAGGAAGGCCCTGGCCTCGGCAAGCGAGACCGGCTCCTCCGCGGGCCCCGCGAGAAGGTAGGAAATCATGGGATGTTCCCTGCAATGAATGGGTTACCCCGGCAAAGGGGGAGGAAGCCTCCGCCGGGCGCATCGCGAACCGGCGCTCCGCAATTCTGATCGACTGGCGGTCACACCCCTCATCCGGCGCCGCGCCACCTTCTCCCTCAAGGGGAGAAGGAAGACCCCGACTGCGACCTCTCGGTGATCGTCCTTCTCCCCTTGAGGGAGAAGGTGCCCGAAGGGCGGATGAGGGGTATCCGCAACCGGGGCATCGAGCCCCAGCCTCAGCTCACCGCGAACTTCAGGAGCTTGATCGCGTCGAAGTCCTGCACCCCGCCGCCGACGCGCTTGGTGGTGTAGAACAGCACGTAAGGCTTGGCGGTGTAGGGGTCGCGCAGCACGTTCACCCCGGTCCGGTCGACCACGAGATAGCCGCGGCGGAAATCGCCGAAGGCCACCGAGACCGAGCTCGCCGCGATGTCCGGCATGTCCTCGGCCTCGGCGAGATCGAAGCCCATGAACGAGGCCTTGCCGCCCGCCGTCGCCGGCGGCGCCCACAGGTAGTTGCCCGTGGTGTCCTTGAGCTTTCTGAGCACCGCCTGGGTCTTCCTGTTCATCAGCCAGCTGGCGTTCTGGCGATAGCCGGCCTTGAGGGCATAGATCAGGTCGAACAGCACGTCCGAGGCGTTGGAGGCCGGCAGCGCGCCGGCGACCCCGGTGGCGATGTAGCCGATCTTGGTCCAGCTCCAGCTCGCATTGGCGATCTGGGTTTCGCTCAGGAACCCCTTGGGCTTGTTGGTGCCGTCGCCGGAAACGAACGCCGTCGCCTCCTGGGTGGCGAATACCTGGTTCACCTCGTCGGCGATCCACTGGCCGACATCCACTGCCGCGTCGTCGAGAAAGGCGCCGGTCGCCGCCGGCATGGCATAGAGCTCGGCCGTCGGATAGCTCAGCGCGTCGATGGTCTGGCTGTTGGTCTGCGGCCGCGCCGCCGTCTCCGACACCCAGCCCGAGGCCGCCGCCGCGGTGGTCACCGGCTTCTTGTAGACGTTGGTCGAGATCGAGCGCACCGTCGCCAGCGCCCGGATCGGCGAGATGTTGGCCATCAGCCGGTTGATCTCGGTGTCCACCTCGACCGGCACCAGGTAGCCGCCGTCGGGGTTCGAGCCGATCGACAGGGCCTTTTCCTCGCCGCGCTTCACATAGGCGGAGAAGGCGTCCTTGTACTCGTCGCCGAGGTCGGGGCGCCCCGCCTCCAGTGCCGGGCGGGCGCGCTCGAGGCTCAGCCGGTCCATCGCCGCCTTGGCGCCGTCGAGCGCGGCGTTCAGCCGGCCCAGCTTCTCCTCGGTCAGCGCATCGGCGCCGCCGCGCTTCTCCAGCTCCTTCAGGCGCCCGTCATTGGTGCGCTTGAACTCCTCGAAGGCGCTCATGAACTCGGCGAAGCTCGCCTCGGACTCGCCGGCAGCACTGCCGGCCGTCGCCTTGATTTCAAGACGCTCGGTCATGTCGGTCATTGGTGGTCCCTTACTGCTTGAAAAGCGAAATGGCCGCGCGCAGCGATCGCGCACCGGCCTCGTCCTGAGCCTGTCGAAGGACGGATTTCGACGCGATGCGGGCCTCGGCCAGCATCGGAAACGTCACGATCGAGATCTCCCACAGTTCGATCGCCCAGAGCCGGCGGTGGCCGCTCCCGGCCTCGCGGGTGGCCCGCACGGTGCGAAAGCCGATCGACAGCCCGTCGATGGCCCGCTTCTCGATCAGGCGCCTGAGAGCATCGGCGCGCGGCACGCCGGCGATCAGCCTGCCCTCGGCCCAGAGCCCGATGCCATCCTCGCGCACCAGCTCCCAGGTGCCGATGGGCTCCTTGGGGTCGTGCTGGAACAGCATCCTGAGCTTTGCCGCGCCGCGCCGCGCCAGACTCTTCGCGAACGCTCCCGGCATCACCAGGTCGCCGGCCTCGTCGAGTCGGCCGAAGACGCTGGCATAGCCGGCAAAGCGCCCCTCGTCGTCGATGGGGATGGCCTGCATCAGCGCTTCGCCGAGCCGGCCGGCCGGGGCTTGCTCGCTCCGGAGCCGGATTTGGCGAGCGTCCCCGCAAGGTTCCAGGCAAACTGCCTGAACACCTGAGCCGCCTCGCCCTTCGCCGCATTCGTCTTGTCCGCCATGGCGTCAGTCCTTGTGCCGAAACAGCTTGTTGAGCGCCGCGATCTCGCTGACGAACTCGTTGAACCGCCGGTTCGCCGCGACGAGTTCCTTGAGCGTCCACACCAGCAGCCCGGTCGCCCCGCTCGCCCACAGGAACAGCGCCAGATGCGCCAGGTCCCCCCGCGTCGCGATGGATTTGGTCAGCTCGTCAATGATTGGCTCCTGTGCAGGTGTCTCCGGCCTCTCCGTGAGCGCCTTCTCCCCTTGTGGGAGAAGGTGGCCGAAGGCCGGATGAGGGGTTCGAGACATCCCTGTTGCTCGATCCGAGCAAGGCGAGGAGCGAAAGCCACTGCCGAGAGCGCCCCTCACCCGCCCTTCGGGCACCCTCTCCCACGGGGGGAGAGGGAAGGCTGGGGCGCGATCTCGTCGCTTCTCCCCTCTCCCCTTGAGGGAGCGGGTGGCTCGCGCGAAGCGCGAGACGGGTGAGGGGACGCTCTCCTGGCATCAACAGAAGATCGAGCACACCAAGTTCGAAGATGTGTTGTGCTCGCCAGAACCCACATCCATCGTGGCGTTGGGGTGCGTTGACGATACCACTACTGCGAAATGCTGCTCTGGCCGCGCGGCAACTTGCGGCAGGCCGCCTGACTTCTGCTCCCTCTTACCGAGGGCGTGATGGAGTAGATTTCGTGCCCCAGGCCGAGCAGGTCCATGACGTAGCGCTCCTCCGCGTCGCAGCCAAACCTCGGCATCAGATGGAACGTCGTCCCATGCGCCAGCAGAACCACCAGGAACGCGAAGGTCGCCGAGGCGAACGGTGAGAAGCAACGCGCGGGAATCGGTCGCCCGCCGCCCCCTAACCCACCCCCAGCAGCCGCCGCTTCTCCTCGTCGCTCAGAAAATCCGCCTTGCCCACCCGCTCCCACAGCGCCGCGCGGTCCTCGGCCAGCGCCTCCACCGCGTCGAAATCCGGCTTGAGCCGCACCCCGCCGAAGGCCGGGGCCAGCCAGAAGCTCAAATCGTCCGCCACGCGCCTGACCAGCGGGATCAGCGTCTGCCGCCACAGCGCACGGTTGGCCTCGGCGTAGTTGGCATAGGTGTTGTCGCCGGGAATGCCGAGCAGCATGGGCGGCACGCCGAAGGCCAGCGCGATCTCGCGCGCCGCGGCGTGCTTCAGTTCCATGAAGTCCATTTCCTGCGGCGTCAGAGCCATCGCCTTCCAGTCGAGCCCGCCTTCCAGCACCATCGGCCGGCCGGCATTCGCCGCGCCCTGGAAGCCGGCTTCCAGTTCCTCCTTCAGCCGCCTGAACTGCGCCTCGGTGAGACTGCCGGCGCCCGCCGTATAGACCAGCGCGCCCGAGGGCCGTGCCGCGTTGTCGAGCAGCGCCTTGTTCCATTCGGCGGCGGCATTGTGGATGTCGAGGCTCTGCTGCGCCGCCTCGAGCGGGGCCAGCCCGTAGTGGTCGTCGAGCGGATGGAACAGCGCCAGGTGCAGCAGTTCGGGCACCGGCCGCGAGTCCAATGCGAGCTGCCGCGTCCGCCCGCCGGCGCTGTAGGCATAGGCGGCGGGGTAGCCGTCGCGCCCCGGCACCACCTTCACCCGGTCGGGCCGCAGGCAGTACAGCGCCCTGACCTCGCCATCCACCAGCCCGGCCTCCAGATAGGCGTTCCCCGCCGTCTGCAGGAAGGCATAGACCTCGGCGAGGAATTCCGAGCCCGAAAGCCTCCGGTTCGGCCGCGCCAGCAGCGCCAGCAGCGGATGCTCGCTCAGCCGCCGCGTTCCGTCCTCCGCCACCAGCGGCACGCTGTTGGCCGTCTCGGCGATCAGCCGTACGCAGCGATGCACCACCGGGTTCCTCAGATACCCGGCGCTGGCCAGGCTGACGAAGCCGCGCCGGCTCCAGCTCGGCTCCCCCGGTGCCGTCAGCTGCATCAGGGTCTGCGGCCCGCCGGACTTGCGTTCGGCAGCCGCCACCGCCCCGCCGGCGAGGCGGGTGAACCAGTTGGGCATGGATGTTCCCTTGAATCTGACCCGGGCGAGCCGGATGTAGTAACGTTGCTACATTGCGCGAAGGAGGCCGCCATGAACGCCCCGACCAGGGCACCCTGCCCCACACCACCACGATGACCAGCCGCGAGTTCAATCAGCACACCGGCCACGCCAAGGCAGCGGCCGATCACGGCCCGGTGATCATCACTGACCGGGGCAGGCCAGCCTACGTCCTGTCCACTTACAAGGACTATCAGCCCGCCCATGCGGGCCCGAAGCCGCTCGCACCGTCAGCGCTGGAGGCGCTGGCCGACCCGAACTACAGCCCCGATGACGTCGACATCATGGACTACATCCCCCGGCGGGAGGTCGAACCGCTGCGCTTCTCCTTCGACAAAGGGGAATGAGGTTTCTGGTCGATACCAGTATCCTCTCCGAGATGCGCAAAGGTCGCGGCGGCAACGCCGGTGTCGTCGCCTGGTCTGGCTCGGTTGATATCGCCGACCTGGCAATCTCCGTGCTTTGCCTCAAAGAGCTGGAATACGGCGTCCTGAATGTTGCCGATAGCGATCCACCCAAGAGTCTGGTGCTGCGAGCCTACCTCGATCACTTCGTCATTCCGCAGTATCGCGGCCGGGTCCTGCCGGTGGATGAAGCTGTTGCCATCCGGGCCGCAGCGCTTGATGTGCCGAAGCGCCGGCCTCTTGCGGACGGCCTCATCGCCGCTGCCGCGCTGGTTCACAACTTGACCGTGGTTACCCGAAACACCATCGATTTTCTGCCCACCGGCGTCCGCCTCCTCAACCCCTTCACCTAAGTCCCCCTGATCCGCGGCTCCGCATGAGCCAGCAGCAGCTCGGTCAGCGCCCAGACCAGCGCATCCACCCGGTCGGGCGAATGCCCGTCGCTGAGCCCGTCCGCCCCGAAGGCACACATCTCGTCCTCAAGTGCCGTCAGCCCCGCCGCGTGCGCCACCCGACCATTACCGTAAAGCGCCGCCACCGGCTCGGCCCTGAGCCACTTGCCGCGCCGGGCCCGTACCGAACGGACCGGCACCTCCGGATCGGCCTGCGCGATGATCGCCGCCACCATGTCGCCGCCCTGGTTGACCTCGGCAACGATGCAGTCGGCGGCATATTCGTGGAAGGCCGCGACCGCGCGTCGCGCCCAGGCCTCCGGCGCCGCCGGACCGAAACTCAGGTCGGCCCGCACCACGGCATCCTCGCCGGCGCGGGAGGCGACGACGATGCCGCAGGCGTCGGAGGCCTTGCCGCCGGTCGCCGGCGGATCGATCGCCACCACCGTTCGCCCGAAGTCGCTGCCATGCGGCCGCCGGAACATCGCCCGCGTCCACAGCGCGTCCGCGCGATCCTCGATCAGTTCGCCGCCCAGTTCCTGCCGGCCCAGCACCGAGTCGGCATAGCGGGCCACCACCGCGCCCAGGAAGGCATGCGCCAGGTTGTCCCGGTTGGCTTCGGTCGGCATGCGCGTCACCACCGTGCTCGGCTCCGCCAGCAGTCGCCTGATCATCGGTATGGCTCGCGGCGTGGTCGTCACCAGCTGGCGCGGCCGGTCGCCCAGCCTGAGCCCGAACTGCAGCATGTCCCAGGTCGCGGCGGGCCTGCGCCACTTGCCCAGTTCGTCGCACCAGGCGGCGGCGAACTGCGGGCCGCGGAGGCGCTCGGGATCGCCGGCGCCCAGCACCAGGCCCTCGGCCCCGCTCGGCCAGACGAGGCGCTGTCCGATCACCCGCGGTCGTTCCTCGTCGGGGCTGCTGACGAGGATACCGCTCGGCCCGCCGACCATCACCTGCATGGCCTCGATCATGCTGGCGCCGACAATGGCGATCGGGGAAACCCCCTCGGCGACGAGGCCGCGCACCCACTCGGCGCCGGCCCGGGTCTTGCCCGAGCCGCGCCCACCGAGCAGCAGCCAGGTGGTCCAGTCGCCGGGAGGCGGCAGTTGCTCCTCACGAGCCCAGATCCACCACCAGCGGCCGATCTGCAGGCAATCGTCGAAGCTGAGCAACTCGACCAGGTCGGCGAGCTTCATCAGATCACGCCCAGCGCCTCGAGTCGTCGGGCGATCCTGTTCTTCATCTCCTCGAGTTCCTTGCTCTGGCGCGGCGTATTCTGGCGTGCCCCGGCGCGGCCCTCGAGCCTGTTCAACTGCTCCAGCGTCGTCGCAAGCCGACCCAGCACTGCCGCCCGCCTGTCGATGTCGTATGTCATGTCCACCTCGGTCAGTCTCTCGATCTCGAGTTCGAGCGCCGCGTAGAGGGCGTCGATGCGCAATGCCAGGTCGCGTGCATCGTCGCGCTCTGGGGCCGGCCACTTGCTGCTGCGGATGCGACGCTCGAGCTGCCGCCGGCTGATCCGGTGCGTGCGGCAGAGCGTGGTGTACGTCATCCCTCCCGCTTCCAGGTCCCGCGCCACGGCAGCCCAGTCGACGGCATCGTCGTCCAGCAGCTTCATGGATGCCCTCGGGAACTTGGCGGCGCGCCACCGCCGGACCGCACTACTGCGACCATGCCCGAACTATAGCAGACCACCGTGACGCGGGGATAAGTTCCCCGCCTCGCGTCCCTGCTCTCGCGGGTTCGGTCTGTCAGGCGCGTCGCCGGGGACGCTCGCGGGGTGCGTCGCGCGACGAGTGGAAGGCCTCCACCAGGATGCCGAGCTCGCGGGCCTCCCGTTCGGTGCGGGAAATCGAGGCATTCAGCTGCTCGACCAGCGCGGCATTGTGCTGCGTCATCTCGTCCATCTGACGCACCGCGACACTGACTTCCTCGATGCCCGTCGCCTGCTCCGCGCTGGCCTGAGCGATCTGGCGCGTCTGCTCCTGGTTGAGGGCCACCGAGCTGCGGATCTGGCCGAGCTGATTTGCCGCCGCGGCAACGAGGTCGGCGCCCCCCTTGACTTCGATGGCGCTGCGCTCGATCAGTTCCTTGACGTCGCGGGACGCATTGGCGGCGCTCTGCGCCAGGCGACGCACTTCCACCGCGACCACTGCGAAGCCCTTGCCCGCCTCTCCCGCGCGCGCTGCCTCGACCGAGGCGTTCAACGCCAGCAGGTTGGTCTGAAAGGCGACATCGTCGATCAGGCCAATGATCTGCGCGATCTTCTCGGAGGCGGAGGAGATCCGGCCCATCGCCGCGTTGGCGGCGGCCATGGTGTCGGCCCCGGCCTCGGCCGCCTCGGTCACGGCGCGGGCGCTCTCGCTCGCCGCTTCGGCGCTCCTGGCATTGGCGACGACGGTGGTCAGCAACTGCTCCATCGCCGCCGAAGTCTCCTCGATCGTTGCCGCCTGGCGGGTGCTGCGCTCGGACAGGTCGGTAGCGCCGCCGAGGGCCTCGCCCGTCGCGTCCCGGAGCGCCGTGCAGGTACCGCCCAGTTGCGTGATGATGGCCTCGAGCCTCTCCGCCACCGCGTTGGTGTCGCGCTTGACGGCATCGAACTCGGGTTCGAACGCCGCCTCGATACGGGCGGTCAGATCGCCGGCAGCCAGGCGACGCAGCGTCTCCCCGGTCAGTTGCACCGCGCGGCTGATGCTGTCCTTGGCGGCGCGGTCGCGGGCCGCCGCGTCCTCCGTGAGCCGTCGGAAGTACACCGACACCGCGATGTCCATGTCGATAAACACCGCCTTGATCAGGGCGGCGAGCGCATCCGGCAGGGCCGCGACAGCCTGGTCGCGGACCGCGTTGGCCTGCGGTCCGCCAGCCTCGTTTCGTGCCCTCTGCGGGCAGGTCGGCGAACAGGCCGCGGATCAGCTGCTCGAGGATCAGCGCATAGCCGCCGATATACCAGCGCGGTTCGAGCCCGATCCCGGCATGGCGCTCGCCCACCCGTCGGCTCGAGGCAAGGTACTGGCTGTCGAAGCGACCGGCCGCTATCGACTCCCAGTGTCCGAGCTGGCGGGTCTTGGCCCGGTCCATCTGCGGGCGATCGGCGAAGAACGCCGCGACCTCCGGCACGGAGGCGAGATGGTCGTAGAAGCGCGCCAGCGCCTCGGGCAGGTGGCGCTCGAGCTGCGGGCGGATGCGTGCCAGCTGCTCGCGGCGCGCGGCATCCAGCCCGATGAAGGCCAGCCGCTCCTCGAGGCTCTCCATCTCATTGATATCGCTGTGTTCGGAAACCTTGGTCATGAAATCGCCCCGGCATGAAAAGGCCGCGCGGCGAAAACCACCTTGGCTGGTCCTGCCCGCGGTCAGCCAGCTATCGTGGGGCGGCGGTTAAGCGCTGGTAACGTTGGCACGGCGGCGGGCCTCTTTGCGGCTCTTTGACGCATTGGTCCCCGCCGCGCCGGTAGCGACGAATGTGGCTGCGGGTCAGGCGGCGCGTGTCCTGCGACGCTGCGTCGGCTGCGTGCCGCCCGAAACCGTGAAGCGCTCGACGAGGCCGTCGAGTTCGTTGGCCTGCGCCTCGGTCTGCTCGATGGCAGCGTTGATCTGCTCGACCAGCGCGGCATTGTGCTGGGTGATCTCGTCCATCTGGCGCACCGCGGCGGTGATCTCGCCGATCGCCTCGGTCTGGCTGCCGCTGCCCTGGGCGATCTCCGCCATCAGCGCGCCGTTTTCCTGCACCGCCTGGACGATGCGCGCCAGCTTACTGGCCGCTTCGGCGACGAGACGCGTGCCGCCGGTGACTTCGCTCGCCGACTGTTCGATCAGCGCCTTGACCTCGCTCGAGGCCTCCGCCGCCGATTGCGCGAGGCGCCGCACCTCGATGGCCACCACCGCGAAGCCCTTGCCGGCTTCGCCTGCCCGGGCGGCCTCGACCGAGGCGTTCAGCGCCAGCAGGTTGGTCTGGAAGGCGATGTCGTCGATCATGCCGATGATGTTGGAGATCTTGCCCGAGGACGCGGTGATCCTCTCCATGGCGCCATTGGCGTCGGTCATCACCTTGCCGCCCTCCGAGGCGAGGCTCGATGCCGCCTGCGCCTTGAGGCTCGCCTCGTCGGCGCGCTGGGCGTTCTCAGTGACGGTATGGAGCAGTTGCTCCATGGATGCGGAGGTCTCCTCGACGGTCGCGGCCTGCCGGGTTGTCCGGTCGGCGAGGTCGTTGGCCCCGGCGAGGATCTCCCCGGTCGCGGTGCGCAGCGAGTTCGACGTACCGCGCAGTTGCTGCACGATGGCCTCGAGCCGGTCGGCGACCGCATTGGTGTCGTGCTTGATCTTGTCGAACTCGGGTTCGTACTCAGCCTCGATGCGGGCCGTCAGGTTGCCTTCCGCCACCTGCTTGAGCACCGCGCCGGTCAGCTCCACCACGCGCTCGACCTTGGCCTTGGCGACCCGGTCGCGCTCGGCGGCCTCGGCGCTCATGCGGTCGAAATAGACCGTCACGGCTACGTCGATGTCCATCATCACCGCCTTGGCCATGGCGGCGACGGCGCGGCTCATCCGGTCGGCGATCTCGGCGGTCTCGGGACGGCGGCCGAACAGGCCGGGCTTATCGGCGGCGGCCCAGTCGGCCAGCATGTCGGTGACGAGGCCGCGCACCAGGGTCTCGACGATCAGCCCGTAGCCGCCGATATACCAGCGCGGCTCCAGCCCGATCTTGGCGTGCCGCTCGCCGACCTTGCGGCTCGATTGCACGTAGTCGCCGTCGAACCGGCCTTCGGCGATGGCCCGCCAATGGGTGTTCTGCTTGCCCTGGGCCCGCTGCATCTGCGGCTGGCCATCGAAGAAGCGCGCGACGGCGGGGACGGTGGCGAGCTTGCCGTAGAACTTGCTCAGCGCCGGATCGAGATGCCGCTCGAGGATGGCGGTGACGCCGCGCAGGTCGGCGAGGGCATTGGCGTCGAGCCCGATGAAGTCGAGCCGCTCCTGGAGAGCCGACAGGTCTTCGGCGCTGTTCGTGGTCATCGCAGTCGGTGCCTCCTGGCATCCGTGACAAATCGGTCCGGGGGCGATCCCGGCGTTGATGCACTGCGTCCACCGGAAACGCTAATTCCTTCTAGCTAAGAACCAATTAACGTGCGCACTCGCCGCTGCTACGTGCTGGTACGAGGATTCTGCCCGGGCCGCCGGGCTGCACCCGTCGCTGCCAGCTATCCGCGGAACCGGCATGACGCCCCGCCCGTGCCCATCCCCGGCAACCATGCCGCTCACCGCCATTCCCAGATGGCCTCGTGCGGCACGGGTGGCCACCAGGTCGCCGGGGAGAATTCCTTGAACGCGGTTACCGGGACGGCATGCTGCGAGGGGTACATGTTGATCAACTCGAGCTTGTCTCTCCCTGCCCGCCAGGCCCGTCGGCGCAGGCCGGCGCCGGCGAGGCGGCGCAGTTCGGCAAGGCCCGCGCGACGGGCCCGCCGGCTCGCGGCGTAGGGCAGGTCTTCGTAGAACGCGACGCGGCTCCCCGCGGAGGCCCGGCGGAGCCACTCGATCACCACCGCGCGGGTGGCAAGGTGGTTGACGTGGCCGCCGACGGCTGCCGGACAGAAGACGCGACGTCCCGCGGCCAACCGGTCGAGCAGGGCGAACAGCGGTTCGCGCAGTTGCCCCACGTCGTCGGCGAGGCCCGTCGCATCGCGCGATCGCCGGCCGCGCAGGCCGGGCTCCTCGAGGTCGAGCCGGATCACCTCGAGGTTGCAGCGCCGCGCAAACCGGTCATCCTCCAATTGCCGCAGCCGGCTGATCCGTTCGGCTTCCGCCGGGTCGGGAACATCGGTCGGAGCACCGGCGACGTAGCCCGTGCGCGTGAACAGGTCGACGAGCACGCCCCCCGGCGATGCGAGCAGCGCGGCGCCGAGCGAAAATGCGATATCGTCGTAGTGCGGCGACAGGTAGAGATTACCCGCACTTCCAGCTTCGGCCGCCACCCCGGCGAGCATCCGGTTCCCCACCTTACTCAAGCCCAACCTTCCCAGACGACGTCAGCACCTGCAGATGCACCCGATAGTGTTAGCCTGGATGGATCGCGTCGCCGGTCGGCGGACCGCGCGACGCGACCCCAATCAGTTGCTCGGCCTGCCGAGGGTCGGTGGGATGTCGAGCATCCCGTCCCGCGCCGACGGCCTCGCCGAAGTGCTAGCGCATGTGCTGCCGCAGGTCGACCGGCTGCACCTGTTCCTGCATGGCTACTCCGAACTGCCGGACGCGTCGAAGGACCCCAAAATCACCGCCGTCCTCGCGTCCGCCGATCACCCCTACCGCGCCAGCGGCAAGTTCCATGGCCTTGCGTGCGAGTCGGCCCCCTGTCTGTATTTCTGCTTCGATGACGACATCGTCTACCACGCTGGGCATGTCGAGCGGCTGGCGCGCGGCGTCGCCCGATATCGCGGCACCGCGCTCGTCGGGCTGCACGGGGCGCGCTATCTCAGCCCGCATGCCCGCTTCCTGACGCACCGCCGCAGCTATCACTTCGAGCGCGGCCTGCGGATGGATCGGCGGGTCGACCTGCTGGGCTCCGGCACGCTCGGCTTCGTCTCCGACCTGCTGCCGGTCGATCCGGTGCGCTGGGCGCATGGCGACATGGACGATCTGATGCTGGCGATAGAGGCCGAGCGCCTGGGGATCCGCCGCGTTGCCCTTGCGCGGCCGAGGCGCTCGGTGACGGGGCTCGCGATCGACCAGTCCGACAGCCTGTGGCGGCGAACGGTGCAGGACAGCACCCGCCACAGCGAGCAGCTGGCCGAGTTGATGCGCCTGTCCGGCCGCTTGCCGGCGCAGGGGTGATTCAGATCGACTCGGGCGGTTCCCAGTTGGGCCAGTCGGCGACGTGATCCTCCCACTGGCCGGGCTTGACATCGAGTTCGGACACCGTGCGGCCGCGCACTGATACGCCGACGTCGACGACCGTTTGCGGGTCACCCGAGACCAGCGGGTGCCACCAGGCGAGGCCCCTCCCCTCGGCGATGCGGCGATAGGCGCAGGTCACCGGAATCCAGGCGATGGTCCGCACGTTCTCGGTCGTCAGCTTGATGCAGTCGGGCACCTTGGCCAGCCGGTTCGGATAATCCGAGCAGCGGCAGCTGTCCCCGTCGAGTAGCCGGCAGCGAACATCGGAGACGTAGATGTCGCCGGTGTCC
Source organism: Devosia sp. (assembly GCA_041916695.1). Classification (GTDB taxonomy): domain Bacteria; phylum Pseudomonadota; class Alphaproteobacteria; order Rhizobiales; family Devosiaceae; genus Devosia_A. Next base: position 91,950 of record JAYRZA010000012.1, on the reverse strand, counting down.
TCGTCCTCGAGCTTCATCAGGCAGCAGCGGCCGCAGCCGTCGCACAGCGCCTCCCACTCCTCGCCGGTCATCTGCTCGAGCGTCTTTTCTTCCCAGAAGGCCATTGCCGTTCCCCTTGGCGGGCAAGACGCTTGCGCAAATCTGCCGGTGATCATATTCGAGCGACAGCCTTGCCAAGGCACGCCGGATTGTCGAGATTCAGCATTGGGCAGGCGCGGAGTGATGCGGTGCAGGATCCGTTCTACCACAAAGAGAAGCGCCGCAAGAAAACCCGGCTCCTCGCGGCCGACGCCTGGCTCGACTCGGCGCTCTATGACTTCTGGCAATCGGTGGGACGCGGCTACACCAATGTCGAGGACTTCTTCTCGCGCTTCCGCGTCTCCGGGTTCAAGCGGTTTTTCGTCGAGATCGTGTCGGACGGGCTGAGCTTTGCGGCCATCGGCATGGTGCTGGTCACCGGCCTCGCGCTGCCGGCCTTCGATGCCACCGCCTCGGGCCGGTTCAACAAGGCGGAGGATATCTCCGTCACCTTCCTCGATCGCTACGGCAACGAGGTCGGACGGCGCGGCATCCGCTCGGACGACTCCTATCCGCTCGACAAGTTGCCGGATTACTTCGTCCGGGCGACGCTGGCCACCGAGGACCAGCACTTCTACCGGCACTTCGGCATCGATGTGTTCGGCACCTTGCGCGCGCTCCTCTCGAATGCCCAGGGCGAGGGCTCGCTGCAGGGCGGCTCCTCGATCACCCAGCAGCTCGCCAAGAACCTGTTCCTCTCCAACGAGCGCACGCTCGAACGCAAGATCAGGGAGGCCTTCCTGTCGGTGTGGCTCGAGTGGCACTACACCAAGGACGAGATCCTCAAGCTCTACTTCGACCGCGCCTACATGGGCGGCGGCAATTTCGGCGCCGCGGCGGCCGCCGAGTTCTATTTCGGCAAGCGGATCACCGACGTCACGCTGGCCGAGGCGGCGATGCTGGCCGGCCTGTTCAAGGCGCCGACCAAATACGCTCCGCATGTCGATATCGCGGCGGCCCGCGGCCGCGCCAACGTGGTGCTCAGCCGCATGGTGGATGCCGGCTTCCTCACCGAGGGGCAGGTCACCGCGGCGCGGCGCAACCCGGCGGTGCCGGTCGACCGGTCCGCCGAGCTCCACTCGCCGAACCATTTCCTCGACTATGCCTTCGAGCAGGCCAAGAAGATCATCGCCGAGAGCGACACGCGCTCGAACAGCTTCGTGGTGCGGACCACCATCGATCCGGTGCTGCAATCCTATGCCGAGGACGCGGTGACCTCGGTGGTGCGCGAGCAGGGCGAGGCCTTCAACGTCTCCGAGGCGGCCATGGTGGTTACTGAGCCGAACGGGGCCATCCGCGCCATGGTCGGCGGCATGGACTACGGCAAGAGCCAGTTCAACCGGGCCATCGTGCCGAACCGGCAGCCAGGCTCGGCGTTCAAGCTGTTCGACTACGCCACCACCTTCGAACTGATCCCCGAATACGATCCCGACACGGTGGTGAGCGGCGCCACGCAGTGCATCGGCAACTGGTGCCCGAAGAACTATTCGGGCAATTCGGTCGGGCGGATCAGCCTGATCTCGGCCTTCCAGCAGTCGATCAACACCGTCCCGGTCAACCTGTCGATCAAGACCGGGCGGCAGCCGATCGCCGACTTCGCGCACAAGATCGGCCTGACCAACGATTTCCCGGTGACCCGGTCGCTGGCGCTCGGTGCCGCCTCGGTCAGCGTCATCGACATGACCTCGTCCTATGCGGTGTTCGCCAATGACGGCTACAAGGCCACGGCCTTCGGCATTACCCGGATCAACACGCTCGGCGGCGATCTCGTCTACGAGGCGGATGTGGATGCGCCGCGCGAGCGGCTGGTGAGCGAACGGACGGTCAACTACATGAACCGCATGCTGCGGGCGGTCGTCGAGCACGGCACCGGGCGGCGGGCGCTGATCGAGGGCGTGCCGTCCGTCGGCAAGACCGGCACTACCTCGTCCTATCGCGATGCCTGGTTCTGCGGCTTCACCGGCAACTACGTCGCCGCGGTGTGGTTCGGCAACGACGACTACCGGCCGACCAAGAACCTCACCGGCGGCACCCTGCCGACCGTCGCCTGGCAGAAGTTCATGGCCTACGCCCACACCAATATCGAGATCAAGCCGGTGTCCGGCGTCGATTTCGAGCCGGCGCCCTTCGTCATCGCCTCGGCCGAGCCGACGGTCGAGGCGGCCCAGCCGGAACGCCCGCCGGGACTGAAGCCGGAGGCAGCGCGCAAGCTGCTCGAGGTCGCCGATCGGCTGCGCGATGCGCTCGGCGCGCTGTCCCCGGGGCAGCCTTCCGGCGAAGCCGTGCTGTCGACGCTGCCCGCCCGGCCATCGGTCGAGGCGCTGTAGCCTTTGCGCTTCCTCCTGCATCTGGGGCTGATGATCGGGCTGGCACTGACCCTGGGGTTCGGCCTGTCCTGGTACGCACTGTCGGATGGCCGGCTGATCGGCGCCATTGAGATCGGTCCCTGGCAGGCCTGGCGCGATGTCGGCGTACCGCGGCCCGATCCCTATACGCGGGCCTATATCGCGCGCACCGGCGGGCTGGAGCTGGGCGCCAGCGAAGGCCTGCAATTCGTTGCCAGGACCGACAGCGACAACCGCGGGCTGGACCGGGCCTGCCGCTACCGCATCGACGGAACCACCCCGGCGGCGCGGTTCTGGACCCTGGTGCCGGTGGCGCCGGGCAACGGCATGCCGATCGCCCGACCCGACGGTCCCCTCGCCTTCATCAGCACCCGCCTGAGCCGGGCCGGCGACGGCTCCTTCGCGCTGCACGTGAGCCGGACCCTCGCGCCGCACAACTGGGTGGAGATCACCGGTGAGGGCGCCTTCGAACTGGTCCTCACGCTCTACGACACGCCGAGCGTCGGCGGCGGTATCGCCAGCCTGCCGGCGATCATCCGCGAGGGTTGTGCATGATCCGCACGCTGCTCTGGGGCGTCGCCGGGCTGGTGCTGGGCGGCATCATCCACATCGCCGTCATCCTGGCCCTGCCCGCGCTGTCGCCGACCGTGGCCTGGGATCAGGTGGCGGCCCTGGGCGAGGGCAATGGCCCCTACGTGCTGCCGGCCGCCCGGCCGGACCAGCCCAACGGCCTGCGTCTCGATCCGGAGCTCGCCTACGCCGTCTGCCGGCTCGACCTGCGCAACGGTCCCGGCACGGTGGCCGGCACCCTGCCGCAGGCCTTCTGGTCGGTGGCCGTCTACAGCCGGATGGGCACGGTGGTCTACTCGACGACCAACCGCGACGGCGTCGGCACGACGCTCGACATCGGCCTGTTCAATGCCGCCCAGACGCGCCTGCTGGCCCAGCAGCAGCTCGACATTGCCGAGGGCCTGCTGGTCGTCGAGTCCGATACCGACGAACTGATGGTGCTGGTGCGCCTCGCACCGCCTCATCCGGCCATGCGCGGCCGTTACGAGAAGGCCCTTGCGGGCCTGCGCTGCGGCAATATCGACGGCTGAACCTATTTGCGGATCGTGCCTTCGTGTCGCCCGTCGAGCAGGACGCGCGAGGGGAGCGCGGTGCCGCCCGCATCCTCCGGTTGCCAGCCGGTGGCACAGAAGTCCCCGGCCTCGGCGCGGTCGACCCAGGTCGCGAGTTCGCTGAGTCGCCCGTCGACGGCCACCGCGCCCTCGTGCGGGGTCTCCACCAGCAGGTGGTCGAGTGCGTAGCTGTAGGCCTCGTAGCGATAGGCCAGGGCGCGCACGAAATGATCGACATGCGCCTCGTTCTCCGCCTCGCGCTCGGCCTGGTCGCGCAGCACCTCGCGCTCCAGCCCTTCGACGCTTGCGGCCGCCACGGCGCGTTGCCGGTCGACCTCGCCGACCGCGCAGATGGCGCGGAACGTGGCCTCCAGGGTGCCCAGGTCGGCGCCGATATGCTCGCTCATCGTGGCATAGCGGACGCGCGAGGAGGCATGTCGCTCCGCGCGCAGCCAGGCATAGTAGCGGTCCTCGTAGCGCTTGCGCTGCTCGCCCGCCCTGGCCGGCTTGATCTCGGCGGCATATTCGAAGGCCCAGTCGCGGGACTGCGGCGCAACGAGGAAACGCCAGACGCGCGCATGCATCTCGGCTTCCTGGTCGGTCCAGTTGAAGTCCGAGGCCGGTCGCCGGTTGAGCTGCTTCCAGATCTTCTCGAAGCCGGGGATGATCTCGTCGTTCAGGACGCCGGCCTGGACGCGCCCGAAATCGCCAAGCTGGCGGGCGAGCGTCGGCGACCCGGGCAGCGCCAGGGCGCAGCACAGCGCCAGGACGGCGAGGCGCGGCAGGCGTTCAGCCACGCCGGCGCTTGGCGCGCGAAGCCGCGCCCACCGGCTTGGTCGGCAGTTGCGGCGCGCTGCCGGCCCGTTCGTAGCGGACGCCGGTGAACAGCACGATCTCGGCGCTTTCCTGGGTCGTGCCCTTTGCGTCGGCGCTGCGTCCACGCCTCGTGAAATGAACCAGCTTTCCCAACCTGGCCTCCTCGGGCAAATGCCCTCGCCGACCCCATTGCCGACGACAAATCAGGCCCGACGCGATGCCTGACGGTTTTCATTAAGAGTTCGTCAAGGTTAACAGTTCGCTAACGAATTGCTGGAAATGATCTCGCCTGAGCGGTGCCGGCCGAATCCCGGCGCGCCCGGGGTACAGATGATCGGCTTTCAGCCCTACGAGACGTTCCAGCTGCTGATCGAGACCGGCGGGGTCGATCGCACCAACACGCTGCTATGCGCCGCCTGCGATGCCTTCTCGCGCCGCGGCAAGCCGACGGCGGCCGAGCTGGAGCAGTTTTCCACGCTGGCGCTGCGGCTCTTCCCCATCGCCTCGCCGGCCGCCCGCGCCAAGGCGGCGGCCACGCTGGGCCGGTCGGCGGACCTGACTCCCGACCTCGAGGAACTGGTGGTGCGTCACCTGGGCGACGATCTGGCGGAGTTCCTCGTCGCCGCGCCGCGCCTCTCGGAAGGCACCATGCTCAAGGTGATCTCGTCCAACGACGTGCTGCTCGGCGCCGCGCTGGCGCGACGCGCCGATCTGAGCAACGCCGTGCTGGCCCGGCTGTTCCAGATGAACAGCCGCAAGGTCTACCGGGCACTCGCCACCAACACCGCCATCCAGGCCCGCGGACCGTATCTGAACGCGCTGGCCCGCTCGGCGCAGATGGATCATCAGGTGGCCTGGTCGCTCGCCGCCCGCGACGATTTCGACGCGGCGCTGCTGGCACCGGCCTTCTTCGATCTGGGCGAGACCGACCGGCTCAAGGTGATCACCGCCTTTGCCCAGCGCCAGACGCCGGCCGCCCCGATCAAGCGCACGCTCGAGCAGCTGTCGGTCGCAACCGACCAGCTGACCAGGGCCCTCATGAAGCTGTTTTCCGAAAACCGGCGGCCAGAGGTCACCCGCCTGCTCCACCAGATCACCGGGCTCGACGAGGTGCGTTGCGGCCAGATCGCGCACGATACCAGCGGCGCAGCCCTGTTCGTGGTGCTGCGGGCCTTCGGCTGCAGCGCCCATGACGGGCTGAAGGTGCTCATTCATGCCACCTCGCACGACGAGGACCGCTCGAAGGCGCTGGCGCATTTCTCCAGCCTGTTCGAGACGGTCAGCGTCGATGCCACGGCCTTCCTGATGAGCGCCTGGCGTGGCGAGGTGAATCTGCTCGACATGACCAAACCGGAGTACAGGCCGTTCGAGGCCGAGCGGCGGCGCCCGCCGCCGCCTCAGACCCGCGAGCGCAACCCGGTCGTCGAACAGGCGATCGAGGCCCTGGCGCGCATCGGAACCCGCGCTAGCTGATCGGCGCGGGCCATCCCTCGACGAGACCCGCGGGGTCCCTCCCCGCTCCGGTCTAGAACTCGCTCCACTCTTCCTTCACCGCCGTGTTGCCGCGGCTGAGATAGGCCTTCGCGGCGGAGCTGACGCGTTGCTGCAGGGCCCTGACGCCGGTCGGCGGCGTCGCGGCGACGACGCTGCGCGAGCCCGACCCGGCAACCCTGAACACATCCACCACGCGGTCGAGTTCGCTGGCCTGCGCTTCGGTCTGCTCGATCGCGGCATTGGTCTGTTCGACCAGCGCGGCGTTGTGCTGGGTCATCTCGTCCATCTGCCGCACCGCCGAGGTTACCTCGTCGATGGAGCCGGCCTGGTCGCGGCTGTCCCGGGCAATCCCCTCGAGGATGTCGCGGTTCGAGCGGACCGCTTCGAGCATGGCTTCGAGTTTGGCGGCGGCCTCGGCTACCAGCTTGCCGCCGCCGCTGACCTCGCGGGCCGACTGCTCGATCAGCGTCTTGATGTCGTTCGAGGCGCCGGCGGCGGATTGCGCCAGACGCCGCACTTCCACGGCGACCACGGCAAAGCCCTTGCCGGCGTCACCGGCCCGCGCCGCCTCGACCGAGGCGTTGAGCGCCAGCAGGTTGGTCTGGAAGGCGATGTCGTCGATCAGCCCGATGATCGACGAGATCTTGGCCGAGCTCTCGCTGATCCGGCCCATGGCGACATTGGCCTCGCGCATCACGCTGCCGCCTTCTTCCGCAGCGACCGTGACGGCGGTGGCGCTCTTCGAGGCGCCAGCGGCGCGTTCGGCGTTCTGCAGGACGGTGCGGGCCAGTTGCTCCATGGCCGCCGAGGTCTGCTCGATGGTCGCGGCCTGCTTGGTGGTGCGCTCGCTGAGGTCGTTGGCGCCGCTGAGGATCTCCGAGGTCGCCACCTTCAGCCCGCGCGACGTCTCGCGCAGCTGTGCGACGATTTCGGCCAGCCGGTCGGCAACCTTGTTGGTGTCGTCCTTGAGCTTGCCGAAGGCGCCTTCGTAGGTACCGGTGACGCGGCGCGTGAGATCGGTATCGGCCACCGCGCCGAGGACTTCGCCGGCCTCCTTGAGCGCGCCCTCGATGCCGCTCAGCATCATGTTCATCGCCTTGGCGAAGCCGGACAGTTCGGCGTCCGGCAGGGTGTCGATGACGCGTTGCGACAGGTCGCCCTTCGCCGTCGCGGCCAGCACCTGGTTGAACGAGGCCGAGAAGCTGGCGACGAGCCGGTCGCGCTCGGCGACCTTCGCCTGCCGCGCTGCGTCCTCGCGGCCCGCCGCATCGATCCTCGCGGCATTGTCCTTGAACACCTGCACCGCTGCGGCCATCTCGCCGATCTCGTCGAGACGGTCGGTGAACGGCACGGTGCCGTCGAGCCGGCCATGCGCCAGGTCGGCCATGGCCGCCGTGATACGCCGGATGGGGCGGGCGACACTGCCGATCAGGAACCAGGTGGCGACAACCAGCATCGCCAGCACGACGACGCTCGCCCCGATGAGGATCAGCACGGCGCCGCTTGCCGAGCCGTCCGCAATGGCCGCCTCGGCCGCCGCGCGCTGGTCGGCAATGGCGGTTGCCTCGTCGATGAGCGCCATCGCCGCGTCGGCGCTGGCCACCAGCCGCGCGACGACCGCCTGACGCTCGGCCTCGATCTTCATGCCGGAGAAGATCTGTTCGCCGACCACGGCACCCAGTTCGTCCACGATGCCGCGGTATCCCGCCAGTGACGCCTTGATCCGCTCGATGCGATCGCGGTCGCCGGCCTCGGCCATCAGCGGCACGGTGCGGTCCAGCAGGGCCGTCATCTCGGCGAGGGCGGCTTCGGCGGCCAATCCGGCCGCGTCGACTTCTTCCTGCTTGACCGCGAGGCGGATGTCGCGCGCCGCCAGGTCCATGCGCAGCAGCGACTGGTCGGCGGAGCGGACGAGGCTGGTGATCTCGGTCTGGGCCCGCGCCCGCGCATTGGCGGCCCCGATGCCGTTGACCATCAGCAGCACGAGACCCACCGCAACCGGGATCAGCACGAGAATGGCCGTCGAGACGCTCACGATCTTGGTGCTGAGCTTCACCTTGTTGAAGTTCATCTGTGCCTCCTGGCAGGTGAGGCGCAGCCTAGCCGGCGATGATGGAGTTATCCTTAACGGAGGGTTTCGACCCTCAGGCAACCACCGGCAGGCCCGGGTCGCCCGCACGCAGTTCGAGCGAGATCAGCCAGAAGTCGGGATCGAAGTCGACTTCCTGCGCCAGCCGCTGGTGCACCTTGTCCGGCCCGACCCGATCGAACCGCCGCTGGAACAGCCGCTCGTCCGGGTTTTCGGTCCGGCTGGCCGCCGGCGCCGGGACGTAGAGCGAGGTCTCGCCGTTGAGGTGGTCGACTTCGACGAAGATCTGGCCGGCAATCGGGTCGCCCCGGCGGGCGACCACGCAGATGTGGCCGATGTCGTTGTGACGGCGGACGAAGGCCGCCACCCAGATGTCGGAGCGGAACATCCGCCCTAGATCGATGCGCCGTTCTCGATCAGCAGATCGAGCAGTTCCGGAGAGATGCGGCCGGTCGTCTCGTAGTTGAAGTAGGTCTCGAAGTTCCGGATCGCCTTGGCCGTCGCTTCGCCGGCAAGGCCGTCGGCCGGCCCGTGCAGGAAGCCGAGGCTGGCGAGGCCGCGCTGGACCTTGGCGACGAAGACCGGGTCGGTGGTCTTGGTCCGGTTGATCTCCTCGGGGGTGGCCGGGGTGTCGAGCACCGCGATCGCCTCGCCCGGCTGGGCCGGCTGCTCTTCGATGGCGAGCGGCACGCCCACCTTGGGCTTGGCGGGCAGCGCGGCCACGTCGGCGACGAACTGCTGCACCGCTTCGGCGCGCTTGTTCGGCTTGGTCATGGCGATGGTCTCGACCCCCGAGATGATGGTGTCGATGGCATCGCCGGCGGTCTCGGCCGCCAGTTCGAGCGCGCCTTCCGGGGTCTGCGGCACCGGCCGGCCGAGGACGGTCGTCTCGGCCGCGGCGGCCGGTTTTCCGATCGAGCCGGTTTCGAGCTGCATGGTCAGCGGCTCGGGGTCCGCGAGCGGTGTCGCCGCGGCGGGGAGCGCGGCTTCGACTGCCCCGGCGGCCGCCTCGGGCTGCGCTTCAGGCAGCTCGTCGCTGGCCGGCGCGGCTGGCTTTGCGGGCACGACGACGGCCTCGGGCCGAGGTTCGGCCGCTGGCTGCGCGAGCGGCGTCACCGCCGGCTGCTCCTTCGGCTCGGCCAGGCCGAGCGGTGCCTTGCGGATCGCCTCGACAATGGCGGAGGTGAGTTCGCCCCGCGGCTTCATGCCGTTCAGTTCTTCGAACTTCTTGATCGCCCGCGCCGTCTGCGGCCCGTAGAGGCCGTCGATCTTGCCGGAGAACAGCTTCATCATCTCGAGCTTGCGCTGCACCTCGATGACATCCTGGTTGCCGATCGGCTCGCTCTTGGCCTCGGCCGCCGCCGGCCTGGCTTCGACCGGCTTGCCGACCACCAGCGCTGGCTTCATCTCGAGCGACTTGGGCTTGACCGCGGGGATCACCGGCTCCACCCGGGCCGTCGCGGCGACCGGGGCGAACAGCGGCGCGGGATGATCGTGCGTCTGGCCGTAGAGGGCGTTGGAGCCCGCCATGGCGGTGGTCACCACCAGGGCCGCAACCGCCGAGTTGGTCAGGGGCGCACGCATGTAGCGCGCGATGACCCACAACGCCGCCCGGCCCGCCGAGGCCAAAGCGAAGCCGCCGATCTGCAGCGGCAGATGCGCGAAAGACGCTGCCGTCATAGTGCTCTTCTTCTTTCGTCTTGCCATGTCGCCATGTTCTGGGGCGCCGGATCCCGGTGAAGGGGGGTGACGGCGGGAGTTTCCACCAGCTTGGTTTCCGGACCGTTTATGGGCAGCAAGACAGTCATCACAGTGCCTTCGCCGGGCGAGGAACTGGCATGCAGCGAGCCGTCATGCAGCTCGGCGAGGCCCTTGACGATCGACAGCCCCAGCCCGGTCCCCTCGTAGCGGCGAGCCAGCCCGCCCTGGGCCTGGAAGAACGGCTCGCCAAGCCGGCGGACCGCCTCCTCGCCCATGCCGATGCCGTGGTCGGCGACGGAAATGGCCACGTGCCTGCCCTGCCGCCGCATGGCGAGGGTCACCACCGAGTGCTCGTGGCTGAACTTGACGGCGTTCGAGAGCAGGTTGATCAGGATCTGCCGGCAGGCCCGCTCGTCGGCGACCAGCATGGGCAGCGCGCGCGGGATGTCGCTCATCAGGCGCACGGACTTCTCGCGGGCCATGGCGTCGACCATCTTGAAGCAGGGCTCGACCAGCGTCTCGGGCGCGAAGGCCTCGGTCTGCAGTTCGAACTTGCCGGCCTCGAGGCGCGACATGTCGAGCAGCATCTTGACCACTTCGATCAGGTGCTGGCCGCTCTGGTGGATGAGCGCGGCATATTCCTTGTGCTGCGGCGACAGTTCGCCGACGACGCCGGAGGTCATCATCTCGGAGAATCCGACGATGGCGTTGAGCGGGGTGCGCAGTTCGTGCCCGATGGTAGCGAGGAAGCGCGACTTGGCGATCGAGGCCTCTTCGGCGGCGAGGCGCGCCTGCTGCAGCTCGTTCTCGCGATCATGCCGCTCGGTGATGTCGCGCAGCAGCAGCACGACTTCGTGCCGGCTGTCGACCTGCTCGGGATCGATCACCGGGGAGAGCGAGACTTCGACCCAGACGAAGTTGGGGCGGGCCGGACGGTCGGCCTCGTCGCGGCGCATGCGGATCTCGACCCGCCGCGCCTGCCCGTCGGCGCTGGCCTCGGCGAAGGCGGTCAGGTAGGCGGGGCGGTCGAGCAGGTGAATGCGCTCGACGAGGCCCGGGCCGGTCAGCTCGAAGCGACGGCAGCCGAACAGCCGCTCCGCCGAGCGCGACACGAACAGCACCGAACCATCGGTACCGAACCGCATCACGGCGTCCTGCACGTGTTCGATCAGGTGCCGGTAGGCGTTGATCTGCCCCTTCTCGTAGACCTCGAAGGCCGAGTTTAGCCGATTGGCGGAGTGGGCGACCACGAAGGCGGCAAGGGCGAAGACGCCGGCGCCGATCAGGGCGAACTCGGGCCGGTAGGCCTCTGGCCAGACCAGCAGGCCGAGGCTCGACAGGGCGGCCGCGCCGACCACCACCACCAGGATGGCCCAGCTCCGCTTCTTGACCGGCGACCGGGTGAGCAGCGAGGCGTGAATCGGCGCCAGGAGGGCGGTGGCGAGGCCGAAATCGACAATGGCCGGATCGGCAACCGTCAGCAGCATACCGACGAAGAGGGTGGCGTAGACTTGCCCGGCGGCGGCGCGCTCGTACTGGCCGCGCTGGCAGAGCGCGACCGTCAGCAGGCCCGTCACCAGGCCGGCCATGGCGAGCACGAAGGGCAGCACGACCACCTGCGTCACGGCATAGATGGCGAAGGGCACGGCCGCCGCGCTGCCGGCGAGCACGATGCCGGCGTTGGTCGCAATGGCGGCGCGGCGGATCCGCTCGGGCCTTCCGCCGGCACTGGGGCGGCCGGCGCCGAAGCCACCCACCATCCGTGACCAGAGGCTACGCAAATACTGAAACAACGCCCCGACGTCCTTCTTGTCTTTGCCCGGAGCTTCCACTCCAACGGCTAAGACAGGCTTAAGCGGAAGCCGCCGCGGCGCCGATGCCCCCGCTTTGCACCGGGTTGGACCGGGGCTTTCTCCTGTTAGCGTAAACACTTCCTTGCGCGGCGGCGGCTCCTCGACCGGTGGTATTTGTCTCCAATTTTATCGGGATTTCGAAAGGGGACTTAAGCCGCCCCGGCTAGTCTCGACTGCGATGAACGACACGGGCCGGCAATGGCCGTCCCGGTTCTTCGCGAGGGTGTCGATGTTCCTGCTCAGGTCCGCCTTCTGGCTTACGGTGATGTTCATCATCATCGCGCCCAGGGATGCCGATCTCGGCAGGGTTGCCGGGGAGTATTCCCGGCAGGCGCTGGAGGCCGGCCAGAAGGTCGTCGTCAGCCAGGTCCTCGCCAGCCAGTGCGATAGTCTCGAATGCGCCGGCGGGAAGGCAGCCATCGCCGTGCTTGCCGGCAATCAGCTCCCGTCCGTCGACTCCACCATGCAGGATTCGTCGACACACCCGGTCCCGCTCCCCCGACCGAGACCGGCCTGGACGGGTTGACCCCAGGGGTCGCGTCACTTCCCCCGACGCTACTCCAAGCGATCCCTGGATGGCCGGAAGCACGCTGCCCCGTGCTTCCGGCCTCTCGTTTCCCGGCCCGGCCTCGTCGCCCGGCAGCGCGCGGCGCTTCAACCGGGCGCCCGATTGCCCTATCTAGGGGCCATGACCCATCCCCAGGCCTTCCAGGACATCGCCGAAAACCTCTCCTTTCTCGAAGACTGGGAGGATCGGTACCGCTACATCATCGAACTTGGGCAGGGGCTGCCCCCCCTCGCCGAAGACGAGAAGACTCCGGCCAACAGGGTCCATGGCTGCGTCTCGCAGGTCTGGCTGGTGTCGGAAGGGGATGCCGCCCGCCTCGGCTATCGCGGCGAATCGGACGCGATGATCGTGCGCGGGCTGGTGGCGGTGCTGGTGGCGCTCTATTCCGGCCGCCCGGCCCGGGACATCGCGGCAACAGACGCCATCGCCGTCTTCGACGAACTGGGGCTGCGCGAGCACCTCACCACGCAGCGCTCGAACGGGCTGGTGGCCATGGTCAACCGCATCCGCTCGGAGGCGCGGGCCCTCGCCGCCTGACGGACGTCAGTCGAACAGCGGTGGCCGGTTCCCGGCCATCCAGGTCCGATGCCTGCCGTGCTCCGGTCCGAGGGCCCCGGCGGCGAGGCCGTAGTGTTCGGCCAGTCGATCGAGCCCGATGCGCAGCACCAGCTTGGCGCTGCGGCGGGGCCAGCCGCGTTCGGCTTCGACCACCTGCAGGCCCTTCTCGAGCCCGCAGACGTCGAGCACGACGTCGGCACAGTCGCGCGGCAGCACCCGGTGGAGGTCGCCGAGCCGCCGGCGGGCGTCGGCGGCCATGTCGCCGATATCCGGCGCGCCGGCGCCGCGGCCGCGACCGGCGGGCTCGGCTGCCGAGTAGTTGGTCGTCAGGCGCGGCAGCAGGCCGGCGCGGGCCACCAGCCGCCGGACGCGCTCGCCCGCCGCCACCTGGTGTGGCTGGAGGAAGGGTGCCGCCTCTCCGGCGCCCGCCACCGCCAGCCGGCCGAGCGGGCTCTCGAGCACATTGCGGACCACCCCGCCGGAGTCGCGCCGCAGGTCGCGATGCTGCCCGGCCTGCGGGTTCTCGGCGATCAGCTGGCGGCGCAGCCAGGATCGCGACGCGGCGATCGCCGTGCAGCGTCCGGCATCCCCGCCCAGCACGCCGTCGGCCTGCAGGGCCCGCACGCGCGCCGAGGCGAGCCGGATCGGAACACCGTTGCGCACCGCCTCGAAGGTCTGGCCGACGCGATCCGCGCTTCCCTGCTCGATGACGGCGCGGATGAAGCGATGCGTGGCGCCGGGCGCCACCGTCACCGCTGCGCCTCCTCGTCGGTGTCCGTCAGCACGCGCTCCAGGCGGTCGACGGCCTCGTCATAGGCCACCGCCTCGCGGCGCTCCTCGATGGTTGCGCAGGCGTGCGCCACCGTGGTCCGGTCGCGGCCGAACACCTTGCCGATTTCGGCATACAGGCGGCCATCGACGACGTGCATGAGGTACATGGCCAGCTGTCGCGCCTCGGCGACCGGCGCCACTCCCCGTTGCCGGTCGAGCAGGCCCGCCGGGGACACGCCGCGCTCGGCGGCGACCAGGGCAATCACCCGGGCGGCCCTAGCCGCCGCCCGGCTCCGCATGATGCCGGCCGCTCGTCGGCCGCGGCTGTCGACTGCCGGCGCTCTCGTCTCGGCTCGCTCGCTCCACATTCCCGCCTCCAGGTGATATAGGACATTATTCCTATATCTGGGTTCAGCACCAGCGGGGATAACTCCGGATCGGAAGCGGAAAACCAGACGGCCGCCCGGGTCGGGGCGGCCGTGAACCGAGCGCGTGCCGAGAAGGGAATGCCTCAGCCGACCTTGCGGCCGAGTCCGTTGTCCTTGGCCAGGCGCGAACGCGTCGCCGAGTAGTTCGGCGCAACCATCGGATAGTCCGCGGCGAGTCCCCACTTCTCGCGGTATTCTTCCGGCGAGAGATTGTAGTGGGTGCGCAGATGGCGCTTCAGCGACTTGAACTTCTTGCCGTCTTCCAGGCAGATGATGTAGTCGGCCGCGACCGACTTGCGCACCGGCACCGCAGGCTTCAGCTCCTCGACCAGAACCGGCGGGGAGGTCGACTGGAGGCCCTGAAGGGCCCCGTGCACGTCCGCGATCAACTTCGGCAGATCGCTCACGCTCAATGCATTGTGGCTAACATATGCGCAGACGATATCGGCACTCAGGTCGATGAGATCGTTGTCAGCCGTATCGCTGCTACCGTTCATTTCTATCATTTCGGGTCCTTTAGGTAGAGTCGCGGCAGGTGGTCAAAGCTTCCACAGCCACGACTGGTTTCTATGATCAAATCTATCGCGATGCAACTGCATCGCCATCAGCATCGAGTATCTGTTTGTTTCTGGCAATAGTGCGACCGAGATCAATCGCGATCAGTGGATGTCCTCAGTACTCGTGCCCGGAGCAGGCGCTTCGCCGGCCTTCAGGGCGGCGCGGGCCAGCAGGTGGGCGGCGACCGGCGTCGACAGGACCAGGAACACGATGCCCAGCGCCGCCCGCAGCGCCGTCGGCCCGTCGCCCGAGACGATCCCGACCGCGCACAGGATCAGGCCCGCCCCCACGACACCGGCCTTGGAGGCCGAGTGCAGCCGCGTGTAGAGATCGGGCAGGCGCACGATGCCGATCGCGGCGAGCAGGCTGAACACCGCTCCGGCGACGATCAGCACCGCGGCAAGATAGCGCAGCCCCTCCCCGATCATTGCCGGCGCCCCCGGCCCGCGCTGCCCAGCAGGTACCGGGCCAGCGCGACCGTCGACAGGAAACCCACGAGCGCGATGGCGATCGCGATGTCGATGTAGAGCGAGAACCCGGTCAGCACCGCGATGGCGGCGATGAAGCCGATCGACAGCGTCATGATCGTGTCGAGCGCGAGAATCCGGTCTCCCAGGTTGGGGCCGCGAATCAGCCGGACGATGACCAGCAGCATCGCCACCACCAGCAATCCCAGGGCAATCTGCGCAGCCAGCGTAACCGCCATAGTGCCCGTCATCGGCATGCCTCCATGACCTTTTTCTCGAAGCCCTCGCGGATCTCGCGGATCAGCGCCTCCCTGTCCTCGACGTCGATCGCATGCACATAGAGGACGCGGCGGTCCTCCGACACGTCGACGCTGAGCGTCCCCGGGGTGAGCGTGATCAGGTTGGCGAGCAGCGCGATCTCCACGTCGCGATCGGTCGACAGCGGGAAGGCGACGATCGCCGGCCGGATGCGGCGGTTGAGGTCGGGGCGGATGACCAGCCTCGCCACGCGGAAGGCGCTGATGAAGAGTTCGCGCACGAACAGCAGCGCCAGGGTGACGACCCGCCGCACCCGCGGCCCGAAGCCCGGTCCGCCGACCTGGCTGCGCACCAGGTAGAGGCTGGCCCCGCCCAGCGCCGCGCCGAAGGCCAGGTTGAGCAGCGAGAAGCTGCCGGTGGCCGCCGCCCAGCCGAGGGCGAGAAGTCCGATCAGCGGCAGGGGATTCATGGCAGTCCTCCCGGCAGTCCTCCCGGCAGGCCGGTGGCGGCGATGTAGGCGGCCGGATCGATGAGGCCGGCGGCGGCCTGCCGGCCGAACGCCATCAGCGGCTCCGGCACCAGCCCCAGCGCGGCGACCAGCGCGGTGATAATGGCGGCCGAACCCAGGCCGTACCAGCGGTGACCGGCGACGAGCGGACGCAGGTCGAGAGGCTGCGCCTCCGCTTCGGCACCCTCCCGGCCGGCCCGCCAGAAGACATGCGCCCACAGGCGGGTGCCGGCGATCAGCGTCAGCAGGGCATTGACGAGCACGGCGACCCAGAGCGCCAGCGCGAGCCCGTCGCCGTCCCCGCTCCAGCGCCCGATGCCGGCCTCGACCAGGAGCAGCTTGGGCCAGAAGCCGAGGAACGGCGGCACCCCGGCGACGGCCAGGATCAGCACGAAGAACAGGATGGCGAGCAGCGGCTGCGCGGCATAGAGCCCGCCCATCGCCCGCGTGCTGGTCTCGCCGGTTGCGGCCTCGATGAGGCCGGCCAGCATGTAGAGGCCGGTGATGGTCAGCATGGCGTGCAGGACGTAGGTCGAGGCGCCGGCCAGCCCCGCCTCGCCGTCGAGCGCCAGGCCGGCGAGGCAGGCGCCGATCCCGCCGATCACGAGGAAACCCAGTGCCCGCCGCAGGTTGGTCTCGGCGATGGCGCCCAGCGGGCCGAGCACGAGCGTGCCGATGGCGGCCACCGCGAGCACCGGCTCGAGCAGGTCGCGACTGGCCGGCAGGATCATGGCCAGCGAGCGCAGCAGCGCATAGACGCCCACCTTGGTCAGCAGCCCGGCCAGCAGCGCCGAGATGCCGGGCGGCGGCGCATGATAGGAGGCCGGCAGCCAGGCATTGACCGGGAAGGCGGCGGCCTTCATGCCGAAGGCGAGCAGCATCAGGGCGGCGATGCCGGTCAGCGCCGCCGGGTTCGCGGCGGGCGCCGCGCCGATGATGTCGGCCATGTTGAGCGTGCCGAGCAACCCGTAGATCAGGCCCAGCGCGATCAGGAAGATCGTCGTCGCGAGGAAGTTGAGGAAGCCGTACTTCACCGTGCCGTCGAGCTGGATGTTGCGCCCGCCCAGCGCCATCAGGCCGAAGCTCGAGATCAGCATCACCTCGAACCAGACATAGAGGTTGAACAGGTCGCCGGTCAGGAACGAGCCGCTCACCCCGGCGAGCAGCAGCAGGATCAGCGGGTAGACGCCGTCGCGGCGGGCGCGGTCGGGCAGGTCCATGCGCAGGTAGACCAGCAGCACCAGCACCACCACGGCCGCGGCGAGGGCGAAGGCGGCCCCGGCGATGTCGGCGACGAAGCTGATGCCGAACGGCGGCAGCCAGTTGCCCATCGTCATCGCCACCGGTCCGATCGCGAGGACGCGCAGGAGCAGCACCGCATCGACGACGGCGATCGTGGCGGTCGCGGCAATGGCGAGCCCCCAGGCGAGGTCGCGCACGCTCGACAGCACCACCAGCACCGCCGCGCCGCACAGGGCGAGGACCACCGGCAGGATCACCAGCCAGTCGGCGGCGGCAATCGCGTTCTGCTGCAGCACGCCGGGCATCAGTAGCTCATCGGCGGCTTGGGGCGATGCCGGGGTTCGGCGACACGCATCCGGTCGGTGTCGTCCGCTTCCAGCGACTGGTAGGCGCGGTAGGCGAGGACGAGCAGGAACGCAAACATGGCGAAGCCGATGACGATCGCGGTGAGGATCAGCGCCTGCGGCAGCGGGTTGGCCGCGCCGGCGGCCGGGGTATCGGCATGGCCCAGTGCAATCGGCGGCACGACCCGGGTCAGCCGGCCGGCGACCAGGATCAGCAGGTTCACCGCGTTGCCGAGCAGCGCCAGGCCGAGCAGCATGCGGATCATCGAGCGGGCCAGCAGCAGGTAGATCGCCGCCGCGAAGAAGATGCCGGAAAGGGCGGCAATGGCCTGATCCATCAGTCCTCTCCCTCCTCGTCCTCGAGGCCCAGGGCGATGGCCGAAATGGTGCCGAACACGACGAGGTAGACGCCGATGTCGAAGACCATCGGGGTGGAGATCGCCACCTCGGTGCCGTCGAGGTCGAGCTCGGTCCACAGCCCGGTCAGGAAGGGCAGCTCGAACGGCAGCGACAGCAGTCCGGCGAGCGAGGCGAGCAGCACGCCGGCCCCGGCGAAGGCGAGCGGCGACGCCCGCATGGCGCGGCGCACCGCCATCGGTCCGGAGGCGATCCCGTAGATGGCGATCGCCGCCGCGGCGATCAGCCCGCCGATGAAGCCACCCCCCGGCTCGTTGTGGCCGCGCAGCAGCACGAACACCGAGAACACCAGCATCACCACGGTCAGGAGCGGCGCCACGGTGCGGAAGATCAGGGTGCTCATGCGGCCGCCCCCTTCTTTGCCCGACGGCGCGGCGCGGGCCGCTCGGGCGGCGGGGCCGGACGCGGTCGCCGCGCGCCCCGGATGAGCGCCAGCACGGCGATTCCGGCGGTCATCACCACCGAGATCTCGCCCAGCGTGTCCAGTCCGCGGAAGTCGACGAGGATGACGTTGACCACGTTGTGCCCGTGCGCCACCGGAGCGCTGTGGGCATTGAAGAACATGCTCAGCCGGGGGTCGAGCGACCCCTCGAGCACCGCGAACAGCAGCATGGTCACGGCGTAGCCGGCAAACACCGCCACCGCTCCGTCCCGCGCCCAGTCCTCCAGCGGCCGGCTGTCGGATGGCTCGAGGTTGAGGCGCGTCATCACCAGCGCGAGGATCACGACGGAAAGGATTTCGACCATGAACTGGGTGAAACTCAGGTCCGGTGCGCCGAACAGCAGGAACAGCGTCGCCACCGCCACGCCCTGCACTCCGAGGGCCAGGATGGCGAAGAGCCGTGTGCGCGCCGCGACCACGGTGACGAGGCCAATCACCGCGATCAGGACGATGCCCCATTCGTAGAAGGTCAGGTCGATGGCGCGCCATCGACCGGGCAGCCCGCCCATCACCAACAACGGCACGAGCGCCGAAAGGCCTAGGCCGACGAACGCCACCAGCAGGTAGAGCTCCAGCCGGCCGTGGTGCAGCAGCCGGGTGACCCGGTCGGCGAGGCCAACGAGGGCGAAGTAGACCGCGTCGAAGCCCTTGTCGAAGCTCCAGCCGAGGCGGCGGTCGAGATCGAGAAGGCGGGCGCGCAGCGCATCGATGCGGTACCAGACCAGCACCGCGATGGCCCAGGTGAGGAGCGACAGCAGGAAGGCCGGGCTGAGGAGCTTGAGGCCCAGATACGGGGCATGCGCCTCCTGCGCGAGAATCACCTCGGCGGCCGGCATCACCAGTTGGCCGAGGAGCAGGTCCGGCGCGAAGGCGAGTCCGGCGCCGGTCAGCCCCAGCAGCAGCGGGCCGGCGAGCATGGTCGGCGAGGCCTCGTGCGGCGCCGCCGGGGTCGGCCGCAGCGGCCCGAGGAACGGCCGCAGCGCCACCACCAGCGCCACCGCGCCGAGGATGCCGTTGCCGGCCACCAGCACCGCCAGGGTCGCAGCGTCGCCCCAGCCGGCCGATACCAGCGCGGCGTACATCTCCTCCTTGGCGAAGAAGCCGGCGAGCGGGGGCAGTCCGAGCATGGCAGCGCCGCCCAGCAGCGCCGCGATGAAGCTCATAGTCATCGCATCGCGCAGGCCGCCCAGCTGCGTCACGTCCCGCGTTCCCGTACCGTGGTCGATGGCGCCGGCCACGAGGAACAGGCCGGCCTTGTAGAGCGCGTGCGCCACGAAGTAGAGGATCGCTCCGACGATGGCGAGTTCGGTGCCGATCCCGGCCAGCAGCATCAGCAGGCCCAGCGAGGCCAGCGTCGTCTGCGCCAGCAGTTGCTTGAGGTCGGTCTGCCTGATCGCCGCGATCGCCCCCCAGAGCAGCGTCGCGCCACCGAACAGCATCAGGGTTCCGTTCCAGATCGGCTCGCCGCCGAGGTGCGGCGTCATGCGCAGAACGAGGTAGACGCCGGCCTGCACCATGGTGGCCGAGTGCAGATAGGCCGAGACCGGGGTCGGCGCCTCCATGGCGTTGGGCAGCCAGAAGTGGAAGGGCAGCTGCGCCGACTTGGTGAAGGCGGCGAGCAGCACCAGGGCCACCAGCAGCGGGTAGAGGGCGCCCTGCGTCAGCGGGCCGGTCATGGCGCTGAGCGTCCAGTGCCCGCTCAGCTGATGCAGCACGACACCCGCCGCCAGCAGCGCCAGCCCTCCCAGGCCGGTCACCAACAGCGCCTGTACGGCGGCACGGCGCGCCGCCTGGCGGGCATGGTCGAAGCCGATCAACAGGAAGGACGTGACCGAGGTGAGCTCCCAGAACAGGTAGAGCGCCAGCAGGTTGTCGGCGAGCACCAACCCCTGCATCGCCCCCATGAACGCCATCAGGAAGGCAAGGAAGCGGCCCTGGTGGGGATGTCCGTGCAGATAGAGCGAGACATAAAGGAAGATGAGCGCGCCGATGCCGGATATGGCCAGGGCGAAGGTGAGGCTCAGCCCGTCGATCAGAAAGCTCAGCTCGATGCCCCAGGACGGCACCCAGGGCACGGCCACCGTCAGCGTCCCGGCCCCGTGGATGTCGGGCGCCACCGTCAGGAAGGCGGCAAAAGCCGCAGCGGCGACCAGCGCGGCCGCCCAGCCGGCCAGGTCGCCGACCAGCCGGTGCAACGGCGGCAGCAGCGCCGCTGTCGCGAAGGGCAGCAGTACGGCGGCGGCAACCGCTATGTCCGCGCTCTGCGCCAAGCCCTGATGCCCTCTCCTGCAGCCTGTCCGGATTCGCCGCGACAGCTTATCGGCTGAGGCTCGCCCGACAAGCGAAACCGGTCGACCGGCGGCACCTGAGCGGCCCAGGCCACAGCTTTGTGAGCCCGGACGCGATGGCGAAAGCGGCAGGCGCCGCCTATATCAGCCCTGTCAACGGAGACCAGTCATGACCGACAAGCCCAAGCTCGAGAAGTCCGATGCCGAGTGGCGTGCGCTGCTCTCGCCGGACCTCTACCGCATCGCCCGCGAGCACGGCACCGAGCGCCCCTGGTCGCACATCTACAATGCCGAGAAGCGTGACGGCGTCTATCATTGTGCCGCCTGCGGCGCCGAACTGTTCACGGCCGACACCAAGTACGAGTCCGGTTCGGGCTGGCCCAGCTTCTTTGCTGCCGTCGAGGGGGCGATCGGCCAGACCGTCGATCGCTCGCACGGCATGGTCCGCGTCGAGGCGCACTGCGCCCGCTGCGGCGCGCATCTGGGCCACGTCTTTCCGGACGGACCGCAACCGACCGGCCAGCGCTACTGCATGAACGGCACGAGCCTCAGGTTCGAACCGGGCCTCTAGGTCGGGGCGCCGCGCGCTTCCCGCTCCGTTCCCGTCCCCGGGGCGATGTGGTAGGCCCACCCATCACGCGAACACCGCCCCGAGTACCTCGATGCCCACGCCCCCCGTCGCCGAACGCCGCCAGCACGCCAGCACCCATCACGGCATCACCCGGCAGGATCCCTATCACTGGCTCCGGGCCGAGAACTGGCAGGAGGTGATGCAGGACCCAACGACCCTGCCCGCCGACATCCGCGCCTATATCGAGGCGGAGAACGCCTATTTCGCCGAGGCCTTCGAGGCGCCGCACGCCGCGCTGCGTGAGCAGATCTTTCTCGAGATCAAGGGGCGCATCAAGGAAGACGAGACCGACATCCCGAGCAAGGACGGTCCGTTTGCCTACAATTCGCGGATGGAGGGGGGCAAGCAGTACCCGATCCTCGTCCGCACCCCGCGCGCCGGCGGACCGGAGGAGATCCTCCTCGACTGCAATGTCGAGGCGGGCGACGGCTATTTCGGCTTCGGCGGCGGCGACCACGATCCGTCGCACCGGCTCCTTGCCTGGAGCGCCGACCGGCAGGGCAGCGAGTATTACGACCTGCGCATCCGCGACATCGCCACCGGCAAGGATACCGGCGAGGTGCTGGAGAACATCGCCGGCGGCGGCGTCTGGTCGGCGGATTCGACCGCGCTCTACTACACCGAGTACGACGACAACCACCGTCCGTTCCGCGTCCGCCGCCACGTGCTCGGCACGCCGCAGGCCGACGACGAGATCGTCTACGAGGAAAGCGATCCGGGCTTCTTCGTCGGCGTCGACGAGACGCAGTCGCGCACCTTCATCGTCATCGACGCGCACGATCACCAGACATCCGAATTCTGGGTGATCGACGCGAGGACCGGCGGCGCGCCGCGGCTGATCTCGAAGCGCCTCACCGACCGCGAGTACGACATCGAGGACCGCGACGGGCTGTTCTACATCCTCACCAATGCCGACGGCGCCGAGGACTTCAAGATCGTCACCGCCCCGGTCGATACCCCCGATGCCGAGCATTGGGTCGACCTGGTCCCGCACACGCCGGGCGTGCTCATCCTCGACCTCATCGTCCTCAAGCACCACCTCGTCCGGCTCGAGCGCTGCGAGGGCCTGCCGCGCATCGTGGTGCGCGACCTCGACTCCGGCCGCGAGTGGACGGTGAAGTTCGACGAGGAGGCCTATTCGCTGGGGATGTCGGCCGGCTTCGAGTTCGACACCACCACCATCCGCTTCACCTATTCCTCGCCCACCACGCCGTCGCGCACCTACGATCTCGACCTCGTCTCGGGCGAACGGACCCTGCTCAAGGAGCAGGAGGTCCCGTCCGGCCACAACCCGGCCGACTACGAGACCCGGCGCATCTTCGCCACCGCGGCCGACGGCGAGCGCGTGCCGGTGACGCTGCTCTACCGCAAGGGGCTCGCCCTCGACGGCTCCGCCCCGGCCCTGCTCTACGGCTACGGCGCCTACGGCATCGCCATGCCGGCGAGTTTCTCGGTCTCCAAGCTCAGCCTCGTCGATCGCGGCGTTGTCTATGCCACCGCGCATGTTCGCGGCGGCATGGACAAGGGCTATGCCTGGTACAGGAACGGTCGGCGCGAGCACAAGCCGAACAGCTTCACCGATTTCGTCGCCGCCGCCGAAACGCTGGTCGAACTGGGCTATACGTCGAAGGCCCGGATCGTCGCCGAAGGCGGCTCGGCCGGCGGGTTGCTGATGGGCGCCATCGCCAATCTGCGCCCGGACCTCTGGGCCGGCATCGTCGCCGAGGTGCCGTTCGTCGACGTGCTCAACACCATGCTCGACGAAACCCTGCCGCTCACCCCGCCCGAGTGGCCCGAATGGGGCAATCCGATCGCCGACCGCGACGCCTACGACCGGATCGCTGCCTATGCCCCCTACGAGCAGGTCGGCGCCATCGCCTATCCGCCGATCTTCGCGCTCGCCGGGCTCACCGATCCGCGCGTCACCTACTGGGAGCCGGCCAAATGGGTGGCAAAGCTGCGGGCAACGAAGGCGGGCGACGCACCGCTCTATCTCAAGACCCACATGGACGCCGGCCACGCGGGCGCCTCCGGCCGCTTCGACCAGTTGAAGGAAACGGCCCTCAGCTATGCCTTCGCGCTGAAGTGCATGGGATTGGCGTAGCGAGACTCACTCCGGCACGAGGTTCACCTGCAGTCTCGTGCCGGTCGCTTCCGTCTTGTCGCGCGGGAATGGAACTTCCTTCGACTGCAGCGGATTGGCGAGGCGGGCCAAGTGCCCTATATCCAACCCAGCCCAGCGGCCAACATCCTCAAGACCACCCCCTCAGGAGGCTTCCCAAAAATGGCTTTTGAACTTCCCGCCCTGCCCTACGCCTATGATGCTCTCGGCCCGTACATGAGCAAGGAGACGCTCGAGTACCACCACGACAAGCACCACCAGGCCTATGTCACCAACGGCAACAACCTGCTCAAGGACTCCGGCCTCGAGGGCAAGAGCCTCGAGGAGGTGGTGAAGGCCGCCTACGGCAAGAATGCCGGGCTCTTCAACAATGCCGGCCAGCACTACAACCACATCCATTTCTGGAACTGGATGAAGCCCAATGGCGGCGGCAAGAGTATTCCGGGCGCCATCCTCGCCAAGATCGATTCCGATCTGGGCGGCTACGACAAGTTCAAGGCCGATTTCATTGCGGCCGGCACCACGCAGTTCGGCTCGGGCTGGGCCTGGCTGTCGGTCAGGGACGGCAAGCTCGAGATCTCCAAGACCCCGAACGGGGAATCCCCGCTCGTCCACGGCGCCCACCCGATCCTCGGCGTCGACGTCTGGGAGCACTCCTATTACATCGACTATCGCAATGCCCGCCCGAAATACCTCGAGGCGTTCGTCGACAACCTGATCAACTGGGAATACGTCGAGCAGATGTACGCCGCGGCGCGCTGAGGCGCCCGCCGGGCGGCGGCCTGCCGGATTTGCCGGCAGGCGCCCCCGCTCGCTGTTGGGGACAAGGATGGGACGGTCGCCCTCGCGCTGGTTCGCCAGGCTCAGGTCACTCCTGGCGAAGCCGGTGCTTGCGCTTGTCCGCCCCCTCGTGGCGGCAGCGCTCGCGCGGGAGCGTGTCCTCCATCGGCTGGACCTGCTCGAAGCCCAGTTCCGGCAGAATGACCTGCGCGCACAGCTCGGCAACTCGGCCGAATGCGGCCGGCGGCTGCGCGAACTGCTTGCCGGGATTCGCATCGAGGACCCCGTCGACGGCCGCTTCGAGCGTGTCGGCGGGCCGGCGGACGGTGGCTACGTCATGGAGACCTCCACCCTGAGGCCCGACGCCGGCATCGCCTATTCCCTCGGCATCGGCGAGGACGTGTCCTGGGACCTCGACATGGCCGACCGCGGCTTCGAGGTCTTCCAGTACGACCACTCGATCGACGCCTCGCCGACGGGTCACGAACGGTTCCACTTCCACAGGGTGCGGATCGGCGGCGGGGATCCTGCCGGCCCCGTGCCGACGGTGACGCTCGACAGTCTGGTGGAACAGAACGGGCACCTGCGCCGCAACGACCTCGTGCTCAAGATGGATATCGAGGGCGACGAGTGGGCCGTGCTGCGGACCGTCTCGGACGAGACTCTGGGCGCCTTCTCCCAGATCGTGCTCGAGGTGCACGGGTTGTGGCGGGTCGACGATGAGGCCTTCTACGCTGCGGCCCGCATCGCCCTGAGGCGGTTGTTCACCCGCTTCGCTCCGGTGCACGTCCACGGCAACAATGCCTGCGGGGTCGTGGTGGTCGGGGGCGTCTGCGTGCCCGAAGTCTTTGAACTCACCTGCCTGCGGCGTGACCTCGTCCCGACGCTGCCCGGCACGCGCTTCTTCCCCACCGCGCTCGACCGTCCGAACGTGCCGGGCAGGCCGGACCTCTACCTTGGCCGCTTCGAGTACTAGCGATCGGCCCGCAGGCGGGGAAGCGGCCCGCCGGTTTCCCCGGCAGGCCGCTCCGTTCGCCGCGCCGTGAGCTACCACGTCTGATACGACGAACCCTGGTCGTTCAGTGCGCCGCCCAGCGTCGGCACATCGCCGGCGAACACGTTGCAGAAACCGCCATAGTTCGGGTTCTGGCACAGCCGGATGTGAGCGCCACCGAAGATGCGGATCGAGGTCACCCGGTTGTTCCAGGCCGGCGCGATTCCGGTGTCGCTGGCCCCGGCATTGACGCAAACGCCATCGCCCTGGAAGTTGGCGAGGTCGTAGACGCAGACGCGCGGCAAGGCCGGCGGGGTCACGTCGTAGGACGAGGTCTGGTTGTTCAGCGGCCCGCCCAGCAATGGCACGTCCGCGCCGAAGGTGTTGCAGAAGCCGCCATAGGCCGGGTTCTGGCACAGCGTCACGCTGGCCCCGCCCTCCACCTGCAGCGAGGAGATGCGGTTGTTCCACACACCCGGCAGGTTCGGCACATGGGTGCCTGCATCCACGCAGGCACTGGCGCCCGCATAGTTGGGCAGGTCGTAGAAGCAGGCGCGGGCAACGCCGCCTCCCCCGCCGCCACCGCTGCCGCCATCTTCCTCGAAACCGGGCGACCCGAAGGTGATCGAACCGCCGCCCGGCAGCGGGATCACCACGCCCCACTCGATCTCGCCGTCACCGGCGTCGGTGGGAGCATCGAGATAGCTGCGCGACACCCAGCCATCCGGACCGGAATGGACGATCCGGCACCAGGTGCCTGCGGCGTTGCATTCGACCACATCGACGTCTTCGCCGGCCACAAGCTGGTCGACGATGTCGTAGCCCGTCCCGGGCCCGGAGCGGACATTGACGGCTCCCGACGCCTCGGCGGGTACCGCGAGCGCCGGCGCGGTGCCCAGCAGCATTGCGGCCAGGAGGCCGGCCCCAAGTCCAGTCGTATGCGCATGCATGGCAATCGTCCTTTCCTCGTTCCGCCACAGTGCAACCGAGTCAAAGGCTTTCACCTTTCGACAGCGCCGGTTGTGATGGCCGTCAACATCGGGACGGCCGGTCAATTGCTGTGGCCTGCCCGGCCGATACATGCGAGGGTGGCTAACAGTGGCCGCTGCAGCGCGCCGCGTTCTCAGCCACCTCCCACCGCCGCTATGCCCTCCGTCCTCACGCCGCATTCCCGCAACATCGCGCTCGTCGTGGCTGCCGCCCTGTTCATGCAGATGCTGGACGGGGTGATCATCGTCACCGCCCTGCCGCAGATGGCCCGCGATTTCGGCGTCGGCACGCTCGAGATGAGCCTGGGCGTCACCATCTACATGCTGGCGGTCACCATCTGCATCCCGGCCGCCGCCTGGCTCGCCGACACGTTCGGTGCCAAGCGCGTCTTCCTCGCCTCGATCGCCGCCTTCACCCTCACCTCGGTCCTGTGCGGGCTGGCCCAGGACCTGGGCCAGTTCGCCGCGGCACGGGCGCTGCAGGGAGCCGGCGGTGCGGTGCTGTTTCCGGTCGGGCGGATGATCGTGCTGCGCGCAGCGCGGAAATCCGAGATCGTCGCCGCCATCGGGCTGACCATCTGGCCGGCGCTGTTCGCGCCGGTGATCGGGCCGGCGCTCGGCGGCTTCCTCACCGAATACGTCTCCTGGCACTGGAACTTCTGGATCAACATCCCGCTCGGCATCCTCGCCTTCGTCCTCGTGGCGCGCATCGCCGAGACCGACCGGGAGTTTCGCCGCCGCCCCTTCGATGCGGTCGGCTTCGTGCTCACCGGGGTGACGCTGGCGAGCCTGCTCTACGGCTTCGATGCCATGGTGCAGGGCACGCTGCCCCTCGCCTGGGCAGCGGGGCTGGTGGGCGTGGGGCTGCTCTGCGGGGTCGCCGCCGTGTGGTGGCTGCTGCGCCAGTCACACCCGCTGATCGACCTGCGGACCCTGCGCATCCCGACCTTCGCCGCCACCGATGCCAGGGAAGGCGCGCTGTTGCGCGCCGCGATCAACGCCACGCCGTTCCTGCTGCCGCTGATGTTCCAGGTGGCGTTCGGCATGGATGCGCTGTCGGCCGGCGGGCTGGTGGTCGCCTACTTCTTCGGCAATCTCGCCATCAAGGCCATCACCACGCCGACGCTGAGGCGCTTCGGCTTCCGCTCGGTGCTGGTGGTCAATGGCTGCCTCGCCGGCCTGTCGGTCGCCGCCTGCGCGCTGCTCGGGCCGTCGACGCCCTACCCGCTGACCGTCGCGGTGCTGTTCGTGGCCGGAGCGACGCGCTCCATGCAGTTCACCGCGCTCGCCACCCTCGCCTTCGCCGATGTCGATGCGGCGCAGCGCAGTTCGGCGACGACGATCTCGAGCATGTCGCAGCAGCTGTCGATGGTGCTCGGCGTGGCGCTCGGCGCGGCCTGTCTCAACCTGTCGCAACTGGGGCGCGGCGCTTCAGCTCTGGGCGTGATCGACTTCCAGATCGCGCTGCTGGTGATGGGCGCCATCACCTTCCTTTCGGCCCTGCGCTTCCTCGCCCTGCAGCGCGGTGCCGGAGCCGAGGTATCGGGACACGTGCGGGCACGGACCGCCTGAGGCGCCGACCTCCCTTTCGTCGGCCGCCGCTTCCCCGGCGCGCAGAACAATGGTAACGAATTCTTAACCATTGCACCGGGCCGCACGGGAGGGCGCGTCGTGGCCGAGCCGACCAGGACCATTGCCATTCTCGTCGCCAATCCGGCGCTGAGCTCGATTCTCTCGATGGTCGTCGCCTCCGCCCCGAACCATCGCGTCCGCCCGTTCGAGTCCGAGCTGGCGCTGCAGATCTACATGCGTCTCGCCCCTGTCGACCTGGTGGTCACCGATTTCGACGCAGAGAACGCCCGCGCCGATCTCGTCACCCGCGACCTGCGCGCCGATCCGGGCATCGAGCGGCCCGACTTCCAGGTCATCGCGCTCGCCTCGAGCGTCACGCCCGAGACCAAGAACCTGTGCATCGCTGCCGGTATCGACGAGGTCATCGTCAAGCCGATGTCGCCGAAATAACTGCTCGAGCGTATAACGGCGCGGCTGGCGCGGCGCGCCCCGCGCCGGGCCGCTACGCCGGCGCGCCGGGCGGCCGTGCTGCGGCCCGACTTCGCCCGGCATGGC
This sequence comes from Devosia sp., assembly GCA_041916695.1. GTDB lineage: Bacteria > Pseudomonadota > Alphaproteobacteria > Rhizobiales > Devosiaceae > Devosia_A. The sequence continues at coordinate 63,961 of JAYRZA010000012.1, read as the reverse complement.
AATGTCATCCAGTTGTTCGGCCCGCGGCCGCAGCCGCAGGGCTGATCCCGCCGGCGGGCCTACCGGGCCGCGCCCAAGGCCCAGCTGACCTTGTTCCACAGGTCCTCGACATTGTCGGTGAAGACCACGATGCGGTCGGAGTGCGGCACCGAGTGGCTGAGGATGTCGGCGGCCATGCCGCGCATCGCCTCGAAGGCGCGATTGCGGTTGAGCAGCACCACCGGCTTGCCGCTCGCCCCCGCCCCGACCCGCTGCCAGGCGCGGTAGAGCCCGGCGGCCGAGGCCAGCGAGCCCGGCAGTCCGACGAAGCAGGTCGCCAGTTCGCCCACCCGCCTGAGCCGCGCCTCGGGATCGTCGATCCGCTCGATGGCGAGACCGCCCAGCGCCGCCGGCGGCACGAAGCCGTCATCGGCCACCACCAGCACCTCGCCGCCGGCCGAGCGCGCGCCCTGCACCAGCGGAATGGTGTCGAGGGTCTCGTCGGCGAGGCAGACGATCCGCATGCCGTGCCGGGCAAGGATGGTGCCGACCTGCGACATGATCGGGGCCCGCTCGGGATCGCCCGGGCCCTTGTCCGATGCGAAGACCGCCAGCGTCCGGCCGGCGGGCGCCGGGCTAGCGGCCACGGGTCAGGCTCCCGAGGATGCCGCGGACCAGCGCGCGCCCGAGGCTGTTGGCGACGGACCGCCCGAGCGAGGTGAGGGTCGCCTCCATCGGCGAGGCGCGTGTCGAACGCCGTGGCGCCGTCGTCCGCTCGGCCCGGGCCTCGGCCTCCCGGCGCTTCTTCTCCACCTCGGCCTGCCGCACCGCGGCCTCCGCTTCCTGCTTCTCCTTGGCCTTGCGGCCGAGCACCTCGAAGGCGGACTCGCGATCGATCGGCGTGTCGTAGACGCCGGCCACCGGCGAATTGGCGATCAGGGCCCGACGCTCTTCGGGCAGGATCGGCCCGAGCCGCGACGACGGAGGCCGGATCAGCGTGCGTCCGACGATCGAGGGAATGCCCTTGTCCTCCAGCACCGAGACCAGCGCCTCGCCGGTGCCGAGCTGGGTGATCACCTCCTCGGTCGAGAAATCCGGGTTGGGCCGGAAGGTCTCGGCGGCGACGCGCACCGCCTTCTGCTCGCGCGGGGTGTAGGCACGTAGCGCGTGCTGCACGCGGTTGGCGAGCTGGGCCAGCACCGCCTCGGGGATGTCGACCGGGTTCTGCGTGACGAAGTAGACGCCGACCCCCTTCGAGCGCACCAGCTTGACCACCTGCTCCACCTTGTCGACCAGCGCCTTGGGCGCGTCGTCGAACAGCAGGTGCGCTTCGTCGAAGAAGAACACCAGCCGGGGCCGGTCAGGGTCGCCCACCTCCGGCAGTTCCTCGAACAGCTCCGACAGCAGCCAGAGCAGGAAGGTGGCGTAGAGGCGCGGCGAGCGCATCAGTTCGTCCGCCGCCAGCACCGAGATGACGCCCCGCCCGTCGGTCGCCGTCCGCATCAGGTCGGCGATCTCGAGGGCCCGCTCGCCGAAGAACTGGTCGCCGCCCTGCTGCTCCAGCACCAGCAGTGCGCGCTGTACCGCTCCCACCGTTGCCGTCGCCACGTTGCCGTAGGTGACCGAGATCTCGGCGCTGTTCTGCGCCACCTCGATCAGCAGGGCCCTGAGGTCCTTGAGGTCGAGCAGCAGCAGGCCCTGGTCGTCGGCGTACTTGAAGGCGATGTTGAGCACGCCTTCCTGGGTGTCGTTGAGGTCGAGGATGCGGCTGAGCAGCAGCGGGCCCATTTCCGAGATGGTGGTGCGCACCGGGTGGCCCTGGCGCCCGAACAGGTCCCAGAAGATGGTCGGGAACCTGTCGTTGCGGTACTCCTCGGCGAAGCCGATGTCGGCGGCGCGCTTGAGCAGGAAATCCCTCGGCTCGCCCATGGCGCCGATCCCGGAGAGATCGCCCTTCACGTCGGCGCAGAATACCGGCACGCCGGCGGCCGAAAAGCTCTCCGCCAGGATCTGCAGCGTCACCGTCTTGCCGGTACCGGTCGCCCCGGTGATCAGCCCGTGGCGGTTGCCGTATTTCAGCGTCAGGTATTCCGGCCGGGTGCTGGTGCCGAGGTAGATCTTGTCGGGAACGAGCATGGAGCCTTACCGCGGATTCGTGCTGGGTCCAGCCTTATAGCCGGGTGCCTTCACCAGGCACAACCATCGGCGAACGGCCCAACCCGCCATTAACCCCGTGCGCCTACACTCGCTCGCATGCACCCGAAGCGTCGCCACATCCTCATCGGCCTGGCCGCACTGCCCTTCGCGACGAGCGCGCGGGCGCAGGCGCTCGACGCCACGGCGCTCAACCTCGTTCCCGGATCGCCGGACGATCAGAGCGGGGCGATGCAGGATGCGCTGCTGCGCGCCGCGGCCGAGGGGCGCCCGCTGTTCCTGCCTTCGGGGACCTACCTCGTGCAGAACCTGCACGTGCCTTCGAGCATCCTGGTGTCGGGCGTGCCGGGTGGAACCGTGCTCGGCGCAGCCGGCGCCGGGCCGGTGGTCCGGGTGTCGGGCAGCGCCCATGTGCACTTCGAGGGCATCCGCTTCGGTCCCGGCAGCGGGGGCGGACCGCAGGGCGGAGAGACCGGTCTCGTCGAGATCGAGGCCAGCGATCGCGTCGTCATCTCCGGCTGCGAGTTCGCCGGCGGCGGGGCCAGCGGCATCGCCATCCACGATGCGGCGGCCGAGATCACCGGCTGCGATTTCTCCGGCCACCCCCTCGCCGCGATCTTCTCGCTCGACAGCCGGGGGCTGACGGCGACCTCAAACCGCATCGTCGGCTGCGGCAATGGCGGCATCCTCGTGTGGGGCAATGCCGGTCGGAGCGGCAGCTCGACGATTGCCGGCAACGCCATTTCCGGGATCGGCGCCAGCAATGGCGGCAACGGCCAGAACGGCAACGGCATCAACATCTTCCGCTGCGATGACGTGATCATCGCGGACAACCGGATCAGGGACTGCGCGTTCACCGCCGTCCGGCTCAACGCGACGCGCAACGTCATCGTCTCAGGCAACCTGTGCACCAACTCGGGCGAGGTCGCGATCTTCTCCGAGTTCGCCTTCACCGGGTCGGTGATCGCCGACAACATCGTCGACGGGGCGGCGCTGGGCATCTCGGTGACCAACATGGATTCGGGCGGCGAGGTGGCGACCGTCTCCGGCAACATCGTGCGCAACATCCGCGAACGCTCGGAGGTCAATCCCGACACCCGGCCGATCGGCATCTACGCCGAGGCCGACACGGCGATCACCGGCAACACCGTCCACGGCGTGGTGGGCATGGGCATCCGAGCCGGCAACGGCCCGTTCCTGCGCAACGTCGTGATCGCCGACAACATCGTTCGCGGCATCAACACCGGCATCGGCGTCTCGGTCGTGCGCGATCCGGCCATCGGCCCGGTGAGCATCACCGGCAACCTCGTCGCGGACGTCCTCGACCAGGCCATCGTCGGGCTCGAATGGGAGCGGGTGGCGAGCGACGACCTGGTGCGCGACGCCGCCAGCTACCCGCATGTGAGCCTCGCCGGCAATCGGGTGGGGTGAGGCGGGCCCACTCGCCGCATTCCAGCGGGCCACCCGGCCGTCGCTTCCGAGGCTCGGGCTCTACAGGCTCGTCGACACCTGCGCCGACATCACCCACCTGCCATCCTTGTCCTTCGAGAAGCAGATGCCGGCGGCATAGGGCTTTTCCAGCGCGACCTCGTCGAAGTTGAGAAAGCCCGAGCCGCCTTGCGGCAGGTGCACGGCGATCCAGCGTCCCGGTGCGTCGGTCTCGTAGTCGAGGCCGTAGAGCCGGTCGGTCTCGAGCGTTGCGACGGCGGCCGCGCCGGCCTTCGGCTCGACCAGCACCGCGGCCGGCGCATCGACATAGAAGAAGTTCGAGCTCGCCGTATTCAGCTTCTCGGACAAGACGCCGACCGCCGCGGCGTCGAAGCTGCGATAGGCGTAGGTGCAGGTCGCTCCCTTGACCATGGGGTCGGTGCCCCAGGGCTGCCCGTCGGTGAGCGAGGCCACGATGTATTCGCGCTCCGCCTCGATGGCGAAGGGCGTGGCGTCTCCGCCATCGGCCGGCTGTTCGTAGATGCCGCCGATATAGGTGGCGAGCGCCACCAGCATGTCCTGGATCCGATCGTAGGGGCCGAGCACCTCCTTGCGCCGCTTCACCGTCAGCTCCAGCGCCCCGTCGATCGCGGTGACCTTGTCGGCGATGGCCGCGTCGATCCGGTCGCCGTCGCCCTTCTGCACCGCCTCGAGGAAACCTCGGGCCATGTCGAGCAGGTCGGCCGGCGGGGTAACGGTCTCGGCAGGCTTCAGTTTGGCCGGAGTATAGGGCTCGCCCGACAGGCCCGTCTGAACTGAAGCGGTAACGGCAAGGGCGGCGCAGGCAACGGCGACAGCGAAACGCAAGTGATCCTCCAGTGGGGCCGGCGGAAACGCCGGGTCGGTACAGTTGAGACGCCGGCGGCGGCATCCGTCTTGGGTGCGGCAATGTCCCCGGTTCAGAACTGCAGCGCGGCGGCCGGTCGCATCTCGCCGACAGCGAGGCCGCGGACATTGCCGACGGTGTGGCGCGTGAGGCGCTCGAGCACGGCGCGCTGCGCCGCGTCCGGATCGGCAAGGCGGGCCAGCAGGTTGGCGACCGCCAGCTGGCTCGCCTGCATGTTGCCGTCGTCGATCTTGAGCGCATAGCCCCAGCCGCGGTCGCGGATGGCACCGCACTGCACGCCCTCGGCCCCGCCCTTCTGCATCACGCGGCCGCCGAACGCCTGCATGACCAGGGTATCGAGGTGATCGGTGCCCGCGACCAGCAGCGGATGGGCCGTGGCCGCATCGAAGACGCGGCGGGCAGCAGCGGCCAGATCGGCCGGTAGGCCGGTGCCGGTGGCCATGCGGGCAAAGCCTCTGGCGAAGGCGCGCAGCGGCGCGGCCCAGGTCGGGATCGAGCAGCCGTCGACGCCGCAGCGGTCGACGCTCAGTGCCTCGCCGACCACGGTCTCGATCGCCTCGCGCACGGCCACCTGCACCGGGTGGGTGCGCTCGACATAGCCGTGCGGATCGACGCCGAGGGCCTGCGCCACCGACAGCATGCCCGAGTGCTTGCCCGAGCAGTTGTTGTGCAGCGGGCTGGGCTGGCGGCCGGCCCGGCGCAGTGCCTCGCGCGCTCCGGCGTTGCTGGGGGCGTGGGCGCCGCACTCGAGCGCCGCCGCATCGAGACCGATATGGCTCAGAAAGCGGGTGACGCCGTCCACATGCACGTCCTCGCCGTGATGGCTGGCGCAGGCCAGCGCCAGTTCCTCGTCGGTGAGCCCGAAGCGCCCCAGCGCCCCGGACCGGACCATGGCCAGCGCCTGCATCGACTTGATCGCCGAACGCGGAAACACCGGGCGGTCGATGTCGCCGAGCGCCACGACGATACCTCCCGCCGCGTCGGCGACCACCAGCGCGCCGCGGTGGCGGTTCTCGACATAGTCGCCGCGTGTCTGCTCGACGAGGATGGGGTTGGCGTCCACTGGCGACTCCCGAAAGAAAAGGGCCCGGAGGTTCCTTCTGGAACGCTACCGGGCCGCGAAAGTCAACGTGTAGGAGGTCAGGCCAGTCAGGGAGGCCGTCCGGCGCTTGCATGCCGCCGGAGACCGGGAGGAAACTCAGAGATCGGCGTCGTAGATCTGGGTCAGGTAGCGCGCGTTCACCCAGCCGCGGGTGTCCTGCTGCTCGACGAGGCACCAGTCCGAACCGCCCTGCGGGGCGATGATGCAGCGCTCCACCCAGACGCTCGTCTGGGGCTCGAGCGCGCCGACCTGTACGGAATAGGAGGCGGGCCACTTGCGAACGTTCAGCACGTCCCAGTGCTCGACGCCGGTGATCTGGGCGGGACCGTCGACATCGTATCCGGCAGCGAGGGCGGGCTGGATGGCGAAGGTGGCGGCGCTGGCGATGATCAGCCCGGCAAGGGTCGCGACGAGCAGTTTTTCCTGGTGGCGGTTCATGATGGCGTCCTTTCGGTGCCTCGGTTCGATCTATTGGAGCGGTTATGCCGCACCCGGCTTGAACCGGTGCTGAGGTGGCCATTCAGCCTGCGTTCATGGCCCGGGAACCCTCGAAACGCCCCCGGGAAACGACGAAGGGCGCGCGCCGCGCGGCGCACGCCCTGCCGATGGGTCCGGGTCCGGCGGTCTCAGCGGCCGAAGCGGTGGACGTAGAGGGCGATGGTGCCGTCACCCATCATGCGGATGGCGAACACGTCATCGGCCGAGTAGGCGCGGCGCTGCAGCGCCTCGACCAGCACGTCGTTGTCCGCAATGGTGGTGCGGAGGTAGGCGGCATTGCCCTCCGAGCGCAGCAGGCCGAAGTTCGGGCACAGTTCGGTGACCCACACGCGGTAGCGGTCGTCGACGGCGGCGACCTCGGCGCGATGGACCCGCTTGAGGTAGCCCAGCTGCTCGTCGCACTGATAGCTCGGGGTGTTCGGTATCTTGTTGTTGTTGGGCACGTACGTGATGACGGCCTGCGAGACGGCGGGAAGGGTTGAAACGGCGGTGAGCGAAATGGCCGCGAGGGCGGCAAGCGCGAGCTTGTTCATGTCCAGTCTCCTGATGTGCGGTCAGCGACCGCGTTGGGTTCCTTTTCGACTTCCCCGTGGAGGCCGAGGCCTCCGTGACGCTGACTGGACCCTAGCGCTACCGCCTTGAACCGGCAGTGACTTTGCCGTTCAGCCAGCATTCACCGCCAGCAGCGACTGCGCCCATTCCCCTGCCGGGCCGGCATTGCTAGGCTGGCCCCGCAATCAGGGAGGCTGACAATGCGGAACGTCCTCGTGACCGGTGGCAGCGGCAAGCTCGGCCGGGCGGTTCTCAAGGATCTGGTGCAGCACGGCTATCGCGTGCTCAACCTCGACCAGGTGCTGCCGCGCGAGGCGGTCTGCCCGACCGTGCGGGTCGACCTCACCGATTTCGGCCAGGTGGCGGAAGCCATACTCGGCGGCGTCGACGAGCACCGGGGCCGTCTCGACGCGGTCGTCCACCTCGCCGCCATCCCGGCGCCGGGGCAGTTCGCCAACAGCCGCACGCTCAAGAACAACGTGCCCACCACCTACAATGTCTTCGAGGCCTGCCGCCTCGCCGGCATCAGGAATGTCGTCTTCGCCTCCAGCGAAACCGTGCTCGGCCTGCCCTTCGACACTCCGCCGCCCTACGCCCCGGTCGACGAGGAGTATTTTCCGCGCCCGGAAACCGCCTATTCGCTCGGCAAGCTGCTCGACGAGACCATGGCGGCGCAGTTCTGCCGCTGGGACCCGGCCCTCAAGATGGTGGGGCTGCGCTTCTCCAACGTCATGGATGTCGAGGACTACAAGGCCTTCCCTGCCTTCGATGCCGATGCGCGGCTGCGCAAGTGGAACCTCTGGGGCTATATCGATGCGCGCGACGGGGCGCAGGCGGTGCGGCGCGGCATCGAGGCCCGGTTCACCGGCTTCGAGGCCTTCATCATCGCCAATGCCGACACCGTCATGCGCCGCCCCAATGCCGAGCTGATGGCGGAAGTCTTCCCGACCGTGCCGCACAGGACACCGCTCGGCGAGAACACCACGCTGCTCTCGATCGACAAGGCGCGGCGCCTGCTCGGCTACGAGCCGCAGCACAGCTGGCGGAACCACGTCTGATGATCCGGCTGGGCGGACACGGCCTCGCCACGCCGGGCGACGATCCCGTGGCCTTGGCGCGGGCGCATCGCGCCTTCGGCTACGGGGCGGCCTACGTTCCGTCGACGCTGACGGCGGCCGACAGCGCCGGCCTCGCCGCGTTCGAGGCGGCCTTCGCGGCCCAGAACGTGATGCCGGCCGAGGTCGGCATCTGGCGCAACCTGATCAGCCCGGATGCGGCGACCCGCAGGGACAACCTCGCCTTCGCCGCGGACAGGCTGGCGGTCGCCGATGCCGTCGGGGCGTGCTGCGCGGTCAGCTATATCGGCTCGTTCAAGGCCGGTACGGACTACGCCCCGGTTGCCGAGAACATGGGACCGGAGTGCTTCGAGGCCTGCGTCGAGACGGTGCGTCTCCTGCTCGACACGGTCAAGCCGAGGCGGGCGAAGTTCGCGCTCGAAATGATGCAGTACTCGGTCCCCGACAGCGTAGACAGCTATGTCGAACTGATCCGTGCCGTCGACCGGCCGATGTTCGGGGCGCATTTCGATCCGGTGAACCTGATCATGACGCCGCGCGTCTACTTCGACAACGGCGCGCTGATCCGGGAGTGCTTCGACAAGCTCGGAGCCCATGTGGTTTCCTGCCACGCCAAGGACATCCTGCTGCGCCACCAGGCGGCGCTGCATCTCGACGAGGTGCAGATCGGCGAGGGCGTGCTCGACTATCGCACCTATCTGGGCGAGCTCGCCCGCCTGCCGCGTCAGGTGCCGCTGATGCTCGAGCATCTCGAGGGACCGGCCTACGCGGTGGCGCGGGATCGCATCTTCGCGGCCGGCGACGCCGTCGGCGTGGGCTTCGTCAACCGGGGATGACTAAGTTCAACCTTTGGTGATTTGTCACAATCGGGGCACACTGCTCCGTAGCTATACCGATCCCCCTCGCCGGAGCCTTTGGTGGGCGCCTACATTCTCCGCCGCCTGCTGCTGATGATCCCGACGCTGTTCGGGATCATGACCGTTTCGTTCTTCGTCACCCAGCTCGCCCCCGGCGGGCCGGTGGAGAACTACATCGCCCGGATCAGCGGGCAGTCGCTGGCGGTTTCCTCGGCGATCGGCGGCAATGCCGACGGCGATTTCGCCGGCCAGAACGTTATCCAGAACGACGGCAGGTCGGAGGTCCAGACCAGCTATCGCGGCGCCCAGGGCCTCAGGCCCGACATCATCGCCCGCATCGAGAAGCAGTACGGCTTCGACAAGCCGATCCTCGAGCGCTTCGGGCTGATGCTGTGGAACTACATCCGCTTCGATTTCGGCAATTCCTATTCGCGCGACGTGCCGGTGCTGCAGCTGATCGCCGAAAAGCTGCCGGTATCGATCACGCTGGGGCTGTGGATGACGCTGATCGGCTACGGCATCTCGATTCCGCTCGGCATCGCCAAGGCGATCCGCGACGGCCAGAAGTTCGACCTGTGGACCTCTACCGTGATCATCGTGGGCTATTCGCTGCCCGACTTCCTGATCGCCGTGCTGCTGATCGTGCTGTTCGCCGGCGGCAATTTCCTCGACATCTTCCCGCTGCGCGGGCTGGTGTCGGAGAACTGGGCCAGCCTGCCATGGTACCAGCAGATCCTCGACTACCTGTGGCACATCGCTCTGCCGATCGCGGCGATGGCCGCCGGCGCCTTCGCCACCCTCACCATGCTGGTCAAGAACTCGTTCATCGACGAGATCCGCAAGCAGTATGTCATGGTGGCCCGGGCCAAGGGCCTGACCGATCGGCAGGTGCTGTACCGGCACGTGTTCCGCAATGCCATGATGCTGGTGATCGCCGGCTTTCCGGCCGCCTTCGTCGGCATCTTCTTCGGCGGTTCGCTGCTGATCGAGACGATCTTCTCGCTCGATGGGCTGGGCTATCTGGGCTACCAGTCGCTGATCAACCGCGACTACTCGGTGATCTTCGCCACGCTCTACATCTTCTCGCTCGTCGGGCTCGTCCTCGCGCTGATCTCGGACCTCATGTACATGTGGATCGATCCGCGCATCGACTTCGAGCACCGGGAGGTCTGATGCCCGCCTTCGCCTCGGCTCCCGGCATGCCGTTCCTCGCCTTCGCGCCCGCCGACGCACCCCGTTCGGCGCCCCTGCTGTCGCCGATCAACCAGCGCCGCCTCAATGTCTTCCGGTCGAACCGGCGGGGGGTGTGGTCGCTGTGGATCTTCGTGGTGCTGTTCGCGCTCACCCTGTTCTCGGAGCTGATCGCCAACGACCGGCCACTGCTCGCCTCGTACAAGGGGGAACTCCTTGTGCCGGTCGTGTTCGCCTACCCCGAGACGCAGTTCGGCGGCTTCTTTGCCGAGACCAACTACCGCGACCCGTTCATTCTCGACGAAATCACCGCCAATGGCTGGATGCTGTGGCCGCCGATCCGCTACTCCTACCGCACCGCCGATGAATCGCTGACCGGCGCGGTTCCCTCCCCGCCCTCCTGGCTGCAGACGCCCGAACAGCGCTGCGGGCGCTATCCGCTGGGCGTCGCCGATCCCTCCTGCACGCTGGGCAACTGGCACTGGCTGGGCACCGACGACCAGGGCCGCGACGTGCTCGCCCGGCTGCTCTACGGCTTCCGCATCTCGGTCCTGTTCGGGCTGATCCTGTCCGGTCTGTCCTCGATCATCGGCATCGCGGCGGGGGCGGTGCAGGGCTATTTCGGCGGCTGGGTCGACCTCATCGGCCAGCGCCTGCTCGATATCTACGGCTCGATCCCGCAGCTCTACCTGCTGCTGATCGTTTCGAGCGTCATCGTGCCGAGCTTCTGGGTGCTGCTGCTCATCCTGCTGCTGTTCTCCTGGACGGCGCTGGTCGGCATCGTGCGGGCCGAGTTCCTGCGCGCCCGCAACTTCGAATATGTCGCGGCGGCGCGGGCGCTGGGCGTGTCCAGCATGCAGATCATGCTCCGCCACATGCTGCCCAACGCCATGGTGGCGACCCTCACCTTCACCCCGTTCATCGTCTCGGGTTCGGTGACTACCCTGACCGCGCTCGACTTCCTCGGCTTCGGGCTGCCCACCGGCTCGCCGTCGCTGGGCGAGCTGCTGAGCCAGGGCAAGGAGTACCTGTTCGCCCCCTGGCTGGGGATCACCAGCTTCGTCGTGCTCTCGATGATCCTGATCCTGCTGGTCTTCATCGGCGAGGCGGTGCGCGATGCGTTCGATCCGCGCCGGGTGTTCAGCTGATGGGCGAGTTCCCGCTGCTCCGGGTCGAGGACCTCGCCGTCGATTTCCGCCTCGGCCAGCGGGTGGTCAGGGCCGTGCGCGGCGTGTCCTTCGACATCGAGACGGGCCAGACCGTGGCGCTGGTCGGCCAGAGCGGCTCGGGCAAGTCGGTCACCGCGCTGTCGATCCTCAGGCTGCTGGATTATCCGCCCGCCTCGCATCCGTCGGGCCGCGTCCTGTTCAAGGGCGAGGACCTGATGAAGGCCGATGCGCCGCGGCTGCGCGGCGTGCGGGGCAACGCCATCTCGATGATCTTCCAGGAGCCGATGAGTTCGCTCAATCCGCTGCACACGGTGGAGCGGCAGATATCGGAATCGCTGTTCCTGCATCGTGGCCTCGGCCGCGCGGCGGCGCGCAGCCGGACCATCGAACTGCTCGGCGAGGTGGGCATTCCCGATCCCGAGGGCCGGCTCGCGGATTTCCCCCACCAGCTGTCGGGCGGCCAGCGCCAGCGGGTGATGATCGCCATGGCGCTCGCCAACGAACCCGAGCTGCTGATCGCCGACGAGCCGACCACCGCACTCGACGTCACCGTGCAGGCGCAGATCCTCGAGTTGCTCAAGACGCTGCAGCGCCGACGCGGCATGGCCATCCTGTTCATCACCCACGATCTCGGAGTCGTCCGCCGCATGGCGGACCCGACGCATGTGATGACCGAGGGAAGCATCGTCGAGCACGGCCCGACGGCGGACATCCTGGCCAGTCCGCGCCACCCCTATACGCAGGCCCTGCTCGCGGCCGAACCGAAGGGCACCCCGCCGCCGGTCGATCCGGCCGCGCCGACCGTCATCGAGGCGGACAACCTCAGGGTCTGGTTCCCGGTCAAGCGCGGCCTGCTGCGGCGCGTCGTGCGCCACATCAAAGCGGTCGACGGCGTCACGATTGCAGTGCGGCGCGGCGAAACGCTCGGGGTGGTCGGGGAGTCCGGCTCCGGCAAGACCACGCTCGGCCGCGCGCTGCTGCGCCTCGTTGGTTCGCAGGGGCGCATCGCCTGGCTCGGCCGGCCGATCGACGGGCTCTCGTGGCGCGCCATGCGGCCGCTGCGACGCGACCTGCAGATCGTCTTCCAGGACCCCTATGGCTCGCTGTCGCCGCGCATGTCGGTGGCCGAGGTGATCGCCGAGGGGCTCGGCGTGCACCAGCGCGGGCTCACGCCGCGCGAGCGCGATGCCCGCGTGGCGCAGGCGCTCGCCGAGGTCGGCCTCGACCCGGCGGAGGGTCAGCGCTATCCGCACGAGTTCTCCGGCGGCCAGCGCCAGCGCATCGCGCTCGCCCGCGCGCTGGTGCTCGAGCCGAGCCTGATCGTTCTCGACGAGCCGACCTCGGCTCTCGACATGAGCGTGCAGGCGCAGGTCGTCGACCTGCTCCGCGCGGTGCAGGCGCGCCGCGGCCTCACCTACATCTTCATCTCGCATGACCTGCGTGTCGTGCGCGCGCTGGCCAGCCAGATCGTGGTGATGCGCGACGGCAAGGTGGTCGAGGCCGGCCCGGCCGCCGCTATCTTCGCCCATCCCGCCACGCCCTACACGCGCGCCCTTCTGGCCGCGGCGTTCGAGGCGCGGACGGTGGGGGAGGTGACGTGACCATGGTCGTTCCGACGTCCCTCATCCATCTCCACCTCCTCCCTCGGGGGGAGAAGGAGAACCACAGTACCCTCGGTGTCTCGCCACCCCGTGAAATCCCCCGTAAGCTCAGACATATCCCCCGCCTGGAGGTCCACATGAAGCTGATCGCCGCCCTTGCCCTCGCCGCGCTTGCCGCCCTTTCGCCTGCCGTCGCGCAGGAGCGGGTCTGGCGCCATGCCACCTCGCTGGTCGGCGAACCCAAGTACCCGCCGGGCTTCGCCCATTTCGACTACGTCAACCCCGACGCACCCAAGGGGGGCGTGGTGCGGCTCAGCGACATGGGCGGCTTCGACACCTTCAACCCGATCCTGCCCGAGGGCGAACCTGCGTCGGGCCTGGGCCTCGTCTACGAGACGCTGACCACCAATTCCGAGGACGAGGTCTCGACCGAGTACGGTGCGCTCGCCGAAGCGTCGAGCTTCCCCGACGACTTCTCGTCGGTCACCTTCCGGATGAACCCGCGCGCCCGCTGGGCCGACGGTCAGCCGGTCACCGCCGAGGACGTGGTCTGGTCGTTCGACCGGATCATCGCGCTCAACCCCAGCATGGCCAACTACTACGCCAACGTCACCAGGGCCGAGGTCAGCGCCCCCGGCGAGGTGACCTTCACCTTCGACCAGGCCGGCAACCGGGAACTGCCCAAGATCATGGGGCAGCTCTTGGTGCTGCCCCGGCACTGGTGGGAGGGCACCGACGACAAGGGCAACAAGCGCGACATCGGCAAGCCGACGCTGGAAAAGCCGATGGGCTCGGGCCCCTATGTCCTCTCCGAGTTCAGCCCCGGGCGCTCGATCACCTACCAGCGCAACCCGGACTACTGGGCGAGCAACGAGGGCTTCGCGGTCGGGCAGAACAATTTCGACCAGGTGAAGTACGAGTTCTTCCTCGATACCACCGCCCAGTTCGAGGGCTTCAAGGGTGACGAGTTCGACTGGTGGGACGAGAACCTGGCGCTGCGCTGGCAGGGCGGCTACGACTTCCCCGCCGCGACCGACGGCCGGGTGATCAAGGAGATGTTCGAGAACCCCTACCGCACATCGGGCATCATGGTCGGCTTCGTGCCCAACCTCAGGCGCGAGGTGTTCCAGAACCAGGCGCTGCGCGAGGCCTTCCTCTATGCCTTCGATTTCGAGGAACTCGACAAGCTGCGCTTCTTCGGCCAGTACAACCGCATCAACAGCTATTTCTATGGCATTCCGCTCGCCTCCTCGGGCCTGCCCGAGGGCGAGGAACTGGAGATCCTCGACTCGGTTCGCGACCTCGTGCCGGAGCGGGTGTTCACCACGCCCTACACCAATCCGGTCGGCGGTGATCCGGCCAAGCTGCGCGCCAATCTCAAGACCGCCCTCGATATTCTGACCGCGGCGGGCTACCGGCTCGAGGGCAGCCAGCTGCGCGATGCGGCCGGCCAGCCGGTCGCCTTCGAGATCCTGCTCAACGGCCCGACCCTCGAGCCGATCGCCACGGCCTTCCAGACCAATCTCGAGCGGCTGGGCATGGAGGTCAGCATCCGCACGGTCGACTCGCCGCAATATATCGAGCGGGTGCGCTCGCGCGACTACGACATGATCTACACCGGCTGGTCGCAGTCGCTGTCGCCGGGCAACGAGCAGCGCGATTTCTGGGGCTCGGCCTCGGCCGCCCAGCAGGACAGCCGCAACTACGCCGGCATCGCCGACAAGGGGGTCGATGCGCTGATCGACAAGATCATCTTCGCCGACGACCGGGCGACGCTCGAGGCGGCGACGAAGGCGCTCGACCGGGTCCTGCTGGCCCATAACTTCGTGATGCCCAGCTACTCGCTGCGCAAGGCCCGCATTGCCCGCTGGGATCGCTTCAGCCACCCCGAAAAGCTGCCGGAATACTCGATCGGCTTCCCCCATACCTGGTGGTACGACGAGGCCAAGGCGGCCAGGACCGGTGCGGCGCAGAACTAGGCGGCTTTCCGCCCGGACCAAACGCGCCCTCTTCCCGCCCGGGGGGAGGGACTGCGCGAGCGTCTCCGCCCTAGCGCGTCCCCTGCCCCGTCCGGCGGGTCAGCACCCGTTCGAGCCACGCCAGCGCGTCGAAGGTCAGCACCGCCACCACCGCCACCACCAGTCCCCCCTGCGCGACAAAGGCGAGGTTGCCGCTGAGCAGCCCGGCGATGATCACTTCGCCGAGCGTCGCGGCGGCGACGGTGGAGCCGATCGTGGCGGTGCCGATCGAGATCACCACGGACAGGCGGATGCCGGCGAGGATCACCGGCGCGGCGAGCGGCAGTTCGACCGCCAGCAGCCGCTGTGCATCGGTCATGCCGACGCCGCGTGCCGCTTCGCTCACCGCCGGGGGCAGCGTCGTCAGCCCCGTCAGCGCGTTCTCGAAGATCGGCAGCAGCCCGTAGAGGAACAGCGCCACCAGTGTCGGCGCGGTCCCGAAGCCGAGCAGCGGCACGGCCAGCGCCAGCACGGCGACCGGCGGGAAGGTCTGCCCGACATTGGCGAGCGTGCGGGAGAGGGGCAGGAACTCGGCGCCGAACGGCCGCGTCACGGCGATGGCGAGGCCGACCCCCACCAGCGTCGCAGCCAGCGTCGCCGCGGCGACGATGGCGAGGTGACTGATCGTCAGGTTGAGCAGCGCGTTCTGGGTGTAGATCGCCGGCTGCCCGTTGCGCGTCAGCGGCTCGAAGGCCGGCGCAAAGCTCTGCGGCGCGGCGAGGAAGCCGACGAGCAGTGCCAGCACAGCCAATCGGATGGCCAGGCCCACCCTCACCGCGGCTTCTCCGCCCGCTGCGCGATGTCGTCGCGCCGGATCCGGCCCAGCGGCCTGCCGGCGGAGTCGATCACGGGCAGTACCTCGCGGCCGCTCCACAGGCACTCCGCATAGGCCTCGCGCAGCGTCGCATCGGCGCCGATCGGCTCCCCGGGCGCCGCCCCGGGCTCGACCAGATCGCGGACCCGGCCCAGGGCGAGCAGGCGGAACGGCCGGTCCCCGCCGGTCAGTTCGGCGACGTGGGAACTGGCCGGCGACGCGATGATCTCGGCCGGTGTCGCATATTGCAGGAGCCGCCCGTCGGCCATCACAGCGATGCGCGTGCCCAGCTGCATCGCTTCCTCCATGTCGTGCGTGACCAGGACGATGGTCGTGCCGAAGCGCTGCTGGATGGCGACGAGATCGGCCTGCGCCTTGGCGCGGATGATCGGGTCGAGCGCCCCGAACGGCTCGTCCATCAGCAGCAGCCGGGGTTCGGCGGCAAGCGCCCGGGCCACCCCGACGCGCTGCTGCTGGCCGCCCGAGAGTTCGGCGGGCAGCCGGTCGCGATAGTCCGACGGATCGAGCTGGAACAGCGCCAGCAGGTCGTCCACCCGCCGTGCGATGCGCTGCCGATCCCAGCCCAGGAGCGCCGGCACCGTGCCGATGTTCTGCGCCACCGTCCGGTGCGGAAACAGCCCGTAGCCCTGGATGACATAGCCGATGCGACGACGCAGCAGGTGCGGGGGGAGTGCAGCGGTGTCCTCGCCCTCGATCCGCACCGAGCCGGACGTCGGTTCGATCAGCCGGTTGATCATGCGCAGCAGGGTGGTCTTGCCGGAGCCCGAGGCGCCCACGACGGCCGCGACCTCGCCGGCGGCGACGGTGAAGCTCACCTCGTCCACCACCCGTCGCCCGGAATAGGCCTTGCTCAGACCTTCGATCTCAATCATGGCGCACCGTCCGGCCCGAGGACAGCTCGACGGCGGCGTCGAGACCCACGGCAGCGGCGAAGGCGAAGGCCACGGTCGGGGCGGCGCCGAGCAGCACCAGGTCCATCGCGGTCTGCCCGATGCCCTGGAACACGAACACCCCGAAACCGCCGCCGCCGATCAGCGCGGCAATGGTGGCGAGGCCGATGTTCTGAACGAGGACGATGCGGATGCCGGCCAGGATCACCGGAAAGGCGAGGGGCAGCTGCACCGTCACGAGGCGCTGCCGGTCGGTCATCCCCATGCCGCGCGCCGCCTCGTCGGCGGCTTCCGGCACGCCGTCGAGCCCCGCTACGGTATTGGCGACCACCGGCAGCAGCGAATAGGCGAAGAGCGCCACCATGGCCGGTGCCGCGCCGATGCCGGACACCCCCAGGGCGGCCGCCCCCGGCAGGTTGGCCGCCACCCAGGCGAGCGGCGCGATCAGCAGGCCGAACAGCGCGATCGACGGGATGGTCTGCACCGCATTGAGGACATTGAAGGCCACCGTTCGCAGTCTCGGGCGGCGATGGCAGGCGATGCCGGCCGGAACCCCGGCCAGCGTCGCGGCCACCAGCGAGCCGAGCGCCAGGGCCGCGTGGGTGGCTGCCTCGCGCCAGAAACTGTCGGCCCGGTTGGCGTATTCGCGCAGGATCGAGAGGTCGCGCCAGAGCCCCGACAGCAGCAGCAGCGAGAGGCCGGCGGCAACTCCCGCCAGTACGGCGATGCGGCGCCACGGCCCGAGCCGCAAACGCGACATGCCGTCGGCGGCGAGCAGGGCGAAGGCCAGCAGCAGCAGCCAGAACCCGCCGCCCGGCGCGACCCGCACCAGCCTGTCCCCATCCGGCGTCAGGTAGGTCGCGGCGCGACCGACGGCGACGCACAGCAGCGCCAGTACCGCGAAGCCGGCGGCCAGCCGCCACGGCGCGGCGGTCCGGAACAGCGCGACGCCGATCCCGGCCGCCAGCGCCAGCGCCAGCAGCCCCGCCTCCCAGCCCGGCAGTGAGGCGAGGATCGTCTTTCCTTCGGCCGCGACGATCCGGTTGGCGCGGAACGCCGCCAGCGGCAGGCAGACCGCGATCACCGCCAGTCCGGCGATGAACATGCCGAGCCTGTCGAGGGCGATGCGGCGGGGAGCGGCAGCGACGACGGCGCTCACGCCAGGCACTCCGTGCCAGAACGCGCTGTCACCCCGGCGACCGCCGGGGCCCATCCCGCGCGCTTTCCTCTGCAGCGGCCGGGCAGCAGGTCCGCCAGGCCGGATACCGGCCTTTGCCAGCGTGACATCGCGGGTGGTGAGAGGTTGTGCCCAAGCATCTCGAAACACTAGGGGTGGGCAGCGTTCCTGCCCACCCCCAGAATCCGGTTGCCGCGCCGCGGCCCTACGGCAGCACGCCGCTGCTCTTCAGCCAGTCGATGGCCACGTCCCTCGCCGCCTCGCCGCCGACCTGGATGCGGCCGTTGAGGGCCTGCAGGGTGGCGAGGTCGAGCCTGGCGAAGACCGGCTGCAGCAGGCCCTCGATCTGCGGGTTGGCGGCGAGCACCGCTTCGCGGATGATCGGGGCCGGCTCGTAGACCGGCTGCACGCCCTTGTCGTCGGCCATCACCACCAGCCCGGACGCGGCGATGCCGCCATCGGTGCCGTAGACCATGGCGGCATTGACGCCGCTCGTCTGCTGCGCCGCCGCGGCGATCGTCGCCGCCGTGTCGCCGCCCGACAGCGTCACCAGCTGCTCGGGCTTCAGCACGAAGCCGTAGACCTCCTGGAACTTCGGCAGCGCCGCCGGCGAGGAGACGAACTCGGCCGACGCGGCCAGCTTGATCTCGCCGCCTCCGGCGATGTACGCGCCGAGGTCGGAGAAGGTGGCGAGCTTGTTGGCGTCGGCCAAGTCCTTGCGCACCGCCACCGCCCAGGTGTTGTTGGCCGGGGCGGGCTGCAGCCAGACGATCCTGTTGGCCTCGAAGTCGAGCGCCTTGGCCTCGGCATAGGCCTTGCCGGCATCGTTCCAGAGCGGATCGTCGGCCTTGTTGAAGAAGAAGGCCGCGTTGCCGGTATACTCGGGATAGATGTCGATCTGGCCGGCGGTGATCGCCTCGCGCACCACCGGGGTGCCGCCGAGCTGGATCTTCTCGGTCACGGCGATGCCGTTGGCCTGCAGCACCTGGCTGATGATGTTGCCGAGCAGCCCGCCTTCGGTGTCGATCTTGGAGGAGACCACGACCTGGGCGGATGCGGTTGAAACGGTCAGTGCCAGCGCCGCGACGGCGCCGAGCAGGTTGATGGGCTGCATGAAATCACTCCCTGTTGTGTCATCCGCCCGCGCGGGGCGCGACCCTAGACCTTTCCCGGCACCCACAAACCTCGACAGATGGCTAGGCCGGTTCTCGGCCGCCGTTCAGCTGTCGGTACCCGGTAGGGCATAACGCTCCACCTCGCGGAGCAGTTCAATGAAGCCGTCGACGGCGACCTCCGCATTGACGCGCCCCTTCTCGGCCGTCGCCAGGTGCGCCTCGCCGGCAACGCCAGCCGGATTGATGTCGCTGGCGATCCAGGCATAGGAAAGCGGTCCGGTCGGCCGCAGGTACTTGTACGCCTGCTCGTCGCGCTGCGCCACCGAGGGGAAGTCGGCAAGCTTGTCGAGATGCACCAGCTCGGGCCGGAAGTGCAGCAGCAGCGAGGTCTCGGCGTCGCCGCCGTGGATGCCGAAGCGATTCTCGATGTCCGAATAGAGGTCCTTCGGGGCGAACTGGCCCCAGCCCGTCTTGACCGCCAGCATGCCCGCCTGCACCCGCAGTTCGCGCGCGACGATGTCGAGGATCGAGACATTGCCGCCATGCGAGTTGACGAACACCAGCTTCCTGATTCCCGAGCGGGCGATCTCGAGGCCGATCTGCGTCCAGGCCTCGATGGCATTGGTGGCAAGGTGGGTGATCGTGCCCTTCTGCCAGATGTGCTCGTTCGACTTGCCGATCGCCTGGACGGGCAGGATGCGGATGTCGAGGTCGGACGGGGCCCGCCTCACCAGCAGGTCGAGATGGCCCTGGTTGATGATGGTGTCGGTGCCGACCGGCAGGTGCGGGCCGTGCTGCTCCACCGCCGCCACCGGGAAGACGGCAATCGTGCGCATCGGATCGAGGTCGTGGAATTCTGCGGCGGAGAAATCAGTCCACCAGATCTTGCGGTAACTCATGGAAATGTCCGTTTGTGGCGGCGTGGGCCCGTTGACGTCCGACCTCGTGCCGGGCCCGCCGGGGCACGAGGACGGGCGATCAGCCCGGACTCGCCGCGACCACCTCGATCTCGACGACGAATTCGGGGCGGGCGAAGCCGGAGACGATCATCAGGGTCGAGGCCGGATAGGGTTCGGCGAACAGCGCATTGCGCACCTCCATGTAGGCTTGCAGGTGTTCGCGCCCGGTCACATAGGCGTTGATCCGCACCACGTTCCTGAGGCTCATGGCGGCTTCCGCAAGGATGGCGGCGATATTGTCGAAGCAGAGGCGGGCCTGCCCGGCGCAGTCACCGGGCACGGAGCCGTCGGGCGCCACCCCGAGCTGGCCCGAGCAGAACACGATGCGGGAGCGCGAACTCACCTCGATCGCGTGGCTGTAGGGGGCGAATGGCGGATGAACGCTGGTCGGCGAAAGTGGCTTATGCACAGGGCCTCCATGTGTATATGCTCAGCTAAGCGCCAAACGCCGGAGATGGAAAGCCCTAATTTGGCCGCCTCTGCCTATCTGTTGGGCAATTTTCTCGTTGATGCATTTTTGGGCTTTTCTTTTGCCGGTCGGCGCGGAATGAATGACTTGGTGTGCCCGATGGCACGATGGTTTGCCTAACCACCGGGGCGGGGGACAACGCCCCGGCAGACGCAACAGGGAGACTACCATGATGAACTTCACCAAGCTCTTGGCCGCAGGCGTGGTAACGCTGGCATTGAGCGTTTCCGCAGGCGTGGCGCAGGACAAGGTGACCTACGGCACCAACTGGCTGGCACAGGCGGAGCACGGCGGCTTCTACCAGGCGGTGGCCGACGGTACCTATGCCAAGTACGGCCTCGACGTCACCATCCGCCAGGGCGGTCCGCAGGGTGCCAACCGCTCGCTGCTCATCGGCGGGCAGATCAACTTCTACATGGGCGGCATGACCACCGCGATCGACGCCGTCAAGGAAGGCATCCCGACCCTGACCCTGGCCTCGATCTTCCAGAAGGACCCGCAGGTACTGCTGGCCCATCCGGATGCCGGCTTCAAGACCTTCGCCGATCTGGCCGGCGCCTCCAAGTACATCCTCTCCAAGGATGGCTTCATCTCCTACTTCTCCTGGATGAAGTCGGCCTATCCGGAGTTCAAGGACGAGAAGTACGAGCCCTACACCTTCAACCCGGCGCCGTTCATCGCCGACAAGATGGCGATCCAGCAGGGCTACGTCACCTCCGAGCCGCTCGAGATCGAGAAGCAGGCCGGCTTCAAGCCGCAGGAATTCCTGCTCGCCGACAACGGCTTTGCCCCCTACTCGACCACCATCGAGGTGATGAAGCCCTGGTATGATGCCAACAAGGATGTCGCCAAGCGCTTCGTCGAGGCCACCATCATCGGCTGGTACAACTACCTGTATGGCGACAACGCGGCCGCCAACGAGCTGATCAAGAAGGACAACCCGGAAATGACCGACGAGCAGATCGCGTTCGGCATCTCCAAGATGAAGGAACTGGGGATCGTCGTGTCCGGCGACGCCGAGGCGAACGGCATCGGCTGCATGACCGCCGAGCGCTGGACCGGCTTCTACGAGCAGATGAAGGCGGTCGGGCTGTTCCCGGAGGGCATCGACGTCACCCAGGCCTACACGACCGAGCACGTCTGCCAGGGTCTGGGCAAAGACCTGGTGAAGTGAGCTGATCATGCGGCGCGGGCGTCGGCCCGCGCCGTTCCTTCATTTGCGGGGCAGGATTTGACGGACGTAACGATTGCGGGGGCGAGGACGGAACGTTCCGCCCCGAATGCGCGGCTTGTGGTTTCGATGCGCGGCGTGTCCAAGGTGTTCTCGAACGGCACCCTGGCGCTCAAGGACATGTCGCTCGATGTCGAGCGCGGCGAGTTCCTGAGCCTGCTCGGTCCGTCCGGCTGCGGCAAGTCGACGGCGCTGCGGATCATCGCCGGGCTGGGCGCGGCCAGTTCCGGCAAGATCGACTGGCCGTCCTCCAAGATCAACGCCAGGGGTCTGCCGGAGGGCGATGTCGGCTTCGTCTTCCAGGAACCCACCCTGATGCCGTGGCAGACCGTGCTGGGCAATGTCTACCTGCCGCTGCGGCTGACCGGGGTCGGCAAGGCGGCAGCGCGCGAGCGCATCATGGAGACGCTGCGCTCGGTGGGCCTCGCCGACTTCGCCAATGCCTACCCGCGCGAACTCTCGGGCGGCATGAAGATGCGCGTGTCCATTGCCCGGGCGCTGGTCACCAGGCCCAAGCTGCTGCTGATGGACGAACCCTTCGCCGCGCTCGACGAGATCACCCGGCAGAAGCTCAACGACGACGTGCTGCGGCTGTGGCGACAGTCCGGCGTCACCGTGATCTTCGTGACGCACTCGGTGTTCGAGAGCGTCTATCTCAGCAACCGCATCGTGGTGATGAAGGCGCGTCCCGGCCAGGTGTTCGCCGATCTGCCGCTTTCCAGCGATGGCGAGCGCACCGCCGACTACCGCACCTCGGAGGCCTATCGCGTCGCCACGCACGAGGTGTCGCGCAGCCTGCACGATGCCATTCACGCCGGAGGCGGACACTGATGAGCGACATCGCCAATACCGCCCCGCGTGACGACGACGAGGCCGGCACCGACAGCGCCGTCGCCATCCTGGTGCCGCGCACCTCGACCGCCGAAAAGTTGCTGCGCATCGCCGTGCCGGTCGGCATGCTGGTCCTGGGCGTCGTGGCCTGGCACCTCACCGTGGTGATCAACGGCATCCCCAAATACATCCTCCCAACCCCGGCCGACGTCGCCAATTCGCTGCTCAACGACTGGCCGACGCTCCTGCCGGCACTGTGGGTGACGCTCAGGATCACCTTCACAGCGCTGGCCCTGGCGCTGATCGGCGGCGTCGCCATGGCGATCCTGCTGGTGCAGAGCAAGTGGATCGAACTGGCGCTGTTTCCCTATGCGGTGATCCTGCAGGTCACGCCGATCATCGCCATCGCGCCGCTGCTTTTGATCTACGCGCCGGATACGCAGACGGCACTGCTCATCTGCTCGTTCCTCGTCGCCTTCTTCCCGATCCTGTCCAACATGGTGGCCGGGCTGAAAAGCGTCGATCACAACCTGCTCAACCTCTACGACCTCTACGGCGCCTCGCGCTGGCAGACCCTCGTCTACCTCAAGATTCCCGCGGCGATGCCCTATTTCATGGCCGGCCTCCGGATCGGTGGCGGACTGGCGCTGATCGCGGCGGTGGTTGCCGAGTTCGCCGCGGGATCGGCAGGCGAAGGCTCGGGCCTCGCCTTCCGGCTGCTCGAGTCGCAGTACCGGCTCAACATTCCGCGACTGTTCGCGGCGCTGATCCTGTTGACCGGCACCGGCATCGCCATCTTCGGGCTGACCTCGTTCATCGCCTGGCTGACGCTGCACCGCTGGCACGAAAGCGCGGTCAAGCGGGAGAACTGATGGTCCGCGACGTTCCAAACCGGGCGACGAGCCGCTGATGCCCGCGAGCCCCGCCCTTGCCACCGGCAGCGTCACGCTGCGCAATGCCCGCGTTCCGGCGGTCGCCTTCGGCCGGTTGGGCAGCGGCGACGTCGAGAGCGTCGACATCGTCATCGCCGAGGGCCGCATCGCGTCGATCCGCCCGGCCGGGTCGGCGCCCGTCGACGGCCCGTCGCACGATCTCGATCGGGGCCTGGTGCTGCCCTGCCTCGTCGATATCCACACCCATCTCGACAAGGGGCACATCTGGCCGCGCAAGGCCAATCCGGACGGGACCTGGCTGGGGGCGCTGCTCGCCGTGCAGTCCGACCGCGAACGTCGCTGGGCCGCCGAGGATGTCGAGCGCCGCTTCGACTTCGCCCTGCGCTGCGCCTATGCGCACGGCACCGCCGCGATCCGGACCCATCTCGACTCCGCCCCGCCGCAGCACGAGATCAGCTGGGCGCTGTTCGAAACCATGCGGGCCCGCTGGGCCGGGCGGATCGAACTGCAGGCGGTGTCGATCGTCGGGCCCGACACGCTGGTGTCGCCCGGCGAGCTCGATGCGGTCGCCCGCCGGGTGAAGGCCGCGGGCGGCCTGCTCGGCGGCTCGGTGGCCGTGTTCGAGCGATCGAAGGAGGCCATGCTGGCCGTGGTCGAGAAGGCCGGCGAGCTCGGCCTCGATCTCGACCTGCACACCGACGAGACCGGCGATCCGGCGGCGCACGCCCTCCTCCACCTGGCCGAGGCGGTGCTCGAGACCCGCTTCGCCGGCAAGGTCATGGCCGGCCATTGCTGCGTGCTGACCGTGCAGGACGAGCCGACCGTGCGCCGGACCATCGACAAGGTGGTCGAGGCCGGCATCGCCATCGTGTCGCTGCCGATGTGCAACCTCTACCTGCAGGATCGCGAGAGCCGCGGCGGCGCGGTCCGCACGCCGATCCGGCGCGGCGTCACGCTGCTCAACGAGTTCAGGGCCGCCGGCGCGACCGTCGCCATTGCCTCGGACAATACGCGCGACCCCTTTTACGCCTATGGCGATCTCGATGGCGTCGAGGTGTTCCGCGAGGGTGCGCGCATCCTGCACTTCGACCACCCCCAGGCGCAGGCCTGGGACTGGTTGCGCGCCATCACCTCGGCGCCCGCGACGCATGGCGGCTTTGCCTATCGCGGCGTGATCGCCGAAGGTGCGCCCGCCGATCTCATCCTGTTCCGCGCCCGGAGCTGGACCGAACTCAATGCCCGCCCGCAGGCCGACCGCATCGTGCTGCGGGCCGGCCGGGCGATCGACCAGACGCTGCCGGACTATCGCGAACTCGACGATTTGATGGAGTAGACCCATGGACATTACCGGCTTCCGCGCCGCCCTCGGCGACATCCCGGTCGAAGACAATCCCCGCATCGTGCAGCAGAAGAGCCGGGATCACTACTGGTACTCGCCGCGCCTCAAGCAGCAGCTCGAGGATGTCATGGCCCAGATCGTGGTATCGCCGCGCACCCAGGACGAGGTCGTCACCGTGCTCCGGGAGGCCTTCCGGTTCGAGGTGCCGATCACGCCGCGCGGCGCCGGCACCGGCAATTACGGCCAGGCCATGCCGCTCTCGGGTGGCGCCATGCTCAACCTGATGAACCTCGATCGCATCCTGTCGATCAGCCATGACCGGGTGCGGGCCGAGGCCGGCGCCGTGATGGAGAAGATCGACGAGGCGGCGATCCATGCCGTCAACGGCGAATTGCGCTTCCATCCCTCGACCTATCGCATGGCCTCGCTCGGCGGCTTCGTCGCCGGCGGTTCGGGCGGCGTCGGCTCGATCCGCTGGGGCGGGCTCAGGAACTTCGGCAATATCCTTGCCCTCAAGGTGGTCACCTGCGAGGCCGAGCCGCGCGTGCTCGAGCTCACCGGGCCGGATATCCTCCAGGTGGCGCACGCCTACGGCACCAACGGCATCATCGTCGAAGTCGAAATGCCGCTGACCGCGCATCACGACTGGGTCGACATGCTGGTCGGCTTCGATACCGCCATCGAGGCGGTGGCTTTTGCCGAGCAGGTGGCGCTGCAGGACGGGCTCTTGTGCAAGGAGATTTCGCCGGTCGCCGCGCCCATGCCCTATGACTATTTCAACCGCCACCGGCCGTACCTGCGCAGCCGCGAGCAGTCGGTGGTGCTGCTGATGGTCGCGCCGGCCGCGGTGTCGGCACTGGTGCATTTCGTCGCCTTCCACGAGGGCGACCTGCTCTACCGCGGCGATACCGCGGCGCCCGAGGAAAAGGCCAGGCTGCCGCCGGTCTTCGAGCTCGCCTGGAACCACACGACGCTGCGCGGGCTGAAGGTCGATCCGACCATCACTTACCTGCAGACCCAGTACCCCGACCTCGCGCATGTCAAATGGGCCATCGACACGTTCGGCGACGAGCTGCCCATGCACATCGAGATGAACCGCTTCGATGGCCGCATCATCTTCTCGGGGCTGCCGGTGGTGCGCTACAGCTCCGAGGAGCGGCTGGAGGAGATCATCCGCCTGCACGAGGAAAACGGCTGCCTGGTGTTCAACCCGCACCGCTACACGCTCGAGGAAGGCGGCATGAAGCAGACCGACCGGGCGCAGCTGGCCTTCAAGAAGGAGGCCGATCCCAAGGGCATCCTCAACCCCGGCAAGATGGTGGCCTGGGACGATCCAGATTTCGATTTCGAGTCGGGACGCAACTGGCTGTTCACCGGGCTGCACACCCTGGGCGCCGCCTGATGCGAGTTCTCGTCGTCCATGCGCATCCGGTCGAGACGAGTTTCAACCGGGCGCTGTTCAATGCCGCCTGCGAGGCGCTGACGGCGAAGGGCCACACCGTCGACGCCATGAACCTCTACGACGAGGACTTCCAAGCGGTGATGAGCCGCGAGGAGCGGCTCAACTACCACGACATCCCCGGCAACCTGACGCCGGAGGTGAAGCCCTATGTCGATCGGGTGCGTGCCGCCGAGGCGGCGGTGTTCGTCCACCCGGTCTGGAACTACGGCTATCCGGCGATCCTCAAGGGCTTCTTCGACCGCATCTTCCTGCCGGGGGTCAGCTTCATCCTCGTGGGGGGCAACGGCACCGACAAGGGCAAGCTCGTCACCAACATGAAGAACATCCGGAAGGTCGCCTACATCACCACCTATGGCGGCGACCGCTTCCGCACCTGGATCATGGGCGATCCGCCGCGCCGGCTGGCCATGCGCTGGGCCTGGGTCACCTTCGGCACGCTGCTGCCGCCGAAATACCTGGCCCTCTACGACATGAACAACCAGACCGAGGCCGGCCTCAGGGGCTTCATCGACAGGGTGAAGCGCGAGATGGCGAAGTTCTAGCCCGCACGGCCCCCGGTCGGGCGGAGGCCGCGGACCGGTCGAGCCGGCCGGCGCTCAGTGCCCCCTGCCGCGGCCGCCCCTGTCGCCACCGTGACCGCGGTCGTCGTGATCGCGGTCGCCGTCGCGATCTCGTCCGCCCCGATCGTCGTCCCGGCCGTGGCCGCGCCCCGGATCGGAGTGGTCGCCGTCGTAGTGATGGCCGTTGTCGTGGTGATCGTCATCATCATCGTGGTGATGGTGATCGTCCTTGGGCGGCTTGGGGTCCTCGGGATCCGGCGGCGGCGGAGGAGGCGGAGGCGGTTCGCAGCTGCCGGGCTCGGCGCAGGGGTCGACCGGCGGCACCACGACCGGAACCGGCTGCCTTTCCGCCTGCTCCTCGGCCACCGTCTGCTTCAGGCAGTTCTCGGCATAGCGCACGCGGAAATCTCGCAGCAGCGGCTTCTGCGAGCTGGCATAGCGGAACTTTGCCCGCAACTCCTTGCGTTCCTCAGCGCCCACCTTGCCCGTGAGCCCGATGATCTCGGACTGGCGCAGCTCGTACTGGCCCACTTCGCAGGTATCGTCCAGCGTCACGCAGTCGGCGCGCTGCGCGCACAGGATCGCCTCGCCGTGGAACAAGAGGACGCTGGTCGCCTGCTTGTCCACGGTGAAATCGAACGCCGTGCCGCGCACCCCGATGGTACCGGTCGGCGTGGAGATGCTGTAGCGGTCCTTGGGCGCATTGCCGGTGACGAAGCGGAAGGTGCCGGCCAGCGCATTGACGGCGAGCTTGCCGGCCGAGCCGTCCGAGCGCAGCAGGTAGTCCTCGAGCACCAGCGTCGAGTTCGGCCCGATCACCAGCTCGGTGGTGTCGGCGAACTTCACCTGCACCAGCCCGGTGGCATCGGTCTCCACCTTGTCGCCGATGAACAGGTCGGCGCCCACCGTGAGCATCCGCACCTGCCGGCCGGTCTGCGCCGTCGCGCCGGCATCCACCCCGAGCGCCGCCCCATCCGCCGCCAGCGCCGGCCCGGCCAGCACGAGACCCAGGACAAACGCAAGTATTCCCAGAAGAAACCTGGACATGGTTGCACCCCCATCCGCGCGCCAATAGACGCACATTTCCGCGGTGGCGTGCAAACGATATTAACAAAGGGTAAACGGGGGCGATCAGTTGCAGGCGTTTGAGGAAGTCCGTTGATGCCGCAGGGCGTCGGCCATCTGCAGGAACCCCTCTTGTCCGCAACACGCGTTGCTTGGATCACGGGCGTTCTTCGTTCTTCGTTCTTCGCGTTGAGCGCGGGCAACTGCCCGGTGCAGTGATAGCGGTTCTGTCTGCGTCGGCGCGCACTGTCGAACGAAGCGCATACGTGCTGGAGCACGAACGCATTAAGCGTTCGCGACAGTTGTTTGAGGAGCGTGTGCGCACCGCCTTCGGAGAAGCGGTGGCGTTTGATGTCCCGGTCCGTGGTGTCACCGCTGAATGGAAGTTTGACGCACTCGTTCGTACCGAGGGTGGTGGACTGTCCATATTCGAGCACGTCAGTCCGGCTTATCCATCGATCGCTTCCGCAAACCTGAAGCTCGGAGATGTACGGCGGCTCACCATGCCCCCGCGCACCACGGTGGTGCTCGCCGACTACGAAGGAACGAAACCCGAGTTTCGGTCCATACTCGCCGCAACCTCTGATCGCGTGCTTTCTGCCAGCGCCACTGCAAGCGCCTACCAGTCTGCCGCGTAGTTCCCGCTGCGCCCTACCCGAATTTCCAGCCGCGCTTGAACTGGTAGAACACGTGCAGGCCGATCTTAGTGT
The DNA here is from genome assembly GCA_041916695.1 of Devosia sp. Classification (GTDB taxonomy): domain Bacteria; phylum Pseudomonadota; class Alphaproteobacteria; order Rhizobiales; family Devosiaceae; genus Devosia_A. The sequence goes on along the minus strand of JAYRZA010000012.1, from coordinate 35,893 downwards.
TCTTCTTCATCCGCGGGGCCCAGTGCGGGTAGACGTAGGTGGCGTGATAGTGGGTCGAGTAGCCCACCTCGGTGAGGTATTCCTTGCCGGCGATGACGTCCTTGGCGATGATCATGGCCTGGTCCCAGGCCTTCTGCTCGGTAACGCGCTCGGGGATGCCGTCGCAGGCGAAGGAGAACTGGCAGGCATTGCGCTTGTTCTGGTTCTGGAACACCACGCCGCAGATGGTGTCGGGATAGAGCCGGTGGGCGACGCGGTTCATCACCACCTGCCCCACCGCCACCTGGCCGCGGTAACTCTCGCTGCGCGCCTCGAAGTAGATCGCCGTGGCCATGCACCAGACCTCCTTGTCGGAGACCTTCTTGCCCGCCTTGTTGCGCACCGAGCCGTCGAACACCGTGGCCGGCAGGTCGGCGCGGGCATAGGCGAGCTTGCTCGACATGGTCCGGGGCAGCGGCACGCCGTCGGCGGTGCCGGCGAGGGCGTCGATGGCGTCGAGGGCCGGAGTCGTCAGGGCGGGATCGATGGCGGCGACGGCGACCGGCAACCCGGCCGCCTCGACCGGCACCGCCACGGGCGCCGGCAGCTTCGGCTGGCGCAGGGCGGCGATGCGCTGGCGGATGCCCTCGAAGCCGGTGCTGAGCGCCAGCGCCTCGACCACGGGGCGGGCCCGGTCGGTCTTCAGCGCGCGGTTGGTGCCGACAAAACTCTGTCCCTCGAACAGGTGGTCGATCGAGCCGGTGATGATAAGGTCTTCGCCCACCTGCGAGAGCAGCGGGGCCGACCGCGCGGCCACCGCGGTGCCGGCCGGCAGGCCGGTGTCGGGGGCGACCGCGGCGTTGGTCAGCCCCAGGCTCGCCAGGACCGTCACGACCGTTGCCGCCATCGTCCTCAGCCAGGACAGTTCTCGGCGGACCCGGTTCGACGGGTTGGTCCGGTAGTGGGCCATCGGTACGCTTTACTATCCACGCGGGTACGCAACAAACGACGCCGGCATTCCAGTTAAACTGTGACGCAAATGCCGACGACCGGAATAATGCGGCCTTAGGGTTAGGGCGAGGTAAACGCCGGGCTACTGCGCCAGCGTCAGTCGCGCCACCGGCACGCGGTAGGGCGAGCAGCTGACGTAGTCCACCGCCAGCCGGGCGAAGAACTCGAGCGAGGCCGGATCGCCCGCATGCTCGCCGCAGATGCCGATCTTCAGCGTCGGGTTGACGCGCTTGCCGCGCTCGATCGCCATCGAGATCATCTCGCCCACCCCCTTCTGGTCGAGCGTCACGAAGGGATCGAAATCGTAGAGGCCCTTGCGCTGGTAGGCGGAAAGGAACGCCGGCGCATCGTCGCGCGAGATGCCGTAGGTGGTCTGCGTCAGGTCGTTCGTACCGAAGGAGAAGAAGTCGACATGCTCGGCGATCTCCTCAGCGCGCAGCACGGCGCGCGGCAATTCGATCATGGTGCCGAACTGGAAGCGGTCGCGCGCCGCCTGCGGCAGCCCCGCCTGCTCGATCAGCGCATAGACCTGCCGCTTCACCTCGACCACCTCGCTGACCGTCGAGACGAACGGCACCATCACCTCCAGCGTCACCGGCTCGGACTGCCGGGCCGAGGCGGCGCGCACGCCGGCGCACAGGGCCTCGATCTGCATCTTGAGGATTTCGGGGTAGGTGATGGCGATGCGCACGCCGCGATGCCCGAGCATGGGGTTGATCTCGGCGATCCGCTCCAGCCGCAGCCGCAGGGCGCGCACGGGGAGGCCGAGCGACTGCGCGGTCTCCTCGATGTCCTCGTCGCTGCGCGGCAGGAACTCGTGCAGCGGCGGGTCGAACAGGCGTACCGTCACCGGCCGCCCAGCCATCGCCACGAAGATGCGCGAGTAGTCGTCGGTCTGGAAATCGACGAGCCCGGTCAGCGCCTTGGCGCGGTCCTCGGCATCCTCGGAGAGGATCAGCCGGCGCAGCGCCACCATGCGCTCGCGCGAAAAGAACATGTGCTCGGAGCGCGCCAGCCCGATGCCTTCGGCCCCGAAGCTCAGCGCCGTGTTGACCGCCTCGACCGTCTCGGCATTGGCGCGGACCTTGACCTGCCGCGAGGCGTCGGACCAGTCGAGCAGCTGGCCCATGGCGCCGCCGATATGCGGCTGCGCCAGCGGCAGCGCGCCCTGGTAGACCGAGCCGTCGGTGCCGTCGATGGTGATGCGGTCGCCGGCGCGGAACTCCTTGTCGCCCATCCGGCAGGTCAGCTCGGCGACGTTGACGCTCAGCGTCCGCACCCCGGCGACGCAGGGCTTGCCGGTGATGCGGGCGACCACGGCGGCGTGGCTGGTCATGCCACCGCGTGCGGTCAGGATGCCGGTCGCCGCCTTCATCCCCTCGATGTCGGTCGGGCCGGTCTCGGTGACGACGAGGATGCAGTGGCGGCCGCGGGCCTTCAGGCGGGCCGCATCCTCGGCGGTGAAGACGATCGCTCCGCTCGCCGCGCCCGGCGAGACGCCCAGCCCGGACGCGACGGGGCCGGCCGCCTCGGGCGACTTGAGGCGCGGATGCAGCATCTGCTGCAGCCGTGCCGGGTCGATATGCACCACCGCCTCCTGGCGCGACCAGCTGCCGCGCGAGACACGATCGACCGCGGCCTCGAGTTCGGCGCCGGCCGAGGCCTGCACGACGCGGGCCGAGAGCAGGCGCACCGCCTCGCCTTCCACCGATACCAGGCAGGCGAGGTGCGTGCCGGCAACGGCGTCCATGGTCTCGGCGAGCCGCCGTGCGGCCTCCGGCAGGGGGCCCGGCGCCGCCGCCCCGACCGGAGCCGGTCCGAGCGCCCCGCTCTGCAGGTCGCGGGCGAGGAAGAGCTCGAGCCGGCCCTCGGCCATTGCCTGGACGATGACGATCTGCCGCTCCGCCGCCAGCGCTCCGGCCGGATACGATTCGAAGGCTTCGCTGATGGCGCGTCCCAGCGGTCGGGTGGGATCGACCGCCTCGGCCTCGCTGGCCGGAGCGGCGAGGCCGGGACGTCCGGGCATCAGCCCCGAGGAATGCGCCGCCGCCGAGGTGCGGACCACCAGCTGCGGCGGCCGCCCGTCGCGCCCGACGAGGCGGAACAGCGTCGCCACCCAGTGGGTGCGCAGGCGGTCGCCATGGCTGCGGCGCTCCTCCTGCAGGGCCATCCAGGCGGCGCGGCTGATGGCGATGGTGGGGATGGTCGGCAGTCCCGCCTCGTAGGCGCGGCGCACCCAGTGTGCCTTGCCGACCAGCAGCACCTCCTGGGAAGCGGACAGGTGCGCCTTGCCCGTAGCGGGCGCGACCGCGAACATTTCCACTGCCAGGGCCAACGAGGACACCATCCGATTGCTGCGCTCATATTGCCGGGCGCCTCCGGCTGTCGCAACACTTGACTTGTCGCGGCGCAGCAAGCATCTGCTTGCTCATGCAATCACGGCCGCAGCTTGACATCACCCTGTGCGCCCCGCGCGGCTTCTGTGCCGGCGTCGATCGCGCCATCCAGATCGTCGAACTGGCGCTCGAGCGCTACGGCGCCCCGGTCTATGTCCGGCATGCCATCGTGCACAACAAGTATGTCGTCGATGGCCTGCGCCAGAAGGGCGCAGTGTTCGTCGAGGAACTCGACGAGATCCCCGATACGGGCGCACCGGTGGTGTTTTCCGCCCATGGCGTGCCCAAGGCGGTGCCCGAGGACGCGCGGCTGCGCAATATGTTCTTCCTCGATGCCACCTGCCCGCTGGTGTCCAAGGTGCACATCGAGGCCAACCGCCACTTTGCCGAGGGCCGCGAGATCGTGCTGATCGGCCACGCCGGCCACGTCGAGGTGATCGGCACCATGGGCCAATTGCCCGAAGGCGCCATCACGCTGATCCAGACCGTCGCGGACGCCGAGGCGTTCACCCCGCGCGACCCGGACAAGCTCGCCTACGTGACGCAGACGACGCTCTCGGTCGACGATACCTCGGCCATCGTCGAAGTGCTGCGCCGGCGCTTTCCGTCGATCGCGCTGCCGCACAAGGAAGACATCTGCTACGCCACCACCAACCGGCAGGAAGAGGTCAAGCGCGTCGCCCCGCTGGTCGATGCGATGATCGTGGTCGGGGCGCCGGAATCGTCCAATTCGGTCCGTCTCGTCGAGGTGGCGCAGCGCGCCGGCTGTGCCAATGCCGCGCTGGTCGAGCGCGCCGAACTGATCGACTGGCCGCGCTTTGCCGGCATCTCGCGGCTCGGCATCACCGCCGGCGCCTCGGCTCCCGAGACGCTGGTCGACGAGGTGATCGAGGCCTTCGCGCAGCGCTTCGACATCCGGGTGTCGGCGAGCGGGGCGCAGCGGGAGACCATCGTCTTCAACCTGCCTCGCGAACTGAGGACGCAGCCCGCAGCATGAGCGACCTGACGCTTCTCGAGACCGACCGGCTGGTGCTCTCCGGCTGGCGGGCGGACCAGATCGGCGACCTCTATCGCCTGCACGGCGACCCGGTGGTGGCGCGCTACCTCACCGAGCACGGTCGGCCGTGGACGACGGCGGAGATGGATGCGTCCCTCGCCCACTGGATCGAGCTGTTCGAGCGCCAGAAGATGGGCAAGCTCCGCGTCACCCGCAAGTCGGACGGCGTGCTGGTCGGGCGCTGCGGCTTCGGCGTCTATGGACCCGACGAGGTGCCCGAGATCGGCTATTCGCTGTACCCCGAGTTCTGGGGCAACGGCTACGTGTTCGAGGCGGCCAGCGCGCTGCGCGACTGGTACTGGCGCGAGACCGACCGCGATCACTTCATCGGCCTTGCCGACGTGCGCAACGAGAACTCGCTCAAGGTGCTGCGCAAGCTGGGCGGCGTCTACACCCATACCGGCGACAACGATCACGGCCACCACTGCGAGTGGTATCGCTACGACCGTCCGGCGGCAGTCGGCGCCGCGTCGTGAGCCCGGGGCGGTGAGCCACGTCACCATCCATACCGATGGCGCCTGTTCGGGCAATCCCGGTCCCGGCGGCTGGGGGGCCGTGCTGCAATACGGCACGACCGTCAAGGAACTGAAGGGCGGCGCCGCGCTCACCACCAACAACCAGATGGAGCTGACCGCCGCCATCGAGGCGCTCAATGCGCTGAAGCGCCCCTGCGAGATCGAACTCCATACCGACAGCAGCTACGTCAAGGACGGGCTGACCAAGTGGATTCACGGCTGGAAGAGGAACGGCTGGCGCACCGCCGACAAGAAGCCGGTCAAGAATGTCGACCTCTGGCAGGCCCTCGACGCCGCCACGCAGCGGCACAGGATCAACTGGCACTGGGTCAAGGGGCACAATGGCGACGAGATGAACGAGCGCGCCGACCAGCTCGCCAACGAGGGCATGGCGCCGTTCAAGCCCGCCCGCAACCGCCACGAAGGCCTCGTGCCACCGGTCTAGACGGCGTCCGGCACACCTTCCGTGTCCTTGGCATTCCCGCCGGACTGCGCCACACTCGCGCCATGCGCGTCCCGCTCCTCCTCGCCCTCCTGCTGTTCGCGTCCCCGGCCCTGGCCCAGTTTCCGCCGCCCGGCGTCTATGCCTGCTTCGATGCGGGCGGGGCGGCGTTCGGCGAACTCACCCTGCTCGTGGCCGGGGACTATGCGTTCACCGCCGCCGACGGCGCGTCCGGGTCGGGCCAGGTGGCGTCGGCCGGCACGGATGTCAACCCGCTGAGCGGTCCGCTGCGGGAACTCGGGCTCGGCGGCGCCTTCGGCACGGACGAGGCCGGCCGGACGATGTTCCGCTTCACGGGGCGCGACGGGCTCGTCGTCACCTGCGGCTGAGGCGACACCCCGACCGGCAGGGCCCGCCGCGACTATTTCGGCTCCGCAAGCTTCCGCGACTCTTGAGCTTGCACTAGCCTCATCCCGGGTCAGGCGGATCTTCCGCTCATTTCAGCGAAACCTAGGGGGCACGTCGTGGGAGTTTCTCTGTTCATGCATTCGGTTCGCCTGGTCCTGGGGGACTGGCGCAACGCCTTGCGGCTTTCGGGCCTGCTCTATCTCATCTACGCTATACCGAGCCTCATCCTCGGCCTGATGTTCCCGACCGGACGCAATCAGGTGGTCGATCCCGAGGCGGCGCTGGCCATGGCGCCGATCGCCGTCGTCACCGGCATCCTGGCGCTCGTCGCCTTCGTCTGGATCGCGGTTGCCTGGCACCGCTACGTGCTGCTCGACGAGCAGCCGCAGGGACAGTTCCCGGCCTTCGACGGCGGCCGCCTGTTCTCCTATGCGCTGCTGTCGCTCGGCATCGGCATCCTGTGCGTGATCACCGGGCTGGTGGTCGGAACCGTCGCCGGGTTGCTGGTGCTGGTCGCCCCGCCGCTGGCCTTCGTCGCCGGGATCCTGGCGCTCGCGGCGGCGCTGATCGTCGGCTACCGGCTGGCACCGGTGCTGCCGGCCAGCGCCATCGGCAAGCCGCTCAACTTCGGGGCCGCCTGGGAGGCGACCAAGGGGGCCAGCGGCGCCATCGTGGTGCTCGCCATCGTTTCGGCGATCGCCGCCATCCTCATCGACCTGCCTGCCATCCTGTTCGCCTTTGCCGGACCGTTCGGCCGCGTCCTTAGCCTGATCTGGACGCTCGGTACGGACTGGGTGAAGATGCTGGTCGGGGTCAGCATCCTCACCACGCTCTACGGGCACTATGTCGAAGGCCGGGCCATCCCGAGCGCGTGACGCGCGGCCCGCGCCGGTGCCGGCCGCCGGATCGTCCACAGGCCGCCGGCGCCACTGTTGATCGGCCCCGCCGCGCCTTGCGCGGCCGGGACCAGGGCCCGACCATGCCATCGGGATTCGTTTGCCGGAGTGCTGTGCCATGCGTGAGATCGTTTGCGGCCCCCGATCGCCCCTCGGCGGACTTGCCGGGCTGCTGTCGTCGTCGGGAGAGGGGACTGCCGGCGTGAGGCGCGTCGCCGCACTCGCCGGCCTCGTCCTCTGCGCGGCGCTGCTCGGGCTCGCCAGCGGCGGGTGGGCGCTGCTCGTCATCCCTGCCTACCTGATCGCCGTCGTGGTGCTGTTCCTCGCGACGCAAGCGAGTTCCCTCGCCCCGCCGGCCCGTCTGCTGCTCGGCATCGGGCTGCCCGCCGTCTCGCTGGGCCTCGTCGTCTGGCTCGTGCGGCTGCTCGCCGGGGCCTAGGCGGCACTATCGCGTGCCGGCCTCGTCCGCCATCGCGGCGAGATCGCGGACCAGGTCGTGCGTCTGCCCATCCGGGATGGCACCGACATGGCGGAGCCACCACCACATCACCAGCCGGTGGTACAGCGTGTAGAACCAGAGCGCGCGCTCGGGCTCCGGATGGTCGATGGGACCGTAGCCGTCGAGGATGTGGGGGCCACTTCCCGGCATCTCGTGCTCGGTAATGAAGATGGTCTTGGCGAGGTCGCAGATCGCGTCGGCCGCGCGGGCATTGCCGAAGTCGAGCAGCCCGGTCAGCCTCAGCCCGACGCCGGAAGCGCGTTCGGCCAGCACGTTGCTGGGGTTGAGGTCGTCATGGGCGAAGACCGCACCCCGGCTCCAGGTCATGGCGTCGAAACGATCGGCGACGATCGCTGCCAGTGTCCCGGTCAGGGCCTCGTCCGCGCCGTGCTGCCGGAACTGCGAAAAGGCGTGGGCGAAGGCGTTGCGCATCGCTTCGGCATTGGTGGCCACCGCACCGAGCACCCGGTCGTGGCCGAACCCGCCATAGGCCGGCAGCGCAACCGCATGCAGCCGGCGCAGTAGCCCGCCCATCTGGCGCCACGCCTCCGCGATGTCGGGCTCACCGGCGAGGGACTTCACCGTGACGCCGGGCAGATGGCTGGTGATGGCAAACGGGAACGGCAGGCGCGTCAGGCTCTCGTCCTGCAGCAGGTACCGGGTGATCGGCAGGTCGAGCCCACCCAGCAGGCGTTCGGCGAACCGTTCGCCCGAGACGGCATGGTGCTGCCGATGGGGCTCGTCATAATGCTTGAGCACCGCCGCGCCGCCATCCGCCAGGTCGAGGCGGAACACCCGGCCGCTGCCGTCCTTGATGTCGGTGACGGCCAGCGGCGGGGCAAGCCCGATCCCGGCGAGGATCGGCGCAAGCTGACCGAGGGCGGGCGTGTCGAAAGCCGCCGCCATGCCCTTGCTCCCGGGGTTGCTAGCGCGCCCCGCCGCCCTCGGTCTGCAGCCAGGCGGCGCCGCATTCCTTGGCGAGGTCGCGGATCCTGAGGATGTAGCTCTGCCGCTCCTGCACCGAGATGACGCCGCGGGCGTCCAGCAGGTTGAAGGTGTGGCTCGCCTTGACCACCTGCTCGTAGGCCGGCACGGCCATTGTCTGGCGATTGCCCTCGGCGCCCTTCCTGAGGATCGCCCGGCACTCGTCCTCGGCGTCCCTGAAGTGCCGGAACAGCATCTCGGTGTCGGCGGCCTCGAAATTGTACTTCGAGAATTCCTGCTCGTTCTGCAGGAATACATCGCCATAGGTGACCTTGTCGTCGCCGTCGCGGCCGTTGAAGTTGAGGTCGTAGACGTTCTCGACGCCCTGCACGTACATGGCGAGCCGTTCCAGCCCGTAGGTGATCTCGCCGGGCACCGGCATGGTCTCGAAGCCGGCGACCTGCTGGAAGTAGGTGAACTGGCTCACCTCCATGCCGTCGCACCAGCATTCCCAGCCCAGCCCCCAGGCGCCCAGCGTCGGGCTCTCCCAGTCGTCCTCGACGAAGCGGATGTCGTGCAGGCTGGAATCGAGGCCGATCACCGCGAGGCTGTCGAGGTAGAGCTGCTGGATGTTGTCGGGCGAGGGCTTCAGGATCACCTGGAACTGGTAGTAATGCTGCAGCCGGTTGGGGTTCTCGCCGTAGCGACCGTCCTTGGGGCGGCGCGAGGGCTGCACGTAGGCGGCCTTCCAGGGCCTGGGACCCAGGGCGCGCAGCGTCGTCGCGGTGTGGAAGGTGCCGGCGCCCATCTGCATGTCGTAAGGCTGCAGGATCACGCAACCCTGCTCGGCCCAGAAGCGCTGGAGCGTCAGGATCAGCCCCTGGAAGGAATTCCTGGGGTCCATGTGGGCGGGCAACGTCTCGGTCATCGGCGGCAGGTTCCGGGTGCGGTTGGCGGCCGGAACCTAGTGGCGCGGTGCGGCGGGGTCAATTGCGCACTGTGCCCGGTTCATCCGTGTCCGTCGTCTCCCTCCGGCCTGAACTTGCCGTCCTTGTCGCGCTTGAGGGTGATCATGCCGTCATTGCGCTTGATCGCCTCGCGCTCGGCGCGGTCGCGCTCGAGCCGGGCCTTGTCCTCCGCCCGGAACTGGCCCTTCCAGTCGCGCCAGATACGGCGGGCGCCGAGGAAGATGACGCCGGCGATGACGAGGAAGATGACGACGCGGATGAGGATGGCGGTCATCGCTCAGAGCCCGAAACGCGCCCACAGCGCGCGATCCTCGATGGCCTCGATGGCCCCGCCGGCCAGTGCGCCGAGGCCCAGCCGCGGCAGGCTCAGCAGCCCGCGTCGCGGCGCGATCGGGCGCAGCTCGACCTTGTCGCCGTAGCGCTCGCGCAGCACGGCGCGCACGTCGCCCAGCGCATCGACCAGACCGAGGTCCAGCCCGCGCACGCCGCTCCAGAACTCGCCGGTGAACAGCGTCTCCTCGGCGGCATGCAGCCGCTCGCCGCGCCGCGCCTTGACCCAGTCGATGAACACCCTGTGCACGTCGAGTTCCAGCTGCTTGATGCGCGCCACGTCCTCCGGCTTTTCCGGCAGGAACGGATCGAGCGTCGACTTGTTCTTGCCGGCCGTATGCACCCGGCGCTCGACCCCGAGCTTGTCGATCGCGCCGACGAAGCCGAAGCCGGCGAAGATCACCCCGATCGAACCAACGATCGAGGAGGGGTCGGCGATGATCTCGTCGCCGGCCACCGCGATGAAGTAGCCACCCGACGCGGCGGCGTCCTCGACGAACACCAGCACCGGCTTGCCGGTCTCCTCGGCGAGGTCGCGGATGCGCTTGGAGATCAGCCGCGACTGCACCGGCGAGCCGCCGGGCGAGTTGACGATGATGGCGATGGCGGGCGCCGATTTCAGCGCGAAGGCGCGCTTCAGCAGCGGCTCGACCGATTCGATGTTGAGCCGGCCGGGGCGCGGATCGGCGGCGATCACGCCGTGCAGGCGCACCACCGGGATTACCGGGCCCGCCTGGCCGACAAGCCGCCTCATCCACGCTCCGAGCCCCATACGTGCTTCCTCGCTGCCGACCGGGGCAGATGTATGTGCCCCGGCGAGGCTTTACCAGACCAGCGTCGCGGTGCCGCGGAAAATCGCGTCGAACTCGGGGCGGAAGGCCCGTCCCGCTTCCTCGTGCAGGGCCCGGGCGGCGAGCAGCGTGAACGGGGCCCGCGACCCCTTGATGCCGCGCACCAGCACGCGATGCGCCGGCTGGCCGGCGCGCGGCAGGAGGGGCAGCACGCTGACCCCGCCGAAGCGCGTGCCGATGGCCGCGAGCAGCGCCGGCAGCGCCGTCGCGACATGGATGAAGATCACCTCGCCGCCATTGGCCGCATGCGTCGCCGCCGTCCGGACCCAGCGCTCGAGCGCGTCGTCCGGCATGTGGCGCGCCCCGGCCCGCGCCGCCGCAGGCGCCGTGCCCCGGCCCGGCGCGAAGAACGGCGGGTTGGCGATGACACTGTCGAAATGGTCGGCGGCAAGCCCTCCGGCCCGGCGCTGCGCCGCCGCCGCGGTGACGTCGAGGCGGAGCACGGTGCCGCGCCCCTCTAGGCCGTTGGCGGCGAGGTTGGCCTCGGCCAGCGCCGCCATGGCCGGGTCGATCTCGACCAGCGTGGCACCGGCGGACGGCCGGTCGGCGAGCGCCACCAGCGCTGCCGTTCCGGCCCCGGCGCCCAGGTCCAGCAAGCGCTCGGCCCCGGCCCGCACGGCGGCGCCGAGGAGGACGGAATCGAGACCGGCGCGGAAACCGGCGGGGGGCTGCGACACAACCAACCGACCACCCAAAAAGGCATCGCGCGTCGGCGTTTGATGTTTTACAAGAGCGGCGTCGTGGTCTAGGGACATCGGACCGGACTATAGGGCCTCCGCGGGGGCCGACAACCGAGGAATTCATGGCGTCATCGGCGGCAGCGACAAAGGTGGCGACCGAATCCAATGCGGTCGACCGGCTGGTCAGTTCCACGCGCCCCGGCATGGATCGGGTCAATGCCCTGATCCTCGAGCGGCTGCGCTCGCATGTCGAGCTCGTCCCGGAAGTGGCGCGCTACCTGATCGAGGCCGGCGGCAAGCGCCTGCGGCCGATGCTGACCATCGCCGCCTCCCAGCTGTTCGGCCGCCCGGACGGCAACGAGGTGGTGTTCGCCGCCTCCGTCGAGTTCATGCACAATGCCACGCTGCTGCACGACGACGTGGTCGATGAGAGCACCATGCGGCGCGGCCGCGCCGCGGCGCGCATGGTGTGGGGCAACCAGGCCAGCGTGCTGGTCGGCGATTTCCTGCTCGGACAGGCCTTCATGATGATGGTCGAGACCGGCAGCATCGAGGCGCTCAAGGTGATCTCGCGCGCGGCCACCGTGATCGCCGAGGGCGAGGTGCTGCAGCTTGCCAAGACGCGCGATCTCGCCGCCAGCCGCGACGACTATGACAACGTCATCCGCGCCAAGACCGCGACGCTGTTCGAGGCGGCCACCGAAGTCGGCGCCATGGCCGGCGGGGCCGATGCGGCCGGGCGGCGGGCGCTGCGCGACTATGGTCGCGAGCTGGGCTACGCGTTCCAGCTGGTCGACGACGTGCTCGACTATCGCGGCGAGAGCGGTACGCTGGGCAAGAACACCGGCGACGACCTGCGCGAGGGCAAGATGACCCTGCCGGTGATCCTGGCGCTGGAAGCGGCCAATCCGGCCGAGCGCGAGGTGATCGTCGCGTCCCTGGGCAGGATCGACGCGGCGCAGTCCGATCTGGCGCGCGTGCTGGCGGTGTTCGACCGGCACGACACGCTCGGACGCACGCTCGACGAGGCGGGCCAGCACGCCCGTCGCGCCCGCGAGGCGCTGAAGCCGCTGCCGCCCTCGGAAATGAAGTTGCTGCTCGGCGAGGTCGTCGAGGCGACCATCGCCCGCGCCTACTGAGCGCGGGGCCGGCCCCGGCTATCGCGGCGTGATCACCGGCGCCGCGGCCACCCAGAAGCCATTGCGGGTACGGCGCAGTTCGTGCGCCGCCTGGTGGGCCTGCGCGGCGGAGCCGAACAGGCCGAATACCGTGCCGCCCGATCCCGACATGCGCGCCAGCACGCAGCCCTCGAGGTCGGCCATCTCGGCGATCAGCTCGCCGATCACCGGCAGCAGCGCGATGGCGGCCGGCTCGAGGTCGTTGCGGGTCTCGGCCAGCCACAGCCCGAGCAGGGCCGGGCGGGTCAGCGGCTGCGGCAACGGCGGCAGCTGCGGGTTGTCGCGCCGCGCGAGGCGCCGGAACACGTCGGCCGTGGCGACCGGCAGCAGCGGATTGACCAGCACGATGTGGGTCGCCGGAAAGGTCGGCAGCGGGTGGATGATCTCGCCCACCCCGCGCATCTCGCAGGGGCGCGAGAACAAGCATGCCGGCACGTCGGCGCCCAGCCTCAGCGCCAGTTCGGCGAGCCCGGCCGGCGGAATCGGTGTCGCGCTGCGGCGCGCCAGGAGGCGCAGCATGGCGGCGGCGTCGGCCGAGCCGCCGCCCAGTCCGGCCGCGACCGGCAGGTTCTTGCGCAGTTCGACCGCGAGGCCGGTGCCGCCGGCGTCCGGCCAGCGGGCGCGGAAGGCGGCGAGTGCCCGCGAAACGAGATTGCCTTCGCCGCTGCCGGCGGCCGTGGCGAAGGGGCCGGTCACCGTCAGGCTGTCGGCACGCGCTGGGCGGGCGACGATCTCGTCGGCGACGTCGGCGAACACCACGAGGCTTTCGAGCTCGTGGTAGCCGTCGGCGCGGCGGCCGGTGACGTGCAGCGCCAGGTTGACCTTGGCGGGCGCGGCCTCGACGAGGGAGCCGTCCATGCTACTGGGCGAGCGGCGCGGGCTGGCTCTCGGCGACCGGGGTGGATGCCGTCGCCTCGGGCGGCAGCGGCGGCAGGCCGTCAGCGAGCTTGCTCGCGACCCGCTCCTTGACCGCGCCCTCCTTGTCGACCGCCGCCGCGACGTTCCACTGGAAGCGGGCCTCGAGCTGCCGGCCGGCGCGCCAGTAGGCGTCGCCCAGGTGGTCGTTGATCTCCGGGTCGGACGGCCGGATCTGCACGGCGCGTTCGAGCTGCTCCACCGCCTCCGGGAAGCGGTTCAGCCGATAATAGGCCCAGCCCAGGCTGTCGATGATGTAGCCGTCATTGGGCGAACCGGCCACCGCCTTCTCGATCAGTTCCAGCGCCGGCAGCAGGTTCACCCCCTGGTCGACCCAGCTGTAGCCGAGGTAGTTCAGCACCTGCGGCTGGTCGGGATTGAGCTCCAGCGCCCGCTTGAAGTCGGCCTCGGCCTTTTGCCACTGCTTGGAGCGTTCGTAGGCGATGCCGCGCACGTAGTAGTAGCGCCAGTCGCCTGGGGTGTCGCCGGCGAGCGCATCGAGCACGCGGGTGTAGGACTCGGCGGCCTCGGCGTACTGCTCGGAGGCTCGCTGCATGTCGCCCAGCACCGCCAGCGCCTCGGTGTCGGTGGGGTTGGTGGCGACGATGTTGCTCAGCCGCCGGATGGCCTCGTCGTGATCGCCCAGTTCGTCGAGATTCTCGGCGATGCGCACCACCGCCATCGGCTTCATCGGCGACTGCGCCGGGATGCCGTCGTAGATCGTGTTGGCGGCCTCGAACTGCCGGGCCCCGTCGAGCAGCTGGCCGAACACCATGTCGATCACGTGCGCGTCCGGATCGAGATAGCGGCCCAGTTGCAGGAACACCGCGGCGATCTCGGGACTGCCTTCCCGCGCCAGCGCCACGCCGACCGAATGGAACATCTCGGCCGCACCGGCCTGGATGGTCGGCGCGAACACCCCCGGCCGCTGCCGCTTCTCGATCGCCGTCTTCACCTGGCTCACCAGCGGATGCGACAGCCCCTGGTCCTCGAATGCGGCGATCACCTTGCGCGCCTCTTCGAACCGGCCGGAATTGCCCAGCATGCGGGCCCGGGCCTCGACGATGCGGGCGATGAAGGGATCGGCCTCGTGGGCCCTGGCGATCAGTTCCAGCGCCTGGCGCGGGTCGCCCGCCACGTCGGCCATGATGGCGCGGTGGAACACCAGGAAATCCTCGAGCCCGCCCTTGGCGATCTCGTCGAGCACCTTGCCTGCCTCGTCCCGCTTGCCCTCGCCCTCGAGGGCCCAGGCGCGCAGGATGCCGCCGGTGATGCCGGCGAAGGTGTCGCCGCCGACGGCATCGAGCGCCCGGCCGGCGGCGCCGTAGCGGCGGGCCTTGATCGCCTCGGTGCCGATGACGAGGCTCGCCAGGTCGTTCGGCGCCGAGAGCTCGAGCAGGTGCTCGGCCAGCGTCGCCGCCTCCGCGATCTGCCCGTCGGCGGCCAGCGCGATGAAGCCGCGCTCGATGACGATCGGGTTGTCCCAGTCGGCCTCGGCGGCCCGCCTGAAGAAATCCGCGGCAGCGCCGGTGCTGAGGTCGGCCAGCGCCTCGCGACCGGCGAGGAAGTTGCCGGTGGTGCTGAGCTGGCGCACCGAGAACATCTGTCCCTGGTCGAGCGAGAGAGCGCCTCCGGTGGCGAGGCCGACGACGATCAGGGCCGACATCAGCAGGCGGGCGGGGTGTGTCACGGGCTCACGAACTCCACGAGGGGCGACAGGGCTGGCGCGCCCCGGATCAGGCGCACAAAGATGGGCGATTTTGCGACTGCGCCGCAAGGGGAGCGGCCGATCACGTCGCTGCTACATGCCCGAATAGTTGGGGCCGGAGCCGCCCTCCGGCGGCACCCAGGTGATGTTCTGCGCCGGGTCCTTGATGTCGCAGGTCTTGCAGTGCACGCAGTTGGCCGCGTTGATGCGGAAGCCCGGCTTGCCGTCCGTGTCGACCAGTTCGTAGACCCCGGCCGGGCAGTAGAGCGGCGCCGGCTCGCCGTAGCGCGGCAGGTTGTCCCGCACCGGCACCTCGGGGTCGGCGAGCCTCAGGTGCACCGGCTGGTCCTCGTCGTGGCTGAGATTGGCGAGATAGACCGAGGCGCTCCGCTCGAACGTGGTCTTGCCGTCGGGCCTGGGGTAGCGGCGCGGCGTGGCCTCGGCCAGCGGCTTCAGCTTGGCATGGTCGGGCTTGGCGTGCCGCAGCGTGCCGAACGGGGAGAACCCCAGGATGGCGTTGCACCACAGGTCGAACCCGCCCAGCAGCACGCCGGCGAACGTGCCGAGGCGGGACCAGAGCGGCTTCATGTTCCGCACCGGGGTGAGTTCGGCGCCGATGCCGGTGGCCAGCACGCGCTCGTTGAGCCGGTCGAGCCGGTCGTGCGCGCGTCCCGCCGCGATCGCCTCCGCCACGGCCTCGCCCACCGCCCGGCCCGAGCGGATGGCGCTGTGGATGGCCTTCAGCGCCGGCACGTTCATGAACCCGGCGGCGCAGCCGAGCAGCGCCCCGCCCGGAAAGGCGAGGTCGGGGATCGATTGCAGCCCGCCCGAGGTCAGCGCCCGGGCGCCGTAGCTCACCCGCGT
Source organism: Devosia sp. (assembly GCA_041916695.1). Taxonomy (GTDB): domain Bacteria; phylum Pseudomonadota; class Alphaproteobacteria; order Rhizobiales; family Devosiaceae; genus Devosia_A. The sequence goes on along the minus strand of JAYRZA010000012.1, from coordinate 20,272 downwards.
CGCGCCCTCGATGAGCCGCGCGACGGACGGGTGGGTCTTGAAGCGCTGGAACTCGCCATAGGGCGACAGCGTGGGGTCGGCATAGCTGAGGTGCGTGACGAAGCCCAGGTAGAGCCGGTTGCCCGCCGCGTGATAGGCAAAGCCGCCCCCCGAGGTGGCGTTGTCGAGCGGAAACCCGAGGTAGTGGTCGACCCGGCCGGCCTCGTGCCGGTCCGCCGGGATCTCCCAGATTTCCTTGATGCCGAGCCCGTAGAGTTGCGGATCGTGGCCGTCGGCCAGGCCGAAGCCGGCGATCAGGCGCTTGGCGAGCGAGCCGCGGGCCCCCTCCCCGATCAGCGTGTACTTGGCCCTCAGCTCGATCCCCTGGGCATAGCCGGCCTTGGGCCGGCCATCGCCGCCGACCCCGAGGTCGCCGGTCACGATGCCCTCCACCCGCCCGTCTTCGCCGCGCACCAGGTCGACGGCGGCGGTCATCGGGAAAATGTCGACGCCGAGCCCCTGCGCCTGCTCGCCCAGCCAGCGCACCAGGTCGCCGAGGCTGACGATCAGGCCGTTCTTGACATGCATCTGCGGCGGAATCATCCAGCCGGGGAAGGCGAGGTCGCCGCCCGCCGTCAGGAAATGGAACGTGTCGCGTCCGACCGGCACGCCGGCGGGCGCTCCCTGGTCGCGCCAGCCCGGCAGCAGCTCATCCATGCCGACCGGGTTCATCACCGCGCCGGACAGGATGTGCCCGCCGATGTCCGCGGCCTTCTCGACCACGGTCACCGCAAGCTCGGGCCGCATCTGCTTGATCCGGATCGCCGCGGCAAGGCCCGCGGGGCCGGCTCCCACGATCACGACGTCGGTCTCGATGCTCTCGCGCGCGCTCACGGCCTGTCCTCGCTTGTGGCTGACGCCCTATGCACGAAGTGCCGCCGGAGCGCAAATCAGCGATGCTGGTCGATGAGTATTTCGTTGCCGTCCGGGTCGCGGAGCACGACATGCGCCGGCCCGGTCGAGTCCGGATCGGCTCGCGTCGCGATCGCGATGCCCTGCGCCTCGAGGTGCTTCTGGATGGCGCGCACGTCGTCGAACGGGTCGAACGGCGTGGCGTCGGCGTTCCAGCCCGGGTTGAAGGTCAGGATGTTGTGTTCGAACATGCCCTGGAACAGCCCGATCGTCGCCGATCCGTTGGTGAGGATCAGCCAGTTCTGTTCGATATTGCCGCCCAGTTCGCGAAAGCCGAGCTTTGTGTAGAAGTCGCGCGACGCCGCGATGTCCCTGACCGCAAGGCTGATAGAAAAGGCGCCCAGCCGCATTGCACCACCCCTCTCCCTGGCATTGTCCGGTGCAGCCTATCACGGCATGCCGACAAGGCCAGTGCCCCGGGGGGGTGTCGCGCCGCCGGTGGCGCCCGGCGCGGGCCTGTGACATAACTCGGCCATGACCGTCCCCGCCCGGCCCGATGCCGCCGAACTGCTTGCGCTGCTCGATTGGTATCGCGCTGCCGGGGTCGATTTCGCCGTCGGCGAGGAGCCGGTCGACCGGTTCGCGGCATCGCTGCCGGCGCGGCGCGCGAGCGTTCCCGCCGGCGCGGCACCCGCCGTTCCGCCGCAGGTGGCCGTCTCGCTGTCGTCCGATCCGGGCGAGACGCGCGCCATTGCCGCCGCCGCCGGCACGCTCGAGGCTTTGCGCGTCGCCATGGACGCCTATGACGGCTGCCTGCTCAAGAAGCGGGCCACCCAGCTGGTCTTTGCCGATGGCAATCCAGAGGCATCGATCATGCTGGTCGGGGAAGGCCCCGGCGAGCAGGAGGACCTGCAGGGCAAGCCGTTCGTCGGCCGCGCCGGGCAACTGCTCGATCGCATGCTGGGCGCCATCGGCCTCGACCGCAGCCGGGTCTACATCGCCAACATGGTGCCCTGGCGCCCGCCGGGCAACCGCGATCCCTCGCCCGAGGAGCTGGCGCTGTGCGCCCCGTTCCTCGTCCGCCAGGTGGAACTGGTGGCTCCGAAATTCCTCGTGACGCTCGGCAACGTGCCGACCAAGGCGCTGTTCCAGACCACCAACGGCATCACGCGCATGCGCGGCCAGTGGCGCGACCTCGTCGTCGGCAGCCACGCGGTGCGGGCGCTGGCCACGCTGCACCCGGCCTACCTGCTGCGCACCCCGGCCTCGAAGGCGCTGGCCTGGTCCGACATGCTGAGTTTGAGGCAGGCCCTCGACGCCGCCGGCTGACACGTCGACCGCATATTGACGAACCGCATCGCGGCGGGCGAACTGTGCTGGTCGCGACGGGGGTGCGTCCATAGGAGAACACCATGTTTCATCCAGAAGACAACGGCGTCTGAGCCTGTAGCGCTCGACAAAATGCCCGCCACAGTGCGGGCATTGTGTTTTTCGGGGATTGAGCCGCATTTTCCGAGGGTCTAGGGTCGAACGTCGGTCGTCGACGCGGCGCCGTTGTTTTGCAGGGGAGCCTCGACCGCCCGAATTTGGTCCGACTCGACAGGCATGCGCCCCCGGACTCGAGCGAACGCAGAAAGCGCCCCATGTCCTCCGCCCTGAAGATCTATGCCCTGTTCATCGGTTCGGCCCTGCTGATGTTCGGCGGCGGGCTGCAGGGGCTGCTGATGTCGGTGCGCGGCGCCGAGGAGCACTTCTCGCTGCTGGCGCTGGGCCTGATCGGCACCGGCTGGTCGGTGGGGTTCGTCACCGGCTCGATCACCGTGCCGCTGCTCGTCAAGCGCGTCGGACACATCCGCGCGTTCTCCATCATGGCCGCCATCGGCACCGTCACGATCCTGCTCAACCTGTTGTGGATCAACGATGTCGGCTGGATCGTGCTGCGCGCCTTTTCCGGCTTCTGCTTTGCCGGCGCGGCCATGATCGTCGAGAGCTGGCTCAACGAGGTGACCGACAACAAGAGCCGCGGCACGATCTTTTCGATCTACGTCACCATCAACATGGCGGCCTCCACCGTCGGCCAGCTCGCCATGTCGATTACGGGTACCTTGGGATATGTCCCATTCGTCGTCGGTGCGATAAGCTTCATCTGTGCGGTGCTGCCGACTGCGCTCACGTCGACGCCGCAGCCGAGGCCGATGTCCTCGGCGCGGCTCGACGTGGTGCTGCTCTACCGGACCTCTCCGCTGGCCGTGATCGCCGCTTTTGCCTGCGGCATGTCGAACGGCACGTTCGGCACCCTGGCCCCGGTCTACGGCTTCGAACAGAAGCTCGATGCCTCGACCATCGCCTATCTGTTCGCGGTCACGGCGGTCGTCGGCGCGGTGGCGCAGACACCGTTCGGCCGGCTCAGCGACAAGATCGACCGCCGGCTCGTGATCGTCGGGCTCTCCGGCTTTGCCGCCTTCATCGGGCTCCTGACCGTGCTGATCAACCCGGCCGGCGGCGTGCTGATGTTCATCCTGTTCGGGCTCTACGGCTTCGGCGCCTATCCGCTCTATGCCATCGCCGTGGCGCACGCCAACGACTTCGCGAGGGACGGCGAGTTCGGCCGGGTCGCCGGCGGCATGCTGCTGATCCTCGGCGTCGGGCTCGCCATCGGGCCGGTGATCGCCAGCTGGGCGATGAACGCCATCGCGCCGGTGGCGCTGTTCATCGTCACCGCCACCTTCCACGGCGCGCTCGCGGTCACCGCCTTTCTCAGGATGAAGGTGCGGCCGGTGCGCGATACCAGGGGGCGCATCCGCTTCCGGGCGATGAACGCCGAGAAGGGCATTTCGCCCGGCACCGTGGCGCTCGATCCGCGCGCCGACGAGGGACAGAGCCCGCGCCAGCCCGCCCCGCATTCCCCGCCCGAGACCGAGATCCTCGTCCCCGACCCGATCGAGCCGGTGGTGATCGTCGACTCCGACGGCAAGCCCGATCTCCCCGCCGGCGAGCCGGCCCCCGACGCCCCGCCGGCGCCAGACCTTCCGGCCGCCGGCCCGGACGCCCCCGCCCCCGCTTCCGGAGCCGAACCGGGGCCGGCGCCCGACAAGGCGTGAGGCGATGAAGGTCCCGCTCACCCGCAAGCAGTCCCGTCCGCGCAATGCGGCGGCGCGCGCCCTGAGGCAGGGGCAGTTCAGGCCGAAGGTCGAAGCCGATCCCAAGGCCTATCGCCGCCGCGGCCGCCACAGGGCGGATCCGCTGCTCGGCGACGACACCCCGCACGACGGCGAGACTTAACCCAGCTCCGGTTCATTCGCCTGATTAACCGCAATGCGGTTACCGGGCGCGCTCCCTCTGCCCTTGCCTCCTCCGGCAGGGCAGCGGCCATTCATCACCGGTTCAGGCGCCGCAATTCAATTGCAGGGGCGCGGCCGCGGTGACACTGTTCGTCCCGCGTGCGCGGCAAGCGGAGGGGTTCATGACCGGTCTCGTCATCCTGGCGATCATCGTGGCGATCGTCGGCTACGTCATCTTCATCTACAACGACCTGGTGTCCAAGCGGCAGCTCAAGCAGGAGGGCTGGTCCGGCATCGATGTGCAGCTGAAGCGCCGCACCGACCTGATCCCCAACCTGATGGAGACGGTCAAGGGCTACATGGCGCACGAGCGCGAGACGCTCGATGCGGTGATCAATGCCCGTGCCGCCGCGACCGCCGGCGCCAATGCCGGTCCGGCCGAGCGCAGTGCCCTCGAGGGTGCGCTCTCGGGCGCGCTGGGCAAGCTCATCGCCGTGGCCGAGGCCTATCCCGACCTCAAGGCCAACACCACTTTCCTCGAGTTCCAGGCGGCGCTGAGAACCGTCGAGGACGAGATCCAGCTCGCCCGCCGCTACTTCAACGGCGCCGCGCGCAACCTCAACACCGCGGTCGAGAGCTTTCCCTCCAACGTCATCGCCAATGCCTTCAGGTTCGAGAAGTCCGAGTACTTCGAGCTCGAGAACGAGGCCGACCGCGCCGTGCCGACGGTGAAGTTCTAGGCGACCCTACTGCAATAGACGGAGGCGCCGGTGCGCAATCTCCCCCTGGCGGCGCTGCTCTTCGCTCTGAGCCTGGTGCTCGCCCTCCCCGTCGCCGCCGCCGAGACGATTACCTCCTTTGCCGCCGCCATCACGCTCAACGCCGACGGCTCGGTCGATGTCACCGAGACCATCGACGTCACCGCCGAAGGCGTCGAGATCCGGCGGGGCATCTACCGGGACATCCCCACCCAGCTGATCAACCCGGACAACTCCCGGCTGCGTTCGAGCCTGGAGGTGCTTTCGGTGATGCGCGACGGGCGCGTCGAACCCTACGTCCTCGAAACCGTCGGCGACGGCATCCGGCGCATCCGCATCGGCGATGCCGACATCTTCCTCGAGCGCGGTGCGCACCGCTACACCATCCGCTACAGCATGAGCCGCATGGCCCGGCAGTTCGACGATCACGACGAGCTGTTCTGGAACGTCACCGGCAACTACTGGAACTTTCCGATCGAGAAGTCGGTCGCCAGTGTCACCCTGCCCGACGGCGCCGTGATTTCGGGGCTTATCGGCTATACCGGGCTTGCCGGCTCGCAGGAGCAGGCGGTGACCATCACGCGTTCCTCCGATACCGAGGCCATCTTCCGAAGCCAGCGCCGGCTCGAGTCGGGTGAAGGCCTGAGCGTCGCGGTGTCCTTCCAGAAGGGCATCCTCGCGGTGCCCGACGAGACCCAGCGCCTCGGCTGGTGGCTCAGCGACCATCGCGACCTGGTCGGTCCCGCGCTCGCGGTGGGGCTGGTGCTGCTCTACAACCTGTTCGCCTGGAACGCGGTCGGGCGCGATCCGGCCAAGGGCACCATCATCCCGCTCTTCCATGCCCCCAGGGGGCTGTCGCCGGCCCTGACCCACTACATCCACAAGATGGGCTGGGACAAGATGGGCTGGACCGCCTTCACCGCGGCGATCTTCGACCTCGGGGTCAAGGGCCTCGTCCATATCGACAACCCGGGCAAGACGCTGACCGTCAAGGTCACCGGCCAGGCGGCACCGGGCGACCTGCCCGAGGGCGAGCGGCTGGTGTTCGACTATTTCGCCTCGAAGGGCAGCGTCACCGTCAACACCAGCAACGGCCCCAAGCTCAACGAGACGCGCGGCAAGTTCGTCAAGCAGATCGAGACGGAGAACCGGCAGGCCTATTTCCGCAACAACACCGGCTACGTGGTGCTCGGCATCGCGCTCTCGGCGGCGCTGCTCGGGGGCCTCGTGCTGCTCGACATGCTCGATCCGGTGATGCTGGTGGTCGCCGCGGTGGGCGGCATCGCCATCGGCATCTTTGCCTCGGTCCTGTCGCACCTGTGGACCAGCCCGGGTTTCGGCAAGATCATCCTCGCCATCTGGCTGGTCATCTTCGGCGCCAATTTCGGCACCACGGCGGTGGGCTTCCTGTCCGAACTGCGGCTCGACGGGCCGCTGATCGGTGCCCTCTCGATCGTGCTCGTCAACGTCGTCTTCGCCGTGCTGATGCGGGCGCCCACCGTGCAGGGACGCAAGCTGATGGACCAGATCGACGGTTTCCGCATGTATCTCGATACCGCCGAAAAGAACCGCCTCAACATCGTCGGCGAGCCACCCATGACCGTCGAGCGCTTCGAGCGCATCCTGCCCTATGCCATCGCCCTCGGGGTCGAAAAGCCCTGGTCGGAGCATTTCGAGGGCGAGCTCGCCCGCAACGCCGTGGCCGGGGCGCAGCCGGGCTATCAGCCGGGCTTCTATTCCGGCCGTGACTGGTCGTCCGGCTCGGGCGGCTTTTCCAGCACCGTCTCCAGCGTCGCTACCGGCATGAGCGCCGCGATGATCGCTGCGCAGCCCAGTTCCTCCTCCGGCTCCGGCTTTTCCGGCGGTGGCGGCGGCTCGGGCGGCGGCGGCGGTGGCGGTGGCGGCGGCGGGTGGTAGATTCTGGAGAAACTGTCATTCGGTGCCGTGACTGGCAGCCATCTTGAATGCTGACAGACCGGAGCGTACGCTGACTTTGGTGCGGTACGGAGGCCGGCGATGAGACGAGCCAGTAGACCTGAGGGTTTCTCGGAGAACTCATCTCCCTGGGAGCACGACAAGGAGGCGATCCACTTTTCTGTCGTGGTGAAGGAGGCGGGGCGCGTCCTGCTGCCTGCGGAAGTACGGGTCGCGCTTGGAGTGAAGGAGGGCGACAGGTTGCAGGGCACTGTCAGGGACGGCAAGCTGACCCTCCTTACCTCGGCTACCGCGATCCGTCATACGCAGGAGCGGCTTGCGAACCTTGTTCCACCCGGAGTGAGCCTGGTAGACGAACTGATAGCCGAACGCCGTGCCGAGGTCGCCAAGGAAGAACAGGAAGTACGGGAATACCTGGCGAGGAAGTCTCATAAGTGAGGTTCGTGCTCGACGCCTCGGCGTTGCTTGCGGCGATGCGCCGGGAGAAGGGTGGCGAAGCGGTCGTCCCGCTCCTCCCGGGGGCAATGATCACGACCGTGAACGTCGTCGAGGCCGGAACGCGCCTATTGGATTTCGGCGATGACCCGGAGGTCGTGCTGGACGGCATGTATGACTACGGATTGACGGTGGTCCCCTTCGACTTCGGCCTGGCAGCCGACGCCATCCGCCTGCGCACAAGCACCCGCGCAGCCGGCCTTTCCCTCGGCGATCGCGCCTGCCTTGCCCTCGCCGTCCGCGAGAAAGCCGTCGCCTTGACCGCCGATCGCGCCTGGGCTGGGATCGATGTCGGCTGTGAGATCAAGCTCATCCGCTAATGGTCCCCGCAATGGACAATCCCCCCTCCCCTTGCTAGTCCTCCCGCGCCTCCAACGCCGGTAGCCAAGATGCCCGAACTTCTCGTCGAACTGTTCTCGGAAGAAATCCCCGCGCGGATGCAGCGCCGTGCCGCCGAGGACCTGAAGAAGGCCGTCACCAATGCGCTGGTCGATGCCGGCCTCGTCTACGAGAGCGCCAAGGCGTTCGTGACGCCCCGCCGCCTCGCCCTCACCGTCACCGGCCTGCCCGCCCGCTCGCCCGATACGCGCGAGGAGAAGAAGGGTCCGCGCGTCGGTGCCCCGCAGCAGGCGATCGAGGGCTTCCTCAAGGCGGCGGGTCTGTCGTCCATCGAGCAGGCCAAGGTGGAGTCCGATCCCAAGAAAGGCGATTTCTACGTCGCACACATCGACAAGAAGGGCGCCGAGGCCGAAGCCATCCTCGCCGCGCTGCTGCCCAGGGTCATCACCGGCTTCGACTGGCCGAAATCCATGCAGTGGGGCAAGGGCGGGCTGAGCTGGGTGCGGCCGCTGCGCGCCATCACCGCCACCTTCGGCACCGAGAACGACGAACCGGCCGTCATCCCGTTCCAGTCCAACACAGTCGAGAGCGGCCAGACCACCTATGGCCATCGCTTCCTCGCGCCGGGCGCCATCCGCGTGCGTCGCTTCGACGATTACGTGCAGGCGCTGGAAAAGGCGAAGGTCGTCCTCGACATCGACCGGCGCAAGGAGATCATCAAGGCCGACGCCGACAACCTCGCCTTCGCGCAGGGCCTGAGCGTCATCCACGACGAGGGCCTGCTCGAGGAGGTGGCCGGCCTCGTCGAGTGGCCGGTGGTGATGATGGGGTCGTTCGACCCGGCCTTCCTCGAAGTCCCCGAGGAAGTGATCATCGCCACTATCCGCGCCAACCAGAAGTGCTTCTGCCTGCGCGACTCTTCGGGCCGGCTCGCGCCCAACTTCATCATCACCTCCAACCAGGTCGCCGCGGATGGCGGCAAGGCGATCATCGCCGGCAACGAGCGCGTCATCCGCGCCCGCCTGTCGGATGCGCGCTTCTTCTACAACACCGACCTGGCGCTGCCGCTCGAGCATGGGTTGCCCAAGCTCGAGGAGATCGTCTTCCATGCCAGGCTCGGCACGCAGTTCCAGCGCGTCGAGCGGCTGGTGAAACTCGCCGCCGAAATCGCCCCGCTGGTCGGCGCCGACGTGGAACAGGCGAAGCGCGCCGCCATGCTGGCCAAGGCCGACCTCACGACCGGCATGGTCGGCGAGTTCCCCGAACTTCAGGGCCTGATGGGCCGCTACTACGCGCTGGCGCAGGGCGAACCCGCCGCCGTCGCCAATGCCGTCGCCGATCACTACAAGCCGCTCGGCCCCACCGACCTCGTCCCCGCCGAACCGGTCGCCATCGCCGTGGCGCTCGCCGACAAGCTCGACACCCTCACCGGCTTCTGGGCCATCGACGAGAAGCCGACGGGGTCCCGCGATCCCTTCGCGCTGCGCAGGGCGGCGCTGGGGGTGATCCGGATCATCGTTGATAACGAGCTGACGTGTGACCTTTCAACGTTGATTGCAGTTGCCCATCAGGACTATCTCGATCAGTACCGAGCAAGCTACTCGCTCTCCTTCAAGACGACCAACGGTAGCTACTGGCCACATCCCCTCGGGCTGCAGACGAAGGATCCATCCGAGACGGAGGCCTTCTGGTGGATCAATACGAAGGTTCACGACCTCGAGTCCGCCATGGACGAGTCTATGCACGTCTATCGCGAGGAGAACTTCTTCCGCTTCTTGGAACTTTCGTTCATTGGGCCAGACCTCCTCAGCTTCTTCCACGATCGTCTCAAGGTGTCGCTGCGCGACGCCGGCGCTCGCCACGACCTCGTGGATGCGGTCATCGGCAAGGACAGCAACGATATCCTCGAGATCACCCGCCGCGTCGATGCGCTGGGGCAGCTCCTCGGCTCCGATGACGGCACTAACCTCCTCGCCGGCTACAAGCGCGCCGCCAACATCCTCGCCGCCGAGGAAAAGAAGGACGGCCGCGCCTTCAACGCCCCGGTGATCGAAGAGCAGCTGAAACTCGACACCGAGATCGCGCTGGCGGACGCCATCATGAAGGCCGATGCGGCCGTCGCCGCCAAGGTGAACGCCAACGACTACCAGGGCGCCATCGCCGCGCTCGCCACCCTGCGCGCCCCGGTCGATGCCTTTTTCGAGGCCGTCCTCGTCAACGACCCCGATCCCGCCGTGCGCGCCAACCGCCTCAACCTCCTCGCGCGCCTCCGCGACACCATGCGGCTCGTGGCGGACTTCTCCAAGGTCGCCGGATAGCCGGACGGCGCGGCTTCGGCGCCGTCCACTCCTCCCCCCCCACCCGGCGCAGGCCAGTCCCGCTTGCGCGGGAACCCCTGTTGCGCTTCGGACACACCCTCCGGCTGGTGTGGCGCGGCGCGTCGAGGGGAATTGCGCGGGGCACAGCGGAATTGCTAGTTAACTGGAAGTTAATGCGCGCGGCGGCGGCGCAGCGGTACCATTGGGAGGGTACTGGAATGCGTTCGACATACGCACGGATGCTGTCGCTTGCCTGTCTGATGACCGTGGGTTCCGCCCAGGCGGAGGAGGCGGCACAGGCGTCCTTGCCGCTGGAGCTCAGCCTCGCCCTCGGCCAGTTCCAGCGCAGCGCCGGAACCGAAGTCGATTTCCTGACCCGCGGCAATCTCATCCCGGAAATGTCGACCGCCGATTTCGGCGAAATCGCCGGGCTGGCCTACCTCGCCTCGGTGCGCATTCCGGAGCACCTCTGGGTCCGGGGCCTGTTTAGCGAAGCGACCCAGTCGGCCACCAGGGTCGGGCCGAACGGCATGGGCTTCAGGTTGCAGAACACCGTATCGGGCGTGCTCGGGGCGGTCGTCGGCACGGGCGTCGCCGGTCGCGACACCTCGATCCTCGCGATCGACGGCCTGGTCCCGATCCTCGACACCGACACCCTCGCCGTGCATGTCGGCGGCAAGTATGCCGCGCTCGGCGACAGCCTGTATGCCACCATCAGCGGCGGCGGTTTCTCCAACAGGGGACAGTTCGACGCGCAGAGCACGTTCGCCGGCCCGGTGCTTGCGGTGGAATATCGCCTCGGCCCGCCCGATGGCGGGGCCGGCCTCGGGCTGTCGGTGTTCGCCAGCGCCGCGCTCCTCGCCAGCACCTACGATCAGACCTTCGAGAGTCAGATCGCGAGCCTCACTCCGCGCACGGCGGCGGCGAGCCTGTCCGGCGTTTCGGCCTCCGGCGAACTGGGCGTCACCGCGTCCTATGCCTTCGGCCCGCAGGCGAGCATCGAGGCGACGGCGCATGTCGTCTACTATTCCGATGTCGCCTCGGCGCCGCTCGCCCCGGGGCAGACCGTCCTGGGGTCGCCCAGCACCACCGCCGTGGTGACCGAGGAAGCCTGGTATTCCGGCTTCAGCATCGCCGGAAAGGTGCGCTTCTAGCCCCCCGTTCCGGCGCGGCGGCCTTCACAGGCTCAGGTACTCCCCGAGCAGCAGGTAGTCCTCGCCCTTCATCCCCGCCTTGAACGTCGAAAAGCCCTTGTCGCTGTTGGTGCCGCCGACATCGTAGCTGGTGCAGCCGAGCCGGTGCATTTCCGCGATCGCGCCCCAGGCGACGACGTTGCCGGCCTTGAGGTCCCGCGCCTCGGGGCCGAACCAGGCGACGACGCCGTCGGCGAGGGGGCCGACGCGGGTCAGCACCAGGCCGGCCACCGGCCGCTGCCCGTGGATGGCCTGCACCAGCACCAGGTCGTCGCCGAAGCTCTGCCGCAGGGCTTCGAGAAAGCCGCGATCGTGGCCGGCAAAGGCCTTGGCCCGCATGTTCTCGTGGTGGCGGTCCGCCATCCAGGCGAGATCGGCGGCGTCGTGCGTCACCCGCACGGTCACGCCGTTGCGCTGGCCGGCCCGTACCCGGTTGCGCCACTTGCCATCGAGACCGGCAAAGACCGCGTCGATGTCGGGGCGCAAGTCGATGCGTGCCGAACCCCAGCCATTGCCGCGCCGCCGCCGGTAGCCGGCCTCCGTCATGATGGCGTGACCCTCCGCGCCCGCTTCGAGCGCCGGCGCCATCAGCAGCGCGCCATGCGGCAGCCGCCCCCAGCGCTGGCGAATGGCGCGATAGACGGCGACGACCAGGTCGCGCGGCGGATGAGCATCGAGAAACACCGGCCCACGGTTGATCCGGGTGACGAGTCTCACCCCGAACACGCGCCGTTCGAGCGCCTGTACCAGCGCCACCGGGGCGCCGGCGTGTCGCACCAGCGCCCGCGCCACCCGCCAGCCGTTCCTCGCCTTAGCCTCGCCATAGGCGAAGCTCTGTACGCTGTGCGGAAACGCGGCGCGGGACAGACGGGCATCCCACTCGGGCGCCGAGGCGACCGCCTCGAGGCTCACCTGCGGCAGGGTGGGCGTCGCCACCGCATGGAGAAGCGAATATTCTGCAATCTGCGTCACGCCGGCGGGCTCCAGTATGTCTTCGATTATCAAATGACAGGCAATTCATCTGGTACGTCTTGACATTATCTATACTCACCTGGACTGGCCACGATCGGCACGACTCTTGATTAACGCCCGTTCCAATCAATACGACCGGCTTCGGATATTTCATCCACGATCAGAATTTATAACTGGGCCTTCCCGCCCGACCGCGAGAGACGCACCGGAAACCGACCGCCCCCCACTTCGGTCTGATGGACTCCGCCGGTCGGCGGGTGCCAAGCTCGCCGCCAACGAGGGGAGATCGATCTTGGACGCAAACGAGTTCGCCTATTCGAGCGCCGCCACGCTCGCCCGCCGCATCCGCAACCGCGAGCTGTCGCCGGTGGAGGTGGTCGAGGCCGCCATCGCCCGCATAGAGGCGCGCAACCCTGCCCTCAACGCGCTCATCCATCTCGGCTTCGAGGACGCCCGGCGCGAGGCCCGCCGGGCCGAGCAGCAGGTGATGGCGGGAGAGGCGCTGCCGCCGCTCCACGGCGTCCCCGCCGCCATCAAGGACCTGTTCGATTTCAAGCCCGGCTGGCCCACCACCTTCGGCGGCGTGCGCGCGCTCCGCACCAACATCGCGCAGTTCCACTGCGTCTTCGCAGAGCGCATCGAGAAGGGCGGCGCCATCCTCGTGGGCAAGACCAACGCGCCGGTGATGGGCCTGCGCGGCGTCACCGACAACTACCTGTTCGGCGCCACCGCCAACCCGTTCGACATCCGCCGCAATCCCGGCGGCTCGTCCGGCGGCTCGGCCGCGGCGGTTGCCGATGGCCTCCTGCCGCTCGCCGAGGGCACCGATGCCGGCGGCTCCATCCGCATCCCCGCAGCCTGGTGCAATGTCTATGGCTACAAGCCGAGCTTCGGCCGGGTCCCGGTGGTGATGCGGCCCAATGCCTTCGCCGGCGATCTGCCCTTCGTCTTCGAGGGCCCGATCACCCGCACCGTCGAGGATGCCGCGCTCGCCATGAGCGTGCTGAGCGGATACGACCCGCGCGATCCGCTGAGCCTCGACGAGAGCGTCGATTTCCTCGGCGCGCTGCAGCGCCCGATCAAGGGCATGCGCATCGCCTACAGCCCCGATCTCGACGTGTTCCCCATCGATCCGCACGTCGCGGAGACCGTTCGCCGCGCCGTCGCCGCCTTCGCCGAGGCCGGCGCCATCGTCGAGGAGGTGCGCCTCGGCCTCGCCATCCCGCAGCGCGAGCTGAGCGACCTGTGGACCCGCCTGATGATGCCGCTCAACCTCGGTACCTTCGAGGCGGTGAAGGCCGGCGGGCTCGACCTGCTGGCCGATCACCGCGACGATTTCCCGCCCGAATACCTCAGCTGGATCGACTGGGGCCAGACGCAGACCGCCGCAGACCTCCGTCGCGACCAGGCGGCCCGCACCCATGTCTATGACTGCGTCCAGGCGGTGTTTGCCGAGCACGACCTCTTGGTCACCCCTACCCTCGCCTGCCTGCCGCCGCTGAACCAGCCCGGCGGCAACACGCTCGGGCCCTCCGAGGTGAACGGGGAGGCGGTCGACCCGCTGATCGGCTGGAGCCTCGCCTACCCGTTCAACTTCACCGGCCACCCGGCCGCCTCCATCCCCGCCGGCCTCGTCGACGGCCTGCCGGTCGGCATGCAGCTCATCGCCCGCCGCCACGCCGACACCGACCTCCTCGCCGCCAGCGCCACCTTCGAGCAGCTGCGACCCTGGGCCGGCCACTACGATATCTGCAAGGCGCGCAGGGTGTGATCGCGCCGCGGGATGCACCCCACCCGCGGGTCACCCCGGCGCAGGCCGGGGCCCAGCCAAAGGAGTTTTCCGCACCGAGCGGGCGGAAAGCCCTGTATCCCGGTCTCCATCACCGCAATGTTCTTGTTTCGTTCGCGTCGCGGTGCTAGTCTTTACGAAGTGTTACCGTGGCGAGTCGCTGCCCGGTCCGTCGGAGATGTCTCATGGCCATGCGCGTGGCGCCCTCGTTCGAGCAGCTGGAGAGACTGAGCGGGACGCGCGATGCCGATCTGGTGTCGCGGCGGATGCTCGATCCGGTGACCAATCGCGGCCGCGGCGCGCAGACCAATCGCGGCAGCCGCTTCGACCGGGAGAGTCGCGAGGCGTTCGATGACGGCTGGGGCGGGGCGGACAAGGTCGAGGACCTCAAGCCCTTCGAGACCATCGAGCATGTCGAGCGGGCACGCTCGATCATCACCCGCAACGAGAGCCCCGATGTCGGTTTCGACCGCTCGATCAATGCCTATCGCGGCTGCGAGCATGGCTGTGCCTATTGCTACGCGCGCCCCTCGCACAACTATCTCGGCCATTCGGCCGGGCTGGAGTTCGAGCGCGACATCTATGTGAAGGTCAACGCGGTGGAGCTGTTGCGCCGCGAGCTCGCCGACAAGCGCTATCGGCCAAAGCCCATCGCCATGGGCACCAATACCGACCCCTACCAGCCGGCCGAGCGCAAGCACCGGCTGACCCGCTCGATCCTCGAGCTGCTGCTCGAGACCCGACACCCGGTGACCATCACCACCAAGTCGGCGCTGGTGGTCCGCGACCTCGATATCCTCAAGCCCCTGGCCGAGCTCAACCTGGTGCGCGTGGCGCTCTCCATCACCAGCATGGACCACATCCTTTCCCGCAAGCTCGAGCCCCGGGCCTCGACGCCGGAGAAGCGCCTCGAGGCGGTGCGGCTCCTGTCGGAGGCCGGCATTCCGGTGATCGTCATGGCGGCGCCGATGATCCCGGCGATCAACGACATGGAGCTCGAGCGCATCCTCGATGCCGCCGCCGCGCAGGGGGCGCGCGACGCCCACATGATCCTGATGCGGCTCCCCGGCGAGGTGCGCGACATCTTCCGGGAATGGCTGCTGCGCCACTTCCCCGATCGGGTCGGCCACGTCATGAGCCTCGTGCGCGATACCCGCGGCGGCAAGGACAACGACCCCAATTTCGGCTCCCGCATGACCGGCGAGGGGGCCTATGCGGTGCTGCTCCGCCAGCGGCTCGACATCGCCCGCACCCGCTACGGGCTGGGCAAGCCGCTGCCGCCGCTGCGCACCGACCTGTTCGTGCCGCCCGTCCTCGACGACGGCCAGATGAGCCTGTTCTGAGCGGCGGGCCACTGCCGTCGGGCGCCGGCCTTGCATCTGTGATTGGCGGTTCGGTGCCGGCCCTGCACTGCCGTTGGCAGAGGCGTGGACCGCTTGGCGAACAGGCAGGCGGTGGCGAGAGTCGGTCAGCCTGCTGATGGCCGGGGAGGGGTCCGCGGTGCTGCGAGGCGTCCCGACCACTCGTCCCGCCTCGGAGCGGATCACCTGCCCCTGTCGCCGCGTGCGGCCTGCATCGCCGCCCCCGCGATCGCCCCTTGCGGCGCGGTGGCATCCGGCCATGCTTCTGCGCATGTCCGTCGATTCGCCTTCAGCCCCCGATTTCGCCTTCGAGCGTGCCGCCATGCGCCGGGGCGCGACGCTGGTCTGCGGCGTCGACGAGGCGGGACGCGGGCCGCTTGCCGGTCCGGTGGTGGTGTCGGCGGTCATCCTGAACCCGCGCCGGATCCCGCCTGGCCTCAACGATTCCAAGCAGTTGTCGGCGGAAACGCGCGAGGCGCTGTACGAACGCATCCTCGCCACGGCGACGGTGTCGATCTCTGTGGCGCCGCCCGCGCTCATTGCCGAGCTCAACATCCTGCAGGCGACGCTGTGGGCCATGCGGCACGCCGTGCTGCGGCTCGGCCGCGCCGCCGATCACGTCCTCGTCGACGGCAACCGGCTGCCGCGCGACCTGCCCTGCCCCGCCGAGGCGATTGTCGGCGGCGATGGCCGCTCCGTGTCGATCGCCGCTGCTTCGATCGTCGCCAAGGTGACGCGCGATAGGATGTGCGAGATCATGCATGCCGAGGAGCCGCACTACGGCTTCCTGAGCCACAAGGGCTATGCCGCGCCGGCCCATCTCGCGGCCCTTCATGAACATGGGCCGGGCCGCCACCACCGCATGGACTTCGCCCCCTGCGCCGAGGCCCTGCGGCTGCGCTCCGCCGCCGCCTGACCTGCGGCGCCGCTGGGGGTGGTGCCGGCCGGCACGGTGGCCACCCGCCGCGGTGACATTAACTGCCGCTTAACCGTGGCGCTTAAATTCCCTTTAACCCTAAAACCTTACAACCGAACCCGTTAGTGCTGCGTCAGGGTTCGAGTAGATGTTGCGTACCGCGCGTATGGCGGCTTCCGCCGATGCGGATGGGGGCTCGAGGCTCCCGATCGACACCATTCTTGTGGGCGATTGCATCACTCACATGAACGGTTTGCCGGCCGGCTCCGTTGATCTCGTCTTCGCCGATCCACCCTATAACCTGCAGCTCGAGCAGGGCCTGACCCGTCCCGACCAGTCCCGCGTCGACGGGGTCGACGATGCCTGGGACAAGTTCGACAGCTTCGCTCACTACGACGCGTTCACCCGCGCCTGGCTCGCGGCCGCCCGCCGCGTCCTCAAGCCGGACGGCGCGATCTGGGTGATCGGCTCGTACCACAACATCTTCCGCGTCGGCGCGGCGCTGCAGGATCTCGATTTCTGGCTGCTCAACGACATCGTCTGGCGCAAGGCCAACCCGATGCCGAATTTCCGCGGCACGCGCTTCACCAATGCGCACGAGACGCTGATCTGGGCCTCGAAGAGCCGCGACAGCCGTCCCACCTTCAATTACGAACAGCTCAAGCAGGCCAATGACGACGTGCAGATGCGCTCGGACTGGCTGTTCCCGATCTGCACCGGCGCCGAGCGCCTCAAGGACGAGGCCGACGACAAGCTGCATCCGACGCAGAAGCCGGAGGCCCTGCTGCATCGCGTGCTGAGCGCGACGACGCGGCCCGCGGACGTGGTGCTCGATCCGTTCTTCGGCACCGGCACCACGGGCGCGGTCGCTACGAAGCTCGGCCGGCACTTCATCGGCATCGAGCGCGAGCAGGCCTATGTGGCCGGGGCGCTGAAGCGCATCGCGGCGATCCGGCCCTATGCGGCCGCGGCCATCGAGACCGCCGTGCCGAAGCGGCAGGCGCCGCGCGTCGCCTTTGGTGCCCTAGTCGAAATGGGGCTGATCGCGCCCGGTACCGAGCTCTACGACGACCGGCAGCGCTGGAGCGCGCTGGTCAGGGCCGATGGCTCGCTCGTTTCGGGCGACCACATGGGCTCGATCCATCGCGTCGGTGCCCTGGTGCAGGGGGCCGAGGCCTGCAACGGCTGGACCTTCTGGCATGCCCGCGAGGGCAGCCGGCTCGCCCCGATCGACACATTCCGCGCGCAGGTGCGCGCCCAGATGGAACGACTTTCGGCCTGAACTGACCTCCAATCAACAGGCTGCGCTCGCCGCCGGCATCCCCCGGGATGCCGGCGGCACCTTTTCCGGCTGGCCTCCGCCTTCGCTCGCTCCGCGATGCGGTCCCGGCCCGTGCAGAGCGTCGTTCCTGCCCCCGGGGCGCGGGGACAAGCCCGTTCAGCAAGGTGACCGAAACACGGGCGGACGTTCGGGAAATCCGTTGTGCGGCAAGCAGTTGCGCGTTCATCAAGATGGCGGGAAATTCCGCGGCACCCCGGGGGGTCACGCACCCGCCCCGCCCAGTCCGGCCATGGCCAGAACCTTGCGGAAGAGGCTCGGCAGCGCTTCGGCCGAAAGGGCCCCGGGCGAGGCCCACCAACCCTCCGCGAGTTGCCCGGGTGCGGCAACAACCGCGGTCCACACCTCGAGCTCGAGCCGGAAGTGGGTGAAGACATGTACCACCTCGCCGATCCGGCGCCAGTCGGCTGCGACCGGAAAGTCGGGGGGCGCCGGGGTCGCGATCCAGTCGGTGCCCGGCGTCTCGGTCATCCTGGCCAGCAGCCCCCTGCCGGGGCGGGTCCGCAGGTAGACGTCGCCGGCCGCATCGCGGATCACGAAGGCGTGGCCGTGCCGGGTCGGCCGGTGCGGCCTGGCCGCCTTCACCGGGTAGGCCAGCGGCGTGCCCCGGGCCCCGCGGCAGCCCGGCTCGAGCGGGCAGAGCAGGCAGTTCGCCTGGCGCGGCGCGCAGATCGTTGCGCCGAGGTCCATCAGCGCCTGGGCGAAATCCCCGGCGCGGGCCGGCACCGCCTGCTGCACCGTGGCGCGCACCAGGTCCTTGGCATCGCGCACCGGGACCTCGAGCGCGAGGTAGCGGGCCACCAGCCGGTCGACATTGCCGTCGACGACGGCGACCCGCTCGTCGGCGCAGATCGCCGCAATGGCGGCGGCGGTATAGGGGCCGATGCCGGGCAGGCCCAGCAGGTCCCGCGAACGCGTCGGGAAGCGGCCGCCATGGCGCTCGACCACCGCCGTCGCGCAGGCATGCAGGTTGCGGGCCCGGGCGTAGTAGCCGAGCCCGGCCCACTCGACCAGCACCGCATCGAGCGGCGCCGCCGCGAGCGCCGCGACGGTCGGCCAGAGCGCGGTGAAGCGGGCGAAGTAGCGACCGACCGCGGCGACCGTCGTCTGCTGCAGCATCACCTCGCTGAGCCAGACCCGGTAGGGATCGGCGCCGACGCCCCGCGCCCTATCGTCCGGCGCCACGCGCCATGCTAGGGTGCGGGCGTGCCGGTCGTACCAGGCCAGTATGGTGGCCGCATCGAGCGGCGGGGGGTCGGTGGCTGAGGCAGCAGTCGGCATGGCTGCTCTGATGCCGCCCCCTGGCGGCGGGCGCAAGCGGCAAGGAGAGTTGTTCGCAGTGGCACGCGGGGCTGGCAGCAGGGACGAAACGGCGCCGAAGCGCCTCAACCGCGCCGTCGGCGTCGGCGAGGCCCTCGGAAGCGCGCTCGATCCGGTGTTCCGCAAGCGCGGTTTTGCCAGCCGCGACATCCTCACCCACTGGGCCGCCATGGCGCCGTCGCCCTATGGCGAGGTGGCGCAGCCCGACAAGCTGGTCTGGCCACGCGGCGAAAAGGGTGTCGAGGGCGCCACCCTGGTGCTGCGCTGCCATCCCGGTCACGCCCTGGCGCTGGCGCATGAAGGCCGGCGCATCGTGCAGGCGGTGAACCGCTATTTCGGCTACGTGCTGGTCGGCCAGGTGCGGCTCAGCGCCGAGCCGCTGCGCCCGGCGCTCGAGGCCGCCGCCCGCCCGCCGGCGGCGCTCGCCGAAGTCACCCGTGCCCGGCTTTCGCGCACCGTCGAGCGGGTCGAGGATGCGCAAATGCGCGACGCGCTGCTGCGGCTCGGCCAGGCCATCGCGCGCGGCAGCCGCCGCAAGGACGCCGGCCACCCCTAGGATCGCGGAATGTTCATCGGGGGTTGAGCTTGCCGCGACTATGCTAACCTCATATATCGCCTTGAACGCAGGAACGGAGTAGTGCAGTGGCCAACCGTCGCAACATCCTCATCGGGTCCGGCGCTGCCGTGGTGGTGGCGGCCGTTGGTGCCGGCTGGTATTTCCTCGGTGGCCGCACTGAGACGGCCACTGCCGTCGAGGGGGCCGCGCCTGCTCCCGCGCCCGGCGCGCAGTTCGACGTCGCCAAGCTGATGACCCCGGCGGGCGACGTGAAGGACCATCCGCTCGGTCCCGCCGATGCCCGGGTGGTGATGATCGAGTACCTCTCGCCCACCTGCCCGCACTGCGCCGCGTTCCACACCGACGTCTATCCGGGGCTCAAGGTCGAATACGTCGATACCAACAAGATCCAGTTCATCCCGCGCCCGTTCATGCGCAACGTGCTCGATGCCGTGGTGTTCATGCTGGCCGAGGCCGCCGGCGAGGCCAAGTACCACGACGTCATCGACACCTTCTTCAAGACGCAGGCGCAGTGGGCGACCTCCAACACGCCGGCCGATGCGATGTTCGCGGTGGCCCAGCAGCTCGGTTTCACCAAGGAAAGCTACGACGCCGCCTTGACGAATCAGACCCTCTACCAGGGACTGGAAAAGCTGCGGGACCAGGCGCTCAACGACTTCAAGCTCCAGGGAACCCCGACCTTCTACATCAACGGCAAGATGCTGACCGGGGAAAGCACGCTTGAGGCGCTCAAGGCAGAGATCGATCCGCTGCTCGCCTGACGCCTGCCCCCTGAGGGGCGCGCGATG
>JAYRZA010000011.1:0-120718 GCA_041916695.1 Devosia sp. | reverse complement strand
CAGCTGCATCGCTGCGACTTCCTCGAGCAGGCCAACAACATCGTCCTCGTCGGTGGCCCCGGCACAGGCAAGACCCATATCGCTACCGCCATCGGCGTGCAGGCCATCGAGCATCATCACAAGCGGGTCAGGTTCTTCTCGACCGTCGAGCTGGTCAATGCGCTTGAACAGGAAAAGGCCCAGGGGCGCTCAGGGAAAATCGCCGGCAGGCTTGTCCACTCCGACCTCGTCATCCTCGACGAGCTCGGCTACCTGCCGTTCAGTGCCTCAGGTGGAGCATTGCTCTTCCATCTGCTGAGCCGGCTCTACGAGCATACCAGCGTCGTCATCACCACCAACCTCAGCTTCAGCGAATGGGCCAGCGTCTTCGGCGATGCCAAGATGACCACCGCGCTGCTCGATCGCCTGACCCATCACTGCCACATCCTCGAAACCGGAAACGACAGCTTCCGCTTCAAGAACAGCTCCGCTCACAATCCCAAAACCACAAAGGAGAAAGCCAGAACCTTGACCATCAAACCCGACCCGAAACATACCTAGAGGCGGGTCACTTCTCGGCGGAAATCCCGGGTCAGTTCCCGGCGGAAATCAACACCAGCGGGGCGGCAACCGCCGGCAAGGCTGGCGCCAGAACCAGGACCAGCGCCAGCGCAGAAAACGGCTTCCTGGACCTCATCATCGTCCTCCCGGCTGCAGATTGGAGCGGCACTCGTCGCGAAAGGCCGCCGCCGCGGCGGGTCCAAGCTCACGAAGGATGCCGTCGTACATTTCGTCTATGTGTTCCGCGGATGGATACCTGCGAACGAACGCCTTGGCCTTCCGAACGAAGGCCTCACCGTAAAGCACCGGATGGTATACCAACTCGTCGGGCCCGGTTGCATCAAAGTGGCGGCCCGAGATCGGTTTCGAGAAGCTGAACGTGGCGCTTGTGAGGAAGCGGCCGAAGTCGGCGTAGGTCCGACAGTCGAAGGCCCCGTTTCCCAGGAGGGTGGCCATGAAGGCCTCATCATTCGGGAAGCTGTCTGCCCTCAGGCCGGGCGGCAGGAGTCGCCTGGCGGTGGCGACAGCTGCAATTGCCCGCCTCGACAGCCGGATGCCGCCAAACAGCATCCGGCGAACAGGCTGTCCGAACGGCGCCATCCTGGGAGTCCAGTACCAGTCCGACGGCGCCACATCGAAACGCACCGAGATGAGGTCTGCCTGGCTTCCGGAGAACGCGGCGAAGAAGACCCCGGGATCCTTGAAGTGAAACCGCATGTCCGGCTCGATCAGCCAGACATACTGGGCCTCGGGAAACGCCTCGATGAAGAGCGCAGCGAAGTAATCCCCACAGAGCCAGCCCATGTCCGGGTGCAGAGGCAGCCCCAGACGCGCAACGCTCTCGGGCGTCAGGGCGACCTTTGGAAACGGCTCTGCTTCAACTGGACCGATGCGTTCGTCGGCGACGACAGCGAGTCGTAGTCCGACCCGCGAAAGTGCTTCCAGCCGCGATCGCTCCTGCGCTCCAAACCGGTCGGTCCGCAGCGCGATCCAGGTGCTCAAGTCTAGCCCCGAAGCAGGATGTGAAGCGCAATCCCGACTGTCGCCAGTCCCTCCCGTATTCGCGGATGGTCAAGGCCCGGGGGATCCTGAGGGAGTTGAACATAGACGCTTCGGCAGGCATTGCCGGCGTGCATGAGGGCCAGGGCTATGCTCACCGTACATTCGTCGGCGACAAGTGCAGCATTGGTGAAGTACCGCCCAAGACAGAAGCCTTCAGAACTACGGGTCTGGCGCGCAACGAAGTCGCCCGACCAGTCGATATGGGTCAGGGGTACCGCGTCGGTCCCCGCCACCCGGAAGCGATCATTTCGGGCGGCGCCCGAGGAGATGTCCAGTTCCTGCGTGCAGTGCGAGCGGTCGAGTCCGTTGACGGGCGAGACGGCCTCCAGTTGCGGACAGATCTTGCGGATGGCCCGTGCGGTCTCGATCCCGATTGCCTGCCCGCCGAAATCGAGTTGCTCGCCTATATGGCGACGCGCCAGCAATACGCAGGCAAGCGCGAACGCGGCGGAGCTCGTATCGAAAGCCGCTCCCGCCACGAAGAGTTCCTGGACGATGGGGAACGAATCGGTGTGGCAGCTCTCGGCAAGCGAGATGGTTGTCACCCGCAGTTCAGCATCCACTTTCGCCGAAATGAGCATCAGTGGAATCGATCGGTGAAATCCAGCGGAATGGCTGGCGCTGAGGGGGATCTCGCATAGCGGAACGTGACGCTGGCCAGCGCGCTGAGTTCAGTCATCATCTGCCGGACGTCGGAGCGATTGCTGGTGGGGTGGTAGGCGAGATAGTGGGCCGGTCCAGCCTCGTCGAAATCCGAAATGATCTGTACGGCCGCACGGAGCAGCGAGTTCTGCGGGAGGGCGGAGACGGCCTCGACGGCGTCCGCTACGGTGGCCAGTCGCTGGGAATGAACGAGCCCGCCACCCGGCGGTATGGCGAGTTTCGCCCACTCGAACGGGTTGCTTCGGTCGATCGTCAGTTGGCGATCGGAAATGACCCTCGGACGCTGCCCGACGATGCCGGAGACCGTGTCGAGCAGGCGGCGAACCCTGCGACACCCACGCACGGGCTCGGAACAGAAGAGCACTTCCTGGTTGATGCCCGATGCTGCCGTCGTGAGGTCTCCGTCGAGAACCGAGAGCACCGCCTCAAGGAGTGGAGTCTGGCCATCGGGCAATGTGGTCCCCAAACTGGCGAACGGCAGCAGGAGCCGCCAGGTGCCCACGTAGTCGGGCAGGAGGTGAAGCAGGTCGTCGATACTCAGGTCGTTGCGGCACTCGAGGAGCTCGTCACTCTCTTTCGCCATCTCCACGAGAGCCCGCCTTTGCTCGCTTCCATAGAGAGCCCAGGTGCGGGAACGCGACATGAGGCCGGTGCTGACCTGGTTCGAGCTTCCGGTGAGCGTCACGTTGGAAGTGTGGAAGCGTCTCAGCGTGACGTAGCTCCCGGTGTGCAGAAACCGCAGCCCGAGGGCCCCTGCCCTCAGCGCCAGGTCCCAGTCAGACCCCAGCTGGAGCGCCTCGTCATATGGCACCGCGCGCAGGACATCCGTGCGGTAGAAGCTTGAGGGGTGACTGAGGATCTTGCCGGTACCCTTGAGCAGGTTGGCGATGGTGCGCCCCTTGCCCTGGTTCTTTTCGATAAGCCCGCTGTCCTCGTCGAAATCTATCCAGCCGCCATATGACCCATGGGCGTTGCCATCCTGCTCGAACACCCTGAGGTGGTCGGCCACTCGATTGGGCAGCGCCATGTCGTCATCGTCGGCAATGCAGATGTAGCGCCCCCGGGCCAGATCGGTGATCGCGTTCCGCGCTTTGGGGATGGACGCCTCGTGCGAATGCTCGACGCGAACGCTCAACTGCTTCGTCAGTGGCCTCAGCTTGTCAACCAACGCCTCATGCGCGGCGGCGTCGGAGCCGTTATCCAGGACCACGACCTCGCAGTCGCTTGCTGTCGGCCCGCGAAAGCTGGCTATGGCCTCTGCGATCATCCGTTCTCGTCTCGGGCGCGGCGAAGTTGCGATGGCGATCGTCACCAGAGGCGTGACCGAACGCACGATCGCTGGCGCCATAACTGGCGACGGATCTGAGTTCAGAAAGCGCAGCGGCCGGAAGATCGAGCGGTCTGCTTCCAGCAACCTTCGGTTCGCGGCGCGCTCCCGCGCCACGTGCGTCTGCCGATATGTCGGCGGGTGCCAGACATGGAAGAGCCCAATCGACGAGGCTTCTATCCATCCAACCCTCGCCCCGGACCGTCGCGCCCGATCGCAGAAGTCGTTGTCCTCACTTCCCCACCCAGTGAGGCGACTGTCATACCCACCGAGTCGCTGCCAGAGCTCCCTCCTGAAGATCGGCAACCCGCCCTGCCCCCAACGCGGTCGCAAGCGACCCTCGGGTCTGCCGCCGGCCTCAAGGTCGGCAAGGGCCGTTGCGGGCGACACGCCTTCAGGGAGATCGACAACCTGCGCGAGAAGGAGGTCGTACTCGCCGGACGCGACGACTTCCAGCGCGTGCAGGAGGCCCGGCTCGCTGTCACGAGCGATCAGGATATCCGCATCAGTCTTCGCAATAATCTCGCCGGATGCCGCGAGCACGGCCGCGTTGGTGGCTTCGGCAAGGCTCCAGCGTGTCGCCTCGACCCGAACGAGGCGAGTGTTTGGCGGACTTGCTTCCAGCAACGCCGGCTCAGACGAGCCAAAGTCCAGAACCACAATCTCGCCGACCACCGATTGCGGCAGCGCTCCGAATGAACGGATACAGCCGTCAAGGCGCTCCCTGGGCCAGTCCCGCACGGTGACGACCAGAGACAGCACGCAGGTGCACCCCGTCGCGGTTAACTGGACCGCCTAGGTCGAGGAGGGGTTCACTGGGTTGTCCGCGACCAGCGATGGGTCTGGATTCTCTGTCGACACGACGCACTCGACCATCTGCTGGCTTAGGGCACCCACCAAGAAGGATGCAGCGTCACCCTGAAGGAGACCGGCCGGTATGTCGCCGCCAGCCGCAAGGGCAGCCGCAAGGGCGTCGATATCATCGAGGCTTGTCGCGCCACCATCGACGACAATCGAACTCACGCCGCAACTGCGAAGGCGATCGGTGACCAACGACACCGCGACGGTGTTCCTTTGCGCCAGTGCGGCGGCAAGCCGGGACGCATAGTCGGACGCCTCGAGCTGGAAGGCGCTGGAACTGCTGATCGGCACCATCGACAGGCTGGCCACGGTCGGCAGCAGCATGCTCAGACGCTTCAAGCTACGAGACGCCATAAGTACCTCCAGTGAGTGCCTCACAGGCCAACGGATGAATCCGTACCATGAACATAGTACCATCGCCCCATCGCCAGGCAAGTTAAACTCGCGACTTGCATTTATCTCTTAGCATGAAGAAACGCCCCCTCGGTTCGCTCGTTCGCCCGGCTTGACGCTAGCCGGGCAAGTGCCAGTATGCCTCGCGAGATCTCACGGAGCAGCGCTGGTCAGCGTGACGGGACATGTCGCGATCGAGTCGGCCGAATATTTCGTCCGCGAAGGTGAACTGTACGCCACCGTGACACTCGTGCGGTCGGGAGACATTTCCGGCACGGCGACGGTCACCATTTCGTCGGAGTCGCTCAGCGCGATCGCAGGTGCCGACTATCAACCGCCCGCCAGCCTCGTTGATTTTGGCAGGCGGGTCAGCAGGAAGACCGTCAGCATCTCACTGGTGGATGATGTAGACGTCGAGCCACGCGAACATTTTGGCATCCGGCTTTCCGGTACTGACCCTGACTCCCGCCTAGGCGCTCGGATAACTGCAATTGTCACGATCGTGGACGACGATGCCGACAGGGAAAGTCCGCAGGCGGACACTCTGGTTCCCGCCTATCGGGCGACGGCGACCGCGATCGGCGGGAACTTCCGAGCCCCGGTGACGATGGCCTTCCTGCCGAACACGAACATCGCATTCGTGGCGGAAAAATCGGGTTATGTCAAAGTCCTGGATGTTTCTGTTGACCAGAAACCTGCGGTCATCCTTGACTTGCGCGATGCGGTGAACTCCTACGCCGAGCGCGGCCTCCTGGGCCTTGCAGTTCACCCGGATCCAGCGCGACACCCCTACCTTTATGCCTATTTCTCGGTGGACCCGCCCGGAACGGGAAACCGGACCGGAGCAGCCGCCAGGGACGGCCCCGGCAATCGCTTCAGTCACCTTGTCAGGTACACGCTGGACCTGAGCGGAGCGCTGCCATCGGTGATCGAGGGCAGCGCCGAGGTCCTGCTGGGAGGTCGCGGACAAAGCGCAGCCGACATTTCGGGAGGGGGTGCGCTGGACTTCACCGACGAGGCCCTCGCCACCAACCGTGCGACCAACGTCGGGCCGGATGGGTCGTATAGGCAAGACCTCATCAAGGTCGACAGCCAGACCCATGTCGGGGGGGCCCTGGCGTTCGGGCCGGATGGCGCCCTATACGTGGGGGTCGGCGACGGATCGTCGTATCGCTTCGCCGATCCCCGAGCCACGAACGCACAGGACATCGACAGCCTCAACGGCAAGGTGCTGCGTGTCGACCCGCTCACCGGATTGGGGCTCCCCGACAATCCGTTCGCGGGGTCAGATCTCGGCGACAACCGCTCCAAGGTCTGGGCCATCGGCCTCCGAAACCCCTATACCATGGCGTTTGCCGCCGACGGTCGACTGTTTCTGTCAGATACCGGATGGAATGCCTGGGAAGAGGTCAATGTCGCCGCCCGTGCCGGCAATTACGGGTGGCCCTACTTCGAGGGCGGGGACCTGGGGGAGTTGCTGCCCACCGACGGCTTTTCCGATCGCCCCGATACCGCTGAGGCCTATTCCGACGTCAGGTCCGGCCGGTTGCTGATGGACCCGCCCTATCGCGCTTTCAGCCACCGTGAGGCCGACCCCGGCTTCCAGGTTGGCGCCATCGTCGGCGCTAGCAGCGTCTACAAGGGAAACCGCTACCCCCCAGAGTTCTCCGGCGCCTACTTCTTCTCCGATATCGTTGACGGGGAAATCTACGCTATCGACACCGCCAAACCGGGCGAAATCAGATATGTCACCGACCTCGGTGGCTACGGCCCGACCAGCCTGAGGCAGGGGGCCGATGGCTACCTCTACCTCACGGACATGGTCACCGATCGTCTACTTCGCCTGGAGATCGAGCCGTTCTCGCCTCCGAAGTGAGGCGTCCTCGCCTCCGCGTGCCATCCCGATCCCGATCCGCGCTTCGAAGGGGTTAGCGTCCCGGGCACTCGTACCCGGGCGCATCTACGTCCATGTCGAACGGGCATCGAACCGGCGTCCAGCGTAGTGGTCGAACCGCCGGCCTGGGTAGCCGGATTGCGTTCGCTGGTGCGCCTCTTGTCGGTTCACGAACCGGAGTGTGCGGACAACGTGACAGCAACCACACGCACATTGACCTCTCGACCAGTGCTGCATCGCATTTGTCAGTGAGTAGACCCAAATTCGTCGCCTCTGCGCACAATTAACTTCAGAACAAGCACTTACTGGCAAGTTGTCGCCTAACCTGCTGCCAGCCATCGCGATCACATCGTGGACAAAGAAGCATTCAGACGACAAAGCGAGGTTGCTCGCACCGGGACTCCGGGTCACTGGCTAGGCCTTTGGTCATTTGGGCCTGTCCTGCTCTTCTTTACGATCGCCGGCGTCGTTGGCGGCGGATTCGCCGTGTGGTGCGTGGCCGAAATCGACAAGGCCGCCGGCTCCCGAAACAGGGCGCTGTTTGAGCGCCTCCTTGTCGAGCAGAAGAATGCTGTTGCTCTCGAGCAGGAGAGCACTGCCGTCTGGGACGATGCCCTCGCCGCAGCAAAGAACCGAGACACCACCTGGCTCGAGGCGAATATCGGCGTATGGAACCTCGATTACGCCGGTCACGAGACCAGCGTCATCTTCGACGGCGGGGCGACGCCGTTCTTCATCGCGGAACACGGCCGCCTGGTGAGCGACCCTGACGACGTTCGAGACGCTCTGGCGGTCGGATCGCAACTGGTCCGGGAACTCAGGGATATCGCGGCGGCCGATTCGACCTACCATCTATCGACGGTAAGCAGCACCATTCCCCGCCTCACAGATTTTTCATCGATTGGCGGTCGGCCCGCGGTCGTTTCGGCGATGCTGGTCGTGACGGACAGTGGAGAATTGACCCAGGCTCGCGGAAGTGAGCCGGTACTCGTCAGCTTCTCGGACCTCGAGACGCGACTTGAAAAGTCGCTGATTGCCCAAAGCATCGTCCATGACGGGTTCTTCGCGGACCAGCCGGATCCGGGTCAGCTGTACTCGACAGTGCCAATCACCGACCGGTTCGGTGGCGCCGTCTCGACTTTCAACTGGCTGGCCTACAAGCCGGGCTCTCAGCTTCTGGATCTGGTTCGCCCTGCGGCACTCCTCGTCTTCTTCCTGGCGGCCGCCGGGTCGATGCTGCTTGCCAGGCACCTGCACAAAGCCCTCAAAGACCTCGGCCATCGTCGCGACGAGGCCGTCCAGCTTGCCCGGACTGATGCATTGACCGGCCTTCTCAATCGCCTCGGCTTCGACGGAGAACTCGCCCTGACGCTTCAGCGGGCAGGGTCAAGGGCGTCCGTCGTCATTTTCGACCTCGATCACTTCAAGAACGTCAACGATGTTCACGGACATGCGGTCGGCGACGACGTCCTGCGCATGATCGCGCGACGTTTGCGCGGCATCCTGGCGCCGGGGCAAGTCGCTGCGCGACTGGGGGGCGACGAGTTTGCCGTCCTGGTTGACTTAAGCACCGACGCCGCTGCTGCCGAATCGCTGGCGGACAAGATCCGAGCCGCCATGCGGGCCCCGATCATCGTCGGCAACATCGAGTTCAGCGTGATGCTCAGCATCGGGCTCTCTGGTCCGTCCGAGTTGGGAGAGCGAAATGAAGAGTTGCTTCGCAGGGCCGACTTCGCCCTCTATCAGGCAAAGAGGGGCGGGAGGAACCGTGTCGAGATCTACGAGGCCAACCTCAGCTTGCTGCTCAAGCGAAATGACCTTGTCGCTCGGGAACTGAAGACCGCCCTGACGAGCGGCGACGGCCCGCTCGTCGCGTTCCAGCCCCTGTTCTCGAGGAGCGGTGATCTCTGGGGCGCCGAGGCGCTTCTTCGGTGGACACACCCTTCCCTGGGCGAGATTGCGCCAGGTGACCTTGTCGCCCTGGCGGAGGCAACAGGACTGATCGACAGCCTGGGCATGCACGTTCTGAGCAGGGTCTGCGAGGTCGCCGCAAGGCATCCTGCGATGATCTTCGCCGTGAACGTCTCGCCTCTGCAGCTCAGATCTCGAGATTTTGCGGAACGCGTCTCCGACATCGTGTTGTCGGCCGGCCTCAAGGCTGGCGCCATCGAGCTCGAGATCACAGAGGGGGCGCTTATCGAAACCAGACCCGAGGTCAGGAACAACCTCTCCGCTCTGCGCGCGGCGGGACATCGCGTCGCGCTCGACGATTTCGGTACGGGCTACTCCTCGCTTGGCGTGCTGCGCCACATGACAGTAGATCGGATCAAGATCGACCGCTCGTTCGTCGCCGACATACCTTCTGACCCGCAGGCGATCGCCGTCGCCAGAAGCATCGTCGAGCTTGCGCACACGCTGGGGGCTTCGGTTACGGCGGAAGGAGTGGAAAGCGAGGCCCAGCGGCGTGCACTTGCAGATATGAAGTGCGACGTCTTTCAGGGCTTCCTGCTTGCCCGACCGATGCAGAGCGACGAATTTGACCAGCTTGTCGCGGCCCGGCAGAGCGTCGCTTCGGTCGCGGGGGCCGACCGATAGGTTCGGACCGGTCTCGATGGGCGCCGACACGACTGCCTGCGTCGCTTGGTCGGAGACGCGTCGGGCCGCCACTCCACGCCAGTCCGCCTCTGCTCCACTGAGAAGCTGCTCGCCGACATCGCTTACCTCCTGTGGCCAGTAGCTTGCGCTGCCGGGTCCCCGACCACGCCAGTGCCATTGGAGGAGGTCGTAGCGACGCACCCCGCAGAACAGGTCGCCTTCTGGTCCTTGACGCCGTTTCGACAGCGGGGGGCACTGTCTGCGCCCCCCGCCAACTTGTTGCTGGCTACTTCTGCAGGGACTGGACGTAGTCCACGAGGGCCACGATCCGCGCCCTCACCAGCAGTTCTGTCCCGAACTGGCCGGCCGACCCGCCGATCTCACGAGTGAAGTAGTCACCCCAGATCGGCATTGCCGAGGTGCCATGGGCCCGCATCGTCGTCCGACCATCCACCACCTGAAAGACTTTGAGGTACGGGAACTCGCCGTCGTTCGCGGCGCTGAGCTTGGTCAGGTCGGGAGGCCTGACGGTCAGAACGTCTGCGAACTCACCATCTCCCTGGCCGGTTGCACCATGACAGACGGCACATGCCGTATCGAAGCCGGACCGTCCGACGAGGTTGTCCTGAGCTGCGACGGGCGTGCCAAGGCACAAGGCAGCCAAGGCAACCGCAACCGAACCTGAGAATGTTCTCATGATCTCCTCCTTTGGCGCCGGAGGGACCGCCGGGCTGGCATTCCCTTGCCGGCCAATGGAGTATGCCTGAGGGGCCCTTCGATGACTTGATGCCCATCAAGCTCCGCGCTCTATGGCACCGGGTGAAGGGGGCCAAGGTCGTCCCCGCTGAGGGGCGCTTCGTCTACTGGCAAATCTGCTCCCGCGGGCATGTTGAGTCTTGCGCCTGCGGCCCAATCAGGTACCTGGTTGATGGAGCAGGCCCGGGACTGGGCCGTGCCGGGCCCGCCCGCTAGAGCTGATCGCGATAGTCGCACCAGGCCCTCGCGAGGCGGGTCAGTTCGGCCGCCTTTGTCTCGAGGTCCGCAAGGCTGACGATCTTCATGACCCGCGACGTCTCGCCGGTGCCCTCCAGCGACGGGTAGTTGCCGGGAATGCTGGCACCAGTGTGGAACATCAGGCTGACGTGCGTCTTGGCTTTCGGGAAGAAGCTGGCGAGATTTCCTTTGTAGGTGAACGTCGGTGCCTGCCATTTGATCGCCTCCCCTATCCGAGGGTCGGCAGTCAACATGACGCGGCGCACTGCCTCCACCAATGGCTTCTGGGGATTGTCGTAGTCTGCCACCCATGCATCGACGGTGCTTGTCATCTGCTCACCGGAATGTCGTGACGAGGCGGGCGACCTTGCCGTCCTTGAGCGTAAATGTGTTCGTCCCACGCCCTGAGCCGCCCGGCAAAGAGGGAGAATAGCAGGTCCAGTCGATCACGACCTCTCCCGCACGGGTCTCCGCCCGATCGATCTCGATATGCATCTTGGGCAGGGGGTTCGCCCAACCGGCCTGCATCACCGCAAGGATAGCCTCGCGCCCGCTATGCGTGGACATGCTCCCCGTGAAGGGCTCCTCATATACCGCATCGTCGGCCAGGACCTTGGCCATCGCATCGCCCCCCTCGGCGCCGGCTTGCATTGCCAGGAAGAAATTGGTGATCTCGGTCGGCACGGCTGTCATGATCGACTCCTCAGGGACAAGGTATGCTGGACAAATCGGCGATAGAGGTTCTTCGGCAGGCTCTGGACGGACTCGCCGCCCCGGCCACGTCGGGGCTCTGGGCGGCCGTGCGGCCTCTCGACCAGCTCGGCAGCGCGGGCATGAATGTCGTCATCGATTTCAGCGCGACGTCGGCGCTTGGTATGCCGGTGATACTGGCGTCCCACTCGGCGAGGCCCGATGACCTCCTTGCCCCCCTCAGTCCGCGACGCAGAAATGTGGCGGAGCTTATGTTGCGCGGTGCGTCGAACAAAGAGATCTCACGTACCCTCGGCATCTCGCTTGGCACAGTCAAGGACCATGTCCACGACATCCTGACCACCCTTGGCTTCCGGAGCCGAACCGAGTTCATCTCGGCGGCGTTGCAGCGAGGCTAGTAGCACGCCAGGGAGAGCGGCAATCCCATCTGAAGATGGGATTGCTCCGACCGCCGATATCCGTTCTTCCAGGCTCGATGACGGTATCCACTCGACGAGTCTGACCGCTTTTCATGCGTTGAGGGCCGCACTGCCTGCGTCTTTGCGCCGGATTCGGTGAATGGGGCAGCGTCGGCCCAAGGCATATGTCGACGACGACGACCGTCACCGCGGTGCCTTCGGGATGGGTCAACTCGCAATACCGCCGCAGCGCCGGCAGCAGTGTCGCGTCACCGGCGCGTCGTTGATTGACTGCGTGAGTACGCAAACGGCCCCCGTTCTTCACTTCCGGGCCCCGGTGCAGTGGCTTCCGATACTGGCAACCTCTTTTCGGCGCGACATTCTACGAAAACCGCGCAATACTGCGGTCGGCGACGGCAGTGCAAGTCCAAGAGGAAGCATGCGCGCTTGGTTGCTGGGATTGATCGCAGCGATAGGCCTGGTGACTGGCGTGCTCGCGCAGCCGGCACAACCCGATCTGGCCCGGATTGCTCAGCTGCAGAGCGAGATCGCCGCCCTGAGCGCGCAGTATGACGGCTTCCTTCGCCAACCCCAGCGCCCCGATGCCGCTCTGAGTGCCCTCAACGAGGACCTGAGGCAGACGCTGGCAGCACTGGCGGAGAACTACCGTTTGCGCGCCCAGTACACCGATGGACCGTTGCTGAGGGCGGATGGCAGCACGCTGCCGGAGGCGGACCGGCGCCGGGTGCTGCTGACCATTGCCAACAACATCGCAACCCAGGAGCGCGAGGCGGAACGGCTGAAGTCGCAGGTCGAAAGTGCGGAACGGGCGCTCTTCATTGCCCCCGGCGAGCAGATGCACAGCCAACTGCTGGCCCGGATCGCCGAACGCGACAGGCTGCTGGCGGCCATCGAGGCGGCGCAGGGACCGTTGCGGGTCACGGGGTTCAGCCTCGTGGGAAACGAGGGCGAGTTGGCCCGCGCCGAGTGGAGCGCCGTGAGCGGTGATCAGGACGGCGACGCGGTGGTGTTCGGGCTCGAAAGGGCACTAGCGGAGACTCGGGACGAGATCGCTGCGCTCGGCACCCAGAACCGCGAGATCGCCGAGCGATTGTTCGAGTCGACGCGGTTGTGGAACGCCGCGCTGCAGGAGTCAATCGCGCGCAATTTCGCCGATGCGGTGGTGCATTATATTGTTCAGGTGGTAACCGACGGAATCGATGTCGCTCTCTCGGTGGCCAGCAGCGGAGCCTGGACGACCCTTCGCGTGGCTTTGACTGCCGGTGACTTTGTGCTCAAGGGCACGAGTCAGTATGCCGCATCCAGTGCCGCGCTCGAACGCATGAAGGCCCTGGGACGGGAGCAGTTGTCCGATGAGGTCAAGGCGGCGCTCGCGGCCCGCATCGCCGCCGCCATCAAGAACCGAACACCGATCGACTACGAGGAGCTCAGCCTTGTCGGGCCGTCGCCGCTCAAGCCGGCCGTGTTTGGCGACGACATCTTCACAGACGCCGTCCGTGCGTTCGGACGGGAATCGGTCAAGACGGCGGTTTCGACCGCCATAGAGGAATTGGAGCGGGTAACCTTGGAGGATTTGCGGGCTCGCGCCGACACCTTGCCGCCAGGGACCTTTGCCCGCTTCGTGCTCGCGGACTTCTATGATCTGGGCAACAGCCGGTGGTCGATGCCGGTGCCGGTGGAAGACAAGACGCCCAATCCGCGTCTAGTGGCAGGAGAGCCGCCCGACTTTGGTCTAGGCAACAGCCGTTGGTCGATGGCGGCAGAGGCGACTGTCGCCGACAAGGCCAACTCGCTTCTCGCTCGACAACTGACCAAGCTCACCGGTTCGCTTGGCCTGTCCCTGGGCGGGACGATTGTCGGTGCCGTGCGCGCTGCAGTCGACAGGATCGCCGAGCTCAACGACAGGGACCTGGCCCAGGCGCTGGTGCGGGGGCAGCTCGAGATCTTCCTGCTCAACGAGTCCTACCAGCAGTCGCGCGCCCACCTCGCCGCGCTCGTGGCGCTCGAGCCGGAGCTGGTCGACGGCCTCGCCGCGGCCCGCCACCGCCAGGCCCTCAAGGGCATCCGCCGCCTCATGATGGCGGGATCGGCGGTGGAACGGGCCGAGCCGATCGCGGTGACCGGCATGGTCGGACCGATCCAGTTCCGGGTCGACGGGGCCGGCTCAGGCGCCTGGCGGGTCAGTATTCGGGACAATGACGGCAGGGAACTGGGGAGCGCGGACGGATCGGCCCCGGGTGCCGTCGTCGAACTCCCGGCGACCGTCATCGCGGACCTCGCAAGGCGCACCCAGCCGGTCCTGCTGGAGATCCTCGTCAGCGGCATCCCCGGCGGCACGAGGGTCATCGATGGCGACCCGGCCACCCCGGCGGCGCTCGATCCCGAGACACTCGACTGGGCCGGATGGGACGGTTCCGCCGACCGCTATCGCCTGGCGCTGACGCTGGTCCCGCCGGTTACGCGCACCGAGCCGGTGCGAGTGTCGTCCCCTTTCGAGGGCAACTGGATCGTCACCCACCAGGGGTACCCCGAAGGCGGTGAAACCATATCGCACTACGCGATCTACCGGCCGTGGCGCGCAGCCTGCTCGGGTCGGCCGACGGACCCGTGCGAGTTCGCGACCATCCAGGATGCCGGCACGCCACTGCAGAGCGGAATACAGTCGCAGTTCGTGGCGGGTTCGATCAGCGAAAGGGACGGCCGGCTCCTCATCGAGCACAGCAACGACTATCTCGGCCATTGGGGGAGCACCGAGGAGATCGCAGCCGGGGGCGGCGATGGCCTGAGCGGCACCTGGACGAGCAAGGACGGCACTGCCGACAACCATCCGCACGGAACGACCACCTGGCAGCGCGTCGTGGCGCGCCCCTTGCTGATGGTCCTTGCCGGCAATGCCGAGACCAGCAGCCGGATCGGCGAGGTCGGTCAGGTGGCGCTCAGCTATGACGCCTTCGACTGGGGACCCGAGAACAACACGCCGGGGACTCGTCCGAGCTTCGTCGTGACGCTCATGGGGGAGGACATGTGGGGCCACCATGTCGCGGAGTTCCGCGACACGGCGGGACTGCAGGTCCGCGACCTGCTTCCGGTGTGGGCCGGCGACCTGCGCGAACCCTGGGCCATGCGCGGCGTGACGTTCACGGTTATGGTTTGGCCGGGTGCGACCGCCGGACGAAAGACCCTCTGGTTCGATGGTCAGCCCATCGCGTTCGACTTCGTGATCGAGGGGCGCTAGATGCTGCTGCGGACCATGCTCCTGCTGCTGATGGCGGCCGGTGCGACAGAGGGCGTACTCGCACAGGAGCTGTTTGCGCCGACCGGCCGCTTCGACCTGATCGACATCCGCGCGCCGGGGGCGGCGAGCTCCTCGGCCGTCGACGACGGGGGGCAGCCCTCCGGCGCCATCGCCTTCGGACCGACGCTCCACTGGCTGGACGGCAGGGCGTGCACGACCTGGGGGGCGACGCCCTGGAACGGCATTCCGTTCGATCTGCACGACCCCGCTCTCGCCGACATGCTGATCGAACCGGCAGCGGGACGGCCGAACCGCCGGCTCGTCGCGCTGTTCGAGATCGTCTGCGACGGCGACGCACTTGGGTCCCTGACCTTTGTCGACGCCCGGGTGGCGATCGCGTTTCACCCGGACCAGGGGAGTTTCCGGATCCTCGTGGTCCCCCCTTCGCCCGGACAGGTCGGCCGACTGCAGTCCGCCCTCGCCGGCCTCGGCCTCTACTCGGGTCCGGCGAACGGCCTCTACGACGACGCCACCCGCGCCGCGGTTGCGGACTACCTCGCGACCTTGGGCCTCGCCAGGATCGAGCGGCCGGCGCTCACCGCCAATCTCCTCGACCGGCTCGGCGCCCTCGAATAGGCCTCCGACGCGCGGGCAACCGTGCCGCCGATCGACTGCTGACTCGCTCGTCCGGCATGCCGACAACTCAGTGCACGTCAGGATCTCGCCCCTGTTCGACTTGAAAAAGCCGGAAACCCGTCTACGTTGGGCCTGTCCGCACGCCGTGCGGGCTGGCCGATCCGGCGCCCGATTGCTGCAACAGTCGGTCGCCACCGCACCTGCAAGTGCGGCAGCGACCTGGCCATGGATCAACTCTTGCACACACAAGAGGACCGCATGGTTGCGCGCAACTTGGGCGGGGGCCGCCGCCCCGTCAATATCCCTTCAACCGAGATTTCTGCGTCTCCCGCCGCTCCCGCCGCAGGCGAGGCCATCGACTGGCAGGCCGCGCTGGCGCGGCTCGACGGCGCCTACTCGCCCCAAACGGTGCGGAGCTACCGGGCGGACTTCGCCGCCTTCGAGGCCTGGTGCCGGGGGAGGAAGCTCCCTGCCCTCCCCGCCGCTGTCGCCACCGTCGCCGCCTACCTCGACGCCTCTGCCCCAGGCTTGGCGCCGGCCACCCTGCGCCGCCGCGTCGCCGGCATCCGCAAGCTGCACCGGCTGAGTGGCCAGATCGATCCCACCGAGGACGAGGAGGTCGAGCTCGCCCTGAGGCGGGCCCGCCGCCAGAAGCCGGCGCGCCCCGGCCAGGCGCTCGGCCTCACCGCGGGCCTCCGCGACAGGCTGATCGCGGCCTGCACCACCAACCTCGTCGGGCTGCGCAACCGCGCCATGATCGCCGTCGGCTACGACATGCTCTGCCGCCGCTCCGAACTGGTGGCGCTCCGGGTCGAGGACCTCGAGATGCGCCCCTCGGGCGGGGCCAACCTGCTGGTGCGGCGCAGCAAGGCCGACCAGGATGGCAATGGCCGCATCGCCGCCCTGTCGCGGCGCACCGTCGGGCTGCTGGAGGACTGGCTCTCAGCCGCCGGCATCGACAGCGGCCCGATGTTCCGGCCGGTCTTCGGCCGCCGCGTGGTGGTCCGCTTCCTCCACCCCATGGCGGTCCCCCGGCTGCTAAAGGGCGTGGCCGAGAGGGCGGGCCTCGACGCCGAGACCGTCAGGCAGCTCTCCGGCCATTCCATGCGCGTCGGCTGCGCGCAGGACCTCAACCGCAACCGCTTCGACCTCCTCACCATAATGCGCGCCGGCGGCTGGCGCTCGATGAACGTAGTGGCGCGCTATGTGGAGAAGGTCGACCTGCGGATCTGGGAGTAAGGGATGGGGTGGCAGGGATCGGCAGGGAGATGGCTCTGCCTTTGAGGAGACTCAGAGGCCCCTCCTCCAGCCCCCGAACCACTCGACGAACGCCCGCACCCCCTCCCCTACGGTCGTCGCCGGCACGATCCCGATCAGCGCCTGGAGGAGGCTCGTATCGGCCGCGGTCTCGACGACATCGCCCGGCTGCATCGCCAGCATGCGCCTGTCGGCCACCCGACCCATGGCCGCCTCGATCGCCGCGACGAATGCCATGAGCTCGACGGGCCGCCCACCCGCAATGTTGACGACGCGCCAAGGCGCGACCGGGCTGAGCGTGTCCCCTCGCCCGACCGCCTTGCCGAGCTCCGGGGTGATGGGTGAGAGCCGCATCAGGGCATCCACCACGTCATCGATGTAGGTGAAATCGCGCCTCATCTCTCCCCCACCATAAAGGTCGATGGGTCGATCCTCCGCGATGGCCTCGGCAAAGCGGAAGAGCGCCATGTCGGGCCGCCCCCAGGGTCCATAGACGGTGAAGAACCGCAGGCACGTCACCGGGAGCCCGAAGAGGTGGGCATAGGAGTGACTGATCACTTCCGTCGCCTTCTTGGTCGCGGCGTAGAGCGAGGCCGGTCGATCGGTATCGTCCGTCTCGCGGGAGGCCCCCGAACTCATCCCGTAGACGGAACTCGAGGAGGCAATCATCAGGTGCCTCACGCGGCTTCGGCGCGCCGCCTCGAGCAGCGCCAGCGTCCCCTCGACATTGGCCGCGGTGTACTCCCTGGGGTATGACAGCGAGTGCCGCACGCCGGCCTGCGCGGCGAGGTGGATGACGAGCTCCGGCTCCCCGGCGAATGCCGCTGTCATCACGGCATCGTCCTCGAGTCGCCCCAGCAGCGGCGTGAACCCCCGGCTCGCTCCCAGCATCTCGTGCCGCCGCGCCTTGAGCTTTACGTCGTAGTAGGGCGTCAGCGCATCGAGCCCCGTCACCTGATGGCCCTCCGCGAGAAGGCGGCGGGCAACGTGATATCCGATGAACCCGGCGCTGCCGGTAACCAGAACTCGCATTCAGCTATTCCTCCCGGCACCGGCCTCGATGGGTGAGGGAGGCAATACGTCGCCGGGGTGAGGGACCGCAAGTGGCGGGGTCGGCTAGAGTAGGCGTTATCGCACTTTCGCCATCTGTCCGCCTCCTGAGCGAACATGAGGCCTGAATTGGTCATGGAGAGGACGGGGCAACCGTGTGCGGTCGGCGCAAAGCCCATATGCGCCAGATGCCGTTCCTTCATGCTGCCGGGGGCGTTCGTGCTAAGGGCACGGCGATGACTTTCTGGGTACGCAGAGCGACGGCGCCCATCCTTCCGGATCCCCGAGATAGGGCTATTTCAGTTTTTGACGGCCTGGGTCATTAGCTTGTACCCTGCCAACAACGCTCTCAGAACTCGCCAAGGTAGCAGCCGTTGCGCCATTCCGGCCCACCCAGAAAAGGCATCGACGTGCCGATGCTGACCGTGAAGACCAGCGTCGTGTTGAGTTCGCTGGCGGCCGTTGCAGTCGGCCCTGTTCCGCTAGAGTGGCTTGCCTCTGTGGCCTTGGTTGCCGGATGGGTACTTACAGGTTTCAGGCGGGGCGCGATACCAGCGGCTCTCGTGTTTATGCTTGTGTGGGCCCTCAGTGTTCAGGGCGTCACCATGTTTCTCTGTCCGTCCGAGGCTTCCTGCCTCGACCTTCGGATGCCGACTGGCGCCACTACCAGCTATCCGGTCTTCATTGCCCTACGTTTCATGGCCTTCCTGGCTTTCATCGCCGCAATCGCGTTGCTCCATGCACTCAGTGACCGGCATCAGGAGATCGTTGATTTCCTCGTCAATTACGGGACACTGATGGCCGTGGTTGCACTGTACTGCTACGTGGCTCAGATTTCTGGTCTGCCAGATATTCCGCGGACTCGACTAGGAACGGATGGGCGGCCGGTAACACAGGTGGTGTTCACCTACGCCTTTCACCGGGCGCTGGGCACCTTCCGGGAACCGGTGGAATTGGCAAGCTGGCTTATTTTGCCATTCTTCTTGAGCATCTACCGGTTCAACTGGCGAACGGTTGTTATGGGAAGCGCCATCCTGCTGAGCGGCAGCATGTCGGGGTTCGTAGCGATTGCCGCTGGCAGTGCGATTGGGTTCGGCTTCATCGCACTCCGTCGGGCCCGGAGGAAGACCTGGCTGATTCGGTTGCCGGCCTATCTCGCCGTGGGCCTTGGGCTTGCAACTATCCCGTTTATGTTGCTCGCCGTTAGCAACAATGGTGAGTTCTCTTTGCTTGGCGTGGTTCTTGATCGTCTCTTGCCCCTACTGGCGGGCGGCATCGAAGAGTCGAACAGAGGCTACGTCTATCAGTACGTGGGTGCAATCGGGGTGCCCTTGCTGGGATCCGGCTTCGGCAACGCCAACCTCCTCTACACCAGTTGGCTCAACTACGATGTCGTTGTAGGTCTCCTTAGCCTATACCTGAACGTGCTCCTCTCCCTCGGTCCTATCGGTCTCGCGGCCCTGATTGCATTCTTGGCGCGGCCGCTCCTCACGCCGCTGGGACCTAGCGTCAGTGCTCGGGTAGCTTGGGTAGCTTTCGGCGCGTACTTCGCCTTCCTGGTAGCGTTCACCGTGACACTGGCAGAGTTCCCCATGATGTTCGCCATCTGCTATGGCTTGGTGAAGGGCCTGGGTATTCGCCACCGAGTTGTCAATCATCGGCACCCCATTTCGGGCCTGCCCGTATTTCCAACTAATATCCGCGACGTCTAGCAGGCTGTTTATGAAGTCGCTCGCCTGCCTAACCCATGTCATGATTGACTATTTCCGCAAACTTCGCGGAGAATGGCGCAGGGACTACAACGACGCCGCCCACACAGCGCCATCGGGAACAAGCCCCCGATATCGCTGCTGAGCGCTTCGGGGGCATGCGGCCACCCCTGAGCGTCAAAGCCCGGAAGATCCCCAGCCTGGTGGTCCAGGATCGGGGGGCAGTTCAGAGGTGAAGCGGCTACGCCAGCTCGAGGAAGAGAACGCCAAGCTCAAGCGCATCGTGGCGGACCTGTCGCTGGACAAGGCCATGCTGCAGGATGTGCTCTCAAAAAAGGTTTGAGGCCTGCGCGCAAGCGATCCCTTGTCGATGAGGTGCGGCAGGCCTGGAATGTGTCGATCCGCAAGGCGTGCGATGCGCTCCGGGTCGACAGGTCGCTGTACCACTACAAGGGCAAGCGCGGCGAGCAGGCCGACCTGAAGCTTCGGATCAAGCAGATCTGCGAGACCCGCGTCCGCTTTGGCTATCGGCGGGTGCATGTGCTGCTGCGGCGGGAGGGCTGGGAGGTGAACCCCAAGAGAATCTATCGCCTCTACAAGGAGATGGGCCTGCAACTGCGGAACAAGGTGCCGAAGCGCCGGGTCAAGGCCAAGCTCCGCGACGACCGGACAACAGCAACGATGACCAATCAGGTCTGGGCCATGGACTTCGTGCACGACCAGCTGGCGACGGGTCGCAAACTGCGTATCCTGACGATCGTGGATACCTTCTCGCGCTACTCGCCGGCGGTCGACCCGCGCTTCAGCTACCGTGGCGAGGACGTGGTTCTGGCTTTGGAACGGGTATGCCGCCAGGTCGGCTATCCCCAGTCGATCCGGGTCGGCCAGGGCTCCGAGTTCATCTCGCGCGACCTCGACCTATGGGCTTACCAGAAGGGCGTCGTGCTCGACTTCAGCCGGCCGGGAAAGCCGACCGACAATGCCTTCATCGAGTCCTTCAACGGCAAGTTCCGGGCCGAGTGTCTGAACGCCCACTGGTTCCTCAGCCTTGACGACGCCAGGGCGAAGATGGAGGAATGGCGCAGGGACTACAACGAGGTCCGCCCACACAGCGCCATCGGGAACAACCCCCCGATATCGCTCATGAACGCCTCAGGAGCACACGGCCACCCCTGAGCGTCCACTACCCCCGGAAAATCCCCAGCCGGGTGGTCCAAGATCGGGGGGCAGCTCAACCAACCGCCAGAGTCTCCATCACGCTGGATAAAGGTTGGGGCAACGTCAGTCAAGAACGCAGAGCCTGCTCGACGACGAACAATGCTAGGGCGGAATTGTTCGACAATATCGAGACGCTTCTAGACGATGCGATGGCAACACTCGACACCTATTAACATTTTCCCCTTGCCTGAACCAGTTTCAATTCGGCTCTAGCGTGCACGCGAACAACCCATCCCTCAAGAAAGCGACGACATCAACTGCTGCACAGCACGAGAGACTGAAAACTGACGTTCGAAGAGGTTGAGACAACGATTCGGCAACTGCAAGTCGGCATCAATTTGCTCAAACAAGGCAAGGCAACGCTGTTCAAGCTCGTCAACGCTGCTGCTCTCGCAAACCTCACCTACGTTTTCGCGCCTGATTAGGTTGGCAAGGTCGCTCCCGGCGTTTACGTTGGCCAACACCGGAAGGCCACTCTGCATGTAGGACAAAAACTTGCCCGGGATGTTGTGCGACTTGTGGCGGGGGTCAAGAGCGACGATTCCGGCGTCACACTGGATGTACAGATCGGGTATCTCATCGGGCTCAATTTCATCACGAAACAGCACATTGTTGAGGCCCTGCGCTGCCGCGCGCTGCCTAAGCGTTTGCCCAAGGCTGCCTCTCCCGACAAACAGAAAACCGATGTCTTCGCGAGCCCTCATCCGAGCCGCTAGATCCAGCAGCACTTCCATGCCCTGCGCTACCCCCATGTTGCCAGCGTGTACTAGGATTCGTCGCCCGGCGAGCGCTGTATCCTCGATCCTTATCGAACACCTGGCGTTGGCCGGCTTGTCCAACCAGTTCTGCAACACCTCAAGGGAACGGCCCTTACGCCCTCGGTGCCATTTCTCAAATAACTCCAAGTTGCCGGGGGTCTGCACACCGATGATATCGGCCAAATCGTATTGTTGATTGGCAATCCATCTCAAGAACAGAAGAGCTGGCCCAGGCCGGACGAGGCCAAGATCAACTGCCCACTCGGGAAAGATATCGCGGACGATCAGGTATCCTTTGCATCCGCTCCGTCGCTTCAATGCGCGCACCAAGGGCCCATGGAAGATCGATGGCGAGTACCACACGATCGCCTCCCAACGCTGACTCGCAAGGGGGCTTCGGCGCAGGTTGCGCCACATCGCCTGGGGCATCAGCCACTCGCCAATGGTACGCCGCAGGTAGCCGACGTCCTTGGTCCTTGGCGATCGCAGGCGCAGGACTAGCGCCCCGTTGAAGTCCTCAAGCGACCACGGCTCGTCCATATCCGCCTCCGGCAGCAATACCGTCAACTCGTGCCCCTGGCGAACCAGCTCACGCGCTAGATCCCGCAACTGTACTGCTCCGGAAGTGCGCAGCGGTGGGAACGTGTCGGCGACCAAAACGAGCTTCATGGAGGCCTAGTATTTCTTCCAGACCACACGATTGACGTAGTCGGTATAGCTAAGGATGATCCGCAGAACCTTGTCGCTAACATTCGGCACGGCGTAGTCCTCGACAAGGCGCAGACCGCGCTCGGTGCCGCGAGGCTGGTCCGCGAGAACTGCCAGCGCCTGGCGAACCCGCTCAACCTCAACACCAACCATCATGACGGCTGCCTCTTCGACGCCCTCGGGACGCTCGTGCGCTTCACGCAAATTGAGAGCGGGGAAGTTCAAGATCGAGCTTTCTTCAGTGATAGTTCCGCTGTCCGAAAGCGTCACCTTTGCATTCTTCTGCAAATGCACGTAGTCGAAGAACCCCAATGGCTTAAGCAGCCGCACATGCGGATGGAATGAAACCCCCGTTTCGTTGACACGGCTTTGCGTACGCGGATGCGTCGACACGACCACAGGAATGTCATAATCTTCCGCGACCGCGTTCAGCACTGCAACAAGCTTGCAAAAGTTTCTGTCACTATCAATATTTTCCTCCCGGTGAGCACTGACAAGGAAATATTCTATCGGCACTAGCTCCAT
This sequence comes from Devosia sp., assembly GCA_041916695.1. Classification (GTDB taxonomy): domain Bacteria; phylum Pseudomonadota; class Alphaproteobacteria; order Rhizobiales; family Devosiaceae; genus Devosia_A. Next base: position 98,164 of record JAYRZA010000011.1, on the reverse strand, counting down.
CCGTTTTAGTACCATCGACGCGTCGATACGCGGGAGGTAATGGTGGATGACTTCAAACATCGGGCTGCCGATCTTGATTACCTGGTCAGGCGGCAGTCCTTCGCGTAGAAGGTACTCGCGCGCAATTGCACTATAAGTGAGGTTGATGTCGGCAGTGTGATCTACAATCCGACGGTTTATCTCCTCGGGCACCCTAAGGTCGAAACTGCGATTGCCGGCTTCCATGTGGAAGACCGGGATCTTTCGGCGCTTCGCCGGTATCGCCGCAAGGCTGCTGTTGGTGTCCCCCAAAATAAGGACTGCCTCGGGTCTTTCGGTCGCCAAAACTCGATCTACGCTGGAAATGACGTTGCCTATCGTATTGGCCGCACCTAGGCTGCCTGCAGCACTATCGAGGAAGTAGTCTGGCCTTCGGATACCGAGATCATCGAAGAATATCTGGTTCAGCTCGTAGTCGTAGCTTTGACCCGTATGGACCAGTAGGTGGTCACAGTAGCGGTCGAGCTTCTCTATCACCCGAGAAAGCCGTATGATCTCGGGCCTTGTTCCGATGATCGTCATTGCCCGTAGCTTCATCATTACTTCCTCCGTAGCTAGGCCGGCGCTCGAACCGGGTACACCAGCGACTCTGTTGTGAGATCTCCCTCAGTTCTTGCCGACAAGTTATTGACGTACTCAGCGTGCATCTCTTGAATCAGCTCCGGCCAGGGCTTCGGAGTGAACCCAGTAGCCGCCCTGAACCGATCAGAGTTGAGCGAACGATCAATGACAAGTTCCTCGTCTGGTATTATGACAGTCTCCCTCCTGTAGACTTCGGCGATGAGCCGCAACAGGTCGTACTTGTTGATCGGATCAACTGACAAATGATAGAGACCGCACAACTCACGGTTCGGGATCACGTACTCTCGAATAACACGCGCAACCTCGACCGTTGGCAGGCCCGAAAATATTGCCTTTCTAAACCCTTTGACTTCACCCGACCGACTCAAGAACCACTCCAAAAGGCTCTTGGTACCTGTCAATTCGTGCCCGATGATCGATGTCCTCAGAGTGACACTGTGTTCATCGTTAACCTCGCCAAGGTACTTCGTGCGACCATATAGATCGTTGGCGTCAGGAAAATCCTCTTCCTTGTACTGACCGGCACTGCCAGAGAACACACAATCGGTACTGAAGTGTACGAGCCGTGCGCCGACCATTTTGCTGTATTTGGCCAATCGGTGCGGTAGGCTTGCGTTGATCGCAAGGCTGTCGACGTGATCACTTGCGTTCGGCAACTGCTTTATAATGCCAACACAATTGATAACGATGTCCGGCTGAACAACTGAGAACGCGGTCAACAGCCCCGTCTCCCCCTCGAGGTGGACGTTCGAAATCAGGGCGTAGCGCAGTTTCGACCCAAAATGCTTTGCTCCATCAGAGTCACGCATCGTCCCAAACGTTTCGAGGCCTGGATCAGCGCCTAAAGCCCTGAATACAGTCGAGCCGAGCATCCCGGTGGCACCCAAGACAAGCACTCGTGGCTTTCGCTTTTCTGTCATCCGGACTGCTTGCCCATTTTTATTTGAAGTACCCGGCTGCTCATTCCTCTGACTCGACATGCTCTCCGCGCAGGGTGCACTTAATGAATCTCAGCTTCATCAGAAGCGACTGCATACCTATCACGTCCAATCGCGTGGTGTTCTGTGAAGTGTATTCACTCGCGCCCGAAATCTTGAGCTCGCCTTGCTCGAAGTATTTCCCGTAGTTGAGGTCGCGCAGGTCCGGTGGCACTCGGTAGTAGTCACCGAGGTCTTCCGCAGCAACCATTTCTTCCCGGCTGAGCAGAGCCTCAAACAGCTTCTCACCGTGACGGGTGCCGATGATTTCGATCGGGTGGTCGGGGGCGGAGAGTAGGTCGGTGAGTGCTCTAGCTAGAGTCTCGATCGTGGCAGCTGGCGCCTTCTGCACGAAGATCTCACCCGCGCCGCCGTTCTGAAAGGCGAAAAGCACCAGATCTACGGCGTCATCAAGTGTCATCATGAAGCGGGTCATCGACGGGTCGGTAATCGTAATGGGCCGATTCGCTCGAATCTGGTTGGTGAACAGCGGGATCACAGAACCGCGCGAAGCCATCACGTTTCCGTAACGTGTAGCACAGATTACCGTGTCATTACTTGACCGCGACTTCGCCACGACAACCTTTTCCATCATTGCCTTGCTGATACCCATGGCGTTGATGGGATAGACTGCCTTGTCGGTGCTCAGGCATACTACTCGCTCTACACCGACTTGCACCGCTGCCTCGAGTACGTTCTCGGTCCCGAGCACGTTCGTCTTTACCGCTTCGAGCGGATAGAACTCGCACGATGGCACCTGTTTCAGCGCAGCGGCGTGAAAAACAAAATCAACACCCCGGGTAGCGTTTATCACAGACTGAAAATCCCTGACATCACCGAGATACATTTTTATCTTGCTGTTATTGTACCTCTTTCGCATATCGTCTTGCTTCTTCTCGTCGCGGGAGAAGATCCGGATCTCACGCAGATCAGATTCAAGAAGCCGGCGCAGCACAGCATTTCCGAACGATCCGGTTCCCCCGGTAATTAGAAGGGTCTTTTTTGAGAACATTTCTTCCTCCTTTCGTCTTTCGGACCGTTTCGTCTTCGGTCCGTGCTATCTACGTGGCTTTGGTTGCGGAAGTTATACAATGTAGATGGTTATTTACAGACTGTCATTGCTCTAGCGCTCTGCAACACGTCCCTCACTGAATTCTTTCACGATGTCTCTAAATATGTCGGCTGTTGCTGATGGAAGCGCCTCTGGGTAGATCGTCTTTACCTGCTCGAATGTCAGATTCCTGCCGATTCCCGAGGTAATGAGGCCGGAGATCTTTATGGCGTTCTCTTGGAGTTTGCTCTGCTGCGCCCTGATGCACAGCGCTCTGGGATACTTCGACAGGATCTCTGTAACCGCGTCTTTTTCCGCTGCCGCGAGATGAAGGATTGGCTTTCCAGTCGATATGTACTCAAACACCTTGCTTGAGACTTGGCGTCCCGTCACCTCGCCAATGTTGATCAGGATGTCCGCGCGGGCCACGGCAGCATCGGCCTCGGGCTTGGTCACCCGTCCGTGATTGACGATCTTTAGGCCGTTGCTGAGGACCCCGGAAGGCACTGCATGCGCCGCATTGCCCATTACGAAGAAGTCCGCCAGCACCGGGGTTTCGAGTCGGAGCGCAGATAGGACGCTGACTAAATAGCTCGGCTCCCGAACCTTCTTGATCAATGAACCGGTGAAGCACAGCCTAACAACCCCGTCTTTGCGCTCCTCCGCCGCCCCTGTGGGCGGCGACAGCAGCGGATGCTCCAAGTATCTAACCTTCCGCAGAAGGGTGCTGTCAAAGTTGCGCTCTAGATGCCGACGAAGCGGGTGCATAGCAAGAACGGCGTCCGCTTCAGCAAGCATCCGGTGCTCGAGACGGATGTGACGGGAACGCTTCAACGCTCGTGCAATTCTCAGGACATGCAGTGAGCCGCTGTCGACAAAATCGTCGAACAGATAGGGCACTAGTGTCACATGGGGCGTGGCGACCTTGTACGCCTGCGCCGCCAGAACGGATTCAAACGGAAACACCACTGGAACCAAAACGTCCGGCCTAGGATCTAGCCGCTCCAGGCGTTCAAGGTAAGCCTCGACAAGAGAACGGTTGATAGTGGTAGGAGACAACAACCTTCGCATTGCGCCCCGCAGGCGAAGCATCGTTACCTGCGCCTTCATAAGCCGCCCGCTGCGATACATTGCCAGGCCACGCCGCTTCATGTCTTCGGTTTCGATCCGGAAAATCTGGATTCCATCGATGGACTGTTCGGTCGACTGATCGGTCCCGTTGCGGAACGAGACAACCGAGATTAAGAACTCATGGGCGAGGCACTTCTGCACCTGATACGCACAATAGCCTACTGCCTCGAAGTCCGGATAGAAGGATCCTACGAGAAAGGTGATGTTGGTCATTCCAAGCGCGCCCTGAAGCGCCGCCAGCCAGACGCGAGCCTTCTGCGGTGCGCCAGCGCCGCAGCGATCACGGCTAGCGACCAGATCGGGAAGCCGATGCTCGGCGAAGTAATAGTCGTTAGGACCATGAAACCAGCAAGGACGGCGACCTCCACCAGAGCCATCCATTCGAACGCTCCGCCCATCTGTCGGCGCAGGACGAGTTCTGATAAGTATACACGGAATATCATTGTGATCAATGTCGCATATGCAATATACACTACTGACCTGGTCAGTTCGTAGCTCACCAACGAAAGAATACTAACAACAACCACACTCGCGACATTTGCTACCAGCATCCGCCCCTCAAGGCGCAGCGCGCTGTAAAATGTGTTGTTGATCAGCTGCATCTTCCCCTGCAGTACAGAAATTACGAATATTGCGTTCATAAATTCTAGAATTGGGCTGTACGATTTTGCTAGTATTAGCACGAACGCCGCTGCAGGGAAATATCCCGTCAGCATGAGGAGGGCGAAAGCGGAGAAACTCGCATTAGTTCTGTTGAAGTAAATGAGGTATTCCGACCTCTTCTGCTGCCTAAGGCTTGGATAGAGCACAACGCTCAGAGCCGAAACGCTCATCAGAACGACGTTAGCGAGAGATACTGCGAAGGCGTAAAACGCATAGCTGCGCAAGGTACCACAATACTCGATAATGATACGCCCCGCTCCAAGCACCAACATGCCGGATAAATTCGCCAGCATGAGTTGAACCCCGGAATAAATGTTCTCGGCAAACTCCCTTGCCGCGTCTGCTGCAGTGCTGAGTGACCCCACGTACAGCTGCCGGTACCGAATGACGAGGAACACCATGACCGACAACTTCGCAGCAAAATCGATTACAATGAGGAACCAAAACACTCGTAACTCCTGCACGAAAAGAAGTAACATTGATATGAGGAAGAAAATCTTGTCGGCGGAATTAATCAACGCGTAGGCTCTTAACCTATTTATAGCCTGAAGCGAGAGGGATATGTTTGCGGCAATACCCATTACAAATATGTTTGCGGCTACTGCTGTGAAAACAAATTGCAGCTGCGATTTGTTGTAAAACATGGCTAGACACAGCATCGCAAGCGTTGCTAGAAGTAGAAATGCGAGATGAATAATGTTGGACGCTCTGAGGCGCTCAATTGGTAGATCTTCTAGACGGTATCCTCCGTACCTAAGATATATTCCGTCGTTGTAGCCTAGGCTAAATGCACCCACATATACAACATAGAACACGTACAGCTGCCAGTATGCGATGTCATCTATACTTAGTAGTAGCGGGACTATCAACGCCTTGATTAGCCCCACGACAAGGACAATTATCTGCGATCCGAAGACCATGAGGAAGTGACGCACAAATACGTGGTTTTCTTGCGCGCTCACTCTTGGTCAGTTCTTCTTGGTTGAACGCTCAAGGCCATGGCGTTTGCGTCTTGTTCGGTGTGTCGGCTCCATGGCGCCCGCCTCGAACATTAAAACGTTCTTCCTGAGATCATCCGAGTTGCGGACATACACTCTTGCGTAGGACCTCGTGGCGGCCCGCATCTCCAGCCTTTCTTCGGGCGTTTGAGTCGCAGCACGGTACAATGCCGAACGCCACCCTTTTGTGTCGTTCAACGGGATCGCCGTTATGGCGCCAGTCGCCTGTGTCCTCCACGGCGTGCGGTCGCTCAGGAGAACGGGCGTGCCGACTCGCAGGGCCTCGAACACCACATGGCCAAAGTTCTCGCCTAGAGTCGGAAAGGCAAAAAGGTGGTAGGCAGCAAACGTAGAAGACACTGCTTCAGGGGCGAGGGGGCCCTTGTATTGGGCGCTTAGGTGTGGCGGAAGTCCTTCGATGAGTTCCTCACACATCCTCCAATATGCGACGTCCTCGATCGGTCCGAAGATATCAAGTCGGGCGCGACAGGGTAGCGTCGCTATAATCCGCAGCAAGCCATCAAGATTCTTCATCGGCGAGATACGCGAGATGAAAACGATGCGGAGCAAGTCATCTTGTTCAGTTGACAATCCGTCGGGCAACGACTGTCCATGCTCGGCAATAACTGGGTCAGCGGCTAGATGAATTGCCGCGGCAGCGGGAAACTGCCGCAGGATGTCCTCCTTTTCGTCCGCGGTCGACGCATGCCACTGGACGTCACGGTACAGGCCCATTGCCCGGGCAATCGTCAGGAAGGCGCGTTTCTTCGTGTGTTTCAGGCCAAGGGCCCCTGGCGAGAACTCGCCCCGAGGCGCAATTAGGATAGGCAACTCCGGATGGGTACGGCGCAACCAGAGGTACGGGCGGATCGAAGCATGCGGACTGAAGAAGCTATTCAGATAGACTAGATCGAAGCGTTCTTTCTCCATACAATACTGAAGTCCACACACGCCAAACATCTTGGGGCCGGCGTAGAATACCCTACCTCCGTTGGTTTGGTTCCAGGAATTAACAGCGATGCCCTGGTAGGGGGCGGCAGCGCCGAGATCGCGATCGCGAGTTAGGATATCCAGTTCCACATCACCGGCCAGCAGCTTCTGCATATTGGCGATGCTACGGATCGGACCGCCGCCCGCGTAACCAGGGAGAAAGTAGTCAACGCAGCACAGTACCTTAGTGAGCCTCGCTGTCACAGTGGCCTCGTGGGTTCAATGCAAAGTGGCAGGTGAGAGCTGCACGCTGTCCAGACGACGACCGGATGCGGCGAGTCAATCTGTTGGAAGCCCATCACTGCTGTACCTTTTTGGGGTCCCTGACGCGGGCCCAATAACTTCCTGCGCCGATTTCAGATTCTCACCGGCTAGAGGCCGAAAGATCTCATGATGCCTGTCACCTGAACTTACGCAGAGCATCGGCATCCGGGGGGGGCTTTTTGGGGGGCGGGATCAGGATAACAGGGAAAGGGCACCACAACCCGGGTCCATGATTAAGTGGTACATCGCAGCCATACGGTGGGTCGACGATCCGATGACGTGATCCAAACGGCGAGTGGCGATCATTCTGTTCGGGACTGCCCTGCAGCAGCGTCAACCAGCGGGCTTCGTTCTGCGGTTTCCCGCTGTCCCTGCTGCCGACTTCCCGGGAGACGCCCATTGTTCATCGACGGCACCTCTCCAGAAGAAACGAGACGCGTGATGCGTCACCCGCTTGTCTGCAGGAGGGATTGACATGTGGTCACCGTAGAGCCGGGAAAGCACTTCGTGATAAGCTGCCGGGATCGGCACCGATCGACCCTCGAACTCTATCTCAACGTCCTTTCCAAGGAGCGCTTGGGGCAAGAGTTCGCGCCTTCCATACGGCCCCACCCGGCATCCTATTCCACTCTTGTGAACAGTATCGTCCGACGCAATAGCGTCTGCACATCTTGTTAATAATTCAACAGGCAGCCACCCAAATAGTCTTTTTCCTGCATGCAGAATCACATTCTTCCAAGCTACGCGCCCCGGCGATAGACTTACTACTTTCAAAGTCCTTATTGCCATTAAACAGTATATAACAAGTTGCTGTAGCTCTCGTACCAAGAAATTCTTTGGTACAGAGTCTATTGGAAATATGTCCACAAACACCCCAATGTTATCCAGCATACCATCTGCAAGTTCCAGTTGAATTGTGGTTCGATCAGCTAGTTTTGCATGAGGATACGGACTTGACATTCCACTCGGTGATATTAATTCCAGTCCACGATCACCCCAATCGATTTCTGCGATTTTCGTATAGTCCTTTCGCGGCATCGCAATGTCGATGTCGTCGTCCCAGGGAATATAGCCGCGATGCCGGATTGCCCCTAGAAGCGATCCGTAATATAGAAACCATCTCAATTCGTTCTGTTCGCACACTTCTATGAAACGATCTAGTACAGAGATCTGCACCTTCTTAACTTCCGCGGCTGTTAACTCCGGTCCGCGCACTAACGTCATCCTACCTCGAACTCCTTCCATGGTCCATCACTTGGCACAAACACCGTTCTGCGGCAGGCTGTACTGGCGACGCCTCAAGCGGCTCCCATTCCGAGGTCTGATGCGACGCGAGCCACCGCCCGTTCGATACCGCTCTCTTGAAACCGGCCGCCGGGAAGGGCTACTCCGCAACAAGGATGCATCGGGCCACGTGGGCATCATCTTTGCCATATTTCGCAAAGCCAAAGCCTTCAACGAAGTATGTCGTTGTAAGTCCCGCCTGCCGAGCTCTTGCCATGAACTCAACGGGGTCAACAAACCGGCGAAAATGGAATCTCGTTTCTTTAGCTAGGGCCTCGTCGCGATTGGTCCGGAACTCCACCGCAACGGCACCCTCCAGTCCGCAGAGTTCTCGAGCCGTGGACAGAAATGCCATCTCTTCTTCTAGTCCGATGGCGTGCAAGAAGAATCGTGCGTACACTACAACGTCATCAGGGACAGACATTTTTCGTATACTGTCAAGTAGATCAGGACTTCGTATATCCCGGCATATAAAATTTGCTTCCCCTTGCGCCCTCTCTTGACATTTCTCAATTGCCGCCTGTGATGCGTCCACTCCTATGGTTGTGTAGCCCCAGCGAGAGAAGAATAGCGAATCACGACCGTTTCCGCAGCCAAACTCAACTATCGTTCTTCTTGGATAACTAAACTCGCCTGCTACGAACGCAGCAAACTGAGATGGAACAATCGGTGGGGCACGTTGGGACTTATCCGAGTAGTAACTGTTCCAGTACTCTTCATGGTCCATCTTAACTCACTTCTCATATAGCTTCTCGCGTGAACCGTCTCTCGTTAATCCACCGCAATTGGTGGTGCCCGATGCGACACGCGCGATGACGACCTGCGAGCTAGGCGACGTTTGATATCACGGATATTGGCAACTATTTGCTCCTAAACTGCTCTCTGCACCCCAAATTGGAACTGAGCAAGCCACCGATCGTCCCCGCGGGCGCAGGGTGTGCGCTATCACGACTTGCCAAGTTGTAGAACTTAGCGGGAGACTACCCTAGACGAGCGACGTCTGATCGATACCGGCGGTTCAGCTACAACTCGGGGCCCAGGCCCCTCGAACGTGAGGCACGTCTTCTCGGTGGCCTGGATGGCGAGGCGGGCCTCCTTGAGGCCCGGATCGTAGTAGTCGTTGACGCTGTCGAAGCCCACTACCGCGTCGCCCCGCTCGAGCAGGCGCTTCGCGGTATGGAAGCCGATGAAGCCGGCATTGCCGGTGACGAGGACCTTCATCAGAAGCGGCCGTCCGTCTGCTCGCGGGGAAACAGCCCCTTGATGTCGTAGATGACCGACGTCTCGCCGGCGAGTGCCCTGATGCCCTCCATGCCCTGCTCGCGGAACTCGCGATGGGCCACGGCGACGACGATGCCGTCATAGGGACCACTGGGGCGGTCGCGTCGGCTGGCAATGCCGAACTCGCGCTTGCATTCGGCCGGCGAGACCCACGGGTCCCACAGCTCGATCTCGGCATTGTATTCGCGGAGGCGGTTGACGATGTCGAAAACCCTGGAATTGCGAGGATCGGAGCAGTTCTCCTTGAAGGCCGCGCCCATCACGAGAATGCGACTGCCCACCACGGGAATGCCCTTCTTCATCATCAGCCGCGCCGTCTGGTCGGCGGCGTGCGTCCCCATGCCGTCATTGATGCGGCGGCCGGCGAGGATCACTTCGGGGTGGTAGCCCAGTTCCTGCGCCTTGTGCGTGAGGTAGTAGGGATCGACACCGATGCAGTGGCCACCGACGAGGCCGGGCGAAAAGCGGAGGAAATTCCACTTCGTTGAGGCCGCCGCGAGCACTTCGGACGTATCGATGCCGAGCCGGCCGAAGATCAGCGAGAGCTCGTTCATCAGCGCGATGTTGAGGTCGCGCTGGGTGTTCTCGATCACCTTGGCGGCCTCCGCCACGGCGATCGAGGAGGCCCGGTGCGTGCCTGCCGTCACGATTGCGGCGTAGAGGCGGTCGATGGCCTCGGCCGCCTCCGGGGTCGAGCCGCTCGTCACCTTGGTGATGGTGGCGAGCCGGTGTTCCCGATCGCCGGGATTGATGCGCTCGGGGCTATAGCCGAGGAAGAAGTCGCGGTTGAGCACGAGGCCGGATTCGCGCGCGATGATCGGCGCGCAGATCTCCTCCGTGCAGCCCGGATAGACGGTCGACTCGAAGATGACGACCCCACCCGGGGAGAGGACCCGTCCGACCGTCTCGGAGGCGCGGACCAGAGGCGTCAGGTCCGGCCGGTTGGCCTTGTCGATGGGCGTCGGCACGGTGACGATGAACACGCCGCACTGCCTCAGGTCTTCGGCATCGCTGGTGAAGGTGAGTCGCCCCGCCGCCGCGAACTCCTCGGCCGTGGCCTCGAGCGTTGTGTCCTCGCCGCGGCGAAGCGCCGCGATGCGCTCCACCTTGATGTCGAAGCCGATCACCGGGCGGATGGCGCCGAAGGCGAGGGCGAGCGGCAGCCCCACATAGCCGAGGCCGATCACCGCAATCGTCTTCTCGTCGAGGTTCAAGTCGTTAGTCCTGTTCCTACCCGGAACCGGGACCCGGTCGCTCGGGCCCGAAGTTCCGCCATCCCACGCAATCCCGCCCAATCCCGCCAAATCCCGCGCCGGCCAAGGGATGTTCGATAACGCCGCTTCCAATGCTACCGCACTCCGGGTGAAAACCCCGGAGTGCGGACCTGCCGATGGCGTCGCGGGGACGCCGCCGCCTATGTCGTCGAACGGACGGACTCACGCGGCAGGGTTACCGTAAGCGGACCTTGGAGCAGTTCGATCAACACGGCAACCCGGGCGGCATTGTCGAGCCGCTCGAGCCGCCCCCGCAGTCCGGCCAGTGGCCCCGCCACGATCTCGATGGCGCCGCCCGGCGAAATCTCCGCCGCCCCCTCCCCACGGAGCGCCGCAATCACCTGGTCGGGCACCGGGGCCGGTCGGTCGCCGGCCATCAGAAACCGCCGGACGCCGCGCGTTCCGTTCACGGAGCGCCAGCGCGCCTCGGCGAGATCGAGGCGCACGAACAGGTAACCCGGAAACAGCGGCGCCTCCCTGGTCCGGAACTGCCGTGCGTGACGCACCGTTCGGACCAGCATCGGCGCATAGACGTGAAACCCCTGCCGCCCGAGCTGGTCGCGCGCCAGCGCATCGGCGTGAGGCTGCAGGGCCACGGCATACCAGCGCTGGCCGCCGGCCGGCGGCGCGGATCTGGTCGACATCACCGTGCCGGACCCGCCATGTCGCGCGGGCGCACCGTGGCGTTGTCGGTCGGCCAGGAGGAGCGAACGCGCCCCGGCCGGCGTCCTGCGCCATGCACAAGGTCGGGATGGGGGCTCTTCGCAACGCGAGCCCGACGGCACACCGGGCGACCTGACCAGGCGGCACGCCCGACGCCGCCCTCCCCCACGGAGGCCCACAGGCTGCCTGGCTGGGCGCGCATCAAGATCTCACTTCGCTCCGAACCCGGTGAGCAGGGTCCGAAAGGTGCGCAGCAGGATCAGCGCGTCGAGCCAGGGCGAGAAGTTCTTGATGTAGTAGAAGTCGTAGTGGAGCTTCTCGTGCACGTCGTCCACCTGGTGAACGTGCCCCTGGTTGACCTGGGCCCAGCCGGAGATCCCGGGCCTGACGATATGGCGGTAGCGGTAGTAGGGCAGCTCCTTCTCATACCAGGCCGAAAGCGCCTCGGCCTCCGGGCGCGGCCCGATCCAGCTCATCTCGCCGCGCAGGATGTTGAGCAGCTGCGGCAACTCGTCGATGCGCGTTCGGCGGAGCAGCCGGCCGGCCCGCGTGATGCGGGGATCGCCATGCTCGGTCATGGCGGCCTTCCTGACGTCGGGCGGGCAACTCGTGTCGACCACCATGGTCCTGAACTTGTAGACGGTGAAGGGCCTGCCCCGAAAGCCGATGCGGGTCTGCCGGAACAGCGCGGGCCCCGGACTGTCGAGGCGGATCCAGAGCCCGACGAGGATCAGGGCGGGCGTGAGCAGTATCAGGGCCACCAGCGCTCCGATCCAGTCGATGCCCTGCTTGATCTTGACGTACAGCGCGTCGGGGTTGAGCGAACCCAGGGTGTTCTCCGACAGGTGCTCGATCTCGACGCGCCCGGTCAGCGCCTCCTGCACCTGCTTGACGGGGAAGACGCGCACGCCGGACAGGGTGCAGTCGGCAATGAAGCGCTCCCACTCGTCCGGCAGGTCCGCCGTGAGATCGGCGACCACCCCGGTCAACCGGGTGGCCGGCAGTTGCGGGCGTTCCAGCGGCTTCCAGACGGCATCCGGGACGCTGGTTATCCTGTCCGCCCTGCCCCCGGGGACGACGGCGAAGACCGGGACGCGGTGCTGCGCCGACATCGACTGGGTGACGAAGACCCAGGCGACGGAGAGCACGAAGCTCGATGGAAACAGATAGCGGTTGTACTCGATGCGGCCGAACAGCATCGCCACCAGCACGACGGCGAAGCTCGCCAGCATGACCGGGACGAGATAGTAGCTTTCGCGGGCGCCCGGCAGGGCGCCGATCTGGCGCAGGCCCAGAAGCCCCAGCAGGATGGCGAGGCTGGAGGCGATGGTGGTGTTGAGCTGTACCGGCAGCAGCCAGCCGTCGATCTCACCCCCCCAGCGCAGGCTCACGGGCAGCGCGATGCCGACGAGAAGCGCGCCAAGGTACTGATAGCGAAGCGCCCCCAGCTGGCTGACCCAGCTGCCCCTGGTGGCTGAACTCAACACAAGCGGCGCACCGTCCACGTCCCGACACTTCCCATATCCAGCCGGCCGGAAACCGCGGGTGGGCGGCAATCAGCCAGGGTACCGTGCGTCTCCGGCCACCGTCCCGCGAGTCACTCGGCCGTGCAACGAGAAGCCAGTAAGGCGGTCAACAACAGCATTTGTATGGCGAACCGACCAAGGATCACCGACTCCCACCGCTACTAAGAGCATCTGAGGCAGCGCAGATCAACTGCGCAATCCGACTAGTCCGCTCTTCGGCACCCTTACGACAATTGTCGGGGCGATTGTGCAGATGTCTTATGTTCCGAGTGATGACTAAATACGATTGCGCTGAGCACCACGAAGATCAGCGCCAGTGCGGGTGTGCGTAGCGGGTAGTCGACAAAACTGTGCGCCAGGATGAAGAGCAGTCCGCAGAATGCCGCCCAGCGGAGCGGGGTCCTGGGGCGGCGCCACATGGCCCAGCCGATCAGCACCACACCGGCCGCCATCAGCAGCGCGGCGGGCAGGCCACCCTCGAGAAGCAGTTCGAGATACTCGTTGTGGGCATGGTTGATGAACGCGTACCGAACGTCCGCGGCCGCCTCAAATCGCGGGTAGACCAGTTCGAAGCTTCCAGCGCCCGAGCCGAAGGGCAGATAGGCCGGGATCGCGGATGCCGTGGTCCTCCAGATCGCCAGCCGATCGAGCGGATCGTCCGCCCGGAACTCCAGCACATTGCCGGGGTTGAACGACAGCGCCACCGCCCCGGCCGCCGCGGCGCCGAGCAGGGCGATCCGCCAGCGCGTCCGTAGCGGAACGACCAGCGCATAGGAGACCAGCGCCGCACCGATCGACAGCACCGCGCCGGCCACCGATCGGGTCGCGAAACTGGCAAGGACGATCACGGCCACCGCCACGAGCGACAGCATCGGCCGCCTGACCGCGACGAACTGGTAGATCACCAGCGGAATGCCGACGAACATCAGCGTCGCGAAGTGGTTCTGGTTGGCGAAGAATCCGGCGGCCGTCTGGTAGGGCAGATAGCCTGGACTGATGCCGGTCCGCGCGGCGAACTGCACCAACCCGAAGACCACGTTGAACAGCAGCCCCAGATAGAGGAAGGGCAGCAGGCGGTTGAAGTCGTTCACGGTGAACCGCCCCAGCGCGACGAACAGCACGGCGAGCGGCAGCACGAACAGCAGGGCCTCGGCGCTGCGCCACCAGTCGACGGTCAGGGCCAGCGGGGCCGGCAGCGAGATACCGGGATCGACCGTTCCGACGGAACCGAGCAGCCCGCCGAGCGGCAGCAATTGCAGCAGGAGGAGGGCGAGCACGGCGAGCGGCAGCAGGCTGACGACGGGCCAGTAGCCGCTCGGCCGCCGCCAGTCGACGAGAGCCGGGGCCAGGGCGAGGACGGCGACCTGCACCACGAAATTGCTGGGCACCCCGCGCACCGAGCTGCCGCCGATCAGCAGGGCGAGGATCAACAGCAGTCCGACCGCGGCCGGCCGCAGGTCGAGTTCACCGGGTGCTGCCTGCCCTAGAGCCGCGTGATGACGATGTCGGTGAATCGCGCCTCTCCCTGATAGCGATCCCGCCAGCTGTCGGTGAGCACCTCGGTGTCGAGGCTCAGGCTCTGCACGCCGCAGCCGGTCGCCGGCACCTCGAACTCGACCTCGAGACGGTCCGAGGCGGCGTTGCCCTGCGGCACGTCGAGCCGGGCAAGATGCTGGCCCTCGCCGCAGCGCAGGCGCCAGAACAGCCCCTTGGGCGCGCCGACCGCCTGGCTCGACGCCACGAGCGCCAACCTGTAGCGCCCGAACGGCAGCAGCAGGTTCTGGCTCACCATGCCGGGCCGCGCCGGCGAATCGAGGAACCTCACCCGCAGACCGCTGCCCCCTGCCCCTCCGGGTCCGAGGCTGATGTCCGTCGCCCCGGTGCGGTTCACGCGCCAGCCAAAGAAGCTCCGGCTCGGCGGCTGCGTGAAGCCGCCATCGAAGACATAGGCGGCCAGTTCCGCTTCCTTGCCGCGCAGGCTCGACAGAAACAGGCCGTAGGCATCGCCATAGGCCTTTGCGGAGGCGAGCGCTCCGATCACGGTATCGCGGTCCGTGCTCCAGCCCGGCGCCGCCCGAACGTGTTCCGGAGCGCTCGCGATCAGGTCCCGGACAAAGCCCAGGGCCGACGGAACCCGGCTCAGCACCGCGATCGCCCGCGCCCGCCATGGCGGCAAGGTGTCGAGCTTGTCGGCGAGGCCGGCGGCCGATCTGGCATCGGCCGCGGCAGACACGAAGATCGGCTCGACCTGCTGCCAGTAGTCCGGCCAGCGGCGCAGGATCAGGTCGACGGCGTCGAGGGCGCCGGCCACGTCGGACCGGGAGAGGTGAAGCTGCGCGATCCTGAGCAGGGCATGCAGCTCGGTCTTGGAGTGACCCAGGGCATGGCGGTAGAGCGCTTCGGCGGCAGCGGTGTCGCCGGCCCGCTCCCGCACCGCCCCCAGCAGGCTGTAGCCGCGGGCATCGGCGCGCGACAGCCGGACGGCATCCTCGGCAAGTGCGGACAGGCCATCCACGTCCGGCGAGGCCCCCGAATTGAGGGCGGCCGTCACCACATTGACACGCGCCTCCATGTTGAATGGGTTGAGGGCCAGGGCGAGACCGGGATCCGTGGTCTCGCTGGTCCGGCTAGCCACGTTCAAACAGAGGGCGCAGATGCCGATGATAGAGGCGAGCCAGAGCATTGCGGCTCCGGCCCTGACGCGAAGGGGCCGTGCCGGAGCCGCCCTCTTCGATGGCGAGCTGCGCTTCGGCGCCATATGCATAATAGCCTTCATACATGTAGCGGTAGGAATAGCTGTACTCGATGCGCTCGACGTCCAGCTTGCCCAGCATGGCGCCGACGATGTTGCCGCCGGTCGACGACAGCCGCTTCAACGCGGCCCGGGCGGACTTGCGGGCAGTCTGATGCGCCGCGACCACCAGCATCGTCGCCTCGGCCAGACGCGACAGGATCAGCGCATCCGACAGTCCGATCACCGGCGGACCGTCGAGGATCACCATGTCGTAGCCCTTCATGCAGCCGCGCAGCACCGCGCCCATGCGCGCGGAGGACAGCAGGTCCGCAGGGTTCGGCACCATCGGGCCGGTGGCGAGGAAGACGAGGCTCGGATGCTGGGCCGAACGGTGGAACAGCCGCGGCACCTCCGCCTGCTCCACCGTGTTGGTCAGCAGGTTGCTCAGCCCCATCGCGTTGTCGACCTTGAACATGCGGTGCAGGCTCGGCCGGCGGAGATCGCAGTCGATCAGCAGCACCTTGTTGCCGATCGCCGCGAATTCCTCGGCCAGCTTGTAGGCGGTGGTCGACTTCGACTCGCCCGGTTCGGAACTGGTGACCAGCAGCGTCTGCGGGGCGCCGTCGGTTCCCGAGAACTGCAGGGAGGTGCGCAGGGACCGATAGGCCTCGGAAATGGCCGAGCGGGGATCGGCCAGCCCCTCGGCGAGCTTTTCACCCTCGGCCTTGGGGATGATGCCGAGCACGGGCAGCTTCAGCTCCGACTCGATCTGGTCCGGCACGCTGAACTTGTTGTTGAGCAGTTCGAGGACATAGACGGTCGCCGCGCTGCCGGCGGCGGCCGCGGCGAGGAACAGCAGCAGGTTGCGCAGCAGGCTGGGCTCGAACGGGGATTTCGGAACGACGGCGAAATCGACGACGTCGACATTGGCCCGCCGCAGATCCCCGACGACGCCGAGTTCGTTGCGCTTGTCGATCAGGCTCTGGTACTGGGCCCGGTAGGATTCCACGTCCCGTTTCAGGATCGTGTACTGGATGTTCTTGTCGCGGAAGGCGACCTGCTCGGCATCCAGTTCGCTGAGCTTGTTCAGCAGGTCCCGCTCTTCCTGGATCGATGTCTCGTAGGCCAGCCGGATCGAGTTGGCGATGACGTCCACCTCGCTCTGCAGTTGGCGCTCGAACTCGGCGATCTGCGCGGCGAGCCGCTGCATGTCGGGGAACTCGGGCTTGAACGTGCCCCGCTTCTGCTGGTACTCGGCCCGTAGGTTGGCCAGTTTCTCGCGCGTGGCCTGGATCGCCTCGCTGTCGAGCACCTGCTTCAGTTCGGCGGCCTTTCCCGCCTCGATCTGGGCCACGAGGCGCTCGTTCTCGAGCCGGGACTGAACGGCCGTGGCCATGGCATTGTTGATCGCGGTGATGCTGGCGGCGATCAGCGACCCATCCTCGCCGGCGGCGCCCAGTTGCTGCTCCTTGGAATAGGCGACCAGCTTCGCCTCGGCCGCCTCCAGCTTGGACTTGGTGTCGGCGACCTGCTCGTTGATGAACTGCTGCGCCAGTTCCGAGGTTTCGATCGAGCGATCGACCTGCTGATCCATGTAGCTGCGGACCACCTGGTTGGCGACCGTGCTGGCCTGCTGCGGATCGTTGTCGGCGAAGCGCACCTCGAGCAGACTGGTGCCGCGCAGCAGGTTCACCGACAGGTCCTTGAGCAGTCGCTCGATGGCGAGTGCCTCGCGCTGCTCGAGTTCGAACGACTCGAGCGGTGGCTGCGCCGGAGCCCCGAAGACCCGCGCGAAGATGTTGCCGATGGCGAAGTCCGGCTGGGGAAACAGGAACCGGCCATTGTTGGCGAGATTCAGTTCGAGCACCACCCGGCGCGCCAGGTCGCGGCTCTTGAGCTTTTCCTTGGCCGTCTCGAAGGTCCGGATGTCGCTCGATTGCGCCACGACATCCATGTCCTGCAGGATGCGCGCCGTCGGCACCATGATCTCGATGCGCGCGGTCGCCGCGTATTTCGGCGACTGCATCAGCGTCACCACGACGCCCAGCACGAGCCCCGCGCCCAGCATCGCGGCGATCAGCCAACGGTAACGGACCAGCAGCCAGAGCAGCTTCAGCGGATCGAAGGGCTCGTCGACCGGCTCGGCCTCCGGACCGTAGCCGTCCCATCCCGCGCCGCTATAGCGCTGGGCGACGGCACCGCCTTGTGGTGCCTGCCAGGGCAGATTGCGGTCATTGCGATCGAGCATCGGCGGCTTTCCGGCAGGGTAGCGTCATGCGTCTAGAGCAGGCTGGTCGCACTGCGTGCGAGGCCCAGTGCGGAACTCAGGTTCGATCCAAGCACCTTCA
The DNA here is from genome assembly GCA_041916695.1 of Devosia sp. GTDB lineage: Bacteria > Pseudomonadota > Alphaproteobacteria > Rhizobiales > Devosiaceae > Devosia_A. The sequence continues at coordinate 80,359 of JAYRZA010000011.1, read as the reverse complement.
TGCCAGACGGAAAGGCCACGACCACGTCCCCCCCATAGATCGGAGCATCGGCACGGCGTCCCGCCCTGATCTCGGCCACACTGTATTGCGCCACATAGTCCTGCCCATCAATGGTGCGATAGACGAACACGTTGCTGGGATCGCCAATATCGGTGAAGTTTCCGGCGGCCGCAACCACGCGCAGCAGGGTCGAGTTGCCGCTGACCGGGTAGAGACCGGCCTTTCTGAACTCGCCGTCGAGGGTAACGGTCTGTTCGAGTGTCAGGGTGAGCTCGGGGTTTTGCAGATAGCGGCTGCCGTAGAGCCGCGTCACCTGCACCTGCAGCGCCTCGACCGTCTGTCCGGCCGCGGCGATGCTGCCGACCAGCGGCAGCGTCACCTTGCCGGTGGCATCCACCTGCGCCTCGCGGTCCAGTTCGTCCACGCCGAAGACGTCGACCTTGACCGTGTCGCCGACCCGCACCACCTGGCCACCGCCTTGGGCCGCGGCCGGCGGCGGCAGCTGCGGCACGACCTTCAGCGATCCGGCGCCGTCCGACAGGTCGGCATTCGCCTGCTGGCGGGGGGCATAGCCCGCACTGCTGATGCTCGCCGAAGCGCAGGCGCCAAGCGCGACTGAAGTCACGGCGAGCAGCGCCGCGAGCAATAGGAGGTTTCCGGTCTTCATTTCCCGCCGCGCAACTTGTTCAGAATACCCTTCACCCACCGTGGCCCCTGATCTTCTCTGGCACCAACTTGTGGCGCAATTAGCTGCGCCCGTGCCGGCATGGCCTCGTTCCGGAGCACGCGCGCGGGTCGATTGTAGACCATTTCCATCGCCTCCGCCTCTCCGACCCTCTGGATGAGCCGATCTCGCGCCGCCGACAGGATCGGCGGACGACCGCTGACATTGTGCGCATCGGTCGCGACGAAATCGACGATGCCTTCGTCCAGCATCCGCTCCGACCAGTAGAGGGGTCGCTTGCCGAAGCCTCCGGTGATCGACCCGGCAGTCAGCTGGATCAGGGCGCCCGCCCGTACCAGCCGCTGCACCAGGTCATAGTGCGACTCGATCCACTGCAGCCGCTCGGGGTGGGTGATGATGGGCAGGTATGCGGCGGCGACCAGGCCCTCGACGAGTGCCGGCAGTCGCGGCGGGACGACGTGATGCGGGGGCTCGAGCAGGAAGTAGCGGGAATTGCCGAGCGTAGGGATGACGCCCTGCGCCAGCTTGGCCACGAGCTGCGGGTCGACATGCACGTCGGCACCGACCCACAGGGCGAGTTCGATCCCCTCGGCGGCCAGCCTTGCCGAAAGGTCGGCCGTGCGGGCCGCGATGTCGGGGCCGGTATTGGCATAGACGCCGGGGGTGATGTGTGGAGTGCAGGCCACATGCGTGATGCCGTCCGCCACGGCCATCCGCGCCATGGACAGCGACGTGGCCAGATCCGGCGACCCGTCGTCGATCCCAGGCAGCAGATGACAATGCAGATCGATCAAAGCCCTACCCGGCGGATTCTCGGATCGGCCGAAGCACAAAGGGCGCCCGCAGGCGCCCCGGCTAACACCGACCCCAACACGGAGCCCGCTACTGGCTGACCGATTGCAGCAGCCCCAGCGACAACAGCACGCCGCCACCCGCGGCGCCGGCCAGGATGACGCCCGCGGACGACTCCGGCACGGGAACCGGGACACTCTCGTCGAAGACCTGCACGCAAAGGCCCGCGTCAATCGTCGTGATCTGCATCCGCATCGACCCGCCGAGCGCGAACTTGCACGACGCACCGAGGTCGATGTCGGCGCTGGCAACCGCGCCGGTCGTCACCACCGACCCCGTCGCGAGCTGCAGACCAGCCGCCGCCGCCTCGCGCCCCTGGGCGCCCGTGTGGAAGACGTCGGAACTGGCCCGCGATATGTTGCCGACCGGTCCTGCCGAAGCCGGCAGCACACACGTACATTCCTGCTGAGCGAACGCCGGTCCCGTCGTCGCCGAAAACAACGAGACGAGAACGAAACCACCAATTGTACCAAGCTTACGCAAATTCATCCGGAGTGGCTCCTCAATGTGCAATGAGGGTAATGTGATTTGATCCCTCCATCAAGGCATTTCGGCCCAATGTGATGCAAGTAGACTGCGGCGAATCGTTGCTCCGGGATCGGGCAGATGCATATTGCAGTGCCGTACGGCATGCTGCCACGGTCAGGGATCGCCCCCGGCGTGACTGACAGGCACGCAGTCCGCGCCGTTTCCGATGGAGGTAACCAACCATGGCTTCAGTGCTCTTCATCGGAGGAACCGGGCAGATCTCCCTGCCCTGCGTCGAACGCGCCGCCGCCGCGGGACACTCGGTCAGCGTCTTCAACCGCGGCCGGCGCGAAGCCGCGCTCCCCGCGGGCGTGACCTCCATCGTGGGCGACATGTCCGATGCCGCGACCTATCGGGGACTGGGTGATCGCCGCTTCGACGTCGTCTGCCAGTTCATGGTGTTCACGCCCGAGCAGATGGCGCAGGACATCGCCACCTTTGCCGGGAAGACCGGACAATATGTGTTCATCTCCTCGGCATCGGTCTACGAGAAGCCGGCGCGGCACTACGTGATCACCGAGCGGACGCCGACGGTGAACCCCTACTGGCCGTACAGCCAGGCCAAGATCGCCTGCGAGACCCTGCTCAGGGCCGCGACCGGCCTCGACTGGACCATCGTGCGGCCGAGCCACACCGTGCGCACCGGGCTGCCCACCATGGTGGGCGAGGGCGACGTGATCCCGCGCCGCATGCTGGCGGGAAAGCCGGTGATCGTCGCCGGCGACGGCACGACACCCTGGACGCTGACCCGCTCGGCGGACTTCGCGGTGCCCTTCGTCGGCCTGTTCGGCAAGCGCGCGGCACTCGGGGAGGATTTCCACATCACCTCCGACCGCGCCTACACCTGGGACGCCATCTATTCAGCGATCGCCCGCGGCATCGGCGCCTCGGCACCGATCGTGCACGTGCCGACCGATACCCTGGTCCGCTACCGGCCGGACTGGGCCGGGCCGCTGCTCGGCGACAAGAGCTGGGCGGCGCTGTTCGACAACTCGAAGGTCAAGCGGGTGGCCGGCGACTTCACCTGCTCGGAGGACCTGGACGAGGTGCTGGCCGAGCCGATCCGTTTCCTGAAGCAGCGACTCACCCAGCCGGCCGCGGACGCGGCGGAGCTCGACGGCCTGATCGACCGGATCGCGGCCGAGCAGTCCGCGCTAGGCCAGCACCGATACTGACCTGACGAGGGCGCGGGCGGGTCCGGCCCGCCCCTTCCGACGCCCGACGGGAGATTGACCATCGACGACACCTTGTCAGCCCCGGCGCGGAGATCGCGACGCGACCGAAGCACTCGGACGCACGCCGGAACGGCTTCGGTCGCCGGCCGGGTGCTGGTCTATGGCCTGCTCGCGGCCTTCGCGCTGATCTACATGTTCCCCGGCGTGATGCTGCTGTTCAACGCCTTCCGCACCTATCCCGATCTCGCCCGACACGGCTATATCGCGCTGCCCAACAGCTTCACCTTCGAGCCGTGGGTGAGCAGCTGGACCAGCGCCTGCGTCTCCGGCCGCTGCGAGGGGGTGGCGCCGAACTTCATCAACTCGCTCAGGCTGACGATTCCCGCCACGCTGATTTCTACCGCGCTCGGGGCGATCAACGGCTACATCCTGTCGAAGTGGCGCTTCCGCGGCTCGGAACTGGTCTTCGGCCTGATCCTGTGCGGAGTGTTCATGCCCGGACAGATCACGCTGCTTCCCTGGGCCTGGATCATGGGACAGCTGGGGCTCGCCAACTCGGTCTATGGGCTGATCCTCATTCACTCGATCCAGGGCATTTCTTTCGCGACGCTGTTCTGCCGCAACTTCTACGTCGCCCTGCCCGATGACCTGATCAAGGCGGCCCGCATCGACGGGGCCGGCTTCTGGCGCATCTTCGTGCGGGTCGTCCTGCCGCTTTCGCCGCCGATCCTGATCGTCACGGTGATCTGGCAGTTCACCATGATCTGGAACGAGTACCTGTTCGGCATGGTCTTCACCGCCGGCGACGAGCAGCCGATCACCGCGGCGCTGATGTCGGTCGGGCTCGGCGGCTCGAGCGCGACGGTGCTGATGGCGGCGCTGCCGCCGCTCCTCATCTACCTGCTGGGTGGCCGCTTCTTTGTGCGCGGGCTGACCCAGGGCGCCATCAGGTAGCCGGCGATCCCGATGCCCGTCCTTTGTCGCAGATCAAGACTCCGCGGGGCCGCGGGAGCAAGGTGCGGCGCGGCATCGAAACGAGGAGACTGAGATGGAGAACGATCGCATCAGGGTCACCCAGCACACCTCGCTGGGTGCGCTGTGGTTCATCGGCTGGCTGTTCACGATCGGGTTTCTGCGGCTCGAGTTCTGGATGGGCCTGCTGGGGATCATCGTCTGGCCGTACTTCCTCGGGTCGCATTTCGCGCCGCCCGTGGCGTGAACCGGCTACATCTCGCTGAACGGCACGCCGCCGCGCGACTTGCTGTCGCGCGGGCTTTCGACGATCTGCACCACGACACGCTCCGGCGGCACGGCGAAGTGCCTGACCACCGCGTCGGTGATGTCCCGCATCAGCGCCTTCTTGGCCTCCGCAGAGCGGCCCTCGACGACGTGAACGAGGATTTCGGGCACGATCAGCGGCCCTTGCGCCGGAAATTGGTGGCCATGGACGCCCCGCCCATGCCCCAGTTCTCCGCCGGGACCTCGTCGATCACCACGAAGGTCGAGGCAGGGTCCTTGCCGAGTACCTCGACCAGCGTGTCGGTGATCCGCCTGATCACCTCGTCCTTCTGCTCCGGCGTGACGCCGGTGTCGAGCAGTCTCACATTGACGTAAGGCATCACGGTCCTCCCCCTGCTGGCCGGAGGATGCGACGGGACCAGGGACCGGTCAACCCAGGGGATCGTAGCGCTTGGCTTTCTTGCGCGGCCCGGCGCCGGCAGCGGCGGTCGGCCGGTGCCCGTCGCGGTTCCTGGGCTTCGGCTTGCCCTTGTCCTTGGGGTTGCCCTTGGATTTCCTGGCCGGTCGCCCGGGAGCCGGATCGGTGACGGGCGGCGTCAGCTCGCGGGCCGGCCGGCTCTCGAGCTTGGCGCCCTTGTCGGTGCGTATCTTGTAGCGCGGGCCGTCGTCGGCGCGCGGCTTCGCGTGAGCCGGCGGCCTGAGCGGCCGGTTCGGCGCGTCGTCGCGGCCGAAGCGCCTGCCGGCGGCGGGCGACGGGCCTGCCGCCGCGATGGTGATGCCGTTCTCGATGCTGCCGCCGGAGCGCGCGATGGCCGCAGCGAAGGCCTCCGCCCGCTGCGCGGAGATCTCGAACCTCGTCTCGTTGTCGAGGATCTTGATGGAGCCGACGTCGCGCTTGGTGACGTCGCCGGCCTTGCAGATCATCGGAAGCAGCCATTTGGGGTCGGCGCGGCGGTTGCGGCCGAGCGACAGCGTGAACCACTGTCCGCCCACCATCGGCTCCGGCTTGCCGCGCGGCATGCCCTCGTCCTCGGCGAAGCGCCTGTCGCGCCGCGGCGCCTTCTCGGCAAGGGCGTGAACCGGCTGGTCCGACACCTCCTCCGGGGCGGGACGGGCGGCGAGCTCGCGCCGAAGGTAGGCCGCCGCCAGTTGTTCCGGGGTCAGCCGCGCGAGCAGTTCGGCGACAAACGCCGCCTCCCTCTCGTCGGGCGGCGTCGTCTCGATCGCGGCGGCGAGGATCCGTTCGCGATTGCGGCGGTCGATCTCGCCGATGGTCGGAGCGCCGCGCAGGGTCGCCTCGAGCCCGGCAGCGCGGAGCACGCGCGTGGCCGCGCTGCGCCGGTGCATCGGCACGATCAGGGCGCACATGCCCTTGCGCCCTGCCCGGCCGGTGCGGCCCGAGCGGTGCAGCAGGGTCTCGGGGCTCGAGGGGATGTCGGCGTGGATGACCAGATCGAGGTTCGGCAGGTCGATGCCGCGCGCCGCGACGTCGGTCGCCACGCAGACGCGGGCGCGTCCGTCACGCATCGCCTGCAGCGCGCTCGTTCGCTCGGCCTGCGTCAGTTCGCCGGAGAGGGCGACCACCGCGAAGCCGCGGTTGGCGAGGCGGGCCGTCAGGTGCTTCACCGATTCCCGCGTGTGGCAGAACACGATGGTGTTCGACGTGTCGTTGAACAGCAGCATGTTGATGACGGCGTGTTCCTTCTCGTCGTTGCGCACGACGATCTGGACATACTCGATGTCGGCATGCTGCTCGCCGGCACCGGAGGCGACCAGGCGCAGCGCGTCGCGCTGGAAGGTCTTGGCGAGATCGGCGATCTCGCGCGGCACGGTGGCCGAGAACATCAGGGTGCGCCGGGTCGCGGGCGCGGAGTGCAGGATGAACTCGAGGTCCTCGCGGAAACCGAGGTCGAGCATCTCGTCGGCCTCGTCCAGCACGACGGCGCGAACCAGCCCGAGGGCGAGCGCACCCTTGGTGATGTGATCGCGAAGCCGCCCGGGGGTGCCGACGACGATGTGGGCGCCGCGCTCCAGCGCCCGGCGCTCGGTGCGGATGTCCATGCCGCCGACGCCGGCCGCGATCTGCGCACCGGTGCCGGCATAGAGCCACTGCAGTTCGCGTTGCACCTGCAGCGCCAGTTCCCGGGTCGGCGCGATGAGGAGCGCGAGAGGGGTCGCGGCGGGACCGAGCCTCAGGTCCGTGCCGAGCAGCGTCGGCGCCAGGGCCATGCCGAACGCGACGGTCTTGCCCGAGCCGGTTTGCGCCGAAACCAGCAGGTCGCGATCGGCCGCCTCCGGCGCCAGGACGTCGAGCTGTACCGGCGTCAGCGTGTCGTAGCCGCGTTCGGCGAGCGCGGCGGCAAGTGCGGGGTGGATCGTCTCGGGCAGGGTCACGGTTCTCTCTTTCTTCCCTCTCCCCGCAAGGGAGAGGGCGACCGACGGGCGGGGGAGGAGACGTCGCTCCTCGTTGCGCTCGGATCGGGCCTCGCGGGCGGCGCCAAAACCTCGTCGGGCGCCTCGCGCCGCCTCTTCCCACGAGGAGGGAAGAAAGGCGGCCGCTGCCCCGATCGGCAAAACAAAAGGGCCGCCCGGAGGCGGCCCTCGGAATGCGTATCAGGCGGCCGGTTCAGCCGACGATCTCGTCGTCGGAGAAGAAGAACTTGATCTCGATGGCGGCGTTCTCGGGGCTGTCCGAGCCGTGCACGGAGTTCTCGCCCATGTTGAGCGCGAATTCCTTGCGGATGGTGCCGGGCGCGGCGTTGGCCGGGTTGGTGGCGCCCATGATCTCGCGGTTCTTGAGGACCGCGTTCTCCCCCTCGAGCACCTGCACGATGACCGGCGACGCGATCATCTGCTCGACCAGTTCGCCGAAGAACGGGCGTGCCTTGTGCACGGCATAGAAGCCCTCGGCCTGGGACCGGGTCATGTGGATCTTCTTCATCGCGACGGGCTTGAGGCCGGCGTCCTCGAACTTGGTGAGGATCTTGCCGATGAGGTTACGGCGAACCGCATCGGGCTTGATGATGGAGAAGGTGCGCTCGATGGCCATGTGCGTGGTCCTTGGGGTGGTCTGAATTGGGGTGCGGCCTTCTACCACAAGCTGGGACGGGCGCAAGTCGGGTAGAATTTGTTCAAGGTCCTGCTTGCACGCGCTCGGTGTGGCGACACGGCCAGCGAGACGGATGGCGCAAGGTGGCGCCGTTTGGGGGACCAGGATGAGGTTGTTGCTCGCTGCGGCGCTGCTGATCGGCAAGGTCTCAGGCGCCATCGCAGGTCCGTGGGTTTTCGAAGCGGACGACACCTGGCTCGGGGCCTATCAGTGGGTCGACGGCAGCGCCAATGTATTGCTCGGCTACGAATGTGATAGCGTCTGGCAGATCGACGGCTTTCACATCCAGACCGAAGACAAGTATGACCCCGAGGCCGGGTACGCACCGGACGTGCCAACCGAGTTTGTCATCGACGGCGTCCCTCAAATCGTAACCGGGGTCTTTCAGGAGCGCGACGGCTACGTGTTCACCTACTACGGCATATCTGAGGATGGCGCCGTGCCGCTATTCAACGGCATCGTCGGAGCGGAGGACCGCATTTTCGTCCAGTTCTACGACAAGACTTTCAGCTTTTCCGCCGAAGGTGCCGGAGACGCCCTCAGGAAGGCCTCCGTCGGCTGTCTCTAGCCCACGGCACGTGCAGCCCGGGACTCGGCCCCCGACCGACCAGAAGGCTGATGGGGCTTAGGGCGGCGGAGTGCATCGCCGGCGGGTTCAGAGTTGGACTTGTCTGCCGGTTCGCTCTATTGGCACCAGCAACAATGAACGGTTCAATACACGGTCCTCCGCCCGGGCGGAGGGCGCAAGGCCATGCTGACCATCACCAACCTCACCTATCGCATCCAGGGACGCCCCCTCTTCGAGGAGGCCTCCCTCGTGCTGCCGGATGGGTCCAAGACCGGCTTCGTCGGCAAGAACGGCACCGGCAAGACGACGCTGTTCCACCTGATCCAGGGCCACCTGGCGCCCGAGGGCGGCACCATCGAGGTCAACCGCAAGGCGCGCATCGGCGCCGTGGCCCAGGAGGCGCCGGCGGGCGGCAGCAGCGTGCTCGACGTCGTGCTCGCGGCCGACAGGGAGCGCACGGCGCTGCTGGCCGAGGCCGAGGTCGCCACCGATCCGCATCGGATCGGCGACATCCATACCCGGCTCGCCGAGATCGACGCCCATACCGCCGAGGCGCGGGCCTCGACCATCCTCAAGGGCCTCGGCTTCGAGAAGGACCGGCAGCTGGCGCCGACCGCGGAGCTCTCCGGCGGCTGGCGCATGCGCGTGGCGCTGGCCGCGGTGCTGTTCAGCCAGCCCGACCTGCTGCTGCTCGACGAGCCGACCAACTACCTCGACCTCGAGGGCACGCTGTGGCTGGAGCGCTACCTCCAGACCTACCCCTACACGGTGTTCATGATCAGCCATGACCGGGACCTGCTCAACAAGGCGGTCACCTCGATCGCGCATCTCGAGCACCGGAAGCTGACCCTCTACAAGGGCGCCTACGACACGTTCGAAGAGACGCGCCGCATGCAGATGGAGCTCAACAACAAGGCGCGCGAGAAGACCCTCGACCAGATCGCCCACCTGCAGAAGTTCGTCGATCGCTTCAAGGCCAAGGCCAGCAAGGCCGCGCAGGCGCAGGCGCGCGTCAAGATGATCGCCAGGCTCAAGCCCCCGGCTGCGATGTTCGACGAGACCTCCCTGCCCTTCTCCTTCCCGAATCCCAAGAAGGTGCCGGCCTCGCCGATGATCACCTTCGACAACGTCTCGGTGGGCTATGGCGACCGGGTGATCCTGAGGCAGATCACCAACCGGATAGACCCCGACGACCGCATCGCGCTGATCGGCGTCAACGGCAACGGCAAGTCGACCTTCGCCAAGCTGTTGTCCGGCGACCTCAAGCCGATGGGCGGCGAGATGCGCAAGGGCAAGGGCCTCGAGATCGCCTATTTCGCCCAGCACCAGCTGGACAAGCTGAAGCCCGAGCAGACGCCATTCGAGCATGTCGTCGAGCTGATGCCCTATGACAGCGAGGCCAGGCGGCGGTCGCGCGTGGCGCAGATGGGCCTCACCACCTCGCGCATGGACACCAAGGTGAAGAACCTCTCGGGCGGCGAGCGGGCACGGCTCCTGCTCGGCCTCATCACCTTCGGCGGACCGGGCATGCTGATCCTCGACGAACCGACCAACCACCTCGACATCGACAGCCGCGATGCGCTGGTGGCCGCCCTCAACGACTACCAGGGCGCGGTGCTGATCATCAGCCACGATCGCCACCTGATCGACGCCACCGTCGACAAGCTGTGGATCGCGCAGAACGGCACGATCGAGGAATTCGATGCGGATCTCGATACCTACCAGCGTCAGATCACGTCGAACTCGAACGGCAAGACTCCGGGGAAGGCGCCGCCCCCGGTTGCCCCTGCCGACGATCGGAAGGCCGCCCGGCAGGACGCGGCGGCTCGGCGCGCCGAGGTCGCTCCGCTGCGCAAGTCGATCAAGGAGCTCGAGGCGAAGCTCGGGCGCCTGCGCACCGAACTCGCCCGCGTCGAAGCCTTCCTTGCCGACCCCAGGACCTATGACGGCGCCCCGGAGCGGGTTATCCTGCTCGGAAAGGACAAGGCGCGGTTCGAAGGCGAGATCGCTCGGGCGGAGGAGAACTGGCTGATGCAGAGCGAGGCGCTGGAAGCGGCCGAGAGGGCGCAGGCATGAAGCGGCTGTCCGCGTCGGAGGTCATCCGGCTCCTCGCGCTCGAACCTCACGTCGAAGGCGGCTTCTACCGTCAGACCTTCGCGGATGCTCCGGATGCCTCCGGCCGGCCGGTTTCGACGTTGATCTACTACCTGCTGACCAATGGCCAGGCCGGCGCCTGGCACAAGGTCGATTCGGCGGAGGTGTGGCACTTCTACGGCGGCGCCCCGATGCTGATGCGCACCTCGCGCGACGGCAAGACGGTGACCGAGCACGCTCTCGGCGTGGATCTCGCGGCGGGCGAGCGACCGCAACTGGTGATTCCACCCAGCGCATGGCAGCGGGCCCAGACCCTCGGCGAATGGTCGCTGGTCGGCTGCACCGTCGCCCCCGGCTTTCAGTTCTCGAAGCTCGTCCAGGCCGAGGCTGGCTGGGAACCGGGCTGAGGGGTCCGATCTCCCCCCGGGGCGGGGACAAGTCCGTTCAGCAAGGTGACCGAAACTTGGCGAGTACACGAGAAATCCGTTGTACATCAGCCACTTACGCGTTCATCAAGATGGCGGGAAATTTCTCCGCCACCCGCCATCATCACTCCCCGGGGGCCGCTCCGGCGCGGCCGACTATGCCTTCTTCACCCAGCGGCCGGACTCCTGCTGCCAGTAGGTGACGTCGTTGCCGTCGCGCAACGCCCGCCAGGCCGCGCGGGCCTCGGTCACCGCGTCCGGGTCGTGGCCGGAGAACACGAAGACGATGCGCTGGTAGCCCTCGCCCGATCGCGGCACGGCGCGGTCGACGAAGAAGCGGACCTGCGCCGCATTGGGATTGTGCGGCCGGGTGGTGATCAGCACGGGCTGCAGCGCGTCGGCATCGCCGCCGGCGCGGGCATGGGGCAGGAACGCATCGTCGCGATATGTCCACAGCAGGGCGTCGATCACCTCCGCCCGCTCCTCGCTGCCCGTCTCCACCACCACCTTCCATCCCCGCGCGAGGCTCTTTTCGACGAGCACCGGCAGGACCCGTTCGAGCGGCTGGCCTTCGAGGTGATAGAAGAGGATCTCGGTCATCCTGCCTCGTAGTGATCCCGAACCAGCCGGTCGAGCAAGGCGACACCGAAGCCGGAGCTCCAGCTGGCATTGGTCTCGGTCTGCGGGGAAGCGAGCGCAACTCCCGCGATATCCAGGTGCGCCCAGGGAACGTCGTTGACGAAGCGGGCGAGGAACTGGGCCGCGGTGATCGAGCCAGCCGGTCGGCCACCGGAGTTCTTGATGTCGGCGAAGCGGCTCTCGATCAGCTTGTCGTAGGCAGCGCCCATCGGCATCCGCCAGAGCTTTTCCCCGCTGTCGAGGCCGGCCGCGATCAGGCGGACCGCCAGTTCGTCGTTGTTGGAAAACAGCCCAGCATGGTCGCTGCCGAGTGCCACGCCGATGGCACCGGTCAGGGTGGCGAGGTCGATCATCGCTCTCGGCTTGAAGCGGTCCTGGGTGTACCAGAGCGCGTCGGCGAGGACGAGCCGCCCTTCGGCATCGGTGTTGACGACCTCGATCGTGGTCCCGCTCATCGCCGTGAGGATATCGCCGGGTCGCATTGCGGTCCCCGATGGCATGTTCTCGACCAGCCCGATGACGCCGACGACGTCGACCGGGGCCTTCCGCGTGGCGAGTGCCAGCATCAGGCCGGTCACCGCCGCGGCGCCGCCCATGTCGCCCTTCATGTCCTCCATGCCGGCACCCGGCTTGATTGAGATCCCGCCCGAGTCGAAGACCACCCCCTTGCCGACAAAGGCCAGCGGCGCGCTCTTGTCCTTGCCACCCCGCCAGCGCATGATGACGAGCCGGGGCGGCCGTGCCGACCCCTGCGCAACGCCCAGCAGGGCGTTCATGCCGAGCGCTGCCAGGGCCGGCCGATCGAGCACCTCGACCTCGACTCCCAGTTCCGCAAGCCTTGCGGCCTCGGCAGTGAACTCGAGGGTGCCCAGTTCGTTGGGTGGCCGGTGGACCAGGTCGCGGGCCAGCAGGGTGCCGCTCACCGTCGCCATCCGGTCGGCAATCGCACGGTCGACCGCGGCCTTGCCCGCCACATGCAGCGTCACGCTTATGCCGCCCTCGCCGCTCTCGTCCTTCTTCGGCGTCTTGTAGCGATCGTAGCGGTAGTGCCGCAGGCGCATTCCCCCGGCGAGCGCGGCCACGCGCTCGGGCGTGGCCGCTTCGTCGTCGAGCAGAACCGCGACCTTCTCCGCCTTCAGCGCCGTGAGCTTGGAGAGCAGCGAGCCGCCGCGGTCCGCCCAGGCCGACAGGCTCTCCCCCTGTCCCTTCTTTCCCGTGCCGAGCACCAGCAGGCGATCGGCGTCGAGTCCGGCAGGAACCAGGATGTCGAGCGCCTGCCCCTGCCGGCCGCGAAACCTCGCCGCTTCGCTGACTCGGGCCCAGTCGAGCCCGGTTGCCTGCCATGCCGTCGCCGCTCCCCCGGTGGGGGCGGTATCCTCGGCGACGTAGATCACCAGGATGCCCGTCGCCTTGAGGCTCAGGCTGGCGGTCTTGAGATGGAACTCGTGCGGCATGACGTGACCTTGCGGGGGGCGCCGGGGTGGCGGGAACGACGACTGATAGCGTTCTGGCCTGTCGCGTCAATCCCGCAACACCTCTCCGGCGAACCACCTATCGGCTTCATTCTGCACCGGGTTCGGCTTGCCAAGGCAAGGCGTGACTGGGCAGAATCCGGCGTGTGTCGTCTTCGCCCGCCGGTCGAATCGACCTGCACTCCGGATCCCAGATGAATCGGCCAGGCAATTACCTTGCTAGACTTTTTGCCGCCGAGGCTGCCGCGATCTTCGGGGTCGGGCTAACGATTCTCTTCCTCGTGCAGACACTGCGCCTGGCCGATGTCGCGTCGGTCCGCGGACAGGGATTTCTCCCGCTGATGGGTCAGATCCTGCTCAACATGCCGCCGCTGGGCATGACGTTCTTCTACATCTGCGTCGCGATCGGGCTGGGGCGGGCCCTGCGCACGCTGCAGGCCTCACGCGAGTTGCACATCCTGCATGTCAGCCAGCGCCTGTCGGCGCTGTTTGGCGGCATCGCGATCTATGTCGGAGGGGCCGCGGTGGCGATCCTGGTGGTGGCGCATGTCGTCGAGCCGTACACAACCCAGCAGTACAACCTCGCCCGGGCGCAGGTGGCGGCCGATCTGGTCGGCAAGTCACTGGTGCCCAATCGCTTCGCCGAGATCATGGATGGCGTCACGATCACCGTCGGCGGTCGGCGGGGCGACGGAGAGGTCACCTCCTTTTTCGCCGACGACCGGCGTGCCCTGCCGCGGCGCACCTACATTGCCAAGTCGGCCCTGCTCATCCGCGACGACCTCGGCTACGTCATTCGCCTTCGCGACGGCGCGATCCAGTATCGCACCGCCGACGGCAGCTTCTCCGAGATCACCTTCGTCAGTTACGATCTGGCGGTCGACCGCCTGACCGGAGAAACGGATGGCGGCGAGGAGCGCGGCGACAGGAGCAGCATCGCCCTGGTCGCGGCTGCTGTCGCGACCGGCGAGTGGCCCAGCAGCCTCGTCGAGCAGTTGATCCGTCGCAGTACTGAAGGACTGCGGGTCGTGGTGCTCTGCCTGCTGGTCACCGCGTTGTCGGCCTTCCCGAGCGGGCGACGGCGCGAGCCGCTCATGCCCATCGAGTTCACGGTCCTTGCCGCAGCCTTCCTGGAGAGGGTGCTGGCGCAGTATGCATCGGGCGACGCGCTGCTCTCGCCCCTGGCCGGCGTGACCGTGGTCGGCGCGTTCGCCGTCGCCCTGCTGACCGTGCGCCTTCGCGTCTTCGCTCCCCTGCCTCCGAAGGCGTTCGGCGGATGACCCGGGTCGACTGGATCATCGTCCGGCGCCTGGCCGGCTCGATCGGGCTCACCATCACCGTGCTTTGCGGACTGCTGGTCCTCGTCGAGGCCTTCTCGACCTCGCGCTTTGTCACCCTGTCGCGGATCGGCGGACCACCCCTGGCCATGCTGGCAATCGGTGTCGCCGCGGCGCGCACCATCATCGACACCTTGCCGCTGAGCGTCCTGATCGGGGCGGTGACCGGTCTGGTCAATCTGCAGGCCAGCCGCGAAATGACGGTGATCCAGGCCTCCGGCATGTCGATCTGGCGACTCATGCGGGGACCGGTGCTGGCGACCGTCATCGGGGCGGCCCTCGTCTCGGCGGTCGGCCACCCGACCGTGGTCCACCTCGACCGCGGCCTCAACGCCAGCAGGGGCGAAGCGGTAACCCGGGCCGGGTCGTTCTGGACGGAGGAGCGTGTCGCAGGCCTGCACTACATCATCGAGGCCGGTTACGTTCATCCCTCGGGCGAGACCCTGGGCACGGTCAGCGTCTTCATGCTCGACGCGCCGCGGCAGCGGCTCGAAGCCGAGAGCGCGGAACTGCTGGATGGCGAGTGGCGTCTGCCCATGGCCACCAGGTTCTCTGCAAACAGGGTTGCCGAAGCCCTAACGGATTATCGGCTGCCGACGGGGCGCAGCGGCGGCGATCTGCGCGCCAGGCTCTCATCGGTCCGCGACCTCACTGTCTTCGAACTGGCGGCAAGCCTGGCCTCGCGGCTCAGCGACCCGGACATCAGCGCGCGCACCTGGACGCGCTTCACCACGCTTGTCGGCATGCCGCTGACGCTGCTTGGCTCGCTGGTCGTTGCGTTCGCCTTCACCGCTGGTTATCGAAGGACGAATAAATACGGTGCAACGGTACTTTATGGTATCGTGCTGGGCTTTGTGGTGTTCGTGTTGACCGAGATGGCAGTGCGCGCGGGTGAGGCGGGAGTGATCCAGCCGACGGTAGCGGTCCTCGGTCCGGCTGTGGTAGCGATCATGGCGGGGGCTACGGTCCTCTTGAACAGGGAAGACGGACGGACGTGACCAGACAGGGCCGCGACCGGATTGGCGGGCGTCTGCGTCTCCTCGGCGCAACCCTTGCGCTCGCCTGGAGCGCCGCGCTGTTCTGCTGTACCCCCGCGTCCGCGCAGTTCCTTCCCGACGACTTCTTTGCACAACTCCCCGATCCGGGTGCCGCGGCCGAAGTGGAGGCCGACACGCTCGGCTACGATGCGCGCAGCGACATCGTCAGCGCCGAGGGGCGCGTGGTCATGCGCTACTCGGGCTACACCATCGGCTGCGACCAGTTGCGCTACGAGCAGCGCTCCGGCGCGCTGGTCTGCGCGGGAAATGTGGAGATCACCGACGCCAGCGGCACGCATTACCGCGCCGACAGCATCGAAGTGACGGACGGCATGAAGGAGGCCTTCATCCGCTCGCTCACCCTGACGACCAGCGACGGGTCGCAGGTCACGGCGCGCGACGCAAGGTTCTCCGAAGAACTGAGGACGACGCTGCTCGATGCGAGCTACTCGCCCTGCGGCGAATGCATCGACGGCAAGGGCAACCGGATCGGCTGGAAGGTCAGGGCCGCCAAGCTCGTGCAGGACGACGCGACGAAGATGATCTACTTCGAGCAGCCCAGTCTCGAGATTCTGGGCCTGCCGGTCGCGTGGCTGCCCTGGTTCTGGATGCCTGATCCCACCAGCCCACGCTCGAACGGATTCCTGCTCCCCAGCGTGGACTACAAGGCCGAACTTGGCGGTCGCCTGCGTGTCCCGTATTTCATGGCGCTCGGAGAAGACACCGACCTCATGGTGGCGCCCCAGCTGATGACGCGGCAGGGCCTGCTGGTGGCGGCCGAATGGCAGCAGCGCTTCGACAGCGGCAGCTTCTCGGTGGAAGCGTCGGGCCTCTACCAGCTCGACCCAGGCGCCTTCGCCGGCACCGTTGGCGACCGCGACTGGCGCGGGGCGATACAGACGTCCGGCCGGTTCGTGCTGCCGGCTGACTGGTCCGCCGGCTGGAGCTACACGACGTTCACCGATGCCGCCTATCTCGGGGACTACGATTTCGACAAGTCCGGCAAGGTAGTCAACGAGCTCTTTGCGACCCACCTGAGCGACGACTACTTCGCAGACATCCGCATGCAGGAGTATCTGCTGCTCGGTGATACCATCACGTCCGCCAACCAGAACGAGCAGGCCCTGGCCCTGCCGAACGCGCGCGGGGACGGCTATTTCGATCTGGGCGCCCACGGCCAGGTCCACCTGTCGGGCAACTTGCTCGGTATCGCGCGGGATGCGGATTCGGCTGCCACCTTTGGCGCTGTGCCCTATGTCTTCGGTTACGAGGGCGACAAGCTGCACGCCACCGGCGAAGCGAGCTGGCAGAACCCCTATGTCGGCCCCGGCGGGATCGTGGCGACGCCTTTCCTCGGACTGCGGGCGGACGTGGCGAGCTACGACGACGGCGCCCTTGCGACACCCGGCGAGCCGACCGACGAGTTGCTGTTCGCCGCAACTCCCCTCGCTGCGATCGACGTGCGTTGGCCGATGATGGCCATCAACGGCACCGATACCCACCTGTTCGAGCCCATCGCGCAGCTCGTCTACCGCGGGAGTGACGAAAGCCGGCCCGGCATCACCAACGACAATGCGCACAGCTTCGTGCTCGATGACACCAATCTGTTTGCCTACAACCGCTTCTCCGGGACCGACAGGCAGGAGACCGGGTTGAGGGCCAATCTCGGCGCGCGGTACCTCGCCAACTTCTCGGACGGCAGTTGGCTCGAATTCATCGGAGGCCAGTCGTTCCACCTCGCCGGCGTGAACGGCATGGGCGTGGCGGACGAGGTCAATACCGGGGTCAGCAGCGGACTCGGCGGCGACGCATCCTATTTCGTCCTCGGAGCTCGCGGTTCGCCCTTCGCCGGAGCGACCCTCGGAGCGGAACTGCAGTACGATCCAGACGCCGGCCGGGTGCCGCGTGCCGGCCTCGGTGCCGACTTCGCGCGGGACGGCTACTCGGTCGGGGGCGACTATGTCTACCTGGCGGCAGATGCCGCTACCGGGGTGACGGCGGATCAGCACGAAATCACCGTGCGGGCGGGGGCGCCGCTGCCGATCGACTACTGGCGGGTCAGCGGCAGCGTATCCTGGGACATCGCCGCCAATGAGTGGCTCGAGGCGACCGGGCAACTGCTCTACGACGACGGCTACTTCCTTGTCGGCGGCTTTGCCACGGCGACGGGAACGACGCACGCCAATCCGGACAGCCTGGCGTTCGGCGCGACCTTCAAGCTCAAGGGACCCGGTACGGAGATCGGCTTCTGAGGAATCCGATTTTGGCCGCAATCTTCCAACAATGAGGGGGCTCGCCGGCTGGCCGGCGGCCTGCGAACCTGATGGTGACGACAATGAACCGCCTGATCGCCGCGATGCTGTTCGGCAGCACCATGCTCCTCGGATCCCTTGCACCCGCCATCGCGGCAACGGCTGTCACGGTGAACGGGGTGGCGATCAGCGATCTGGAGGTATCGCAGCGCGTGCAATTGATGAAGCTGGAGGGTGGCGGCAACACCAAGGCCGCGATCAACAGCCTGATCGACGAACAGCTGCAGTTGCAGGAGGCGACGCGTCTCGGCATCCAGATCACCGAACAGCAGGTCGACGATGCCTTCCAGCAGGTGGCTCGCAACGTCAAGATGAGCACCAGCAAGCTCAATGAACTGCTGCGGGCCAATGGCGTCAGCGATGCCACCATGAAGTCACGCCTCAGGGCCGCCCTCGCCTGGCAGAAGGTGGGCGAAGTGGCGATCCGCGGGCGCGTCCAGCTCTCGGACCTGGAACTCGATCAGCAGGCTGCCGCAGCGCTCGATTCCGACATGAGCTACGACTACATCCTCAAGGAAGTGCTGTTCATCACCACCGGCAAGCAGTCGGCCGCGAGCCGCACGGCACAGGCCAACCAGTACCGGAAGAGCTATTCGGGCTGCGATTCGGCGGTGCAGTTGTCGCTGTCGTACACCGATGCGGCCGTGCGCGAGATGGGGCGCCGCCATGCCACACAGCTGCCGGAGGCCCTGGCCAAGGAACTTGCCGCCCTCAATGTCGGCGGGATCACCAAACCGCGCGTCACGGAGTCGGGTGTGTCGATGCTGGCCGTGTGCTCCAAAACGGCGGCCCGGGACACCACCTTCGTCAAGAGCAAGCTGCGCAGCCAGCAGGGCAACGAGGCCATGAAGGCCGAGAGCGAGAAGTATCTGGCCGAACTGCGGTCGAAGGCCAAGATCGTCCGCAACTGACGGCGCACCGTCGCCTCGTTACTCCCCGTTCACGCGCCCGGCCTATGATGCCGGGCGTTCGTTCTGGCGCGCGGAGTCCCTCATGGCCGAGATCAGTAACCTGCCGATCGCGATCACCATGGGTGAGCCTGCCGGCATCGGCCCGGACCTGATCCTGCAGATGTTCGCGGCACGCGCCGACCTGCATCTGCCGCCCTTCGTCGTCTTCGGGCACCAGGGGTTTCTCGAGACGAGGGCAAAGCGGCTGGGGCTCGCCATCGCGTGCGCCGCGAGCACGCCGGCAGCGGCGGCGGCCACCTTCGCAACCGCCCTGCCCGTGTTCCACCTCGAGGGGCTGGTCCCCGACAAACCCGGGGATCCGTCACCGCTCTCGGGCAAACTCGTGATCGAGTCGATTGCCAGGGCCGTCGAAGCGACCCTCACCGGCCAGTGCCGTGGACTCGTCACCGCACCGATCCAAAAGCAGTCGCTCTATGTCGCCGGTTTCCGCTATCCCGGCCATACCGAGTACCTGGCCGCCCTCTGCACCAAGAACGGCGTGACCCCGACCCCGGTCATGATGCTCGCGCACGACAACCTGCGGGTAGTGCCCGCGACCATTCACGTGCCGATCAGTGCCGTTCCCGGCCTGGTGACTCAAGACCTGCTGGTCGAGACCGGGCGCATCCTGTCGCAGAGCCTCAGGACACGCTTCGGCATCGAGTCGCCGCGCATCGCGATGGCGGGGCTCAACCCTCATGCCGGTGAGGGCGGAGCGATAGGCAGCGAAGACGAGACCATCGTCGCGCCGGCGGTGTCCCGCCTGCGCTTCGAGGGCTTCGAGGTGGATGGCCCGATCCCGGCCGACACGCTGTTCTACCTGCCTCACTGGCGGAAGTACGATGGCATCGTCGCCATGTATCACGATCAGGCGCTGATCCCGATCAAGACCGTGGCGTTCGAGGAGGCCGTCAACGTCACGCTGGGGCTTCCGTTCGTTCGCACCTCGCCGGACCACGGCACGGCCTTCGATCTGGCCGGCACGGGTGCGGCGTCGCCGAAGAGCTTCATCGCAGCGATCCGCTTGACAGATCAGCTGACGCGCGGCGAGACGCACGCCGCCAACCCCTAGGCGCTACTGGGACTCCAGCCAGGCGAGCATCTCCGCGATCTCCTTCTCCTGGGCCGCGATGATCGCCTCGGCAAGGGTGCGCGCCCAGGGATCGTCCCCGTGTGCGAGTTCGGCCCTCGCCATGTCGATGGCGCCGCGATGATGCGGGATCATCGAACAGACGAAGGCAACATCGATGTCGCTGGCCGTGGCGCCGGCCATCATGTCCCGGTTCATCGCACTCATGCCGTCCATGAGGTCGACATGGGCCGCATCGCCTTGCGTCGGCATCCCCATGTCTTCACCGCCCATCGCATGTCCCGCGTGCGGGTTTGCCGCCAGGCAGATATCCGGAAGGCCGCCACCGCTTTCCTGGGCCGAGGACGGGAGAGCAAGTGAGCTGCAACCCAGCGCGATGGCCGCGATGGCGAGTGGAAATCGTTTCATGCAAATGTCCTTTCGTCGACAGAGCCGAGGCTTCCCGGCAACGGCGATGTCTTGCACCTTCCCATCGTTGTAAGGTCAAGCGCCCATTTGCCGCGACGTGCAAATCCGCTATGCGCTAGGCATGCAGATCGACAACCTTCCGCCCCTGCGCGACGTCATCGCGCGCCACGATCTCCGTGCCAGAAAGGAACTCGGGCAGAATTTCCTGCTCGATCTCAACCTTACCGCAAGGATCGCGCGAGTGGCCCTGCCGCTTGCCGGTACCACTGTGATCGAGGTCGGGCCGGGCCCAGGCGGCCTGACCCGGGCACTGCTGGCGGAGGGCGCGGATCGGGTCATTGCCATCGAGCGGGATGAACGTGCGCTCCCGGCGCTGGCCGAAATCGCCACGGCCTATCCCGGCCGACTCGAAGTGATTGCGGGGGACGCCCTTGACGTGGACTACGAGGGGCTGGCCAGCGGACCGGTGAAGATCGTCGCCAATCTGCCCTACAATATCGGCACTGAACTGCTGACCCGGTGGCTGACGCTCGACCCATGGCCACCCGTCTTCCAAAGCCTGACGCTGATGTTCCAGCGCGAGGTCGCGGAGCGCATCATTGCGCGTCCCGGGAGCGAGGCTTACGGGCGCCTCGGGGTTCTGTGCGGTTGGCGCACGCAAGCGCGTATCGCCTTCAATGTCGGGCGGGAGGCGTTCACGCCGCCACCGAAGGTGACCTCGAGCGTCGTCCATCTCACGCCTCGTGCCACGCCAGACGGCGTCAACGTTCGGGATCTCGAGGCCGTGACGCGGGCCGCTTTCGGGCAGCGCCGCAAGATGGTGCGGCAAAGTCTCAAGTCGCTTGGGGTGCCGATGGAACCGCTGCTTTCGGCGGCAGGGCTCAGGGGCGATGAGCGGGCGGAGACGCTGCCGGTTGCGACTTTCCTGGCCCTGGCCCGGGCCCGACGCTGATGGGCGGGGGCCTGGCGATCGTGGCTTCGGTGCTGGCTTTCCTCGTACCGCTCGGGGTGCCGCTGCTGACGACCCGCTGGCGGAGTTACCTCGTCGCCCTCGCCCTCGCGACCGCGTTCTTCTGGTGGCTGACCGTCGACCTCGCGCGCCCGAACGGGGCGCTGTCGTTCATCGGGCCGTTCCTGGGCGGCATGATGCTGTTCGGCTTTGCCGCCGGTGCAATTGCCCGGTTCGTCATGCTGGTGGGCCGGCGCTCGCCTTCGCCCTCCGGAGACTAGTCTAGCCGCTCGGCGTCAGCCTCGAATAACTGCCGTCGCCATTCATCTGGATCTCGGCGACCGAGACGGTGCGCTTGAGGATCACCGCGGCCTTTGCCAGCAACGCCGTCTTGACATCGGACGGCGACATGCCGTCGTCGGTGTCAGCCCACACCTTCAATGTCAGGTCGTGATCGAAGGTTTCCTTCGACCGTATCTCGCGCAGCATCACCTTGACCTGAGCCAGCGTCCGTCCCGGCAGGACCGGATGCCGATGCATGTTGTTGATGCTGCATGCCTTGATTTCAAATGGCATGTTGTAGTCCCCCGCGTCGTCAGGCTCGGCCTGATTCCGGGCTCCGTGAAATGGCCACGGCGAGAACATTCACAACTCGCTTGCGTTATCCACAGCCAGCCGCAACTAACCCTAACCAAATGCCTTAACAATGCTCATGATCCGCCGCTCGGATGCACCGATCTGCCGGGGCAGAAAGCTGTTGCTAGAGCGAGTTGATCTGGTCCTGCAGGTCCTTGACGAACTTGTCCAACTGCAGAAACCGGGAACGAGCGAGTCGCGCCGCAGCGAGAATCGTGCGCACGCGACTGGTGGAATCCTCGAGGTCTTCGTTGACCAGAACGTAGTCGTACTCGTCGTAGTGATTCATCTCGAGGCGGGCGTTGCGCAGCCGGGTGTCGATGGTGCCCTGGCTATCCTGGGCGCGGCGCTCGAGGCGCTTACGCAGTTCCTTGATCGAGGGTGGCAGGATGAAGATCGTCACCATGTCCGCCCGGCATCTCTCGTAAAGCTGCAGGGTGCCCTGGAAGTCGATGTCGAACAGGATATCGCGTCCGGCAGCAAGCCGCTCCTCGACCCGCGACCGAGGGGTCCCGTAGTAGTTCCCGTGGACTTCGGCACTCTCCAACAACTCGCCGTCGGCACGCATGCGCCTGAACGTCTCGACATCGATGAAGTGGTAGTGCTTGCCGTCGATCTCGTCGGTACGGCGCGCCCGGGTGGTGACCGAAACCGAGAGCGCGATATTGGGATCGTCCTCGAACAGGGCCCGCGAGATTGAGGATTTGCCGGCCCCCGAAGGGGAGGCGAGTACGAGCATTACGCCCCTGCGCTGGAATTCCATGGTCACTCGATGTTCTGGATCTGCTCGCGCAGTTGGTCGATCACCGCCTTCAGGTCCAGGCCGATGGCGGTCAGCGCCACGTCGCTGGACTTCGAGCACAGGGTATTCGCCTCGCGGTTAAATTCCTGTGACAGGAAGTCGAGCTTGCGACCGACCGGTCCACCACCCGCCAACAGCTGCCGGGCCGCCGCCACATGGGCAACCAGACGGTCCAGTTCCTCACGCATGTCGGCCTTTGTCGCGAGCAGCACTGCCTCCTGCGCCAGGCGCTCCTCGGATATCCCCGTACCCGCCTCGACCAGTTCGGCGACCTGCTGCTTCAGCCGCGTCAGGACGGCCTGCCGGCTCCGGGCAGGATGACGTTCGGCTGTGTCGGCCAGACTGGCGATCTCGTCGATCCGCTCGGCGAGCACGACCGCGATCCGCGCGCCCTCTTCGGCCCGAGTGGCCACCAGGGCGTCCATGGCGCGATCGACGCCGGCGAGGATGGCCGCGTTCAGCGCCTCCTCCTCGTCGGCGGAGAGCCGGGTCTCGTGCTGCTCGAGGACCCCTTTCAGGCCGAGGATCCCGTCGAGGCCCGGCCGTGTCGCGTCGACCTTGCCTGCAAGCCAGCGAAGCCCCTCCAGAACGGCCTCCAGCGCCTGGTGATTGACGACTACCCGTCCCGCTGCACCTTCCCGATCCACGTTGGCGGACACACTGAGGGAACCGCGTGTCAGCCTCGCCGAGATCCGGCGTCGAATCTCCCCCTCCAGGGGATCGAGGCCGGGTCCCAGCCGCATCCGCATGTCGAGACCGCGGCCGTTGACGGACTTGATCTCCACCACAAAGGCGATGCCGGGGAGACTCCCCGAGGCCCGGCCGTAGCCGGTCATGCTCGCCAGCGCGGCCATCACTGCGGCTCGACGGTTTCGCCGGCGTCCTTGGCGGCCTCGGCCTCGAGCGCTTCCTTGGCCGCCTCAGCCTCGGCCTCGGCGGCCGCCTTGCGGTATGCCGAGACGTTCTTGCGGTGTTGGGCGTAGGTCTCCGCAAAAAGGTGACCGTCGGACGGGTTGGCGCTCTTTGCGACGAAATAGAGGTCCTTCGTATCGGCCGGGTGAGCAACGGCCAAAAGCGCCTCTTCACCGGGGTTGGCAATCGGTCCCGGCGGCAGACCGTCGATCTGGTAGGTGTTGTAGGCAGTCTTCTGCTTGAGTTCGGCGGAGGTCGGGCCGCGGCTCAGCACGGACTTGCCCTCGGTGACACCGTAGAGCACGGTCGGATCGGTCTGCAGCCGCATGTTCTTGCGCAGACGGTTTATGAAGACCGCAGCGACCTGTGGCCGCTCCGTCTCCAGGCCCGTCTCCTTTTCGACGATCGAGGCGAGCGTGACGAGATCGGCCGGCGTCTTGATGACGTCATCGATGCGGGTATCGCGACCCTGCCAGATCACATCGAGCTTCGCCTTCATCTCCGCCTGCATCTTGTTGAGCAGCGACTGACGGGTGTCCCCGGGGAAGAAGTCGTAGCGAATGGCCAGAAGCGAGCCCTCCGGCGGTAGTGCCACGGGATCGCCCGTCAGATTTGGATTCTGCTGGTTGAGGCGCTCCGCGACCTGGAACGATGTGTCGCCGGGAATGACGTTGACGAAGAAGTCGAGCGGCTTGCCCTCGGTGATCTCCGTCAGGATGTCTGCCATGGACGAGTTGGCCTTGAGTACGAAGACACCGGCCTTGATGTCGTTTTCCTTCTTCAGTGCCCGGGCGCCGGCCCAGAAGAGCCATTCGGAAGGGAGGATCTGATTGCGCGGGATCAGCCCCTGCTCCTCGAGGCGCCGCGCCGTGGTCATCACCGATGACCCCTTCTCCACGGTGAAGCTCGTGTCGGCGGTGACTGCGCCCGCCTGGTAGAACTGATTGGCGCCGTACAGGAAGACGCCGACCAGGGCCAGCATGCCCAGCACAACCAGCATCAGCAGACCGTTGATCACGTCGACCAAGCCGCCGCGCCGCCTGCGTCGGGCCTTCTTGTCGCTGCGCTCGTTCGCCATCGGTCGATTTCCCCTTCGGACGGGCTCTGGGCTTTGGGGCGAGACTGACGGCCGGAGACGAGGCCGGAGCAGAACCGCTAGCTGGCCCTGCGGAAGATCAGCGATGCATTGGTGCCGCCGAAGCCGAACGAATTGGAGAGCGCCACGTTGATCTCCTTCTTCTTCGGCACGTGCGGCACGAGGTCGATCGGCGTGTCGACCGAGGGGTTGTCGAGATTCAGCGTGGGGGGGGCGATGTTGTCGCGTATGGCCAGAAGGCAGAAGATCGCCTCTACGGCGCCCGCCGCGCCAAGCAGATGCCCGATGGCGGACTTGGTCGAGGACATCGCCGCCTTCGGGGCAGCGTCGCCGAGCAGGCGCGTCACGGCACCCAGTTCGATCTCATCGCCAAGCGGCGTCGAGGTGCCGTGGGCGTTGATATAGTCGATGTCGGCAGCGGAGATACCGGCCCGCTTGACCGATGCCAGCATCGCCCGGTAACCGCCATCGCCGTCTTCGGACGGCGCGGTGATGTGGTGTGCGTCGCCCGACAGCCCATATCCTATGAGCTCACCATATATCTTCGCACCGCGGGCCTTGGCCCGTTCATAATCCTCCAGCACGACGACGCCCGCACCCTCGCCCATGACGAAGCCGTCGCGGTCCCGGTCATAAGGGCGTGAAGCCATCTCGGGGCGGTCGTTGAAGCTGCTCGACAGTGCCCGCATGGCGGAGAACCCGGCCAGGGCGATGCGGTTGACACACGACTCGGCGCCGCCGGCCACCATCACGTCGGCGTCGCCCATGGCGATCAGGCGCCATGAATCGCCGATTGCGTGCGCCCCGGTTGAACAGGCCGTCACTACGGAGTGGTTTGGCCCCTTGAGACCGTGGCGGATCGAGACGTAGCCCGAGGCCAGGTTGATCAGGCGACCGGGGATGAAGAACGGGCTGACGCGCCGCGGCCCCTTTTCGTGCAGCACCACCGAAGTCTCGTAGATGCCGCCCAGTCCACCGATGCCGGAACCGATCAGCGTACCGATCCGCTCCTGCTCCTGGGTGGTGCGCGGTGCGACGCCGGCATCATCGATGGCCTGCTGCGCGGCGGCCATCGCGTAGACGATGAAGGGATCAACCTTGCGTTGATCCTTCACGTCCATCCAGTCGTCACCGTTGAATTTGCCCTCGGTGTAGGACCCTAGCGGTACACGGTGGGCGACCTGGCAGGCGATGTCGTCGACCTGGAAATCGTCGATCCGCCTGGCTCCGTTCCTGGAAGCAAGGATGTTGGACCAGGTGGTATCGATTCCACAGCCCAACGGGCTGACGATCCCCATCCCAGTGACGACGACGCGGCGCAGTTCCATCGAAGACGAGCCGTATCGTGCCGGCGCTTAGCCGACGGCCTTCGTCAGATAGGCGACGGCATCGCCGAACGTCTGGATCGACTCCGCGGCGTCGTCGGGAATCTCGACGTTGAACTCTTCCTCGAAAGCCATGACCAGTTCGACCTGGTCGAGCGAGTCGGCGCCCAGATCATCAATGAAGCTGGCCTTATCGACGACCTTTTCCGCATCGACGTTGAGGTGTTCGACCACGATCTTGCGGACGCGATCAGCGATATCGCTCATATCTGACTTCCCTTGTTACCAGACTGCTTGTTTCGTTCGTTTTCGGCCGCAAGGTGCTGGAACCTGCCCAACTCCCCGTGAACCTGCCGCCGTTTGCGGCCGACTGTAGGCGCGGTTCAAGCCCCTCGCAAGGGTCGGCCATGCCCGAAATCAGCGGCGGGCGTAACACACTTCCCTGCCCTTTGCCATATTCCGCAGAGGTGGGTTTCCCCAGCCTAGACGCATGGCCCTAGAGCATCACCATGCCTCCATTGACGTTGAGCGTGTGACCGGTGATGTAGCCGGCCTCGTTCGAGGCCAGGAAGACGACAGCCGCGGCCACCTCGTCGGCATTGCCCAGCCGCCCGGCCGGGACTTTGGCAAGGATGCTCTCGCGCTGCTTGTCATTGAGTTCGTCGGTCATGGCGGAGCCGATGAATCCTGGCGCGACCGTGTTGACCGTGATGTTGCGCGAGGCAACCTCGTAGGCCAGCGCCTTGCCCATGCCGATCAGCCCGGCCTTGGAGGCAGCGTAGTTGCCCTGCCCCGGATTGCCGACAACGCCCACCACCGACGTGATGCCGATGATGCGGCCGAACCGCTGCTTCATCATGCCGCGCAGCACTGCGCGCGTCAGGTGGAAGGCGGCGGTGAGGTTCACCGCCAGAACCTCGTCCCATTCCTCATCCTTCATGCGCATGAACAGGTTGTCGCGCGTCATTCCGGCGTTGTTGACGAGGATGTCGATGCCACCGAGCGCCTTCTCGGCCGCCGGCACCAGGTGGTCGACGGCGTTGAGGTCCGAGAGGTTGCAGGGAACGATCGGATGTTCGCCGCCAGCGAGAAGGGCCCGGGTATCCTCGAGTGCCCCGACCCGGGTGCCACTCAGGGCCACCCGGGCGCCGGCGCCCGCCAGTGCCTTGGCAATCTCCCGCCCGATACCGCCGGAAGCCCCGGTAACGAGGGCGCGTTTGCCAGTCAGATCAAACATTTGGCGGCTCCTTCGCAGAGTCTGATTCAGGGTTCGTATCGTGGCCGGTCATTCCGTCCTGACCTGCCACTGGGGGACGCCGGAGGCGCAGGCGGTCCCTTCGGGGGAGGTGGCCCGGAATTGGGGCCGTCATGCCCCAACCTCGACAATGAACGCATCGACGTCCGCCGAGGTACCCACCGACACCGCCGGCACCTCGGGTGCGATGCGTCTGGCCAAGCCCGACAGCACCTTGCCGGCGCCCAACTCGACCAATTGCGTCACCCCTCCGGCACCGGTCAGCCACCCGACACATTCGGTCCAGCGCACCATGCCTGTCACCTGTTCGACGAGGCGCCGCTTGATTTCTTCCGGGTCGGAGACCGGGGCGGCCAGCACATTGGCGACGACCGGCACAACCGGAGCTTTCATCGTCACCCGATTGAGGGCCTGTTCCATGGCGTCGGCCGCCGGACGCATCAGCGCGCAATGAAAAGGGGCGCTCACCGGCAATGGAAGGGCGCGCTTGGCGCCGGCCACTTTCAGCAGTTCGATGGCGCGGCCCACGGCACCCGAGTGACCGGAGATCACCACCTGGCCAGGCGCATTGTCGTTTGCGACGCCGCAGACTTCGCCCTGCCGGGCGTCGTTGACCGCGCGCTGCACCGTCTCGAGGTCGAGCCCGAGGATGGCCGCCATGGCCCCCTGCCCCACCGGCACCGACTGCTGCATCGCCTGGCCTCGGATCTTCAGCAGCCGTGCCGCGTCGGCGAGGCTGAAGGCTCCGGCCGCGGCCAGCGCCGAGTATTCCCCGAGGGAGTGCCCCGCGACATAGGCCGCATGATCCTTCAGCGCGACGCCGCGACTCTCCAGCACCCGCGTTACCGCTACCGAGACCGCCATCAACGCCGGTTGCGCGTTCTCGGTGAGCCGCAACGTCTCCTCGGGCCCCTCGAACATCAGTGTCGAGAGTTTCTGGCCCAGCGCATCATCAACCTCGGCGAAGACGTTGCGGGCCTCCTGGTAGGTATCGGCCAGGTCCTTGCCCATGCCGACGGCCTGGCTGCCCTGGCCGGGAAAGGTGAATGCACGCTTGGTCACGGAGGCCTCCGCCGTCTGCCTTGTTTGTTCGGGCAAGCCTAAGCCCGGCCCGGACCGGCGTCCAGTTGGGGCGGCCTTTGCCTGCGGGGGATGGCAAAGTCAAGGCCGCCGGCCCGTGCATCGGCCGGGTCAGTCCTGCGCGGATCGCGGGCGCGGCCTATTCGAACCTGACCGCGGTGGTATTGGCTCCGCAGAGCAGCACGCCAACCCGCTCCCCGGGTTCGGGAACGAAGCGGCCGGAGAGCAGGGCTGCCATGGCGGCAGCACCGCCAGGCTCGGCAACGACCCGCAACACGTCCCAGATCGTTCGCTGCGCGGCAACGATTGCCTCGTCGGTGACGAGTGCGGTGCCGGAGATATGTCGGCGCTGAGCGAAACTCAGTTCGCCGATACGGCGGGCGCCAAGGCTGTCGGCGGCGATGCCGCTTACCGGAACATCCACCGGCGTTCCGGCTGCGATCGCCCCCGTCAGGGTGGGAGCGTTCTCGGGTTCGACCCCGATGGCGCGCACCCGGCCCTCATACCAGGCAGCAATGCCGCCGATCAGGCCTCCGCCTCCGACGGCGACGAGCAGGGTGTCGAGTTCCGGGGCCTGCTGCTCCCACTCGAGTCCCACTGTCCCCTGTCCGCTCAGGGTCTCGAAGGCATCGTAGGCGTGAGCCTCCAGCAGTCCGTGTTCGCGGGCGAAGGTCCGGCTTGCCGCGAGGGCATCGGGGTAAGTGTCGCCGCCGACGACGATGTCGGCGCCGTATTGCCTGATGCGCTCGATCTTGGCCGGCGACGAGATCTTGGGCACATAGATATGCGCCTTGATCCCCAGACGCATGGCTGCAAACGCGACTGCGGCACCATGATTGCCGCCGGAAGCAGCGACGACGCCGCGCGCCGCACCTTCGCGCAGCAGCAGGTTAGTGAATGCCCCCCGCGCCTTGAAGGTGCCGGAGTGCTGCATGAATTCGAGCTTGAACGTGATGTCGGCACCGCTGAGCCCGAAATCGCCGGCGGACACGGCTAGGACGGGCGTGCGCCGGATATGGGGCCGGATCGCTGCCTCGGCGTCGCGTATCGCATTTCGGTCGGGGGGAAGCTGGTTGGGGGCCATGATTCATCTCACTGTGGACGACCCACACTCCCACGGCCGGTCCGGCCAACGGAAGGGGCTCTACGTCGCCCATGCTTGCGTTTGGCTCGTGTTTCCCCTATAGCCCCGCTCGCATTCGTTCGGCCGGGGGCTGAACGGAGGATCCGGTATTGCGCCGGAAGGGTCCTGCCCGTCCTCCCGTGTTCCCGCTCTTTAGAAGACTGCTTTGGTGCCTTTCCGGCTTCAAAGGGGCTCCGCGCCGAAGGACTGCGTTGTGACGCAACAACAAGGAAGGCGCTCATGGCCCTTTACGAACACATCTTTCTCGCCCGCCAGGACGTTTCGCCCCAGCAGGTCGAGGAACTGACCGCCGCGTTCACCGGGGTGATCACCGCCGGTGGCGGCAAGGTGACGAAGAACGAGTACTGGGGGCTGAAGTCGCTCTCGTACCGCATCAAGAAGAACCGCAAGGCGCACTACACGCTGCTCAACATCGACTCCCCGCATACCGCGGTGGCCGAGATGGAGCGCCAGATGGGGATCAACGAAGACATCCTGCGCTTCATGACCATCCGGGTCGACGCGCTCGAGGAAGGCCCCTCGGCGATGATGCAGAAGCGTGACCGCGACGACGAGAGGGGTGATCGTCCGGGCGGCCCGCGCGGCGACCGCGGCGGCTTCGACCGCGGCGACCGTCGCCAGCCCCGCCGGTTCTGATCGAAAAGGATAGAGTCACATGGCCATCAAGGACCTGACCACCACCACCGCCCGCCGTCCGTTCCAGCGTCGCCGCAAGACCTGCCCGTTTTCAGGGCCGAATGCGCCCAAGATCGACTACAAGGACGTGCGCCTGCTGCAGCGCTACGTTTCGGAGCGCGGCAAGATCGTTCCGTCGCGCATCACTGCGGTTTCAGCCAAGAAGCAGCGCGAACTGGCCCAGGCCATCAAGCGCGCCCGCTTCATCGGCATCATGCCCTACGCCGTTCAGTAAGGGCCAGGGCCGGCGACGGCGCCGTGCGCCAGATCTGCCGGCGGATCGCTGGGGTCGCGGATGGTCTGCGGCTCCTAACCGTCCACAACGGACGGGACAGCAAAGGACACTGAAATGAAAGTCATTCTGCTCGAGCGCGTCGGCCGCACCGGCCATATCGGCGATGAGGTCAACGTCAAGGACGGCTTCGCCCGCAACTATCTGCTGCCGCAGGGCAAAGCGCTTCGCGCCACGGAGGCCAACCGCCACAAGTTCGCCCGCGACCGCGCCGATATCGAAAAGCGCAACCAGGAGCGCCGCGAGGCAGCTGCGGGGATCGCCCTGGGCCTCAACGGCAAGTCGGTCATCATCATCCGACAGGCCGGCGAGACCGGCCAGCTCTATGGTTCCGTATCGTCGCGTGACGTGGCGGATGCGCTTGCGGCCGACGGGTTCACCGTCGCCCGCTCGCAGGTCGACCTTGCCAACCCGATCAAGACGGTCGGCGTGCATACGGTTGCGCTGCATCTGCATGCCGAAGTTGCGGTCTCCGTCACGGTCAATGTCGCCCGCTCCGAGGACGAGGCCGTCCGCCAGGCGAAGGGCGAAGACCTGACGGCGATCAACTATGACGATGAGGCCAACGAGGAGTTCCTCGCCGGCCAGGCCGAGGCCTCGGCCGACCTCGACCGATCGGAAGAGTAATCGGTTCGTCATCCTCCAACGCGCAAGGCCGGGAGAAATCCCGGCCTTTTTGCTTCTGCGGCGAGCCTTCGCGCATCGCGGGCGCCACGGAATGCCCTGTACGGGCCCGTCCGTTCGTTGTGCTTCGCAACATCGGCGGCACGGGTCAGCGGCTGCCCGGACCCCTTCGATTCGCAATCCCCCAGCCCCTTTTCCCCCACTTTCAACACTTCCCACAGCCCGACTCGGATATGCCGCTGGTAGGTCGCCGGCCCGTCGCATTTGCCTTCCCGCGGACGGCTGCCGGTGGTTAAGAACCCGTTAACGCCGCAAGCACACACTACCGAGTCGAAATGGCCGAAGCGAACGTCCACCGTCTGCGTCCGGAAGACGAAAAGCCCTTCCGCCTCGCGCCCCAGAACGTGGAGGCGGAGCAAGCGCTTCTGGGCGCCATCCTGGTCAACAACGAGGCCTTCTATCGCGTCTCGGACTTCCTCCTGCCCGAGCATTTCTACGAGCCGGTCCATCGCACCATCTACGAGGTGCTGGCCAAGATCGTCCGGGCCGGCAAGACCGCCACTCCAGTAACCGCGAAGACCTATCTCGGTGAGGCCCTCACCGCAGACGTGACGATGGCGCAGTACCTGGCGCGGCTCGCGGCGGAGGCCACTACCGTCATCAACGCGGCCGACTACGGGCAGACGATCTACGACCTCGCCATACGGCGGAATCTGATCCAGATCGGCGAGGAGATGGTGCAGGTCGCCTACACCTCCGATGTCGAGGCGACGGCGAGCAAGCAGATCGAGGAAGCCGAGAAGCAGCTGTTCGACCTGGCCGAGAAGGGTCGCTACGATGGGGGCTTCCAGAGCTTCAGCCAGGCGCTGACCGAAGCCATCAAGATGGCGGGCGAAGCCTATGGGCGCGACGGCACCCTCTCCGGCACCGCCACCGGGCTCACGGACCTGGACCGACTGATGGGCGGCCTGCAACGTTCCGACCTGATCATTCTTGCGGCGCGTCCGGCCATGGGCAAGACCTCGCTGGCGACCAACATCGCCTTCCACGTGGCCAAGAACTGGCGCGGCGAAATCGCGCCGGACGGGCATCGCAACACCGTCGACGGTGGCCAGGTCGGGTTCTTCTCGCTCGAAATGAGTGCCGAGCAGCTGGCAACGCGTATCCTCGCCGAACAGGCGGAAATTTCGTCTTCCGATATCCGGCGGGGCAACATCCACGAAAGCCAGTTCACCCGCCTTGTCGACACCTCGAACCTGATGGCGCAGGTGCCGCTCTACATCGACGACACCGGCGGCATCTCGGTGGCGCAGCTGGCGGCACGCGCCAGGCGGCTGAAGCGCCAGAAGGGCCTGGACCTGCTGATCGTCGACTATCTGCAACTGCTGACCGGCTCGTCCAAGCGCGCCAATGAGAACCGCGTGCAGGAGCTGACCGAGATCACCACCACGCTCAAGGCGCTGGCCAAGGAACTCGATGTTCCCATCATCGCGCTCAGCCAGCTGTCACGCCAGGTGGAGAACCGCGACGACAAGCACCCGCAACTGGCCGACCTGCGCGAGTCCGGCTCGATCGAACAGGACGCCGACGTCGTGCTGTTCGTCTATCGCGAGGAGTACTACCTCAAGAACAAGGAACCCAAGGAAGGTACACCCGAGCACCTTGCGTGGCAGGGAGAGATGGAGAAGGTGCATGGCCGCGCCGAGGTGATCATCGGCAAGCAGCGTCACGGGCCAACAGGAACGGTGCAGCTGAGTTTCGAGGCGCAGTTCACCCGCTTCGGCAATCTGGCAAACACCGACTACCTGCCAGAGAGGATGGAGTAGTGATGGCAGCCGCAGCAGTCGCGACCGGGTATGGCGGCAGGCTGACCGTCGATCTGGGCGCGCTCAAGCGCAACTGGCAGGCCCTCGACAAGGTCAGTCGTGGTGCACTTACCGGCGCCGTACTGAAGGCCGACGCTTACGGCACCGGCCTCGCTCCGGCGGCACGCGCCTTTTACGAGGCGGGCGCCCGCTTCTTTTTCGTCGCAACGCCCGATGAGGGCGTCGCTGCTCGCGCGGGATTGCCCGAGGACACCCATATCTTCGTGCTGAACGGCCTGCCGCCGGGTGCCGCGCCACTCTTTGTCGGGGAGCGGCTGATGCCTTGCCTCGCTTCGGTGCCGATGCTCGAAGAATGGCTCAGGGCCTGTATCCAGTCGAACCAGTCGCTGCCGGCGGCCCTGCACTTCGACACCGGAATCAACCGCCTGGGCTTCCGGCTCAACGAGGCCTCGATCGTCAAGCGCATGATCGACTCGGTCGGTTTTGCTCCGCAGATGATCATGAGTCACCTGGCCTGCGCGGACATCCCCGGGCACGAGAAGAACCGCACGCAGCTGGCGCTGTTCACCTCGGTTCTGGCGCAGTTCCCGGGCATTCCCGCCTCGCTCGCCAACTCGGCGGGGCTGATGACCAATCGGGACAACCACTTCCAGATGGTGCGCCCCGGCATCGCGCTCTACGGCGGCCGCGCCGTGGCCGGTCGCCGCAATCCGATGGCCCCGGTGGTGACGCTGGAAGCGCCCATCCTGATGGTCAAGGAGGTCAAGACCGGCGAAACCGTCGGCTATGGGGCGCTACAGACCATGCATCGCGACAGTCGGCTCGCCATCGTCGGCATCGGCTACGCCGACGGGTTCCTGCGGGCGCTGTCCTCGTCCAACAACCATCGCGGCACGCAGGTGGCGATACGCGGCCAGCACTGTCCCGTCGTCGGCCGCGTCTCGATGGACATGATCGGCGTGGATGTCACCGACCTGCCACAACCGCCCGGTCCCGGCGAGATGGCGGAGATCCTGGGCAAGACCCTCTCGGTCGACGACCATGCCGACATCGCCGGAACCATCGGATATGAGATCCTGACCGGTCTCAAGGGCCGATATTCCCGTTTCTATGTCGAAAGCGACGCGGCGTCGGCCTGACGTCGATACAGCGAGGCCCGCGTGCCACAGACCACATTTGCAACCCGCCTCAACTCGTTTGCGTCCCGCCCGGAGGCCGCCTGGCCGGGCCGGGCCGGCAAGCCCGGCGTGCTCGACCTCGTTGCACGCGCTGCCACGGCCCGAGGCCTCACACATGTCGACCTGAACTACCCCGATCATCTGGGCGGTGGGGCGTCCGAGACCGCGCGGGCCGTGCGAGACCTCGGGCTCGAGCTCAACGGCTTCGCGATGCGCTACTATACAGAGCCGGCGTTCAAGCTCGGTGCCTTCACCAATCCTGACCCGCGCGTGCGTCGCGCCGCCATCGACCTGACCAAGGCCGGGATCGATGCGGCGCTGGCCGCCGGCGCGCCGCTGATGACCATCTGGCTTGGCCAGGATGGCTACGACTACGCCTTCCAGGCCGATTACGCTCGCCTCTGGGACATGGAAATCTCGGGCCTGCGCGAAGTCGCCGCGCACGCGCCGGAATGCCTGATTTCGATCGAGTACAAGCCCAACGAGCCGCGCGCCTTCAGCCTCCTTCCCGACGCGGCGACGACGCTCCTCGCCATCCGCGACATCGGGCTGCCCAACCTCGGGGTGACCCTCGACTTTGCGCATTCGCTCTATGCCGACGAACAGCCTGCCCTCTCCGCAGCGCTCATCTCGCGCCACAGCCGGCTGCTCGGGGTGCACCTCAACGACGGGAACGGCAAACGCGACGACGGGCTGATGGTGGCAGCGGTCAACACGCTCAAGACGCTGGAACTGCTTCGCCAGATTCGTCGCGACGGTTATGACCGGCCCCTCTACTTCGACACCTTCCCTGACCTGACGGGGCTGGACCCGGTGCGCGAGTGCGAGGTCAACATCGCGACGGTGCAGAGGCTGCTGTCGGTTGCCGACACGCTCGACGCATCCAACGCGCTGGAGGACGCGATCGCCGCGCAGGACGCTGTCGGCGCGCTGGATATCGTCCAGACGGCGCTGATCGGGCGCTCGCCATGAGTACCGCTGCGCGTGTCGTCGTTTGCGGAAGCCTCCACTACGACATTGCCGTCGAGACGTCCGAGTGGCCGACGGCCGGCGAAACCGCAGTCGGTAGGTCCTGGTTCCCCAAACTCGGCGGAAAGGGCCGCAACCAGGCCGTCGCCGCCCGACGTGCGGGCGCCGAGACGGTCATGATCGGCCGCGTCGGGGCCGACGATTTCGGGCGGGAGCTGCTCGCCGATCTGGGGCGGCGGGGGATCGACCGCACTGCCGTCTCGGTCTCGGCGACTGCCGGGACGGGGATGAGCGTGGCGCTGTTCGAACCCTCGGGGGATTATCGGGCGATCATCGTCTCCGGCGCCAATCTGGAGCTGGGCCCGGACCTCGCGGATAGCGCCCGGCCGCGGCAGGGGGCGGTCCTCGTGCTGCAGAACGAAGTGCCCGACGACGCCAATGCCGCCATGGCCGGGGCGGCCCGTGCCGCGGGGGCGACGGTGATCCTCAATGCCGCCCCGGCGCGACCGCTGTCGAACGACCTGGCGGCGCGCGTCGACATACTCGTGGTGAATGCCATCGAGGCCGCCCAGCTGGCCGGCATTTCCCAGCCAAAGGACCTCGACTCCGCTGCCAATGCGGCGCGCAAGCTCGCCGAGGTCTTTCCGCAGGCCGTCGTGACGGCCGGTGGCGCCGGAGTCGCCTCGGCCGGCAGGCTCGGCGCGATCCGTCTTGCGGCGCTACCTGTGACGGTGCTCAGCACCCATGGGGCCGGGGACGAGTTCGTCGGATGCCTAGCCGCCGAGCTCGCGGCCGGGGGCGGGCTGCAAAAGGCACTCGGACTGGCAAACGAGGCCGCGGCCCGACTGATCTCGACGCCAGAGGCTGCACGCGGCTGAGGCTCGTTCACTCTTCGTTCTTGCCTCGGCATGTATCCTCGGTTAGCCTTCCTTCCCGGTCGGAATCCCACGATGGCGCGCACCAGAACTTCCTATGTCTGCCAATCCTGCGGCGCCACGTCGGCCCGCTGGCAGGGGCGATGCGAGGCCTGCGGGGAGTGGAACACCATCGCGGAGGAAGTGGTCGACTCGGGCGTCGGCGCGGGACCGAAATCCGCCACGGCCGCGGGACGACCCGTGCAACTGGTGCCCCTCGCGGGCGAGACCGAGACGGCGGCCCGCGTCGTCACCGGCATATCGGAACTCGATCGCGTCACCGGCGGCGGTTTCGTGATGGGCTCGGCGGTGCTGGTCGGCGGAGATCCCGGCATCGGCAAATCGACGCTGCTGCTGCAGGCGGCGGCGGCCCTGGCGGAGCGAGGCAAGCGCGTCGTCTATGTTTCGGGCGAGGAAGCCGTTGCGCAGGTCCGGCTGAGGGCGCAGCGCCTGGGGTTGGGCGACCGCGAGGTGCTGCTGGCGAGCGAGACCAATGTCGAGATCATTCTGGCGACCCTGCAGAACGGCCCCGCCCCGGACCTCGTGATCATCGACTCGATCCAGACGCTGTGGACCGACCGCGTCGACAGCGCGCCCGGAACCGTGACGCAGGTGCGTACGTCGGCCCAGGCGCTGACACGGTTCGCCAAGAAGTCGGGCGCCGCGGTCGTGCTCGTCGGGCATGTGACCAAGGACGGGCAGATCGCCGGGCCCCGGGTCGTCGAACACATGGTCGACGCCGTGCTCTACTTCGAGGGCGATGCCAGCCACACGTTCCGCATTCTGCGCGGGGTGAAGAACCGTTACGGGGCGACCGACGAGATCGGCGTGTTCGAGATGTCGACGCTCGGGCTGCGAGAAGTAGCCAATCCCTCCGCGCTGTTCCTCGATCAGCGGGACAAGGATGCTGCGGGCTCCGCCGTCTTTGCAGGAATGGAGGGCACACGTCCCGTGCTGTGCGAGATCCAGGCGCTGGTCTCCCCCTCGCCTCTCGGCACGCCGCGCCGCGCCGTCGTGGGCTGGGACTCGGCCCGCCTCTCGATGGTGCTGGCGGTGATCGAGACGCGCTGCGGCGTCCGCATCGGGGCCAACGACATCTATCTCAACGTCGCGGGAGGGCTGAAGGTCAACGAGCCGGCGGCCGACCTCGCAGTGGCTGCCGCGCTGATCTCCTCACTCACCGGCTCGCCGCTGCCGCCCGATACGGTCTATTTCGGCGAGATCTCCCTTGCCGGGGGGGTCAGGCCCGTCGTGCACGGCGCGCTGAGGTTGCGCGAAGCCGGCAAGCTCGGCTTCAGGGCGGCGGTCACCGGCCGGCTGGGCAGCGGCGATACACCCTCCGGCATACGTGTCGGCGAGTACTCCGAACTGGCGGAGTTGATCGGGCGCATCGCGGCGCGAGGCAAGCGGCAGGCTGCAGAGTAGCGGGGCAACCGGGTGCTCCGCTTTTCGTGAAGATCGCGTGGCGTGCCGGCTGGGCCCGCTTGGCTTTGCCGCTGTTTGCGGCTAAACGGGGCTTCAGGCTGGTCCATGGGCGGATTCTCCATATGTTGACTGCATTCGACGTCGGTGTCGCCGTGCTCGTGCTGATCTCGGCCATCCTGGCGACCGCCCGCGGGTTCACCCGCGAAATCCTGTCGCTTGCCACCTGGGCCGGATCGGCGGCGGTGGCCGCCTATGCGTATTTCCAGCACAAGGAAATCGCCCGGGGGTATATCAACGAACCCATCGTGGCCGACGTCGTGACCGTGCTGGGCACTTTCATCGTGGCCCTGATCGTCCTGCATCTGATCACCATGCGGATTGCCGATTTCGTGGTCGACAGCCGCATCGGGCCGCTCGATCGCACGCTCGGCTTCATTTTCGGTGTGGCGCGCGGGGTGCTGATTGCCGTCGTCGTGGTGATCTTCGGGCTCTGGCTCATGCCGTCGAACCTGCCGTCCTGGGCACAGGACTCCAAGTCGCTGCCGATCCTGCAGAACTTCGGCGACAGCCTGATTGCGGTGCTGCCGCCGGACCTGGAAAAGCAGGTCACCGACATCCTGCACCGCGGCGGCGACGATGAAGAGGCATCGCCCGACGAGGCACCGACTCCCGAGGCGCCGTTGACCGATGACGAAGGGACGGACTCGCTGGAGAACGACGCGCCGCCGGAGGGCGCGACCAATACCTGACGGCGGCCGGTGACACGATCGCCGCACCGGCGCGCTGGTCGAACCCGTCGTCCGGCTTCGTTGGCTGGCTTGTTTGCTGCGTGAAAGGTAACTCTGATGAGTGACCACCCCAAAGCCATCCCGGATTGGGATGCCGATACTCTGCGCGAGGAGTGCGGCGTGTTCGGTATCCTGGGTCATCCGGAGGCGGCGACGCTGACTGCCCTGGGGCTGCACGCCCTTCAGCACCGTGGCCAGGAGGCCGCAGGAATCGTCAGCTTCGACGGTCGACAGTTCCATTCCGAGCGACAGCTCGGGCTGGTCGGCGACCATTTCACCGACCCGGCGACCGTGGGGCGGCTTCCCGGTCACCTCGCGATGGGGCACGTCCGCTACTCGACCACCGGCGAGACCATCCTGCGCAACGTGCAGCCGCTGTTCGCCGAACTCGAGGTGGGCGGCATCGCCATCGCGCACAACGGCAACTTCACCAACGGGCTGACGCTGCGCCGCCAACTGATCGCGCATGGCGCCATCTGCCAGTCGACCTCGGACACCGAGGTGGTGCTGCACCTGATCGCCCGGTCCAAGAAGGCCGCGTCCTCCGACCGCTTCATCGACGCCTTGATGCACCTCGAGGGCGCCTTTGCACTCGTCGCCATGACCCGCACCAAGCTGATCGGCGCGCGCGACATGAACGGCATTCGTCCCCTGGTGCTGGGAGACCTCGATGGAAAGCCGATCTTCGCCTCCGAGACCTGTGCGCTCGACATCATCGGCGCCAAGTTCGTCCGCGACGTCGAGAACGGCGAGGTGGTGATCTGCGAGACGCAGCCCGACGGCTCGATCTCGATCGAGTCGGTCAAGCCGTTTCCGCCCCGCCCGGAGCGCATCTGCCTGTTCGAGTATGTCTACTTCGCCCGGCCGGACTCCGTCGTCGCGGGCCGTCCGGTGTATTCCGCCCGCAAGCGCATGGGCATCAACCTGGCGAACGAGGCACCGGTCGAGGCCGATGTCGTCGTGCCTGTTCCCGACGGAGGAACCCCGGCCGCCATCGGCTATGCGCAGGCGAGCGGCATCCCGTTCGAACTCGGCATCATCCGCAATCACTATGTGGGTCGCACCTTCATCGAGCCGACCCAGTCCATCCGCGCCTTCGGCGTCAAGCTCAAGCACTCGGCGAACCGGGCCGAAATCGACGGCAAGCGCGTTGTGCTGATCGACGATTCCATCGTGCGAGGCACCACCTCGGTGAAGATCGTGCAGATGATCCGCGATGCAGGGGCGCGCGAGGTGCACATCCGGGTTGCCTCGCCGATGATCTACCACTCTGACTATTACGGCATCGACACGCCGGACCCGGAGCACCTGCTCGCCAACCAGTACAAGGACAT
The DNA here is from genome assembly GCA_041916695.1 of Devosia sp. Classification (GTDB taxonomy): domain Bacteria; phylum Pseudomonadota; class Alphaproteobacteria; order Rhizobiales; family Devosiaceae; genus Devosia_A. The sequence continues at coordinate 41,215 of JAYRZA010000011.1, read as the reverse complement.
CGACGCGATGTGCCGTTTCATCGGTGCGGACTCGCTCGCTTTCCTGTCGATCGACGGGCTGTACGATGCGGTCGGCGGCATCCGCCGCAACCCTCAAAGCCCGCAGTTCACCGACCACCACTTCACCGGCGACTACCCCACCAGCCTCACCGACCTGACCGGGCGTTCGAAGAGCGATCCCAAGACGCTGTCGCTGATGCGCGAAGCCTCCTGAGCCCGTCGCACTTGCCTTCATCCCCGGCGGGACCGCCTGACGGCGGCGCCTCCGGACCCCGTCGCCGACCCGAGCCTCGAGGCAAGGTTGTGCTTTTCTGTTGGCTGCGCTGACGCTAGAAGCCGATATCGCATTTCGGAACCCGACAATGACCTCGACCCTTGCCGACAAGATCGTCCTCGTTACCGGTGCCTCGCGCGGCATCGGCTACCAGGCGGCGCTGGAAGCGGCGCGGCGCGGTGCGCATGTGGTGGCCGTGGCGCGGACGGTGGGCGGCCTCGAGGAGCTCGACGACGCCATCGGGGGCGTCGGCGGCACCGCAACCCTGGTGCCTCTGGACCTGACCGAGTTCGATGGCATCGACCGGCTCGGCCAGGCGATCTTCGAGCGCTGGGGCCGGCTCGACGGGCTGGTCGGCAATGCTGCCTCGCTCGGTGCCATAACCCCGGTGCCGCATATGGAACCCAAGGACTTCGAGAAGCTGCTGGCGCTCAATGTCACTGCCAACTACCGGCTGATCCGCTCGTTCGACCTGCTGTTGCGGCAATCGGCGGCGGGCCGGGCGGTGTTTCTGTCCTCGTCCTCGGCACGTTCCGCTCGCGCCTTCTGGGGCCCGTACGCGGCCAGCAAGGCCGCGCTCGAGGCGCTGGTCAAATCCTATGCGGCGGAGGTCGGCGGCGTCAGCAACGTGCGGGTCAATGCCTTCTATCCCGGGGCGGTGCGCACCGCGATGCGGGCGCGGGCCGTCCCCGGAGAGGACCCCGGCACCCTGCCCCACCCCTCCGTCATAGCGCCGCAACTCATCGACATGCTGGAGCCGGGCTTCGACGCCAATCGCATGCTATTCGACGTGGAGACGGCGGCGCTGACGCCCCTATAGGGGGCGCTCAGGCCTCGATTCGGCTGACCAGTATCTTGTCGATGCGACGCCCGTCGAGATCGAGCACCTCGATGCGCCAGTGGCCGCGCTCGAAGGCCTCGCCGACCACCGGCAGGTGGTTGAGCTCGGCAAGGACATAGCCGGCGACGGTCTCGTACTTGGCATCGCGAGCGACGCGGACGCCGATCTTGTCCTCGAACTCGTCGGCCTGCATCCAGCCCGACACGATGAACGAGCCGTCGGCGCGCGTGGTGAAGGCAGGCTCGTCGCCCTCCTCCTCCTGGAAGGCGCCGGTGATCGCCTCCAGCACGTCGCCGGGGGTCACGATGCCCTCGAAGTGCCCGTACTCGTCGAAGACGAGCGCCATGTGCACCACCGAGGCGCGAATGGCCTTGAGGACGTCCAGCGCATCGGAGCGATCCATCACCACCGGCGCCTGCTTCACCAGAGCGCGGACATCGAGTTCGCCCCCGGCAAACAGCACGTCGAGAAGGTCCTTCCTGACAATGACCCCGATGATCTCGTCGACGCCGCCATCCTGCACCGGCACGACCGAGTGCCGGATGGTGCGGAGCTTCTCGAGAACCTCCTCGCGGCTCTCGGAGAGATCGACGAGCTCGACGTCGAGGCGTGGTGTCATCAGACCGCGGGCCGAGCGGTCGGCGAGGCGCATGACCCCCGAGATCATGTGCCGTTCCTCGGTCTCGAGCACGCCGGCGCTCTCGGCCTCCGCGATGATGGTCTTGACCTCCTCGTCGGTGACGGTCTCATCGGTTTCGCCGGCCTGGCCGATGAGGCGCAGCACCAGCCGACCCGACACGTCGAGGAGCCAGACCAGGGGCGCGGCCACCGACGCGATGAACGCCATCAACGGGGCGACGCGCGAGGCCACTCCTTCGGCGTCGCGCAGCGCCACCTGCTTGGGAACCAGCTCGCCGATGATCAGCGACAGGTAGGTGATGATGATGACCACGAGGCCGACGCCCAGCGGCATGGCCACGGCAGGGTCGATCCCGGCACCGGCCAGCGTCAGGCCGAGGCGATCGCCCAGCGTGGCGCCGGAAAAGGCGCCGGAAAGCACTCCGACGAGGGTGATGCCGATCTGGACCGAGGACAGAAACTTGCCGGGATCGTCCTGCAGTTTCAGAGCGACCTCGGCGCCCCGCCGCCCATTGGCGGCAAGCACCTTCAGCCGCGCCGGGCGTGAGGAAACGACCGCCAGCTCGGACATCGACAGCAGGCCGTTGACCAGGGTCAGAACGGCCACGATCAGGATTTCGAGGAACAATGCCGTATCAAGGTTGCGGCCCCGCACTCAGCATCGGGTCGCTTGGGAGAAACCCAGTATAGCGGCGGCGCGCGAAAACGCGAATACCCCGTAGGGATCAGCCGTCCTTCTTGTCGAACGGGTTCTTGCCGCCCCGCACCCAGAGCCGGATCGGCGTGCCTGGCAGATCGAACGCGTCGCGCAGGCCGTTGATCAGGTAGCGCTGATAGGCGCCCGGCAGCGCCTCGGGTCGGGACGCGAACAGGATGAAACTCGGCGGACGGATCTTTGCCTGCGTCATGTACCTGAGCTTCAGCCGCCGCCCCGAGACCGCCGGAGGCGGGTGGCTTTCGGTCATCCCGGCGAGCCAGCGGTTGAGGCGGGCGGTCGAGACGTGGCTGTTCCATTTGCGCTCGACCGCGAAGATCGCGGCCATCAGCTTGTCGAGGTTGCGGCCCTGCAGCCCCGAGATGGTGACCAGCGGGATACCCTTCAGTTGCGGCAGGTAGCGCTCGCACTGCTCGCGCAGTTCCGCCAGCGCCTTGTTCTTGTCCTCGACGGTGTCCCACTTGTTGACCGCGATGACCATGGCGCGCCCCTCGCGCTCTACGAGGTCGGCCAGCGCCAGGTCCTGCTTCTCGAACGGTATCGCCGCATCGAGCAGCAGGACCACCACCTCGGCATACTGGACGGAGCGCAGCGAGTCCGATACGGCGAGCTTTTCCAGCTTCTCCGAGATACGGGCCCTGCGCCGCATGCCGGCGGTGTCGACCAGGTTGATGGTGCGGCCGTCGTACTCCCAGGGCACGAGGATCGAGTCGCGGGTGATGCCGGCCTCCGGTCCGGTGAGCAGCCGCTCTTCCCCCACCATGCGATTGATCAGCGTCGACTTGCCCGCGTTCGGCCGGCCGATGATGGCGACGTTGAGGTGGCGCCGGGGGTCCCAGCGCCTGGCCGGGCCGTCCTCCGTCGAGCCGTCGTCGGGCGGCAGGTCGACGTCCACCTCGGGCAACTGGTCCAGCGCCGGAGACTCGGCCGCGGCCTTCTCGGCGGCAGCGTCGACGGCCTTCGACACGATGGCGTGCAGGTCGGCCAGACCCAGCCCGTGTTCCGCCGACAGGGCCACCGGCTCGCCGAAGCCCAGTGCGTAAGCCTCCATCAGGCCGGGATCGGCCGCCTTGCCCTCCGCCTTGTTGCCGATCAGGTGCACGTCCTTGCCGGCGCGGCGCAGTACCTGCGCGAAACGTTCGTCGAGCGGGGTGACGCCGGCCTTGGCGTCGATCATGAACAGGATGACGTCGGCGTCCCGGATGGCGATCTCTGTCTGCTGACGCATCCGGTCCTCGAGCGAGCCGTCCGTGCGGTCCTCGTAGCCGGCCGTGTCGAGGACCTTGAAGCGCAGGTCGCCGATCCGCCCCTCCGCCTCGCGGCGGTCGCGGGTGACGCCGGGAGTGTCATCGACCAGCGCGATCTTTCGCCCCACCAAGCGGTTGAACAGCGTGGATTTCCCCACATTGGGGCGGCCGACGATGGCGACGGTGACGGTCATGGCGGGCCTGCTCGCTGGTGGCGGAGTTGTTCGTTACCCTACTCCGCGCGCCTCGCGGAAGGAAATGCAGCGGGCCCCCGCGCGAGGCAGGGGCCCGATCGAGAGTCGCGGCAAGATCAGTTGGTCGGCGCGGCCTCGGAAGGCGTCGGCTCGGCCGGGGCCGGTTCCGCCGTGTCGAGGGCCGGCGCGTCGCCGACCGATGGCGCCTGCTCGACGAACGCCGAGGCGTCGGCCTTGGGATCAACCGCCCCTTCGGCGATCAGTTGCTGCAGGTAGACCTGCAGCTTGCTCCGAGTCTCCTGCGAGGCCAGAGGATCAGCGAGGATCGCCTCGAAGGCCACCCTCGCCCCGTCGATATCGCCGGTGGCATACCTGGCCAGCCCGAGCGCCTCGCGCGCCGCGTTGCGCAGCGGATTGTCGGCCGCGTCGAGGCCGCTCACGCGCTGCTCGACCTGCGCGATATCGCCGCCATCCACCAGGGCGAGCCCCGCCATCACCAAGGCCAGGTCGCGCAGATGCACATTGGTTTCCCTGGCGGCAAGCGCATCATAGGCGGCGACCGCTTCAGCGGTCTTGCCGTCCTTGAGCAGCAGGGCCGCCTGGCGGAAACGGGCCAGCGTCGGATAGCCGCCCGACCCCTCCGCCGCGACCTTTTCGAGCGCCGCCTGGGCCGCCGCCACGTCGGTGCCGTCGACGATCTCCAGCGCCGCATAGAACTGGTCCGAGGATCGGGCAGCGTTGGAGTTCTGCCACCAGGTCCAGCCCTCGTTGACGGCAACGAGCAGAACCACGGCCACCGCTGCGCCGATCACATAGGGTCCGAACTGGCGCCAGAGGGCGCGCATCCGGTCGCTGCGCAACTCGTCGTCGATCTCGCGGATGAAGTTGTCGTTGGTCATCTTGTGTGGGTTCGGGAGGGCGGAAAATCGCGGGCACCATAGTGACCCGCCCCGGCGAATGCAAATCCCTTGCGGCGACCGCAAACCGACGTTCCGCCGGCCTCACATGCACGTGAACCCAGCTGTCGTTAACGCTCGCGCAATGCAAGTGTAGCAGCATTGCGGCCTGCGTATCGGGGGCTAGTTGCAGATGTTGCGTCGCGTTCTTCTTTGGCTCGTTTTCGGGTTGCTGGCCACGCCCGCATTCGCCTCGAACATTTTCATCGTGGTCGATATCTCCGAACAGAAGATGTGGGTGGCCGTCGATGGGGCGCCGACGCACAGCTTCGACGTCTCGACCGGCCGTAGGGGCTACGAGACGCCGACCGGCCGCTACGACGTCACGCGGATGTACCGGAAGTATCACTCGAAGAAGTATGACGGGGCGCCGATGCCCTACTCCATCTTCTTTCACGGGGGATATGCCATCCACGGCACCACCGACCTGAAGAACCTGGGTCGGATCGCTTCGCACGGCTGTGTCCGGCTGCATCCGGACAACGCCCAGACCCTGTTCGACCTGGTCAAAGAGATTGGCGCCGAGAACACCACCATCCGCGTGATGAGCTGAGACCGGTGCGGCCCGCCTAGTAGGGGCTCACCCCGAACAGCAGCCCGTGCAGCAGGAAGGCGAAGACTCCGTAGAGCACCGTCCCGGCCAGCAGCGCCACGAGGTCGCTGCGCGGCGACACGACGGCCGGCGCCGGATCGCCGCGGCCGATCACCGCCAGCCGATCGATCAGGGTATAGAGGGCGAAGCCGCCGAACAGCAGCAGCGAGGCCATGTCGCCATTGGCTGCCAGGTGGGCCACCGCCCACAGGAACGCCCCGGTCAGCATCGGGTGCTTGAGGTAGTACTTGATGCGCCCCGCCGGGGAATAGGCGGCGGCGACCACCACGAAGCCGACCCAGACCAGCAGCGCCGCGACGTGCCTTCCCCAGGTCGGCGGCTCGTAGAGTTCGGGCGCTTCGCCCCGATAGGCGATCCATCCCCAGATGATCAGCGCCAGCCCGACCAGCGAGACGAGGGAGTAGATGCCCTTCCAGCGGCGTTCGTTGGCGGTCACCTGGGCCTCGCGCAGCCCCGGCGCCACGACGCGGATCAGGTGGATGCCGAAGAACAGGATCAGTCCGGCGACGAGAATCAGCATGGGGTCCTCCATTGGGGCGAGCATGCGATCGGCCGACCTCGCCCGCAACCATGTCCGCCATTGGCGTTGCCGGGGGGCGGTCCGGGCGGGGGGCGGGCAAATTTATCCCGCCATGAAGATGAATGTGCAAGTCTCTGATATATAGATGCTTTTCAGTTCGGTTGCCGCGTTTCGGTCACCTTGCTGAACGGAGTTATCCCCGGGCGTCGGGGACAGCGCGGCTATTCCCCCGCCTGCGGCTCGGCGGCGCGGTGGCCGGAAAGGGCGTGGCCGGCGTGGCGCGGCAGGCGCAGGAAGATCGCCGTCGCGACCAGCGCGACCGTGCCGACCACCCAGAACGCGGTATGGAAATCGGCCACCGACGGCGTCGCGCCGCCCGAAACGAGGTGCGAGAGCTCCAGCATGCCGCCGCCGAGCGCCACGCCGCAGGCGAGCGACAGCTGCACGCCGACCTGGCTGATCACATTGGCCTGCCCGGCATCCTTGTCGGAGACATCGGCGAAGGTGAAGGCGTTGGTCGCCGTCCAGAACATCGACTGGTAGAAACCGGTCACGGCGAGGATGGCGAGGACCAGCGGGATCGGCGTTCCGGCGGTGTAGAGCGCCATGCCGTAGATGCCGAGCACGGTGACGAACGTCGACCACACCAGCGTCGACCGGAACCCCAGCCGCTGGATGACGCGCTCCGCGACGAACTTCGCGATGAAGGCGCCCACTGCTCCGGAAAAGCTGATCATGCCGCTCTCGAACGGGCTGTGACCGAAGCCCAGCTGCAGCATCAGAGGAAACAGGAACGGGGTCGCCCCCACGCCCAGCCGGAAGAAGGTGCCGGCGACCACCGTGGTGCGAAACAGCGGCAACCTGAAGATCCGCAAGTCCAATAGCGGATGCTCGGTGTGCCGGAAGTGCCACAGGTAGACCAGGGCAGCGACCGTTCCGCCGGCCAGCGCGGCGATCCCGAAGCTCATGGGCAGGGCCGGCAGCGTCAGCACGGAAATGCCGAACACCCATCCGGCGAAGGTCGTGCCGACGAGCAGGAAGCCGAGGACATCGAGGCGCCGCGGCGCGCCGCGCTGCCAGTCGGGCAGGAACAGGTTGACGAGGATCACGCCGGCGATGCCGATCGGCACGTTGATCAGGAAGATCCAGTGCCAGCTCCAGTAGGTGGTGATGAAGCCACCGACCGGCGGGCCGACGATGGGACCGACCAGACCGGGAATGCTGAGCCAGGCCATGGCGTCGACCAGCTGGCTGCGCGGCGTCACGCGGACCAAGACGAGCCGCGCCACCGGCGTCATCATGGCGCCCCCGACCCCCTGCAGGAAGCGCGACAGCACGAAGGTCAGCAGCGAGTCCGAGACCGCGCAGAACACCGACCCGGCAATGAACACGATCATGGCCCAGCGGAAAACCTGCCGGGCGCCAAAGCGATCCGCCATCCAGCTCGAGATCGGAATGAAGATCGCCAGGGCCACGAGGTAGGACGTCATGGCGAGCTTGAGCGCCGTCGGCTCGGTGCCGATGTCGGCGGCGATGGCCGCAAGCGAGGTGGCGATCACCGTCGAGTCCATGTTTTCCATGAACAGGGCGACGGCAAGGATGAGGGGGGTCAGCCGAAGCGAGGACATGCTAGCCGGGGCCTCGTCTTGCGCTGTTGCGGAGCAGGCGACGCATCCGGTCAGCCATCCGATCCTCGTCCGGGCCTCGCGCGATGTCCCGAGACATCGCTGCCGGCATCCGGCGGCAGGCGCAGGAACGGCACCGCGCTCAACAGCGATACGCCGGCCACCACGAACCAGGCGAAGTGAAAATCCTCGAGCTTGAGGCCACCGCCGGTGAGGTGGGAACTGATCTCCAGCGCCCCGCCGGCCACGGCGACGCCGAGCGCCACGCTCAACTGCTGGCTGACCGCGGTGATCGCGGTGGCCTGGCTGGCGTCCTGCTCCTCGACGTCGGCGAACCCGAGCGCGTTGACCCCGGTGAAGAACATGGAGCGCAACAGGCCGGTGGTCAGCAGGACGGCATAGAGCACCACATGCGGGGTCCCCGGCTCGAAGAAGCCGATGATGCCCAGCGCCAGGCAGCCCGCGATGCCCGCCGTCACGAGAACGCGGGGAAAGCCGAAGCCGGCAAACACCCGTTCGGCTCCGAGCTTGCTCAGCATGGCGCCGAGCGCCCCGACGAAGGTGATGAGGCCGCTTTCGAAAGGGGTGAGGCCGAAGGCGATCTGCAGCATGAGCGGCAGCAGGAACGGCGTTGCGCCGACACCGATGCGGAACACCGATCCACCGACGATGGCGCTGCGGAAGAGCCTGTAGCGCCCGAACAGCCCCGGATCGAGCAACGGGTGCTCCACCCTCGCGGCATGACGCCAGTAGGCAAACCCGGCCGCGCCGCCGATGGCGACGGCCGCGTAGCCGGCCGCCGGGGGAATGGCGGGCAGGCTGATCACCGACAGGCCGAAGATGATGCCCGCAAAGGCGAAGCCGGCCAGCACGAACCCGGCGCCGTCGATGGGGCGCGGCGTGCGCGGCTCGATCCTGGGAAGGAAGATCGAGGTCGCGACGATGCCCAGCACGCCGATCGGCACGTTGATCCAGAAGATCCAGTGCCAGCTGAGATAGGTGGTCAGGAAGCCGCCGATCGGCGGCCCGGTCAGCGGTCCGATGAGGCCGGGAAGCGTCAGCCAGGCCATGGCCGAAACCAGCTCGGTGCGCGGTGTCGCCCTGACGAGCACCAGCCGCGCCAGCGGCGTCATCATCGAGCCGCCCATGCCCTGCAGGAACCGGGAGCCGACGAAGGTCTCGAGCGAGAACGAGAAGGCGCAGCAGATCGAGCCGACCATGAACACGGCGATCGCCCAGCGGAACACGTTGCGGGCACCGAACCGGTCGGCCATCCAGCCGGACAGCGGGATGAAGATGGCGAGCGCCACGAAGTAGGCGGTCAGGGCCAGCTTCAGCGAAATCGGCTCCGCCCCGATATCGGCGGCAATGGCCGGCAGCGATGTCGCGATCACCGTGGAGTCCATGTTTTCCATGAACAGGGCGACCGCAAGGACCAGGGGGATGACGCGCAAGGAACCGCCTCGACCGAGGCAACGTTAGAATTGAAGCGAATGGAGCTTTAGGCGCTGCCGAAACCGGGTGCAACAGACAACAAGGTGAATCACCGCCGTTGACCCTGTGCTGTATTGCGTGGCCTATAGGGAGAAACGCAGATCTTCGGGTGACCACGATGAAGAGCTTCTCATCTTCGAGCTTCGCCAGCGACCATGCCGCATCGCTCGACCTCGCCTTTGCGGCCATCCAGAAAGACCCGCACGCGCTGTTCACGAACTTCCAGTGGTTCCTGTACGCGGGCAAGGACACGATCTTCTTCACCGCCTTCTCCAAGGCGGCGTTCGACAAGAAGAAGCTCAAGGAACTTGCCTCCCAGGTGGTCGCCCTTGCCCCGCAACTGACGCACGGCTTCGTCGGGGCACGGCCCGGACACCCGTTCACCGACGCCCAACTCGAGGCGATCACCTCGATCGAGATGGTGGACGAGTTCGACGGCTATCCGGACAAGTGGCTCTCCAAGAGCGCCGACATCTTCGATCACCCCGACCTGCCGCTGTTCCGCTTCATGGCAGCGACCCGCAAGGGCGGGGCCGACGGGGAAGGCCGCGCCTCGATCATCCAGGTCCGGGCCGCGCACTGCGTGCTCGAGGGCTCCGATTCGGCGCTGCTGTCGCGCTCGCAGACGGCCGGGCACGGCATCCAGTCCAACAAGGACAACAAGGTGAGCTTCGGCGCCCGCTTCAAGGGGGCGCTGCAGGCCGGGCTGGGCGCGGCGATCCACCTGTTCTTCGCGCACCTGCTGTCGCCCAAGGAGAAGCCCTGGGGCTTCAGAACGCTGGCGCTCAAGCGCGACCGCATGCGCCGACTGGCGAACCGGCTCGGCGTGCGGCAGCGGTCGCTGTACTTCGCGGCGGTGACCCATGCGCTCCACTCCGAAAAGGACCGGCGCCTCAACGAGGAGGTGGTGACCGCCGCCTACACCATGCTCGACACCAACCGCACGGCGGCGGACGACGACTTCTTCAGGGTGCGCGCCCTGATGGCGAAGCTGCCCTACAAGGAAGACTTCGTCGACTATGTGCGCGGCGTCGACCGGGTGCTGAGCGAGATCGAGAACAAGGACATCACCTCGTTCCAGCTGCGCGTGCTGGCGCTGTTCGCCATGCACCGGCAGATCCACCGGCTGTTCCCGTTCCTGTACGGCGAGCGCTTCTGGCGCTTCTCCGGACGCACCGACAACGTGCTGACCCTGGTGCCGCCGCATCACACGATGGGACCGGTGACCGACTGGATGATCGAGCCGATCTACTGCGGCGCCTACCACGCCTCGTCCAACATCTCGACCTTCTGTCCCGGGCGCGAGTTCATGACGCTGAACTTCTCCATGGAGCAGCGACACCTCGAGCGGGTCGACCGCATCGAGCCGCTGATCGCCCGGATCGAGGCCATGGAGCTTCCTCCGGCCACGACCCAGGCGCCGGCCGAAGCCGACGCCTGAGGCCGATCGGGGTCAGGCGGCCTGACGCCCGTAGCGCTGGGCGATCTCCTCGGACAGCCTGGCCGGCACCTCGGCAAGGTGATCGAAATGCTGCTCGAAGCTGCCCACGCCGGCCGTGGCAGAGCGCAGCTCGACGATGAGGTCCTGCAGCTCGGAGGCCGGCACCAGCGCCCGCACGTCGTCCCAGCCCTCCCAGCCCGGTCGCGCGTCGGACCCGACAATGTGGCCGCGCCGCCTCGGCAGGATGGCGTTGACTCGCGCGGTGGCATCCGCGGGACAATGGACGACCACGTCCATGACCGGTTCGAGCAGCACGGGTTCGCATTGCGGCATGCCCTCGCGCATGCCGACCTGCGCCGCCTGCCGGAAGGCCATGTCCGAGCTGTCGACGGCGTGATAGGAGCCGTCGGTCAGGGTCACGGCGACATCGACCACCGGGAACCCCAGCGGGCCGCCGGCGGCCAGGTATTCGATCACCCCGGTCTCGACCGATGAGATGTACTGCCGTGGCACCACGCCGCCGGTGATGGTCTCGGAGAAGGTCACGCCCTCCCCACGCCCGACCGGCGCGATGGTCAGGACGACGTCGCCGAACTGCCCGTGCCCCCCGGACTGCTTCTTGTGGCGCCCCCTGACGCTGGTCGTCCGGCGGATGGTCTCGCGATAGGCGACGCGGGGCTGGGTGACCTGCAGCGGGACGCCGTAGCGATGCCTGAGACGCTCGGTCACCACCCGCAGATGCATCTCGCCCAGTCCCTCGAGGATGGTCTCGCCGGTCTCGGCAACATGGGTGAGGCGCAGCGACGGATCCTCCTCGAGCACCTTGGCGAGCGCGGTGGAGAGGCGGACATCGTCCTTGTGCTCCAACGGCGCGATGGCGATCGCCATCATCGGGTTCGATGCCGGCAGCGGGGCGAGATCCGCCACGCTGCCGCGGCTCGACAGCGTGTCCCCGGTGCGCGCGGCCTCGACCTTGCCGAGCGCCACCGTATCGCCGGCACGGGCCGTGTCGCGCTTGCCGATCTCCTGGCCGACCAGCCGGAACAGCCCCGAGACCTTGGCCTCGCGGCCATCGGCGGTCCTGAGCAGGGTTCCGTCCGCCAGGCTGCCGCTCAGGACGCGCGCCACGCAGACCTTGCCGCTGCGCTGCGTCTGCAGGGTCTTGAGCACCTGGACCACCGCCGCGTCGCTCTCCGCCAGCGCCAGGCGTTCTCTGGTCCGCGCGACCCCCGGCGCCTCGTGCCGCAGGGCCTTGAGCAGGCGGGAGACGCCGTTGCCGTGCTCGGCGGACCCGACGAAGACCGGACAGATCTTGCCGTCGCGCATTTCCGCGACGAGATCGTGGAAGATGAGGCTCTGCTCGGGCCGGACGTCGTCGAGGAGCTTTTCGAGCAGTTCGTCGTCGAAATCGGCGATGGTCTCCAGCATGGCGGTCCGCGCCTCGATCTCGGCGGCGCGTTCCGCATCGGGCATCGCCACGACTTCGCTCTCGGCCCCCTCGTGATAGAGGTGCGCCCGCTCGAGAGCGAGATCGATGCACCCGGCGATCGCGCCGTCGCGGATCATCGGCAATTGCCGCAGCACCAGCGGCACGTGGCTCGCCGTCTGCAGCATCACGAGGACATCGCGCACCGAGCCGGCGAGGCGATCGATTTTGTTGAGGAACAGGATGTGCGGCACGCGGCGGGCCTCGAGATCGCGCAGGATCACCTGCAGCGCCGGGACCTTCTTGGTATCGGCCTCGGCCACGACGACCGCGAGGTCGACGCCTGCCAGCACCGGCGCCGCCTCGTACTGGAATTCCACCGAGCCGGGGCAATCGAGGAACGTGTAGCTGTCGCCCATGTAGCTGGTCTCGGCGACGTTCACCTCGACGCTCATGGCATTGGCGCGGGCTTCGGCGGAGGCGTCGCCCACGGTATTGCCGTCCTTGACCCGCCCCTGCCGGCTGACGGCCCCCGTGCGCGCCAGGATCGCCTCGAGCAGCGTCGTCTTGCCGCTCGCGAACGGACCCACAAGGGCTATGCACCGGGGCCCGCCTTGTCTGCCGCTGTCGATTGTCATCTGCTCCTCCTGTTCCTGATTTGTTCGGTTGTTGACATCCTCCCCGGCGCAGGCGTTCCGCACCGAGCGAGGCGCGTCCACGCGACCGAGCTTACGCCCATTGCCCAACTCTGTCCCATGCGGCGAAGCGCCATGCACGAACGTGACTTCCCAAGGGGGGTGCCCGGTGCTAATCACCCTCGCCAACCCGTGAGCCGGCGACGAGTCGAGCCCTCTCACGGGCTTCCGTTTTTCTGCGCGACAGATGGGAAGGGCCCACCCCTTGGCGAAGATCGTTTCCTCCATCACCGGCGACAGTGCGCTGACGTTCGACGACGTCCTGCTGCAGCCGGCGCATTCCGACGTGCTGCCCACCCAGGTGGATATCCGCACCCAGGTGACGCGCGACATCTCGCTCAACATCCCGATCCTCAGTTCCGCCATGGACACGGTGACCGAGAGCCGGATGGCCATTGCCATGGCGCAGGCCGGCGGGATGGGCGTGATCCACAAGAACCTCGACATCTCGGTGCAGGCCGAGCATGTGCGGGCGGTCAAGAGCTTCGAGAGCGGCATGGTGGTCAACCCGATCACCATCGGCCCGGATGCCAGCCTCGCCGACGCGCTGTCACTGATGCAGGCTAACCGCATCTCCGGCATCCCGGTGGTCGAGAACGGCGGCAAGGGCGGGCGCCGGCTCGGCCGGCTGGTCGGCATCCTGACCAACCGCGACGTGCGGTTCGCCTCCAATCCCAACCAGCCGATCGCGGAACTGATGACCCGCGAGGGGCTGATCACGGTGCGCGACGGCGTCAGCAAGGACGACGCCAAGCGCCTGCTGCATGCGCATCGCATCGAGAAGCTGCTGGTGGTCGACGACGAGGGCCGCTGTGTCGGCCTGATCACGGTCAAGGACATCGAGAAGGCGCAGCTCAATCCGCACGCCGTCAAGGACGCGCAGGGGCGGCTGCGCGTGGCGGCGGCGACGGGGGTCGGCGATGCCGGCTACGAGCGCTCGCTGGCGCTGATCGATGCCGGCGTCGACCTGCTCGTCGTCGACACTGCCCACGGGCATTCCGAGGGCGTGCTGAAGGCGGTCGAGCGGGTCAAGCGGGAGAGCAACTCGACCCGCATCGTCGCCGGCAACGTGGCGACGCGGGAGGCCACCCGGGCGCTGATCGAGGCCGGGGCCGACTCGGTGAAGGTCGGCATCGGCCCGGGGTCGATCTGCACCACCCGGATCGTCGCCGGCGTCGGCGTGCCGCAGCTGGCGGCGGTCATGGCCTGCGCGGAGGAAGCGGACCGGCAGGGCGTGCCGGTGATCGCCGATGGCGGCATCAAGTTCTCCGGCGACATGGCCAAGGCGCTCGCCGGCGGAGCCTCCTGCGTGATGGTGGGCTCGTTGCTGGCCGGCACGGACGAGAGCCCGGGCGAGGTGTACCTGTACCAGGGCCGATCCTACAAATCCTACCGCGGCATGGGTTCGGTCGGCGCGATGGCGCGCGGCTCGGCCGACAGGTACTTCCAGCAGGAGGTCAACGACAGCCTGAAGCTGGTGCCCGAGGGCATCGAGGGACAGGTGCCGTACAAGGGCGCGGCCGGCAACGTGCTGCACCAACTGGCGGGCGGGCTGCGCGCCGCCATGGGCTATACCGGCGCGCACACGCTGTCGGAGTTCCGCGACAACGCGGTGTTCGTGAAGATCTCGGGCGCCGCGCTGTCCGAGAGCCACGTGCACGACGTGTCGATCACGCGCGAAAGCCCGAACTATCGCGGCGGGAACTGACTTGCCGCCCGGCGCCGCCGCATACTGGCTGATCGGCACCATGCTGGCGCAGGGCGCGCTGGCGCTCGGGCTGATCTGGTACCTGGGGTTCGTCCGGGTCCCGATGATCGTCAGCGGCGAAGTCAAGATCCGCGAGATCGCGCTCAGCCGGGCCGGCTGGCCCGAGCGCGAGAAGCAGGTGTCGAACGCGGTGGACAACCAGTTCCAGTTGCCGGTGCTGTTCCATGTCGCCTGCCTGCTGGCGATCAGTCTCGGAGCCGGACTTCTCGAGGTCCTGCTGGCGCTTGGCTTCGTTGCTTCGCGCTACGTGCACGCCTACATCCATGTGACGAGCAACCATGTGATCCGGCGGTTCCAGGCCTACACGGCCGGACTGGCGCTGCTGTGCGGGCTGTGGCTGGTCCTCGCGGTCCGGCTCGCCCTCGTTGCCACCGGAGCCGAGTGAATGCGCCTGCCGGGACGGATCGCCGCCGCCATCGACGTACTGGCCGACATCGACGCGCACCGACGCCCGGTCGCGGAGGCGCTGAAGGCCTGGGGCCTCGCCAACCGCTTCGCCGGGGCCGGCGACCGGGCGGCGATCGGCAACCTCGTCTACGATGCGCTGCGACGCCGCTCCTCGCACGCGTGGGCGATGGGAGCGGACGCGCCGCGGGCCGTGGTGCTCTCGGTGGTGGTGCGCGACTGGGGAGAGCCGATCGAGGGGCTCAATGCCGGCTTCGTCGGCGATCGGTTTGCGCCGCCTCTGGTTTCCGATGCCGAAGCCGAGCGCCTCGCCGCCCCGGACCCGCTCGCCGGCGCCCCGGACCATGTTCGCGGCGACGTGCCGGAGTGGACGGTGCCAGAGCTTCGGGCGAGCTTCGGCGACGACTGGCTCGACGAGGCGCGCGGCCTTGCCGGACGGCCACCGCTCGACCTGCGGGTCAACACGCTCAAATCCAGCCGCGAGCGGATGCTGCGTTCGCTCGATCACCTGCATCCCGACGCCGAGATGCTGATCCCGAACGGCATCCGCTTTGCGGCCGGCGCCCGGGACAGCCGCACCCCGAACGTCCAGATCGAGGAGGGCTACCTCACCGGCGGCTTCGAGGTGCAGGACTTCGGCAGCCAGATCGTCGCCACACTGGCGGGCGCGCGCGGCGGCGAGCAGGTGCTCGACCTGTGTGCCGGGGCCGGCGGCAAGACGCTGGCGATGGCCGCCGAAATGCAGAACCGGGGCCAGATCTTCGCCTTTGACAGCGACCGGGCCAGGCTGGCCCCGATCTACGATCGGCTGAAGCGCAACGGGGCACGGAACGTGCAGGTGCGGCCGCCCAGGCCCGGGGCGCTCGACGACCTCGTCGGCAAGCTCGATCGGGTGGTGGTCGACGCGCCGTGCACCGGCACGGGAACCTGGCGCCGGCAGCCGACGGCAAAGTGGAAGCTGACGCCGGAGCAGGTGAAGGCGCGCGTTGCCGAACAGCGGCAGATCCTCACCGATGCGGCCCGCTACCTGCGGCCCGGTGGCACGCTGGTCTACATCACCTGCTCGATCCTGAATGAGGAGAACGCGGCGCAGGCCACGGCCTTCCTGGCGGAGAACCCTCAGTTCGCCGCCATTGCGGGCAACCGCGTCTGGATGGGGCACTTCTCCGGCTCGAAGGTGCGGGCGCGGTTTTCGCCCGAGGGCGGCGTGATGGTCACCCCCCGCCTGTCCGGTACCGACGGGTTCTACGCCATCCTGATGCAGCGCAAGTAGATGGTCGAGCGGAACCCGGACGAGGGCGTGTCGCCGGCGGCGCTGATCGCGGGCTCGGTGCTGCTGGTGCTGGGACTCGGCGTCCTGATCTGGTTCGCCATCCCCGACCCGGCCGCGCGGCACCATTTCGCCTCGCCCAGCGGCCAGGTCAGCCTCGATGTCGGCGAGACGTGCGGCGAGGCCGGCTGCCGCCGCGTGGTGATCGCCGAGTTCCTGCGGGCCGACGGCAGCACGGTGCGGCGCGGCTGCCCGGTACCGCTGACCGAGGCCCACCCCGTGCTGCTCAACCTCTATCCGCTGTGGAGCAGCGACGAGAGCGCTGTCGAACTGGTCTATGCCGACGCCGCCGGCGAAGGCGGGAAGTTCCGGATCGCGCTCGCCGCCGACTGCACGGCAACCGAGTGACCCATGCCGCCGGCCAAGGAGGCCGGCGCAGTCGACCGCTAGCCGGCCGCGGCCGTCGCCATGGCGGGCGAACTCACCGGCTCGCGCCGGCGCGCCCAGCGGATGACGGGGTTCTCGATGAAGGTGAAGCTGATCTGCGCCACCGCGATCGAGATGGCGAGGATCACGCCGCTGGTGATGACGAACCTGACCGGATCGCCCATCTGACCGTGATCCATGTCCGGCGCCCAGTAGCGCCGCACCAGCTCGAGAACGGGATAGTGCCAGATGTAGATGCCGAACGAGATGCGCGCGAGATAGCGGCTCAGCGGGTTGTCGAGCCCCTGCCCGAGGATGCGGCTCGACGGCGAGGTGGCCAGCACCGCGCCGATCGCCAGCACGAACCACGGGAAGGCATAGGGAATGCCCAGCAGCCCCCAGCCCTCGGACGTTTCCTCCCGGGCCTGGGCGGCGAGCAGCGCGGTGGCGCCGGCCAGCGCCGCAAGTGCCGCGAGGTCGAACGCCCAGTGCCGCAGCCGCGCCAGCCGGACCTGCAGGCCGGCGGCGAGCGCCCCGACGGCGAACATGGCGAAGAAGCCGAAGGGATTGTAGCGCGGCATCCAGGTCTTGGCGCCGCCGATGAGGCCGTTCTCCCAGCCACTTCCCCGCATGTCCATCGGATACCAGGTGACGAAGGCGAGATGGAGCAGCAGGACGGCCCCGATGACACCCAGCCAGGCCAAGCGCCCCCGCCAGCCCGGGGCAACCAGCCGCAGGGACCAGAGCAAGAGGAAGCCCAGCGGCAGCAGCGCATAGGAGGTGACCTCGAAGCCGATCGACCAGAGCGGGCCGTTGACCTCGACGGGGAAAAGGGTCACCGGGTGCCAGTCGGACACCAGCAGCGCACCGGAGGCGAGGCGCAGGAGCAGCTGGCCGTCGAGCCTGGCCTCGAACACGGTTACGGCGATCAGGAAGCTCACCAGCAACGCCACCCAGAAGCCCGGCAGGATACGGGCGGCGCGGCGCAGCACATAGGTGGCGAGCGACGGCATCGCGGCGCCGGCGTCGAAGGCGAGCCAGAACGGTCGCGCGAGCAGGAACCCCGACAGCACGAAGAAGACCGCGACGCCGAAGCTGCCGTTGATGGCGAAGGGGCGGAACCACTCGAGGCCGGGCAGCTGCTGGTTCCAGCTCATGCGCTGCGCGAGGTGATGAAACAACACCAGGAGGCACGCGGCCGCCCGCAGGAAATCCGCACCATGCAGCCGATTGCTTTCCAACTGATGCCCCCGTGCCACGCCATTGCCGCCCTGTTCGATGCCACCCCGCGCCCCGCGAGGCAAGCGATGCGTGGATAGCAGGCCTGCCCGATTGACCCGTGCCGATCCGCCGCCGACAGTGCGGGGACAACTTCGAGAGCCAAAGAAGAAGCGCGCAAGTGCCCAGCTACCTGTCCGAGATCATCAGCCCGGATCACCTGCTCACCCACCTGCCCTACGCCCTGCTCGTCGTCTCGATGCTGATGAACGACATGAGCTGGCTCAGGGCCATCGCGATCGTGGCCGGCGTGATCCGGATCGTGAACCGCGCCTTTTTCGAGATCGACCCGGTGATCGTGTTCTGGGAGGTCATCTTCGTTGCCGTGAACGTGATGCAGCTGGCGATCCTGTGGTACTACGCCAAGCGCCATCGCTTCACCGGCGACGAACAGCGCTTCGCCGAGATCATGCCGAGCGGCATCGAACGCCGGACCGTCCGCAAGCTGCTGCGGCTGGCGCAGCTGCGCCACCTGCAGCCCGGAGAGACGCTGACGACGGAGGGCGAACCGGTACGGGACCTGATCTTCATCTCGGAGGGCGTGGCGCGGATCGAGAAGGGCGGACGCATGGTCGGGGTCTGCGGCCCGGGCGACTTCATCGGCGAGATGAGCTTCGTGTCCGGTGCGCCGGCCTCCGCAACGGCGATCAGCGCCCGGCCGATGCGCTTTCTCGCCTTCGAGCAATCGCGGCTGCGGGGCGCCATGGAGACGGACGCCGAGTTGCGACGGGCACTGGATGCGAGCTTCAACAGCAACCTGGTCGGGAAACTGGCGAAGGCAAATGCGGCATCGGCCTGAGCCGCCGCCTCCCGTCTCTACCCTGGCCGCTGACGCGCCGGGGATTCTGCGGCACACTGCGTGCCTGCAAAGCTGGAGGCGCGCTTGCTGGAGCAATTTCTTCACGACCTGACCGACCCCCCGCACATGGTCGGTCACATCAACTATGCCCTGCTGATCATCTCGATGATGATGCGCAAGATGTTCTGGCTGCGGGTGTTCGCCATCGGCTCGGGCAGCGTCGAGGTGATCTACCGCAGCGTGTTCGTCGTCGACCCGGTGAGCGTGGTGTGGGAGGCGCTGTTCGTCCTCGTCAACATCGTGCAGCTGATCATCCTGTGGCATGACGAGCACCATCACGATTTCCGCGACGATGAGCGCCATTTTGTCGACTCGATGCCCAAGGGGGTCGAGAAGCAGGCGCTGAAGCGCCTGCTGGCCCTGGCGGAGCCGCGGCGCTTCGACTCCGGCGAGGCGCTGATCCGCGAGGGCCAGTCGGTGGAGAGCGTGCTCTACATCGCCGACGGGGTGGCCCAGATCTCGAGCGCCGACCGGCTGATCGCCGTCTGCCGGCCAGGGGACTACCTGGGAGAAATGAGCTTTCTCACCGGCTCTCAGGCCTCGGCGACGGTCACCGCGGTCAGCCCGATTCGGGTGCTGGCGTTCGAGCAGCGCCGCCTGCATCAGGCCATCGAGTCCGACGTCTCGATCCGCCGCGCCATCGAGGCGGGCCTCAACCGCAACCTGGTGGGCAAGCTGGTACGCGCCAACGCCGAAAAGCTCTCCGATCCGACACCGCGTCCCGCGAACTGAGGCGCATCTCTTGCGCTCGTCGAGAACCCGCTCTATGCCCCCGCCATGACAGACACCCCGGCCGCCCCAGTCGACTCCATCCTGATCATCGATTTCGGTTCCCAGGTCACGCAGCTGATCGCGCGACGGCTGCGGGAGACCGGGGTCTACTGCGAGATCCACCCGTTCCAGAGCGCGGCGGAGGCGTTCGCGCGGCTGAAGCCGAAGGGCGTGATCTTTTCGGGCGGACCCGCCTCGGTGACCGAGCCCGGGAGCCCGCGGGCGCCACAGGCGGTATTCGAGTCGGGCGTGCCGATCCTCGCGATCTGCTACGGCCAGCAGACGCTGGCATTGCAGCTGGGTGGCAAGGTGGAGGGCGGCCATGCCCGCGAGTTCGGCCGCGCCGATGTGCGTATCCACGAGACCAGCCCGCTGTTCGACGGAATCTGGCAGGTCGGCGGCAGCTATCCGGTGTGGATGAGCCATGGCGACCGGGTCACCGAACTGCCCGAGGGCTTCAGCGTGATCGGCACATCGGAGAACGCGCCGTTTGCCATCGCGGTGAACGAGCGGCGGCGCTACTACACCACGATGTTCCATCCCGAGGTGGCGCACACGCCCGATGGCGCGCGGCTGCTGCAGAACTTCGTGCACCGAATCGTCGGCCTCAAGTCCGACTGGACGATGCACGCCTACCGGCAGCGCGCGATCGAGACGATCCGCGCCCAGGTCGGCCGGGGCCGGGTGATCTGCGGGCTGTCGGGCGGCGTCGATTCCTCGGTCGCGGCGGTGCTGATCCACGAGGCGATCGGCGACCAGCTGACCTGCATCTTCGTCGATCACGGCCTGATGCGCCTCAACGAGGCCGAGGAGGTCGTGACGATGTTCCGCGACCACTACAACATCCCGCTGGTGCACGTGGACGCCGCCGACAGGTTCATCGGCGCGCTCGAGGGCGAGGCGGACCCCGAGACCAAGCGCAAGACCATCGGGCGGCTGTTCATCGAGGTGTTCGAGGAGGAGGCCGGCAAGATCGGCGGCGCGCAGTTCCTGGCGCAGGGGACGCTCTATCCCGACGTGATCGAGAGCGTCAGCTTTTCCGGCGGGCCGTCCGTGACGATCAAGAGCCACCACAATGTCGGCGGGCTGCCCGAGCGCATGCACATGCAGCTGGTGGAACCGCTGCGCGAACTGTTCAAGGACGAGGTGCGGGCGCTGGGGCGCGAACTGGGACTGCCCGAGCGCTTCGTCGGGCGGCATCCCTTCCCGGGGCCGGGCCTCGCGATCCGGCTGCCCGGCGGGGTGACGCGGGAGAAGCTCGACATCCTGCGCCGCGCCGACGCCATCTATCTCGACGAGATCCGGAAGGCCGGGCTCTACGACCAGATCTGGCAGGCCTTTGCGGTGCTGCTGCCGGTGCAGACGGTCGGCGTGATGGGCGACGGCCGCACCTACGAGTTCGTCTGCGCGCTGCGCGCCGTCACCTCGGTGGACGGCATGACGGCCGACTTCTTTCCCTACGACATGGCCTTCCTCGGCCGCGCCGCAACGCGCATCATCAACGAGGTGCGCGGCATCAACCGGGTGGTCTACGACGTGACGTCCAAGCCTCCCGGGACGATCGAGTGGGAATGAGCGGCCGCAGTCGCTACCCGGACGAGCGCGGCGACGGGTCCTGCTCGGCGCTCGCCCTGAAGCCGCGGGCCAGGAGGTAGGTCTCGGCCGAATCGGCGCGGCTGGCCCTGGGCTTGGCATGCAGCGTCGTGGCGAAGTGGCGCTTCAGCAGGGCGAGCAGTTCATGCTCGGTGCCGCCCTGGAACACCTTGGCCACGAAGGTGCCGCCGGGGGCCAGCACCCTTATGGCGAAATCGGCGGCCAGCTCGACCAGCGCCATGATGCGCAGGTGGTCGGTGGCGCGGTGCCCGGTGGTGGGCGCCGCCATGTCGGACAGCACCACGTCGGCCTTGTGCCCGCCCAGCGCGGCGATGAGCGCGGCGGGCGCGTCCTCGTCGTTGAAGTCCTTCTGCAGCAGGATCACGCCGGGGATGGGGTCCATCTCGAGGTAGTCGATGCCGACGATCAGCGGGTTGGCCTCGGTGGAGCCGACGATGGGCGCCGCCACCTGCGACCAGCCGCCCGGCGCCGCCCCCAGATCGACGATGCGCTGCCCTTTCCTGAGGATGTGGTAGCGCTCATCGAGCTCCATCAGTTTGAAGGCGGCGCGCGAGCGATAGCCCTCGGCCCGGGCCCGCGCCACGTAGGGGTCGTTGAGCTGGCGCTGCAGCCACAGGGTGGAGCCGATCTTGCGCCCCTTGGCGGTCTTGACCCGCACCTTGAGATCGGAGGCGGACCGGCGTCCGGACCCCTGGCCCGTTCCCTTTGCCATCAGCGCCCCCAGCGACTGGCGGTGCCGGTGCGCTCGGCACGATCGGCATCGATGAGCGAGACCAGGATGCCCTCCCGCAGGCCGCGATCGGCGACGCGCACGCGCTCGGTCGGCCACTCGCGCCGGATGGCCTCGAAGATGGCGCAGCCGGGCAGCACCAGGTCGGCCCGATCGCGGCCGATGCAGGAATGCGCGACGCGGCGCTCGAACGACATGCCCAGCAGCGCCGACATGGTGGCATCGATCTCCTCGCGCCGCATCCACAGCCCGTCGACCTTCTGCCGCTCGTAGCGCTCGAGGCCCAGATGCAGGCCGGCGAGGGTGGTGACGGTGCCGGAGGTGCCGATCAGGTGCACGGGGTGCTCGGCGATCATCTGGCGCAGCTTCTCGCGGCCGCGGAACTGGCGGAGGTGCCCGGCGACGAAGGCGACCATGGCCTCGAACGATTCCGGGGTGACGTCGACGCCGCCGAACTTCTCCGCGATCGAGACGACGCCGACCGGCAACGACTGCCAGGAGCGGATCGAGCTGGCCATGCGACCCTGCCGGCGCGGACGGCCGCCGCGGAAATCGAGCCAGGCCAACTCGGACGAACCGCCGCCGATATCGAACATCAGCGCACCGGCGGATTCGGCCCCGATCAGGTCGGCACAGCCGGTCACCGCCAGCGCGGCCTCGGTCTGGCGGTCGACGATCTCGAGCGCAAGGCCCAGCTCGCGCTCGACCCGTTCGATGAACTCGACGCCGTTGCTGGCGGACCGGCAGGCCTCGGTGGCGATCAGCCGCATGCGCGCCGGCTCGTGCTCGCGCAGCTTGTTGCGGCACAGGCGCAGGGCCTCCATGGTACGCTCCATGGCCGCATCCGACAGCCGCCCGGTGGTCGACAGCCCCTCCCCCAGCCGGACGATGCGGGTGAAGCCATCCACCACGCGAAACCCCTGCTCGTGCGGGCGGGCGATCAGCAGGCGACAGTTATTGGTGCCCAGATCGAGCGCGGCATAGAGCGGTCCACGCTGTCGGCGCGGCGCAAAGCTGCCAGCGGGATGCGTCCGCCGCTCCGTACCGCCGAACCCGGGAGCTGCCCCGGGGCCTGCAGGCGAGGGACCACGGCCTTCGCCCTGTCCCTCCCGGTGCCGCTCGACGGCCCTGGGCCCGTCGGCGGCGGCGGACCGATCGGAATCGGCCACCCTCGTTCTCCAGTCCCGACGCGGTCGCCACCGGCCGGACCGAACCGGGGGGCGCCCGAACCACGGGTGCGTTTCAGTGTCGGGACGACCCTAGAGGAAGCGGCGGGGGAGCGCAACGGCCCGCGGACACGAGCGCCCCCCAGGTCCGTTCATCATACCGACACGCCGGCCGCAGCGAAGGTGTTGATCCCGCCGCCGAATGCCGCTAGAACGCACGCCGAACGCAAGGCCCCGCCGGCGTTCCAGGCCGAGCGCTTGGGGAATAGTTCAACGGTAGAACAGCGGACTCTGACTCCGTCAATCTTGGTTCGAATCCAGGTTCCCCAGCCAGCCTTTTTCAGTGCAATATCAAAGACTTGGAAAGAGTGGCGCGGCAGAGGCTCCGCTGCCTTTGTGCCGTGCGTGTGCCATGGTTTTCCTCAGTTTTCCGGCCTTTTCCATCAAGGTCCGGCAGCTCCATGGCACATGAAATGGCACACGGGCTCAGTTGCGCCGGCCATCGCTCGTCGAGGTCTTGCCCACCTCGAGCTGCTTCAGCGTGTCGACCATCGACTGCATGAACATGAAGTCCGGCCGGATCGCGTCGTTGACACTGGGCACCGACAGATTGACCTTCATCAACGCGAGCGTCCGCTCGAAGGCCTCGCGCGTCTCAGCCATGCTGGCGACGCCTTTCTGATCGAGCAGCTGCGCCAGCGTGGCGAAGGGCCACACCTGCGACACCACGAAAGCCGCGAGCCAGTCACGGATGTCCTTCTCGGTCACGGTCATGATCCCTTGTAGCTGATGACGAGCTGCTGCCCGTTTGCCGACAGTTCTTCCTTCAGCTGCTCGAGCAGGCCGCCGACCATCCCCAGGGTGGTCGGCGTGTTGGCGTTGCCGTGCAGGTTGATCACCATCGATCGGCCCGCCGCCGCCATTGGTACCTCTGGCGCCGCCACACTCGGCACGCCACCAGGGAGCGACGTGCTGTTCGGCGTGGTCGCCGAGATCGCCGCGATCTGCGACACGGCAGCAGCGGCATGCATGCCAGCCAACACCATGTTTGCCGGATACGGATAGGCGCCCATTGTCTTCGCGATTCCGGCGCCTGCGTCGAGCACGGCCGATGCGATGGCAGCCGCCTTGTTGTCCTTGAAGATCTGATCGAGCAGGCCCGACGTTTGGCTCAGGAAGCCGGCGAACTTGTCGTTCGTCCAGTCCAGGTCCTTGCCCATGCTCGCGGCTGCGCCGGCCGACGCCACGCCGAGCTCCGCAATACTGCCTTTCGCCTCACCAGCCTTGTCGATGACGCCCTGCAGGCCCTGGGTGGTTCCTTCGAACGCCGAGGCGTCCGGCAGGCCGAAGCTGGGCATCGCCGTTTCGCCGCCACCGAAGATGCCGGCAAAGAACCCTTCGTCCGGCGCGGACATCGAGCCAGCCTTGAGTGCATCGCTCAGCTGGTTCTGCGCGCCGCCGGGCCCCCACCGGCGACGGTTGTAGGCCTGGTCTCCCGGCTTCGAGTCCGCCAGGCGGTTGCCGAACATGTCGTGCGTCGACAGGAAGTCGAGCTGCTTGCCGATCCCCTGCAGCGCGGTCACCACGTTGCCCGCCTGGATCACGATCCAGTTGAGCACGCCGCCCACCGTGTCGCCCAGCGACTTGGCCGCCGCGGCAAACTCCGGCGACGCCATGCGGTTGGCCATGGCCTGCAGCGAGGGCAGCACTCCCTGCATGATCTGGTTGACCACACCGCTCATGATCGCGCCGATGCGCGTCAGGGTGTCGTTGAACGCCTCCGCGCCGCGCGCGGTGCTGCCGCTGATCGTCTGGCCCAGGCGGTCCGACTCGTCGGCCATGGCCTTGAGCCCGTCGCGTCCGGAGTTCAGCAGCGGGATCAGCTCGGCGCCGGCCTTGCCGAACAGCCCCATCGCCAGCGCCGTCTTGGTACTGCCGTCCTCCATCCGGCCAAAGCGGTCCGCTACTTCGGCAAACACCTCGTCCGAGGCGCGCAACTGCCCGGCGGCATCCTTGACGTTGATGCCGAGCGCCGCGAATGCCGTCGCGGCCGGCCCCTGTCCGCCAGCAGCGACATCGGCGAGGCTCTTCGCCAGCCGCGCCAACCCGCCGGTCAGCTGCTCCAGCGACACGTCGCTGAGCTTGGCGGCATATTCCAGCCGGCTCAGCGACTCGGTGGCAACGCCGGCTTTCTGCGCTGCCTTGGCAATAGCGTCCGCGTGGTCGATGGCGCCCTTGATCGCCGACGGGAACGCATTCGCCAGGCGCCCCACTGCCCCGACGATCGTCTCGAGGCCGAGCGTTACCTGAACGCCGAACTTCGACATCTTCCCCTGGGCATGTTCAAGGCCCTTCGTGAACGACGCCGAGTCAAGCCCGAGCGAGACGTGCAGCGCACCGATCTTTGCCGAAGCCATCGCGGCCTCCTATGAGGTGTGAAGAAGAAGGTTGTGGGGGGGAGGGCCGAACCCCACCCCCCCACGGCCGCGCGGCGGCCCCCAATGCCAAAGGGCCGCGCGCGGCTTTACTGAACGCCCTTGAGCCAGGTGAAGGACTTCTTCTGCGCCAGCTGCACGCCGCCGCTTCAGGCTCAGGTCGAGCACTTCAGAAGCTTGATCGCGTTGCTATCGAGCAGCCCGCCGCCCACCCGCTTCGTGGCGTAGAAGTGCACGTAGGGCCGGTTGGTGTAGGGGTCGCGGAGCAGCGTCATGCCGATGCGGTCGACGATCAGATACCCCCGGCGGAAGTCGCCGAAGGCGATCGGGTAGGCGTTGGCGCCCACGTCGCTCATGTCCTCGTCGATCTCGACCGGATAGCCGAGCAGCCGGTCGGGCTGGCCGGCCTGCAGGCTCGGTTGCCAGAGATAGGTGTCGTCATCGGCCTTGAACTTCCGCACCTTGGCGGCAACCGTGCTGTTCATGAGCCAGGTCGCGTTCTGCCGGTACTTCGCCTTCAGCGAGTAGACGAGGTTGATCAGCGGGTCGCCCGGGTCCTCCGCAATCAGGTCGGCGGCCTCGCCGGTCACCACATGCTGAAGCACGCCGAAGGTGCGCGACGCGTCGGCGGTCGCGGCCGTGGTGTAGCTCAGAATCCCGCGCGGCTGGTTGACCCCGCTGCCGGTGATGAAGGCGGCGCCCTCCTTTGCCGTGAAGGCCTCGGCGATCTCGGTGCTGAGGTGCGCACCAAGGTCGAAAGCCGCGTCGTTGAGCAGGTTCTGCGTCACCGCCGGGTTGGCGTACACCTCGAAGGCCGGATACTCGAGCATGGCGAGGGTGTCGCCGTCCGTCTCCGGCCGGGACTCGCGCTCGCCGACCCACCCCGACTCGACGCCGCCGAGGCTCATCGGCTGCTTGAACGTGGCACCGCTCGACTGGATGACGCGAGCCAGCCGGCGCATGACCGAGTCATTCTTCTGCACCCGCTCGATGGTCGTCGAGAGTTCCGTGGGCGCCAGATAGCCGCCATCGGGGCCGCTGTCGCTCGACATCGACGCGTTGACTTCGAAGCCGGCGGTCAGATCCTCGACCTTGCCGGTACGGGCAAAGCGGCCGAGGTTGCGCACCGCCTGGTTGCCGCGGGCGCTGGGCTCGGCATCGCCGGCACCGCCGACGCGCAGACCCGCCACGTTCGCGTGCATCTGATTCACGGCGGCCTCGATGCCCTCGAGCCGCGCGTCGTTGCGCTGCCGGAAGCTCGCGAAGGCGTCGTTGATCTGAGCGACGAGGCGGGCCGGGTCGGTGTCGTTCCGGGGGGCGGCAGTGAGGCCGCGGATTCGGGAATGCGCGTTCATGGCGCTGGTCCTTTTCGGTTGCCCCGACGGCCGGCCGCACAGGTGCAGCCAAGGCCCGCAAGGGCTGGAAATGTCACGGGGTTTGCGGCAGCGCGAGGCAGGTGCCGGATACGGGCAGCGTCACGCAATGCCCGCCTGCTCTGGCGGTTCGGGGGGTGGCGTCGACAGCGCGAAGCTTGCCGACCCCGGAACCCGCTCACCATCCACCAAGCGAACAATCCATACTCCGATCGCCGCGATTGTTCAAGCATTCCGCATCGATCGGATGAGCTCTCGCCGCTCGCGCCGGCTGAGGCCGGCCGAGGCCAGCGCCCGGTCGAGCACCTCGGCGGCCCGCAAGGGCGGCAGGCCCTTGGCCGTCCGGATCAAGTTCGCCACCTCGAGGTTCTGCGAGAACATCACCGGCCGGCGCGGGGCCCCGGCCTGGTCGGGTTCAGTGCCTGCCAAAGCCGCCCTCCTCCCGATCGGTCTCCTCGAACGCTGTCGCCAGGTCGGAAAGCAGCTTGGCGATGTCAGTGCCGGACAGCCCGCGTGCGGCGATCAGTTGCACCGCGGCGCCCTTCACGGCGCCTTCGAAGACCGCTTCCGGCTCGAAGCCATTGCCGTGTCGATCCCGCAGCCGCAGCGGCAGCTTCGCCACCGCCGTCGTGACGGCCCGCACCTGTTGCGCCCGCAGCTCGTCGAACCGCTCACCCTCGAGCGTGACCTTGTTTGGCATTCCAGATTTCTCCTTCTGTGTGATGAAAACGAAGGCCCCCGGCGCGCGGCTCCGCGAACGTGGCCCCCGCCGTGATCGCCTCGCGCTTGCTGGTGTTCTCATTCATCATCGGTCGGGGCCTCGTCATTGAAGTAGGTTCTGAAGTCGTTCAGCCGCTGATATCGTGCCAGCGACATCAGCCTGTTCGCCTCGGTGCCGCACGCTGGCGAGCAGTATTTCCGCAGTCTCTGTCGAGCATTGCTAGCGATCTCGAACTCGCGTCCGCAATATCCGCAGACCTTCCACTCGGTTTCACCCGCCTCTCTGTCGAATAGGCTTGGCATATCATTCCCCCAAAGGCCTGTTTGCTAGAACGAAGGGCAATTATTTATTCCGAAAACTCGCGCGCAAACGCCGAAAGCGAGCCACCGGTCAGGAAACAGGAAGGCCCCAGAGATTTGACCCGCCCCCACCGGCTCATCGGCAGGCTCCGGGATGGTCCGCAAACAGGCCCGGCAGGAGATCGCCGTTTAGCGAGTCACGCTCTGCGCGCCGCCACCGCGCCTGCCAGGTCATCTTGCGATCGTGAAAGCAGGGCGGAGAGCAGATGCGCCGGCGCCGTCGTCCAGGTCGATCACCAGGTCACGCCCTCCAGCCCGGTCGCGCACGTACTGCGACTTGCCCGAGGCCGCCGGCCCGCACACCATCGTCACCGGGATCGCCGACGGCATCAGCCCGCCCGGCCGGCTGCGCTGTTGGGCGCCTTTCGAAAGGTGACCCCTCATTGCGTCCCACCCTGTCCTACCTGCACCCAGAAGGTGGGACACCCCGAGACGCCCGGATTTGCTGGCTCTGTCCTACCTGTCCTACCTGTCCCACCTATTAAGAGAAGGTCGGCAAGAAACTTCACACCGACTGAAACTCGGCCAAGAGGTGGGACAGGTGGGACAATCCCTTGCGTTCCGGGCCTTTTGGGCTCGGATCGGAGGTAGGACACAGGTGGGACAAGGTGGGACAGGTGGGACGCGGATCGCCGCTCAGCCATCGGGTTCTCCCCATGTAAATTGCTGGCCGAGGCTCTCTTCGAAGGCAGAGCGGCACACCTCGAGGGCCGGCAGCTCATAGAACCAGCAGCGGCGCGTCGTGACGCTGTCGTCCTCCGTGATGGTGAGGCGCCGCCTGACCAGCCCCGGCACCAGGCGCCGCAACCGCATGGCGAAGACGGTCTGCTCGGCCTTGCGCCTCACCCCGATCTTCTCGTTGGACATCACGTAGTCGTCGAAGAGCGCCTCGCAGGCGACGCTCTGCTGCCAACGATCGTGCTTGTGCGTCGTCATGCCGGCAGTCAGCCGGTCAAGCCACCAACTGTCGACGGAGTCGAGCGATCGCACCTTCTGCTCGAGCAGCGCGCCCGTGCGTGGGATGCTCCGAACGTTGACCGTCGCCAGGTCGAAGGCGAGCAGGTCGTGCAGCAGCGCCTCGCGCCCGCCATTATCGAGCTGGGCATCGAGTTCGGCGAAATATGCATGGTTCTGTGCCGCCGCCGAGCCCACGTCGAGCACCAGGAATCGACGCTCTTCCTTGCCGGCCGGCACGACCCATCCCTCATTGGAGGTCATCACCAGGCGGATGTAGTTCGGCATCTGCACCGCATCGACGCCTTTGTGTTCAATCATCTGATGCAGCTCGGTGACCAGGCTCTTGAGCCGACCCTCGGCCTTCTTGTCGCCGGCCCAAACCGCCTCGTCCGCTTGCAGCAGCAGGCACTTGGAGTGATGGGCGTTGAACTGCCCGACCACGTAGCGCGGATCACTCACCAGCGAGTAGTAGGGGCCGAGCAGGCTGCCGAATACCTCGCCGATCTTGGTTTTTCCGGCGCCCTGTGGCCCTCTCAGCACCAAGGCCGTGCCCGGTCTTTCCCGTGGTTTCTGGAACAGGTGGGCAAACCAGCCGAAGACCCAGGTGTAGATCTCGGTATCTCCGCCGCAGACATTCGTCAGCAGGTGATCCTCGAACACCGAGTAGCCGTCGGCCTTCTGCCGTGGCTTCACCGGCAGCCCGCGCCACAGGTTCAGGTAGCCCGGCGTTCCTGGCTGATCGTAGGGGTCGGGGAAGAATTCCACGCCGTCGTAGTCTCTCCGCGCGGGTGAGGCGAGCCAGGCGTCGGCCGCCGTCCTCTTCCCTATAAATTTGTTGGCGAACCTCAGCTTGAATGCTGCAGGCGACAGGAACCTGATCCGGTCATCGTGCGGGCCGTCGCTGCGCTCCTGCACGATCATCACGCTGGCCCCGAACGGAACCAGGGCGTAGTCGCCGAGCGCCGCCAGGTCGAAATTCCCGCCGCCTTTCCCGTCGCGAGAGACTCCGCGCCGGGATTCCGACTTCCGGCTCGCTCGCCGCTTGGGCGCCGCGACCGTGTCCTCGGTGACCGGCTTTCGTCCGGCCAGCGCTCGCTTCACCTCGTCGCCGGGGGTGCCCTCGGTCATCTGCCGGCCGCCCCTACTTGAACCGCTCGCCATCGCCGCGCCTCGCGCAGCGCCGCCACAGCGTCGCCGCGACACTCGAAGGCGCGCAGAAAGCGATCGTCAGGCCCGTAGGCCTCGCACCCCGCCGAGCGCGGCAAACGACGGACCGAGCCCAGGAACTCGCGTCCGTCGTAGATCTGTTCCGCGTCTTCCGGTGGAGTCTCAGTCGCCAGCATCGTCGGACTCGAAAAAGGCCTCGAGGCGCCGCCGGCTGGCCACCCAGCGCTTGTTCACCTGCCGCGCCGGCAGCTCGCCCTTGGCCAGCGCCTCGTAGGCCTGGCGCGGGGTGCGGCCGATCACGGCCGCGATGTTTCCGATGCCCCACACGAGGTCGAGCGGCGGCCGGTGCTCCGCGTCCACGCTCATCGCGCCCGCCTCCGCGCCAGCGCTTCAAGCAGCTCGGCGCTGCGGTCCGGCCGGCCATCCGGCCGCCGGGCGCTGTATGCGTTCGGGTTCCCCGGGTCACCGCCGTCTTGCAGGGTGAAGACGAGGCCGTCCTCGACCATCCCCCGCACCCAGGCCGCCGCGCCCGCCATGTCGATCACGTGCACCACCGGCTCGAAGCCGGTCAGGTCGGGGCCGCTCATGCCAGCCGCCCCCGCACCTGGTCGACCAGCTCGATCGCTGCACGGACCTCCTGGCCGAGCGCCTGCAGCACCGCGTCGCGCTCGTGGTGGTACTGACCGCCGCCCAACTCGCGGACCGCGAGCTCGAGCGCGTCGGCGAGATTGAGCCGATCGATGGCGCGCGAGAGAAGATCGTCGGTCGTCTGCGACGCCGCGTCCTCGATGTGATAGCGCAGCCCATCCTCCGATGATCCGGCGGCATCGGCAGGCCCCATCGTGGCAGCGGCCGACAACCTGTCGTTTGTTGCATCGGCGATCAGCGCCTCGATCGCCTTGACCCCGACCGCGATCTTCTCGCCGGCGCCCTGCAGCACCGCGTCGATCTGGTCGAGGTCGCTCTGGGCCCCGACCATGCTCGCCGCCGCTGCGACCATCTGGTCGGCCACGTTGAGGGCATCGACGGCCGCGAGGGCCTGCCCACGGTCAACCGTTGCGCCCGAAGCGGCGACGGTGTTATTCGGTTGAGTGTTCATCGGCACTTGCTCCATAAGTGTTGAGACCACGGCCCGGCAGCGCAGCAACGCTGGCCGGGCCTCTTTCTTCGTCAGAATTCAGGGCTTGATCGATGAGCCGGCGCATTGCCTGCGCCCGCGACCCCATGCGGTTTGAGAACCGCCAATCGTCTATCCGCCTGACCAAGCTCGGCTCAGCCATTATCTGCACCTTCTCGGTCTTTCCCTCGCGCAATCGATGATCCTCCGTCACTTCCGTTTGTGACGGGGGAAATATGCGACTCGCAACCACTTGCGTCAATCCGAAAAGTGACGGAACTTCCGTCTATTGAAGCACCCACTGAGGACGCCATCGATATCGATGGCAGGGGCGAAGACCATGACGGACAAGAAGACACTCAAGTTTCAGATGATGATGTCGCCAGAAGAGGCGAAGGTTCTTGACGATTGGATGTTCGAGAACCGCATCAGATCACGGGCGGAGGCAATTCGGCGGCTGTGTCAGATAGGACTTGCGACAGAGTCCGTTGGAGGCCGAATGGTCGAGTCAGCGTCGCGGCTCAACGAGGCGCTCGCGCAGGTCTCAGGCGCCGAGG
This sequence comes from Devosia sp., assembly GCA_041916695.1. Lineage (GTDB taxonomy): Bacteria > Pseudomonadota > Alphaproteobacteria > Rhizobiales > Devosiaceae > Devosia_A. Next base: position 9,562 of record JAYRZA010000011.1, on the reverse strand, counting down.
GCGACTTGAAGAGGAGGTGGGACGGCGTCGCCAACACCGGAGAATTCAAGAACCTGCCCAAAGAGCAGGTCGAGTTAAGAATGCTACTTATCTGGAATCGAATAGAGAACGACATTCGAGCGTTGCAGTCAGCAAGGCTTAGCGCAAAGGACGCGCGAATACCGGTCGCACTTGCCCCCGGTTACACGTCTGATTTTGTCGGTATATCGGCGGGCAGCAGCGACCTTCTTGAATCTATTGCGGCTTCCGTCGATGAGGCGAAGAAATGAGCATCCGCAAGCGCCTTTGGACAGGCAGCGACGGCGCCGAGCGCACCGGGTGGCAGGCCGACTACCTCGACAACCAGGGCAAGCGCCGCCGCAAGATGTTCGCCCGCAAGAAGGAGGCCGAAGCCTTCCTGCTCGGCGCCCGCGGCGAAGTCCGCGACGGGGTGCACGTCCCCGATTCGGAAACCGTCACCGTCGCCGAGGCCGGCAGGCTGTGGCTCACCTCCGGCGCCGCCGCCGGCCTCGAGCGCACAACGCTGGATCAGCGCCGGCAGCACCTCGAGCTGCACATTGTCCCGATGATCGGCGAGCTGAAGCTCAACAGGCTCACCGTCCCCGCCGTCCGCGCCTTCCAGGATCAGTTGCGCGATGCCGGCCGCTCCGCCGCCATGGTCAAGCGCGTCACCGTTTCGCTGGGCTCGATCCTTGCCGATGCGCAGAGCCGCGGCCTCACTATCCGCAACCCCGTGCAGGAAGCCAGCCGAGCCCGATCGACGGGCAAGGCGCCGGAAAAGCGCGCCAAGGGCCGCCTGGTCGTCGGCGTCGACATTCCCACCAATGACGAGGTCCGCGCCCTGCTGGCGGCCGCGACGGGTCGCTGGCGGCCGATGCTGATCGTTGCGACCTTCACCGGCATGCGCGCCTCCGAGCTGCGCGGGCTGCGCTGGGCCGACGTCGATCTCGAGGGCGCCGCCATCCACGTCCGCCAGCGCGCCGATCGTTACCGCGACATCGGCCGCCCGAAGTCCGAGGCCGGCGAGCGCCAGATCCCCGTCCCGCCGATGGTGATCAACACGCTCAAGGAATGGAAGCTCGCCTGCCCCAAGGGCGAAGCCGGGCTGGTGTTCCCCAATACCGAGGGCGGCATCGAATTCCACCAGAACGCCCTGCAGCGCGGCCTGTGGCCGGCATGGATCGCGGCCGGCGTCACCGTGCCGAGCGGCAAGGTCGACGCCCGGGGCGCCGCCCTCCCCGCGCCGAAGTACCCGGGCTTCCACGCGTTGCGCCACTGGTTTGCATCATGGTGCATCAACCGCAAGGCCGACGGCGGCCTCGAGCTGCCGGCCAAGGCCGTGCAGGAGCGTCTCGGCCACGCCTCGATCACCGTCACCTATGACACCTACGCGCACCTGTTCCCGGCGACCGATGAGCGCCAGGCACTCGACATAGCCGCCGCGCGGCTGCTGAAGTGAGACGTTCATGGTCCATGGTGTCGGAGAAACCGGTACCGACTCGGGACCGTTTTTCCCATGGTCGCGCCACGGTGAATGGCACAAGGATGGCACAAAACCTGCCGAAGTGCCGGTTTTCCGGGCCTTTTCACGGACTCTGACTCCGTCAATCTTGGTTCGAATCCAGGTTCCCCAGCCAGCCCTCCTCCATAGATTTCACCGCAAGTCGTCCGTGCTGCTTCTGGCTCGCGTGTCGGGCGTCGCCTTGCCGTGCGGCGATTGGAGCGGCTGCGTGAGCGGGGTGCGGCTGTTGGGGCGTTGAACGGGGCATCGTGGGGGCTTACAAGTCTGGGTGGCGGCCGGAGGGTGGCTGCCCGGCGGTGCGCCGAACCGACATCGGGCCGGCCGCGCGTCCCGGGACCCAAGACGCGTCGGGCAGCGGCGAGAGCGGACGGCGACGGAGGACGGAACTGGCGTATCGCAGCAGCTGGACCATCGGGCTGCCGTCCGAGCATGAATCGCGCCTGCGCCGGGACGGGCTGAACGCCGCCAATGCCGAGGCGCTGTGGGAGGCCCTGCGCGCGCGCCTGCCAAGGGTCGAGGTGGGCGATATCGGGTTTGTCGAGGGATTCTCGCACCCCGAGGCGGAGGGCCGGTGGAGTATCGGGCAGTGGTCGGCCGTGGTCGTGCCGCTCACTCCGGAGCAGCGGGACGGCGCTCCGGTCAGGCTCAATGCGCAGGCCTATGCGGGTGGGACGCGGCCGGCGCGAATCGTCGCCTATGCGGGGGCCGAGCCAGCTCAGGGCGGTCGGGGCGCGCGCGGCGCCGCGGCGGGCCTCGCCGTCGTCGCCCGCCCGCTCGAGGAACTGGGCGGGGCCGGGCTGATCCTGCTGTGGACGCCGGATGCCCGGGCCCCGGCCGAGGCGGGGAGCAGCGCCGACGTCAGAGAACTGGGGCTGTTCATCAGGCGGCGGTGGCAGGGGGCCGACGAGGCGGAGCAGCCGCGCCTCATGACTCGGCTCAGGTCCATCTACAGGACGCTGCCGCTGCCGGTCCGCACCCGACTGAGCCCGGCGCTGGGACGCCTGCTGGGGCAGATGGCGGCCCGCTCGGCTCCGCCGCCGCTGCCGCCGAGCGCCATCCAGCGCGGCGACGTGGTGCTGTCGGCGCTGCTGTCGGAGCAGAGCGGCATCGGGCGGGCCGGCCGGATGACGAGCGAGTCGCTGGCCAGCTGGGGGGTGCCCATCGTCATCCACGACGTCACCGCCGATCCGGCGGCGACCCTGGTGCCGACCGTGGCGGCCGGCGGCGTGTGGATCTGCCACTGCAACGCGCCCGAGGCCCTGGCGGTGATGCTGGCCGGCACCGAGCGGCTGTGGGCGCGGCGCTACCGCATCGGCTACTGGGCCTACGAGCTGCCGCGGCTGCCGAACGACTGGGTGCCCGCCCTCAGGCACTTCCACGAGATCTGGGCGCCCAGCGCGTTCGTCGCCGACGCGATACGCCGCTCGACCGGACCCCATGGTCCGCTCGTGCGAGTGGTCCCCCACCCGGTCGCCTCCAGGGCCCAGGCCTCGACCGGGCAGCGCCAGCCGAACCGGCCGATGATGTTCCTGAGCATGTTCGATGCCCGCTCGACCGCCGCCCGCAAGAACCCGATGGGCGCGATCAGGGCCTTCCAGATGGCGTTCGCGCCGAACTCCGACGACGCCACGCTGGCGGTCAAGGTGGCCCATGGCGATGCCGACGGCGACGCCCTGCGGGAGCTGAATGCCGCGATCGCCGGGTGGCAGAACATCACCCTGCTGACCGAGCACCTGTCCGACGACGAGACACTGGGACTGATCGGCCGCGCCGACTGCCTGGTGTCGCTGCACCGCTCGGAGGGGTTCGGCCTCCCCATCGCCGAGGCGATGAGCGTCGGCACTCCGGCCATCGTCACCGGCTGGTCGGCGCCGGTCGAATTCTGCGGGGGCGCCGCCATCGAGATCGGCTACCACCTCGTGCCGACGAGGGATGCCTCGAAGCGCTACGAGCGCCCTGGCCTGGTCTGGGCGGATCCCGACCTGGCGGAGGCCGCGGGCGCGATGCGGAAGCTCGTGTCCGACCCCTCATTGTGGAGGGCCCTGTCGGAGTGCGGCACCGCAACCGTGCGCGACCGGCTGAGTCGACCGATCGCCGCGGATGCCTTGCGCCGCTTCCTGCTCCCGTCTTCGCGGGTGGACTGATTCCCTCCCGGGCCGGATCGACCGGGCGAGGCGGGGCCGCCGGCCGGTGGCGGCCGAAGCCTCAGGGGGCATCGACTTCGGCCGCTCAGGTCCGCCGCATGGGGACCGCGACCGATTCCTCGCAGAGTCGGCGTGATGGATTCGTGATGCCGGGACCTAGAGGCTCAGCAGCACGGGAAACGCATTGTCCCACAGGTAGATGGCGGTCTCCCGGAGGCGCTCGCGATCCTTGACGAGCTCGGCAACGTAACGGATGGCGGAGTCCTGGCTCTGGTAGGAGCCGAACAGATCCTGCCCGCTCTTGATCAGCCACGCCTCGCCGGCGCGATAGATATCTATCCGTTCCTGCATCATCGATTCCCCAAGCAGCAGTTAATTTGATTACGTATGCAAGCTTACAGGACCCTTACGAAGCAAGAACTGATCCGTATCAAATCCGCGTGTTCCCGGACGCAGGCCGGACAGGGTGATCCGACCTCCCCGCCCCCACTCCGTCCGGGGGGCGCCCGGCCAGCAGGATCCTGCCGCGGGCGCGGGGACGGGGACGGGGACGGGGACGGGAGGAGAAACGGATCGTTAGTCGGGCGCGGTCAAGCTCTGTCCGCGGACGCGCGGAGAAGCCAATGCGGCGACTGGTGTTCCTGGCGGCACTGATGTCGGCGAGCGCAAGCCCGGCCGGCGAGCTGGCGCTGGAGCTGTCCGGCACGGCCTTCGAAGGAGGACCGGCGTTCGAGGTCAAGATCGGCCCGACGGTGGTCGGAACCGGACTTGTCGATCCGGTCCCGCCGGCGGGCGACAGCGTGCCGTTCATCTTCGTGTTCGACGATGCGATCCTCAGCGACGGCGCCGACCTGTCGATCCGGCTGAGCAACGACCGGCGCGCCGGCCCGGGCAGCGACCGGAACCTCCACATCCTCTTCGTCCGGCTCAACGATCACGACTTCGCCCCGGAAGACCTTCGCGTCTTCAACCGGACCGGGCCGGTGGTGCGGCCGGTACAGCAGGGGCGACTCGAACTGCGGACAGGCGACGAGGTGGCGATCGGCGCGGCCCCGGCCGGCGGCTGGATCGGGCGGCGCGACGGCCGACCCTGACGGGACCGGAAGGCCCTACTCCAGCAGTGCGCGCAGCGCGGTGTCGCCCGCGGCGTAATCGGCGGGGGTCTCGGCGGCGGAGCGCATGGCGACGTCGATGGCGAACCAGCCGCCGACCATCAGCACCAGCAGCACCCCGACGGTGTGAAAGCGGTAGCGACGGACCGCCCCGGCGATGCGCCTCGGGAGCATCATCAGCCAGGCAATCGGCACGATCAGCAACAAGAGGAGCAGTTCCATAGCTGGAACTCCCATGGACCCGGCAAAGAGCCTAAGCCGGCATGGTTAAGGAACGGTTCCGCACGCCGACGGGTGGACGCCGCGGAGGCTTGCTGGTACTCATCGGGGGCGAGTGGTAAAGCGGTTTACAAGGTCAGGATGACAGCCAAGTTCAGAAGTGTATTCGGCGATGGGAAACCCGTCATCGCCATGGTGCATCTGGGCGCCCTGCCCGGTTCGCCGCTGCATGATCATGCCGGCGGAGTCGAGGACATCGTGGCGGCGGCCCGGCGCGACCTGATCGCGCTGCAGGCCGCCGGGTTCGACGCGGTGATGTTCGGCAACGAGAACGACCGGCCCTACGAGTTCTCGGTCGATACCGCCTCGACGGCGACCATGGCCTATGTCATCGGGCGGCTGAGGCCGGAGATCACGGTGCCCTTCGGGGTCAACGTGCTGTGGGACCCGACGAGTTCGATCGCGCTCGCCGCGGCGACCGGGGCGCGGTTCGTGCGCGAGATCTTCACCGGCACCTATGCCTCGGACATGGGCCCGTGGACGCCCGACGCGGGCAAGGCGATGCGCTATCGCGACCGGTTGGGCCGGCAGGACCTGGCGCTGCTCTACAATGTCTCGGCCGAGTTCGCCTACTCGCTGGACCAGCGGCCGCTGAGCGACCGCGCCCGCAGCGCCGTGTTCTCCTCGATCCCGGACGCGATCCTGGTCTCCGGCGCCATCACCGGCGAGGCGGCGCGGATGGTCGACCTCGAGGCGGTCAAGAAAGCGCTGCCGACGACGCCGGTGCTGGCCAATACCGGGGTGAAGCATGCGACGGTCAGGGATGTGCTGGCGGTGGCCGACGGCTGCATCGTCGGTTCGTCGCTGAAGGTGGACGGCGACACCTGGAAGGCGGTCGATGCGGAGCGGGCGGCCGAGTTCATGCGGCTGGTCCGCGCGGCGCGGGGCTATTGATGACGCTCAGGCAGTGGCTGGTCGACCTGATGCTGATCCCCGGCCTGTCGGGCCACGAGGGACGGGTGCGGCAGTACCTGAAGGCGGCGATGGCGGGGCTGGGCATTGCCTCCCGCACCGACCGGCTGGGCAACCTGATCGCGACGCTCGAGGGTGACAAGGACGCGCCCAGCGTGATGCTGTTCGCGCACATGGACCAGCTCGGGCTGATCGTGCGGAAGATCGAGGCCAACGGGCTGGTGCGCGTCGAGCGGCTGGGCGGGGTGCCGGAGCGGGCGCTGCCGGCGCACGAGGTGCTGTTCTGCGTCGGCGAAGGCCGCGACGTGCCCGGCCTCATTGCCCACAAGAGCCACCACGCCACCGGGCAGGACGAGAAATACAGGGTGCTGCCCTACCCCGAACTCTACATCGACGCGGGCTTTCGCACGGCGCAGGAGGTGCTGGACGCCGGAATCGACGTCGGCACGCCCATCGTCTACGCCCCGAGCGTCACCGAACTGGCCAACGGGCGCATCGCCGGCACATCGGTGGACGACCGGGCGGCGTGCGCAGTGATGATCGAGGTGGCCAAGGCGCTGCTGGCGGTCAAGCGGCGCCCGACGGTGCATTTCGTGTTCTCGGTACAGGAGGAATTCAACCTGCGCGGCGCGGTGACGGCGGCGCAGGTGCTGATGCCGGACGTGGCGATCCAGCTCGACCTGATCCTTGCCACCGATACGCCGGACATGGCGGCGCGCGGCGACGTGAGGCTGGGGGGCGGACCGGCGATCTCGCTGTACTCGTTCCACGGCCGCGGTACGCTCAACGGCACCTTGCCGCATCCGGCCATGGTGAAGCTGTTCGAGCAAAGTGCGCAGGCGAGGAAGCTGCCGCTGCAGCGCAGCGCGCATATCGGGGCACTGACCGACCTGAGCTACGTGCAACTGGTCGGACAGGGCGTCGCCTCGATCGATGTCGGCTTTCCGATGCGCTACTCGCACTCCTCGCTCGAAGTGTGCGACCTCGCCGATCTCGAGCAGCTGAGGGATCTGCTGATCGAGGCGCTGCCGCGGATCGACAGGGACTTCAGCCTCGACAGGGACGACTACCTCTGATGCGCTACTATCTGGGGATCGATATCGGGACGTTCGAGTCAAAGGGCGTGCTGGTCGATGGCGACGGCCGGATCGTCGCGCAGGCGGCCCGCCCCCACAAGATGCTGGTGCCGCAGCCGGGCTGGGCCGAGCATCGCCCGCGCGAGGACTGGTGGGGAGATTTCTGCTTCCTGTCCAACAAGCTGATTGCCGACGCCAGGGTGGCGCCGACCGACATCAAGGCGGTGGCGGCGAGCGCCATCGGCCCCTGCATGCTGCCGGTGGACACGGACGGCGCGCCGCTGATGAACGGCGTTCTCTACGGTGTCGACACGCGGGCGGCACGGGAGATCGCCGAACTCACGGACCGGATCGGCGAAGCGGTGCTGCTGGAGCGGTGCGGCAATGCACTGACCTCGCAGTCGGTCGGTCCCAAGATCCTGTGGCTCAAGCGCAACCGCCCCGACCTGTTCGCGCGGACGGCCAGGGTGCTGACCTCGACGACCTACATCGTGCAGCAGCTGACCGGCCGGTACGTCATCGACCACTATTCGGCCGCGAATTTCTCGCCGCTCTACGACGTCGGCCGGCTCGGCTGGACCGACGACCTCGCAGACGACATCGTCGGCCTCGACCGGCTGCCCGAAATCCTCTGGACCACCGAGGTCGCCGGCCAGGTGACCGAAGCGGCAGCGGCGCAGACCGGGCTCGCGGCCGGAACACCGGTCACCACGGGAACCATCGATGCCGGGGCGGAGGCGCTCAGCGTCGGGGTGCTCGATCCGGGCGACATGCTGCTGATGTATGGCTCGACCATCTTCATCATCGAGATCACCCCGGTGCGGGTGCCGGACGCGCGGCTGTGGTATGCGCCGTGGTTCTTCCCCGGCCAGCATGCGGCGATGTCGGGGCTGGCGACCTCGGGGACCCTCAGCCACTGGTTCCGCGAGCAGTTCGCCAAGGAACTCGATCCCGAAACCGCCGTGGTGACGCTGGCCCGCGAGGCGGAGGGCTCGCCGCCCGGCGCCAACGGCCTGGTGCTGCTGCCGTACTTCTCCGGGGAGCGGACGCCGATCCACGACACCGGGGCCAAGGGCGTGCTGTTCGGGCTCGACCTGACGCATACGCGCGGCGACATCTACCGGGCCGTGTTTGAGGGCATCGCCTTCGGCACGCGGCACGTGTTCGAGACCTACGCGGATGTCGGGCAGGCCCCCCGGGCCATCCTAGCTGCCGGCGGCGGCACCAAGAACCGGGTGTGGTCGCAGGCGACATCGGACGCGTCCGGTCGCACCCAGATCGTCCGGCAAAAGACGGTGGGGGCGTCCTACGGGGACGCCTTCATCGCGGCCCTGGCCATCGGCGACGTGCGGCCGGGCGACATCCGGGAGTGGAACCCGGTGGAGCGCGAGATTTCCCCGGATGCCGGCCTGGGGGCGCTCTATGACCGCCGCTACCGGGTGTTCCGGGAACTCTACGAGCGCAACAAGGACCTGATGCGGGCGCCGTGAGGGCCTGCCCTTCTCTCCCCTCGAGGGAGAGAGTGACGAGCGACGCGATCGAGGCGGAACGGCCAATAGCGACTGCCCCTCACCCGCCCTGCTGCGCAGGGCACCCCCTCCCTCAGGGGGAGAGGGAAGACAGGAGAGATCGATGACGAATCCCTACGCCCAGGCGCTTGCCGAACTCGGCGCGGTGATGGCGCGGCTCGATGACCACCAAGTCGAGCATGCCTGTCGGCTGATCGAGGAGGCAGACAGGATCGTGCTGCACGGACTGGGGCGCGAGGGACTGCAGGTCAAGGGCCTCTGCATGCGCCTGTTCCACATGGGCCTCAATGTGGCGATGGTGGGCGACATGACGACGCCGCACCTCGGCGCCGGCGACCTGTTCATTGTCTCGTCCGGACCGGGCGCGCTGGCGACGGCTGGCGAACTGATGAAGATCGCGCGGGCGGCCGGGGCGACCGTGCTGCTGATCACGGCGCAGCCGGAGGCAGTGCTGAGGCACGGGGCCAACCACCTGCTGGTGATCCCGGCGCAGACCATGGCGGACGATCAGGGCGCGGCGGCGAGCCGCATCCTGCCGATGGGTTCGGCCTTCGAGGGCGCGCTGTTCGTGGTGTTCGAGGTGATGGTTGCCAAGCTCAAGGAGATGCTGGGCATCACCGCCGAGGAGATGCGGGCCCGGCACACGAACATGGAGTGAAGCGGCAGCGCGGCCAGGCCGTCTTTGCGGACGCGCCGTCGGGGGTATGCTGGCCTCCAGGGGGCAGGGCGAAGGCGTGAGCGACCCGACCGAGCGCCAGCGCATCGAGCGGGCCAGGCCGTTACCATCGGCCGCGTGAGAAGGCTCAGCTCAAATCGGTCCACCGGACCGATTTGACCCTGACGGGTCGCGCCTTGGCCGGCCCTCGCCTGCGCTCGGGCGTTCGGCGCTCAAATCGGTCCACCGGACCGATTTGACCCTGACGGGTCGCGCCTTGGCCGGCCCTCGCCTGCGCTCGGGCGTTCGGCGCTCAAATCGGTCCACCGGACC
>JAYRZA010000010.1:0-128635 GCA_041916695.1 Devosia sp. | reverse complement strand
TCGTAGAGTTCGCGCGGGATGTTCCTGAGCCCGGCAAGGAACAGCAGGATGGAGAAGCCGTTGGTCCACCAGATGGTGAGCAGCGCGGCCATCGGCATGAACCAGGCCGGCGTGCGCCAGACATTGATGCGCTTGCCGGCAAGCGGCTCGATGAGGAACTGCGCGATGCCGAACTGCAGGTTCAGCATCCAGTCCCAGATCAGGTAGACGACGGTGACCGGCAGCACGAAGGGCAGGAAGAAGGCGGCGAGCACCAGGCTCTGGAACCAGCCGCTGAGCCGGCTGACCATCAGCGCGATGGTGAGCGCCACGGCGGTCCCCGGGATCACGGTGAGCAGCACGAAGTAGGTGGTGTTCCAGACGGCCGTGTAGAATACCCGGTCGCCGAACATCCGCACGTAGTTGTCGAGGCCGACCCACACCCCCTCCCCGATCAGCGGGGCCTTGGTGAAGCTGATCTCGATCATCTGCAGCGTGGGGAAGATGAACATCCAGCCGAAGACGAGGATGAAGGGCGCCACGAGGACAGCGGCGACAAGGTATTCGCTGCGGCGATTCTTCAGCATTGCTCCCCCCGGAAATACAGCCGGCCGGCCCAGGGGCCGGCCGGAGTCGTCGATGCGGTGTTACTGCAGCGAGTCGAGGGTGGCCTTCATCTCGTCGACGGCGGTCTTGGCATCCACCTCGTTGTTCATGGCCGCGGTGAACGCATTACCGGCGGCATCGAACAGCGGCGACGCCACGCCGGCATTGACCGACTTGGGGTCGAAGACCTGGCTGGCGGTCAGCTTGGCATAGGTGGCCTGGGGCTGCAGCGCCTTGTACTCGGGCAGTTCGGTCACTGCCTTGTTGGCCGGGATGTGGCCGGCCGAGGCCCAGAACAGCGAGTGCTCCGACATCCACTTGATGACCGCGAGGACGGCGGCGTGCTTTTCCGCAGTGGGCGTCTTGCCAGCGTTGTTCGGGATGGCGAAGGCGTGCGAGTCGGCATAGGTGCAGGCCTTGTCGAACATGACCGGCAGCTCGATCGCACCCCAGTTGAACAGCTTGCCCTGCGCGTTGAGGTCGACCATGGTGGGCACTTCCCACACACCGTTGATCATGAACGCCGCCTCACCCGAGGTGAACAGCGCCACGGCCGACGGATAATCAGTGTTGCCCGGGACATGGCCATCCTTCACCCAGTCGGCGATGACCTGCACCGAGTTGGCGAGCTTGTCGAGGTTGTCGCCCTCGAGCCAGGCGCCGTCGGTGCCGATATTGCCGTTCTGCTGGCAAAGGTAGGAGTAGATGGTGCGGAAGGCGAAGCTGCCGTCCGCCGTCGTCATGGCGAGGCCCCAGGTGGTGCCGCCGTCCTTGATCTTCTGCAGCGCGGCCTTGAAGTTGTCGATGCCGTCAAGGCCGGCGGGCAGGCCGTCGGCGCCGATCAGGCCGGCCGCCTCGAGCTTGTCCTTGTTGTAGTAGAGCACGATCGGGTGCGTGTCGAACGGCACGGCGTACTGCTTGCCGTCGACGTTGACCGCCTCGAAGGTCTCCTTGGCGAAGGTGTCGGGCCCGAGCCCCATCGCCGCCCAGTCGTCGGCAGTGATCTCGGACAGCGTGCCCTGGCTGACCGCAAGCGGGATGCGCGAGGCGTGATAGGTCATCACGTCCGGCCCCTCGCCGACGGCGGCCGAGGTCTGCACCTTGCTGTAGAACGGCACGCCCCAGTCGAGCGTGGTCGCCTGGATTTCGATCTTGCCGGCATTCTCGGCATTGAAGTCCTCGATGAGCTTCTTCATCCGGACGCCGTCGCCGCCGCCCAGGAAGTCCCACCAGACCACGGTCTCGGCCGCAGTGGCGACGCCGACAGTGGTGAGCAGCGCCGTCGTGACGAGGGCTGCCTTCAGGAATGATTTCATGACCCGATTCCTCCCGTAGGTCGTTGGGAATGCCCTGCAGCATTCCACCGCGGATGCTAGCCGAAGACGGCGGCTTGTCAACGGTGCTGATGATATAAATCAAACAAGTGAATACTGAATATGGATGGCCGCTCAAGGCGTTACGCGCATGCGAAAGCCAGCGGCGCCGGTCGGGCGCCGCTGGTCATGCGGGTCGCATCGAGGTTGGCCGATGCGGATCAGGCCCTGATGCGGATCATCTGATACGAATACGGGAGCAGCCGCAGCGACAGCGAACTGCCATCGACCCGCGCGCCGGTGCCCTGCCTGGGCGCGACATTGTGCTGGTCGGCGGCGGTGTTGACCGCCTCGAGATTGGCGTGGGTCATCACCTGATGGTCGATGACGGTTGCGGCCCCGAAGCCCTCGAGGCGCACCTCGAGATCGATGCTGTCGGTGCCGTGCCGGTTGACGGCAAACAGGGTGACCGTCCCTTCTTCCTCGTTGCGCACCCCGGAGATGTCGACATAGCCGACATTGTCGCCATGCTCGGCGTCGTAGCCGGGCGTGTCGACGGCCAGCTGCAGCGCGGTGCCGCGGCCGTAGATGGAGGCGAAGTAGTACGGGTAGTAGATGGTCTGCCGCCAGGCTTGCCCCTTGGGGTCGGTCATGATCGGCGCAATCACGTTCACCAGCTGCGCGATGCAGGCCAGCTTCACCACGTCGGAGCGTCGAATGAAGGTGTTGAGGATAAGGCCGACCTGCAGCACGTCCTCGAAGTTGTAGATGTCCTCGAGCAGGCGCGGCGCGTGCGGCCAGCCGGAATTGCCGTCGAGAATGGCGCGGTCCTGCTTGTTGGAATGGTACCAGACGTTCCACTCGTCGAAGCTGATATAGACATCGCGCTTCGACCGCTTCTTGGATTTGACGAAGTTGATGGTGGACGCCACCGTGCCGATGTAGCGATCCAGCTTCTCGTTGAGCGAGAGGTAGTTGGCGGTGTTCTTCTCGCGGTTGGCGAAATACATGTGCAGCGAGATGTGATCGACGGAGTCGTAGGTGTGCTCGAGCACCTCGCGCTCCCAGTCCGGATAGGTCGGCATGTTGGAGTGCGACGAACCGCACACGATCAGCTCGAGCGACTTGTCGAAGGCGCGCATGGTCTTGGCGACCTCGTTGGCGAGCCGGCCATACTCGTAGGCGGTCTTGTGGCCAACCTGCCAGGGCCCGTCCATTTCGTTGCCCAGGCACCACAGCTTGACGTCGAAGGGGTCGGCGCGGCCGTTCTTCTTCCTCAGGTCGCCCCAGTAGGAGCCGGTCGGGCCGTTGACGTACTCGAGAAAGTTGCGGGCCTCGTCGAGACCACGCGAACCCAGGTTGATGGCCAGCATCATCTGGGTGTTCACCGTATCGCACCAGGCGGCGAACTCGTGGATGCCGACCTGGTTGCTATCGGAGGTGTGCCAGGCGAGATCGAGCCGGGTCGGACGCTGGTCCCTGGGGCCGATACCATCCTCCCAGTTATAGGCCGAGACGAAGTTGCCGCCCGGATACCGGACCATCGGGATCCTGAGATCGCGTACCAGTTGGGCGACGTCGCCGCGCATGCCGTCCTTGTCGGCGGTTGGGTGATCCGGCTCGTAGATGCCAGTGTAGATGGCGCGGCCGAGATGCTCGAGGAAGGCGCCGTAGACGCGATCGTCGATCCTCGCAATGGTGTAGTCGCTATGCGCCGTTACCGTCGCCCGCATGCCGTCCTCCCAGACAACCGATGTTGTGATTTATATCGGTGCAAATGATATGAAAGCAGCGGAGGCGTCAAGTGGGATCGGGCGGGAAATGCGCCGGCCGATGGGCCCTCCCCTGCCTCAGGTATCGGTCTCGAGGCGCATCAGGATGTCCTGATCGTAGTTGCCGAAGCCGCGACCGAAGATGTTGATGCCGCCGGGGTGCCTGGCGTCGTCCTTGACACCGATGCGCAGCCGGATCGAGTGGTGAGTATCGAGGTCGAGATCCTTGAGCGACACCGGCGAGATCTTCATGCCGTCGACATAGGTGCCGGTGCCGTTGACGCGAAAGGCCTTGAGCTTGCCGTACTGGCTGCCCTTGAGCTTCCACCAGTCGGGCGTATAGACGCCGCGCTTGTCGCCGAAATCGCCCGGCGAGGTCCAGGTGCCGATATCCTTGCCGTTGACCGCCACGGTGATGTCGGAGGGCCAGTCGGCACTGGTGCCGGGCACCTCGGAGCTGAGTTCCATGGAGAATTCCATGGAGTTGATCCGTCGCTGCGCGAGGCGCGCATTGTTGGGGAACTGGTATTCGACATAGCCGCGGGTGAACCAGACCAGCCCGGCCTTCATGCGATCGGGATCGAGAAAGGTATCGGGAACATCGAGCAGCCCGATGATGCCCTCGACCGAGCACAGGCCGCACGGAGCGGAGACCTCGCAGCTGGTATAGAGCCCGATCGGCATGGCCACCTCGATGGCGTTCGCCTTGAGCGGGCGGATGTCCTCCTTGAACATCACCAGCACCTCGTCGAACAGCGAGTGGCAGATCTTCTGGTTGCCCTTCTTGGCCTTGCGGGTCTCCACCCGGATCAGCCCGGCATCGTGCAGCACCTGGATATTGGTGGAGACGGTGGATTGCGGCAGGCTCAGCGAGCGGGCGATGTCGTTGACGTTCATCGCCCCCTCGACATGCAGGAGCTTGAGGATGCGCGCGCGGATCGGCGACACCAGCCCGCGCAGCACCTCGATGCCTTCCTCGGGATCGACGACCAGGAAATTGCGAGTCACGGCGGCGATCCTGAACTTCTGAAGCTATCAGCGGTCTCTATCAGAAGAGCTGATTGAATGAAAGCGGAGCGAACCGGGAAAAGGGCGTTCACGACGGCGGCGCGCGGCTCGACCGGCCCGGGAGGCGCGAACGCGAGGCGGCGGGAGGGATGGAGCGGGTGAAGGGAATCGAACCCTCGTCGTAAGCTTGGGAAGCTTCTGCTCTACCATTGAGCTACACCCGCGAGGTGACGCTGTATGTGCCGGAGCGCGCGGCGGGCGTCAAGGGTGGGGAAGCTGCGCTGGGGCCGTCTCACCGTCGCTGAAGACGCTTCGGGAGCGCCTGAGGGCGGCCGAGAGATAGTTGTCGTCCACACCGATCCTTCGAACAACGACTTCAGTGCCCTGTTCTACCTGCTGAACTGCGCCCCGGGGAGCTACCTCCGGTCCGATCCAGCAGTCTTTTCCATTGTTCCTCAGGCATCGCAGGTCCGAACCGCGCGCCGGGGCGTCTCGTCATTCTCACAACGGGTGGCGTAGCCCGCGTCCTGCTGCTTCGGATCACCGACGACAAAAAAGATGCTGAGTCTCGCCGAGCCGAGAGGCGACCGGCGATGTTGATGCCGCGAGCAAGTCGGCTGGACCCGGAACCTTCGTTCCTGGCGAGACAGATCCGTCCGCGGCGCTGGCGTCTGCCTCGCGCCGAACAGAAAGTTCCGCCACGGCTCTGCAGGCTTTGGCAGAGCTGACCGGGCTGCAATAGTTTCGCAGCGCCGATGGTTCAGCGCGAGGACGCCATGCACGCCGCCGCCGAGTCCGCCCGACTTGCAGCCCCGCTGCAAGAACGGGCCGACACCGTATCAGAGGTCCTCTCGTTCGTGATCCCCGTGTTCAACGAAGTGGAATGCATCGGCGCGTTTCATGGCGAGCTGGCTCACCCCGGCAGAATACGCCGACACCTTCAACCCGCGACGGGATCTGGCGCTGCGCTCGATGCAAGGCTCCGCACCAGCCCCCGTCGCTCACCACGGCCAGAGCGGCCAAACCAACCGCCCGAGTCTCCGTCACGCTGGATAGAAGTTGGGGGCAACGTCAAAGATACTCAAGGATGACAGCCATGGCCGAACGCTATGCAGTTCTCTTCGAGAACGACATGTCTGACGTTGCCACTCGCGCGGCGAGGCTTATACGCTCGGTGGTGCCACAGGCACTTACGCTACTGCGTACCAGGTTCGCCCTCGAGCCAGTTCATAAAGTCCTCGAAGGCCAGATCGATATCGTAGTGCGCCGGTGGCCCAAACTCATCGAGATACCTTGCCCCTGACAAGAGACCGCCGTCGTTGTCACCATACAGTTCGACATTCGGCGTGCCCCCGATTTCATAACGGAAGTCTGGATAGCGGGCGGCAAGGCGATCACACCAGGCCGACAGCGGCCATGCCCAGCCAGGACCCAGGTTATAGTCCGCGAACTTCGCTTCCGGCGTGTCAGCCAACGTTAGCAGTGCGCTAGCCGCATCGCGGGAATAGTGCCAGTTGCTTCTCTTGTCTCGCGCCAGCCTTGCCACGCCACCCGATCGCGCGATTTTGGTCAGTTGGTAGATGGGGCTTAGGGTGTCTCGATAGCCGGTATCGTGTTCCCAAGGGCCAAAAGCTGTCGCTACACGTCCAATTACAATGTCGAGGTCGTTCAGTTTCGCAATCCTGCGGACGATAATCTCGGCAGCCGCTTTGCCGACACCGTAGAGCGTATCGACCTGATGCGGGTATTCCTCGGTGGCAACAGCTCCATCCGGCATGTAGTGCGTAGAATAGACTCCCGCGGATCCCACAAGGACCAAACGCTGGACCTGGGTGTTGGCGCTTGCGCTTGTCACAGCAGCGGCTCCAACCAGATTGACGTCAACGACGAACGGCGCCGCGGTTCGCTCTCGTTCGGCACTGGACGTCACCGCCGCAGCATGGACGACTCGCGTTACACTGTTGTCCTTCATCACCTGCTCGAGCCGAGCCTGGTCTCGCACGTCGCACTGGACGAACGTCAGTTTGCCGCCAGCTCGCTTCGCGAGCAGAGACTGCCGTGCGGTGGGCTGCGTGTTGCTAAGCGCCACGACGTCTGCCGAAGTCGTCGTTGCCAACTGCTCAATGATATTGGTGCCAATGAAGCCGGTTGCACCGGTTACAAGATACGTCATCGAGGCGCTTACCCTTGCGGATGGTGTTCTCTGGTCCAGTGATCGGCGATGTCGATCCTACGGGCAATCCAAACATCGTCGGCCTGGACAACATGATCCAGGAAACGCTCGAGGTCGGCGGCACGACCCGGCCGCCCGATGATGCGAGTGTGAAGACCTACACTCATCATCTTGGGCGCTGTCGCTCCTTCTCTACGAAGGAACTCGAAAGATTGGGTCAGGTAATTGGAGAAAGACGAGGAGTTGTAACCATAAGGATTCACGTACCGACCATCGTTGTTGTCCAGCGAGTACGGCACGATCAGATGGTCCTTACCCTCGACCTTTGTCCAATAAGGCAGGTCGTCGGCAAACGAGTCTGAGTCGTACGTGAACCCGCCAGCTTCGACCAAGAGCCGTCTGGTGTTTACACTCATTCGACCGGTGTACCAACCCGTCGGTCGGCTGCCTGTCGTTGCCTCGTGTATCCTGATGGCTTCCGCGACATGGAAACGCTCCTGCTCCTCCGGCATCTCCGCGTACTGGATCCACCTTAGGCCATGCGACGCGATCTCGTAGTCGGCATCCTGCATCGCGCGAACAGCGTCCGGGTTCTTCTCCAACGCCTTTGCGACGCCGAAGATGGTGACAGGGATGCCGCGCTCCGTAAACATCCGGTAGAGCCGCCACCAACCTGCGCGCGAACCGTACTCATACTGCGTCTCGACGTTGATGTTCCGGATGTTGGCGAGGGTTGACGTCGGTTCCTCGGTCAGAAACGCTTCACTGTGGCTGTCACCGTGCAGGATGGAGTGCTCGCCCCCCTCCTCATAATTGATGACGAATTGCAGCGCCAGGCGCGCGTCCCTGGGCCATTTGGCGTGTGGCGGCCGGCGCCCATACCCATGCAAATCTCTTGGATACACTTTGTGTCCTCAGCTGTAGGCCAATTCGTACAGGGAGGCCGCGAGCACCCTGATGCCTTCGACTATGTCCTCGATGGATGAGAATTCGTCCGGGGTGTGACTGCGACCATCTTTGGATCGGACGAAGATCATGGCAATACGGGCGATTGCCGCCATTTGTTGAGAATCGTGCCCGGCACCGCTTGCCATCGTGAGGAATGGGACGCCCTGGCTAGACGCCGCGCGCTTGATGACATCGAGGAGACCGGGATCCGACGGCTGTGGCTCGTGGTCAATCTGGATCGCCCATTCGATGTCGAGGCCGCGGCGTCGCGCCACCTCGGCCATCAACCCCTCGTGGGCCGCGTACATTTCTTTGCGCTTGTCGGCACGGGGGTGGCGGGCATCGACGCTGAATTCCACGGAAGCCGGGATGATCGCGGTGAAGTTGGGCTGGACCACCGCCCGACCTACTGTAGTAACCGCCGGGCGACCCATGCGGTGCGCGGTGTTCACCACTCCACTGGCGATCTCGGCAAATCCAGCCATCGGGTCGCGACGGATATCCATCGGGAATCCGCCAGCATGGTTCTGGGTGCCCCCGAGCTTGACCGTGTAGTGGCGGATGCCCGTGATCGCATCCACGACTGCTACGGGCAGATCCTCCTGCTCCAGGATCGGCCCCTGCTCGATATGCAACTCGATGAAGGCATCGATATCTTCGCGCCTGGCCTCGGGAATGTGGGCGGGATCGAGACCAACTGCCCGCATGGCCTCACTCATCGTTTCGCCCGTAAAGGCAATTGTCCGATCGGGGTCCTGCGGCGCTATGCGGCCGGTAATAGCTCGCGAACCCCAGAAATTGGCGCTTGGAAACCGGCTCGACTCTTCCTCGCAGAAGGCGACTGCTTCAAGCGTCCGCTTTGGTTGACCGAACTGCTGCTTGAGCGAGCGCAGGGCGATAAGGGCTGACAGGGCACCAAGCGCGCCATCATACCTGCCGCCAGGCGCCTGAGAATCAATGTGTGAGCCCGATACGATCGACTTGCCGCCAGTCGAGCCGGCCAGCCGACCCCAAACATTTCCGACTGCATCCCGGTAAACCTCCAGGCCGCTTTCGGTGCACCAGCTCGCATACTGATCAGTCGCGGCAACCCATTCGGGTGAATAGACGAGTCGGGTGACACCGCTGTCGCCGACCCGGCCATACTCGGCCAACCCGAATATGTACTGTCTGACGATTTCAGCGTCGATGTTTATGCGATCGGTCACGGCGTCTCCTCGGGATTCATGAGCCTGTTGGATGTGGCGGTCTGGACTCGGATGTCCGTCGGGCTCGAGTGATGGCTCTGATCTTGAGGCTAAGGCGGACCGGTTGGCCGGAAAAGCGAATTTGACTTGCCTTCGCACATCAGCAATTTTGATCTGTCGAGTCACGGACCATAGTGGAGCTGCCGCTTGAACCTCCGTCAGCTGGAAACCTTCTACTGGGCCGCCAGGCTCGGCAGCTTTGTCAGAGCAGCACAGCGACTGAACGCAACGCAGTCAGCCGTGTCGATGCGAATCCAGGAGGTCGAGAACCACCTCCGCGTTGCTTTGTTCGACCGAACTCAGCGCAACGCTCGCCTTACCCCAGAGGGAACAATGCTGCTTCCCTATGCTGAGGAGGTGTTGCTTGCCGTCACCCGTTTGGAGGTCGCCGCCTCGCCAGACGACCGAGGCGTATCCGGCTACGTAAGGCTGGGCGTGACGGAGAATGTTGCGGTGAGCTGGCTGGCGGCCATGATGAAAGCTCTCCGAATTGAGCATCCCTTGATCAAGATCGAGCTTGAGATTGGCATCTCCTATGCCCTCGAAGAGAAGCTCTACTCCGGCACCATCGACATGGCTCTGGCCGCATGCGAACTACCGGCGTCGAGATTCCACTCGACTCCGATCGAGAGTATCGAATTCCGCTGGATGCGGAGCCCTGGGCTAGAGGGTATCCCGGCCGTGCTCACACCGGAGGCGCTGTCCGACCTTCCGATCCTGTCGGTCACGCGGGAATGGCAGGCGAGCGGTTCGCTGATGCGGTGGTTCAGTGACAACAAGATCCACTACCGCAACGTGACGATCTGCAACACTTTCCGTACGACGGCCTCCTTGGCACTCGATGGTCTCGGCCTAGCGCAATTGCCGACCGGCTTGTTCGCCAACGAGCTCAAAACCGGGCGGCTCTGCATCGTGCCTTCCGAACCAGAGGTTCCGCCTTTGCAAATTCTCGCCATTCGTCCGGTGGACAACCTGTCGCCAGTCTACCCGGTTCTGGTGCAATGTGCGCAGCGGGCCTCTGCCCGTCATTGGGGTACTGATGCGGCCGAATTGACGTCGGCGTGATCCGCCGGCCGACGCCAATTCCTTACCACATAACGTCGCCGCCGTTCGGCGATACCGATTGCCCCACCATGTAGGCTGCCTCGTCCGAGGCAAGATAGACGTAGGCCCACGCGACTTCTTCGGGTGTACCGATGCGTTTGATTGGCAGCGTCGAAAGTTTCCACTCGTTCCAACGCTCGTCCGATGCGCGCCACATAGGTGTGTCGGTCGGGCCAGGACATACACAGTTTACAGTAATTCCGTGTGCTGCAACTTCTTGTGCCACTGATACCGAAAGCGCCACGACAGCTGCCTTGGCGGCGCAATATGAGGCATTTCCCGGCGCCGGCTTGTGCGCAAGTTGCGAGGCAGTGTTGATGATACGTCCGAACTTGCGCGGCAGCATGTGCTCTAGGGCGTAGTGCATGCCGTAGGCGACGCCTTGTAGGTTGACAGACATGACCTTGTCCCAGTCCCCCCAGCTTTGCGACGCAAAGTCGGCAGGAGCGGCGCTGCGACCGGCATTGTTGACGACGATATCAACATGGCCAAACCGGCCAACAGCGGCCTCGATGGTACCTTTGACCTGCTGGCGATCAGTGACATCGCACTGAAGGCCAAGAGTGTCGGCACCGCCCGCGCGCAGCTTGTCGATAAGCTGGGCCTGTTCGTCCTCCCGGCCGAAGTCGACGACCACCACGCGCGCGCCTTCTTTCGCATACAGCTCACAAATGGCGCGGCCAATGCCGGTCGAAGCACCCATGACCAGGGCGTTCTTGTTCGATAGTCTTCCCATACCTGCTCTCGCTCAATCCTGCGGCTAAACCAGCGGTCCGTTCGCGCGCGACACCGGCTGCCACCGCAACATCCGGCTCTGGATTTTCCGGCAGAGTGCGTAGCTCGCTATCGCGTAGACGATGATAATGATCGTGATCAGGGCCATGCGGCCCGTATTGCTGAAATTCTCGGACCAGATTACCATGCGCCCGATCCCGCTCTCGACGCCGATATATTCAGCCCCGATGACAGCCGCCCAAGCGAGGCCGAGGGTCAGGAACACGCTCGAAAACAGTTCCGGGATGATGGCGGGCAGGATGACCGAGCGGTAGATCGTCACCCTGTTAGCGCCCAAGGTGCGAGCGTATTCGATAAATTTCCGGGGTACGCTAAGGACGGCGTTTACGGTCCCCACCAAATAGACGACCCCCACCCCGTAGCTCACGAATAGGATCGCGGCGACATCGGTAGCACCGAACCAGAACTGGAAAAGTGGCACTAGCGCCAACAAGGGGCACATGCGAACGATGTGAAGCGTCGGCGCGATTAACCCGCGAACCGTCGAGGACCACGACAGAGCAAGTCCCAATCCAACACCGACGACAGCTCCCGCGACCAACCCGAGGATCAGGCGGTAGAAGGTAAGCAGCGAATGGAACCCGATCGCCAGGATGGCGCCGAACAGCGTCTGCTGGCCCCCAAGCTGCGGGACCGGGGCGAGCATGTTTATCTTCCAGTAGTCCGAAAGGCCTATTAGGGCGCGGCCGAAGATGAACTCCCACGGAGGAATTACCGGCGACTCTCTCAGCGGGCTCTTTGGTGCCAAGTGCCCTGCGATCTCCCAGCCGACGACCAGCAGCACGCAGACCAGCACACTGATCCAGTTACGCCGAAGTGACATAGCCAGCCGGCTCAACAGTGTAGGACGCGAAGCGGCAAGGCTCATTTGCTGCCCTCGAGTTCAAGGTGACGGAAGATGGCCTTGGACACTTCGACGCCGCGTCGGCTAGCCCGCACCTCTTCGTCGCGCGGCCGAGGCAGGTCAGCCATCATGTCGTCCACAATCTGTCCCTCGCGCAGCACGATGATCCGTTGAGCAAGGATCAATGCCTCCTCGATGTCGTGCGTCACAAACACGATGGTCCGCTTGGTCTGCTGCCATAGCTCCACCAGCAACGACTGCAGGTCGCGTCTCGTCACATAGTCCAGGGGGCCGAACGGCTCGTCCATCAACAAGATCGGAGCACCGCTGGCAAAAACGGTCGCGATTGCGACCCGCTTGCGCATCCCACCCGACAGTTCCTTCGGCCAGCTGCCAGAAAAATCGGAGAGCCCTACCGCCTGGAGCCAACGGTCCGCTTCGGCACGGGCAACATCCTGGGGCCGACCTTGCGAGCGAAGGCCGAACTCGGCGTTTTGCTGAACGGTCATCCAGGGAAACACCGTATCCTCCTGGAACACCATGCCACGCTCAGCGCCAGGAGTGGTCACGGACTTCCCGTCAACCTTGATCTGGCCGGACGAAAGCGGATTGAGGCCGGCCAGCGAGCGGAGGAGGGTCGACTTTCCGTGACCGGAGCGCCCCAGCAGGCACACAAACTCCCCGTCGCTGACAGTTATCGAAATGTCGTTGAGAGCAAGCACCTCGCGTCCCGACGCGTGCCTGAACTTGCACGTCGCGTTCTCAACAGAGATCATTCAAATTTCATCCTCATCCAAGATCCGCCGCCGACATCCATCTCGTTGCGAAAGCCCGAGTCGACATCAACGCGGCGTCACATACGATCGCCAGTAGGCTCAGCAGCAGGAGTCCGGCGACCATCGTCGTGACATCCTGGACACCCCACGTAGTGATTATGACGCGGCCAATCCCCCTGTCAGTGCCGAGCAGTTCAGTTATTGCAGTCAGCCCCCACGCTGCACTGAGCGCTGTGCGCAGGCCGCCGAACAACTCGGGCACGCTGCCAAGAAAGGAAATCCTCACAAAGACGTGCATCGGCCCCGCGCCCAAGGTTCGGGCGTATTCCGCGTAGGACGGGTGGAGATTGCTGACCGCCCTCAGTGCGTACAGGTGTAGAACTGTCGCCGAGTAGATGCATACCAGCGCCAGCTTTGCGTTGTCGGACACGCCAAACCACATTAGGAAGAACGGCGAGGCCAGCAGGATCGGTATCGTCCCGAGCAAGGTCGCAACAGGGCGGATGACCTGGAACGCGATCACCGAGTGGGCGCTGGCGAGGCCAGTCAGAATCCCAATCACACCGCCGAGCGCACAACCGAGCAGCGCCGTTCTGGTGGTCGAGATGAGATGTGGAAGGAAGCCACCCTCAGGCAGGCCCAGGCTGACGAAGTACCGGCTGTCGGTCAGCTGCGTAACCGCTGCGCTCGCCACAGCAAGGGGAGACGGCACGTAGCGCCCGCCCAACTGATAGAAACCGGTCCACACTCCTAGAAAGAGAAGAGTGCCGACCACAAGTAGCGCCACGTTCCGTGTTGTTCGTATGCCCAAGTGCATTCCACGAGTCTCTTCAGAGCAGACTGCACTGGCCAGCAGTAGCGTCTGACCAGTGCGATGGTTCGGGGTCAGGCAGTTGCCGCTTCGGCGAACCGCTGCGCGTCGAGGTAGTTGAAGTTGGCGTGGTGGAACTTCGCCTTGTCCAGAAGGGCCTGACGCTCAGGACCAAGGTCGCCTGTGAGCTTGCCCATCAGCTCCTCCGTGCGAGCCTTCATCGCCTGCATGTCCTTCCAGATCGCCTTGGCCTGGAAAATCTTGTCAAGGTCGTACGGCTGATCCTTGATGGCGCCCGATTTCACGAACTCGCCGATCTGGTATTCATAGATGTTGCGGTAGTTGAGCGGATAGGACGTATCCTCCCAGATTTTGGACTGATCCTTCCACTGGAAGAATGGATCGAGTTCCTCGAAGATGAACTTGATCGATTTCACGTCCATTTCGGCACCGGTTTGGGCGTTGATGAACGGAGCATACTCCGTCAGGGCCTGCTCCTGGTTCGGGCCAAAGATGTAGTCGAGCGTCCGGTACAGGGCACTCACGAAGCGATAGACCGTATCTCGGTTCTTCTCCAGGTAGCCGGCGGTAGTCTGGATGAGATCGTAGTTCAGCAGGCTGTTGAGCGCAGATCCGGTACCGCTCGGCATATACTTGAGCATCTGACGTGTGCTCATGATCGGCTTCCAGCCGGCCTGGAACTGGAGCTGGTAGACCTGTACCGCGCCGCCGGGGGCCGCGAAATCGACTTGGTTGTTGATCGCGAGCTGGACGGCTTTGGGATCTTCTACGGGCACCGTGTCGAGATCCTTAAGGCTCAGTCCGCCAAGCTTGAGCGCGAACTCGTCCCAGGGGTAAGTGCTCGGGCTGGCCGTGATAGCGAACTTCTTGCCCTTCAACTGGGCGACGGCGGCAGCTGCTGCCTCGTCCCAAGGCATACCTTCGGCGACAAATTCATCGACTGACTTGTACTTGTCCGGGGCGCCTACAATCGTGTTGCCCTGGAAGAAGCTGTAAACCATGATCGGATGAACGTCGGTCACGCGATCTAGGGCCTGAACGGAGAGACCGAACCAGTAGCTGGTGATGTCCATCTCGCCGTTCTGAAGCGCCGGCATGATCTGCGTCTCGTTCATGGCCCGGGGCACGCCCTGGTCCATGGTGATGCCGACGTCGGCCAAGAAGCCTTTCTGCGAGGCTAGAACCGTCCACATATGGTTCGTCACTGCAAAGCCACCGAAGCGTACAGTTGTGGCTGGGATCGTCGGCTCAGTCGCCGCACGAGCCCAAACCGGCGCAAGCGCCAGCGAAGCGGCGGCGGCACCTGTCCCTGCCAAAAACGTGCGTCGGTTGAAAGGAGGAAGGCTGGTCATAGTTTGCACCTCATTGAGTGGCTAGTTGTTCTCTATACAGGATACTCTGCCTACTACAAAACGGTATGTTGGAGCGTCACGCTGCCAAACTTGTCCGCTTTCGACCTCGATCCGCCTGCGTCTTTAACGGACGGAAGGAATTAACCCTATGGAATTGTCACCAGCTATTGGTGTACGCCGGCGGTCGCCTTGTGCCATCGCATCTCTCCAAGCAGCTGGATCCGCTCTGATGCAAGCGACATTCAAATGAGTAGCGCGAGCCCGTTTTTTGCAAAAACCAGTTTAACGCGCCCTCAGTCTTCAAAATAGCTGAAGGATCGAGCTGGCACGACGGTGGTTGGCAGGCTGAGTTCAGCCACCCGCGCCACCCCCATGAAAGCAGCGTACCGCCGGTGGACAGGCGTCAGCTGTACCCCCTAGATCGAACCGGACGCGGAGATGGGCATGACTAACCAGAGAAGGCAGAAGGGCAACCGCATTCCGGCCGCAACAGCCACAGCTACCAACCCAGCTACAGCGTCGAATGCGAAGTTGCTCTATGAGGGCGACCACTGGCTGCTCAGCCCGGGCAATGACTTCAATGCCGCCAAGGCCGCACCCGGCATCGTACCGGCGCTCGAGAACGGCATTGCCATCATATCATTGATCAATCGCAGAGCGCCGCGAGCGGCTAGCCTTGCTGAAATATCAAGCACCCTCGGTATCTCCCGCAGCCACTGTCACTCGCTACTGAAGACGCTTACGCATTTCGAGTGGTTGAGCTTTGACGAAGGGACGAAGACGTATCGCTTGCAGGCCGGAATTCTGAGCGATGCGTCGTCGCTGCTCAATTCTCCCGCCATTAACGTGATCCGCCAGCAGTTGGCGGCATTGGTTGAGCGTATTGCCCTGCCCTGTGTTCTATCCGAGCCCCTGTCCGATGACTCTTTTGTTGTGATCGACCGCTTCAACGCCCACCACATTATGGAGGTCTCGTTCCCGGTGGGACATCGGTTTCCACGCAATGCAGCCGCCCAGATGCGCGCGTTCCTAGCCTGGCAGACACCCGAGCGCATAGATCTCTGGATGCAGAACTGGCAGCCAGCGGCCTATACAGAGCGGTCGCTTATGGACTCTCAGCAATTGCGAGCTGAAATTGGCGCCACGCGACGCCGTGGCTATGCGCGTTCCGTTAGCGAATTCACCGAGGGCTTGATGGCCATTGCGCTACCGATCTTCGATAGGTCGGGCCGGGTGATTTACCTGTTCAACGTTTCTTCCCTCGTCGGCACGCTTTTGCCTCGCGAGGAGGAGGTCGCGCGCGAGATGATTCGAACCGCCGGACAGATCCATCGAGCGATCGCCGCCAATGCGCCGCCGGACTTTCCTGGATAGGAGCCGGCGGCGACCGACTTATAATGCCCCACGATCGAAGCGTTTACGCTTGATGAACTGCCCTCGTCCGTCGGAGCCGACGAAAACACGGTCATCGACAATGACCTCGCCACGCGAGATTACGGTTGTAGGCAAGCCTCGGACCTCCTTGCCCTCGTAGAGCGAATAGTCGCCCCCGTGATGCAGCATTGACTGAGTGACGGTAGCGGTTGCGTCCTGATCCCAGATGACCAGGTCGGCGTCGCTTCCCACGGCGATCGAGCCCTTCTGCGGATACAGGCCAAACAGCCGGGCAGGCGTTGTCGCGACCAGGTCGACGAAACGGCTGACGCTGAACCGCCCTTGGTTAACCGCTTGGTAGACCATCATCATCCGCTCTTCTATGCCGACGGCACCGTTGGGAATCATGGAGAAATCGTTGCGGCCACGCTGGCGATGCTCACCAAACGACCAACTTCCGTGGTCGGACGATACTGCCTGCAAGGTGCCGAAACTGAGAGCATCCCACAGCAGCGACTGGTCCTCGACTGTACGCGCCGGGGGTGTGAAAACCCACTTTGCGCCCTCGAAATTATCGCGGGCCAGATCATCCTTGGTGGAATAAAGATAGTGGGTGCACGTTTCGGCCGAGACGTCGACACCTCGCAGACGTCCAGCGATCACGGCATCTAGCGAGCCGCGCGTGGTGAGATGGACGATATAGATCGGCGCACCAGCTATCTCTGCCAACACGATGGCGCGATTGGTGGCCTCGGCCTCGACCAGAGGAGGCCGGCTGAGCGCATGATACTTCGGAGCTGTGTTTCCAGCGGCAAGGTTCCGTTCCACGAGGAAATCGGCAGCGTCGCCATTCTCGGCATGCACCATGACCAATGCACCCGACTGCTTGGCCTGATGCAGGGTGCGTACGACCGTGCGGTCATCCACCATCTGGGCGCCCTTGTAGGCGAGAAACAGCTTGAAACTGGTGATCCCCTCTCCCGGCAGTTCGGCGAGTTCAGCTTCTACCTGCGGAGTGAAGTCCACCACAATAATGTGGAAGCCATAGTCGATCACCGCCTTGTTGCGAGCTTTGGCGTGCCAGACGTCTAGCGCATCGTGAAGCGTTTGTCCTCGCATCTGCTGACAGAAATCGATGATGGTCGTGGTACCACCGCACGCGGCGGCGATGGTGCCCGACAGGAAGTCGTCCGCCGAGCCGTGGCCGTTCCCCGGCGCATCGAGATGCGTATGAACATCCACCCCTCCGGGAATGACATAGCGGTCGGCAGCATCGATGACACGCGCGGCCTCGGTCATGTCTCCGCCCAGTTGGACAATCTTTCCGGCCCTGACGCCGATATTTGCCGACCCGGCACCCGAAGCCGTGACGACTACACCGTTCTTGATCACCAGATCCAGCAAAGCATTTTCCCTTCCCTTTGCAAGCGACGTGTACCGCAGAGGCAGCGCAGATCGCTTCCTTGACAGTGGCAAACGTAAGCTAGTATGTCCTGTATAACGAAATCAATCCTACATACAGAACGATGGCGATGTACGAGGACGTTAGGGAGCTCTACCTGCAGAGCGGCTTCGGTGGGCGCGTCGGCTTCGGCAAACGAGCGGCGATTGTCGTTATAGACATGGCCAAGTCCTGGCTGGACAGTTCGTCCAAACAGGGTTCTTCGGGCCTGTTCTCCGTGCTGGAGCACACCATCAAGTTGCTTGGAGCGGCGAGACAGACAGGACACCCGATCTTCTTCACAACGATGGCGTTCGAAAAGGTCGATGTGAAGGGTCCCTATGGGCGCAAGATGTTGCACATCAGCGCCAACGGTTCACTCGATGCCCACAGTGACCTGGTTGTGCTGGATGCCCGGTTGGAGCGCCGTCCGGATGAGCCGTTGATCGTAAAGCAGCGTGCTTCGGCCTTCTGGGGCACGCCGTTCGAGAGTTACCTGGTGGGCGAGGGCATAGATACACTGATCATCACCGGCTGCAGCACCAGTGGTTGCATCAGGGCGACGGCGGAGAGCGCGCATAACCTCAACCTGCACACGATCGTCGTGCGCGAAGCGGTGGGCGACCGCTCTTTGACCGCCCATGGTGCCAACCTCATTGATATCGACCTGCGCTATGCCGACGTCCTCGGCATGGATGAGGTGTTGACCTACCTGACGGAGAACCCGTGCAAATGAGTGCAGAAGACCTCAAGCGTCACAATGAGAACCACCGGATGAGCTTGGCCGTCGAGGCCGGCCCATTTGTCTTCCTCGCCGGGCTGACAGCGGTGAGTACCCGCGGTGGATCCGTGACGGTGCAGGCCAAGGAGATTCTGAAACGTATCGACGATCACCTGGCTATGGCTGGTACGGACAAGTCGCGCCTGGTCTCTGCTCAGGTGTGGCTGACGGACATAACCACATTTGATGAGTTCAATAGCGTTTGGGACGGTTGGGTACCGGCGGCCGGCAAGCCCGTCCGGGCATGCGTGGAAGCAGCTCTCGCCGATCCCGCTCTAGCCGTCGAGATCATGGTCACCGCCTACCGGTAGCGTGACGTACCGCGTTCCGAAGAGTTCGACATGCCTACGATCAATGCCGAAAGGCTTCTGTCCACACTTCGGCGCTTTGCCGAATTCGGGAAGTTCAAGACCGGCGTCCACCGCCCCACTTATGGGGACGAGGACATGGCCAGCAGGCACTGGTTGATCGAGCAGTACCGGGCGCTGGACCTTGATGCCCACATCGACGGTGTCGGCAACGTTTTTGGCCATCCACGTACGGAGCAACGATCGCTGCTTATCGGATCCCATGCGGAGTCACAGAACCAAGCTGGCTGGCTCGATGGTGCCATGGGCGTGATCTACGCACTCGAAGTTGCACGCACCTTTGCAGAGACCGTCGGATGCCAAGACCTACCTATCGCACCTGTAGCGTGGGCAGACGAGGAAAGCCACTTCATCCCACTGCTTGGTAGCCGGTCGTATATCGGCGATCTCGATGACGCCGAAATCGACGCGGCGACCAATGCTTACACGGGCCAGCCCCTTCGGGAAGCGCTCAGCAAAGCCGGCCTGGCGGGCCGACCGCGGACCTACGCAGAGACCGGCCGCCACGTGGGCTACCTCGAGGCCCATATCGAACAGGGCGACTACCTCGAAGCCACGGACAAACGCATCGGCATAGTCACCAGTATCGTCGGCATCTGGCAGTACCGCATAAACTTCACAGGCATTCAGAACCACGCTGGTACGACCCGGATGGCAATCCGGCGCGACGCAGGCCTTGCAGCAGCGCGGCTGGCTGTTCTGATCGACGACGAGTTCCCTAAGACTTGTGGCGAGCGCTCAGTCTGGACAACCGGACGCATCACGCTCGAACCTGGTGCAGCGAGCATCATCCCAGGACATGCCGAGATGCTCTTCCAGTTCAGGGACGAAGACGTCTCGGTCCTCGAACGAATGCATGAAGCACTCCAGGTTCTCGTTGATCAAGTGGCAAAGTCGACGGGCTGCCAGGTCATCGTAGAGCGCATCGCGTCGGGTCGGCCCGGTCGCATGGATGGGGCATTCCAGAAGGCTTTGGACCGCGCCGCGGAAAGGCACTGCCCGGGAAAACAGGTGCTAATGCCGAGCGGTGCTAGTCACGACGCTCAGCTCGTCAGCCGGAAGATGCGCGCCGGTATGCTTTTCGTTCCCAGCATTGGCGGGATTAGCCATCATTGGACTGAAGACACAGCAGACGCCGATCTAGTCCTCGGCTGCCAGGTGCTTGCCGACGCCAGCGAGGACATCCTCCGAAACGGTCTTTAGCTGCCCCCCGCTGCCTCTACTTTCGAAAGCGTGCGGCCACAGGCGCTATGGGTGCGCGACAAGGTTGAATGGTCCGGCACCTTGCCATCCAGGCCGAGCCGGCAGAACCATCGATAGGCGAGGTTGAGATGGACCTCCTAGGACAACCGCCGCTCCGAGCGGATGCCCATGCAGTACCCCACGATCAGCATCCGCATCATCAGCTCCGGATCGATCGAGGGTCGGCCGATGCTGCTGTAGAAGGGCTTGAGCTGGGAGCGCACGCTCTCGAGGTCGAGGAACTGATCGATGCGCCGCAGCAGGTGATCGGAGGGGACGTAATCGTCTAGGCGAAACTCGTAGAACAGTTGCGCCGCCTCGACCTGCATCCCCATCATCGTCGCATCCTCCTGCAACCCACTACAGGACGGAATCACGACAATGGCGGCCGATCAACGGACGACTAAATCAACGATATCGGCCAGAAAAAGTCATTGGAACCGCGGCTGCGTGTTGCCTCGTAGGGAGATTCAGGCCGCTGGCCCTGACACCAACACGGGTGGGCGGCGCCACGATCCTACGTTCCCAAGATATCTGCATCTACTGGCAGAGCCATGCGCAAGAGCAGGCGCCGACGCCATTCCAATGCCCCCCTGTTCCGTATTCTTGCCGGCTGCGTCGATGCCCGAAGAAGATCTGCCGCATCTCCTCGTCGATATCGGCCTCCTTCATCCGGTCCTCGAATACGTGCCGGATCGAGTAAAGCGTGTGCCTGGGGCTGGGCACGAGCTTGTTCTCCCGGAGATACTTGTTGATGGCCGCGCATGCGGCCTCTTCCTTCTCTCGGTATCTTGGAAAGCCCTTGGGGAACTTCTTGAAGGCAACGAGTGCCGCCCGGACGAGCGGGATTTCGCGAACAGAAGCCTGAGTCTTGAGCTCGCGGGGACCTTCGCCGAGGTGAGCTTGAGATGATCGATTTCGAGGTAGTGGAAGGCGGTGCGGCGTTCAGCTATCCCGAGGTCTTTTGCGTAGTGGCTAAGGTCACCAAGGTTCGAGAGAACCGATACGGAGTTACCGGCGACTGCAACGAGTTCGGGGAAATCTGGCAGTCGTCGTTCTTCCTAGATGTCCTCAGCGACGAGGAGATTGCTATCGACGGCCAGCCTCACCAGCTTTGCTCCCCCAGTCCTACTGGAGGCGATGCTACCGCACTACTGGACGAATGGATGGACTGGAATGAGCCGCGTCGGGGAGGGTCTGGCGACGAACCATCCACGCTTGAGGCCTGTGACCGGCGGGAGGCAGTCTCAGCTGAGCTCGAAGGCATGAACTTGTGCTACGGCAAGGAAGATCAAGTTGGTGCCGAGTACGAGTGGCATACCTGTGGTGCTGGCTCGATTCACTTTGCCGAGTAAGCACCGGCGCTTGCGAGTTGTCCTGATAGAGCAGCGGCACGCCAATTGGGTTTGGATGCGAGGGCACTCAACAATCCGGAGGCAGGTGCGAACGCCGCCAACTGAAGCGCTGCATGCAGCGCAGTACACGCATGGTCGGAATAGCACCCCACCGTCTCATCGTCCGACACGGATCGAAGAACGTTTGAAACCTCCCCTGCCCAGTCCCAGGGCCGAATGAAACCGGCTGCTTCTGCCGTCGACTCCAGAATGTTCAGTCCGCTCTCCATCAATGCGAAGATCAAGGACACCACACCCGCACACACGTAGCCGTTGAAGTCAGCGTCCAGCAGGGCCGCTGCTTCCGCCCCAATCTGAAACGCTCTTCCCGGATCATCAGCGAATGCCAGGCCGATAGGAGCAACTCGCAGCATCCCATCGTACCCACCTCGCGCTACTGATGTGAACGACCCAAGGCCCTCGGTTTGGATCGCTTGGCTGAGATGGATGTTTCGAAAGAGGGACGCTGTCGGTGAGGTCCCTACCCACTCTCGGTATGCTTTGTGGAGATGTACGCGGATATCGAGGTTCGACGGGCTTCCCAGCGCATAGGTTGCTTCGAGTCCCTTGATAGTCGCCCTCAACATCTCCGCTGACGTCGAGGTCAGATCGGATCGACGCGATAGCTGAAGGATTCCTTCCGGCGTCAGTTTTTCGGCTCTTTCTGCCTCAGACATCCAGCTTGCGAGGAGCCCAACGGTTTCTCCGACCACTGCTCCATGGATGATTTCGTCCAGCTTCGTTCTTGCTTCGTCGTCAAAAAGCATGAGGCGGCTCCCTGTTCAGGAGCCGCCCTCGGTGATCATCTCAAATTGGACAACGCTTGAGATCACGCCAATGGACGTTGATCGATGGTGACGTTCGACGCCGGGGCGTTCTCCGCGTTCATGATCTTCATGTCACGCAGAAGGGCCGTCGCTGAATCCTGATTGTACCGTTTCGTCCGACCCCACACTGTCACGACCTCAATCAGCCACCAGATGCCGAATCCACCCATCGTCAGCCAGTAGAGGATCCCCAGGCCAACCCTCCCCTAGGACGGTGCACCAGCGCCTCGTCGCACGAGTAGTTCGAATTGCGCGGCGGAATTGACTGTCACTCTGTCAGGCGCGACACTTTTGTAGCCTCGCCTAGTGCCGCAGATAGCCCCGTTGTCGGCGAAGACCTCGATGATCCCGCGATCGTGCAGGATTCGGAGGTCTATGGCTGATGGGCATGCCGCCCGGTAGCTGATCTGGCCGTCGTCTTGCGGCAGGCGGATGGAGAGGTTGCCCTGCGTCACCGTGATCTCGAATGCGAGATCAGTCCCCTCAGTTGCGACGATCACTGTGCCTTCCAGATTGCCGGTCAGGCAGAGATCAAACGGCAAGTCCTCGAGGGCGAAGGCGCCGTCGCCTTCCCACTCGCTGGGAACGGCGGTCCAGGCTGTGTCCAGTTCGCGCACTGGGTGCATCAGTAGACGCCCGCTGTCATCGAGACTCAGTTCTCGGGGCAGTGACATCTCGCCCGAATAGGGTGAGCCTGGCGGCTTGCGGTCTTCCCAGTTGAAAAGCCAGGCAAGAGCAACCCGGCGGCCGTTCGCCAAATAACTCTGCATCGCGTAAAAGTCGGTTCCAAAGTCGACGATTTGGAGGTCGTCCGTCTCTGGGACGAAGGTGTCGTCCTTGAAATCGCCCACAAGTGCAAACAGCAGATTGTGGCGGCCGGTCGAGGGCTCGGTGTAGCCGACGAAGCCCACCACCATCACCCACTTGCCGTCCAGGAGGAAGAAATCAGGGCACTCGACGGCGCGCGCGCCATTCTCGCGGTAGTGGGATGGAGCCCGGTAGATGGGCCCGAGATAGGCCCAGTCGGTTAGTGTGTCTGAGCCATAGAGCAGTACAGCGGGATCGCCATGGAGTGCGGCGCCCAGCACCATGCGGTAGGCGCCGGCAGCCTCGTCCCACCACACTTTGGGATCGCGGAAGTCGTGCTCGACGCCATCTTGTATCGGACGAGTCTCGATCACTGTCTCCACACCGATGGGGTGAAGGATGCTCCGCCCCAGCCGTGCCAACCTCTGGACCTCGCGATAGCCTTTGAGCAAATCGTAGGCCGGAAGGCGCTCTGTGTAGAAGAACATTTGCGTGCCGTCGCGATCCTCGAACGCGTTACCCGAGAAGGCGCCGCCGCTCGCACCCAGGCGCCAGAGGTTCTGATCGGGGTGTAGGAACACCGGCAGATGGGTCCAGTTGAACAAGTCATTGCTGACCGCGTGGCCCCAGTGCATCGGCCCCCAGTCGGTGCTAACCGGATGGAACTGGTAAAAGAGGTGCCAGTCGTCGCCAATCTTGCAGAGCCCGTTGGGATCGTTCATCCACTGGCGGATCGGCGAGAAGTGCATCTGCGGCCGCGCCGAATCGGCCCTCATCCAGCTGTCGATCTCCGGCCCGGTGCGCAGCGTCAGCTCAGCGCCGAACTCCCACGTCGTGATGCCGCTCTCCGGGACAGCCGCTGGGTCATA
This sequence comes from Devosia sp., assembly GCA_041916695.1. Lineage (GTDB taxonomy): Bacteria > Pseudomonadota > Alphaproteobacteria > Rhizobiales > Devosiaceae > Devosia_A. Next base: position 104,783 of record JAYRZA010000010.1, on the reverse strand, counting down.
GCCATATGCGAATAGGATCGCGCCATCCCACTCAATGGTGACGCTACTCGCTTCGCGGTGATGGTATCGGAAGAAATCGGGATGATCGGAGAGCGCCGGGACCTGCCAGAGCAGAGACCTGCCCGCCGAGATTCGCATGAACCCCGGCCCGCGTGCCCAGAACTCGAGCCGGTAGCCAGACGTCAGTGTGACAGACGCTTTCACTCTTTGCTCAGCGCCCCAGGGACAGGCGTAGCGCGGAATGCGTTGGCAGTCCGATCGAGCATCACCTGAGTCTCGCTACCGGTGTCCAGAATAACGTTCTGACTTGCATCGGACTCGACCTTGACGGCAATGATCTCGAGGGGCGTTCGGCTCTTTGTCGACAGGATCGCCTCGACCTGCGTCAAGAACGCAGCGCTGTTCGGCGCATCGCCCGCGTTCGCTGCTTCGGACGTGGCGACAATATGGTTGTTCGCGATGTAGTTGCCGCTGCCGGACACCACGCGAATGATCACTGGCTTTTCGCCCGAGGGTTTGAGGAAGCGGGCATCAATAGACTCGGAGATGTGGTTGGCAACCACAGAGTTGCCGCTGCCGTTGAGGTGCAGGAGGCCGAACTGGTCGTCGAGGCCGTTGTCGTATTGCGTCATCGGTGCCCACGGCTCGCGATCGCGGAGAAAATGGTTCGAGGACACGAGGTTCTCCGAGCAATTGCCTGTGAAGACCAGCATTCCCGAGTAGAAGGAGTGGAACCTGTTGCCGGTGATGGATGATCTCACCACACCAGAGAACTCTACACTGCTCCGCCCACGGGGAAACACGTTGTTCGCTGCGACGAGTAGACCACCGAAATTCTCGGCGTAGATTGAGTAGCCGTTGTAACCCGCACCGATCAGGTTGTTGGAGACCCTCGAGGCCTGACCCATGCCACGGAGCTCAATGCAACTGCCGCATTCGGCGATGAAGGTGTTGTCTATGGTCGTGGCATCGGCGTTGTGCGAGACGATCCCGTGCTCGAGGTAGATGAGGCCCATGCCAGTGATGCGGAACGAGTCGTTGGCGCTCGCGATGTGGATGCCGGTCTTGCCGTTCCGATACGAGTTCTGGGCGTCGCCGACCGATCCGCCTACAAAGTGCATCCCGTCAATGCAGAAGTCCGCGAACTCGACCGAACTGATGCGCGGACTGCCGCCGCGCTTAACGAGGAACGCCGCTCCGTCGGCGTCACTCTGCCGAGCGGGAAGGTCCACGAGCACGCGGCTGCCACCCGGCCACAGCTCATGCCAATTGCTCAACTCGCCCGTTGGCGTGTTGAAGCGTATGCTTGACGACGTGAAGCCGTGACCCGAGCCGAAGATCCTTAGGAAGCTGACGTCGATGACAACCTGCGTGCGGAGCCGGAAGTCGCCAGGCGGAATGTAGATGACGGCACCAGGCTTTCCGCCATCGTTCACGTCTGCGAAAGCCTGCCGGCGCTTGATGTCGGTGATGATGCTATTAATGACAGTACCGATGTCGTCGTGCGGATTGCCGACCGCCCACTCGGTGACGTCGTAGACATTTGCGCTGGGCATTGCGGACTAGCCTTTCACCGCTCCAAAGGTCAGCCCACCGACAATCTGCTTCTGCAGCACGAGGGTGACGAGGATAACAGGGAGCGAATAGAGCACCGCGGCGGCGGTCATCGGCCCCCAAGCGAGGCCGTAGACCGAGTTGAACTCAGCGATGAGGATCGGCGCCGTCTTGCTCTTTTCAGATGCGAGCAGCAGTGCGAACAGAAACTCGTTCCAGCTCGCGATGAAGCTAAACAGCGCGGTGATCGCGAGCCCGCTCGGCATCAGCGGCAGAACGATGCGGACAAAGGCGCCGAAGCGCGTGCAGCCGTCGACGCGCGCCGCCTCCTCGAGCTCCTTTGGCACACTCTCGAAGAACGCAGACATCAGGAGCAGTGCCAGCGGCACTGCCGTCGATGTGTGGGCGAGCACAAGGCCGAGCGTCGTATCGAGCAGTCCGATCGATTTCATGATCTGGAAGAGCGGCACGCCAAGCGACACGGCGGGGACCATGCGCGTAACAAGCGCGAAGATCAGGAAGAGAACCGTGATACGCCGTCGATAGAGAGCCGAGACGTACGCTGCCGGGACAGCGATCAGTAGCGACAGCACCGTGGTCATCACGGCGACCAGGGTGGAGTTGAGGAACGCTTCGGGCAGTCCGGCGGTATCGATCACGGTGCCGAAATTCTCGAGCGACACGCGATTGGGGAAGAAGGACGGCGGGATCTGCTGGACGTCCGCCGCTGGCTTCAGCGCCGTCGACACGAGGTACACATAGGGCAGTGCATAGGACAGCACGAGCAGACCCGCGACCGCGTTGATCACGACCTTGCCGAAATTCTTCGACGCACCGTCAGTCATGGGTCGGTCTCCAGATCTTCCAGTAGGCAAAGGCGGCGAGGACCATCATGGCGATCAGGAATAGCGTCGCGGTCGCCGACGCCTGACCAAGGTCGCCATAGCGCACCATGCGCTGATAGATGTTCATGGACAGAACTTCGCTCGCCTGGCGCGGACCGCCCTGCGTCTGGATCCAGATCAGATCGAAAGTCTTTAGCGCATCGATGCCGCGTACCATCAAGATCACTGCAATGACCGGCCGCATCATCGGCAGCGTGACATGCCACAGGCGCTCAGCGGCCGTGGCGCCATCAATGCGCGCGGCCTCATAGAGGTCCTTGGGGATGTTCGTGAGGCCCGCGTAGCTGACAAGCGCGACAAACGAAGTCGTGAGCCAGATGTCCGCGACTGCCACCGAGTAGATCACGATGTCAGTGTCGGACAGCCACTTGATCGCGTTAGCGTTTGGAATGCCCCCAATCGCCGCGAGCCCGTAGTTGAGGATGCCGATATTGCCCACGAGCATAAACCGCCACAGGAGACCCGCGACGATTGGCGAGATCATCAGCGGCAGCGCGAAAATCGTCCGGTGCCAATGCGAGTGCTTGGCGATCGCGGCGAAGAGCAGCGCCGCGCCGAAGCCGAAGACGAGCTCGAAGAACAGCGCGAAGACTGAGTAGTTGAGCGTCCGAATCGCGGACTCGAGGATGCGCTTGGACGTGACCGCGTCGACGTAGTTCGCCAGCCCGACCCAGACCCGGCCGGCAGGATCGATCAGCTTGACGTCGAAGAAAGAGTTATAGACGAGCAGAGCGACCGGGTAGGCAACAAGAAAGCCGAGGAATACTGCGGCAGGTAGCAGCATCAGCAGCACGAACTTGCGTTCGCTCATGGCTCCCTCCCTTGGTATTGCCCGGGGTCCCGAGGCGGCCGAACGCCGCCCCGGTCCTGAGTGCGGTGGCCGTTACTTGCCCAGGATATCGCGAGCGGTGGCCGCCGCATCCTGAAGCAGTTGCGCGACGTTGTCCTCGCATTCGAGCGCTCCCTGGAAAGCGGGCATGACGGCTTCGTCGACAAGTTCCTGATAGCGCTCGTTGAGTGGGCGGCCCTTGGTTGCCGGCGCCGACAGCGTTTCCATTAGCGGGCCGAAGTGCTCGTAGCCGGGCTTGCCCGTGTAGCTCGCATAGGCCGAGTTTGTGGCGGCGAGGCCGAGAGGTGCTTCGATTCCGAGCGCGTTTTGGGTGATCAAGTAGGCGATGAACTTCTTGGCCGCGTCCTTCTTTTGCGACGTCGATGGAACAACATTGTACCAGGGCCCTGGGATGCCCGCGATGCCTGCCGACCCGCCGATCATCGGGGCGACGCCGACCTTGCCGGCAACCTTGCTGTCCTCAGGTGTCATCTTGTATGCGTGAGCCCAGAATTTCATCATGGCCGTCTGGCCCTGGTAGAACAGGTTCTGCGCTTCGCCCCAGCTGATCTCGAGCGCATTGTCCGGCACCGATTTGTCTTCGCATAACGGCGCCCGGTAGTTCTCGAGCGCATCGATGTGGGCCTGGTTGTCGAGAATGACATTGCCCGCATCGTCAAGGATGACGCCCGGCGAGCCGGCCTGCAGGACCCCGGCCATCCATTCTTCGGAGGTGCCACCGATCACATTGGTGCCGAACATGCCATCCTTGGTGAAGAACTTGGCCATATCGCGCCACTGCTGCCACGTGGCAGGAGGTGCGAGATCGTAGCCGTACTTCTCCTTGAAGGCGACTTGATTGGCCGGATCTTCCCAGAGGTCCTTGCGGTAGAAAACAATCTCGGCATTCGCCCATGCAGGCATGCCCATAATCTTGCCGCCAACCTTGGCGTCGGCGAGCAACGCCGGTGGAATGTCGGCCCTCACGGCATCGGTGTAGATGTCGCTCAAATCCTCGACATGTGCGGCGAATGCCGCGTTCCACACGACGTCAATGGTCGCGACGTCATAGTTGGAAGTACCCGAAGCGATTTCGGCCGAGAGCTTGTCGTAGACGCCCTGATACGGGACCTCGACAAAAACGACCTCTATTCCGGTTTCCCGGGTGAAGGCGTCCGCAGCGGCCTGCTGAAGCGAATGGCCACCGCCTTCCACAAGCACCGAAATCGACTCGGCCTGAGCGACAGTGGCCGCGAGCGAGAGTGCCGCAACCGTGCACAAAAGCGTCTTGTTCATGTCTCCTCCTGACATCGTGCATGCGGACGTTGGTCCCGATGCGAACTGGACCATAGAAACCAATGTCGACGTCGTCAATCGAAATGTCGACGTCGACATTGCAGGTGCCGAGTGTCGTTGGTTGCAGGTCGATCCTGCTTCGGCTACGACTCATTTGCATGGGGTTTGGGAGAGCCAATGGTCAGCATCAAGGACGTCGCGCGGATGGCCGGCGTATCGGACAAGACGGTGTCACGCGTGGTCAACCGCGAGCCTAACGTAACCGCAGACACGATCGAGAGGGTCCAGCTTGCCATCGATGATCTGGGCTACATCCCGAACCTAGCGGCGCGGAGTATCCGGTCGAGCCGTACCAACATCATCGGGATCATCACCGACTTCATTTCGACGACACCGTACTCTGGCGATATCGTCCGAGGCGTTCAGGACTGGGCGGTAGCGCACGGCCGGACTGTGCTACTCGCCAACACCGACGGTGATCCGAAACGCGAGACCGATGTCTGGCGCACCTTCAAGGCTCATCGCATCGACGGTGTGCTTTACGTCGCCATGTACCACCGAGTCGTCGTTCCCAACGCGGGCGAGGTGACGATCCCGTCCGTGCTGGTCAACTCGCACCCCGAAACGGGCTACGCCTATCCCTCCATCGAGCCCGACGACTACGGCGGATCGTATGATCTCGCGAGACACCTGGTCGCGCTCGGCCATCGCCGAATCGGCTACATACGCTTGAATCCGCTGCTTCTCGGAGCCAACCAGCGACTCGATGCTTTCCTTTCTGCCACGCAGTCGGCCGGTCTAGCCAATGGGGACCTCGTCGTCAGGTTGGGGATGGAAGGTCCTATCGGTCGCGAGAGCAACTACGTCTATCGCGAGGCGCTGGACATCCTTTCGGCGCCAGAGCGACCGACGGCTCTAGTGTGCGGCAACGATGAGATGGCGCTCCAAGCATACCTCGCCGCGCTCACTCTTGGTCTACGCATTCCTGACGATGTAACGATCGTTGGGTTCGACGACTTTCGGACTGTGTCCCTCGGGCTCAAACCGGAACTGACCACAGTCGCCCTTCCTTATTACGATCTCGGGTGGCAAGGCGCGGACATGCTGGATCGACTCGTGCGAGGCGAAGGTAGCGAAGTCGAGCGTCGCATTCTCAAGTGCACCGTCGTCGAACGGGGCTCGAGTATGCGACGCGGTGTCCGCCTGGGGCCACAAATCGTTCACTCTCCTACACAGGAAACACCCTGAAATCCTCAGCGACATCGAGCTTTGCCGCATTGTGTCCCATCAGCTTTGATGAATATGACACCACCCGAGAGATCGACCGGATGTCGCCGCGATCGATAGCCTTGATGTCAATTCCATCGATCCTTGTCATTCCCTTCAGCGCAGACGATCGCTCTCGCAGCACCCGTTCGACCTGATCGACCTTGCCTGATGGGACCACCCAGATCGAATGGATATGCAGGTTCTCTGCATCGCCCATCGAACGCCAGTACCTAGATCCCTCTGCATCGACGAATGCCAGTACCTTTGGCAGTTTCGATCGATGGCATTCCCGGTGGTAGTTTCGACCCACGATTTCTCGGCACACCCGATTGTACAGATGGTTGAATCCGCCAAGCTCCGCCCGACCAACAGCTTGGCCTTCGGCCAGTCGCCTACGGCGACTTGATCCATCCTTTTCGAATGTCACTGTCACAAACAGCACTGACTTAGGTTCACCAGACTCCCCAGATGCCTCAATGATTATCGATCCGAACCAGTTTCCGTATTCGACGTTTAGTGCTCGTCCATCCATCTCCTTTCTCTCTTTTTATCCAGAACCATCGGTCATCGATCATTCTGGGAAATCGGGTCCTTCCTTCTTTCTTGATCGCTCTCGATAGTCATCCAGAGCGGTCGATGATCGATCCGTCTGGATCATTTCGAGATGATTTTAGGATGTTTTATCAATGCACTAGGACCCACCCTCGAGATCTCAAGGTCGGGTTAGGCAGCGATCGAGGATGGTGCCAGACCAGAGGATTGCCGTCGTGGACGTCTCCCACCCGGCACTATTTATCTTCGGCTAGACAACCGTGACGGCATCTGGGCCATTTTGATTAGTCTGGTGCCATTGCCCGTCCAAAGGGGACACTGCTAGCCTCGGCCACATGGCCACCAACACCTCTCAAATCGACCGCATCGCGCGGATTACGGTCACACTCGATCACATCAAGCCAACGATCTGGCGACGCATCGAAGTGCCACTGACAACTAGCCTCAGGGGCGTTCACGAGGCGATCCAGGCGGCCATGCTGTTCGACAACTACCATCTGTTCGATTTCCATGTTGAGATCGACGGCAAGGTCAGGCGCTACGGAATCCCCGATCCCGATCGCTTCGTTCAGATCTCCGACGCCAAGAACATCAAGTTGGGTACGCTCATTGCGCGCGGGGGGCGCGGGTTCACTTACTGCTACGACTTCGGTGACAATTGGGAACACCACCTGACGATCGAGCAGGTCTTTGACGCTGATCCGGATGGCGCCTATCCCAGGCTTGTCGATGGGAGCCGAAGAGCGCCGCCCGAGGATATTGGAGGTATTCCCGGGTTCGAGCACTTTCTGGGGGCGATCTGCGACCCACGCCATCCAGACCACGGGCGTGTCCTCCAGTGGTATGGTCGACCGTTCGATCCGGACGACATCGGACTCGGCGATGTCACTGAGCGGATGCGCAGGCTGTCGGACCGTCGAGCGCGTGGCATAATCGGGTTTGAGATCAGCAGGTCGATCCTGCACTGACCAGTCCGCTATCGGGTGGAGAATCGATCGAACGGAGTGACCGGGGTCACGTGAACCGCGGCGCCACTGAAACGATCCGAACGCAGGAACTCCAACTGAGCGTTCCGGTCGGCCTCGCTGTCAACCTCGACCTCCCAACATCGACCGCCTGTATTTCGATTGCGCGTCCATTTGTAGCCGTGCTCCCGAAGAACGACCTTGGCATCGAATGTGGAGCCGGTAACGCTCAGTCTCCATCCTGTCTTGAGGGCGCCTGCAAGCAGACGGGCCATCGCTGTGGTGTCCCCTACCCTGCTCGCCAACAGTTCGATCCCAGCAACACAGTCGAGCACGGCGCGGTGCCCCTCAAAGAAGAAGCCGGACTTCATGGCGAGGTACTCCAGCTTGGTGCTCTCATACCCAAAGCTCCGCCAGGCGATCTGCGACATCGAGCATGCCCAGGGCTTTTGGGAGAAGATGGGACTTAGTCGCTCCAGGAATGGTCGATCGAACTGCGCGTGATGGGCGATGACGAGATCAGCCGGCGAAACGAAATCCCCGACTTCGAACAGATCGATCCGCTGCCCTTCAAGGACAGCATCGGTTAGCCCTGTCAGGCGCTGGACTTCCGTCGATAGCGGTCGACCCGGTTCGGCGAGTTGGCGGAATGGTCTGCGGACCTCGTAGATGCGTCCGTTCAGTCCAAACGTGAACGGCACCATCGCCAGCTCAATCACCTCGTCAGTCGAGGACTCCAGCCCGGTGGTCTCGACATCAACGAACAGGCCAAGGCGAACCGGCGTCCCGTCAGGTGGGTTGATCAGAGGTCTTGGAACCAATCGGCGCAGAACACGATAGTGGTCCGAGGTCTCAAGCGTGCCTGCGAGCTGCTCGAGTTGTTCGCTATTCCATTCCACTGCCCCTCTTTCCTCCAACTCGGACACCTCGGCCTGGTACTTATCCGAGCGAGCGGGACGGTCGGGTCGGTGCCTTGGGGCGGCACAGGAAATCTACCAGTTCAGATCAGGGGCGGCCGAAGCGTTGTGGGATCGTGCGGGAATCCATCGCTGGCCGAGATGCTCTGGCAGCTTCTGCTCTACCTTTTTGATGTCGTGACAGCGTTGGTTCTCGGATACGACAGCACGCTGCTTACCTGCTTGTCACTTTGGATTGCGAGGCGCGGTAGAGTGAAGTTGCCGCGATAGCCGGGTCCCGCTAAACCAAGTCCGAGGAGTCGACCAAGTCCTTCACCATGTAGAGCCTGGAAGGCCGATGCGCGCCCCCAGTTCGAACGTGAGTCGTGTCGACTAGCCAGTCGGCCTCAGCGATTGTCCTTCGAAGATTCCGTAAGTCAACTTGCCCCGATCGACCCGCAATTCGGCGCAATTCGTTCAACCCACGCTGCAGCTCTGCGATTGTGAAGTGGGGCCGCGAGATAAGCCGAGCCACCCCCTCAATATCATCGACTAAGGCCGCGAGGGCTTCATGAACAGCGGGGACGAGATTTCTGAAGACATTCCCACCCTGAAGATACTCAACACTCGCCCACCAGTATTCGGTATCCTTCGGGTACGCAAGTCGCGTGTTCATCGGGATTGTGGCATAACAGGTCGTTAGCGCCCCCACTGTGTAACTGCGGGTGTAAGTTCCCATTTGCCTCGTAGCGGACACAGCGCGCCCCGCAAGAGAAACTGCCAATCGGTCTGCGGAGTTCCGAATGGTTTCTCCCGATTGCAGTCTCGTCTCGGGCAACAACCACTCGTGGGACCAGACAGAAAGCCACTCAGGTTGCAGGAGCAGGACACTCAGCGTTCTACCGCCTCGGAACAGGATCAACCCGACGGAGAAGCCCGATTGGGAGTCCAAACCCAACTTCAGCTTAGGATCCACGACACCCTTTCTCGATCAGCACTGCGAATTTCCGCATTCTTTACCAATAGCTTACACTTCGGCCAAGTCGGTCGAGCTTAAGGGTAGTCGACACCCACAGCAGATGCAACTGGACCGCCCCGGGTAACACATCACTACTCCCCACGAAGCGGCTTGCCGGCGGCTGCGCTGCTCGACCGCAAGGGCGGACTAGACGGGCGGAAGGCAGACCGCGTTCATCCGCTCAATGACATCCCGCGCCCTGCTTGTCACCTTGGCCTCTTCGAGGTGCGCGTAGCGCATCGTCGTACGGATGTCGGCATGTCCAAGCACCGACTTCACTTCGTAGACGCTCATGCCGTTCTGAATCAGCCGTGAGGCATGGGTGTGGCGAAGCGTGTGAACCGTGCAATCGTGCAGCCCAGCACGATCGAATGCCTTGCGGATGGCGATGACGCTGTAGCGCCTCGGTCCGCCCTTCGAATTCGAGAACAGGTATTTCCCTGTCCGCTGCTTGGCCCGGTTTTCGATGATCCGTGCGACGCGGGTCGTCATGAACAGGAGGCTCTCGTTCTCAACCTTTGATCGCCATAGCCGGATTTCGCGATTGGGGAGATCAATCTGGTCCCACGTCAGGCCTGCGATCTCACTGTATCGCGCACCGGTGTCGAGCAGGATTACGATCAGATCGTAGTTGTCCTGAATGGCAGCCTGTTTCTTGGGGGCCCGCTCGGCGACGGCGGCAAGGCCGTTGCTGATCCGATGGGGGGCAAGCTCTTGAAGAAGCCGCTGCTCCTCGTCGACGGTCAGATACCGCAGCCGCCCCCCGGGGAGCCTAACGCTCGGCGCTGTCAAGTCCGGGCATTCGTGTCCCTGTCTTCTCGCATAGCGCACCGTGCTCATGATCAGATTGATCTCATGCTTGATCGTTTGAGCGGCCCTACCCTCGCGCATCCTGTTTCGCTTGTGACGCTCAAGGTCCTCGCTAGTCAGCGCGCTGAGCAGTATCTTCCCACTGATCGTGTTCAAAACTGCGCGTGCACGCTGCACGAGGTTTTTGTGGTTCGGGGTTCCCTCTTTGGTAGCTATGAATTTCCGCAGTGACTCGGCCATCGTTGTCGTCCGCTTCTTGCCGAGGATAGCTCCCGAGTGGGCTTGCGAACGCAGTTGAACTTCTAGTGCCTCTGCGGCCTTACGGTCGGTTGTCCTTGCGGACTGCACGTATGTACGACCGTTGAGCTGGAACTGGACATACCAGGACTTTGAATTGCTTCTTCTGACTAATGGCATCGCACACCTCGTGGGGGCGACATCCAGCAGGGTCAGCGGCTAGACAACGGTTTGCTCTCGCAGCCTATAGAGCTTGGCAGGACGGTTCTTCCCCCCTCGTGTTCCGCCCGTTTCCTCGAAACGCTTGGCTGCGATGACCGCCCGACGGAAGTTGCGCTTGTCAAGTTCGCGCCCCTGCACCTGTTCCATAGCTGTCTCGGCTTCAGCGAGGGTGAATTCCTCCCCTAGTAGACCAAATATTGGCCCGGGCGAGCGCCCTCCTCTCTTGTTCATACTAGGGAAGACCACAGCATTCGCTTCGTTCATGCACTCATGCAATGCCCACCTAATTACCGAGTAGTCAACTTCCTCCATTCCTTCAAACTGCACCTCATTATCGATGTCGAAGAATTTGTACTTGATCGAACCAACCGAGTCCTGGCGCATGTCGTCACCCCTCACGCAACAATAGTATGAAACATGAAGGTACGGCCTATGCCTGCTAGATGACCTGAACAGGGGAGTACTCAGTATCAGTCTAGGCCCATCGACCAACACCTCCCTCAGGAGGCCCTCTGCGTGCGACAATTGGTGCCTTCCAGTGAGGTCACCCGGCCCGCGTTCTACCTGCGCATCAACTCCCGGCAAGGTCCACAGGTTCGGCGTGGGGTCAGTACCCGGAAACCTCATGAGAACCGATAGCCGACCATCGATGAGCGCCAAGGCAGCAAGGTTCACGAAGACCCGATCCTGGGGCATGTGCGTTTCTGTCCACTTCTCGCTGAGTTAGTGTCATTTTGACGCTAACCTATTTACAGATCACGAATCGCGTGTTAGGTGCGTTCGTGTCTTATTGACACTAACTCATCGCTACCGGTTGGGAAAGCCGGTTCTGGCCCAAGAAGCACAATTCGCCCAATCCGACGCCTGCCCCCCTGGCGAGCGAACGAGAACGGCTTGCCGGAGAGCAGAAATGGACAAGAAGTTGGCAGTCGGGCTCGTACGCCAGGGCCTAAGGAAGACCGAGACACTCGATCAGCGGGTCGCATCCGTGGCCAAGCAGGCATGGTCCCAACATGCAGCGGCGCTCGCTGTCAAAGGCCGTACATCTAGGGCGACATCGCGCAAGACCGCTTCGAGCATCAGCGAGGTAAACAGAGGCGCGGTTTTCACCAAGCGCCTGAGCGGAGCCGAAATGAGCGGATTGGTGGCCGGTGAGTTCCACAAGCAAGACGGATACATCGCAAATCGCAGGGAGTCAGCGCTCGGCTATTGGCTGAGCTACAATGCCAACTCGAGACGCACCATTGAGTATCGCAGCCGGGAGGGAGGGATCGTCGTACGGCAACACGCCATGACGCGATTCCTTGAGCGGACGGCAAAGTCATACGATGACCTCATCCGCGAACTCGCCGACGGCGTGCTGCTGACGTCTGCTTACAAGCATCTACCCAACGTCGCAGTGCGTCCAATCGTATTGGCGGCCCCCTCGGGGCTTTACCTTGGCCACTGCACTCCGAACGGCTCGGACTTCGGACTGACATATCAGACCGCACTCGTCTACGACGATGACCTCGTACACGAGCAGAGATGGCTTCTTGACCCACGGCCGGTCCAGCTTGTGCTGAACACATTCGTCTCGCATCGTGAGATGAGTGACAGTCAGGCTGCGATCTGGAAGGCCGTTACGGACCTTGTCCAGCGCCACAAGGCAGCGCTTCTGCATTGGCACATTCGGGACTTGGTCACCCTTGGCGGGCATCGCGACGTTTTCGATTTCGTCAGGTCTGAACCAAGCCTTGCTCGCTTCCATCAGGACTTTCAACGCATCCTAAACACAGCGACGTGGGACGATGCCGTCCGCCCGGAGAGGTGCAAACGCGCATGGGCCGGTTGGGTACTGATCGATCGTTACACGACCCACTACGGCGCCAAGACATCACCGGTCGCGCTGCTCAATGCAGTCTACGGACTGACAACTCCATCCGATGCTAGTGCCGATGGTGCTCGCTTGGCGAGAAACGCTTCCTAACCCGACAAAACAGGAGACTCCCCATGATGTGGATCAACCCCAAGTACATCACTCACTCGCACGAAGACGGAGGCCTCACGCTAACAGAGATCTATCTCGGCACGCGGGAGGATTGCATGTTCGGTGATAGCGTGCAGACCTATGGCGCGGATGGAGAGACAGCGACACTGTACTTCCCCGAAACGTGCAGCAGAATCAGTACCGCGCTGCTCCTAGCAGGGACGCGACTGAAGTATCTAGCCGACAACGAGAGCGTGCCCTACAGCGAAACTGCTGTCAAATACGACCGACTTGGACGCACGTACATCATCGGACGGGCCGAAGACGGCCGCTATTTCGTGCACTGCAAGCTGAACAATGGCCACGGGTTCATTGCAGAGGTCTGAAGCGACGCCCTTCGGCTAGCGTGGGCGGCTCCATCTGCCGCCCGCGAAACCCAATCCCACGAGGTGACCAATGACGTACGTCAATCCCAAGTTTCGCAACAAGTCGCGCTCTCGTTCCCCGCGAGGACGTGACGAGGTCTACCTGTGCGACGACCACGAGCTTTGCTTTGATGGAGACACCACTCGGCTCATTGCAGACGACGGACCGGCCCAAATGATGTTTCCCCGCAACGCAAGACATGTCGCTGAGGGGTTGATCAATGGGAGAGGGTCACTCTGGCTCGAGCCCAGGAATGGCGCAGGCAACTTCAGCGAGGTCGTTGCCACGTTCGTACGAAACTACCGACAGTGCACAATCGGCAGGACTAGGACGGGCCGCTACTATCTCCGCATGGCCATCGATGACCACCACTACCTGATGTCCGAGATCAAGCGCCCGTCCGCAAGATCGGGCGACGACGCCGTTCACACGCCGCCCGGCAATACTGGTCTGTCCTGGTAGTTGGAAGACGCAACCGGCCGCTGCATTCGGCCGAACTCCTCAAACGCAGCGAGAAGCGCGCAAGGCATGACCTTGCGCTCGGCGCCGCTTTGCCCGAGAACGAAAGAGGTGGTTCATGGAGCCGCTCAAGACGAAAAACCTGCAGAGCTTCTCGATTGAGCCGTTTGGCGCGAAGCCTGTCACGACTGTGTTCTCCAAAGCGAACATTGATCAGGCCAGGCTGACTAAGGGAACCAAGAAAGCGGACTGTGACCGGTGTCTGCTAATCGGATTTGACACTGAGTATCAGACGTACGCGGCCGTCGACCGGGACACCCTCAAAGCCAAGGGAGCACGAAACGACGTTCTCTCTTATCAGTTCTGTATCAAGCTACTTGATCAAGGTCGTCCAGCCGAACAGAGCCCGGAGGTCTCAGGCATCGTCGTGCCCGCTGAGGGCGCTCGCATCGCATTGCAGGACTTCGTCTCGTTTGCGATCGGCTCACTGATCGCCCAGTCCCCTACACTGCAGTTGCCTAGTGATGTCTATTTGGTCGGCCACTTCACCAGAGCTGACATGCCGGCCTTTGCCGAGTTCACCAACTTCGGCAGGAAGTTCCTGACCAGTGTCCGCAACACGTTCGTCTCGATCGACAGCTTCATTCCGGTCAGGATCGTAGACAGCGCCGACGAGCAGGTCGCCAACCTCAAACTGCACCTGCGTGATACGCTCTTGCTTGCACCAGCCAACGCAAAGTCGCTGGCAGATATTGGGGAGATCGTTGGCCTCGAGAAAATTCGCGTCGCCGATAGCAGGGCGACAGAGATCGAGATCAAGCAGAATATGCGTCGGTTCCGGGACAGCGAGTGGCAACGCTTCAGGGACTACGCCATTCGTGATGCCCAAGTCTGTGTCCGCTATGCCGAGAAAGTTATCCGACAATTCAGCGAGCTATTCATCGACTTCAAGCTGCCGCTGACATTGACGCAGTTTGGGACCAGGCTCGTTTTGGACCAGTGGGATGGCAAGGGGCTGAAAGCGGACGATGTTCTCGGCCGCGAAGAGGTCAAGGAGAAGGTCTTCAGCAAATCGCTTGGATACCCCATTGAAAAGGTCACGCATCCGTACATCGAGGAAGTCTACTTCGATGTTCCTTTCGCCACAGAGACGTATCATGGGGGACGCAACGAGCAGTTTGAGTTTGGCATCTCACCGGAGGGTGACTGGCGTGACCACGATCTGAGTTCGGCGTACACGACAGCTATGTCGATGATCGGGCTGCCGAACTGGCGCAAGACAGTCCGCCTCACTGACTTCGGTGAGGACAGCCCTGTTGACCTGGCCTTCTACTCGGTCGATTTCGAGTTTCCTCCTGGTGTGCGCTTTCCGGTCCTACCGGTTCGCACATCGAGCGGCATCATCTTTCCGCTGACAGGGCGGTCGTTCTGTGCGGCACCGGAGGTCTACTTGGCCAGGCGGCTGGGAGCCAAGCTGCACTTCCGTCGCGGCGTCCGTGTCCCGATGGACCGGCTCCGTCCAGTATTTCGGGACTTCATCTCATCCAGCATCCAGAAGCGCGCCGAGCACCCAAAGAACAGCTTCGAAAACCTATTCTGGAAAGAGGTAGGGAACAGCACCTATGGCAAGACCGCACAGGGGCTGCGAAAGAAGCGCGTCTTCGATCTCAGGTCAGACGACATGGTCGAGCTGCCGGAGAGTCCTCTTACCCAGCCGTTCTTTGCCTCGTTCATCACGTCCTTTACCCGTGCGGTGCTCGGCGAAATCCTCAATGGATTCCCACGCGAAGTGAGAGTTTTCAGTGTCACCACCGACGGTTTCCTGTCCACCGCGACCGACAGCCAGATTGCGACGGCCTGCTCTGGTCGCTTGTTTGAGGAGTTCTCGCGGGCCAGATTGACGCTCGATGGCAGCGCCCAACCGCTGGAGATCAAGCATCGGATATGCCAGCCGCTGGGGTGGCGTACCCGCGGCTCAGCCACGCTGAAGGCGGGTGAAGATGAGCGGATGGGCATTGTCTTGCAGAAAGGGGGGATCAAGACACCCGAGCTGATGGACCTGCCCGAGCAAAACCAGCATGTCATAGAGCTGTTTCTCAACCGCCGCCCCGAGGACAAGATCAACTACACCATCGGTATCGGGCTAAAAGACATGATCCATCACGATACTGACTTCGTCAGTAGGGCAGTAACAAAGCGGTTGTCGATGGAGTTTGACTGGAAGCGGGTGCCGTTGAACGCCGAGGATCGATCGGTGTGTCTGCCCAACGGGCTCAGGACCCACCTTTCTTTCGAGACCACTCCACATCGTGACATCCAATCATTCCAGACTATGCGTGATGCATGGGAGAAGTTCGACAGCAAACCTCGTCGCAACCTGAAGACACTCCTCGACCTCCAGAGATTCTTGAATTTTGTCGAGACTCGAAGTTATCCGGAACGGGAGGTCGCGCGGTACCTCAGCCGCGAAGATGGAGATATCAAACGGCTCCGTCGGGACCTGTGTCGCGCCTTCGTGCACGGTGCTGCGGGGCTTGATCTCGTCAGATCGCGGTCGAAGTACGTCTACAAGGGCTTCGCTGCAGTACTGACCGCCTGTGGGATCCCCTGTCGGGAAAGCGACCTCGACAACGGAAAGCGCTCCTGCTTCGTGCCGCATCAGACGATCCCCACCTACCGCGTTGTGGATGCACTCAACAAGCTGAAGACGGGGTACTTTGCTGAACTGGAAGTAGATCAGATACTGGCGATGGAAAGCGGCCCGAACCCAGATGTCGGCCAGCTTAAGCTGGCCGCCTGATCTCAAGCGTGATCCGTAAATGTGGGGCACACCTCTCCCATATGTCACATTTACGGATTTGATTTTGCGTGCGGGTCAGTTTGAAATAGGCATTTTTCTGGTAGCCGTATCTGTGGATACTCCTCCACCCATATAGCGCTTCTACGGCTTGCCTTCGGCCTTGAAATTGTCCAGCAGTCTCTGCTTCTTCACCTTCCTCCGACAGTTGTACCAGTATGTCAGCGCACCCCGCTCGGTTAGTGTCGCGCCTTCGACGAACGCCTTGACGATCGTCTCCTGCGACGCATTCTCGATCAGAAGGAAGATCGCCATCGCTGCTTCAGCTTTGGTCTTGCCTTCATCGATCAGGGCCTTGCCCGCCGCGATAGCGGCCTTGATCCCATCTTCTGTCGGTTCGACGATTTGTGCCGGCTGTTGCTTCTTTCGCATTCGACGCTCCATCGCTTGATTGATGGAGCGCGGCGTCCCTGAGATTGGTGGGATGGGCAACGGACAGAGGTTCCAGACCCCGGACAATGGAGGTGGCTACGCGAAAAGCCTTTTCCTTCAGTGGGCCGGCAACTGGTACGGCTGGTGTCTTGGAATACGACCGAGCAAAATGGCCCTCGCATGCTGTTCTGCGCGCGGAACAACGGCGATCTTGCCATGACCACAACTGGTACGATTTCCTGTACAGCCGTACCGCAAAAAACGCGCAAGTCAAGACATCTGTGGCGATGTCGAAATTGATATAACCTACTGACTTATATGCTGTTTTTGTTCCGCAAACCTCTGTCGGGGTTGCTTGGGAAGCTTCTGCTCTACCATTGAGCTACACCCGCGAGGTGACGCTGTATGTGCCGGAGCGCGCGGCGGGCGTCAAGGGTGGTGGGCGACCGATCGGGGCGGGTGGTCCGGCGTGGTCCTGGGATGTATCGCGGGTTGGCGACGGCACGGGCGGGGCCGGCGCGAATAACCCGGGCATAAGGCCTGGCCCGGCTCAAGCTTGAGGACGCCTGCTCCGGCGTGCGCGCCCGCGGGGGCTGGCAAGTGCGTCTGCCCATTGCAGCAGCCTGTCATCGTCGGGGTAGGTGTTGGCATAGTGCAGAATGCCGCCCTCACCGCGCAGCAGGATTTCGGGGTTCCAGGCTGCCGATGGCGGCCGCGGGTCGGAGGCGCCGTCGACGATCTCGAGGAACAGCGGGGCAGCATCTCCCAGCGACTGCAGAAAGCGATCGGCCGCGGACAGACCGGCACCCGGCAGCGGCGGGTGCGAACGCTTGGGCAGCAGCAGCAGCCCGGAAAGAACTTCGGCCATCGCGAGGGCGTTGCGAGACGGGTCGAAACGGCGCCTCGCTTCGGCGCGGGCGGCGTCCCCGATACGACGGCGGAGCGTCGGGTCCGCCGCGAGCAGCGCGAGAATGCGGGCGAAGTCGGCGATGTCGCGGGCGATGAAGCCGGTAACTCCATGATCGATCCAGCCTGACGCCGCGGTACCTTCGAGGAGCACCGGTGGAACGCCGACCCACATCGCCTCCTGCAGCGCCTTCTCGCTCGTCACGTAGCTGCCGGGGGTGAGCGGGTAGGCGAAGATGTCCGCCTCGGCAAAGGCATCGGCGATGCTCTCGACATGGCCGTGGAAAGTGACGCGCTCCAGCACATCGCGCGCCGCCAGGGCACTCCTCAGGATTTCGAGGGTCGCGGCATCCGAATCTCCGAAGAGATCGAACCGAATAGCCGGGCCACGCGTCTGTGCGACGATGTCGGCAAAGTCCGGATGGAGCTTCGTCGCGAACAGGCCGCCAAGATAGGCGATGCGTATGCCGTCATGGGGCCTCGCGGCATAACCCGCCAGTCGAGTCATGTCCGCCAGGGACGGGATGCGGGTGACATGGGCATGCAAAGCAGGGGATGCTCCATGTCCCGGCGGCGCCGAGAGAACCCAGGCATCCGCGAATGCGACGAGATCGTCAAACAGAACATGCGGAAGCGTATTGCCGGCGATGGCCGACCGTACCAGGAAACGCGCTGCCGGGAGCGGCTTGCGCAGCAGATCGAGCAGCAGCGGGTGATTCCAGTAGGTGATCTCGACGATGTCGGCGGCCTCGATCTCGGCAGCCAGCCGGTCCGGGTCGGTATCAGTAACCAGGACGATGCCCAGTCGGCGCGCCATGACGAGGAGCGGCGCCGAAACGGGTTTGTCGAGCACGACCACCCTGCGCTCTACGGCGCCCGAGCGAGCCCGGTCACGCCTCGCGATTTCCAGTATGCCGCGCTCGGGACCCCCACCGATCCAGCGCGGAATGATGTGCAGGATCTTCATGGACTGTCGTGAGGGCGAGCCCGCCGAATGAAGCGACGGGCGATGAGAAGCATTTCCCTGCGGTAGGCTTCGACATCGGTCGAAAGGCTGCCGGCGCGAACGCCCTTCTCCAGAACGGTTTCAGGCAGAACGAGAAGCGGTCCCATCGCCTGCGAAGCGCGCAGGATCCAGTCGCCATCGGCGCCGATCCGCAGGCTCTCGTCGAATGGTCCGACCTGCTCCAGGGCCTCCCTGCGCAGGAGAATGGCGCCGGGCGTGTAGCCGGGGTGGATCGAGCCTGCCGCTCGCCGAGGCGGAGCGCCCGGTGCCGCCCCCTCGACGGACACGAAGCTCACCTGCCCGGCCACGCCCCAAGCGGAGGCGTTACGTCGCAGAGCCTCCAGACGCAGCGGGAGCGCGTCGCATGTCCAGGCGTCATCAGCATCGCAAAATCCGATGAATTGAGACGAAGCCGCGCATATGCCTTCGTTGCGCGCCGCGGCAATCCCCCGCGACGCCTGCCGGAGTATCCTGAGGCCCGGCAATCCACTCTGTCGCGAGGTGGCATGCTCGACCGTGCGATCCTGAGAGCCGCCGTCCACCACGATCACCTCGAGATGCTCTGCGGCAAGGCGCTCCCGCGCTGCAATGAGACTGTCGAGTGCGGCGCCGATCGTCGCCTCGGCGTTCAGGCTGACGACAATGACGGAGATACCGGCGGAGGGAGTCACCGGCTCATCCCGACTACGGGCGTTTGGTAACCGTCCGCCAAGGCGCGCCGCCACCTCTGGATCGCCGCAGGGTCAACCCCTTCGCCAGCCAGGTGTTCGATCCAGCCGCGCGTTTCGTCACCATGGCGGAATGGCAGAAGATGCAATCGCATCGCGCCATCAAGCGGAAGATCCTCGCGGCGAGCCAGCCGTTTTGCCATCGCGGGGTCGCGGGTGCGCACCAGAAGCTCGATCAGTACGCGGGCGCGGTCGAAGACCCGATCGTCGACGCCTGACGGCAACCGGCGAAGCGGGACGGGACCAAGCGAGCATTGGTTGGCGACGGAATCCTGGCCGCCGGGGCGCGGCAGAAAGAACAGCATGTCGTCGCCATCCTTGGTGATGGTCGCGTCGGGACCGAGACCCAGGTTGTGCACGAGATTGACCGGAGAGACGATCGAAATCCGTCCGGACATCGCCATCCGCAGCGACCATTCGACGTCCCACGACAGGCAGGGTACCTTGCGCGCCTGCTCGAGATAGAACGTGTAGAGCGCCCCAAGGACCGGTTCGAAACCGCAGGCGGCCACATCGGCCGCCGCCGTGCTTGCCGACCCGCCGACGTAGGTCTTCTGGACGGCCTGCCATTTGTGGCGCCACGTTGCCCAGCCGTAGATGCCGCCGCGGCGGCTCGGAATCCCAGCGGTGAATGGCGTCACACCGGGCCACCGAACCAGGGGGTTGTGGCCAGAGAGCATCGCTACGTCGTCACGCTCGGCATAGACGGAGAGGAGGCGACCGGCCCAACTGAAAAAACTCGGGTGAGCGTCGATGTCGTCTTCCAGGATGATGGCCCGGTCGACCAGTCCGAAGGCCCAGTCCAGCCCGCTCAGGATACGGCGTCGGCACCCTAGATTGCTCTCAGCGTAGTCTCGGTCTATCGAACAGTCCCAGTCGATGCGCTCGAATTCGGCGCGGGCTTGCGCGCAGGCCTGGGCGTCGTCGCCATTGCCGGGCACGGGTCCATCTGCAACGATCAAGAGCCGGCCCGGCTTGATCTGGCGCAGCCTGTCAACCACCTTGCGGGCGAGCCGAGCGCGATTGTAGATGATGCAGATCACCGGGGTATCGGTCGCCAACTGACGATCAAGGGCCAGACTCTGCGGCTGCATCGGATCTGCCGGTCTCATGTCGTCGGTCCGCCCCTCCTGACGAGATCGCGCAGGGCGCCATCGATCCGGTCGAAATCCCAGCCGACATGCATGCGCCACGCGGGAACAGCGTGCGAGAGGCCGGCCAGATTCCTGAGCCAGCCCGCCGACGGGCCATGCGCCTGCAGTGTCGGCGCGAGTGCCGACTGCCAGGGCACCAGTGCTTCCCGACGGCCCAATGGTACCGGCTTGTACAGGCTTCCCGCCTCGGGCGAGATCCAGACCACGCTCGCGAGGTGTGCCTCGGCAGCGATACTCATGGTAGAAGGCAGGTGGCGTGCCTGCTTGCCTTGATGCGTTGCTCCGAGATCGCGCCAATGGCGGGCTTCGAGACGCGACAGGGATTTTTCGGTGAGGATGGCCGTTGCATAGAGGCTCGCTACCTTGACCTCGGAGCCGTGGCGGTAGACGAAGCAGCGGTCATCTGCCAGCAGGCTCCAGCCACGCTCGGCGAGCGCCAGCGCAGTCGTCGTCTTCCCGCTGCCGCTTTCCCCAAGGAGAATCAGGGCGCGATCACCAAGGGCAATCCCGCTGGCATGGACGGGAAGGACGTCCCGGCCGATTGCCCAAGCCGAAATGACCTCCACGCCCGGCCGAGCGCGCAGGCTTCCATCCAGCCCGTGCCCCTGCTCGACAAAGACCGAGGCGACGGCGGCGGCGCGTCCCGAGACCGGATCCGGCGAGAGCGACTGGACATGACGCGGCTTTGCCGCAAGCCACACATGCGTGTCTCCCCGCCGTTGATGCGAGGAGTTTCCGACCATGGTTCGCAGCGCGCCGTCTACAACGCTCCTGTCGACCCGAAATGACACCGTCAGGCCCGCCGGCTCAGGATCCGCGTCGACCCGGCGGGCGAAGGCGTCCGCGAGATGGGCGGCTTCCGGCTCGAATTCGAGGTCTATGGCCTGGCCGGCAAGCCGGCTGCGCATCCGCGTCATTCCCGTCGGGGGATTCGGCAAGCCCATCAATCGCGATCTTCGAAGGGCCAGCCGCGTTTGGGGTCGACATCGTGGATGGGGTCCATCGTTATGATGTTGGTCATATCGTCATATTCGGTCAGGCGCAGTTCGCCGAGGACCGGAGGCCATGCGTCAGGTGCATCCTCCTGCGACGGCCCATCGGCGGAGAGGTTTTCCGTCACCAGGCCCAGCGCGAGCAGTCGGTTCAGGAACGCCTCGGCCGCCGCGTGGTCCGCGGTGCCATAGCGCGACTGGATGGTTGCCATGATGGATTCCCGGGACTGCCCCCCCAGCACCCGCTCCCAGAGGATCGCGGCCCCCTCCTCCAGGAGGAAGAGCCGGCCCTGAAGCATGTCCATGACGATGATCTCGCCATCGAGAGGGTCGCTCAGGAACCTTGCCCCGTCGACGTCGAATCGAGCCATGTCTCGCGCACCGTGTTGCCAAACCATCGCGGCCCGAAGATGGGAGGCGCGCGAAATCGAGTACCGTCCGGAGGTTTCCGGACCTAATGTCAGCGATATCAGGAGAAGACGGACGTGATCAACGGCAACGATCCGACGCACACGTTGCAGTGCGCCTTTCCGACCGGCGGACGCGGCGGCGGCTGCACCCCACCAGCCGCGGCCGTACAAACGCCGCCGAGCGCGACAAGAACCTGCGCTCGGTTCTGAGTGCCGAGATTCACCGCAACGCAGACCCCTCGTTGAACCAGAGTCCATCGATGCCATCCGGACAGCGCCGCTATGCCCTCCTCGACGAGCCAGCTTCGCTGGTGCTGCGCGCACTCGCCCTGCGCGGCCCCGACGCAGTAGACGCCTTCCGCCGCTGGCGCGCGCTGGTGAAGCTCGACGATGCCGGCAAGGCAGCGAGCCGGGTGCTGCCGCTCCTCGTCGAACTCATGCGGCGCGAGGACATCGAGGATGACGATCTGCAGCGTATGCAGGGCGTCGGCCGCCATATCTGGGCGCAGAACACGCTCAACCTCCGCCTGCTGCTGCTCGGCCTCGACGCCCTGGCAGCGGACGGTGTCCGCCCGATGTTGCTGAAGGGCATTGCGCTGTTCGTGCGCGCCCCCGATGTCAAGCGCAAGCGCGCCTCGACCGACAGCGACATCCTCGTGCCGCCGCAGCAACTGGCGCGAGCGGCGGGGGCGCTGAGCCGCAGGGGGTTCGAGCCGAAAGGGTTCCGCTGGGAGGATTTCGGGGCCCCCTTGATCGGCAGCGAGACTTCGGGGGCCACGCTGCGCCTGCCTGGGCAGGGGAGCCTTCTCGACCTGCACTGGCGTCCACTTTCCCCCATCGCCGACCCCGCCCTTGGCGAAGCATTCTTTGCCCGCGCCGAGCAACACATCCTGCAGGGTCGAACGGTGCTCCTGCCGACCGTCACCGACCAGTTGTTCATGGCGCTGGCGCGGTGCGAACCATGGGACGCCGACGAATGCCTCACCCGCCTCGTCGAGGCGCATCTGCTGCTATCCGTCGGGTCCGGCGTCGTCGACTGGCCGGGCCTCGCAGTCCTGGTCGGCACCTATCGCCTTGAAGCAACCGCCCGGGCGTTCCTTGGCGATCTCGAACAGCACGCAGGGCTAACGCTTCCCGCGGGCTACCTGTCGCGCCTCGAAGCGGCGATTACGGCCGACAGGCGGGAGGAGTTGCGGATTCGCGCTCTGCCACCGTCCAGCCGCACCGGGACGCAGAGGTGGAAACTGCGTCGGATGGATGTACAGGGCGGGCGCGACCACGGCCACACAGCCTTGCCGCCCCTCGCCGAAGTGCAGTTGCGCAAACTCGGACTCAACATGGCGACCGCTTTCGCGCTTTGGCGATCCCTGCGTCGACGTGTGCCTGCTGGCCCTGTCAATGACTTGCGCTTCCTTGAGGGCTTCACCTACCCCGAGGCACAAGGCCGCTGGAGCGTCGGCCACTGGTCCGCCCTGGCTGTGCCGCTCACCCCGGCTCAGCAGGCCGGCGAGCCGGTGCGTCTCAACGTCGGCGCCTTCGGCCTCGGCACCAGGCGCCTGCGCTTCGCCGCCACCGGCGGACACGAGACCCTCAGCCATGTTCAGGCTCCCGCCGACCGCAAGCTGTGGCTGGAACTCCGGGTCAGGCCGCTGCCGGAGCTGGGAGGGGGCGGCCTGATCCTGCTCTGGCACCCCGATGCCCGATCTCCAAGCAGCGAAGGCATTTCGCGCGACAAGCGTCAGCTGGGGCTGTTCTTCCGGCGCCCCTGGGGGCTGCAGGGCCATCGGCCACCTTCGGGATCGGCGGCGCTCTACCGGGCGCTGCGCCAGGTCTACCGCCACCTGCCCCTGCCCCTTGCCGCACGGTCACGGCTCAGCCCAGTGCTTGGCAAGGTGCAGCAGCAACTGACCAGCCGAACCCTGCCGCCGCCGCTCCCCATCGGCGCCATCAGGCGCGGCGACGTTGTGGTGTCGGGTTTCTTCACCGACCAGAGCGGCGTCGCAAAGGCCGGCCGGCTCATCCTCGACTCCGTGCGGACCTGGGGCGTACCGCTCGTCGAGCATGACATCACCGCCGATCCCTCCGCCGAGATGGTGCGCGACCTGTCGCCGGGCGGCGTCTGGATCTGCCACTGCAACCCACCCGAGGCATCCTTGAAGCTGCTGGTGGCCGAGACCGAGCGCCTCTGGGCGAGCCGCTACCGCATCGGGGTGTGGACCTACGAGCTGGAACGCCTGCCGTCCACCTGGCCCCCGATGCTGAAGCACTTCCACGAGATCTGGGCGCCCAGCCAGTTCGTCGCCGACGCAATCCGGCGCTCATCGGGGCCCGGCGGTCCGGTGATTCGTGTCGTTCCCCCCCCCATGCCGCTGCCGGCAATGGCGCGGCCGCTGTCGGAGCCGCATCAACCCTTCGCTTTCCTCACCATGTTCGATGCGCGTTCCACCGCCGCACGGAAGAACCCGATGGGCGCGATCACCGCCTTCCAGCGCGCCTTCGGGCCCGCCTCGCCAGAGGCGTCTCTGCTCATCAAGGCGTCGTTCAGCCACTTCGATGAAACCACAATGCAGCAAATGCGCGCCGCCATCGCCGGCTGGCCGAACATCGGCGTGATGACCGAGCACCTCACCGACGATGCGGTGCTGCAGCTGATCGCAGGTGCCGACTGCCTCGTCTCGCTGCACCGCTCCGAGGGGTTTGGCCTGCCGATCGCCGAAGCGATGACGGTGGGAACGCCGGCCATCGTCACCGGCTGGTCGGCGCCAACCGAGTTCACCGCTGGCGGCGCCATCGAGATCGACCACGATCTCGTACCGGTCAGTGACGCTTCCGGACGTTATGCAGGCGGACCCGGGCTGGTCTGGGCAGACGCCAGGCTCGACCATGCCGCACGCGAGATGCGGGCGCTCGCTGATGACCCGGAACGCTGGCACGCCCTTTCCGCCGCTGGCCTCGCCATCGCGCGGAACACGCTCTGCCAGCCGATCTCGCCGGCCAACTACCGCCGCTTCCTCGTCGAACCCTGAATGGACCTTTCGACACCGGCCGCACCGAAGGCGTCTTGCCATTGGCGCTGCCGGAGACGCAGCACAGAAGTTGGGGGCAACGTCGTTCGGGCAGAGTCGGAGATGCAGCAGCGGTCCGGATCGGGTAGGCTGACGCCCGGCGAATGGGTTGGTGGTTTTCGCGAGAGGTTCTGCGGGTGAGTATCTACGAAGACCTGGGGCTCAAGCCGATCATCAACGCATCGGCAACACTCACCAGACTGGGTGGATCGCGCATGCCCGCGGAAGTGCTCGCGGCAATGCACGCGGCGGCCGGCTCGTTTGTCGATCTGCCACTCCTTCAGACGCGGGTGGGCAACCGGATCGCCGAGCTCACCCGCAACGACGCCGCGTTCGTATCCTCGGGTGCAGCAGGTGGGATCGTGCTCGCGGTCGCGACTCTCCTCGCGGCGCCGAACGATCCCGATCCGATGGCGTATCCGATGCTCAAGGGCCTCACCAAGAACGAAGCAATCGTGTTCACTTCGCAGCGCAACGGCTACGACTTCGCGATTCTCCAGGCCGGCGCCTCCATCGTGGAGTGCGACGACACCCTCGAATCGTTTGAGTCGGCCATGAGCGGGCGTACGGCGTGCCTGGTGTGGTTCGCCGGAGCACTGGCGACGCAATCGCCGCCGATCAAGGATGTGATCGCTGTCGCGAGGAAGCACGGCGTGCCGGTTCTGGTCGACGCCGCCGCCCAGATTCCACCGGTTTCGAATCTCTGGCACTACACCAAGGCTCTCGGCTGCGAGGGTGTCGTCTTCAGCGGCGGCAAGGGTATCCGTGGGCCGCAAGCCGCCGGCCTCGTCCTTGGGACCAGGGAATTGATCGCAGGTTGCCGCCGGCTTTCATCGCCGACGCAGGGCATCGGTCGGCCCATGAAAGTCGGAAAGGAAGAACTCGCCGGAATGCTCGCCGCCGTCCAGTACACGCTGGAGCAGGACGAGGACGCGATTCTCGAAAGCTACGAGTCGATCGTCCAGAACTGGATCAAGGGCCTCGCCGGGATCCCGGGAGTGACGACGGAGCGCGGCTTCCCGAGTGAGGCCGGTCAACCGCACGCCCGCGCGATGGTTCGCCTCGATGCCGGATTCAGGAAGACGCGCGACCAGGTCGTCGACGAACTCAAGAATGGCGATGTCTGGATCGAGGTTTCGGCACCGGTCGATGAACCGAACACCATAGCCTTGAATCCGCAGACGCTGACGAGCGAGGAGGCCGATGTCGTTGCCGCTCGATTGCGACAGGTTCTGACAAGCTAATCTCGTCTCCAGGAAGATCGTCGATGGCCTTCAATGTCAAAAAGCGCGGCAAGCTCACCTATTACTATGGAGGCGATCGACCTGTTCTCTCGGCACTGGTCACCGAGGAACTGGCGGATGGCGACCTCAAGATTCATTTTGCCGGCCTGACCGGCGGCTACTCGGCGAAGGGCGTACTGGGGCTCGACAAACTCGTGTCGATGGATCCGCACCAGGAAGTCGCACTGGTCTTCAGGTGCTGGGAGAAGTGGGTGGTCGAGGCGGGAATCTGCTCGTCTTTGCGGGATGTCGATTTCATCGAGATGCACGCCTTTGGTGCCCAACCGAAGACCCCCAACATCCTCGCCGACCCCGCCGGATATGCCGCTGAGCAGGATCGGCTTCGGAAGGCCTATGCCGAGGCGTACTCATCCTTCTTCGCCGACAACCTTCGCGAAAACGGCGTTCCCTGCCGTTTCACCGTCCACCTGATCGATTTCCCGGACAAGGCGGCCTCGTACGAGTTCTATTCAACCGCGCTCCTCCAGCGCGCGTTGCAGAAGGCATAGTCAGGCTGGATGGTCGTCAACAGGATGTGTTGCTCCGGAGCGGGCAGTCCGCTCGGCTGCTCCGGTGACGTAGCCCGCGCGCGGTGGACGCCTGGGGAGGTGGGCGGCCGGTCGGGGCGGGTGGTCCGGCGTCCGGTCATTGCTTGCGCAGGTTGCTCCACAGTCGCGGGAGGAAAGGCAGCCGCTTCTGCGTCCCGGGTCGGGGTGAGGCAAGGCACCTCGCAAGTTCGGCGGCCACGTTGGCCGGATACCGGGCGGCACCCCACAAGCCGTAACGGAACAGCAGGAAGATCCGCGCCCGTCTCTCGTTTTCCGGGTTCTTGCAGACGCTCGTCTCGCTCTCGTGGTAATCGACGAGAGCCTCCGGCAGCCTGTGCAGCCGATGCCGGTAGGCGATCCGCAGGAGAAGCTCCAGGTCCTCGAGGGTCTTCAGCCGCTCGCGAAAACCACCGGCCTCGACGAGCGCCTGCTTCTGCAGGACGCAGCTCTGGATGCCCAGACCATAGGTCTGATACAGCGACGGACGCTCATCGAGATATCGGCCCACTTCCAGGGCGGGCGCCTCGATGATGCAGCTGTGGCCGGCAAGGAAACGTCGATCGAGGTCGCAGTATACTCCGGCGGCCCCCGGATGGCGGTCGAGCCAGCGGAGCTGCATCTCCAGCTTGTGCGGATGCCAGAAGTCGTCGGAATCCTGAAATGCCACGAGGCTCGCCCGGCTGGACCTCAGCCCGACGTTGCGGGCCGCGGCCTGCCCCCGGTTCGCGGCAAGCCGGACGTACCGCAGTCTCTTGTCGTCTATTGCGCCAACGATCTCGGCCGTGTTGTCGGTTGATCCATCGTCGACAACCGTGACCTCGAGATGTCGATGAGTCTGATCGAGCACGCTGGCGATCGCGTTGGGGAGGGTGGCGGCGCGATTGAAGGTGGGGAGCACGACGCTCACGAACTGGTCACCCAAGAAGGCCCCCCGGAGGAAATTGACAAGACCAATCAACATGCCGTCAATCTGGATTGCAAGGGAGACCGGGTGCCTCCGGGGGGATTGGCGCGTGACCACCGTCACTGTCTGCATCGCGACCTACAGGAGGCCGGATGGGCTTCGCAGGCTGCTCGACTCCCTCGGGATGCAGTGCGATGCGCCTCCCTTCGAGGTGGTGGTCGTCGACAACGACCACGAGCAGTCGGCCCGGCCCGTCGTCGAGGCAGCGAGGGGTGCCCTGAACGTCCGGTATCTGGTCGAGCCGAGGCGCGGGCTGGCCAAGGTCCGGAACCGCGCGGTCGCAGCGTCGTCGGCCACGTTTCTGGCGTTCATCGATGACGACGAACGGGCCACCTCCGGGTGGCT
Source organism: Devosia sp. (assembly GCA_041916695.1). GTDB lineage: Bacteria > Pseudomonadota > Alphaproteobacteria > Rhizobiales > Devosiaceae > Devosia_A. Next base: position 76,746 of record JAYRZA010000010.1, on the reverse strand, counting down.
CGCGAGCCTTGTTCGGGTGGCCGAGGAAACCACCGCGGACGTCGTCATCGGGCCGGTGAGGACCGACTTCGAGCCCGGCACCCCGGCTCATATCCGGCACTGTCGCCTGTTCGCGGAATCGCAGCTGCCGGACGGCGCCATCGTCCCCTGGTATGCGACGCGCACCAGCAACGCCCTGGTCCGCAGACAATCGCTGCCCGACCTCGCGGCGCCGTTTGCGGCCGACTACGATTTCAGCGGGGGTGAGGACGTCGATCTGTTCCGCCGGATGATCGATGCGGGGGCCAACGCACGGGCGGCGTCCGGCGCGCTGGTCCTGGAACACCGCCCCGACCGCCGCGCCAACCTGCGATGGGTGTTGAGGCGTTCCTTCCGAAACGGCGCGACGATTGCCGATATCGACTGGCGACACCTGTCGAAACGCGTGAAGGCGCACAAGGCGCTCGTGTCGGTGCGGCGCGCTCCGATCCGCCTCCTGCGTGCCGCGATGACCTGGCGTCGAGACCGCACCGCCGCACTGCACTACCTCATCGACGCGGCCGAGGGGCTCGGGCAGGTGGCACACGTGCTCGGCATAACGATCGAAGAGTATCGGAAGCCCGCATGATACCTGCCGGTACCGGGCCGTCGCACGCCATCGGGCGACCGTTCTGGTCGGTCATGATCCCGGTCTATCGGCCGAACGTGGAGTTTCTCCGCCAGGCCGTCGCGTCGGTCTCGCGTGCGGCCGGACGGGAGTCCATGCAGATCGCACTGGTGCGGGATGGATCGGACCGGCCCGAGGACCCCGGCCTCGGCCTCCTGATCGAGGAGTGCCGGGACCTCGGCGTGGAGGTCTTCGAGCCGATCGGCCCACTCGGCCGACTTGGGATCGGGGCGAACTGGAATCGCTGCATCGAGCTGGCGCGCGGCGAGGTGGTCCATATCCTGCATCAGGACGACCGCGTACGTCCCGGGTTCTATGGAGCAAACGAAGACGCGCTCAGGTCGGCCCCCTCGATTGGCGCCAGCTTCACGCAGCACGCCTTCGTCACCTCTGATGGGCGTTTCCTCCGCGAGGGCCAGCTTCGCCGCGATCAGGCCGGCGTGCTGGACGACTGGTACGAACACATCGTTGCCAATCTCGCGATCCAGTGCCCGGCCATCGTCGTGAAGCGCCTCGTCTATGAGCAACTGGGGGGCTTCGACACCACCTATCGCTACTGCCTCGACCGGGCGATGTGGCAGCGCATCGCAGCGGCGTTTCCGGTCTGGTTCGATCCGAGCGTGCTCGCCGAGTATCGCGTTCACCCGGGCAGCGCGTCGTCGAGCCTGGTCGACACCCCGACGCCGTGGCGGGAAGTGCGGCGCTGCCTGTCGGAGGGGCTTCAGCTCGTCGCGCCCGCCGCCCGCACACCGGTCGCGCGGAGCGCCCACTTTCACCTCGCCCGCCTCGCGCTGACGGAAATCGGCCAATCGGTGAGAGGCCGGCGCTGGCGAGCGGCCGCGGCCGGGCTGATCGGACTGGTGTCGGTGACGCGTCCGACCGACTACCTTCGCGTCGCTGCCGGAACCTGTCCGCCCGCCCCTCCGGTGCGAGACAGGCCAGGGGCCATCGCGGCGTCATCCCGTCCTCGCGAGAGGGTCGTGCTGATCACCGAGTTCTTTCCCAGCGACCCGAAGACCAGCGTGTTCGGGGCCTTTCTCCGTCTGGGGCGACTGCTCGAGGGACTGGGCAGGGTCGGCGAACTCGACGTCGTGTTCTACTGGCCGCCAGGGCGCGACGCGACCGTGGTCGAGGCAAGTGCCTGGGAGGCGCAGGTTCGCTCGCTCTGGCCGATCTCCGGACAGGTTCGCTTCGTGGGGTCCGGCCGGCGACGCGGCCTCGTCGACGCTGTCACCGACGCCGCCTGGGCGCTGCGTGGAGCGATCGGCTTCTTCGGGCCTCGCCCATCCATGCGCACCAGCGCGCGCGCACCGGTTGCCGGCCTGCGCCGAGTGCTCGCGGAGCTTCAGCCGGACCTCATCCTTGCGCATCGGCTGGGCGTCGGCGCCGCGCTTCTTCGTCTCGGAGAGCCGATGGCGCCGGTCGTCGTCGACGTCGACGACCTCGAGCACGTGAAGATGGTGCGTCTCGCAAGGTCGCTGCCGTTCGGCCGCAGGCGGGTCACCAAGCTCGTCTGGTCGGCACTGGCGTGGTACACGACCAGGCGCGTCGCCCGCATCGCGGCGCGCCTGGTCGTAACGTCCGACCTGGACCGGGACAAGCTGCAGCAGCTATGCCCGAAGACGCCGGTGGTCGTGGTTCCGAACACTGCGACTGCACTTGTTCGGACGCAGATCGCCCCCTCGGCGAGGCCGACGGCGCTGTTTGTCGGGACCCTCGCCTATCCGCCCAATGCGGAAGGGGTGAGATGGCTCATCGAGCATGTCTGGCCCCATGTTCGCCGCGCCCTGCCCGACGCCCGCCTCGTGGTGGTGGGCGACGGCAAGGAGCAGGTCGGCGCCGGCGCTACCGAGGGGGTCGAGCTGCTCGGCTTCGTCGAGGACCTGGGACCGCTCTACGAAGGGGCCCAACTGACCGTTTGTCCGATCCTGCGGGGCGCCGGTACGCGCATCAAGATCGTCGAGGCCGCGCTCAATGGCCGGCCGACGGTGAGCACCACGGTTGGTGCGGAAGGGTTGGCCTTCGTGGACGGCCCGGAGATCGTCCTCGCGGATGATCCCGGAGAGTTCGCTCGAGCCTGCATCGCATTGCTGCGCGACACGGAGTTGTCCAACCGAGTCGGTCAGGCCGCCCGACGACGAGCGATGCTGGCTTACGACAGCGGACGCGCGACACAGGCACTGGCGGTCGCGTGCCGGGAGGTGCTGGACGGCGTGCCCGTGCCGGGACATGGCCGGGCCAACGCGGGGGTGCAGTGATGGGCGATGGCCAGCACGGAAATCGACGGCGCCATCTCGTCTTCATCGGTGGCACGAGCGAACCGGGTGGTATCCACATCCACATGGCGGATGTTGCCCAGGCCTGTGCCGACCTCGGGTACCGGGTAACCATCGTCTGTACCAGCGCCGACTTCTTCTCGGGCCTGATTTCGGATGGCCGCGTCAAGATCATCCGCGTGGAGCCCCTCGAGGGGCAGGCCCCCCGGGTGTGGCTGGCGACCTGGTTCCGGATTCTGCGCACCGGTCTGGGTGGCGACTTCATCTTGTGCAGAGGACGTTTCGCCGAGACCCGACTGGTCGACATGGCTGCGGCGCGACTGTTCGGTCGACGCCTCTACACGATTGAGCACAGACCCTGGGAAGGCGCCTGGCGATCGCACCTGCCGAGAGCCGTGTTCGGGCGGCTTTCCAGTCTCCTGACCCACCGATCGATCGCCGTTTCGAGCGAGATCGTCGATGCCGCCTGTCGCGAGTTCTCGTATCCCAGACGAAAGCTGGCGCTCTGCCAGAACTGGATCGCACCGAGCTTCCGGCCTCCGAGCGCGGACGAAAGGACCGCGGCGCGGGCGGCCGCAAAGGTGCCGCCGGGGCGGCTAGTCGTTGGCTATATCGGCAGGTTGGCCCCGGAAAAGCGGGTCGACGCCTTGTTGCGCGCCTTCGAGAGGCTGCCGCGCGGCCTCGATGCGCTCCTGCTGATCGGGGGCGACGGATGGAAACGCCGGTCGCTGGTTGAGCTTGCGGCGGAACTCGGGGTCTCGGACAGAGTCCGCTTCACCGGCTGGACGAGCGATCCACGGTCCTTTCTCGCCGCCTGCGACGTTGTCGTACTGCCCAGCCTCGTCGAGGGGTTTCCCCTGGCGTTGATGGAAGCCCTCGCGATCGGCCGCCTCTGCATCGCCCACCCGATGGCCAGCACGCGCGAACTGATCGAACACGGCCACAGCGGCGTGCTGGCCGATCTGGAGGACCCGGGGCAGTTCACCGCCGCCCTGCTGGCCGGTCTCGAGGCGGGGCAGGAAGATCGCGAGGCGATGGGCGCGCGGGCGGCGGAGACGCTCGCCTCCCGCTTTTCACGCGAGAGGCGGCTGCCGGCGCTACTGGCGGCTCTCGACTGCCCGGTGGGGTCCGGTGGCGCACCCCCCATGCGCGCCCGAGAGCTGTCATTCGAGGCGAGGTGGCGATGCCTGCGGTCAGCGTGGTGATACCGACCTACAACCGGGCAAAATTCCTGCCGGCGGCCATCCGGTCCGTCCAGGCGCAGTCGTTCTCCGACTGGGAACTCGTCATCGTCGACGACGGAAGCACGGACGAGTCGTTCGAGGTCGTCGGGCATTTCGCCCGCTCGGATGCGCGTCTTCGCTTGCTGAGGAACGAGCGCAGGCGTGGTCCGGCCGGCGCGAGAAACAGCGGAATCATTGCTGCGCAGGGCGACGCCATCGCCCTTCTCGACAGCGACGACACCTGGGAACCGACGATCCTGGCAAAGCTCATGGCTGCCATGGCCGGGGATGCCAGATCGGTCCTCGCCGGCAGCGACATCCGCATGAAGAGCACAAGGGACCCGGACCTGACGATGAAGGGATTCGTGCTCGGCACCATGCTGCCCTGGTGGTCGACCTATCCGCCGGCGCTCGCCGTGCTTCCGTGCGAGGCGATCGCCCGGGACTTCTCGGTCTTCACGCAGTCGAGCCTGGCGATCTCGTCGACGATCGCGGGGTTCCTCTGGATCCACTCCTCATCGACGATGGTCCGCCGATCGGCGGTGATGGAGGCCGGGCTGTTCGACGAGCGCCTGCAGCGAACAGAGGATATCGAGCTGTGGCTGAAGCTCTCCCAGGCCGGCACGTTCGTCTATATCGACGAGGTCCTCGCTACCTACGACATCGAGGGGCGCGACCTGGGCACCGGAACGCGCTACGAGGGACAGGATCCATCCCGCCGGCACACCGCGTACAGCGAGGCGGTCTTTCACCTGTCGCTGGTCGACAGGATTGCCAGAAGCTACCCGCTGACACCGGCGCAGAAGACGCTGGTCAGACATCGCCGTGCAGCGCATCACGGGCGCTGCCTGCGGCTCGCCCTCGAGGCGGGAGACCTCGCCGGGGTTCGACACATTCCCTTCATGCTCGGCTCGACCGTCGAGCGGGCCATGCTGCTGCGCTGGCTGAAGGACCGGTACGGGGCCAGGAAGACCTAGCGAGGCGGTCGACGCAGACCATGTCGCGGACCGCCACGACGGCGACATGACCCCGAGCGCCCTGCCCCTCACCCCAGTTCCAGCGTCGTCACCCCGTAGATCCGCGAGAGCGGCAGCGCGGGGGCGGGACCGAGATACATGCGGGCCGTCCCGAAGGCCGGGGTGAAGCCGAGGCGGCGGACCATTTCGAGGCCGGCGGCATTGGGCTCGGGCACATCGATGAACACCTTGTCGGTACCGGCCGGTGTCACGAGGGTGGCGAGCAGCGCTTCGGCAATGGCGGGGGTCTCGGCAAAGAGGGGGCCGATCTTCCAGCCCTCGATGCAGCGGCGAATCGTGCCGTAGCCGCGCAGCATGCCATCCTCGAAGAAGCCTTCGGTCTGCCGGGTCGCGGAGGGCGCCAGCCAGGCGGCCAGGAACTTCGGCCGCGCGGCCGCGACATGACGGGCATCGAAGTCGAGGACTGCCGCCAGATCGTCCATGGCCAGCGGTCGCACGTAGGAGCGCGTCGCGACCAGCCCGCGCAGGACGCCGCCCCAGCGGGCGCTCCGGTGTGCGAGGGTGAAGCCGGAACGGGCGTAGTTCTGCTGCTGCTCCGGCACCCCGTCGAGCCCGATGGTCCGCCCGGCGGCGCTCGCGATGCCGGCATCCCACAGCGCCTTGCCGTAGCCGCGACCGCGATGCGCCGGATGGACGATGTAGAGGCCCAGAAAGGCGAAGCGCTCGCCGTAGCGCACCACCGAAATGGAGCCGACCCGGACGCTGCCCAGCCAGCCCATCAGGAATCCCCGCGGGTCTTCGGCGTAAAATGGCGCCGCATCGTCGAGACCGGGATTCCAGCCCTCCTCGCGGGCCCAGCCGAGCACCGCTTCGAGATCGGCGCGACTCATCGGGCGGATATCGAGCTTCATTGGGCAAGACTATGCCGGAAGGCACCCGACTGCGATGTGGCGAGCCGCATCGTCACGAGGCCCTCGGCGAGCTTGATCGCCGCAGCGACCCCGTCGACCACCGGAACCCGGTGCCGCGCCGCGAGGTCGGCGGCAAGGTCGGCCATGCCGGCGCAGCCGAGAACGATGGCGTCGGCGTTATCATGGAGCAAGGCCGAGGCGATCTCGTCCGAAATCGTCTCGCGCGCCGTCGAACCGGGTCGCTCGAGCTCGAGTACCGGTACGTTGGAGGCCCGCACCTTCCCGCAGCGGGCGGCAACCCCATAACGCATGATGTTCTCCTCGATGACCGGGATCGAGACCGAAAGCGTCGTCACGACCGAAAAGCGCTCGGCGATCAGCATGGCGGTGTGGTAGGCGGCCTCGCCGATGCCGATGACCGGAATCCGGGTGCGCCGCCGGGCGGCATAGAGGCCGGTGTCGTCGAAGCAGGCAATGACGATGGCATCGAACCCATCGGCCTTGTCGATTTCCGCGAACAGCCCCGGCAATGCCGCCTCGCCGTCCTCGGCGCCCTGGATCGAGGCCGGACCGGTGGCCGGATTGCGAGCGACGATCTCGGTGCCCGCCGAGGCAGCCGCGGCGGCGGCGCGACCGATCTTCTCGGTCATCGAGGCGGTCGTGTTGGGATTGATGACGAGAATGCGCATCAGCCGGCCCGCTTGCGGCCGATGACGGCGATGATCCCCACGGTGCCGCCGATGACGAGGAAGCTGAACAGCGTGGTGACGGTCCCCAGCGCATAGAGCACCGGGGTGGTGACATTGGTGGTCATGGCATAGATCTCGAGCGGCAGCGTGTTGTAGGTGCCCATGGTGAGCAGCGAGCGGGCAAACTCGTCGTAGCTCAGCGAGAAGCCGAACAGCCCGACCCCGATCAGGCTCGGCGCGATCATCGGCAGCAGCACGTGCCAGAAGGTCTGCCAGGGCGAGGCGCCGAGATCGCGCCCGGCCTCTTCGTAGCTCGGCGAAAAGCGGTTGAAGACGGCGAACATGATCAGGACGCCGAATGGCAGCGTCCAGGTGAGGTGCGCCCCGAAGCCCGAGCCGAACCAGGCCGGCCGCATGCCCAGCTGCTGGAACAGCACGCCGATGCCGAGGCTGACGATGATCGAGGGAACGACGAGGCTTGCGATGGTGAGGTAGAAGAGCGGGGTCGAGCCGACGAAACGGCGTCGGAAGGCGAGACCGGCGAGCAGCGCAACCACCACGGTGGCCGCCATCACCGCCAGTCCGAGCAGCAGCGAGCGGGTGAAGCTCGCCCCGAAATCGCCGACGGCCTGCTTCTCGAACAGATTGCCGAACCAGTGCAGCGACACGCCGTTGAGCGGGAAGGTGAGCCCCCCCGAGGGGCCCTGGAAGCTCAGGATGAATATCGCCGACATCGGCCCGTAGAGAAACAGCACGAACAACACGAAGACGCCAGCGAGGACGTAGAAGCCGAAGCCGCGGCGGTCTCCCATCTCAAAGTTCCTTGCGAATATCGACGACGCGCAGGATGGCACCGACGAGCAGCAGGACGAGGACCAGCAGCACCACGGCATTGGCCGCCGCCGCCGGATACTGCAGCAGGCTCATCTGGTTCTTCATCATCAGCGCCACCGAGGCGCTCTGGCCGCCGCTCATCACCTGGACGGTCGAGTAGTCCGCCATCACCAGCGTCACCACGAAGATCGTGCCGATCGCCATGCCCGGGCGTGCCAGCGGCAGGATCACCGTCCACAGGATCTGGAAGGCGCTCGCGCCGGCGTCGCGCGCCGCCTCGATCAGTGCGCGGTCGATGCGCATCAGGGTATTGAAGATCGGCGTCACCATGAACAGGGTGTAGAGGTGCACCATGGCCAGGACGACCGCGAAGTCGGAATAGAGCAGCCACTCGATCGGCTGCGGAACGAGCCCGAGCTGGATCAGCGTGGAATTGACGAGCCCGTTGCGCCCGAGCACGGGGATCCAGCTGATCATCCGGATGATGTTGGAGGTGAGAAAGGGCACGGTGCAGATCAGGAACAGCACCGTCTGCATCGCCGCAGTCCGCACATGGAAGGCGAGGAAGTAGGCGATCCAGAACCCCACGAACAGCGTGATCGCCCAGACGATGGCGGCGAACTTCAGGGTATTGAGATAGGTCTTCCAGGTGACCCAGCTGCCCAGCGTGTCCTCGTAGTTCAGCGTGATGAAATCCGGATAGAGCCCGGCAAAGTCGTAGTCCCAGAAGCTGACGATGAACAGAAACAGGATGGGCAGCAGCAGGAAGAAGCCGAGGATGACGGCGAGCGGCAATGCCTGCAGATAGGAGGCGACCCGCGCGAGCGAGAGGGGCCGGCGCCGGGGCTTGCTCGAACCCGCCACAGTGATCTGATCTGCTACAGTCACAAGACTCTCCATGTGCCCGCACTTCTCCCCCTTGCGGGGAGGGTAGCGAAGCTCTGGCCGTCAGGCCCTTGGCGGAGCTGGGTGGCGGTGCCTTTTCGGCACCGGGTACCAAGGCCACCCCACCCTAGCTGCGCCAGGTCGCTGCGTTCCCGGCTCCGTTCCCCTCCCCCGCGAGGGGGAGGGAGGGTGCCTACTGTCCGGAGCGCCGCGTGGTTGTGATAGGTCCTTACGCCGCGATGAACTCGTTCCAGCGCTTCACCATGTAGCGGTCCTCGTCCATCACCGAGTTCCAGCAGGCCACGTGGCCCATGCGCTCGAGGAAGGAGCCGCCGTCGCGCACGGCGCCGGCCTTCTCCATCACCGCGCCATCGGGCGACAGGATATCGCCGGCGGCGGGCTTGCCCTCGATCCAGAAGCCCCACTCGTCGGCGCTCATGTACTCCTTGGCGGTGTCCATGCAGGCCGAGTAGTAGCCCTGGCGGTTGAGATAGCCGCCGACCCAGCCGGAAGTATACCAGTTGATGTATTCATAGGCGGCATCGAGCATGGCGCCGCTGAGATGCGCGGCCAGGCCAAGCCCGCCGCCCCAGCTGCGATAGCCTTCCTTGAGCGGCTGGTAGACGCAGGGGATGCCCTTCGACCGCACCGCAGCCACCGCCGGCGACCACATCGACTGGATCACCACCTCGCCCGAAGCCATCAGGTTGACGCTCTCGTCGAAACTCTTCCAGAAGGCGCGGAACTGGCCGGCCTGCTTGGTCTTGATCAGGAAGTCGATGGTCTTGTCGATCTCTTCCTTGGTCATGTTGCCCTTGTCGGCATAGGTGATCTCGCCGGTCGCCTCCATGATCATGGCGGCGTCCATGATGCCGATCGAGGGAATGTTGAGGATCGACGTCTTGCCCTTGAAGGCCGGATCGAGGATGTCGGCCCAGGTGGTGATCTCGCGCCCGACGAGGTCGGGGCGGATGCCGAGCGTGTCGGCATTGTAGATGGTCGGCATCATGGTGAACCAGCCGGTCTCGCCGGCGGCAAAGGTCTTGGCGTCGGGCGCGTCGACATAGCCGACGGTGTGCGGCGCGGTGCCCTGCGCGATGACGCTGTCGGGCGTCAGCTTGCCGTTCTTGAACAGCGGCACGACCTTGTCATAGTACTTGAGCCGGCTGACATCCATCGGCTGGATCGGTCCGAGCGGATAGACCTTCTTCAGGATCCAGTACTCGATATCGGCGATGTCGAAGCTGTCCGGCTGGGTGGCGGCGCGCTGCGCCGCAGCATCGGAATCGGTTGCCGTCATCTCGAGCGTGATGCCGAGATCCGCCTTGCACTTCTCGGCGATGGCGTTGAGGTTGGACACGCCGGTGCCGAACTGGCGCAGCGTGATCGGGTTCTGCGCCCAGACGGTCGGGAAACCGCCCAGCGCGCCGGTGCCGAGCGCGGTGCCGGCCAGCGCCGCGGCGCCTTTCAGAATTGCACGGCGGGACATCCCCGCGGCTGCCAGTGTGTGTTTCGTCCCAGTCATGGCCTAACCCCTGTTGTTGGCGTTCACGTCTCGAGACGACCCAGGACGATGGCGTCCCGGGCATCCCAATGGAGTGGCACTGCGTCGCCGACCCTGACCGGGCGCGCGTTGAAGCTGCGATCGTCGACGATGGCGGTGAAGTCCTCGATTCCGGCGCCGTCGACCGAGAGCTTCACGGTCGCGCCGCGGTACTCGATGTTGGCGATCGTGCCGACAAACCCGAGCCCCTGGCGGGCCGGCTCGCCGATGCGCACATGGTCGGTACGCACCGCGATATCGACCGGCGCGCCGGCATCGACCGCCGTGCCGGTGGCCACGAAGCGCCCCCCATTGGGCACCTCGAGCACGGCAAGGCCGTCCGTCGTGCCGGCACCGCGGCCGGAAACGACGTTGTGGTCGCCCATGAAGCGCGCCACGAAGGCGGTGGCGGGCCGCTCGAAGACTTCGCGCGGGGCCGCCGCCTGCTCGATCCGGCCATTGTTCATCACCACGATCAGGTCGGCGAGCGCCATGGCCTCTTCCTGGCTATGGGTGACGTGGACGAAGGTGATGCCGAGCCGCGCCTGCAGCTTCTTCAGTTCGGCGCGCATGCGCACCTTGAGGAACGGATCGAGCGCCGACAGCGGCTCGTCGAGCAGCAGGGCCTCGGGATCGGTGATCAGAGCGCGGGCCAGCGCCACGCGCTGCTGCTGCCCGCCCGAGAGCTGGGCAGGCCGGCGGTCGGCATAGGCCTCCATCTGCATGAGCCGGAGCATGTCGAGCGCCCTCGCCCGGCGTTCCGGCCTGCCCACCCCCTTCATGCGCAGAGAGAACGCGACGTTGTCGACGAGATCGAGATGCGGAAACAGCGCGTAGGACTGAAACATCATGGCGGTGCCGCGCCTGGCCGGCGGCAGGTTCGTGACGACGGCGCTGCCGAGCGCGATATCGCCATCGGAAACGCTCTCGTGCCCGGCAATCATCCTCAGCGTAGACGTCTTGCCGCAGCCCGAGGGGCCGAGCAGGCAGCAATAGGTGCCGGCAGGGATGCGGAGGCTGATCGCATCGACGGCAACCGTCGCGCCGTAGCGCTTGGTCACCGACGCCAGATCGATCTCCGCCGCCTTGGGCATGCTGCACTCCCTGTGGGTCACCAGAGGCAATGCATCGTCCGTGCCAGTTCCGCTCCTTGGCGCTAATCCTTTGCGTATTTTAGCTTTTTGCTCGGATCGGTGCATGCCGATGGTGTAGGCAACCGATGGAATTGCCTAACCAATGAGCACATGTCTGCAATTCAGGCCGAAATTGTATGCAATCCATAGCGCGGTGCGTATGCACGTTTGGCGATTACATGGCGGCCAAATCGGCGTAAGGATGCGTGCGTCACCGGGGAACGCCATGAGCCTTGCCGACTACCCCTTTGCGCCGCCCGACGGCGTCGAGGACCGCGCCGCGGCCATCCGCGAGCAGTTGCGCGATGCCATCATCGATCGCCGCCTCGCACCGGGTACCAAGCTCGGCGAGGCCGAGGTCGGCGCGCTGTTCGACGTCAGCCGCACCGTGGTCCGATCGGCGCTGCAGATGCTCAGCTTCGAGGGACTGGTGCGGTCCGAGCGCAATCGCGGGGCCTTCGTTGCCAATCCGAGCCCGGACGAGGCGCGGCAGGTGTTCGACGCGCGTCGGCTGATCGAGCCGGCCCTCGCCGAGGCGGCGGTCGACAGGCTCCAAGCTGCCGACCTTGCCGGCTTCCGGGCCCTTCTGCAGGAGGAAACCCGGCTGATGGGCGAGCGTGGCGCCAGCGTCCGTCGCGCCGAGATCCGCGCCTCCGGCGACTTCCATCTCGCGCTGGCCCGTGTCGCCGGCAATGCCGTGCTCGAGCGCTTCATGGAGGAACTGGTGGCCCGTTCCTCGCTGGTCATCGCGCTCTACGGCCGCACCGGCGCCTCGAGCTGCGGACACGCCGATCATGGCAGCATCCTGTCGGCGCTGGAGCGCCGCGATGCTGCGCTGGCGGCCGAGCTGCTCGTCCACCACATCGACCACATCGAATCCGACCTCGACCTCAGGCCGGCGCACGGGCTCGACCTGCGGGCGGCCCTGACTCACACCTGACCCGCCGCCGCGACGGATTCGACCCGGAGTCCTAGACGCCCCTTCGCACCGAGTTTGTTAAGCGGCGCCTGGTAGCGTGCCGGCACGTTGTGCGGGCGGGGAACGGATGGCCGCTACCGAGGCGATACATCTGTCGGATGTGGTCGGGGCGCTGAGCTATGCGCTCGACATCACCGAGGGACAGCCGGTCGGACACAGCCTGCGCTGCTGCTGGCTGGGGATGCATATCGGGCGGCTGGCGGGCCTGAGCGAGGGGGAACTCTCCGACCTCTACTACACGCTGCTGCTCAAGGACATCGGCTGCAGTTCCAACGCCGCCCGCATCTGCCGGCTGTATCTGGCGGACGACCTGACCTTCAAGCAGGCCTACAAGTTCGTCGACAGCCGGCTGCCCGACGTGCTGCGCTTCCTGATCGCCAATACCGGGCGCAAATCCGGCATGATCGAGCGGCTGCAGGCCCTCGTCCACGTCGCCCGGAACGGTGGAGAGATCGCCAGGGAACTCATCGAGACGCGCTGCCAGCGCGGCGCCGACATCGCCCGGACGATGCGCTTCAACGAACGCGTCGCGCGAGGCATACTGGACCTCGACGAGCATTGGGACGGTTCCGGCCAACCACTCGGACGCCGGGGCGACGAGATTTCGCTGTTTGCCCGCATCGCGCTGCTCGTGCAGGTGGCGGACGTGTTCTTCATGCGCGGGGGGGCCGAGGCCGCGCTGGCCGAAGTGCAGTCGCGGAGCGGTCGCTGGTTCGATCCCGGGATCGTCGCCCGGCTTCGCTCACTGGCCGGCACCCCCGACATCTGGCAGGCGATGCTGTCGCCCGATCTTCCGGCCCGTGTCGCTGCGATGGAACCGCTGGCGCTCGTGCGCGAGGTCGACGAGGATTATCTCGACGACATCGCGGCCGGTTTCGCCCAGGTGGTGGACGCCAAGAGCCCGTTCACAGCCGGACACAGCGATCGTGTGGCGCTGTTCTCCGACCTCATCGCGGCCGAACTGGGCTATCCGGAGCATCACAGACGCTGGCTGCGCCGCGCCGCCCTGCTGCACGATATCGGCAAGCTGGGCGTCCCCAACTCGATCCTCGACAAGAACGGCAAGCCGGACGAGGAGGAATGGGCGCAGATCAAGCGGCATCCCGAGCTCGGTCGATCCATCCTGGTCCGGATTGCCGCGCTCGAGGACCTGGCGGTGATCGCGGGCGCGCACCACGAGCGGCTGGATGGTCGCGGGTACCCGCATGGCCTGGCCGAAGCCGAGATCGGCCTCGACACCAGGATCGTGACAACTGCCGATATCTTCGATGCCCTGACCGCCGATCGGCCCTACCGCAAGGCGATGCCGGCGACGCAGGCGTTCACCGTGATGCAGGCCGAGGTCGGCATCGCCATCGATGCCGGGTGCTTCGCGGCACTCAAGCGCGGCTTTGCGAAGATGCAGAGCCTGCCGGGCGGCGCGGACCTCCGCCAGGCCTCCTGATCGAGCCGACGTACCAGGTTCAGCAGGGCGCGTTTACGCGGCCAGGGCGGCGCGGATCATTCACTTTGTTCTGATCGCGTCCAGCAAATCCGGGGTTTCCAGCCCTTCGTTTCCCAGCACAGCCACCCGGCAACCGGGACCCTGGCACTAAACTGGGAGTGAGTCATGAAGTCTCTGAAGTCCATCGCCCTGACTGCCGCGCTGTTGGCGGGCCTTGCCGCGACGACGCCGTCCGTCGCCGCCAACGTCGTCGAAACCGCCGACTCGGCCGGCACGTTCAAGACGCTGCTTGCGGCGGCCACGGCAGCCGGCCTCGCCGAAGCGCTGTCGAGCACCGACAACATCACCGTGTTCGCGCCGACCGACGACGCCTTCGCGGCGCTGCCGGCGGGTACGGTCGAGGACCTGCTCAAACCCGAGAACAAGGACAAGCTGATCGCGATCCTCACCCTGCACGTGCTGCCGCGCGAGCTGGCCTCGAACCAGCTGCCGGGACGCGCCATTCACGTGAAGACGCTGAACGGCGCCAAGATGCTGGCCGTGACCAAGACGGCTGCGACGCAAGCCGTGACGGTCGCCGCGTCGAACACCGCCAATGTCGTTGCGGCCGACATCAAGGCGGACAATGGCATCATCCACGTGATCGACGCGGTGCTGCTGCCCTGATCCCCGGACGAACGAGGATGCGCGGCCACCCGCGCATCCTCAACCCGGCCCGGTCAGGGTCGCAGTAAGTCGCGCGCCAGGGCGGGCAGATCGGCCGCGGCGAGGAAGTCGTCGTGGGCCCGCAGCAGGTTCATGCGCAAATTGTTGTGGATATAGTCGGCGTCGTTGGTGACGATGGCGGGGTGGAGCGGCAAGGCGGCGAACACCAGCCGTGCCATTTCGCGCGGCATGTGCCGGACCGGGCGGGAGGCCTCGCCCTGGCGCGCCTCGATGGCCCGCACGACGAGTTCCAGCCCCTCCGACCACTGCTCGGCAGTGAACCCAGCAGGCAGCGGATAGGCCAGATACCTGTCCCGCGCGATGGCCAGTATCGCATGTGCGGCCCTCTGCCGATCAATGCCGGCATGAGGGCGCAGCGCCGCCTCCACCATCTCGCAAACCAGCGCCAGCGTTGGGCCGTAGGCCTGCCAGGTCGACCGCGTCAGGGCGCGCCGGAACTCGTCTTCGGCAAACAGCTTCTGCCAGTGGATGCCGGCGCGCACCCGGCAGAACTCGACAATGCCCTTCTGGGCGAGGAATGCGGCGCGGCTGTCGATGAAGCGACCGAGCGCAGCGCCGTCGGCGATCGGCTCCGGCTTTCGAAACAGGCCGCTCATCACCTTTTCGGCCAGTGCCTTGAGCATGACGATCCCTCCCCGGGACGGCCGCCGCGCGCCAATTGCGACGCCACCCCCGCCGCGCAGGTCGCGTTAGACTAATCCATAAGAGAATGTTACGAAAATGTGAACGTACGCATGGTGCTTCGCGCGTGCGTTGGAGGGAATCGCGTCGCGGCTGAGGGGCCGGGAGGCGGTCTAGGGGGTGGTCGCGGTGCCGGCCCTGAGGGGGCGTGCCCGCAAGCAATTGGAGGGATGCGCAGTGTCCGCACCGGATCGTGCCGCTTATTGGGGCAAGACCCGCAACCTGATGTTCGTCGTACTTGGGTTGTGGGTGCTGTTCTCGTTCGTGGTCCACATGTTCGTGGGCCAACTCAACTCCATAGTGATCCTCGGGTTCCCGCTCGGCTTCTACATGGCCGCGCAGGGTTCGCTGATCGCCTTCGTGCTGATGCTGTTCTGGTTCGCACGGCAGCAGAACAGCATCGACGAAGAACACGGCGTGGCCGAGGACTGAGGGGGAGCACATGGCAAGCGAATCCACAGGGGCCGGCAGGGGTGGGGACTTCATGTCCAACCTGGGCCGCGTCTACACGATCTACACGGGCGGCTTCATCGCCTTCATCATCCTGATGGCGATCCTCAGCGCGCTGGGCGTGCCCAATGTCGTCATCGGCTATTTCTTCGTCGGCTTCACCATCGTCATCTACGCGGCGATCGGCATCATGAGCCGGACCATGCAGGTGGGCGAGTACTACGTCGCCGGGCGGCGGGTGCCGGCCATCTTCAACGGCATGGCAACCGGCGCGGACTGGATGTCTGGCGCCTCGTTCGTCGGCATGGCCGGCACACTCTACGCGCTCGGCTACGACGGCCTCGCCTATGTGGTTGGCTGGACCGGCGGATATGTGCTGGTGGCCATCCTCGTCGCGCCCTACCTGCGCAAGTTCGGCGCCTACACGGTCCCCGACTTCCTATCGGCCCGCTATGGCGGCAACCTGGCGCGATTCCTGGGCGTCATCGTGCTGATGACGTGCTCGTTCACCTATGTGGTGGCGCAGATCTATGCCACCGGCATCATCTCGGCCCGCTTCATCGGGCTCGACTTCAACATCGCCGTCTATGTCGGCCTCGCGGGCATCCTCGTCTGTTCGATGCTGGGTGGCATGCGGGCCGTCACCTGGACGCAGGTGGCACAGTACATCGTGCTGATCATCGCCTACCTGATCCCGGCCATCTGGATGTCGACGGTCAAGACCGGCGTGCCGCTGCCGCAGATCATGTACGGCCAGGCGCTGCAGGGCATCAGCGCCCTCGAGGCGGCGCAGGGCATTGCCGTGCAGCACCTGACGCCGTTCGTGCATGGCGGGTTCAATGCCCCCAACTACTTCCTGCTCATCCTCTGCCTGATGGTGGGCACGGCGTCGCTGCCGCACGTGCTGATGCGCTACTTCACCACCCCCTCGGTGCGTGAGGCCCGCAACTCGGTGGCCTGGTCGCTGCTGTTCATCTTCATCCTCTACTTCACCGCGCCGTCCTATGCGGCGTTCGCCAAGTGGACCATGCTCGACCTCGTGGCGAGCGGGCTGACGCCGGAGAACATTGCCGACAAGGCGGGCTGGATGCTGCGCTGGGCGGCAGCGGACGGCTCGCTGGTGCAGATCTGCGGCAAGGCAGCCATCGACACGGCCGCCATCGTCGCCGCCTGCACCGAACAGGGGGTGACCCAGATCGGCTTCGGCAACATCGCGCTCAACGCCGACATGATCGTGCTGGCAACGCCGGAAATGGCCGGAATGCCCTACGTCATCTCGGGCCTAGTCGCGGCCGGCGGCCTCGCGGCGGCACTCTCGACCGCCGACGGCCTGCTGCTGGCCATCGCCAATGCGCTCAGCCACGACATCTACTACAAGATGATCGACCAGAACGCGCCGACGGCACGCCGGCTGCTGGTGTCACGCGTCCTGCTGGTGCTGGTGGCGATCGTTGCGGCCTATGTCGCATCGACGAAGCCGGCCGACATCCTGTCGATGGTGGCCTGGGCGTTCTCGCTGGCCGCCGCCGGACTCTTCCCGGCGCTGGTCCTCGGCATCTGGTGGAAGCGAACGTCGACAGCCGGGGCGCTGGCGGGCATCGTTGCCGGCTTCGGCGTGTGCGTCTACTACCTGCTGGGCACCCGCTACGGGGCGCCCGGCTTCTACGAGACCTGGAGCTTCCTGTCGTCGGCCGGCGCCGACGGGGCAGCCAAGTACGCCGAACTCAAGGCGGCCCTGGCAGCGGCGGCACCCGACGCCCAGGCCGCGGCGGCCAAAGCGCTCGACACCTACGCGCAGACCATCGCCAACTGGTGGGGGATCAAGAACCTCTCCGCCGCGGCGTTCGGCCTGCCCGTAGGCTTCGGTGTGATGATCGTCGTCAGCCTGCTCACCAAGGCACCGTCCAGGGAGATGCAGGACATGATCGACGAAATCCGCATACCGCGCGGCAAGATCGTCATGGAAGAAAAGACGACCTGACCGCCTGATCGAGACCTGCGAGGCGGGGTCGCCCGGCGACCCCGCCTCGCGCCATAGGTGCCACAGGGCGCCCATCCTTCCGGCTGACCGAAAGGCACATCGTTCCGTGGCCGACTTCTGGACGCACTGGTATTTCCATATCCCGAATTTCGTCCTCGCGGCCCTGGTCTATACCTTCATGGGCCGGCTGCTGCTGGGCATATTCGTGCCGCAGGACTGGGACAATTACATCTGGCGGGCGTTCAAATCGCTCACCGATCCGGTGATCTCGCTGGTGGCCTTCCTGACGCCGCGGGCCCTGCCGCGGATCGTGGTGATGGTGTTCTGCGTGCTGTGGCTCTCGGCCGCCAGGGTGGGGCTTGCGGTCGGGCTCAATGCCGCCGGGCTGCTCCCCCCGGCAGCGGCGGTGTAGCGCCGTGCAGCCGCGTCACCTGATCATCGCCACCGTGGCCCTCGCCATCCTCAACGGCATCATGTCGCCGCTGCTGCTCTCGGTGTTCGTGCTCTATCCGCTGTGGTACCCCGGCTGGGCACCGGTCGACCAGACGGCCGTGGTGACGCTCTCCTCGCTAATCGTCTCGAGCGTCCTGCTGATGGTCACCGGAGTGCCCGCCGCCCTCTACGAGCGGTTCGCCGGACGGAACGGCACGGACCTGATCTCGGCATCGATCTGGCTGGCCTGCATGGCGATCGCGACGCTGCCGACGCTGCCCGGACTGGCGGCGGCACTCGGCCGCGGCTGACCCTCACCCGAACATCAGGTCACGGACCAGATCGGGCGCGACCCTGACGTGCCTCAGCGCCTGCTTCAGGCGCTCCAGTTGTTCCTTGTCGAGCGCGCGCGGATCGAGCCGGTTGCCCGGCGGCAGGCCCGCCTCGATGTCGAGCGCCTGCTGGTGGAGGAGGGCCGCGAGCAGGATCGCGTGCGCGCCATCGAGCGCTTCGAGATCGGCGCTGCCCTTGCCCCGGGCGGCGAGCGCCTGCAGCCGCTCGGTCGTGGAGTGCAGGGCGAAGCCGTGGCGTATGGCGAGGGATCGCGCCAGCTTGACGATCGGGAACAGGCCGATGGCCTTGAGGTCGAGGCGCCCGTCCTCGAGCTTCAATCCCCCCAGCAGGGTGAAGGGGTCCGCCGTAGCTAGGCCGTCGCCGAGGAGCTTGGCAAAGGCGGGACTACCGGCCCCGGTGGCGCACGCCGTCTCGAAGAGCCGCTGACCAAGGTCCACGTCGCCGTGTACCGGAACCATGTCGAAGAAGATGTCGACATTGAGCAGGTCCTCCGGACGCGACTTGCCGACCCAGTCGGCGATGCGGGCGCGCCAGGTTTCCAGCGAGCCGCGCCACTGGGCGTTGCGGGCCATGACGCCACCGCGGCACAGCGGAATGCCGGCCTGATCGAGAATATCGGAGAGGCGGCTCGCAAGTTCGGCGAACCACAGGTCCGTGGTGCCGCCCGGGCCCGCATCGGTGCCTTCGCCGTCGAACACCAGCGCGTTGTCCTGATCGGGTGCGAGCAGGCTCTCGCCGCGTCCGCCCGAGCCCAGAACCAGCACGGCGTAGGGAACCGGCGGAGCGCCCTGCCCGTCGTCCAGCATGGCGCGCTCTGCCAGGATGGCAGCCTGCCGGGTCATGGCGCGCATCTCCTCGCTGACGATGCGGCAAACCAGCCTGGCGTCGACGCCCTCGCTCACGAGGGCCGCGGCAACCGCCGGCAGGGTCGACCAGGCGGCAGCCAGCGCCTTTGGGGTGCGGGCAACCTGGATGGCATCGTCGAGCGCGACGGCGGCGCCGCCCTGCGTGCGCAGCAGATCCCGGGCGGAGACCACGCCGACGAGCCGCCCGTTGTCACTGCGCACCGCAAGGTGACGGATTCGCAGGCGGGCGAGGCGGCTGATGGCGCGGTAGACAAAGGCCTGCGCGCGAATGGAGTGGAGCGGACGCGAGGCAAAATCGCCCGCGGGACGCTGCAGCACGTCGACACCGGACTGGACCAGCCGGCGCATGACGTCGCGCTCGGTGAGGATGCCATAGGCATGCACGGGCTGCCCGGGAACCGGGTCGGCGGCCACGAGGACGGAGCTGATATTGCCCTCGACCATGACGCGCATCGCGTCGGCGAGCGGCATGGCCTCAGGCACGATGACGGGCGTGGTGGCCATCACGTCGGCCACAAGATGCCGATAGGCGAAGCTGTCGCGGGCCGACATGGCGCCGAAGGCGGGCGAGGAGGCCCGAACGGCGACCGGATCGATCCAGCCGGCCGCCTCCTCGCCCTCACGGGCGACACGACGCCGGCAGGCCCGCTCGGCCTGGGCGACGGTGACGATGCCGCGCTGCTCGAGGAGCGGAACCAGAGCCAGAAAGATGCGCGCCGCGGCCTCGGCGTCGCCGAGCGCCGAGTGGCGGTTGGCGATGGTCACGCCGAGCCACTGGGCCAGGCCATCGAGGGAGTGGTTGGCGAGGTCGGGCGCAACGAGCATGGCGAGCGCGCGCACACAAAGCGATCGCGGCTTCTGCCAGGCAAATCCCGAGCGCTGCGCCTCCCGCTCGAGCACGGCCAGATCGAAGCCGATGGCATGACCGACCAGCAGCCGGCCCGCCGAGTAGTCCCGCAGCCGTGGCAACAGGCGGCCGATCGGGGGGGACCCGGAGACCAGCTGATCGGTGATGTGGTGCACGGCGGTCGACACCGGGGGGATCGGGACACCCGGGTTGATGCGCGACAGCAGCGGCGGCTCCGGGTCGATGCCCCCCGCCGTGAAGCGGACCGCCGCGAGCTCGACGATTCGGGCAACCGCCGGATCGAGACTGGTGGTTTCCGTGTCGAGGGCGATGACGGGAGTGGCAAAGAGCGGCGTCGCGCCGGTGACCGCGCTCTGACCGAAGTTATCCGACCGAGGCATGACCCGCTCTCCAAGACACATTCAGCCCATTGTGCCTTTGTAGCATGCGACTGATCCGGGGGGTCGCGGTTTGATCTGGCGCAAGGCGAAGCCGGCGCCCAACAGGGATGCACCGGGCAATCAGCACCGGCCGGGATCAGCACCAGCTGGCTTCGTCGGCCTCCGGCTGGCGCAGCATTTCCTCGATGTTGGCCCCGATCAGGTGGGCTCCGACGTTGCCGTAGAGAATCTGCCGACCCTCGTTCATCACGAAGGTCGGACTGCCCGAGATGTGCTGCCGCGCGGCAAGCTGAAGGTCCGCCTCGAGGGCAGCGGCGGCGGCGCCGCTGCGCAGGTGGGATTCGAGGCGCGACGGGTCGAGCCCGAAGCCCGCCGCGATCTCGGCCTGCGCGGCCCACTGGCCGATATCGCGCCCGTCGCGGAAGAACGCCTCGCGCAGCGCCCAGGCGGCACGATGACCGAGGCGCTCGGCGAGCGGAACGCTGCTCGCCGAGGCGGCCGGGTCCTCGATCTCGATGGCCTTGACGAACTGGTGCAGCGCGGTGGAGCTGCGCGGCTGCGCCACGACCCAGGCGTCCGGATGCACCTCGACGTGATCGAAGCGCCGCGCCACCGAACGAACATGCTCGGCATAGCCGGCAAGGCCGCCGCGATCCTTCCATGACGCACCAAGCTTGCCGCGCGCATCGGGAAAGACCGAGCAGAAGCGCAGCTCGAAGTCTACCCGGTCGCCGAAACGCACCGCGACGTGCTCGAGCCTGGCATTGGCGACGTAGGCCCAGACACACAGGATGTCAGAGAAGTGCTGGACAAGCGGTCGGACGGTCACGGCAATGGTCTCCCTACGTTCGTCCCGGATAGTGCGGCCGAGCCGGCAGGAGGTTGATCCAGATCAAGACCCTCGCGACCCGGAAGGCTCAGCCTAGCTCGAAAAACTGGGAAGGACCGCATAGTGCAGAGCAATCCGGAAGCGCCGACTTCAACGGAGATCGAGGCCGCCCAGGAGGGCGGAAATGCTGGCGCCGGTAGCGCACCGGGGCCGCAGGAAAGCCGACCGGAGCACACCACGGACGCGGCGCGCTCGATTATGGAGTCGTCCGGCGACCTCGCGGCGGAGGCCTTGTCGGGCGATCGGCGGACGGCGAGCGAGTTGCGCCGCGACGCTGCCGCGATCCGCGAGAGCTTCGAGACCGGGGTGTTTCCCTATAAGGTCCGGATGACCGAGAAGAGCTACCTGCAGCACATGCTGCCGCTGCAGGTGGAACTGCTTAAGCTGCAGAACTGGATCAAGGAAACCCGCCAGAAGGTGGTGGTGATCTTCGAAGGCCGCGACGCCGCCGGCAAGGGCGGCACGATCAAGCGCTTCATGGAGCACCTCAATCCCCGCGGCGCACGGGTGGTGGCGCTGGAGAAGCCCACCGAGATCGAACGGACGCAGTGGTATTTCCAGCGCTACATCCAGCAGCTGCCGTCGGGCGGAGAGATCGTGTTCTTCGACCGCTCCTGGTACAATCGAGCCGGAGTGGAGCGCGTGATGGGCTTCTGCTCGCCGCCCGAATACCTCGAGTTCATGCGCGAAACCCCGGAGATCGAGCGGATGCTGGTGCGCTCGGGCATCCGGCTGTTCAAGTTCTGGTTCTCGGTGACACGAGAGGAGCAGGCGCGACGCTTCGCGGCGCGCGAGCACGATCCGCTCAAGCAGTGGAAGCTGAGCCCGATCGACAGGGCCTCGATGGACAAGTGGGATGCCTATACCGAAGCCAAGGAGGCGATGTTCTTCTACACCGACACCGCCGACGCCCCCTGGACGGTGATCAAGTCCGACGACAAGCGCCGGGCCAGGCTCAACGCCATGCAGCATTTCCTGTCCTCGTTCGGTTATCCGGACCGGGATGCGCGTGTGGTGCACGGACCCGACCCGCTGATCGTGGGTTCGAGCGCGGCGGTGCTGGGTCTCGACCCGGGGCTGATCGGGCGGACCACGCACCCCGAACTCAAGCGAGGCGGCTGAACCAGGACCGGGCGAGTGTTGCGCCTTCGCGCTTGCGCGCCGCCAGGCCGAGCCCTAAACCCGGCGCAACGAACGGCATGAAGGGCGGCCCGTGAGCGCCATTGCAGATGGGTGGAGCGACCTCGCGGAGGCGTGGACGCGGCGGCAGCTGGCCCTGTACTTCGCCTGGAGCGAAACGCTGGCGCGCTATCGACGCAGCACGCTGGGGCCGCTCTGGCTGGTGCTGGGCACGATCGTGGGCGTGGCAGGGTTGGGCTTCGTCTGGAGCATCCTGCTCAACACCAAGCAGAGCGACTACATCCCTCAGGTGACCGTAGGTCTCGTGGTGTGGCAGCTGATCTCGGGCAGCATCACCGAAAGCGCCGGGCTGTTTGCGCGAAACGCCTCGATGGTCACCAATATCCGGCTGCCGAGCTTCCTCATCACGCTGCAGGCCTTCAGCCGACAGGTCATCAACCTGGGGCACAATCTCGTCGTCGTGGTTCTCGTCTTCCTGATCTACCCCGAGCACCTCTCGCCGATGATGTGGCTTGCCCTGCCCGGCCTCGCGGTCGTCGCGATCAACCTGATCGCCCTGACCCAGATCGTCGGCCTGCTGGGGGCCCGCTACCGCGATCTCGATCCCCTGATCGCCTCGTTCATGCCGATCCTGTTCTTCCTGAGCCCAGTGATCTACCACAGCCGGCAGCTCGGTGCGGCCGAACTGGTGATGTCGTTCAATCCGGTGGCACACTATATCAGGGTGATCCGCGACCCGATGATGGGCGTGCTGCCCGACATCAGCAGCTATGGCTGGGTGGCCGGGCTGACCGTGGTGACGGTCGCGCTGGCCCTGTGGCTGACCGGCGCGCGCGCCTATCGACTGCCGTACTGGATGTAGGAGCCACCGTGGCCAGCATGGATCTCGACGGCGTCGGCGTCGCCTACCCGATCTACAACGCCGCCAGCAAGTCGCTGCGCAAGCACCTGGTGCGGATCAGCACGGGCGGACTGATCAAGGCGGATCGCGGACAGATTGCGACGGTGCAGGCGCTGACCGACATCACGCTCAGGCTCGGCGACGGCGACCGCATCGGGCTGATCGGCCACAACGGTTCGGGAAAGACCACGCTGCTGCGCACCATGGCCGGCATCTTCCGGCCGACCTCGGGACGGATCAGCGTCAGGGGCCGGGTCTCGACGGTGTTCGGACTGGGGGCCGGGCTGGATCCCGAACTCACCGGCTACGAGAACATCATCCGCATGGCGATGCTGCTCGGCGCCTCGCATGCGGAGGCCCTGGCCGCCACACCGGGCATCGAGGAGTTCAGCGAACTGGGCGGTTTCCTGTCGATGCCGGTGCGCACCTACTCGGCGGGCATGACGACGCGGCTGCTGTTCGGCGTCGCGACCGCCACGCAACCGGAAGTGCTGCTGATCGACGAGGTGATCGGCGCGGGCGACTCGGACTTCCAGGTCAAGGCCCGCAAGCGGATGAGCGATTTCGCCGCCAAGGCCAGCATCCTCGTCCTGGCCTCGCACTCGCCCGAACTGATGCAGAGCTTCTGCAATCGCGTGATCCGGCTCGAACACGGCCGCATCGTCAGCGACGAGCCGATCACCAAGCGCGTCGAGCAGACGCCGCCGGGTGAGGTCCAGACGGCGATCCCGACCGCCAAAGCTACAGGGCGAAGGGCTTGAAGTGCTTGGAGAGCTTAAGGGTCTGGGCCTGGTAGTTCGATCCCAGTCCGGCCCCGTAGAGCCGATCCGGAACCTCCGACAGGCGTTCGTAGACCAGTCGGCCTATGGTCTGGCCGTGGCCGAGCAGGAACGGTACTTCGCGACTGCGTACCTCGAGCACGGCGCGGCTGCCAGTGCCGCCGGCGGCCGAGTGGCCGAAGCCGGGATCGAAGAAGCCGGCATAGTGCACGCGGAACTCACCGACCAGCGGATCGAAGGGCACCATCTCGGCGGCATAGGCCGGCGGCACGTGCACGCTCTCGCGGGAGACGAGGATGTAGAACTCGTCGGGGTCGAGAATGAACTCCTCCCGGCCACGGGTCACCAGCGGCTCCCAGTAGTCGAGCACATCGAGCGTGTCCTTGAGGTCCATGTCGATGACCGGCGTGTGGCGGCGCGAGCGGAAGCCGATCAGGCCACTGCGTCCCTCGCCCTTGAGATCGATGGAGAGCAACACGCCATCCCCGACCTCTGCGTTGGGATCGAACACGAGCGTCTCGACGCTGTGGAGCGTGCGATGCTGATGCGCATCGAGCCGACTGTCGCCGACGCGGAAGCGCATCTGCGACAAGCGCGAGCCCTGCCGGATGCGGACGGGGAAGGTGCGCGGGCTGATCTCGAGGTAGAGCGGCCCGCGGTAACCGTGGGGCAGGACATCGAAGCCGCGCGCATAGTCACCGATCACCCGGGTGAAGACGTCGAGCCGCCCGGTCGAGCTCTTGGGATTGGCGCTGGCACTGACCTTCTGGGGCAGCGCGAGCCCTTCGAGCAGGGGCACCAAGTAGACGCAGTTGCGCTCGAGAACTGCGCCATCGGTGAGATCGAGATCGTGCAGCCGCAGCGATTCAATGCGCTGCGCCACGGTGTGCTCGGGCCCCGGCAGGAAGCTCGAGCGGATGCGATGCGCTACGGCACCGAGCCGCAGGTCGAGGCTGGCCGGCTGAATCTGATCTGCATCGAAGGGGCGGGGCGACGAGATGCTGCCCCGGGCCGCCAGCCGTTCGATGTAGCGGGCGGGAAACACGCCCTTCCCATAGAGTTCGCTGTCCAAGTGCCCTACCCCACCGTTCACTGTCGATAGCAACACCAGCGGTTGACGCCAAGCCGGGATGGGTCGTATATCCCCGGTCAGCGTCCCGACTGTGACGGCGGCGCGGGTGGTGATTTGGCCGGTCTGATTGCAGCCACCTAAAACAAGTTGCTAAAGGGACCTTGTGATGCCGGCCGCAAGCAACGCGCGCCGGCTTTTTCGTTTTCGAGGCTTCGCATGACCAAGTCGAGGAACCCGCTCAGCGACCCCAGGAAGCGCTCGCCGGCAACGCAGCTGGTGCACGGCGGCACGCAGCGCAGCCAGTTCAACGAGACGTCGGAAGCGATCTTCATGAACTCGGGCTATGCCTACCCGAGCTCGCAGTATGCCGAAGACCTGTTCCTCAACAAGATCGCCAAGCCGGCCCACAACTACTCGCGCTTCTCCAACCCGACGATGGAGATGTTCCAGGACCGGATGGCCCTGCTCGAAGGCGCCGAGGCGGCACGTGCCTTCGCGACCGGCATGTCGGCGGTGACCAACGCGGTGATGAGCCAGGTGCGGGCCGGCGACCACATCGTGGCATCGCGCCAGCTGTTCGGGGGCTGTCGCTACGTGGTCGAGGACCTGATGCCGCGCTTCGGTGTCCCCTCGACGCTGGTCGACGGCCGCGACCCGGGTAATTTCGAGCGGGCGATGCAGAAGAACACCAAGCTGGTGTTCATCGAGACCCCGACCAATCCGACGCTGGAACTGGTCGACATCTCCGCGGTGGCGCAGATTGCCAAGGCGCATGGCGCCAAGCTGATCGTCGACAACGTGTTCGCCACCGCGATGCTGCAAAGGCCGCTGCAACTGGGTGCCGACCTGGTGACCTACTCGGCCACCAAGCACATCGACGGTCAGGGTCGGGCGCTGGGCGGCGTCGTGCTGGGCAGCAAGGCGCTGATCGAGGGCGACGTGCACACGCTGCTGCGCCAGACCGGCCCGTCCCTGTCTCCATTCAACGCCTGGGTGCTGCTCAAGGGCGTCGAAACGCTGGCCCTGCGGGTCCGGCAGATGACGGAGAACGCCGCCAAGGTCGCCGATTTCCTTGCCGACCACCCCAAGGTGGCACGCATCTCCTATCCGTTCCACGCGTCGCACCCGCAGTACGACCTGGCGAAGCGGCAGATGACGAGCGGCTCGACGCTGGTCGCCTTCGAGGTGAAGGGCGGCCGCGAGGCGGCCTTCAGGCTGTCCGACTCACTGGCGGTGATCCTTATCTCGAACAACCTGGGCGACGCGAAATCGCTGATTACCCACCCCGGTACGACCACGCACGCGCGCTTCACCGAAGAGGTGCGGCTCGAAAGCGGCATCACGCCGGGGCTGCTCAGGATCTCGGTCGGGCTCGAGGAGAGCGCCGATCTGATCGCCGACCTCGCATACGGGCTCGACCAGATCTAGCACGACCCAACCTGCGCGCTTGACGACGATCAAGACGCGCCCCCCGCGCAAGGGGCTAGTCGGTCGGTGCGATGCCGCCGGCTGGTCGAACCTGTCCAAGAATTCACCCAGCTTACCAAGGCCTAATGCGGCGCGGCGGCCGATCGCGCCTATGTCGTTCTTCAGTGAAACGCGGGGTTCCACGGTGGCGCAGATCGGAAGACTGGTTCGTTGGGTGGTCGTGGTGGCGGTCCTGGCAGGGGCCGGGGTTGCGGCCTGGAGCTACTTCGCGCCGAAGGCCAAGGTGGCGCAACCGACGACCACCGCGGTGACGCGCACGACCATCGAGGAGTCCGTCCTCGCGTCGGGGACGATCGAGGCAAGCCAACTGGTCAGCGTCGGGGCGGAAGTCTCGGGCAGCATCAAGACGCTCAAGGTGGCGCTCGGCGACGCGGTGAAGGCGGGCGACCTGATCGCGGAGATCGACTCCCTGAACCAGGAGAACGCCGTCCGCGCATCGGAGGCCGCCCTTGCCGGAATCGAAGCCCAGAAGCGGATGCAGGCGGCGACGCTGGCCAAGGCACAGGTGACTCTCGAGCGCGCCGAGAAGCTGTTTCCCGAGGAACTGATCTCCGACGCGGAGCTGCAAGCGGCGCAACTGGCCGTCGAAACGGCACAGGGCCAGCTCGAGGCGCTCGAGGCGCAGATCCAGCAGGCCGAGATCAGCGTCGACAATGCCAAGCTGAACCTCAGCCGCACCCAGATCGTGGCCCCGATGGACGGCACCGTGGTGTCGCTCGAGGTCGAGGTCGGCCAGACGGTCAACGCCGTCAACAGCACGCCCACCATCGTCAAGCTGGCCAATCTCGACCAGATGGTGGTGAAGGCCGAGATTTCGGAAGCGGACGTGCCGCGGGTCGAGGCCGGCCAAAGGGTCTACTTCACCATCCTCGGCGACCCAGACACCCGCATCGAGGCGACGCTGCGGGCCATAGAGCCTGCCCCGGAGTCGATCTCGGGCGAACAGGGCAGCAGCACGAGCGCGGGCAGCGCGATCTACTACAACGGCCTGTTCGACGTGGCGAACCCCGATCACCGGCTGCGCATCTCGATGACGGCGCAGGTGACGATCGTGCTGGCCTCGGCGGAAAACGTGCTCGCCGTGCCCTCCTCGGTGCTGAAGCCGGGGGAGCGCGGCAAGACCGTCGAGGTGTGGGACGCGGCGCGCAAGAGCAGCGAGATGCGGCCGGTGGAAGCGGGGCTGACCAACAACGTGCTGACCGAGATCCGGTCGGGCCTCGAGGAGGGCGACCTCGTCGTGGTGGCCGGCGGCAGCGGCAGCGCAATAAGCTCGAAGGGCAGCACAAGTCGCGGCCTGCTCGCCGGAGGCGGCCCTGTCGGCGGGCCGCCGTTGTGAGGGCGGACCGATGAGCGAGCCAATCATCGAAGTCCGGGGGCTGCACCGGGAGTTTCCGGCCGGAACCGAGACCATCACCGTTCTCGACGACATCGACCTCACCATCCGGCAGGGCGAGCTGATCGCCATCATCGGACAGTCGGGCTCGGGCAAGTCAACGCTGATGAACATCCTCGGATGTCTCGATCGCGGCTGGACCGGGGAATACCGGCTGGCCGGGCGGGACGTAGCCAAACTGGGCCCGGACGAGTTGGCGCAGCTGCGGCGCGAGCACTTCGGCTTCATCTTCCAGCGCTACCAGCTGCTCACCGACCTCGACGCGTTGGAAAATGTCGAGGTGCCGGCGAGCTATGCCGGCGCCTCGAGGGCGCAGCGGCGGGCGCGGGCGCGAAGCCTGCTCGAACGGCTGGGGATGGGGGACCGCACCGGACATCGCCCTGCCGCCCTGTCCGGCGGGCAGCAGCAGCGTGTCAGCGTGGCGCGGGCGCTGATGAACGGCGGCGACATCATCTTTGCCGACGAGCCGACGGGCGCCCTCGATTCAAGAAGCGGACGCGACCTGCTGGGGCTGCTGAGGGAACTGCACGACGAGGGACACACGATCATCATCGTGACGCACGATCCGGCGATTGCGGCCATGGCCGACCGGATCATCGAAATCAGCGACGGCAGGATCGTCTCGGACCGGCAGGTGAATGGCGCCGGGGCCCCCGTGGCCGAGCGACGGGCGATCGATCTGAAGCGCGTGCCGCGCTGGCGCGAAGCACTCGAGCGCAGCGCCGAGGCCTTCGCGATCGCAGTGCGGGCCCTGTCCTCGCACCAGTTGCGCACCTTCCTGACCATGCTGGGCATCATCATCGGCATCGCCTCGGTGGTCTCGGTGGTCGCGCTCGGTCAGGGCAGCCAGGCCCAGGTGCTGGAGCGGATCAGTTCGATCGGCACCAACACCATCAACGTGTTGCCGGGCGCGAGCGCCGCCGACCGGCGGCTGGGCGCGATCCGCACACTGGTGCCGGCCGACGCCGAGGCGATCGCGGCGCAGGCCTACGCCGACAGCGTCACCCCGCAGGTGTCCAGCAACGGCACGGTACGCTATCGCAACGTCTCGGCCAGCGCCCAGGTCAGCGGGGTGGGGCCCGACTATTTCCGGGTCAACAACCGCTCGCTGGTGGCCGGCGTAACGTTCGATACGTCCGGCGTCGAGCGCCTCAGCCAGGAGGCGGTGATCGACACCAAGGGGCGCGAAACGCTGTTCCCGGACGGCGCGGATGCGCTGGGCAAGGTGATCCTCGTGGGCAACGTGCCGCTACGGATCATCGGCGTGATTGCGGCCAGCACCAACACCTTCGGACCGCAGTCGAACGCGGTTTCCATCTACACACCCTACACCACCGCGATGTCGCGCATGCTGGGGCAGAACTGGCTGTCGACCATCACGGTACGGATCGCCGACGATGCCGACATATCCGCCGCCCAGACGGCCATTTCGGGACTGCTCGAACAGCGGCACGGTCTCGTCGATTTCTCGCTGCAGAACACCGACACCATCCGGGAGACCATCCAGGCGACGACACAGACGCTGACGCTGCTGATCGCGGCCATTGCGGTGATCTCGCTGGTGGTGGGCGGGATCGGGGTGATGAACATCATGCTCGTCTCGGTGCGAGAACGGACGCGCGAGATCGGGGTGCGCATGGCGGTGGGAGCGCGGCAGGGAGACATCATGCAGCAGTTCCTGATCGAGGCTGTACTGGTGTGCCTGATCGGCGGCGCGATCGGAGTAGCGCTGTCGCTGGGTATCGGGTTCGGCGTCGGCCAACTGGTCAGCGGCCTCAGCTTCATTTACTCGCCTACGACGATCCTCGCGGCGTTCGTGTCCTCGACGCTGATCGGGGTGGGCTTCGGCTTCATGCCGGCGCGGGCGGCGGCGCGACTCGACCCGGTGGTGGCGCTGGCCAGCGAATAGGCTCAGGCGAGCGCGACGACGATTGACAGGCCACAGAGCAGTGCCGCCATCGGCGACATCGTCAGCCGCTCGGGCAGACTGCGGGAGGCGAGGTTCATGACGGTGCCGAGGCCGAAAAAGGCGACGACGACCCACGCCAGGATACCGGACAGTCCCGCCGGCAGCCACGTCACGAGGCCGGCCCGGTCGAGCATCACGAGCGCAATCATCGCGTAGATCGCGATGGAGACGAGGCTGCCGATGCGCAGGGCGCTCGGCAGCACGGGGTGGGCGCCGCCCCAGGCGAAGCGACCGAGCGGCGCACCGGCCGCGAGGGCGAGCTGGAACAGCCCCAGCGCACCGAGCAACAGGGTCAGTCCCGATGCGGCGAGGCCTGCGAGTACGGGCACCTCAGTGCCCCTGATGCTCGTCGAACTCGTGTGGGTGGAAGTGATAGTCGGCGGAACAGAACTCGCAGACCACCTCGATCTCGC
This sequence comes from Devosia sp., assembly GCA_041916695.1. Taxonomy (GTDB): domain Bacteria; phylum Pseudomonadota; class Alphaproteobacteria; order Rhizobiales; family Devosiaceae; genus Devosia_A. The sequence continues at coordinate 46,424 of JAYRZA010000010.1, read as the reverse complement.
CGTTGACGACCATTTCGGCCCGCTCCTCGGCGGAGAAGTTGTCGCGCAGCATGGCCTCGATGCGCTCCGCCGAGCAGGTGCAGCGCTCCTCGAGGGCGACGGGCGCGAAGACGCGCACGCCGGTCTCGTGGAACAGGCGGAACAGCAGCCGCTCGGCGGACACCTCGGGATCGGCCAGCTCGTCGTCGCCGACGGTCGACAGCAGGGCCCTGGTGGTCGTCCAGTTGTCGTCCTCGACATAGAAGGGGTCGGCGGTGTCGGGATTGTCGAAGTCCCCATCGCCGGGCAGGTCGGGGAGGTTCGCGATGCCGTGCGGAGGCAGGTGCTGCACCAGCGCACCCCCAGCACGCCAGCGGGGGGTGCGTTCACCGCGAACGCTGTGCTGGGCCACGGCCAGACGCACCAGCGTCGGGATCTGTTCGGACTGCTGGAAGTAGGTGTGGGCAACATCCTCGAGCGTGCCGCCGTCGAGCGCGACGATGCCCTGATAGCGCTCGGTGTGCGGCCCCTGGTCGACGGTCATGGCCAGGTGGCCCTTGCCGAGCAGCAGCGCCGGCGAGGTCTCGCCGCGCGCGATCGCCGTCATGACGGCGTCGGCATCGAAACGGGCGTAGCCGCGCAGGCCATCGGGGGCATCGAGATCGACGACGATCAGGTTGACCGGGCCATCGGTCTGGGTCTGGAGGATGAAGCGACCCTCGAACTTGAGCGAGGAGCCGATCAGCGCCGCGAGAACCACCGCCTCGCCAAGCAATCGGGCGACGGGCGCGGGGTAGTTATGGCGCGTGAGGATGGCGTCGAGAGCCGGGCCGAGACGTACCACCCGGCCGCGGCTGTCAAGGCGCTCGAGGGTGAAGGGAACCACCACATCATCTCCCGACTCCGGGCGGTCGAGGCCGTAGCTGCTTAGTTCCATAGCCGTCATTCCCAAGTCCTTTGCCGGCCGGTTCGACGCACCGGGCCGTGGCGTCGCCCCGCTGCCAACCATTGCAGCCGAGAGGCGGTGTTCTCGAGCGGGACGCGGCCGCGACGACCGCGGGCGGCTCAGATGTTCAGCTGGTCGCGCCCCAGCGCCCAGCACAGGATGGCCTTTTGCGCGTGGAGCCGGTTCTCGGCCTCATCGAAGACCACCGATTGCGGCCCGTCTATGACATCGTCGGTCACTTCGTCGCCGCGGTGCGCGGGCAGGCAGTGCATGAACAACGCCTCCTTGTCCGCAAGGCCCATCAGATGGGCATTGACCTGGTAGGGTTTCAAGACCCGCCGACGCTCGGCGGCATCGGTATCGCCCATCGATACCCAGGTATCGGTGACGACCAGGTCGGCGTCCTTCACCGCCTCCTCCGGATCCTCGATCAGGCGAACGGCGGCACCCGCCTTCTTGATGTCGGCGAGCAGGTCTTTCTCCGGCCAGTAGTCCTCGGGCACGGCGATGGTCAACTCGGCGCCGAACAGCTCGGCTGCATTCACCCATGAAGCGAGCACGTTGTTGCTGTCTCCCACCCAGGCGACCTTGGCCCCCTTGATTGGGCCGCGATGCTCCTCGAAGGTCATCACATCGGCCATGACCTGGCAGGGGTGGGCGCGGCGGGTGAGGCCGTTGATCACCGGCACGGTCGCCGACTCGGCGAGTTCGAGCAGATCGGCATGCGTCAGGATGCGGATCATGATCGCATCGACGTAGCGCGACATCACCTTGGCGGTATCGCTGAGCGTTTCCTCGCGGCTCAGTTGCATCTCCGCTCCGGACAGGAAGATCGTCTCGCCACCCAGCTGGCGCATGCCGACGTCGAAGCTGACGCGGGTACGGGTCGACTGGCGTTCGAAGATCATCGCCAGCACCTTGTCCTTGAGCAACTGCGGCTTGTCGCCCTGCTTGAGGCGCTGCTTGAGCTCGCCGGCGAGGTTCAACATGTGCCGGAGGGTGGCGGTGTCGAAATCGTCGAGGTTGAGAAAATGCCGCGGAGTGGTCATCCGCACTCTCCTTGCTGGGTCCTGTCAGGCCGTGGCCTTGGCGGCGGCTTCCGCCTCGATGGCCTCGAAAGCCGCCGCGATCCGGGCGGCGGCGTCGTCGATATCGGCCTCGGTGACGACCAACGGCGGCAGCAGGCGCAGGACGTTGTCCCCCGCCCCCTGGCAGAGCATGTGGTGATCATCGCGCAGCCGGGCGACAAACTCGCGCACCGGCGGGGTGATCTTGATGCCGGCCAGCAGTCCCTTGCCGCGCAGCTCTACGATGTATTGCGGGAACCGCTGCTGCAATTGCTGGAGCTGCCAGGCAAGGCGCGCGCCCATCCGCTCGACATGCTCGAAGAAGCCGGGCTCGAGGACGCGATCGAGCACGGCGTTGCCAATGGTACAGGCGAGCGGGTTGCCGCCATAGGTCGAGCCGTGGGTTCCCGGAACCATCGACTTGGCCACCTCGCCCCTGGCGAGGCAGGCACCGAGCGGGAAACCGCCGCCGATCCCCTTGGCAACCGCCATGATGTCGGGCTCGATGCCCGCCCACTCGTGCGCGAAGAACTTGCCGGTCCGGCCGTAGCCGCACTGCACCTCGTCGAGGATCAGCAGCATGCCGTGCCTGTCGCACAGCGCGCGCAGGCCGCGCATGAACTCGGCCGACATGGCGGTGACGCCGCCTTCGCCCTGCACGGGCTCGATCAGGATGGCACAGGTCTGCGGCGTGACCAGCGCCTCGACCGCCTTCAGGTCGCCGGGCGCAAGGTGCCTGAAGCCGGCGAGCGGCGGGCCGAAGCCCTCGAGATAACCCGGGTTTCCGCCGGCGGCGATCGCTCCGAGCGAGCGGCCATGAAAGGACCCTGTGAAGGCGATAATCTCGTAGCGATCCGTCTCGCCCCTGGCCCAGAAGTAATGGCGGGCCGTCTTGATGGCGCACTCGATGGATTCAGTACCGGAATTGGTGAAGAAGCAGGCATCGGCAAAGGTGTGCTCCACCAGCCGCTGGCCGAGCTTTTCCTGCTCGGGAATGGTGAAGACATTTGAGGTGTGCCAGACCTTCTCGGCGGCCGACTTCAGCGTCGCCACCAGATGCGGATCGGAGTGCCCCAGGGCATTGACCGCGATGCCGGCGTGAAAATCGAGGTAAGGCGTGCCGTCCTGCGAGAACAGTCGCACGCCTTCGCCCCGCTCGAATGCGAGTGGCGACCTGGCATACGTACCGTAGAGCGCGGACATCTGGCTCCCCTTTGTTCCGACTGTTGCAAAAGCCCCACAAAAACCAAAAACGCGCTGCGGTGGGGCGGCGCGTTGCAGGTCTTTGATATGCCTTTTGCCTGCCCCGAAGTCAACGGATCGATCCCAAGTGACTGATTTGACTCGGCTTCCCAAAGGCACAAATTGCGAGGGGTTTTTCCCCGTGTAAAACCCGGCCGACTCTTGATCCCGATTCCGCGACCCGTGTAGTATCAAGGTGTTGGGACACGATATCTCGTGTGGCGGACCCATCTGACCTACGATGCGTAGCGTACCAGGCCGTTGCCCGTTTGCGGCGGCCCCGGGTGATGTCCGTCGGATTCCTAGGCGGTTAGGAGCTGATTGTTGATGGGCTGGACTGAAGAGCGCGTCGAGCTGCTCAAGAAACTATGGCTTGAAGGACTGAGTGCCAGCCAGATCGCCGGAGTCCTGGGAGAAGGCGTGACCCGCAATGCGGTGATCGGCAAGGTGCATCGCCTGAAGCTCAGCGGCCGTGCCAAGCCGGCCAGCGTGGCGCCCCGGGTGCGCAGCGCACCGCGGCCGGCTGCCCGGCGCGTCGCGTCGCCCTCCGCTCCGCGGGCCTCGGGCAATGCCGGTACGATGATGAAGTCCCGGCCGATGAGCACCGGATCAGCAGGTATCGTGCAGGGTGCGACGGCGCTCAAGATCTCGGAGGAATTCGAGGCCGAGCTCGAGGTGGCGCCGCAGGTGGCCGAACTGTTCATCCCCGTCGAGCAGCGGCTGAGCCTGCTGCAGCTCAACGAGCACACCTGCAAGTGGCCGATCGGGGATCCGCTCGCGCCGAACTTCTACTTCTGCGGCCAGCACTCGGAGGACGGCAAGCCGTATTGCGAGTTCCACTCGCGGCGCGCCTACCACCAGATCGACAAGAAGCGTCGCTGAGTCCGATGCGCTGCAGGAGGACCGGGCCATGCGCCCGGCCTCTGCTCTTCAGGGAGCCAGGGCCGGTGTCACCGGCGACGGCGCATCGGCGCTGACCAGGCCGGCCTCGCGCAGGTCGTCCCATAGTTGCGCCGGAATGGCGAGGCGATAGCCCGCCATGTTGCTTTCGAACTCGCGGCGGTTCGAAAAGCCGGGGATGATTGCCGTGATGGCCGGGTGGCCGAGCGGGAAATTCAGCGCCGCCCGGATCAGCGTGGTGCCGTGACGCAGGCACAGCGCCTCGATGCGCCGGGTCTTTTCCAGCATCGCCTCGCTCGCGGGTGCGTAGTCGAACAATGCTCCCGGCACGGGGCCGCTGGCCAGGATGCCGCTGTTCAGCGGCGCGCCGGCGACGATGGCGACCCCCTGATCGAGGCACCGGGGCAGCAGGCGCTCCATGACGGCCTGGTCGAGCAGGGTGTAGCGGTTGGCAAGGAGGAAGACGTCGAAGCGCGCGTGATCGAGCAGCGTCTCGAGGATATCACCCTCGTTGACGCCGGCACCGATGGCATTCACCTGCCCGCCGGCGCGCAGCTCCTCGAGGGCGCGGATACCTCCTCCCTCCAAGGCCTCACGGAGGGCCTCCTCGTGCCGCTCCTGCTGCGAGAAGCGTCCCAGGTCGTGCAGGAACAGGATGTCGATCCGCTCGAGACCAAGCCGCTGCAGGGAGGCCTCGTGGCTGCGCATCACGCCGCTATAGGTGAAATCGAAGACAGGACGGAACGGCAGCGCGCGGGCATCACCGGAGCGAGCCAGGGCCCAGTCCCGGTCCGGGACCAAGAGGCGGCCGACCTTGCTCGAGAGCACGAAGTCGCCCCGCGGCTTGTCGCGCAGAAAATCGCCGATCCTGCGCTCGGACAGACCGGACCCGTAGAAAGGCGCAGTATCGAAATAGCGAAGGCCTGCGGCCCAGGCCAACTCGAGCAGGGCCTGCGCCTCCGTGTCCGAGGGCGTCTTGCGCAGATCGCCGATCGGGGCACCGCCGAATCCGATGCGGGAGATCGACAGGCCGGTGCGGCCGACCGGTCGGGACGGGATCATCTTGTCGCCCAGAGCAGGCCGCGATGCAGAATGGTCCGGATCTGGGGCCTGTCCAGTTCCTGCGGCTTGTGGCCGAGGGCGGTATAGAAGACGCGGCCGCGCCCGTAGACACTCTTGAACACGACGGGCACCTGGACGTTGGCCTTCCATGCGGCGTGCTCGCCGGAAAACGTCGTGGTGGCCAGCACTTCGACCGCGGGATCGACATGGAGGTAGTACTGTTCGGAAGTGTGCTCGAAGCTCGAGATACCGTCCATCAGCGGATCATGCAGCACCCTGGGGTCGACGCGATAGGTGATGATGTCGCCCGGATGCGTGGCAAAGGTGCAGCCGGCGAGGAACCGGATACGCGGGTTGGCGGGGAACGAAGTCGCGAGGCCATGATGGAAGGCCGCGAGGCCAGTGCCGGACTCGATCGCCGCGCAGAAGCGGATCGACGTCTCGCGATCGAGCTCGCCGCCGGTGATCTGCGGCACGATCAGGTCGTAGCGGCCGGCGTCATCGCCGAGAGCGGCGTAGTCACCGGTGACGGTCACCGCGAACCCCTCGCCCGCGAGGAGGTCGCGGACGATCAGAGCCCCCTGTTCGGGCTCATGCAGTTCCAGTCCTCCCCAGACGACAAGGGCGCGCTTCATCGAATCCTCCGTTTGTTCGCAGATGAACAAACGGCGCGAGGCGAGGCAAGCCCGCCCGATCAGCCGGGGACCGAGAAGCGCTCGTCGAAGGCGTAGCCGGCACCGCGCACGGTGCGGATCGGATCGGCGTCGCGGTGGCGGTTGATCGCCTTGCGCAGGCGGCCGACGTGAACATCGACGGTGCGCTCGTCGACATAGACGTCGTTGCCCCAGACACCGTCGAGGAGCTGTTCGCGCGAGTAGACGCGGCCGGGATGGCGCATGAGATACTCGAGCAGACGGTACTCGGTGGGGCCCAGGTGCACTTCGCGTCCGCCGCGACGGACGCGATGGCTGGTACGATCCAGCTCGAGGTCGCCGGCCTTGAGCACGGCGGTCACCAGTTGCGGACTGGAGCGGCGGAGCAGCGCATTGATGCGGGCGAGCAGCTCAGGGATCGAGAAGGGCTTCACAACGTAGTCGTCGGCACCGGTCGCAAGGCCGCGCACCCGCTCCTCCTCCTCACCGCGCGCCGTGATCATGATGATCGGCGTGCGCGCCGTCTCCTCGCGGGTCCGCCAGCGGCGGCACAGCTCGATGCCGGAGAGACCGGGAAGCATCCAGTCGAGCAGGATCAGGTCGGGGATCCCGTCGCGGATGCGTTCCACCGCCTCGTCGCCCGACGCGGCGGTGACGACGCGGAACCCCTCGGCCTCGAGGTTGTAGCGCAGCAGCAGGGCGACATCGTCCTCGTCCTCGACGATCAGGATGGAGGCGCTCATGGCGTGCTCCTAGCGGGGCGAACGCTGCTGGGCTTCGGCAGCCAGGTGCAGCCCCGTCTCGAGATAGTAGGCGGCCTCGGCGATGTTGGTGGCGTGGTCGCCGACACGCTCGAGGCTCTTGGCGCAGAACAGCAGGTGCGTGCACTGGGTGATGTTGCGCGGATCTTCCATCATGTAGGTGAGCAGTTCGCGGAACAGCGACGTATGGAGGGCATCCACCTCGTCGTCGCGATTGCAGACCTCGACGGCCGCCTTGCTGTCCCGGGCGAGGTAGGCGTCGAGCGCCATCTTCAGCTGGCGCGCCACCAACTCGGTCATGTGCTTGACGCCATTGTAGAACTTGGGTGCAAGGCCGAGCGTCTCGATCTGCAGCGCGCGCTTGGCCAGTTGCTTGGCCATGTCGCCGGTGCGCTCGAGGTCGTTGGCGACCTGGATGGCGGTGACCACCATGCGCAGATCGGCCGCCATCGGCTGCCGGCGCGCGATGATGGACACCGCGGCGTCGTTGATGTGCTGCTGCATCTCGTCGATGCGCTTGTCGAACTCGCGGATGTCCTGGGCGCGCTGATGGTCGAGCCGGAGCAGAGCAGAAGCAGACTCGATGATCGCCTGCTCGACCAGGCCGCCCATTTCGGAGATGGACTTGCTGAGATTGGTCAGTTCTTCTTCGTAGGAGGAGACGATGTGCTCCTTGAGCGTGGACATGTGTGTGATCCTCCTCAGCCGATGCGGCCTGTGATGTAGTCCTGCGTCTGCTTGTTCCTGGGATTGGTGAAGATGTCCTCGGTCTTGCCTTCCTCGATCAGCTTGCCGAGGTGGAAGAACGCGGTCTTCTGGCTGACGCGCGCCGCCTGCTGCATGGAGTGGGTGACGATGACGATGGTGAAGTTCTCGCGCAACTCATCGATCAGTTCCTCGATCACCGCCGTGGCGATGGGGTCGAGCGCCGAGCAGGGCTCGTCCATCAACAGGACCTCGGGCCGTGTGGCGATGGCACGGGCGATGCAGAGACGTTGCTGCTGGCCGCCAGACAGGCCGGTGCCGGGCTCGTTCAGGCGGTCCTTAACCTCGTTCCAGAGGCCGGCGCGGCGCAGCGAGGAATGGACGATGTCGTCCATTTCGACCTTGCTGCGCGCCAGCCCATGGATACGCGGGCCATAGGCGACATTCTCGTAGATCGACTTGGGGAAGGGATTGGGCTTCTGGAACACCATGCCGACGCGGGCCCGCAGTTCGACCACGTCGATGCCCTTGTCATAGATGTCCTGGCCATCGAGCGTGATGTTGCCCGTCACCCGGCAGATGTCGATGGTGTCGTTCATCCGGTTGAGGCAGCGCAGAAACGTCGACTTGCCGCACCCGGACGGTCCGATCAGCGAGGTGACCTGGCGCCGCGCGATCTCGAGATCGACATCGAACAGAGCCTGCTTGACCCCGTAAAACACGCTGACCTTGTCGCCCCGCATGGCGATGCCACCACTCGGCCCGGAGGCGGCCTGTGCCACGGTCGGGTTGGCTGCGGTTTCTTGCATTTCGACGCTCCTTGCGCGTGGGCGGCAGGTCGGACTACCAGCGGCGCTGCAGTCGTTGACGAAGGAAGATGGCGACGGCGTTCATGATCAGAAGGAACGCCAGCAACACCAGGATGCCGGCCGAAGTGCGCGAAACGAAGCCGCGCTCCGGACTATCGGCCCAGATGTAGATCTGCGTGGGGAGCGCCGTCGACGCCTCCAGCACGCCGCCGGGCGGACTGGTGATGAAGGCGTTCATGCCGATCAGCAGGAGCGGCGCCGTCTCCCCCAGCGCGTGCGCCAGGCCGATGATGGTGCCGGTCATGATGCCGGGCAGCGCCAGTGGCAGGACGTGATGCATGATCACCTGGTGGCGGGAGGCCCCCATGCCGAAGGCGGCCTCGCGGATCGAGGGGGGAACGGCCTTGAGGGCATTTCGGGTGACGATGATGATGGTGGGCAGGGTGATCAGCGCCAAGACCAGGCCGCCCACCAGCGGCGCCGAGCGCGGCAGCCCGAACACCTGGATGAAGACCGCGAGGCCGAGCAGCCCGAACACGATCGAGGGCACGGCGGCGAGGTTGTTGATGTTGACCTCGATGACATCGGTCCAGCGATTCTTGGGGGCGAACTCCTCGAGGTAGACGGCGGCGGCCACCCCCACCGGGAAGCTGATGATGAAGGAAACGAGGATGGCATAGAACGTGCCGGTGATGGCTCCGGCGAGGCCGGCCAGTTCGGGGAAACGGCTGTCGGCATTGAAGATGAGCCCCCAGTTGAAGGGCGTGCTGACCCGCCCCTGTGCCACCAGAGCATCGAACCAGCCGATCTCCTCGTTGCTGAGGCGACGATTTTCCTCGGGGGTGGCCCGGTCGATCACGCCCTTGTTTAGCTGATCGAACGGGTCGGACAGCGGGACCTCGAGCGAAACCGTCTTGCCGATGAGCGAGGGATCGCGGACCACCACGTCGCGCACGAAGAACTGCGTGTTGTTGGTCATCAACTTGGCGGCATCGCGCAGCCGGGGACCGCTAAGTTCGGGCCACAGGGCCTTGGCGGCATCGGAGACGATCGCGCGCCAGTTGCTCTTGGACAGGTCATCGGCATTGATGTGCTCGGCCGAGATCGGGAAGTCGATGCGGGCGTGCGTCTGAACGAACGCCTGGGCGCCGCCGATGATCAGGGTGACGAGCAGAATCCCCAGTAGCCCGATGGCGCTGAGAATGGCGATGATGCCGTAGAGGCGCAGTCGGGCATCTGCCGCGTAGCGACGACGGCGCAGATCGGCGGCCGTCCGGCTCCGGATGCCCTGCTGGTCGGCCATGGCGACGGCTTCGGTCATCTGGGCCTCACTCGTATTGTTCGCGGTACTTGCGCACGATGGTCAGCGCAATGACGTTCAGCGCCAGCGTCACCAGGAACAGCATCAGTCCGAGGGCGAAAGCCGCGAGGGTCTTGGGGCTGTCGAATTCGGTATCGCCGATCAGCAGGGTGACGATCTGCACCGTCACCGTCGTCACCGAGTCGATCGGGTTGATGGTGAGGGTGGCGATCAGCCCGGCGGCCATGACGACGATCATGGTCTCGCCGATGGCGCGGCTCAGAGCGAGCAGAATGCCGCCCATGATGCCCGGCAGCGCGGCGGGGAGCAGGACCCTGACCATGGTCTCGGCCCGGGTTGCGCCCATGGCCAGCGACCCGTCCCGCATGGATCGCGGCACGGCGCGCAGGGCGTCGTCGGCGAGGGAAGAAATGAACGGGATGATCATCACCCCCATCACGAGGCCGGCGGCGAGGGCGCTGTTGGGGGAGATCGCGAGCCCCATCAGGCTGCCGGCCTGTCGAATGGCGGGCGCCACGGTGAGCACCGCGAAGAAGCCATAGACGACCGTCGGGACGCCCGCGAGGATCTCGAGCAGCGGCTTTACGACATTGCGAACCCGTTCGTCCGCGTATTCGACGAGGTAAATGGCGGTGTAGAGGCCGACCGGCACGGCAACCGCCATGGCGATGAACGAGATCACCAGGGTACCGACGAAAACCGGCACCGCGCCGAAGGCGCCCTGGCCGGCAACCTGATCGGCCCGGATGGCGATCTGCGGCTCCCAGCGCAACCCGAAGAGGAACTCGTGCAGCGGCACCATGCGGAAGAAGGCAAAGGACTCGGCGAGGAGCGAGACGATGATTCCCACAGTGGCGAGGATGGCGCTGACGGCACAGGCGATCATCAGCCAGGACAGAACGCGCTCGACCTCGGTGCGGGCCCGGAAGCGCGGAGCAAGCCGCAGGCGGGCCACGAACATGGCCACGATCAGCATCGCCAGCACGACGACCACCATGGCCCAGCGCGCGATCTCGTCCCAGCGCAGCAGGGCCTCAGATGCGGCGACAATCTCGGGCGTTGGCTCGGAGAAGATGCGCCCCGCCGCGACGTTCTTGATCTCGGAGAGCAGCAGGTTGATCTCGGACTGCGTTCGGCCGGCGAGGAGATCGGGCGGAAGGCCGCCCAGCACCAGCCCGTCAATGACAGAGCCCTGCGCGGCCAGCCAGACCAGCACGAGGATCAGGGCCGGGATGCCGACCCAGACGGCGACGAAGGCGCCGTGATATCCTGGGAGAGAATGAACCTGAGCCCCATTGGCGGAGACGAAGCGCTCGCCCGCGCTGCGACCGACGAAATACGCCACGGCCGAGAACACGAGGATCGCTGCAACGACGTAACCTGCCAAGGCGGCCTCCGGTGTCGGATGGAAGGGCGGTGGGTCGGACCTCGATCCGACCCACCCGGTTCAGAGCCTTACTTGGCGGGAGCGGCCATCGCGGTGTTGGCGGCGACGGCGGTGCGCACCGTCTCGCGCTGCTCGGCCGGGAGCGGGATCAGGCCGCGCTCGGACAGGTAGCCGTCCTCGCCGAACGCCGCCTCGGACACATACTCGTCCACGAACTCCGTGAGCCCGGGGATAACGCCCTTGTGCGCGTTCTTGACGTAGATGAAGAGCGGGCGCGACACCGGATACTCGCCGGAGGCAATGGTCTCGAAGTTGGCCTCGACGCCGTTGATGGCGACGTCCTTGAGCTTGTCGGTGTTCTCGTAGAGGAAGGAATAGCCGAAGATGCCGAGGGCATTGGCATCGGCGGCAAGGCGCTGCACGATCAGGTTGTCGTTCTCGCCGGCTTCGATGAACGGGCCGTCCTGACGCATGCGCTCGCAGACTTCCTTCTTCTTGTCGGCCTCGAGGGCCTTGATCGCCTCGAAGGCGTCGCAGCCCGGCAGCATGACGAGTTCAACGAAGGCGTCGCGCGTGCCGGAGGTCGGCGGGGGACCAAAGACGGTGATCGGGGCGGCCGGGAGCGAGGCGTCGATCTCGTTCCAGTTCTTGTAGGGGTTGGCGACGATCTGGCCACCAACCTCGACCTCGGCGGCGAGCGCCTGGAAGATCTGCGCCTTGGTCAGGCTGAGGTCCGGACCGGCACTGGAGTGGGCGATCGAGAGACCATCATAGCCGATCAGCACTTCGGTGATCGAGTCGACGCCGTTCTGTGCGCACAGCTCGAACTCCGACTTCTTCATGGCGCGCGAGGCGCCGGTGATGTCGGCAAAGTCCGGGCCGACACCCTCGCAGAACACCTTCATGCCACCGCCCGTGCCGGTCGATTCGACGACAGGAGCGGCGCCGCCCGTCGCGGCAGCGAACTGCTCGGCAACGGCCTGGGTGTAGGGAAACACGGTGGACGAGCCGACGATGCGGATCTGGTCACGGGTCTGCGCCTGGGCGCCGGCGGCACCAGCAAACAGAGCGAGCGCAGCAACGCCTGCATAGAGTGCGATCTTCATGGGATTTCCCTTTCGGAAGAATTCGGAACATGCGGGCCAGCGGCCCATCGGCAACCGGGTCTGCTGCCCGCCGCCATCTGACGGCCGCAACCTATGTGTCGTGTACTGATGCTTTTATGACGATCCGATTGCGCTTTTGTGACAGGTTAATGCGATGATTTTGCAGGTCTTTTCCGACGGTAACCAGACCTCGCCGCAGGACTGCGACACCAGCCGCGCAGATCGGGATCCCCGTCACAGCCTGAGCAGGATCTCGACGCGGGTCCCCTGCCCCGGCTGGCTCCGGATGGTGAGCAGGCCCTGGTGGCGGGTGACGATGTGCTTGACGATGGCGAGGCCGAGCCCGGTTCCCTTCTTCTTGCGGCTCGATTCCGCATCGACCCGGTAGAAGCGCTCGGTGAGGCGCGGCACGTGTTCTGCGGCAACGCCCGCGCCATAGTCGGTGACGGTTGCGGCGATGTCGAAGCCGGGGCGATCGGCGCGCGCGACGGCGATGTCGACGGCGCCACCGTCCGCACCGTACTTGATGGCGTTCTCGACGAGGTTCTCGAAGACTTCGTAGAGTTCGTCCCGGTCTGCGGGGACGATAACGGGAGCTTGAGGCAGATCGAGACGCAGTTCCACGCCGGCGTCCCCGGCGAGCCTGTGCAGGGCCTCGGCCACCTCGCGGACGACGGAGGTCAGGTCGACCGGGGCGGTGGGTCGGACGTGCTGGCGCATCTCGATGCGGCTGAGCGAAAGCAGGTCGTCGATCAGCTTGCTCATGCGACCGGCCTGGGCCTGCATCAGCCCGAGGAAACGCTCGCGCGCGGCTCGGTCGTTGGCGGCCGGACCGAGCAGCGTGTCGATGAAGCCGACCAGCGAGGTGAGCGGCGTGCGCAACTCATGGCTGGCATTGGCAATGAAGTCGGTGCGCAGGGACTCGAGCCGCTTGCCCTCGGTGAGGCTCTGCAGGCTGATCACCAGCACGCCGTCATTGGCCGGATGCCCCGGCCAGAGGGGTGCGACGGTGGCGCGATACCAGGTTTCAGTGGGCACCGCCTGGTGCATCTCGATGGTCTGCGACCCGGAGGTCCGGGCGCGTTCGATGGCCGACAGCAGCGACGGAAAGCGCATGGTGAAGGCAATCGGGTTGCCATCGACGACGGCGGGGAAATGGCGCCGCGCTTCGGCGTTGAGATGCACGATGACGCTGCGCCGGTCGACGATGATCGTCGGATCGGGCAAGGCATCGGCGAAGAGCCGCACGGCCTCGGCGAAGGCCGACGAGCCGTCTGCGGTGCCCTCGGACGCGCCGGCGGCGGACTCCGCAGTGTCGGGGACAATCGCGACAAGCGTCGCAACGCACATGAATGCGACGACGCCTACCCACGGAACCAGGAGCTGCAGGCCGGACAGGGTGAGCAGCATGAGGCCGATGGCGAGCAGCAGCAAGGTGCGCCCGAACAGCCGTCCGCGGACCCGGTCAATCCACGTCCGGGATCGAGACGCACTCTGCTGCACGTTGTCGGCCATGCGCATTCCCTTGGCGAATCCGACCGATTCGGCGCCGCCTTGCCAGCCGGCGGTGTTCATAGCACGCTTGTGACGCCGTTATGACTGTTCCCGGAGTGCCGACATGTCCGATGCCGCCGACGCCTTCAACCTCGATGATCCGGTGCTGCCGCGGGCGATCCGGAAGCGGGCCCTCGGCTCGGGCGAGTTCCCCTATGACGAAAAGATGGACCGCAAGACCTATGAGACGGAGATGCTGGCGGTGCAGCGGCAACTGGCCCTGTTGCAGCACGACCAGGCCAAGACCGGCAAACGCATCGTCATCGTGTTCGAGGGCCGCGACGCTGCCGGCAAGGGCGGCGCGATCCACACCTATCTCGAGCACCTCAACCCGCGCTTCAACCTCTGGGTGGCGCTGACCAAGCCGAGCGACCGCGAGCGGACGCAATGGTACTTCCAACGCTATGTCGACTGGATGCCGGCCGCCGGCGAGCAGGCCCTCTTCGACCGCAGCTGGTACAACCGGGCGGGGGTGGAGCCGGTCATGGGCTTCTGCACCCCGGAGCAGACCAGCCACTTCCTCAAGGTGGTGCCGGATTTCGAGCGGGCGCTGATCGACGACGGGATCCACCTGTTCAAGTTCTGGCTTGCCATCGGACGGGAGATGCAGCTCAAGCGCTTCCACGACCGCCGGCACGACCCGCTCAAGGTGTGGAAGCTGTCGCCGGTCGATCTCGAGGCCCTCAATCGGTACGAGGATTACTCCAAGGCACGCGACCGAATGCTGGAAGCCACGCACAGCGCCCATGCGCCCTGGTGGGTGGTGCTGAACAACGACAAGAAGCGTGGCAAGCTCGGGCTGATCCGCACCGTGCTGCACGGACTGGAATACGAGGGCAAGGATGCCGACGCGATCGGCGGGATCGATCGGCGGATCGTGCTCGCGCCGGAGCAGTTTGCCCGGACGCACCGGACGTTGTGAGCAGTATTGACCGGACGGTCAAAAAACCCTCAACTGTCCGTGAACGGACGGGGCGCGCGCGAATGGCGCGCGAGCGGGTCGCGCTGACCCGCCGTATCGAGGGGACCGAATGGGTTACCAGACTGCGTCGGGGCTCGATGCAAGCGTGATGTCGCCGGTGCTGACGGTCAATCCCGGCGGCAAGGGCCGGTTCGTGCTGGCCTGCGACCACGCCTCCAATCGCATTCCGGCGCCCTACGGCGACCTCGGGCTGACCCCGCACCAGCGGCTGATGCACATCGCCTGGGACCCGGGCGCTCTGGCGGTCGCAACGCGGCTTTCGCAGATGCTCGATGCGCCGCTGATCGCCTCGACGGTCAGCCGGCTGGTGATCGACTGCAATCGGCGACACGATGCCGCAGACCTGATTCCGACGATCAGCGAGCGCACCGAGATTCCCGGCAACCAGTATGTCGGCGACACCGAGCGGCACCGGCGGCTGGCCGATTTCCACGGCCCCTTCCACGCCACCCTCGACAGCGTGCTGAGCCGCCGCGCCGCGGGCGGGGAAGAGACGATCCTCGTGACGGTGCATTCGTTCACCCCGGTCTACAAGGATGTGGCGCGGCCGTGGCCGATCGGCCTGATCCACGGCCAGGACGTACGCTTCACCGCGGCCCTGCGCGACGCGCTGGTCAGCGACACGCCCGGCCTGAACGTGGGCTGGAACGAGCCATACTCGGCCATGAACGGGGTTACCTACACGCTCGAGCATCATGGAGATGGGCGCGGCCTTGCCTCATCGATGATCGAGATCCGGCACGACGAGATCCTCGAGGCAGACGGCGTGGCGCGCTGGTCGCAGCGGCTGGCCGAGGCGCTCGAGGCGGCACGCCTGGCCCTTGCGGGCCCCGGACGGCCGTCTCCTGCGGCGGAGGTCCTGCAGCATGCCTAAACCGATCCGTCTGTTCGTGCATGTGGTGGACAAGCTCAACCTGTGGGTCGGCCGCTTCGCCATGGCCCTGTTCTTCGTGCTGGCCGGGGTGCTGCTGACCTCGACGCTGTCGCGGTTGTTCTTCGGGGCGCCGGTGAACTGGGCGCTGGAGATGAGCCAGTTCATCCTCTCGGCCTACTACCTGCTGGGCGGAGCCTACACGCTGCAGCGCGAGGGTCATGTGCGGATGGACCTGTTCTGGTCCCGCATGACGCCACAGCGCCGCGCCGGCATCGACGCCTTCACCGCCCTTTTCGTGGTCTTCTACCTTGTCGTGATGGTCTGGGGCGGAGTGTCGAGCACCGGCTATGCCATCACCTACGGGCAGAAGAACTACTCCGCCTGGGCGCCGCTGCTGTGGCCGATCAAGGCGATCATGACGATCGGGCTCTGCCTGATGCTGCTGCAGTTCATCGCCAATTTCTTCCGCGATGTCGCGGCGGCGCGCGGAAAGACCCTCTGATGAGTTCGGAACTGATCACGCTGTTCATGTTCGCCACCATGATGGTGCTGCTGTTCACCGGGCAGCGCGTCTTCGGCGTGATCGGCTTCGTCGGTTCGGTGGCGGCGCTGTGGCTGTGGGGGCAGGGATCGGCCGAACTACCGTTCAACGCGGCCTTCCAGGTGCTCAACTGGTACCCGCTGATCACGGTGCCGTTCTTCGTGTTCATGGGCTACATGCTGAGCGAGAGCGGCATCGCGTCCAACCTCTATCGCATGTTCCACGTCTGGTTCGGGCCGGTTCGCGGCGGCCTCGCGATCGGCACGATCGGGCTGATGGTGCTGATCTCGGCGATGAACGGGCTGAGTGTCGCGGGCATGGCGATCGGTGCCACGGTGGCGCTGCCGGAACTGCTGAAGCGCGGCTACGACAAGGTCATGGTCACCGGCGTGATCCAGGGCGGCTCGACCCTGGGCATCCTGATTCCGCCAAGCGTCGTGCTGGTGCTCTATGCGATGATCGCGCGGCAACCGATCCTGCAACTCTGGCTCGCCGGCATCCTGCCCGGACTGCTGATGGCGGGGCTGTTCATCGTCTACATCTACATTCGCGCCCGACTACAGCCCTCGATCGCGCCGGCCATGCCAAAAGAGGAGCGCGACCAGTTCACGCTGGCCGAGAAGCTCGGCCTGTTGCGGGCCGGGTTCCTGCCACTTGCGGTGTTCGGCATCATGATGGGGCTGTTCATGAGCGGCGTGACCAGCCTGGTCGAGAGCTCGGTGGTGGGTGCGCTGCTGGCGACCGTCGCGGCGGCGCTGTCGCGGCGACTGAGCTGGGCGGTGCTGGAAACCACGACGCGCAGCACACTGATCATCAGCTCGATGTTCCTGTGGATCATCCTCGGCGCGCTGTGCTTTTCGGCGGTCTATGACGGGCTCGGGGCGGTCAAGGCCATCGAGGCCCTGCTGCTCAACACCTTCGGGCTCGACCCCTGGGGTATCCTCATCCTGATGCTGATCAGCTTCCTTATCCTCGGCGCTTTCCTCGACGACACCGCGATGCTGGTGATCGTCGCGCCGCTCTACATCCCGCTGGTCAAGGAGCTGGATTTCAACCTGATCTGGTTCGGCATCCTGTACACCATTACCTGCCAGGTCGCGTACATCACGCCTCCGTTCGGCTACAACCTGTTCCTGATGCGCGCCATGGCGCCCAAGGAAATCACCCTGTCCGACATCTACCGTTCGATCGGGCCATTCGCGGCCTTGATGGTACTGACGATCATCCTGCTGATGCTGTTCCCGCAGATCGCTTTGTGGCTACCGCAGGCATATTCGGGGCGATGAGCCCCACAAGACGTTGTGGCGACTGGACTCTTTTCAACCGGGAAAGGAAACGACAAGTGAGTGAGACCAAACTCAACAAACGCGATTTCTTGAAGAAGGCGGGCCTCGTGACTGCCGGCGCCGTGGGCGCGACGGCACTCGCTGCGCCGCACGTGCGGGCGCAGACGCCGATCAAGTGGCGCCTGCAGACCTATGCGGGGCCGGCACTGTCCGAGCACGTGGTCGGCAACGCCATCGAGTGGTTCAACACCGCCGCCAACGGCGAGATGGAGATCGAACTCTACACCGCCGACCAGCTGGTGCCGCACGGCGAGCTGTTCCGCGCGGTGCAGACGGGGACCATCGACGCCGCGCAGAGCGACGACGATTCCGCCGCAGCACCCGTCGACATCAAGGTATTCGGTGCCTATTTCCCGCTCGCCTCGCGCTATTCGCTCGACGTGCCGGCGCTGTGGCACTGGCGCGGGCTGAAGGAAATCTGGGAAGAGGCCTATGCCGAAATCCCGGATGTCACCTGGTTGTCGACCGGTGCCTGGGATCCGTGCAACTTCGGCACCACCAAGCCGATCCGGAGCCTCGCCGACCTCAACGGGCTGCGCGTGTATACGTTCCCGACCGCCGGCCAGTTCCTCGCCAAGTACGGCGTCGTGCCGGTGACGCTGCCCTATGAAGACGTGGAGCCGGCACTGCAGACCGGCGAACTCGACGGCATCTGCTGGAGCGGCACGACCGAGCTGCACACGGTGGGCTGGGCCAATGTGCTCAAGTACTACCTGACCAATCCGCTGTCGGGCGCCTGGGCCGGCTCGTACTTCGTCAACACCGCCAAGTGGAAGGCCCTGCCGCCGCACCTGCAGCAGCTTTACCGCATGATGATCGACAGCTCGCACTACTACCGCCAGCACTGGTACTGGGCAGGCGAGGCGAACTTCCGCATCAACGGCAAGCTCGAACTGACCACCATTCCGGCCGACGAGTGGAAGACGGTGGAAGCGGATGCGCTGGCGTTCTGGGAGCAGATCGCGGCACAGAGCCCGCGCAGCGCCAAGGTCGTCGAGATCATCAAGCAGTACAATGCCGACATGGAAAAGGCCGGCGCACCCTACCGCTATAGCTGAACCAAGTGACTCGACCCGGCCGCCGCGGCGGCCGGGTCGCAACGACAAGAACACCCCACGGGAGCCGCCTCATGCCTGCCTATTCGCTCGAACAGCTCAAAGCCGACGTCAAGGCCGGCAGCATCGACACCATCCTCGTCGCCTTTCCCGACATGCAGGGACGGCTGATTGGCAAGCGATTCCGAGCCGAGTTCTTCCTCGAGGGCGCCATCGACGAGACACACGGCTGCACCTACCTGCTGGCCAACGACATCGACATGGAACCGGTGCCCGGCTACGAGGCGGCCAACTGGGGCAGCGGCTACGGCGACTTCGTCATGAAGCCCGACCTTGGAACACTGATGAAGGCGGCCTGGCTCGAGGGCACTGCGATCGTGCTGGCGGACCTCGTCGACCATCACCACCACGAGCCGGTTCCGCACAGCCCGCGCGCCATCCTCAAGGCGCAGCTGGCGCGGCTGGACAAGATGGGGCTGACCGCCAACTTCGCATCGGAACTGGAATTCTTCCTGTTCGACGAAGGCTATCGCTCGGCATTCGACAAGGGGTACCGCAACCTCGTCACCGCCGGCTACTACATCGAGGACTACCACATCTTCCAGACCACCAAGGAAGAAGGGGTGATGCGCGCGGTGCGCAACCTGCTGCAGGAATCGGGGATTCCGGTAGAGAACTCCAAGGGCGAGTGGGGGCCCGGGCAGGAAGAGATCAACGTCCGCTATGCCGAGGCGCTGACCATGGCCGACCGGCACGTGGTGATGAAGAACGCCATCAAGGAGATCGCCCACGCCCAGGGCAAGGCCGTCACCTTCATGGCCAAGTGGGACTTCGGTCTCGCCGGTTCGTCGAGCCACGTGCACATGAGCCTTGCCGACAAGAAGGGCAATATCTTCTTTGCCCCGAAGGCCGAGTTCGGGATGAGCGAAACGATGCGCCACTACGTGGCCGGGCTGCTCACCTATGCCTCGGACATCACCTATTTCCTCGCGCCCTACATCAACTCCTACAAGCGCTTCCAGGTTGGCACCTTTGCGCCGACCAAGGCGATCTGGAGCCGCGACAACCGCACGGCCGGCTTCCGGCTGTGCGGCGAGAGCACCAAGGGCGTGCGGATCGAGTGCCGGATCGGCGGCGCCGACCTCAACCCCTATCTCGCTTTTGCCGCGATGCTGGCGGCCGGCCTGAAGGGGATCGAGGACAAGCTGGAACTGGAGGCGGCCTACACGGGCGACGCCTACCAGGGCAAGAAGCTGCGGGAGATCCCCAAGACCCTCAGGCACGCCCTCGAGGCGCTGCGCAAGTCCAGGATGCTCAAGGAGGCGTTTGGCGAGCAGGTGATCAGCCACTACCTGCACACCGGCGAATGGGAGCAGTTCGAGTACGACCGGCGGGTAACGGACTGGGAACTCAAGCGCGGCTTCGAGAGGAGCTAGCCCGAGGCGCGACACCCTAGCCCTTCGACAGGGGCGGGACGCAGTGCTAGAGAGGCGGCGCATTTTTCGAAGGATTTGCCGATGACCGACACGGTCAAGATCGTTTCGCCCATCGACGGGCGTGTCTATGCCGAGCGCAAGGTCGCGACCGGCGCCGAGATCGAGTCTGCCGTGGCCAAGACGCGCCGGGCCCGTCAGGTGTGGGGCGAGGTCACCGTGAAGGAACGCGCCAAGTTCCTCGAACACTTCCTCGATGCCTTGCTCGCCATGAACGACGAGATCGTGCCGGAACTTGCCTGGCAGATGGGCCGGCCGGTGCGCTTCGGCGGCGAGAAACGCGGTGTCGAGGAGCGGTCACGCCACATGATCGCGATCGCCGAGGAGAGCCTCAGGCCGTCTCCGGGGCCGGACAAACCCGGCTTCACCCGCTGGATCGCACGCGAGCCGCTCGGCCTGGTGATGGTGATCGCGCCCTGGAATTACCCCTACCTGACCGCGATCAACTCGATCGTGCCGGCGCTGATGGCCGGCAATGCGGTGATTCTCAAGCACGCCAGCCAGACGCTGCTGGTAGGTGAGCGCTTCGCCGAGGCGTTCCGGGCGGCGGGACTGCCCGACGGGCTGTTCCAGAACCTCGTGCTCAACCACGCCGACACCGAGAAGCTGATCGGCTCGGGGCAGATCGACCACGTCAACTTCACCGGATCCGTCGAGGGCGGGCGCCGCATCGAACGCGCCGCGGCGGGCACCTTCGCCTCGCTGGGGCTCGAGCTGGGCGGCAAGGACCCGGCCTATGTCCGGGCCGACGCCAAGCTGGACTACGCCGTCGAAAACCTCGTCGACGGCTCGTTCTTCAACTCGGGGCAGAGCTGCTGCGGGGTGGAACGAATCTATGTGCATGCCGCTGTCTACGACCGTTTCGTCGCCGGCTTCATCGAGGTGGCGAGGGGGTGGACGCTCGGCAATCCGCTCGACGCGGACACCCTGGTCGGGCCGATGGCGACACCCCGCTTTGCCGACCTGGTGCGGGGCCAGACGCTCGAGGCACTGCGCAAGGGGGCCAAGGCCCACCTCAACACCAAGCACGATCTCGACGAGGAGGGTTCACCCTATCTCGCGCCGGAGGTGCTCACCGGCGTCAACCACCAGATGTCCGTGATGCGCGAGGAGAGCTTCGGCCCGGTGGTCGGCATCATGAAGGTTGCCGACGACGCCGAGGCGATCCAACTGATGAACGACAGCCCCTACGGGCTGAGCGCCTCGATCTGGACGGACGATCTCGATGCGGCGGCGCGGATCGGCGCAAAGGTGGAAACCGGGACGGTGTTCGCCAATCGTTGCGACTATCTCGATCCGGCCCTGGTCTGGACCGGGGTCAAGGACACCGGCAAGGGTGGCGCGCTGAGCGAGATCGGCTACCAGAACCTGACACAACCGAAGAGCTATCACCTCAGGGCGGTGTGAGGCCGGCAGGTCCTCCGTTCGCGGCGTGGGGGTGACGAGGATACTCTTGTGCCCATCACCGGAGGCGGAGTTCCGGATAGGCCCGGCCTGCGTCGGGACGACATCATGGATCGGGCGCCCAAGGCGCCATCGCTCGGCGGGAAGCCGGGCATCGGGAGACTAGGACATGACGACCAAGGCTAACTGGAACTACCCCACCGCCGTGAAGTTCGGGGCCGGACGGATCAAGGAGCTGCCCGAGGCACTGAAGGCGGCGGGGATCGCCAAGCCGCTGCTGGTGACCGATGCCGGGCTTGCGAACCTGCCCGTGACGCAGAATACGCTCAAGCTCATCAAGGACGCCGGCATCGAGGTCGGGCTGTTCGCCGAGGTCAAGCCCAACCCGATCTCGGCCAACGTGAACGCAGGCGTCGAGGTGTTGCGGCGCGGCGGGCATGACGGAGTGATCGCCTTCGGGGGCGGCTCGGGACTCGACGTCGGCAAGGTGATCGCCTTCATGGCGGGGCAGACGCGACCGATGTGGGACTTCGAGGATATCGGCGACTGGTGGACGCGCGCCGATCCCAGGGGCATCTACCCGATCGTGGCAGTGCCGACGACGGCGGGTACCGGCTCGGAAGTGGGTCGTGCCGGGGTGATCACCGATGAGACGACGCACACCAAAAAGGTGATCTTCCACCCCCTGATGATGCCGAAGGTAGTGATCGCCGACCCCGAGATGACGGTCGGGATGCCGCGCTTCATCACGGTGGGGACGGGGTTCGACGCGCTGGCGCACTGCCTCGAGGCCTATTGTGCACCGGGCTACCATCCACTGGCGGACGGCATTGCCGTCGAGGGCATCCGCCTCGTGCTCGAGAACCTAGCCAAGGTGGCCGCCGACCCCAATGACATCGAGGCGCGGGGGCACATGATGAGCGCCGCTGCCATGGGGGCGACTGCGTTCCAGAAGGGGCTGGGTGCCATTCACGCGTTGAGCCATCCGGTCGGGGCGCTGTACGACACCCATCACGGCATGACCAATGCGGTCTTCATGCCCTACGTGCTGGTGGTCAACCGCGACGCCATCGAGGCGCGGATCGCGCGGCTCTCGGCCTATTGCGGGCTGGCCCCGAACTTCGATGGATTCCTGCACGCCATCAATGCGCTGCGCGCCAAGCTGGGGGTACCCAACACGCTGCGCGAGTTCAAGGTAGACACCGACAAGCGCGACCTCATCGGCGACATGGCAATCGTGGACCCGACCGCCGGTGGCAACCCCATCGAACTCACCAAGGGGCGGGCGCTGGAGATCTTCGATCGCGCCATGGACGGGCGGCTGTAGCTAGGGCTTGGCTGATCGCCCCCCCCGCTACGCAGGGGGGGGACAACCCTCGTCCGGCGCTTTGCGCCACCTTCTCCCTCAGGGGGAGAAGGACGTCCGACTGCTAGCTCCCGGCCGCTGCCACCGTCGCCTTCGCACCGGTTTCCAGCAGCGATTTCAGGTTCTTGACTACCGGCCCGACGAAGGCCGGGTTCCCAGGGAGGTCCGTGCCGAACACCTCGGTGACCGCGAGAAGGCCCGCCGCCAGCCGTTCGGCATCGCGCCCCGCCAGATCGGCGATCTGGCGCAGGCGGGCGGCATGCGGATCCCTGACATCGATGGGCTGGCCCGCTTCGTCGGTACCTGTGACATAGCGCATCCAGGCCGCGACGCCGAGCGCGAGGCGGGAGATCCCCTTCCCTCGCGCGAGCCGGTCGCGGATCGTGCCGAGGAGGCGCTGCGGCAGCTTCTGGGTGCCGTCCATGGCGATCTGCCAGGTGCGGTGCTTGAGGGCGGGATTGGCGAAACGGGCGAGGAGCTGGTCGCGATAGGCCTCGAGCACAGGCTGCGCCATCGGCAGGGTCGGCATCGCCTCCTCCGTCATCATGCCGTGGATGAGCCTCAGGATGGCCGGATCGGCGATGGCCTCGCTGACGTACTGGTGACCCGCCAGATACCCCAAATAGGCCATGGTCGAGTGGCTGCCGTTGAGCATCCTCAGCTTCATCAGCTCGAACGGCTCGACATCGTCGACCAGTTGGGCACCCGCCCTGTCGAAGGGTGGGCGGCCGGCCGGGAAGCGATCCTCGATGACCCACTGCGTGAACGGCTCGGTCATGATCGGCCAGGCGTCGTCGAGCCCGGTGATCTGGCGCACGATGTCACGATCGGCGTCGGTGGTCGCCGGTACGATGCGATCGATCATGGTCGAAGGAAAGGCGACGGTCTCGACGTAGGCGGCCAAGGCGGGATCGCGCAGCTGAGCGAAGCGGGTAACGATGCGCCCGGCGGTCCTGCCGTTCGAGGGGAGATTGTCGCAGCTCATCACGGTGAACGGCAGAAGGCCGCGCCGGCGGCGCAGATCGAGCGCGGCGACGATGATGCCGGGTGCGCTGACGGGAGCTTCGGGGTGGGCAAGATCGTGGACGATGTCAGGATGCTCCTCGTCGAGGGCGCCCGTCGCGGGGTCGTGGCAATAGCCCTTCTCGGTGACGGTCAGCGAGACGATTCGGATCCTCGGATCCGCCATGATTCCAATGAGCTGGATACGCTGGGATGAGGCATCGAGCACGTCGAGGATGGAGCCGATGATGCGGCAACGGGTACCGGAGGCGTCGCGGATGGCGAGGGTGTAGAGGAAGTCCTGCGGGGCCAGCGCATCGCGCGTGTCGGGGCGGCGCAGCGAAGCGCCGATGATGCCCCAGCCCGGATTTTCCGCAAGCAGATCATCAACATAGGCAGCCATGTGGGCGCGGTGAAAGGCGCCTATGCCGAGATGGACAATGCCGGGCGTGACACGTTCCCGCCGGTAGTTCGGCAGAATGAGGTCACCCTGCGGAACGGGGTCGGCGTGGACAGCTTCGTTGCTGAGGCGCGGCATCTCTGATCTCCCACAGGGGCAGGCGGCCTCCCCCGGGACGGACCAATAGCGGAGTGCCAGCGACTGTGCCAGTGCGGCCCGCCGACCGTTGCACCGCGGCGCCAAGCCCGGCATAAGCGAGCGGATCGGGGAGGGAGCGGCATTGAGCAAGCGGTTCGTGAGCGTCGGCGAGGCGATGATCGAAATGAGCGGCGGCGACGAGGGCCTGTATCGGCTCGGCTACGCCGGCGATACGCTCAATACGGCCTGGTACGCGCGGGCGATGCTGCCCGAGGACTGGCAGGTCGACTATGTCACGGCACTCGGCGACGACATGTATTCCGCCGAAATGCGAGCCTTCATCCAAAGGGCGGGGATCGGCACCGACCGCATCCAGACCATCCCCGGCCGTCGCCCCGGACTCTACCTGATCCACCAGGCGCATGGCGACCGGCACTTCACGTACTGGCGCGGGCAGAGCGCGGCAAAGCTGCTGGCCGACGACGCCGAGGCCCTCGGCGCGGCGCTGGTCGGCGCAGACACGGTATATTTCTCGGGCATCTCGATGGCGATCCTCGCGCCACGGGCGCGAGGGCGACTGATGCAGGCCATCGTCGCGGCGCGGGAGGCGGGCGCGCAGGTGGTGTTCGACACCAACCTCAGGCCGGCGCTGTGGACCTCGCCGGGGATCATGGCATCGACGCTGACGGCGGCGGCGACGATTGCAGACATCGTGCTGCCCACCCACCCGGACGAAGCGCCCCTGTTCGGCGATGCCTCGCCGGAGGCGACGGCGGAGCGCTACCTTGCGATCGGAGCCAGTGAAGTGGTGGTCAAGAACGGGGCCGAGCCGGCGCTGGTCGCGACTCGCGACGGCCGGCGCGAACATGTACCGGCAACCAGGGCAGCGAGGGTGGTGGACGCCACGGGGGCCGGCGACTCGTTCAATGGCGGCTATCTTGGCGCCCGGGCGCGCGGTGCCGACCCGGTGGAGGCGGCGCGCGACGCACATCGCGTCGCCGGGGTGGTGATCGGCCACAAGGGGGCGCTGGTCGACATGGCACTGGTGCGGCGGAACTAGAACATCCCGGTACCGGAGGCGATGTAGTCGAGTTCGGCGGGGGTGGACGGGCGTCCAAGGGCGGCATTGCGGCGCGGGTAGCGGCCGAAACGGCGCAGCACTTCGACATGGGCCATCTCGTAGGCGAGCAGCCCCGCGTCGCCGTGGCGCGCGAAGATCGGAATGGCCTCGGCCTCGTGCACCGAAAGCGACTCGGCGTGCATGAAGGGCATGTAGACGAACTGGCGGCGACGCGGTTCTAGCCTGAGGTCGTCGCCGGCGGCGATGGCGGCGCGGGCGAGATCGAGCGCCATAGGATCGGAGGCGAAGGCCTCCGCGCGGCCCCGGAACAGCTGTCGCGAGAACTGATCGAGCACGATGATCTCGGCCAGTTGGCCAGAGGGGCTGGCACGCCAGAAGGCGGCTTCGCCGCGGATGGCGGATCGCAGCGCCCGGGGAAAGCGCGCCGCCAGTGCCGCGTCAAACTCCGGTTTGCCGCCGAACCAGTCCTTCTCCCCATGCTCGACGAACCAGAAGTCGAGGACGTCTTGGGCGGCGTGCATGGCAGACTCCACTCTTCGCGTCGCGGAGGACGGTC
Source organism: Devosia sp. (assembly GCA_041916695.1). GTDB lineage: Bacteria > Pseudomonadota > Alphaproteobacteria > Rhizobiales > Devosiaceae > Devosia_A. The sequence continues at coordinate 20,694 of JAYRZA010000010.1, read as the reverse complement.
TTGGCCGGATGCTTAACCTGCACCGGCGATGATGGCCACCGGCCAGAATCCAGACCGGAGAGATCACCAATGCGCCTTGTCAAGCTCGATACCCCCGACGGGGTCATCTACATCAATCCCGAGCACGTCGTGGCGATCGTCAAGGGACTGCGCGACACCAAGGTGGACACGGTCTCAGGCGTGCACGTGGTCAAGGACCCGCCAGAGGTGGTCGCGCGGCTGCTCGGCTCGGAGGAGATCTCGCTCGACGTCACGCCCAAGGCGGTAGGCTGGGCAAAGGCGGAGTAGGCGCGGCGCACGAGGCCGCCTCTGGCGATCCGCCTCCCTCGTGGATGCTGGCAATTCCATGTGGCCTTGAGGGCATTCGGGTCGTCCTTCTCCCCTTGAGGGAGAAGGGAGCCAACCTCCTGGCCGGTGCCTGATCGCATATGCGATGGCCCTCCCCCGGCGGAGGCCGGAACCCAGCGCGTTCCGCACGCTCAGCAGCGGGGCCGCATCTCAGGTTGGGCCCCGGCCCGCGCCGGTGTGACACCGCGGGTGGGGGAGACACGAGCGCAAACACAAGCCCGGTCGGGCCGGGACTACACCGTGACCACGGCCTTGATCACGCCGGTGCGGTCGTGGGCCCAGACGGGCATGTCGGCGGGGACCCGGTCCAGGGTCGTGGCATGCGTCGCGAGCCGGTCGGTGGGGATCAGGCCCTGGCGGATGGAGGCCATGACGTGCTCGAAATCGGCCTTGATGGCGTTGCGCGAGGCGCGGATGGTGAGTTCGCGCCGGTGCACTTCGCTGTCCGGAAAGACCAGATCACCCTTGATGACGCCGACCAAGGTGTAGCTCCCGCCGTTGCGGGTATGGAAAAGCGAGGCGTTCATGGCTCGGATGGAGCCGGTCGCATCGAACACCGCGTCGAAGCCTGTGCCGCGGATGGCGGCGAACTCGCTGCCTTCGGTCTCGGCGACCGGAAAGGTGCGGAACCCGAGCGACCGGGTGGCCTCGATCTTGTCCGGCGCCGCATCGACGACCGTGACGTCGGCCCCCGCAATGCGGGCGAAGAAGGCGACGCCGAGGCCGATCGGACCCGATCCCACGACGATGGCGCGGCTGCCCGATTTCAGCTCGCCAGTGCGCCGGATGGCATGGGCCCCAATGGCGAGGAATTCGACCATGGCGGCGTCGCGCAGAGAGATCCCCTCGGCCCTGTAGAGATTCCCGGCGGGCATGACGATCTCCTCGGTCATGCCGCCGGGAGCATGGACGCCGATGACCTTGAGCGTCTCGCAGCAATTGGCGCGGTTCTCGCGGCAGGCGGGACAAGTGCCGCAGGTGAGATAGGGGTTGATCACCACCGGGTCGCCGGCGGCGAAATCGCTGCCATTGGGATCGACGACGGTGCCGCTCAGCTCGTGACCGATGACGCGCGGATATTCGAAGTAAGGGAAGTTGCCTTCGAAGATGTGGTAGTCGGTGCCGCAGATGCCGATGTGGCGCACGGCGACGCGCACCCAGCCGGGCCGGAGTTCCGGGCGGTCGATGTCGATCAGCGCCAGTTGCTCGGGCGCGGTACAGGATATGGCTCGCATGGGTGGGGGTCTCCTGCGCCTGATCATAGCCAGCCGCAGATTCGGCGCTAGGGGGCGGGAGCCCTGGCACGCTTTTTGTCGATGGCTCCACACCCCACCAGATCCCTTTAGGATCGCGGATGGGTTACCAGGAGTCCGGTGGCGTGATAGGAGCGGGCCGCCAGAGAGCGGAGCGATGACGTGCATTTTGCGAGTGACAACTGGGCCGGAGCGACGCCCGAAGTGATGGCGGCGCTGGGCCGGGCCAATCAGGGAATAGCCCCGGCCTATGGGAACGACGCACTGACACGGAGGGTTACGGCACAGTTCGCGGCGCTGTTCGAACGCGAGGTGGAGGTGTGGTTCACCGCCACCGGCACGGCGTCGAACTCGCTGGGGCTCGCCGCGCTCAGCCGGCCAGGCGGATTGGTGCTGTGCTCGAGCGAAGCGCACATCACCACCGACGAGTGGGGGGCGACCGAGTTCCAGTCGGGCGGCATGAAGCTCATCGCGCTGCCGCACGTGGCCGGAAAGCTGCAGCCTCGGGAAGTGATCGACGCCCTGGCCCGCTATCCCGCCGGGGGCAGGTTCGGGGCGCCGGTGGCGCTGAGCCTCACCAACGCAACCGAACTGGGCACGGTCTATCGACCCATCGAGATAGCAGCGCTAACGGCTCCGGCGCGCGCGGCCGGGCTGGCGGTGCATCTCGACGGCGCCCGCTTCGGCAATACCGTCGCCGCGACGGGGGCGAGCCCGGCCGACCTCACCTGGCGCAGCGGCGTGGACGTGATGAGCTTCGGCGGCACCAAGAACGGCTGCTGGGCGGCAGAGGCGATCGTGGTGTTCTCGCCCGATAAACTCCGCGACCTGGCGGCGCGGCGGCAGCGGGCGGGGCAGACGTTCTCGAAGGCGCGGTTCGTCGCGGCGCAGTTCGAGGCCTACCTCGCCGACGACAACTGGCTGCGATGGGCGGGACACGCCAATACCGTGGCGGAACGGCTCAGGGAGGGCCTCAGGACATCAAGGTGGGCCCGACTCGGCTGGGAGAGCGAGGCCAACGAAGTGTTCGCGGTATTGACCGAGAGCAGTGTGGCGGCGATCCGTGCGGCGGGCGGTTCGCTGCACGAGTGGCCGGCCGACTCGCTGTCGGCAGGGCAACGGCCGGCGCCGGGGGAGACGCTGGTGCGCCTGGTGGCCAGCTGGGCAAGTTCGGGGGACGAGGTCGCGCGGCTGCTGTCGATGTTATAGGCGCGCGGGAGTCTGGCGGCTCCTTGCCCCTGATCGGTCGTTCCTCCTGGCCGAAAACCGTTGCGGCCCCGGCCGGAAGCGCACTATGACTTCGCCGGCCAAGCGAGGAGGCGCATCACCATGACGAGGCTCGGTCTGCTGTCCGGTTCCTACACCGAGGGCTCGGGCGCCGGGCTCAAGCTGCTGAGCTTTGACGGGACCAGCGGCGCCTTCGAACTGGTGCGCGCCTACGCCGGAACCCCCGACGTGTCGTGGATCGCCTTCTCGTCGGCGTCGCGCACCGTCTATGTCACCGACGAAATGGCCGCCAGGGTCGGCGCGTTCACCCTTGCCGCCGATCTCGGCAGCGTCACCCCGCTCGGCTATCAGCCCACCGGGGCGAACTACCCCTGCTATCTGCGACTCAGCCCGAAGGGCAGCCAGCTCGCGGTGGCAAACTACGGCGACGACTCGGTACCGGTCTTTGCGATCGATGGCTCGACCGGGGCGCTCCGACCGGGCCCGACCGTGCTGCGCGGCGCGCAGCCGCACGAACTGGGACACGCCCACTGGACGCAGTGGTCGCCCGAGGGCGACCGGCTCTATGCCGTCGATCTCGGCCACAACGAGGTCCGCAGCTTCCCCTATGCCGGCGGGACCTTCACCGGCGGGCCGGAGACGGCCTACGCCATGCCGGCGCAGTCCGGCCCCCGGCATCTCGTCTTCCACCCCGGCGGCCGCTTTGCCTACCTGTGGACCGAGTACGCCAACATCCTCACGGCCCTCAGGCGCGAACCGGACGGCACGCTCACCCGCATCAACGCGCTCTCGGCGCTGCCGGAGGGGTTCTCGGGCACCTCCTACGGCGCCCATATCGCCATCAACGCGGCGGGTGACAGGGTCTATGTGTCAAACCGGGGCCACAACTCGATTGCGGTGTTCGCGATCGCCGATGACGGCAGTATCGGCCTGAAGCAGATCATCCCGTGCGGCGGCGACTGGCCGCGCTTCTTCATCCTGATCGGCACGCACCTCGTCGTCGCCAACCAGAAGTCCGACAGCCTCGTCAGCTTCGATGTCGCGCCCGACGGTACGCTGGCCCCGAACGGGAAGGTCTTCGCACTCGAAAAGCCGGTCTGCCTGCTGCCGATCTGATCCGCAGAGCCGTCAACGCACCTTGTGGTGCATCCTGGGCAGGAACACCGTCAGCAGACCGGCGAGCGGCATGAAGGAGCACAGCCAGTAGACGTACTCGATGCTGGTGACATCGGCGAGCGCGCCGAGCGCGGCGGCGGCGATGCCACCCGCCCCGAAGGCGAACCCGAAGAATATGCCCGCGATCATCCCGACGCGACCCGGCATCAGCTCCTGGGCAAACACCACGATCGCAGAAAACGCCGACGAGAAGATCAGCCCGATAACGACGGTCAGGACCACGGTCCAGGTGAGATCGGCATAGGGGAGCGCGAGGGTGAACGGCAGGACGCCCAGGATCGAGAACCAGATCACGAACCTGGCCCCGAAGCGGTCGCCGATCGGGCCGCCGAGGAAGACACCCAGCGCCGAGGCGCCCAGATAGACGAAGAGCAGCAGTTGCGCGTCCTGCACACCGACAGAGAACTTGTCGATCAGAAAGAACGTGTAGTAGCTCGACAGGCTCGCCATGTAGGCGTTCTTGGTCAGGGTGAGCACCGTGAGCACAATCAGTGCGATGGCGGTGGTGCGCCGGTCGAACAGCAGCGCCGTGCTCGGCGGCATGCGACCGGCATTGGCGCGCCGGTGCTCGGCATACCAGCGCCCGACCCGCCACAAAACGAAGATGCCGACCAGGGAGCCGAGCGCGAACAGGCTGACGCTCCACTGCCCGCGCGGCACGACGATGAAGGCGGCGAGCAGCGGGCCCAGCGCCGAACCGGCATTGCCTCCGACCTGGAAAAGCGACTGCGCGAGACCGTGCCGCCCGCCCGATGCGAGCCGCGCCACCCGGCTCGACTCCGGGTGGAAAATCGCCGAGCCCAGACCGACAAAGGCCGAACCGAGCAGCAGCAGCCAGTAGCTGCCGGCAAGGCCCAGGATGATGAGACCGACGAGGCTCGAGGCCATACCAACGGGAAGTGAGTACGGCATCGGGCGCTTGTCGGTGTACATGCCGATGGCCGGCTGAAGCAGCGAGGCGGTGACCTGGAAGGTGAAGGTCAGCAGGCCGATCTGCACATAGTCGAGACCATAGTTCTGCTTGAGGATCGGGTAGATCGCCGAGAGCAGCGACTGCATGACGTCGTTGACGAGATGCCCGAAGCTGACGGCCAGGATGATCGAAAGGGTGGTGGTGGTCGCGGCGCTGCGCGCCGCCGTGCTGGCGTCGGTCAATTGCTGGTCCGGCAAACGATGCAGCCGGAGCGAACCCGGCGGGAGGATAGGCGTCAGTGCTAACATGTCAGCGCCCCCGGTGTCCCGACTGTTCGGTGGCAAAGCGTCTCCATCGTTCGCCATTTCCACGCCCGGGCCTCGCTGGACGTTCGCCCGGCCCCTTGACCCCGTCCTTCATCTTCAGACTCTTGTCGCCATGCCTGAGTCGACCCCGCGCGATCCCCTCGACATCCTCCGGACCGTGTTCGGCCACCAGCATTTCCGTGGCCAGCAGGAAGAGGTGGTGCGCCACGTCACCGCCGGCGGCGACGCGGTGGTGCTGTTCCCGACCGGAGCGGGAAAATCGATGTGCTACCAGCTGCCAGCGCTGGCGCGGCCGGGCGTCGGCATCGTCGTTTCGCCGCTGATTGCACTTATGCGCGACCAGGTGGAAGCGCTGCGGCAGGCTGGGGTCAATGCCGCGACTCTCAACTCGTCGGTGTCGGGCGAAGACTCGTCGCGTACCTTGCGCGAACTCAGGGCGGGACGCCTCGACCTGCTCTATGTCGCCCCTGAGCGGCTGGTGCTGCCCGGCTTCAAGGCGATGATGCAGGGGGTGCCGATTGCGCTCATCGCCATCGACGAAGCGCATTGCGTCAGCCAGTGGGGCCACGATTTCCGACCCGAGTACCGGCAGCTGTCGGGCCTCGCCCAGGACTATCCGGGGGTGCCGCGCATTGCGCTGACGGCCACCGCCGACCCGGTGACGCGCGACGACATCATCGACCGGCTGGGCCTGGCCGGAGCGCGCATCTTCACCTCGAGCTTCGATCGGCCGAACATCAGCTACTCGATCGTCGAGCGCGACAATGCGCGGGCCCAGCTGAAGAGCTTCCTCGCGCGGCACGCCGGCAGTTCCGGCATCGTCTACTGCCTCAGCCGCAACAAGGTCGACGACACCGCCGAGTGGCTGAACAAGCAGGGTATCCGGGCCCTGCCCTACCATGCCGGCATGTCTGGGTCCGAGCGCAGCGCCAACCAGGACGCCTTCCTCAAGGAGGAGGCGCTCTGCCTCGTCGCGACTGTGGCCTTCGGTATGGGCATCGATAAGCCGGACGTCCGTTACGTCGCCCATCTCGACCTGCCGTCCTCGATCGAGGCCTACTACCAGGAGACCGGGCGCGCCGGGCGCGACTGCCTGCCGGCGGAGGCCTGGATGTGCTATGGCATGGCCGATGTGGCGCAGCGCTCGCGCATGATCGACGAAGGCAGCGCCCCCGACGAGGTTAAGCGCGTCGAGCGGCTGAAGCTAAACGCACTGCTGGCGCTGTGCGAAACCGCCGAATGCCGGCGGAAAGCCATCCTCGTCCATTTCGGCGAGGCCCATTCCGGCCGGTGCGGCAATTGCGATACCTGCCTCGCGCCGGTCGCGACGTGGGACGGCACCGAAGCGGCCGTCAAGGCGCTGGCCGCCATCTACCGCACTGGCCAGCGCTTCGGGGCGGGACACATCGTCGACGTACTGGTGGGCAGGGTCACCGAGAAGGTCACCCAGTTCGGGCACGAGACCCAGCCGGTCTTCGGCCAGGGCCGGGACCTCGACAGCCGCTCCTGGCAATCGGTGATCCGGCAGCTGACGGCCATGGGGCTGGTGATCGTCGACCACGCCTATGGCGCGCTGCAGCTCTCGGCGGAAGCCCGACCGGTCTTCCGCGGTGAGCGGCAGATCACGTTCCGCCGCGACCGGCCGCGCAGGGCGACAGAGACCCGGAGGGCACTGCAGGACGCCGTGCAGCTTCCCGGCCAGGCCCAGGCCCTGTTCGATGCGCTGAGGGCCGAGCGCGCCGCGATCGCCAAGTCGCAGGGGGTGCCGCCCTATGTGGTGTTCCACGACACCACGCTGCGCGCCATGGCGCTCGAGAAGCCGCAGACCCTTGCCGAACTGGGGACGATTGCGGGCATCGGCGAGAGCAAGCTCAGGCGCTATGGCGCCGAGTTCCTTGCCGTGTTGAGGGCCGCCTGAGGGCTGGCATCGACGCACATCCCCCGCTACCACTGTCGCTCCCGATTACCCGAGAAAGTCCCCGCCATGGTCCTCCCCTCCATCGATCCCGTCAAACTCGACAAGCTCGCCGAGGTGGCGATCAAGGTCGGTCTGCAGCTGCAGGCGGGCCAGGATCTGGTGCTGACCGCCCCGATCGCCGCCCTGCCGCTGGTGCGCAGGATCGCCCATCATGCCTACAAGGCCGGCGCCGGCGTCGTTCAGCCGATCTTTTCGGACGAGGAGATCACCCTTGCGCGCTACCGCAACGCGTCCTCCGAGAGCTTTGACAGAGCGCCCGCGTGGCTGTTCGAGGGCATGGCGGCGGCGTTCTCGCGCAATGCCGCCCGCCTGGCGATCTCGGGGGACAACCCGATGCTGCTCGGCAAGGAGGACCCAGACAAGGTCGCACGCGCCAACCGCGCCACCTCGCTCGCCTATCGCCCGGCGCTCGAGAAGATCACCGGGTTCGACATCAACTGGAACATCGTCTCCTACCCCAACCCGAGCTGGGCCAGGCTGGTGTTTCCGAACGACTCCGAGGACGACGCCGTTCGCAAGCTGGCCGACGCGATCTTTGCGGCAAGCCGGGTAGACGTCGAGGACCCGATCGCTGCCTGGAAGGCGCACAATGCCCATCTCAAGGATCGCTGGACCTGGCTCAACGGCCACGCTTTTTCCGCCCTGCACTATACCGGTCCGGGTACGGACCTGACGATCGGGCTCGCCGACGGACATCGTTGGAAGGGCGGAGCTTCGGAGGCCAAGAACGGCGTCACCTGCAACCCCAACATCCCCACCGAGGAAGTGTTCACCACTCCGCATGCGCACCGCGTCGAGGGCTTCGTGCGCTCGACCAAACCGCTCAGCCACCAGGGCACGCTGATCGACAACATCGAGGTGCGCTTTGCCGCCGGAAAGATCGTGGAGGCACGCGCCAGCAAGGGCGAGGCCGTGCTCAACAAGGTGCTCGACACCGACGAGGGTGCGCGGCGGCTCGGCGAGGTAGCGCTGGTGCCGCACTCCTCGCCGATCTCGAAGAGCGGTATCCTGTTCTACAACACGCTGTTCGACGAGAATGCAGCGAGCCATATCGCGCTCGGCCAGTGCTATGCTGACTGCTTCGTGGGCGGGACCAAGCTCACCCCCGACGAGATTGCTGCGCGGGGCGGCAACAAGAGCCTGATCCACATCGACTGGATGATCGGCTCGGACCAGATCGACATCGACGGCATCAAGTTGGATGGCACAACGGTGCCGGTCATGCGCCGCGGCGAGTGGGCATAGGCAAGCAAACCCGCATAGGACCACTCACCAACACTTAACCAAGCTCGCAGAACAAGCTGCGTCGCCGCGCCAGCACTGTACCGGCGACGCTGCAATTAACAGTTTGGCTGCGCCTGTTGCTTAGCATCTCCGGTGTAGAGGACGGTATGCCGAGCAAAGACCACTTCGTTCAGTCATCGCAATCCGCCGAGCAGGGAGCAATCTCGGGACTGGACCTGTCGCCCGACACGCTGCGCCGGCTCCAGGAAACGGCCGGCATCTCCATCTGGATGTGGCGACCCGAGCGAAACCGCGTCCACCATGCCATCACGGTGTCGGGGACCGAGCCGATTGCGCAGGGCTTGCCGCTCGAAGCCGTGCTGGAGCGGATTCGACCGGCCGACCGCACGCGCGTGAAGCGGCGGCTGCGTGCGGTGGCGCGCCGCCGCAGCGTATCGAGCTTCCAGTTCGGCATCGACATCCCCGGCCGCGCACCACGCGTCTATGCCGCAACCGCCTTTCCAGGCGACGATGCCCAGCCGACGCAACTCGTCCAGATCATCGTGCAGGACGTGACCCGAGCCCGCCAGACCGACCAGGCGCTGCGCGAGAGCATCGACCACTACCGCACCGCGGTGGAATTGAACCCGGAGATCCCCTGGCTCGCGGCGCCCGACGGCACGATCATCGAAGTCGGTCCGCGCTGGCTCGACAGCGTTGGGCTGTCGCAATCGGAGGCGCTTGGACAGGGCTGGTTGAGCGCGCTGCATCCGGACGATGTTCCGGCGACCATCGAGCTGTGGTCGCATTGCCTCGCGACGGGCGAGCCCGTCGATGTGGAATATCGTGTCCGCGTCAAGTCGGGCGATTATCGCTGGATGCGCGCCCGCGCCGCCGCGCGCCGCGACGCAGAGGGGCGGATCGTACGCTGGTACGGCACGCTCGAGGACATCCACGACCGGCGCCAGGTCGAGGCCGCCCTCAGGGACAGCGAGGAGTTCGCCCGGTCAATCCTCGAGGCGAGCGCCGTAGCGATCGAAGTGCTCGATAGCGATGGACGACTGATCTTCATCAACGGGCCCGGCGTGCGGATCATGGAGGTCGACGACCCGGCCGCGATTGTCGGCCGGCCGTTTGCCAGCTTCTGGCCGGAAGACGTGGCGCCGGCGGTGCACGGTGCCATCCAGCTGGCGCTGCGCGGCGATGCTACACGCCAGACCCTGTTCGGCCCGACGGCCAAGGGCGCGCCACGCTGGTGGGACCTGTCCCTGTCGCCCATCCTCGATGGCGAAGGCCGGGTCAAGCGCGTCCTCGCCATGTCACGCGACGTGACCGAGGCCAAGCGGAACGAAGTCGAGGTGGGCGCCTCCTCCCGCCGCCTTGCCAACGTGCTCGAGAGCACGATGGACAGTGTCATCAGCGTCGATGCCGATTGGCGGGTGACCTACATGAACCGACGCGCCATGTCGGTGTTTCCGCAGCAGGGCAACGCTCCGTTCATCGGCCGCGACATCCGGGACCTGTTCGATCCGGTCGACGCGGAGCCCTTCTTCGTCCGCTACCGGCAGGCACTGGCCGAGCAGCGCTCCATCGCCTTCGAGGACTACCTGCCGAGCGCCCGGGCCTGGTTCGAGGTTCAGGCGTATGGCAGCTCCGCCGGGCTGATCATCTTTTTCCGCGACGTCACCGAACGGCGCCTTGCGCAGGAGCAAATTGCCCACCTCGCCCGCCACGATGCACTTACCGGCCTGCCCAACCGGGTGCAATTCCATGAGCGGCTGGTGAGTGCGCTGCAGGAGTTGCCGGCCGGCGGGAATCTCGCGGTGTTCTCGCTCGACCTCGACGACTTCAAGCTCATCAATGACACGATGGGACACCGCGCCGGCGACGCGCTGCTGACCCAGGTGGCCGATCGCCTGCGTCGCGCGGCCGGCGACAACTGTCTTGCGGCCCGCCTCGGTGGGGACGAGTTTGCCATACTGCTGCGGGTCGACCGACCCGAACAGGCGGGCACGGCGGCCCAGCAACTGCTCGACACCATCTCGGCGCCTTTTGACCTGGAAGGCGAGGAGGTGGCGATCGGGGCCAGCATCGGCATCGCCATCGCGCCACGCGACGGGCGCGGCTCGGACGCCATACTGCACTGTGCCGACCTGGCGCTCTACCGGGTGAAGGCCGACAAAGGCCGGGACTACCGCTTCTTCGAGCCCGAAATGGACCGGCAACTGCGCGAGCGGCGCGAGATGAAGCGCGACCTCGGACTGGCCCTGGCGCGCCACGAACTGCACCTCGTCTACCAGCCTCAGATCGAGATCGGCAGCAACCGGCTGACCGGCTTCGAGGCCCTGCTGCGCTGGGACTCGCCGTCGCGCGGACCGGTTGCCCCCTCGGTGTTCATCCCGCTTGCCGAGGAATCCGGCCTGATCGAGGATATCGGGGCCTTCGTGCTCGAGGAAGCCTGCCGGGAGGCTGCGCGCTGGCCCGGCGAGCTGTCGGTCGCCGTCAACCTGTCGCCGGCTCAGTTCCGGTCCAAGGCAGTGCGCGGTGCGGTCGACGCCGCGCTGGGGCGCAGCCGGCTCGCGCCGGCGCGGCTCGAGCTCGAGATCACCGAGTCGGTGCTGCTCGATGACAGCACCGGCGCCATCGACGAACTGCGGGCGCTACACCAGGCGGGCGTCAGGGTGGCGCTGGACGATTTCGGCACCGGCTACTCCTCGCTGAGCTACCTGAGGCGCTTTCCCTTCGACAAGATCAAGATCGACCGCTCGTTCGTCTCCGACCTGCCGCAGGCCGCCGACTCCGTCGCCATCGTGCGGGCCATCATCGGGCTGGGCCGCTCGATGGGCTCGCGCGTCACGGCAGAGGGCGTCGAAACCTTCGAGCAGCTAATGTTCCTTGCCACCGAGGGGTGCAACGAGGCGCAGGGCTACCTGTTCAGCCAGCCGCTGCCGGCGCGGCAGGCACGCGCGCTCGCCCAGACTCGCGGCGGCCTGGTGGCGCAGCCGATGCAGTCCATACGCCAGCGAACGATTGGTTAACCGAACTGGCCGTAGCGTTCATCACCCGAATTTGATGACGTTGCCATGTTCGCCAAACAGCTGATCGCTACCGCATCGGACTCGTTCGCCATGATCGAGCCAGACGCCTCGATCGTCGAGGCGGACCGCGTACTGCAGCTCTATGAGCAGCAATCCGGCTACGGGCAGTGGAAGGTGGTGTTTCCGGGCAGCGTGATCCTCTCCGACAAGGTGGCGCAACTGCTCGGCCTGCCGCTCGGCAGCGGCGCCCTGCCGCTGCAGGAGATGGTCAAGGCCTATCACCCGGAGGATCGCGGCAAGCTGCTGACACTGATCGCCCAATCGCTCGAGGGTCGACGCGGCTTCCACTGCCGGCTGCGGGTCGGTCGCGCCGACGGACCGGTTCGAATGGTGGAGACCATTGCCGACCTGAGGGTTCGCAACGGAAAGGTGACCGAGCTGTTCGGCGCCAGCCGCGATGTGACCGCCGACATGGAACGCGAGCTGCAGATGCAGGGGCGGTTGCGCATCATCCAGGACCTCGTCGCCGACATGCCCTCCCCGGTTGCCATCGTCGACGACAAGCTCCGGATCGTCGACTGCTCGGTGATGTGGCTCAAGGCGCATCGCTTCGTCGAGCGGCGCGAGGTGGTGGGCAAGACGCTGGCCCAGCTGTTCCCCGACCTGCCGCCCGAATGCAGGGAAGAATACGAGCGGGCGCTGAAGGGCCAGACCGTCAAGACCAAGCGCAGCTATGTGAGTCCGTCCAGCAGCACCCCGGTCGCCTTCAATACGGTGATGGTTCCCTGGTTCGTGGCGGACCGCAAGGTGGGCGGCTTCACCATCGTCATCGGCTGGTCCGAGGTGGCAGTGACCAAGGCCGGCACGGTTCCGGAACCGGTTGCCGACGAGAGTTTCGACGGCTCGTTGCTCGACATGCTGAAGACGGTCATCTGACCGGCGCGCCGACCCGTCCGTTCTGACCAAGGTAGCGGCCATGCCGCCGATCCCTCTCCCCATCGATGAGGTCCTGCCGGCGCTCCACCAGGCTCTGGCGACGCATCGCTCCGCCGTGCTCGTGGCCCCGCCAGGCGCCGGCAAGACCACCCGGGTGCCGCTGAGCCTGCTGTCCGCCCCCTGGCGCGGGGACCGCCGCATCGTCATGCTCGAGCCGCGCCGGCTGGCGGCCCGGGCCGCTGCGCGCCGGATGGCACAGAGCCTTGGCGAAGAGGTGGGAGCGACGGTCGGCTACCGAGTGCGACTCGACGCGCGGGTCTCGGCGCGCACCCGCATCGAGGTGGTCACCGAGGGCGTGTTCACCCGCATGCTGCTCGACGATCCTGAACTCGCCGGCGTTGGGGCGGTACTGTTCGACGAGTTCCACGAGCGCAGCCTCGATGCCGACCTGGGGCTGGCGCTCGCCCTTGATGCGGCGGTGCTGAGGGACGATCTCCGCCTCCTCGTCATGTCGGCAACGATCGACGGAGCACGGGTCGGCGCCCTGATGGGCGACGCGCCGCTGATCGAGAGCGCCGGGCGTGCGTTTCCCATCGAAACCCGCCATCGCGACCCGGACCCGTCGATGCGGATCGAGGACCAGGTGGCCTCGGCGACGCTGGAGGCGCTGCGCAACGAGCCGGGTTCGCTCCTCGTGTTCCTGCCCGGGCAGGCCGAGATTGCGCGCGTGGCCGAACGACTCGAGGGACGGGTGAGCGGCGACACCGACATCGCCCCGCTGTTCGGACAACTGACGGCGGAGGCGCAGGATCGCGCCGTGCTGCCGGCCCCCGCGGGACGTCGAAAAGTGGTACTGGCGACCTCGATCGCGGAGACCTCGCTGACCATCGAGGGCATCCGTGTCGTCATCGATTCCGGGTTGCGCCGGGTCCCGGTCTACGAACCAGGCACCGGACTCACGGTGCTCGAAACCAGGCGGGTTTCCCGGGCTGCGGCCGACCAGCGTCGCGGTCGCGCCGGCCGCACGGCGCCGGGCGTCTGCTACCGGCTGTGGAACGAAGGCCAGAATGCGGCCCTGGCGCCGTTCGACACCCCCGAGATTCTCGCGGTCGACCTCGCGGGCCTCGTCCTCGACCTCGCCAGCTGGGGTATTACCGATCCAGGCCAGCTGCGGTTCCTCGATCCGCCGCCGGCACCGGCCTGGTCCGAGGCCATGGCGCTGCTCAGGGGACTGGGCGCGCTCGATGCTGCGGCGCGCATTACGACAGAGGGCAAGGCGCTGTCCCGCCTGCCGCTGCATCCGCGGCTCGCGCACATGGTGCACGCCGCAGCGTCCGAGGATGACGCCCTCACCGCCGCCGAGATTGCGGTACTCCTTACCGAACGTGGTCTCGGCGGCGAGGAGATCGACATCGGGCAGCGGCTCGAGCGGTTCCGCCGCGATCGCGGCCGGCGCGCGGAGGAGGCCCGCGGACTGGCCCGGCGCTGGGCCAGCATGGTCGGGAATGCCGGCACCGGTGGTGGTGTCGGCCGCCACCTCGCCCGCGCCTATCCCGACCGCGTGGCGCAGGCAGCCGGCGCGCGCGGTCGCTTCCGGCTGGCAACCGGCCGCGGCGCCTCGCTCGAGCCGACCGAAGCGCTTGCCGCTGAATCCTATCTAGTGGTTGCCGACCTGACCGGCGCGGCCGCGACCGGCCGCATCCGCGCCGCCGCGGCGATCGCACGCGACGAGATCGAGGAGCAATTCGGGACCGCGATCGTCGAGGAGGTGACACTCAACTTCGACCGCGCCACGAAATCGGTGCGGGCCCGTCGACTGCGACGTCTTGGAGCGCTGCGCCTTGACGAGGCGCCGGTTGCCCCGGCAGATCCTGTGGCGGCGGCCGAACTGCTGGCGCGCGGCATCGCCGAGACCGGGCTCGGGCAATTGCCGTGGAGCCGCGAGCAGCTCGCGCTCCGCGGACGCTCGTCCTACCTCAGGGCAACGGTCGGCACGGACTGGCCGGACCTGTCAGACGCGGCGCTGGCCGCCGATGTCGGCTGGCTCGCGCCGGCCCTCGTCGGCCGCACGGCACTTGCCGAGCTCAGTGCCGACGACCTGGGCAATGCACTCGAGCCGCTGCTGCCCCGGTCGCGGCGCCAGGAACTCGAGCGGCTGCTGCCCAGCCACTTCGACGCGCCATCGGGCTCGCGCCTGCCCATCGACTACGCGGCCGAGAACGGTCCGGCGCTCGAGGTGCGCGTGCAGGAACTGTTCGGGCTCGACCGCCATCCGGCCGTCGCCGGGGGAAGGGTGCCGCTGCTGCTCGTGCTGCTCTCGCCGGCGCACCGGCCCATCCAGACGACACGCGACCTGCCCGGCTTCTGGCGCGGCAGCTGGAAGGACGTGGCCAAGGACCTCAGGGGCCGCTATCCGCGCCACTACTGGCCGGACGATCCGCTCAAGGCGGCCGCCACCGCACGCGCCAAGCCGCGAGGGACCTGATCAAACCTCGTCGAGGCCGGCGAGGCGAAGCCCGTCGAGCACGGCCGACAGCCGCTCCGGAAGCTTCTGCGGCTGCCCTGCCCAGATGCGCGCGATACTGGTCTCGGGCGCGAGGCGCTTGAGGGCGGCGACGTGGCGGCGCGCCTCGTCGAGACGCCCCAGATGGGCGTTGGCGGCGGCCAGCATCCAGTAGGTGCAGACGTAGCTCGGGTTGGACGAGACGGAGCGCTTGGCCCAGGCGATGGCCCGTTCGTAGTCGCCGCGGATCAGGTGGGCGTGGGCGATGGCCGTCAGCGGCCAGTGCGCACCGTCGACGGCCGGGCTCAGCCGGATGGCGTGCTCGCTGCAGGCAATGGCCTCGTCAAGATCGCCCACATGCAGCTGGGCGATGCCGGCAAACATCATGACGCTGAGATTGTTGGGGTTGAGCATGACCGCCCGACGGCTGAGTTCCAGCCCGCGGTCATAGTCCCTGAGGTTGTGGATCAGCATCATGGCGGCGAGACTGAGGATTACGGCATCGTCGCGCGCGTGGGCCAGGGCCTGTTCGACGAGCCCGATGCCGCGCTGGTGGTCGTCGGCGCCGATCGCCGGCCAGCCCTGTGCCGAGCGATGCAGCAGCGCATTGCCGGCATAGACCAGGTAGGTCGGGTTGTGCGGCTCGAACTCGATCGCCCTGAGCAGCAGGGCAATGGCTTCGGCATTGGCCGCCACGGTCTGCGACAGGTGCATCGGCAGGGCGCGCAGGTAGAGATCGTAGGCTTCGACGCTGTCCGGCCGCTCGCGGCGCGAACGCTCGATCTCTGCCCAGCGGATCGTCGGCTCGACCAGCGAAGCGACGGTACCGGTGATCCGATCCTGAAAATCGAACACGTCCTCGAGCGTGCCGTCGAACTTGTCGGCCCACAGATGCGCGCCAGTCGCGGCGTCAATCAGCTGCGCCGTGATCCGCAGCCTGGTGCCGGCGCGGCGGACGCTGCCTTCGAGCAGGTAGCGCACGCCCAGTTCGCGCGAGACCTCGCGCACGTCCACCGCCCTGCCCTTGTAGACGAAACTGGAGTTGCGGGCGATGACGGCGAAGTCCTTGAAGCGGCTGAGGGCGGTAATGATGTCCTCCACCACGCCGTCGGCGAAGTACTCCTGCTCGCTGTCGCCACCCATGTTGTCGAAGGGAAGGACGGCGACCGATGGCCGTCGCGGCTCCACCGCCACTCCGTCCGGCAGGCGCACCCTGCGCGTCCGGGTTTCGGCCGGGGACACCTCGAAGACCCTGACCGGACGGGCGATGTTCTTGAGCTTGCGTTCCCCCAGATCGCGGAACGTCGCCTTGGTGCGATCGCGGACCTCGTCATAGACCTTGCCCGAAATACAGATCTCGCCCGGCTCGGCGATGGTCTGCAGGCGGGCAGCGACATTTATCCCGTCTCCGTAGATCTGTTCCTCGTCATGCACCACGTCACCCTGATTGATGCCGACGCGGAACATCATGCGCCGGCCTTCGGGCACGGGGACATTTCGGGCCGCCATTGTCGCCTGCATGGCGAGGCCGGCCTCGAGTGCGGCGACCGAACTGGCGAACTCGGCCACCAGCCCGTCGCCGGCGATGTTGACGACGCGCCCGCCATGTCGGGTCAGCACATCGATCACCGCTGCCTGATGGCCCTTTAGGGACGCAACGGTGCCCGCCTCGTCGGCGCCGACCAGAGCGCTGTAGCCCGCAATGTCCGCGCACAGCACTGCGGCCAGGCGGCGCGACAGAATCTGTTCCATGCCCGCTACCAGCGCGGCCTCCACACCCCTTGGCCAAGGGTAGATCGCACCAGCCTCGGGTGGAAGGGGAAAGGCGCGTCACCGCCCCCGGGGAATGACCCGGAAATCGGGCAGGTCGCGGAGCACCAGCTCCGGCCCGGCCGGAGAATAGACCACGAACAGCTGCATGGGTGCCGAGCCGGTATTGAGCGTCGAATGAAACCGGCTCTCGGGAACGAAGACCGTGCAGCCTGGCCCGACCTTTCGGACTTCCGGCACGCCTTGGGGCGTTTCCACCATCTGCTCGCCCTCGCCGGAGATGACGAAGATGATCTCCTCGGCGCCAGGGTGATTGTGTCGCGCATGACCCTGGCCCGGCGGCAGGTCGACGACGCCGCCGGAGAACTTGCGGGCGCCGTTGACCTCGGGGGCGACGGTGAGCGCCAGTCGACCCCAGTCGAAGCCGAAAGCGTCAACGTCACGCGGATAGACGAAATTGTTCTCGGTCACTGTTTCCTCCACTGCATCACGACTTGGCGAGTGCGGCCTCTGCCCTCCGCCTGACGGCAGGGCGCAGGCGGCCGCGCCGTTCGAGTTCCTGCGTCGGCCTCTGTCGGGCAGGTCGGGGGCGGCGCACGCTCCATCGCATCTTCCGAATCCCGAACCGGGCGAGCGAAGCCCTACTTGCCCGCCTCCAGCCCCTTGAAGCTCTCCACCTGCGCCTTGATCGCCACTTCGACCGGCAGCCGCTCCATCGAGCTGGCCCCGTAGAAGCCGTGACATCCCTTCACCCGCTCAAGAATGAAGCGCGCATCTTCCGGCATGGCAATCGGACCGCCGTGGCAGAGGACGATCACGTCGTCGCGCACCGCCCGCGCCGCGGTCGCGATGGCCTCGATCTCGCCGGCACAGACATCGAGCGACTTGGCCGCGCGGGCCCCGATGGCACCGCCGGTGGTCACGCCCATATGGGCGACGATGATGTCGGCGCCGGCCCGCGTCATCGCCACGGCCTCGTCGGGATTGAACACATAGGGCGTGGTGAGCAAGTCCTGCCGGTGCGCCTCGGCGATCATGTCGACCTCAAGGCCGTAGCCCATGCCGGTCTCCTCAAAGCTCACCCGCATCACCCCGTCGAACAGCCCTATGGTGGGGAAGTTCTGCACGCCCGAAAAGCCCATCGCTTTCAGCTCGCCGAGGAACTGCGGCATCAGCACAAACGGATCGGTGCCGTTGACCCCAGCCAGGACGGGCGTCCTCTTGACCACGGGCAGGACCTCGAGCGCCATCTGCCGGACAATCTCGTTGGCATTGCCATAGGCGAGCAGACCTGCCGCGGATCCGCGCCCCGCCATGCGATAACGTCCGGAATTGTAGATGATGATCAGGTCGATGCCGCCCGCCTCCTCAGCCTTCGCGGAGATCCCGGTGCCTGCGCCGCCACCCACGATCGGCACGCCGCGCGCCACCATGTCGTGGAATTTGACGAGGATGTCGGCGCGCGCGATGGCAGCCATGCTCACTCCTGTGCGGTGATGTCGCGAAATGCAGCCACTGCGGCAGCCGCGAATTCGGGGTCGTTGATGTGGTGCGGCACGCGGATCAGCCGGCGCCGAGCGGTCCATTGCACGGTGGTCTCGACCGCTGCGAACAGGGCCTGATCGGCCTCGGGGTCCCAGAAGGCCCCGCCCTCGATGTCGAGCGCCGAAACCCCTTGCTCGGGAACCAGCACGCGCACCTGCCCCTCGCAGCGGTTGAGCTTGCCGCCGATCCATTCGCCGATCGCCCGGTTTTCCTCCGGTGTCGTACGCATCAGCGTCACATTGGCGTTGTGCTGGTAAAACAGCCGTCCGGCGAAGCGCTCGGGCACGGTGTCGCGGGCCCAGAAGTTGATCATGTCGCAGGCCCCGACCGAGCTGACATAGGGGACGCCGGTGCGGGCGATGCAGTCGAGCCGTTCCGGCCCGGCCGGCAACACTCCGCCGAACAGGTAGTCGGCAATCTCGGTGGTCGTGACGTCGATGACGCCGGAGAGCAGGCCGGCGTCGACCAGCATCTCCATGGTTCTGCCGCCGGTCCCGGTGGCGTGAAAGACGATCGGTTCCACCGTCGCCCCGAGCCGCTCCACGATTTGCGTCACTGCCGCTGTCGTCACTCCGAACATGGTAAGCCCGATCGCCGGCGCTCCGGCGACGATCGCCGGGGGGTGAGCGCTCATCGCGGTGATCGCCTGAGCGGCGTTCTCGAGGATCACCCGGCTGATGCGGTTGAGCCCGGCCATGTCGGTGACCGAGGGCATCATGGCGATGTCCGAAAGTCCGACATAGGGCCCGACATCGCCCGACGCGAGGGTCGAGACCATCAGCTTGGGGAGGCCGATCGGCAGCCTGCGCATTCCTGAGGTGACGATCGAGGTGCCGCCGCCACCCCCAATGCCGATCATTCCGGCGACATCGTCCCGGCTTGCGGCGAACGCGGCAAAGGCCTCCGACATGGCGGCGACCGCGATGCCGCGGTCGGTGCCGGAGCGCAAGCCGGGCCGGCCGAAGGCGGCCACCTCGGCCGCCGACACGTCAACCGGTATCGCGGGTTCGCGAATGCCGACGTCGACAAGCAGCGGGGTGCCGCCGGCGGCGCGGATACGCGCGGCGAGAAACGACAGTTCCTCACCCTTGGTGTCGGCGGTGCCGACAACATAGATGCGCCGCATCCCGTCCTCCCGCGCCCCTGTCCTGCGGCTTGCCGTCGCCCCGGGCGCCTCCTCGGAAGCATCAAAGCAGAGCAAGGCCGCCATTGCAAAGCATTTTGAGATGTGCGTATCATTTCGATATGGAAGTCTCAGATCCAGTTGCGAGTGTGGCGGGAGCGGGGCCACGGGGGCCGCGGGCGCGAACCCGCAAGCTCATGCTGGAAACTGCGATCGCGCTGATGCAGCGCGGCGAAACCCCATCCGTCAGTGCCGTGGCGGAGGCGGCGGAGGTGTCGCGCGCCACGGCCTACCGGTACTTTCCCAGCCAGGCCGCCCTGGTGCAGGCGGTGGTCGACGAGGGCCTCGGACCGATCCTCGAATGGACATCGGAAAGCCCCGATGCGGAAGCACGGGTGCTGGATCTGTTCGCGCTGTCGATGCCGCGCATCCTCGAGTTCGAGGCAACATTCAAGGCCGCGCTCAAGCTATCGCTCGAGCAGTGGGCGCAGCGTCGGGCCGGCACGCTCGGGACCGAGCCGCCGTTCAAGCGTGGACATCGCGTCGACCTGCTGCAGAAAGCCATCGCACCCCTGCGCGAAAGCCTCGGCGAGTTCGGCTACCAGCGGCTCGCCAAGGCGCTGTCGCTGGTCTACGGGCTCGAGGTGCTGATCGTGCTGAAGGATCTGTGGGGTCTCGACTTCGACGAGATGCGCGATGTCGCCAACTGGACCGCTTCGGCACTGGTGAGGACCGCGGTTGCAGAGTCCGCAGGTGGGAAACAGGCGGGAAACGAGGCCGCCCTGACGACCTAGAACTTATCGAAATGCTAGCATGTTAGCTTGACGACAAGCGGCAAAACGGTGAACTTAGCGATGATGTACGCAAGCCACGACGGAGTTTGAGAACGCAACGGACGCCGGCGGGCGCCGCTTCGGCAGATACCGCCCCTGCTGGGATCGACGTCGAAAGAGGGGGAACGCCCCCGCGTTGCGAGGAACGCACCGGTTACGGGCTGAGGGGCCCGCGTCCGGTCTGCTGCTGAAATGCCCCCGGCACGGAGGAGGGGCTTCGACCGGTTCCATAAGGACCGGTTGTGTCGAAGCGCTAGAGGGAGGACCACAATGCGCACTGTAACCAAGGGCATACTGGCCGGCATGGGCCTGATGCTGGCGTCGAGCACGTCCGTGCTCGCGCAGGAACTGACCATCTTCTGGGCCGAGTGGGATCCGGCCAACTACCTACAGGAACTGGTGAACGAGTATGAGGCCGAGACCGGCGTCAAGGTCACGGTGGAGACCACCCCGCGGGGCGACTTCCAGACCAAGGCCTTCACCGAGTTCAACGCCCAGGGC
>JAYRZA010000009.1:0-137637 GCA_041916695.1 Devosia sp. | reverse complement strand
CGTTCGCTCGCTACAGCGCTCCCTCTGGGCGCGCTTCGCGAACGGCTTCACCATCAGGACCTACACCACGCCCGGGGACACGACCTTGGCAGCGGGCTGGGGTTTGTCCCTTGGGACTGAACGGGCCATCCCCGAGCGTTGAAGCTGAACAAAAAAGCGCGAAAGAGGACCTACTTGTGGAGTTCGACTGGTGCACCGCGCGAGCAAATACGCTGCGTGAGTTCGCCAACCTCGCTCACGCCTGTATTCTCTTTGGGGAAAGCGACCCGAAGCACTTCCCGTGGCCCCGAAGACCGGCGCTGCCCAATCAGGGCAAGGCAGGTCCCCGTAGACATCACGTAGTCGCCGAGCTGGATATTGGAGCAGCCTGCGGCCGCGCAACTGCTTTTGGCACGGCCACGCTTCTGCATAGGCCTCCAGCACCGACTCTACAGCTACCAAGTGCTTCCCATCGAACTATCGACCCACCGTTGTGATGAACCACATCTACTTTACGTCGTTCGTTGACGGTGCCGGACTTGCCGCGGAAATTGCGGCCGAGATCGCTGCCGGAGCGCGTGTGCCGCGTGTCTATCGGGTCGAGCCCACAGGACCATTCGAGGGACAGAAAATTCCCTGGCAACCCCATGCGCTCGTACCGCAGCGCTGCACCCCTGGAGGTCGTGGAGGAGGTCAAACAGTGGGCGCGGTTGACTCCACAAGCGCTTCAGATGTGGAGAGAACGACTTTCTGTGCTGCTCTCAAGCGGCGGGGGCGAGACATCAACTGACGACTCGGCGTCCGCAGCGCGCCGTCACCCACGATAATTGCCGGCCTCGGCTGGCGTCCAGGATGATGGGCGGCGTGATCTTCCTTACGGAATGCGATTTCGAGTAGGTTCCGTGGCACCGAGTGAGGCAGAAGGTCGGCACATGTCATCGTATCACGTTGATTTTGCACATCGCATTCATCTGCAGTGGGAGGTTCGGCAACCGCACCGGCGCGTTCCGAGGCCGTGTCGGTGAGCCTTCCGGCGCCCCGGCTGGTCCATGCCTTCGACATGGTGGTGCGGCTCGACCCGATCATGGAGATGGGGCCGGGGCGCGCCGGACGGCGGCGAATCGTGCCGATCGTCGGCGGTACGGTCGAGGGCGAGCGCATCCGCGGCGACATCCTCGACCTCGGCGCCGACTGGCAGACGGTCTTCGGTGACGGCCTCGCCGAGCTCGACACCCGCTACGCCCTGCGCACCCATGACGGGGCCATCATCGAGATCGTCAACCAGGGCCTGCGGCATGGGCCTGCCGAGGTGATGGCGCGGGTCGCGGCGGGCGAGGATGTAGATCCGTCCCAGTACTACATGCGCACCCACTGCCGACTCGAAACCGGGGACGCGCGCTATGGCTGGGTCAACCGCGCGCTGTTCGTCGGCACCGGCGGGCGCCGGGCGGCGAGCGTCGTCATCTCGATGTTCGAGATCTGCTGAACCGAGGGCTCAGGCGGGTACCGGCTGTGTCGCCCGCGCGCCGGGCGGGATGGTCGGTCCGGCGGCGTTGAGGTGCTCCATGGCAAAGCCGGCCGCCGCCTTGTAGCGGGCCATGAACTCGGTCCGCTCGGCCAGCGGCACCACGTCGTCGATGCGCTCGAAGGCCCCGCCGCAGCGCGCATCGACGAGATTGAGCAGCCCGAACGGCCCGGCCCCGCGATTGCGCAGGATCACCTCCGAGATCGGGCCGCAGAGCTTGGCGTCGAAGGCGGCGAGGGCCCCCTCGCCAACCCCGTGCCGCACCAGCATGGCGCCCAGTTCGCGCGCATCGACGATGGCCTGGCTCGCCCCGTTCGACCCGGTCGGATACATGGCGTGCGCCGCATCGCCGAGCAGCACGACGCGGCCGTCGCGCCAGGTGGGCACCGGATCGCGATCGATCATCGGGTTTTCGTAGACGATCTCGGCCCGCCGCAGCAGGTCAGGCACGTCGAGCCAGTCATAGGTCCAGTCGGCGAAGTGATGGATGAAGTCCTCCACCCGGGCCGACCGGAACCAGCCGCTGTTGCGCCAGCCCTCGGAATTGTCGACGGTGATCTCGGCGATCCAGTTGATCGTCGCGAGCCCGGTCTGCCGATCGGGATGCGAGATGGGGTAGACTACCATGCGCTGCCGATGCGTGCCGAGCCCGATGAACGAGGAGCCGGTGCGGATCGGCGCCGCCAGCGTGGTGCCGCGCCACATGATCGCGCCGCCCCAATGAATCGGTGCCTGATCGGGATGCATCTGCGCCCGGATGGCCGAATGGATGCCGTCGGCGGCGATCAGCATGTCGCCCTGTAGCGTCTCGACGGCCCCGTCGGTGCGCTGCACCAGCGCGCTCACACCACCATCGTCCCCGTGACGATAGCCGGTCACCCGGCTGCCGAGCCGGATGGCCCCGGCACCCGCCCGCTCGACGAGCTTGTCCACCAGCAGCATGTGGAACAGACCGCGGTGGACGGCATATTGCGGCCACCTGTAGCCCGCCGCGAGGCCGCGCGGTTCGGCGTAGATGTCGTTGCCGTTGCGCCCGACCAGCGCCCACTCGCGGGCCGGTATGCCGACGCGATCGAGATCGGCCGCGCCGATCCCCAGGTCGTAGAGCTCGCGCACGGCATTGGGCTGCAGGTTGATGCCGACCCCGAGCGGCCGCAGTTCGGAAACCGCCTCGAGAACGGTGAACGGCACCCCGATCTGATGCAGCGTCAGCGCCGTGGCGAGACCACCGATGCCGCCGCCGGCGATCAGGACGTGAGGCCTGGACAATCTGCTTCCCCCCGGAACGCAAAGCGCGTTCGCTACGCATATAGCGGAGACCCCGGGGGGACGCCAACCCGATGCGGCGCGGCCCCGTGGCGGCCGGCGCCCGGATGGGAGGCCGGTCAGGCCTGCAGGCGATCCAGCCGCAGCTGCGCCGCGCGGCGGTGGCCTTCGAGAGTCTCGCTGGCCGACTGGCGGGCGGCCGGCGGGGCCACGGCCCTGACGCCGCGTTCGTCGAGCCACTGGTGCGTTGCCACCTTGACATACGCCCCGACCCAGAGCCCGCCGGTGTAGCGGCCGGCACCCATGGTGGGCAGTGTGTGGTTGGTGCCGACGCACTTGTCGGAATAGACGACGCTGGCCAGCTCGCCGATGAACAGGGAGCCGTAGTTGCGGAGCTTCTTCGCCATGCCGTGCGGGTCGGCCGTGTGCACCTGCAGGTGCTCGGCGGCGACGTGGTCGGAATAGGCGATCATCGTCGCTTCGCTGTCGCACACGGCGATCTCGCCATAGTCCTGCCAGGCGGTGCCGGCGACGTTGGCGGTGGAGAGCGTCGCGAGCTGCCGCTCGACCTCGGCG
The DNA here is from genome assembly GCA_041916695.1 of Devosia sp. Lineage (GTDB taxonomy): Bacteria > Pseudomonadota > Alphaproteobacteria > Rhizobiales > Devosiaceae > Devosia_A. Next base: position 134,291 of record JAYRZA010000009.1, on the reverse strand, counting down.
AGGGTCGCCTCGGCCAGCCTGCGGTCGGTAGTGATGAGGCCGACCCGTGTGCGCACATCGTGCTCGGCCTGCGCGAGCAGGTCGGTGGCGATCATCTCGGCGTCGCCGGTGCTATCGGCGACGACGAAGATCTCCGAAGGGCCGGCGAGCTGGTCGATGCCGACCGGCCCGAACACCTGGCGCTTGGCTTCGTTGACGAAGGCGTTGCCTGGTCCGACGATCTTGTTGACGGCCGGCACGCTCTGTGTGCCGTAGGCCATGGCGGCGATGGCCTGCGCCCCGCCGATGCGGAAAATGCGGTCGGCGCCGGACAGGTGGCAGCCGGCGATCATGGCGCGATGCGCATTGGGCGGCAGACAGGCGACGACTTCGTCCACCCCGGCCACCTTGGCCGGCACGATAGTCATGATCGGGGCCGACAGTAGCGGATAGCGGCCGCCGGGAACGTAGCAGCCGACGCGTTCGATGGGGATGACGCGATGCCCCAGATGCACGCCCGGGAGCGTCTCGATCTCGAGCGGCTGCATGGTCGCCAGCTGCGCCTCGGCGAAGCGGCGCACATTGGCGATGGCGAACTCGGTATCCGCGCGGGTCTGCGGCGCGAGTTCGGCAAGTGCGGCCTCGCGCTCCGCCGGCGTCACCTCGAAGGCGGCGACGTCCGCCTTGTCGAACTTCAGCGAATAGTCGCGCACGGCGGCGTCGCCGTCGGCCTTCACTGCCGCGAGGATCTCGGCGACCAGCGTCTCGACCGGCGCATTGTCGCTCACCGAGTTGCGCGAAGGTGCCTTCACATAGCTCACGCCCGCGGGGGCGAAGGTGGAGTTGGACATGGCTGGAGACCTCCGGGGACGATGCGACACACGACAGGGGCAGGAGCGGCCGCATCGCCTCGACGCGGCGCAGAAACCTCTTGCATACGTATGCAGTTTTTGCCAGAGTTTTTTCACGAGACGGGTTTCGCCTTTTGTCCCAGACGTTTTTCGACGACCCCGCGTCGCCGACATGGATTGCTTTGCCAATGCCCCGTGCGGGTCAGTCCCCTTCCGATCCGTTCACCGCGCCGCCATCGAAAGCGCGCAGCAGCGCGCATTCCGCACTATGATGGCGGCCATGGACGACACCGAGACCCTTCCCCTGCTCCTGCTGGCCGGCACGCTCTGCGACGGCCGCGTGTTTGCGCCAGTGCTCGATCGACTGGCTCGACCCGGGAAGGTGATGCGCCTCGAAGGGGCCGAGTCATCCCCCGAAATGGCAACCCGCATCCTGGCGCGGGCGCCGCGACGCTTCGCCCTGTGCGGCTTCTCGCTGGGCGCGATCGTCGCGCTCGAGATGATCGCCCAGGCCCCGGAGCGCGTCGGGCGGCTGGCGCTGATCGGCGGCAGCGCCCGGCCCATGCCGGCCGAGACCATCGCCGCACGGCGGGCAGCGGCGCGCCGTGCCGTCCGCGAGGGCTGCGCGGGCTACATCGCCACTGCCTGGGAGGCCTCGGTTCCGGCCTGGCGCGATGGCGACACGCAACTGCGGCGGGAGCTCGAGGCGATGGCGTCGGCGACCGACCCCGAGACCTTTCGCCAGCAGGTCGAGATTGCGGCGCGGCGGACCGACAGCCGCCCGCGCCTGGCTGCGATCGCCGTTCCGACGCTGGTATTGTGCGGCACGGAGGACCGGATCTGTCCGCCTGAACTGTCGATCGAAATCGCCGCCGGAATCGGCGGGGCCCGGCTCGAGCTCATCGAACAGGCCGGCCACTATGTCACCCTCGACCAGCCCGACCGCGTTGCGCGCACCCTCGCGGACTGGCTAGCGCCTCCCGCCGGCGCAGCGCCCCCCACCATCTCCAAGGAGTTCACATGACCGAGTCCGACAGCGACAAGGGCGCCAAGCCCGCCCGCCTCACCCGCATCGAGACGCGCGAGCAGGTCCTGCAGGTCGAACGCCGGGACTACCCCGAGCTGGCGCCGACCGACCGTCCGCGCAGCCAGTCGCTCGACGGCTTCGACGACATCTACACCGACATCGTCGACTACATCGTGCGGTGTACCCACAGGATCTGGGACGAACGCGACATCGGGCTGATCTACACCCACTACACGCACAACTGCGTGCTCTACGGCACCATGGGGACGATCTACAATCGCGAGGATGTGGTGCGCGACACCATCCAGCGACTGGTGTCCTTCCCCGAGCGTCGCGGCATGGCGACCCAGGTGATCTGGAACGGCAACGACAAGGACGGTTTCTATACGTCGCATCTCGTCACCGGCTCGGGCCGGCACACCCAGTTCGGACATCTCGGCCAGCCGACCGGCCGGCCCTTCGTGTCGCGCACGATCGCCGACTGCATGATCCTCAGAAACAAGATCTACCGCGAGTGGGTGGTCGCGGACACCGCAGCGATCATCCGCCAGCTTGGCCTTGACCTCGACGCCTTTGCGCTGCGCTTTGCCAAGGCGGCGCTCGACAAGGGCCAGGCGAACCTCGACATCGGCGAGAACCGGCGCCTGCTCGGCCAGTATCCGCCGGAGGCCGAGGCCGATACCTCGATCGCCAACACCCCGCTCGAGGCCGAAACGCTGCGCTGGCTGCACGAAGTGTTCAACAAGCGCATGTTCGGCAAGATCCGGGACATCTACGCGCCCACCTGCCAGTATCACGGCCCCAACATGAAGGAGCTCTATGGCGTCGCCGCGGTGACGCACCAGCACCTCGGCCTGATCGGCTCGTTGCCGGACGCCGCCTACTTCCCGCAATACATCTGCTCGGTCGACAGCGAGGAGGGCGGCACCAAGGTTGCGGTGCGCTGGATCATCGAGGGTCACCACCTGGGCTACGGCATCCTCGAGAGCCTCGGCGCGCACCCGACCGGCAAGCGCGTGCAGGTGATGGGAATGACCCACTACCACTACAAGGACGGCAAGATCGTCGACGAATGGAACGTCTACGACGAGCTGAGCCTGCTCACCCAGGTCAAGCTGGCGCAGCTGCAGGACGTGCGGCCGGAGCAGGGCTGAACGGTCGGCCCCCGTCACCGGGCCGCCTCCCGTCTGCCGGCCGGCGCGGACGCGATTGATCCAGATCAACTCACCCGCGGCCGCTACATATTAGATGTTACTAATATGTAGCGGCCGCGGGTGGCGCCCGCCGCTGGTTGACGGAGACAGCCATGCAAGAAGACTGGAACGCGTACCTGAAGACCCTTTCCCCGGCGCTGCGGGAGTTGCGCGGCGGCAATACCGACGTGATGAAGGGGTTCTCGACGATCGCCCAGGCCGCCCTCAAGCCACAGGCTCTCGACACCAAGACTAAGGAATTGATCGCGCTGGCGATTTCGGTGGCGGTGCGGTGCGACGACTGCATCGGCTTTCACGCCAAGGGCGCGCTCGAGCAGGGTGCCAGCCGCGAGGAGATCTTCGAGACGCTGGGCACCGCCATCTACCTGGGAGCGGGTCCCTCGGTGATGTACGCGGCCCATGCCATCGAGGCGTTCGACCAGATGACGGCCGAAAAGGCCGCTGCCTGAGACAGCCCACGTCGGTCCGCCAATTGACAATCCCGGCGGGCCGGCCTCCTCTTCCGCCAACGTCCAGCAAAGCGACGGCGGCGGGGAGAGCGGCGTTGAAGATCAAGAGCATCGAGGCCTTTGCCATCACCAACCCGATAGCGGGTGGAGCCTACGATGAGGCCAAGCTCAGGGACACGGCACGGCGGCCGCCGTGGACCAAGGACGCCGAAGTCGCCAACCCGATGTCGCGCTACCCGCGCTACAAGGCGCTGCGGTCGAGCTGGCTGGCGAAGTTCCCGGCCGTGGGCGTGATCGTCACCGCCGACGACGGCTCGTGGGGCTTCGGCACCACCGGCTACGGCCAGCCGACCATCGCGCTGATCAACGACCATATCGCCCCGCTGCTCGTCGGCGAGAACGCTCTCGCCACCGAGAAGCTGTGGGACATGATGATGCGCATCACCTCCCCGTATTCGCCGTCCGGCCTCGCCGCCTATGCCATCAGCGGCATCGACCTGGCGCTCTGGGACCTCAAGGGCCGGGTGCTGAAGCTGCCGGTCTACGAACTGGCAGGCGGCGCGGCGCGCGACCGGCAGTTCTGCTACGCCACCGGCAACGACACCGACTGGCACATGGAACTGGGTTTCAGGGCGACCAAGCTCGCCTGCCCCTACGGCACCGCCGACGGCCTCGAGGCCCTCGATCGGAACGAGGCATTCGTCGGCAAGGCGCGCGAATTCATCGGTCCCCACGTCGAGCTGATGCTCGACTGCTGGATGGCGTTCGACGTCGAGTTCGCCGTGCGCCTGGCCCACCGGCTGAAGCCGTACAACCTCAAGTGGATCGAGGACTGCCTGATCCCCGAGGATCACAGTTCGCACCGCGCGCTGCGCGAAAGGCTGCCATGGCAGACGCTGGCCACCGGCGAGCACTGGTACACCCCCTACACGTTCTTCGAGGCGGCGCGGCAGCGCGTCGTCGACATATTCCAGCCCGACATCCACTGGGTCGGCGGCTTCACCGCGGTGCAGAAGATCATCGCCATCGCCGACGCGGCCGGACTGGAGGTGATCTGCCACGCGGGCATGAACACGCCCTATGGCCAGCACCTCACCATCGCCTCGCCGAACAGCCGCTGGGGCGAGTATTTCGTCGGCGGCGCCCCGGGCCAGCCGCTCAAGCAGACCAACAACTACCCCGGGATGGCGGTGCCGCAGGATGGCTGGGTGGTGGTGAGCGATGCACCCGGATTCGGCCATGGCCACAGCCTCGACTCGATCGCGCAGATGACCCTGTAGCCGCCTCCGGGGCCCCCGGAGGACGCCGCTCCGCCGTGCCGAGATCAGCCGGAGACAGCCCCCGGACCGGGGACGGCACCCGGCGGCACCTTGCCCATGATGATCATGCCCAGCGCCTCGTCCTTGGTGACGTCGGCAGTGCGCGCGGTACCGACCACCTGGCCGTTCTTCATCACCACCATACGGTCGGCGAGATCGAAGACATCGTGGATATCGTGACTGATGAGGAAGATGCCGATGCCCTCGGACTTGAGCTGCTTGATCAGGTCGCCGACCTGCGCGGTCTCCTGCGGGCCGAGCGCAGCGGTCGGCTCGTCCATGATCAGGATGCGGGCGTTGAAGTGGATGGCGCGGGCGATCGCCACAGACTGCCGCTGGCCGCCCGATCGCGACTTCACGGGCTCGGTGAAGCGCCGGAAGTTGGGATTGAGCTTGCCCATCACCTGGCGACAGGCGGCCTCCATGGCGATGTCGTCGAGCGTGCCCCAGCGGGTCCTCAGTTCGCGCCCGAGATAGAGGTTGGCGGCGGCATCGACATTGTCGGCAAGCGCCAGCGTCTGGTAGATGGTCTCGATGCCGAACGCCTTGGCATCGCGCGGATTGTTGATCTCGACGTCCCGTCCATCGATCCGGATGGTGCCGGAATCGCGCTGGTAGGCCCCCGAGAGGATCTTGATCAGGGTGGATTTGCCGGCGCCGTTGTGGCCGAGCAGCCCGACGACCTCCCCAGGGTAGAGATCGACGCTCGCATGGTCGACGGCCTTGATGCCGCCGAAGGCGATCGACACGTCACGCATCTCGACGAGGGGAGTACCGCGCGAGCCGGCACGGGCGGAAGCTGTCTGTGTGCTCATGTCTGCCTCCTATTTCGCACGCCGCCGGTAGACCTGGTCGACGAACACCGCCAGCACGAGCACCAGACCGACCACGATATCGGTGAAGGCGGAATCGGCGTTGAGCAACGCCATGCCCGATTGCAGCGACTGCATCAGCAGCGCACCGACGATGGCGCCATAGATGGTGCCGATGCCGCCGGCCAGCGACGTGCCGCCGATCACCGCCGCCGCGATCACGTAAAGCTCGTTGAGCGTGCCCAGCGAGGTCGTCGCGGCGTCCAGCCGCGCCGAGGCGATGATCGCGGAGACGCCGACCAGCGCCCCCATCAGGGTGAACACCAGCACCGTCAGGCGCTTGGTGTTGATGCCGGCGAGTTCGGCCGCCTCCGGATTGCCGCCGGTGGCAAAGATGTAGCGGCCGAAGCGGGTGCGCCGGGCAACGAAGGTCATGATCAGGCCGACCGCGAGCATGATCAGCACCGGTATCGGATAGCCGGTCTGGAAGGTCAGGCCGTCGAGGCAGGTCACCACCTTGTCGGCCGCCTGGCAGATGGCGAGCCCCGCCCTGTCCTCCACCCCGGGCGGGATGGGAATGCCGTTGTCCAGCGCGAAGCGCTCGGCGACCCGCGGAGGATAGAGATAGGAATTGACCACCGCGGTGGTGCCGAGCACCGCGGCGCAACCGACCACGACGCTGAGGACTTCGGCCCAGACCGGCTTGGGCGTGAAGCCGAACTTCTGGCGACGACGCCGGCCGCTGACCACGGCGATGCCGATGGCCACGCAGGCCACGGCAGCCAGCATCCAGCTCCAGAACGGGCCGATCGAGGCGAGCGGGCCGTTGCCGCCGATCAGCTTGAACGTCTTGTCCATCGGCGCGACGGTGACGCCGCTGGCGATCAGGAACGCGGCACCGCGATAGGCGATCAACCCGCCCAGCGTGACGATGAAGCTCGGAATCTGCCCATAGGCGATGAGCGCACCGTTGAACAGGCCGATGGCGGCCCCGGCGGCAATCGCGAACACCACAGCGATGATCCAGATCGCCGGGTGGCCGACGCCGAGTAGCGGGCCCAGATGAAAGACCTGCAGCACGCCGGTCGCCACGGCCACGATGCTCAGCATCGAACCCACCGAGAGGTCGATCTGGCGCAGCACGATGACCAGCACCATGCCGGTGGTCATCACCGCTATCACCGAAGTCTGGACCAGCAGGATCCAGAGGTTGCGCGAGGTCAGGAAGGAGCCGCCGAACAGGCCGCCGCTGCCCGGGCGCAGCATGCCGCTGAGGATGTCGAAACCGACCCAGATGACGGCCATTGCGACCAGCATGCCCAGCATGCGGGTATCGATCTCGGCGGCGCGCACCAGGCGACGGAACGGCCCCTCGCTGCTGGTGGACGGACCGCCGATACTGCCTTGCTCTGCCATGCCCCCACCCTCGGCCGATCGCTGCGGCCGCCCCCTCGGTCGACGATCTCGCATCGCCCGGATGATTTCAACTCCCGCCGGCGGGCGACAGACCGTCCACCGGCATCAAAAAAGGCCGCGCCACCCTTGGTCTGGCGGCGCGGCCGGCAATACGTCAGGTCAGGTCCGACCGATCAGTTGCAGGCGGCCACCGTTCCGGCGGCAACACCGGCACAGGCCTGCTCCTTGGTGATATGACCGGCATCGATCGCCACCTGGATGTTGTCCTTGGTGATCGGCGTCGGCGCGAGCAGGATGGCGTTCATCTCGACACCCTTCTTGCCGCCCGAGAACTTGGCGACGCCGTCGATGGTGGTCGGATCGGCGCCATCGGCGAGTGCCAGCGCGGCATTGGCAGCGACCGTGCCGAGGTCGATCGAGTTCTTCCAGATCGACACCAGCTGGGTGCCCAGCGCCACGCGGTTGATGGCGGCGAGGTCGCCGTCCTGACCGGTGACCGGAACCGTGCCGGCGAGGCCCTGCGCATCGAGCGCCGCGACAACGCCCGAGGCCATGCCGTCATTCTCGGACAACACGGCATCGACGCCGTTATTGGTCGAGGTCAGGCACTGCTCCATGTTCTTCTGGGCATTGTCCGGCTTCCAGCCGTCGGTGAAGGTCTCGCAGACATTGGTGATCTTGCCGCCGTCGAGCGACTCCTTGAGCACTTCCATCATGCCCTGGAACAGGAAGGTGGCGTTCGGATCGCCCTTGTCACCCTTGATGAAGGCGTAGCGGCCCTCGGGCTTCACCTTCAGCATCTCCTGCGCCATGATGCGGCCGACGCCGACATTGTCGAAGGTGATGTAGAGGGCGCTCGGATCCTCGAACTGCACGTCGTAGGCGATCGACTTGATGCCCGCGTCGTTGATCTTCTGGATCGAGGGCAGGATCGCGTCGGAGTCGAAGGCCACGACGAGGATCACGTCCGGCTTCTGCGAGATCAGGCTCTCGATGTCGGCGGCCTGCTTCTGGGCAGAGCCCTGAGCATCGGTCGACAGGTAGGTATTGCCGGCGCCTTCGACGACGGCCTTGATTGCCGCCTCGTCGATCTTCCAGCGCTCTTCCTGGAACGTCTTCCAGGACACGGCGATGGTCTTGCCGGCGGCCAGCACGGCGGTCGGCGCAAAGGCAACGATAGCCGCCCCCGCGAGCAGGGTCAGTGTCTTGATCTTCAAGGTACAGTCCTCCCAAACTGAAGATGGTGCCGCGACGACCTGCGGTACGTGCAGCAGCGCCATACGACTTTAGTAGGCAGAGAGCTGCACCAAAGTCAAATCCGGCGTGCCAGCGGCCCCGGTGGAGCCGCTGCGGCCGGTCAGTCGCGGGCCGGCGACCAGGGCCGCAAGCCCGCTTCCCGGTCGATGACGACGAAGCCATTGGCCGGCAGCGCCAGCCAGTCGCCGGCCGTGCCGTCCGGCCAGACGACGCGGACCTCGGCCGTGTCGGCCGAACCGAGCCCGAAATGCACAAAGCCGTGCTGCCCGCTGACATGGCCGCCGCCGACGGTCAGCTCGCGGGTGACCGAAAGCTCGCCCGCGCGAAGCTCGACCCGGGCCCCGATCGCGCCCGGATTGGGAGCCGGCTGGCTGAGTCGGAGTTCCACCCAGTTGCCTGCATCCGGGGTGGCGTTGCGCCAGATCTGGGCGGGGGAGCGGCGGTTGACGACCACCAGGTCGACAAGGCCATCGAGGTTGAAGTCCGCCATCGCGGCGCCGCGCGAGGTCTCGATGCTGGCCATCCCCGCCTGCTGCGCCACATCGACGAACACCCCGTCGGCCTGCTGCAGCATCAGGTTGTTGGGGTCGGCATTGGCAAAGTCCTCCATGCGATCGACATTGCCTTTGGCGATGAACAGATCGAGCCGGCCATCGTTGTTCACGTCCTCGAACTGGGTATGCCAGGCGGTGCTGGGCCTGAGGTCGTCGCCGAAGCTGGGGCGATGGGCGGTGACGCCGCGGCGATAGGCGATGTCGGCATAGGTCGGGCGCGCGCCATCGCCCACCGGCGTTTCGGCCAGCGTCTGCAGCTTGTTGTCGGCCATGCTGGTGATGAAGTAGTCGGGATAGCCATCGCCCGTCAGATCGGCCGAGGCGATGCCCATCCCCCAGATGCGCAGGACCTTCCAGCCCTCGGCGGCGGTGTAGAGCCTCGGCTCGCCACCGGCCGGCAGGTTCCAGAGCTGTTCCTGCCCGCCTTCGTAGTACTCCCGGTCATTGGCGACGCGGAGGGCCGGCGTACCCGAGAGGTCCCAGTCGGTGAACAGCATGGAGAGGGCGCAATAGCTGGGCGTCAGCGGGAGCGGTGCGCCGTAGCGCTGCCCCTGCGGTCGCAGCAGCCAGTTGTCGGTGCAACTGCCCCAGGGCGAGATCTCCTGTTCGCGGTCGACATAAGCCCCGATCGCCAGGGTCGGCCAGGCGTTGCCGCGTTCCCAGGTGGCCGCGAAGGCGGTCCACCAGGCATCCCCGCCGTCGAACCCCCAGGCCTCGTTGGCGCGTTCGAACCGGCAGTCGCCGCGACCGCGCATCACCACGTTCTCGCCCTGGCGCAGGATCACCAGGTCGACCAGGGCGTCGCTGTCGATGTCGAGGGGGTAGGCACCAAGGACGCCGCTCAGCTCCAGCCCGTTCTCAAGGGGGGTGAAGCGGAGCGGCCCACCCCGCTCGCTGCGGTTGACAAAGAAGCCGGCCTTCGCCTCGCCACCCGCCACATAGAGATCGTCGAAGCCGTCGGCGTTGCAGTCGAAGCTCGCCACCCCGCCGCCGACCATGTACTGCCAGTCGCCCATGAAGCGCATGTCCACGCCGGAGCCCACGGTCTCCTCGACGAAGACCGGCAGCACGGGTCCTTCGGCGGAGGCCGGGACGCCCGACACCAGCGACAGCAGCGCTCCGACTGCGGAGAGAGTGGGCTTGCGCATAACGGACCGGCTCCTGATGCAGGCAGTGATCGGCACGAAAGCTAGTCCGTCGCCGGCCGGTCCGGCAAGCAGGGCGCGCTGTAGCGCCGCCCGGATCAGTCGGCGGCCAGCTCGCGCAGGAACAGGGCCGGTCGTGGCGCCACCCCCCGCAGGATGGTCGTCGCACCCAGCAGCCCGGTGATCGCGATCGCGCCGAGATCGACGGCAACGAGACTGGCAATACCGAGCGCGAACTCGACATCGAGCAGCACCATGGTCAGGATCACCGCCAGACCAATGCCGAGCGGGGTGGCGAGCAGGGCCGCGAAGGCAGCGAGCAGCACATAGTGCAGCACCGCAACCCCGAGAACCTCGCCGCGCCGCGCGCCCAGCACCTTGCTGATCACGGCATCGGCCTGGCGTTGCCGACGCCCCGCCGCCAGGCTGCCGAGCAGCACCAGCAGACCATTGCCGACGGCCAGCCCGCCGACCAGCGACGCGGCGAGCGACAGCTGGCTCAGTGCCGCGGTGATCGCCTCGAGCGTCTCGCCGATGGCGATGAAGCGCACGTCGGGGAAGGCGGCGGCGAGGTCGCGCTCGAGCGCCTCCTCGCGTCCGCGGGCCGCCGTGATCGCACCCAGGAGGGTGGCGGGGTAACCTTCGAGCACGCTAGGCGAGAAGGTCGCCAGAAAATCAATCCCGCCCTGCCACGAGTAATCCCGGAAGCTGGCGACTTCCGCGGTCACCTCCTCGCCGAACAACGCAAAAGTGAGGCGGTCGCCCAGCTTCAGCCCAAGGCCCGCACGCAGGCTCTGGTGCAGCGACAGCAGCGGCGGCCCGGCGTAGTCGGCGGGCCACCAGGCTCCGTCGACGACCTTGGACGCCACCGGCAGCTCGGACCGATAGGTCACGGGCACTTCGCCCGAAAGCAGAAACAGCGCCTCCTGTCCCCGGCTGCGAGTTGGATCAACCGGACTGCCGTTGATGGTGGTGAGCGCCGCGCGCAGCATCGGGGTGAAGGTGAAGCGGGTGATATCGCCGCCCGACGCCTCCATGGCGCGCAGCGCCGCCACCTCGTCGTCGAACAGATCGGAAGCAACGAGCGTGGGCGCATCGAACACCGAGGCGCCCAGGTACTCGTTGCGCAGGTTGACCTCGAGCGCCAGAACCACCACCAGCATGGCGAGCGCCAGGCCCACCGACACCACCACGGAGCCGGCGTGCGAACCCGGGCTGACGATGTCGCGCAGGGCGTGGCGCAAGACGCGGCTCCCCGGCTCCGGTAGCCGTCGCACGGCCCATGTGGCGGCAAAGAGGGCCAGTTGGAAGAGCAGGACGGACAAGACGCTGACCGCCGCAAAGGCGGCAACCAGCGTCGGGTCGCGGGTCATCACCACCGCCAGCCAGGCGAATGCCGCCGCCGCCGCGACGAGCGGCAGGACCTGCAGCGAGCCGAGCAGCCGCCTCCAGTCGGTGGGAGGCGCAGCAAGCCCCTTCGAGCGGAACAGCGTCACCGGACTGATCGCCTGGGCCTGCTGCAGCGGCAGGTAGGAGAAGGCGAAGGCCGTGAGCAGGCCGACCGCCGCGGCGACGAGCAGCGGCTGCACATGCAGGGTCGGCGGCAGGTTCACGCCGACCGCGGCGCCGACGATCGGCAGCGCCAGCAGCGCAACGCTGGCCCCGATGGCCAGCCCGATGCCGACGCCGATGGCGGCGAGGGCGGCAACCTGGGTGAAGAAGTGCAGGAACACCCGTACCCGACCGGCGCCCATGCTGCGCAGCACCGCGATCACGTCGGCGCGTTCCGTCACATAGGCGGAAATGCCGGTCCACACACTGACGCCACCGATCAGCAGCGAGGCAAGGCCGACGATCACGAGAAAGCGCATGAACAGGTCGTAGTAGCGCACCATCGGGCCGAGGCCGTCACGCGGCGAACGGATGGTCCAGCCGGCGTCGCCGAGCGCCGCCTCGACGGCGATCCGCCCGGCCTCCGGATCGAGATCGGCGAGTAGGAGCTTGTAGCGGAACCAGGTTCCGAGGCCCGGCAACGGCGAGGTGAAATCGCCCAGGGTGGCGAGGCCTTCGGTGGTGATGACCACCGGCAGACCGAGCCGGAAGCCGCGAACGGCGGCGTCAGGCAAGCCCTGCAGGGCGCCGCGCACCTCGAACGGGGTGCCGCCGATCTGGATGACGGCGCCCACCGCGACCCCAAGCTGATCGAGCATGAGCGGATCAACAAGGGCGCCGAGCACGCCATCCCGCTCGGCGAGGAACGCGAACGGTCGCATCCCGGCGGGCAGCTCCGGGCTCTGCACGGCCCCGAGCAGCGGGTAGGTCTCGCCGACCGAGACGAGGTCAACAAAGGCGTCGCGTTCGTCGACCTCCGCCCGCACGTTGGTGTCGACGACGACGGAAACCTGCCCGAACGACGCCAGCCGGGCGAGTTCCGCAGAGGTGGCGCCCCGATCGGTGCGCGACAGCTCGAGGTCGCCTCCCATCAGCACCGCGGCATCGCGATCCACCGCCTGGCGGATGCTCTCGCCAACCGAACTGACTCCCGCGATCAGCGCCGTCCCGACCGCAAGGCAGGCGATGAGCAGCACAAAGCGACGGAAGTCGCCGCGCATGTCGAGCAGCCCGATGCGCAGCGCGGCGAGAACGGCGCGCATCAGTCCCGACCCGTGGCGGTGGTTTCGGTGAGTTCGCCCAGTGTCATGGTGAACACGCGGTCGGCCCGCGCGGCAAGTCCGGGATCGTGCGTGATCAAAACCACTGCGGTGTGTTGCCGGCGGGCCAGATCGAACATCAGCTCGATAACCCGGGCGCCGGTTTTCTGGTCGAGATTTCCGGTCGGCTCGTCGGCCAACAGCAAGCGCGGACTGGCGATCATGGCGCGGGCCAGCCCGACCCGCTGCTGCTCACCCCCCGACAGGGCGGCCGGCCGGTGATGCAGGCGATCCGACAGACCCACCGCGCCGAGGGCCTCGGTCGCCGCTGCGCGTGTCTTGGCGAGCGTCAGGTCGGGCCGCGCGATCTCGAGGGCCAGGCCGACATTGTCGAGGGCCGTGAGAGAGGGAATGAGGTGGAAGCTCTGGAACACGATGCCGAGCGTGCGACGGCGGAACAGCGTCAACTCGTCGTCGCCCAGCGTGGTCAGGTCCTGCCCGTCGACGCGCACGTGGCCGGAGGTCGCCCGCTCGAGACCGGCCAGCAGCATCAGCAGCGAGGTCTTGCCGCTGCCCGAGGGACCGACGATGGCCACCACCTCGGCCGGCTGCACCGAGAGCCCGACATTGCGCAGGATGTGCAGGGGCCGGCCGGCCACGTCCAGCGTGTAGTTCACGCCCGTCACGTCAATGATCGGGGCGGCGGAAGCAAATGTCGAGCTGTCAACGGCGTCGGATGCGGCGTGCGCGACTTTTTGACTTGCCGGAAACGACGAACCGAAGGAGTGTGGCGTCGTACCCTCTGCTTTGTTGTCGTCCGACATGCTGGTCACGATTACCCTTCGAGTCAGCCGACGGCACTGGCCCATGCGTGAGCGGCGGGCCAGGATGCAACTGAGTCCACTGGCCCGACAATGAACGATTTCGAACTCGTTTGGAAAGCGGCAAGCCACCGGGAGAACGGTTGAAATGACGAGAATCCGTTTGCGCGTCGTATCCGCGCTGGCCGCAGCGATGATGGCCATGGGCGCCGCGCCGACACAGGCCGGACAGGTCGAACTGGACCTGCTGACCTCCTACGTGGGCAACTGGAGCGGCAAGGGCGTGCTGGTCGGCGGCGAGGCGCCGGAGTCGTTCCGGTGCCGGCTGACCATCGCCAAGGGAAACCAGTCCAAGATAAACTATTCTGGCCGCTGCACGCTGGTGAACATGAACCTCAGCGTCAGCGGCACGATCGCCTTCGACGACAAGTCGCAGCGCTACCAGGCGGCGATGAGCTCGAACGCCGGCTTCACCGGCATGGCCGTCGGCCGCCGGGACGGCGAACAGATCAGCTTCGACTTGAGCGAGAAGCAGATCGACCGGGGCGGCAACGACGTGCGCATCGGCTCCAAGATCAAGCTCAAGGGCGGCGACATCACCGTCGACTTCGAGGTCGAGTTCAACAACTCCGGGCAGGTGCTGACCGCCTCCGTGCCTTTCCAGAAGTAGGCTCGGCCCGCCTATTGCGGCAGTCGCGCCGCGTGCGGCGGGGCGAACTCGGCCTTGCCGAAGGTGCCGGGCAGGTTGATCGCCATCCATTCGTACGGATAGCCGAGCTTGAGCGGCATGGACTCGGTGAGTTCGTGCCGGACCTCCGGGGCGAGATCGAGATCGCCGGCGAGGAGGTTCTCCTCGATCTGCTCGACTCGACGCGCACCGATGATGGCCGCGGTGATGCGCGAATCGCCGAACAGCCAGCTCAGCGCGACCTGGCTCGGCGTATGGCCGAGGCGGGCGGCGACCTCGACCAGCTTCTCGATCATCCTGAGCGAGTCCTCGAACCAGTAGCGCGGCAGCGTGATCGCCGCCTGGATGCCGATGCGCGACTGCGCGTCTGGGGTCGCCTGGTTGCGGTACTTGCCCGACAGCATGCCGGCGGCCAGCGGGCTCCAGCAGATCATCCCCAGGCCCTGATCGTCGCAGGCCGGCAGGATCTCGCGCTCGATGTCGCGCCGCAGGAGGTTGTAGAGGTGCTGTGCCGAGACAAGGGGCTCGAAGTGGCGCAGCGCGGCAACACCGTTGGCCTTGGCGATCTGGAACCCGTAGAAATTCGAGCACCCCAGGTAGCGGATCTTGCCGGCCCGAATCAGGTCGTCGGCGGCCCGCAGGCTTTCCTCGATCGGGGTATAGGGGTCGGGGCCGTGGAACTGGTAGAGGTCGATATAGTCGAGTCCCAGGCGGCTGAGACTGTTTTCACACGACTCGACGATGTGCTTTCGGCTGAGGCCGCGCGCGGTCACCGCCTGATCGGACGGAAACCAGCACTTGGTCGCGATCACCAGGCCGTCCCGTCGATGGCTGCGCAGCGCCACGCCGAGCATGCGCTCCGATTCGCCGCCCGAATAGCCGTCGGCGGTGTCGATGAAGTTGCCACCACCGGCAATGAAGCGATCGACGATCGCACTCGAGGTCTCCTGACCGCATCCCCACTGGGCGTTCCCGAAGGTCATGGTGCCGAGGCAGAGCCGCGAGACCAGCAATCCCGAGCGGCCAAGGTAGCGGTACTTCATCTTTGTCCTCCATCGGCCGCAGCCGTTCCCGAACCGATCGAACCGCGGTTCGTGGGCCGCGTAAAGGCCGAACCGCCAGTTAGGCGGGGGTTAGCCTCAGGCGAGCCGGAGGATGGCGAGAAAGCCCGCAGTGCTGCCGGGAACCGGCGAGTGCAGTTCCAGCTTGCCGCCGGTCTGGTCCATGATGGTCTGGACGATCGACAGCCCGAGCCCGGTGCCGCGGGCAGTGGTGTCGCCGCGCGCGAAGGGTTGGGCCAGCCGGGCGAGTGTTTCAGGCGGCACCGGCCGGCCATCGTTGGCGACGGCCAGGCGATTGCCGGGCTCGACGCGGACCTCTACCGGCCCGTCCGCCTCGCCATGCAGCAGGGCATTGTCGATCAGGTTGCGCACCGCCATGGCAAAGGCGTCGGGATCGACATGCCCCGCCAGACTCGCGTCGGGCGGCAACCTGAATTCGACCCGACCGGCATTGAGGGTCAAGGACTGCACATCCCGTACGACGAGGCGCAGCACGGGCAGCAGATCGTGCGAGCGGGCCGAACGGGCGAACCCGGCTTCGAGCCGCGCCCGCTGCAGCAGCTTCTCGGAGAGCTGCGAGAGGTGGCGCAGCGCCGTCTCGATTTCCCGCAGCCGCACCGTGTCCCGTCCGTCGCCCAGCTCGATGGCGAGACGCTGCACCTGCGCCAGGGCCCCGGCGATCGGCGTGCGCAACTCATGCGCGCTGCTTGCGGCGAAGGCGCGCTCGGCATCGAGCGCGGCCCGCAGGCGCTCGATCAGTTCGCCGATGGCCTCGGCGATCGGGGCCAGCTCAACCGGCTGGCTGGTGGTGTCGATCGGGGCGAGGTTCGAGCGATCCCGGCTGGCCACTTCGCTGCGAAGCCGCTCGACCGGCCGCATGGCGAGACGCACCGCGTACCCTATGCCCGCAGCGATCAGTGGCAGCAGCGCCGCCAGCGGCCAGAGCAGGCCGGCAATACTCTCCGCCAGCGCCTTCGCGCGGTGCTCGGTGCGCTCGAAAACGATGATGCGAAAACTGCTGCGCCGGTCGGTCAGGGCGAAGGCGCGCCGGCCGTCGATGTCGGAAAACCCCTCGACGACGGCCGCGGCCAGGATCTGGTCCGGCACGTCGTTGCCGCGGACGACAACGGCCCCGTTCGCCCGCAGCACGGCATAGGAAAAGAAGGCGTCCCCGGAGTCCTCCGCGCCGATGCGCAGTTCTTCGTCGTGCTCCTCCGGTTCGCGCAAGCGGTGAACGGCCAGGGGCAACAGGCGGTAGGCGCTCTGCTCGAGCGACTGGTCGAAGGCCTGGCCGAGTTCGCGATAGACCACGTAGCCCGAGATGGCAGCTGCCCCCAGCCAGAGGATCGCCGTCATGAGGGACAGCCCGATGGCCAGCCGCCAGGCGATGGAGGGCCGCTTCATCTGTCGCCGGCCACCTGGTAGCCCAGGCCGCGCGCCGTCGTGACGAACTCGCGCCCGAGCTTCTTGCGCAGCCGGCTCACGTAGACCTCCACGGCGTTGCTCTCGATCTCGGCACCGAACTGGTAGAGCGAGTCCTCGATCTCGGCCTTGGTGACGATCGCGCCGCGGTGGCGCAGCAGGCGTTCGAGCACGGCCCATTCCCGCGCCGTGAGCGGCACCGGTTCACCGGCGATCGCGACGGTGCGACGCCCCAGATCCACCATCACGCCATTGACCTCGACGCCGGGGAGCGGACTCGCCGCATAGCGCCGGGCGACGGCGGCGATGCGGGCGGTCAGCTCGCTCAGGTCGAAAGGCTTCACCAGGTAGTCGTCGGCGCCGGAGTTGAGACCTTCGATGCGGATCGCCACCTGGTCCTGCGCCGTCGTGATGATTACCGGAACCGCGTTGCCCGCCGCGCGCAGCTGGCGCAGCAGGTCGAGACCGCGGCCGTCGGGCAGGTTGAGGTCGAGCAGAACCAGCTCGTAAGGCACCGCCTCGAGGGCGAGCCGCGCATGGTCCAGCCGCTGCATCCAGTCGGCGCTGTGCCCGGTCGAGTTGATGTGGTCGCGGATCGCCGCGCCAAGCACGTGGTCGTCCTCGATCAACAGCACACGCAACTTTCACCCCCGTTAGCGATGATCTCCTGCCGGCGAAAACTGACGGCAGCCTGAAGGCGCGCCGATCCCGGCTTCAGTGTGCTGTCAGCTTGATGGCGTCTGCTGCCGGCGATGACGATGAACCAAGGTATATCAGAAATGCGCAAGCTCACCGCCCTGCTTCTCGTGGGAACCGCCCTCTTCATTCCGGGCGTGGCCTTCGGCAAGGACATCACGGTCAGCATCGACCTGACGCGCTACAGCGGCCCCGAGGCCTATCTCGCGGTCTATGTCACCAACCCCGACGGCAGCTACCACTCGACGCTCTGGGTGGCCGGGACCAAGACCAAGTACATGCGCGCGCTCCGCCAGTGGATGCAGGGCATCGCTGCCAGCGGCACGATCAACATCGACGGTATCACCGGCGCCAGCGTCGGCGGCGGACGCAACCTGACGATCAGTGCCAGCCTCGCCGATGCGCTGTTCGACGCCGGCTACGAGATTCGCGTCGATACCGCCGTCGAGCACGGCGGCGAATTCTCGAGCGATGCGGTGGCGCCGCTGGTCAGCACCGGCGCCCAGGTCGACGGGGTCGGCTATGTCGACACCATGACCATCGGGCTGTAAGCGAGGAGGCGAGGATGCTGCGCAAGCTGCACGGTCTGCCCGGACTGGCCGCCGGCGTGCTGGTCGGCGCCATGGCGCTGAGCGGCGCGCTGCTGTCGCTGTCGCCGGCGATCGAGAACGCCGCCGCCCCATCGGCCGCGGTCGGCCTGGGCCAGCTGGCCCAGTCGGTCGCCGACGCCGTACCGGGCGTCGAACGCATCGTGCACACCGCCTCCGGCTCGGTGATCGCCTACGGCATCGCCGACGGCAGCGGCTTTGCCTACGATATCGACCCGTCGTCCGGCACCATCGTCGGCACGCACACCAGCAGCGCCGTCTTCACCTTTCTCACGGAGCTGCATCGCTCGCTGTTCCTGGGCACCGCCGGCCGGGCCGTGGCCGGCATCGGCGCCCTCGCCATGGCGGTCCTGTCGATCTCGGGGCTGCTGATGCTCGTTGCCCGGCTGGGGGGCTGGCGGCGGCTGCTGTCGCCGGCGAAAGGAACGCTGGCGCAGCGACTGCATGTCGAACTGGCGCGCATGGCCGTGCCGGGACTGCTGCTCTCGACGCTCACCGGGCTCTACCTGTCCCTCGTCACTTTCGGCTTCGTCTCCGATGGCAGCGACGTCTTTGGCAGCTTTCCACCGTCCGGCAGCGGGGAGACGCCAGCGGCGATCTCCGGTCTGGACGGGCTGGCGACGGTGCCGCTCGGCAACCTGCGCGAGCTGGTCTTTCCGGCCGCGGGCGACACCTCCGACGTCTTCACCCTGACCACGGCGGCCGGGACCAGCTATGTCGACCAGGCCAGCGGCGACGTGCTGTCGTTTGTCCCGGCGACGCTGGGCCAGCAGATCTACGATCTCTTCTACATGCTGCATACCGGGCAGGGCCTGTGGTGGCTCGGCCTGATCCTCGGCCTCGCGGCCCTGGCAGTGCCGGCGATGGCAGCAACCGGCCTGGTGGTCTGGGCCGTCCGCAGCGGCGCCCGGCCGCACCTTGGCGGCAGCGCGCCGGCGGCCACGGCCGACACCGTCGTGCTGGTCGGCAGCGAGGGGAACACGACCTGGGGCTTTGCCGCCGAACTGAAGCGGGCCCTCGAGGCGGCAGGTCGGCGCGTCCATCTCGCCAGCATGAACGAAATCGGCACCGCCTACCCCCGGGCGCAGCAGATGTTCCTGCTGACCTCGACCTACGGCAACGGCACCGCGCCCGCCGGAGCCAACCGCTTCCTCGCTCGGCTGTCCCGCTATCGAGAGGTTCCCGCCTTCAACTATGCGGTCCTCGGGTTCGGCGACCGCGGGTTCGCGCACTACAACGCGTTTGCCGAACGGGTCGACGCGACGCTCGCCGGCAAGGGCTGGACGCGCCTGCAGCCGCTCGGACTCATCGATCGCCAGTCGGCGCAGGCCTTTGCCGCCTGGGGCACGGAAACCGGCACCCGCCTGGGGGCCGAACTCAGCCTCGACCACGTGCCCGAGCGTCCCCATTCCCACACGCTGAAGCTGCTCGAACGGATCGACTACGGCGCCGAGATCCAGGCACCTGCCGCAGTGCTGCGCTTCGCCGCCGCGTCCGACCACTCCGGCGGGAGGGGGCGGCTGCCGCACTTCGAGGCCGGCGACCTGATCGGCATCGTGCCGCCCGGCAGCGACATCCCGCGCTATTACTCCCTGGCCTCATCCACCAGGGATGGCGTCGCGGAGATCTGCGTGCGCCGTCGGCAAGGCGGAGCCTGCTCGAGCTTTCTCACCGGGCTCGAGCTGGGAACGCAGCTCGCCGCCTTCGTGCGGCGCAATCCCGACTTCCGCCCCGCGGCCGGGCGCCGACCGGTGGTGATGATCGGCAACGGCGTCGGCATCGCCCCCTTCATGGGCTTCATCCGTGCCAACCGCCAGCGACGGCCGATGTACCTGTACTGGGGAGGGCGCAACCCGGCCTCGGACCACCCCTACGCGGACGCGCTGCAGACCTGCGTAGCAGACCGCCGCCTGGCGCGGCTCACCACCGCGTTCTCGCGGATCGAGGACGGCGCCTATGTGCAGGACCGGGTGCTGGCGGACGCCGAACGGATGCGGCAGCTTGCGGCAGCCGGCGCCCAGTTCCTGATCTGCGGCAGCCGCGAGATGGCGGCATCCGTCGCCGAGACGCTCGACCGGGTGCTGGCCCCGCTCGGCCAGGGCATCGAGACGCTGCGCGCAAAGGGACGCTATGCGGAAGATGTGTTCTGAACTGGAGTTCGGCGCGCCGGCACCGGCGATTGCACCCGACGTGGCCATGCCGGATCTGCGAACCCTCGTCGGTGTCGCGCAACGCCATGTGCTGAACGGAGCGACCATGGGCACCCGCTATGCCGCGGTGTTCCACGCCCCACCGGGCCTCGACACGTCGGCCATTGCGAGCGACCTGCAGGCGGCAGTGGACCTGGTCGATCGGCAGATGTCGACCTGGAAGCCCGACTCCGATCTGAGCCGGCTGAACCGCGCGCCCATTGGAACGCCGGTATCGATTCCCCCCGCGCTCGCCGAGGTGCTGGCCCTCGGCCTCGAAATCGGAAGGCGGTCGGGGGGTACCTTCGATATCGGCATGGGCGCCGTGGTCGATGCCTGGGGCTTCGGACCGCGCCGGGGCGGCATCGACGCTGTCGCGGCCACGGCATGCGCGGCCGAGGCACCGGTGACCGCGACCGAGTGCCTCAAGCTCGACGGCGGCGCCGCGATTCGACTTCGAGCGGTCGGGATCGACCTGAGCGGCATCGCCAAGGGCTACGGCGTCGACCGACTGGCCACCACGCTGGAGGCCCACGGCATCCGGGACTATCTGGTCTCGATCGACGGTGAACTGCGTAGCGGCGGGTTGAAGCCAGGCGGGCTCAAGTGGGCGGTGGCGCTCGAGCAGCCGCAGCGTCAGACGCGCGCAGCGGCCGAAGTCCTGCACCTGGTCGACCAGGCCGTCGCCACCTCGGGCGACTACCGCCACTTCGCCGAGTCCGACGGCCGCGCCGTGTCGCACAGCATCGACCCCCGCACGCGCCGCCCGGTGGACAATCGCGTCGCCTCGGTAACAGTGTCCGCCGCCAGTTGCGCGGCCGCGGATGCCTGGGCCACGGCGCTGTTGGTGCTGGGCGAAACCGAGGGACCGGCGCTGGCGCAGCGCCTCGGGCTCGACGCCATCTTCCTCGTGCGGACGGCTGACGGGATACGGCGGATCGGGGTGGGCGACCTCGCCTACCCCGACACCGTCGGGGCGTAGGCGTCGAACACCGCGCCGGACCTTGCCATCGACGGCAAGTTTGCGCACAAGTCGGGTTCCGTCCCGCCCGCCCACAGACAGGTCCCGCTCAGTGAAGTACGCAATCGTCGGCGTCGGTGGACGTCATGCCATGTTCCGCCAGGCCCTCACCGAAACGCATGCGACGGGAAACGAACTGGTGGCGCTTTGCGACGTCAACGCGTCGCGCCTGCGGCTCTCCGCGAGCCGGATCCCCGACCAGACCGGCAATGGCATCGCCACATACCCGGCCGCCGACTTCGACCGCATGCTGGCCGAACAACAGCCGGATACCGTCATCGTCACGACGCCCGACTACCTGCATCACGAGTACATCGTCCGGGCGCTGCGGGCCGGGCGCGACGTGATGACCGAAAAGCCGATGACGGTCGACCTCGACAGGCTCAGGGCCATTCTCGAGGCGCAGCAACAATCCGGCCGGAAAGTCACGGTGACCTTCAATTATCGCTACACCCCGGCCCGAACCCAGCTCAAGGACCTGCTGATGGGTGGCGCGATCGGGCAGGTCCAGGCGGTCGATTTCCGCTGGCACCTCGACCGGGTGCATGGCGCCGATTACTTCCGTCGGTGGCACCGCTACAAGGAGAAGTCGGGGGGACTGCTCGTCCACAAGTCGACGCATCACTTTGACCTGATGAACTGGTGGATCGGCTCGACCCCCAAGACGGTGAGCGCCAACGGCAAGCGGGTGTTCTATACGCCTGCGATGGCCGCCGAACTGGGGCTCGCCGACCATGGCGAGCGCTGTCACGGCTGCCCGGCATTCGCGCGCTGCGAGTACAGTCTCGACCTCGAAGGCGATGGGGCGCTGCGCGAACTCTATCTCGAGGCGGAGGGCGATGACGGGTACTTCCGCGATCGCTGCGTCTTCGCCCCGGACATCAGCATCGAGGACACCATGCAGGTCCAGGTGAGATATGCCAACGACGTGCTGCTCAACTACACGCTATGCGCCTACAGCCCGTGGGAGGGACTGGAGATCACCTTCCACGGCACCAGGGGGGAACTGACGCACCGGCACATCGAGGTGCACGGGGTGTTCGGCGGGGTGCGCGACAAGCCGACCGAGGAGGCGATGTCGACCGTGCTGCACCGGCACGGGGAGCGGCCGCAGGAGCTCGAGGTGTGGGCCGGGTCGGGCGACCACGGTGGCGCCGACCCGGTGATGCTGGGCTATCTGTTCGCTCCCGGCAGCATGACGCCCGACCGCTACAGCCGCGCCTCGACGCATCGCGAGGGCGCCTGGTCGATCCTTACCGGCATCGCCGCCAATCGGGCCATCGCAACCGGGCAAACGATCGACGTCGATGCAATGCTCGCATCGGCCGGCATCACGCTCGACCGGCATGGTGGCTGAGGCGGACATCGGCCGCAAGGCGGCGACTGGCGTCAGCGCCGCTGGATGGAGATGCTGAAGGCGGACTGAAGCGCCGATTTGGTGGATCTGGGGGCGCTGCTGGGGGTCAGATCGATTTCGTCGACGACGCGCTCGTTGCGCTCGTTGAGCGACTGCACCCGGTAGAGCACCGGGCCGCTGTCATGCGGCAGGCAGGCCAGCACCTCGCACGGACCCGCCGGTCGGTTGCTGAAGGCAGGGGAAGAGCGCAGCTCAAGCATCTGGCCCACTTTGTAGCGATGCGACACGTGGGTGCTCCTCGACGGTGCCGGCAGGGGCGCGAGGCGCCCCTGCCGAAGAGGATCAGGCGAGCTTCAGGTTGACGGCGGACTCGCGACCATCGCGGCCGCGCTCGAGGTCGTAGGTGACCTTCTGGCCATCAGCGAGGCCCGAAATGCCCGAACGCTCGAGAGCAGTGGCGTGAACGAAGGCGTCCTTGCCGCCGCTATCGGGCGCGATGAAGCCGAAGCCCTTGGTGGAATTGTAGAACTTGACGGTGCCGTTGATCATGACGATCTCCCGGTTGGCTCGAAGCGATGCAAGCGAGCGGTTACCTCTGCGCACTGTGCGACAGAGGCCTATCAACGTTTGCAGATCGGATGGAAAGCCAAGCAACCGGCAGTGCCGGGAGGATGAGTTCGCCAACTTTGGCAGAAACGTATTCTGCCAATATGGGCCGCACCCCCGATCTTGTCAAGGCAAGGCCCTGGCCGGTAGTGTCTCAGTTTGAAATAGGATTTCCCGGCGACTCAGGGTCGCGTTCTGGGCACATGGATGTGCGCGGAACGGGAGGGGAACGGGCCTAGTCGCCCGTTTTATCGCCTTTGCCAGCGAGGCGAGAAACCAGGCTGTTGATGATTTGAGCGATCTCCTCCATCCCCATCCTACGCGCAAGCGGAATGAGGATGAGCAATTCTAGAAGGATCAGGCCTAATACGCCCCAACCGGGAACAACGGTGAAGAACACCACGTCCAGCAGAAGAGCTATTAGCACTATGCCAACGAACCGATCCTCACGGCGGCCGTCTCGCTCGCGCGTCAGTTCTTCCTGAAGCTCGGCTATTACCTGATCCTGCTTCGTCGGCTCGCTGGTAACAAGCGCCGCGAAGCTCTTGGCAGTAGGCGACTTCTTAGGCGGCGGCATCGGCCGCCCCATCGAGTTCTTGGTACTCTCTGAGGATGTCGCCATTAGGGATCACGCAATGTCGCGCGCCTGGGATGTAGGCCCTCTCCCACGCGCCGTCTTTGCGGTGCGTTGCGTTCACCAATCGCCCAGGCCCGGCATTCCCGATGCTGTCATAGGCCTCATCTAGAATAGCGGCCTCCGGACTTCCGGGCTCAAGGTCTGATACATCGTGGAAGATGTTCTGAACGTCATCAGACCCAAAAATGCGAGCTCGCCGGTATAGGTCCGGGTGCACCGGGCCATAGTCCCATGCCTCGAAATTGCCAGCCACCAGCGGTTCGCCGTTGTGCCTGCCCATGTAGAACATGTGTGAGAGGTACAGCAGCTTCTGCAACTCAAGGTTGGACAACGACCAAATAGACCGCTTCGCGAGGTACTTCGCTGCGGCAAAGATCGAGACTGTCATGACGCAACCTCCGCTTATGATCGGGCAGATCAAATCGTGCGGATTCTATCACATTTCAAGGGGAGTGCATGGCAATTAGCGCGGCTTGCGCGCGTCTGCCATTGCGACGGTTACACCCGTGTTCAGCACGTCCGTTGTGCCCTTCGCCTGCTTGTAGCGAGCCGGGCGGTTCGGCTTAGCGGCAACGGCGTCCATCATCCCCACGAGCCATTCCATGTCGCGCACGGTGTCGCTGATGCCAGCCTGCATCGCCGGGGTGACGCGGAGCGTCTTGTGGATGCGGCAGAAGTTGTAGTGCAGGAAGTAGAGCGCCAGCATGTGAATGTGGTTGTCCACCTTCTTGCTGAACGCGTTGGTGAGACGCGTAAAGCGGCGGTTACCCATGCGGATCGAGAGGTTGGAGCGCTCCACGTAGGACGTGCTGATGTGCTGCGGATCGGGTGAGCCCATGACCGGCTCTTTCTTCGCGCCAACGCACTCAGCCGGGCTGTATCGGGTCTGCGGACCAGTCGGGCCGGGGCCGTAAATCTTGACCAGCATCGCATAGTCCACGTCCGCACCGAACGCACCTTCAACAGCGCGAAGGTAAGCGGCGTGGCCGTCCGTGGTGAGCTGGACGCGGGTGTTCAGCCGGTAGGCCACATCGTGCATGAACTCGGTCGCGGCGTCGGCATCGCGGGTGCCGACCATGAAGGACACAATGAGCTTGCTATCGGCATCGAGCGCCGTCCAGGTCCACACGTCGCCAGCCACTTCCGGCGCGTTCTTCATCGTCGGGACGTTCTTCTGCTTCGCGCCGACGAACGACCAGATTTCATCGCACTGAACGCGCTTAGCCGGAACGTTCTGGACGGTGCGCGAGTGGTAGATCGCTGCCATCGTCCCAGCCTCAACGAGCAGCTTTGAAACGGTGTTGATCGACACGCCGGTGAGCCGGGTGACCGCGCGCATCGAAGTGCCTTCCACCAGAAGGTTCAGGATTTGCGCGCGGGTCTTTGTGTCGAGCTTGTTCATGGACCCAATCTAGGTCTGCACATGCGTTCTGTCAAGCATTCTGTTCAGTTTGCGATTTTGCGCAGGTTGGCATATTGTGCGGAATCACAGGCACGAGACGACCATGGACTACAAAACACCGGGGCAACTGATTCAGGCACTTTTGACAGAGAAGGGATGGACCCAAAGGGTGCTGGCTATCGTCCTGAATATGGACGAGACCGGCATCAACAAACTGGTGGCCGATAAGCGGTCTGTCGATGCGCCGCTGGCGCTGGCGCTTGAAGACGTGTTCCACGTCCCCGCTGAGAAATTCCTTGAACTCCAGAAGAGTTTCGATCTCGCGAAGGCGCGGATCACCACAATGCCTGATCCCGGCAGGGCCACTCGTGCGCGCCTCTACGGCGATCTACCTGTGGCCGAAATGATCAAGCGCGGTTGGATCACCGCCGATAGCGTGCGCGACAAAGAGCAGGTGGAAACCGGACTGCTGTCATTCTTCAACGTCAACCGCCTCGAAGACATCGAGATTTTTTCGCATGCTGCGAAGAAGACGGAGGTCAACGAACCTGCGAGCCCAGCTCAACTCGCGTGGTTGTATCGCGTGAAAGCTATCGCATCCGAAATGCTGGTCGCTCGGTACTCGACCGAAGGGCTGATTGCCGCATTGCCGAAGCTAAAGGCGCTGCTCGACGCCCCGGAAGAGGCGCGCAAGGTGCCTCGCATCTTGGCGGAAGCTGGCGTGCGCTTCTTAATCGTCGAAACGCTTCCATCCGCCAAAATCGACGGCGTTTGCTTTTGGCTGAATGAGAGGTCACCGGTCGTCGCCATGACAACGCGCTTCGACCGCATGGACAACTTCTGGTTCGTGCTTCGCCACGAGCTGGAACACGTGATCCAGGGTCACGGCAGAAGCGACGGAAAGAACATGCTCGACGCTGAGCTCGAAGGCGAACGCGCTGGCATTGGCGCCGGAGTGGCCGACGAAGAGCGTACCGCCAACCTGGCGGCTGCGGAGTTCTGTGTTCCTCGTAAGATGATGGATGCCTTCATCGCACGGAAAGCGCCGTACTTTGCCGAGCGGGACGTTATCGCCTTATCTCGCATGTGCCACGTGCATCCCGCGCTCGTCGCGGGGCAGCTCCGTTACAGGACGGGGCTCTACAATCGCTTCGCAGACTTAATGGCGAAGATTAGGTCCAACATCGTGCCGAGCGCGGTGGTGGATGGGTGGGGAGAAGTCGTTCCAGTTGAAACAGCTCCGAAAGGGCATACCGGACCATGACTAAGAAGAAAGACCTTCAACGCCTCATCCGTGCCTACAAGGACGATACCGGCGAACGCGAAGTCGACATGCACAAGGTCGCAGCATACGCGTTGAGCAAGGGGTGGCCGATGCCAGTCCCGGCAAATCCGCTCGACATGTTCGCGAAGCAGCTTTCCGAGGCGGCACGTGAACAGATCGCGCATGACGAAGTGACCGGCAGGCCGTATCGCGTAAATCATGCGCTGCCTGTCGCGATGAAGGACGGCAAACAGCTTCACCTGTGGATCGAGATCGACGAAGCCGAGCGTGGGCCAATGCTCAAGTCACTCGTCAATCGTCGCGAGCAGATGGTGGGCGACGGTCTGCAACTCTCGTTTGATCAGGATCACTGGAACCGGATCCACGAGGGCGAGGAACCCATCGACCTGCCTATGGACCTGACATTCGATATTGAGCTGCGCAAGAACGCTCCGCCCGAAGAAGAGGCGGCCTAATCGTCCGACTTCTTCCAACGCGCCTCCGCCGCGACACGCGCAATCTCAGAGCGCTGTTGCGGCGTGAGCGACCTGGCACGTGACTTGGCCCCTACCTTCCCCGCCTTGCTCTTGGCTTCTACGGGCAAATCTTCCGGTTCCTCGCCCGTAGCGATGCGAGCTACACGCACGGCAAGGCCGATGGCGTCGGCGGGGCGCTTCTGTCCTTTAGGTCCGGTTGGCATTGGCCTTCTCGTACTCAGCCTTGGTCGGCAACTTTTCATATGGCGGCTGATAGCCTTGCGACTCGTATCGGTCCTTTGGGATCGGAGCCGAATGCGCGTCGTACTTCACCATCACCCAGCCCGTCTCATCCCGGTACAATCCGACAGCCATCAATTTCGCTCCCATGCTTTCCGCTAAGCATATGGGCGTTCGGCCTGACGTTCCATAGGCGTCAAGGGCGAGAAATTTCAAACTGAGACACTACCCCCTGGCCGGCGGGTCCCGGCCGACGCGGGGACGGTGGTCCGGCACCCCAATCAGGCGCTCTGCATCGCCCGGGTGATGCTGCCGGTCGCGGGATAGAGCGGGATCAGGCAGGCCTGCAGCGCATGATAGATGTCGCCCTTGCCCGCGAACAGCGAGTAGGCGGGGACCATGTCCTCGGTGAGTTCCTCATGCCAGCCCCCCTGCGCGTCGTCGAGGAAGTGCCGTCCGATGACGTCCCAGATGGCGCGGTACCATTGCTCGTGGAAGGCGCTGGGCTGCAACTGGCAGAGGAACGACGCCGCCCCGATCCCCTCCGCGGCCGGCCACCACAGCTTGGTTCGCATGTCGGGCCGGTCGTTCCAGTCGAGATTGTAGAAGAAGCCGCCCTTCTCCCCGTCCCACCCCAGCGTGACCGCGCGCTCGAACAGGCCACGCGCTGCCTCGGGCATCCAGCCGTGACGACGGCCGCCCAGCACCCAGAGCTGCAGGATCAACCGGGCCCACTCGAGCCAGTGCCCGGGGGTCGTCCCGGGCGGCCGGAACATGCGGTCGCCGGCATAGGCCTTGTCGACCTGCCAGTCGCCGTCGAAATGCTCCGCGACGCGCCAGCCGTTCTCGCCGGCGCGGCGCCGGATGACGAGATCGGCGATGCGCTCGGCCTTGTCGAGATAGGCACGCGAGCCGGTCGCTTCGAAGGCGGCCATCAGCGCCTCGGTGAGATGCATGTTCGAATTCTGCCCGTGATAGGGGGCGATCGGCGTCCAGTCGGGGTGGAACTCCTCCGCGATGGCACCGTGCCGCTCCTCCCAGAAGCGCGTCTCCAGAACTTCGGTGACGTCGGCCAGCATGGGTCCGGCCAGCGGATGGCCCAGCAGGCTGGCGCTGGAAGCGGCCAGCAGCACGAAGGCGTGCCCGTAGCCCTGCTTGGTATCGTCGCGCGGGCCGTGGTCGTCGACCGTCCAGTAATAACCGCCATGCGCCGCATCGCGATGCCGGTTCCACAGGAACTGCATGCCGTGGTCGACGATGGCATCCGACCCCGGGCGGCCGAGCAGGCTCCCGATGACGAAGCAATGCACCATGCGGGCGGTGCCGTGAATACCGCGCACCGGGTTGTCGGGCTGGCGCGGCCGCCCGGCGACGTCGAGTTCGAAGAAGCCACCGCCGGGATTGACGCTGCGATTTTGGAAGAAGTCGAACAGGCGGTCGGCCTGCCCGAGCAGCCAGTGCCGGTGATAGGGGCGTTCGCGCCAGGGGGTCGAAGCGGTGGCGTCAGTCATTTCCGGTGGCTCCCTCGTTCGGCCTACATAGCGGCAACCGGCGACAGTACGCCAGCATCTGCGGGCATGGCGAAAGCCGGGCGCCGTCGCCGCGCCGAGACGGACCGGCGACGGTCATGTGCAGGTCACCCTCAACTCGGCGAAACCCTCGATATCGGCGGAAAAGACCATGACGGTGCAGGTGGTGCCGACCAGCGTACCGAAACCGGTTTCGACGATCGGGCCGGCCCCCTCTATATCGACGCTGTCGGCGGTGATGCCGCCGACCTTGACCCGGGCGCGGCTCTGGCAGATCGGCACCGTCTCGCCCGGCGTCACCATGAAGCGCGTGCCGAGCGGGATGCAGTCGGTGGTCGGCAGGCTGGGATCGACCGTCGCCGCCGCCTCTCCGGCCGCAACGGGCGCCGTAGCCGGTGAGGCCGCCGCGGTCCGGACCGCCTCGAACTCGGCCTCGATCCGGACCATGCGGTCCTGCAGCGCCAGCAGCCCCGCCGCGGTGCCATCGTCGACCGGAGTTGCGAGGGCCTCGGTACGGGCGGCCATTTGCTCGAGACCGGCACGGATTTCCACCAGTTCCTCGACGACGGAGCGCGTCCGCGCTTCCGCCTGCATCTGCACCGCCACGGAGCCGGCAAGGGCGATGAGGCCGACGAAGGCCGCGAGGAACGGGATCAGCCGGTCGATCATGACCAGGCGGCGATAGCGGCGCATTGCGGCCCCTCCGCGTCGGCACCGAAGCGGTACTCGCCGGCGCAGGCGCCGACCACGGGGGGCACCTGCGTGGCCTCGAACAGGTCGTAACCCTGCTTGAGGTTGCGCCAGTAGCCCATCCAGGCGCTGCCTCCCTCCGCAGCGAGCGCGGTCGCAGTCAGGCGGAACGGAAAAGCATGCACATCCACCGCCGCCTGCCCTCCTTTCAGCGCCGCCTCGACGACGGCATAGACCTCGTCGACGCTCTCGTCACCGATGGCGTAGCAGCCGATCGACGAGCAGCCGCCATGCACCATCAGGGCCGAGCCGGTGCGACCGAGCTGCCGGTCGAAGGCATTGGGGAAGCCGAGGTTGAAGCTCAGGTGATGGCGCGAATTGGGATTGAGCTGGCTGAGCCCGACCCGGTAGAAGCCCTCCGGCGCCTGCCTGTCCCCCTCCTTGAGCTTGGGGCCGAGGCCACCGGAAAAACTGCAGATGTCGTAACCGCGGAACAGCTCGTAGGGTCCGGCGGCGCCCTGCAGCCAGACCTCGAGGCGCCTCTCGCGCTTGTAGATGCGCACGTGTGCCGGGGCGCCCAGCGCCAAGCCGGCGGCAGAGAGGTCGGCGACCAGCTGTGTGCGATCAAAGACTCGGCGTTCGGCGATCGCTGGCTCTCCTCGGCGCGGCGACCCGGACCGGAGGATGAAGGACGCCGCGGCCACCACCCCTAGCACGAGCATCAGCCCGATACCGAGATGGGGCGCTCTCAGCCGCATGGCGGTGCGCCGTCAGGCACGGTGCAGGCGCGGCGCGGGCACCGGCGCGACCTTGCTCGGATCGATCACCTTGGCCGCATCGCCGCCACCGAACAGCCCGCCGATGAAGTCCCCGATCGCCTCGCCCCGGGCCCGGGCCTCCGCCTCGGCGGCGGCCGCCCGTTCGGCGTCGACGGCGGCCTTGGCGGCCTTCTCCTCGAGCGCCGCGATCTGCCTGGCGATCTCTGCCTCGTCGGCCGCCATCTTGGCCCGCAGTTCGGCCGGTACCGCCTGCGCCACCGCGGCCGGACAGCTGGCCGCTGCCTCGAGCTCGGTCTCGCCGGGTACGTTGAACACGTATTCCTTGTTGCACACGTCCCAGGTCGGCGGCCGCCTCGTCAGCTCGAAGCTGTCATAACCTTCCTTGATGTCCTTCCAGAAGCTCATGCTCGGATTGTCGGCATTGCGCGCCAGGTTGGTCGCGGTCATCCGGAACGGGAAGATCTGCAGCTGGAACGAAGGGTTGCCGCCCTTGAAGGTCTCGCGCGCCAGCGCATAGATTTCCGCGATCGACTCGTCGGTCATCGAGTAGCACCCGCGCGACGAGCAGTCGCCATGCACCATCAGGTCGGAGCCGGTGCGCCCCCAGGCCCGGTCGAACTTGTTGGGAAAGCCGGTGTTGAAGGCCAGGTAGTAGTTGGAGTTCGGGTTCATCAGTCCCGGAGTGATGGTGTAGAAGCCTTCCGGCGACTGCCGGTCGCCTTCCTTGATCTTGGGCCCGAGAGCCCCCGACCAGGCACAGATCTCGTAGGTCTTGAACAGCTTGAAGGTGCCGCGCGCCTCCTTCCAGACCTCAAGTTCGTTGCTCTGCTTGATGATGCGGATCATCATCGGGGCTGCCGGCGAGGATCCCATCGCGGCGAGCTTGTTGACCGTCTCCTGCTTGAGCGGCTGGTTGGCCTTGGCATTGGCGGCGGGCCGGAAGCCGCCACACGCCGTCAGCGTCGTCGCGAGGACGATGACCGCGATCAGGCCCAGGATGCTGCGCAGGGTGTTCACGTTTGTCGATCCGAACTCGATCCGATAGGCCGTTGCGCTACGCGCAGCACGGTTGCCAAAGCGTATGCCGGGATGGTTACCCGCGCCTTGCCAAGCCTGGAATGCGCCGCGTCGTCGCTCGCGATCAATTCAAATTGCTGCCGATCGCAAGAAACTTGTCGCGCCGGTGTTCCCGGATTTCCAGGCGGCTGCGGGTGCCCACGAAATCGGCGAGGAACTGCTCGATGCCCCGCGATGTCGCCGCCATCACCTCTGCGTGATGGCGGTGCGCCCCTCCGGCGGGCTCCGCGATGATGCCGTCGATGACCCCCAGCGACAGCAGGTCGGCCGCGGTGATCTTCATGGCATTGGCGGCATCCTGCGCCTTGGCCGCGTCGCGCCAGAGGATCGAGGCGGCGCCTTCCGGCGAGATCACTGCATAGATGGCGTTCTCGAGCATCAGCACCCGGTTGGCCGTGGCGATGGCGATGGCTCCGCCCGACCCACCCTCACCGATGATGACGGCGAGGTTGGGCACGCCCAGTTCGAGACACTTCTCGGTGGAGCGGGCGATCGCCTCGGCCTGCCCGCGCTCCTCGGCATCAATGCCGGGAAAGGCGCCTGCGGTGTCGATGAAGGACAGCACCGGAATGTCGAACCGGTCGGCCATCTCCATGATGCGCGCCGCCTTGCGATACCCCTCGGGACGCGACATGCCGAAATTGTGCCTGAGGCGGGTCTCGGTATTGGACCCTTTTTCCTGTCCCAGGATGGCAACCGGTCGGCCGTTGAACCGGCCGAAGCCGGCCTGCAGCGCCGGGTCCTCGGCGAACTTGCGGTCCCCGGCCAGCGGTGTCCACTCGGTGATCAGGCTCTTGATGTAGTCGGAAAAGTGCGGGCGCTGCGGATGGCGCGCGACCTGCATCTTCTGCCACGGCGTCAGGCGCCGGTAGATATCGACCAGCGCCTCCTCGGCCCGCGACGACAGCCGCGACACTTCTTCGTCGATGGACACGGCCTGGTCGGAGGAAGCCAGCGACTTGAGCTCGGCGATCTTGCCTTCAAGGTCGGCGACCGGCTTTTCGAAATCGAGATAGGACTGCATCCAACCCGCCAAATGGCCCCGGGAACGGGCGCTCACTGGCGCCCCAAAGTGGCCGGAAAGTGGCGAGGGCGGCGCGGCAAGTCAAGCACTCACAGGTCGGATCGGCAAAGCGCAGGGGCCAGACCCCGGCCGCCGTGTGGTTAACCAAAGCATGACGCTTTCGTGGCAATCATCACTGACGGCCCGCGTATCGGGCGCTGATGAGTACCCGACCATGACTGTCGCCTATGCCCTGGTAGACCTCGAGTGCCCGCATTGCGGGCAGACCTTTGTCGAGAATGCCGCCCTGGTGCGGCCCTGGGGAACCGCTTGGTGCTCGGAATGCGGACGCTCCTTCCACCTCGATCCGGACCAGGAGTCGACCGCCCGGATGCTGCAGGCCGCCAAGATGGCCCGCCGTGAGCGCCGGCGCGCGGGGGACTTCCGCGCCCTGCTGAGCGAGCCGGTGCCGCGCCTGAGCAGCCTAGACTCCCCCAGGCTGATGGGCGACGTGCTGAGCACGCTGGACGGCCTGCTAGAACGGTTGGACAACCTGCACCGCCGCCATCCCTGAAGGCGCCGGGTTCAGTCAGTCCGCATTGGCAAGCGGGTGGTGCGTCTCGACCAGCGATCTCAGCCGCTCGTCGAGCACATGGGTGTAGATTTGCGTCGTCGAGATGTCGGTGTGGCCCAGCAGCGTCTGCACCACGCGCAGGTCGGCCCCACCCGCGAGAAGGTGACTGGCGAAGGCGTGACGCAGCACGTGCGGCGAGATGCGGGCCGACCCGATTCCCGCCCGCGCCGCCAGACCTTTGAGCTCGCGGGCGAACACCTGCCGGCTGAGATGGCCGGCCTCGCCGCCCGCCGGAAACAGCCAGGGTCCGGCCTCGAGCGATTCGAGGTAGTTGCGGACCGCGTCGCGCGCCCTGTCGGTGAGCGGGACGATGCGCTCCTTTGCGCCCTTGCCGCGGACCGTCAGAAAGGCCGCCTCTCGCAGCACCGCGACGCGCTTGAGTTCGACAAGCTCGGACACCCGCATGCCGGTGGCATAGAGCAGCTCGAGCAGCACATAGAGCCGCCGCGCCATGGCACGGCGGGAGTCGGTGAGGCCCTCCGCCTCGACCTCGGCCTCCGCCTGCCCGAGCAGCCGGTCGATCTCCTCGACAGACAGCACCTTGGGCAGCGGCCGGCGGGCGCGCGGCGAAGCGACGATCCGCGTCGGATCATCGCCGCGCACCCCGTCGGCAGCGAGAAACCGGTGGAACTGCCGCACGGCCGAGAGCCGGCGGGCGCTCGATGAGGCCGCGAGACCCTCCGCGGCCAGCACCGCGAGGTACCGGTTCACATGCTCCCGCCCGGCCTCGAGCGGCCCCAGTCCGGTCCCCGCGAGAAAACCGCAATAATCTTCAAGGTCGCGCCGATAGGCGGCAATGGTGTTGCGCGCGGCGCCCCGCTCCGCGCTCATCATCTCGAGGAAGGCCTCGATCAGGTGGCCGCCGGTCATTCGATGCCCGGCTGCAGCGTACGCACCTCGCCATCGGCTTCGGTGGGTACCGCCGACGCCGGCTCGGCCGGCACCACTTCGGTGCTCGGCACGTCGCGGCGCGTGGTGTCGATCTCGCGCCGCACCAGCGGATCCCGATCGGGGGACGGCACCAGTTCGCGCGCCGGGATGCGGATCGTCACCTGCTTCTCGCGCGGCGTCACGGCGGCAACGAGCGCGAACATGCCCCCCAGCGCCAGCCCCGCGAGAACCAGCAGAACAACGATCAGGCGAATGAGGGTCGGCATGGCAATCCGCTCTTGTCACGCGGGGGAAGTCTCCCCTGTTTCGCGCGCAGGATCAAGGCTGCACCATACGGCCATTGACTTTATGCCGCCCTAACGCTTCAACGCCGCAGGTGAGGAGAGACCGGCCGATGTCACGCGACGCCGCCCCTTTGCGCGACGACAAGCGCGACGACCTGCTGCGGCTGGCGGACGGACGGCCGATCGTGCTGATCGGCATGATGGGCGCCGGAAAGACCACCGTGGGCCGCCGGCTGGCCGCCCGGCTGGGCCGCCACTTCGTCGACAGCGACGAAGAGATCGAGAAGGCAGCCGGCATGTCGATCGAGGACATTTTCCGCACCCGCGGAGAGGCCGATTTCCGTGCGGGCGAAGTGCGCGTGATCGCTCGCCTGCTGAAGGACCGCGGCATCGTGCTCGGCACCGGCGGCGGCGCCTTCATGAATGCCGAGACCCGCACCCTGATCAAGGCCTCGGCGATCTCGGTGTGGATCAAGGCCGATTTCGAACTGCTGTTCCAGCGGGTCTCGCGCCGCTCCAACCGGCCGCTGCTGAAGACCGCCAATCCGCGCGAGACTCTGATGAAGCTGATCGAGCAGCGCTATCCAACCTATGCCGAGGCCGACGTGACGGTGGTTTCCAGCGACGTGCCGCAGGATCAGGTGGCCAGCGAAGTGATCGACGCGATAACGGCGCACCTTGGCGCCCGGGAGACCCCCAGCCATGACTGAGCCGGGCCGCGTTCACGTACCGCTCGGCGAGCGGGCCTACGATATCGAAATCGGCCCGGGACTGCTCGATGCCGCCGGGACGCGCTTGCGGGCGATGTTTCCGGGCCGGCGCTTCGGCATCGTGACCGACACCGAAGTGGCGCGCACGCAATTGCCGCGCCTGCTGGCCGGGCTCGACCGCGAGGGGCTCGGCCACAGCGAGATCGTCCTGCCGAACGGGGAGGCGAGCAAATCCTTTGCGCGGCTCGGCGAGGTGGTGGACTTCATCCTCGCGGCCCGGCTCGAGCGCGGCGACCTCATTATCGCCCTGGGCGGCGGGGTGATCGGCGACCTTGCCGGTTTCGCTGCCGCCATTGCGCGGCGCGGCATGAGCTTCATCCAGATGCCGACCACGCTGCTGGCCCAGGTGGACTCCTCGGTGGGCGGCAAGACCGGCATCAACTCGCCGCACGGCAAGAACCTCGTCGGGGCCTTCCACCAGCCCCGGCTGGTGCTGGCCGACCTCGACGCGCTCGCCACCCTCCCCGCCCGGCAGTTCGCCGCAGGCTATGCCGAGGTGGTCAAGTACGGGCTGATCGACGACGCGCCGTTCTACTACTGGCTGGAGGCCAACCGTGCGGCGATCTTCGCCGGCGACCTGGCCCTGAGGTCCGAGATGGTGGCGCGCTGCTGCGCCGCCAAGACCCGCTTCGTGCTCGCCGACGAGAAGGAGACCGGGGTACGGGCCCTGCTCAACCTGGGCCACACCTTCGGCCATGCGCTGGAGGCAGCCACGGGCTATTCCGACCGGCTGCTGCACGGCGAGGGCGTTGCCATCGGCATGGTGCTGGCGCACGGCTTCTCCGCCCGCCTCGGACTGGCACCCGGCCAGGATACCGGCCGAATCGCCCAGCACCTCGCGGCCGCCGGTCTGCCGACGCGGCTCGCCGACATCCCCGGCGAACTCGCCCCGACGGACGTCCTCATGGCCGCCATCGCGCAGGACAAGAAAGTCGTGCGCGGCGCCCTGACCTTCATCCTCACCCGCGGCATCGGCGAGGCCTTCATCGAACGCAATGTCGAAGCGACGGCCGTGCGTCAATACCTCGAGGACATGCGCAGGACCTGACGAGCGGGCCGGCGGTCACGGCATGACGGTGATCACCACGCGGCGATTTGCCGAAAAGGTGGGACCGAACTGGGCGGTGGCGCCGGCGCCGGCGGCAATTGCCTTCTCGTAGCTGAGGCCGTTTGCCTTCAGATAGCCGAGCACGTTCTGCGCCCGCTCGATGGCGAACAGCGCATTGGTGGCGTGCGCCCCCTGCCGGCTCGAGTAGCCCGTCACGAGGACGCGGCATTTCTGGGAGCCGATATCGGCGATGATCTGATCGAGGCGCGCCTCGAGGCGCGGTGTCAGGTCGTTGGAGTTCTCGTTGAAGCCGACGACGTTGTAGAGCTCGTCCCGCGTGCAGGCGGTGGCCGACACCACGTCCGCGACCGGCGCCAGACTCGCCGTTTCAATGGCGTCGGTGTCGGGGCGCGACTCGGGGAGTTTCACGACGGCAACCACCGCCGGCGCCTTCGGCACACGGATCGCCTCGACCGGGACGACCTCCGCGTCCGGAGCGACCACCGGGGCGGTCTCCGGCGCCAGCTCCGCGATGCTATCGGGCAGCGGCCAGCCACCGGCGGGCGCACGCGATACCCCCTCCATGTTGCCGTCGCGCAGGACGAGGAACTCGCCCACCCGCTCGTTCTCGACTTCGGCGCTGGTGCCGCGGGTGGACAGGCCCGAGACCGTCACCGCCCGCCCGTTCACCGCCACGGCCGCCAGGAACAGGTTGCGGTCGCGGTTCGAGCCGTCGCCACCATAGGCCTCGTTGACCAGTCGGACGCGCACCTCGCCCCCCGGCTCGAACAATGCCTCGGGTATATCGAACGAGAAGCTCTGCACGTAGGGACTCTTGTCGGCCGCATCGGCGAAGCGGCCGGTGGTGCCGGTGTCGATGGCGACGTCGACTGCGGCCTCGCCGAGTACCTCGCCATCGAAACTCACCTCGAAGCGCGGCGGCCCGTCATAGGCCTCGCCGCCGACGATCAGTTGCAGCGTGCTCGGCCCGGCCAGCACACTGGTCGAGCCTCCCGTCAGCAGCGCCGCCAGTATCGCTCCCGTGATCAAACGGTTCATGTTGCCCTCCTGTCATGTCGCCCAACAGCTAGGCAAGACAGTGGGCGAGATTTCGGAGAGACGGGGGCAGCGTGCCACAGGATTGCCCCGCCCGGGCCGCATTGGGACTGGCACTGCGCCGCTGCGCGCCGGTTTTCGACGCCGCAGGAGGGCGCTGACACCCCGCCATGAAAACGTCCCGCTTGTAGTGAAGGGCGGCCGCGCGAAACCGACTCCGCGGCCGCTCAGACGGTGCCTACCACCTCGATGGCGAGGGCGTGCACCCCGCCCTTGATCTCGACCTCGAGGGCCTCCATCACGGCGCGATGCTGCATCAGGCGGGTCTGCCCGGCGAAACGGGGGGAGGCGATGCGCACCCGGAAGTGGCTCTCGCCGCCGGGCCGATAGCCGCCATGCCCTCGATGTTTCTCGCTCTCGTCGATCACTTCAAGGTGGCTTGGCGCGAATTTGAGCGAAAGTTTTTCAACCATGGCGTCGCGAACGGACATATGCATACCGGTTCCACTGCTGGCGTCGTGCGACACGTAACTAGGACTGATGAAGCTGGATTCCAAGTACTTCGACCGCATCCGCATCCGCTCGCGGCACCCGGAGCCCGAAACGGCAGCCAAGGTGCCGGGCTGCGGCTGGGAGGGCTGCGACCAGCCGGGCCTCTACCGGGCCCCCAAGGGCGCGCGCGCCATCGGCGAGTACCACCATTTCTGCCTGGAGCACGTCCGGCACTACAATCAGGTGTTCAACTTCTTTGCCGGCATGAAGCCCGAGGAAATGGAGAGCCATCTCAAGGCCGAACAGGAGACCGCCGGCCGGCCGAGCTGGGGATTCGGCGCCAAGCCGGGCGGCGCCGGCCCGCGCATGCCGCTTCGCGGTGGCCCCCGCGCCCCCGGGGCCCGCCCGCACGGCGACCCGTTCGGAGTGTTTGCCCGCTTCGCGCGCCACCAGCAGAAGCGGCCCCAGGAGGAACGGGTCAAGCCGCTCCACGAGCTCGACCGGCGCGCCTTCGAGACGCTGGGCTTCAGGGGCTATGTCAAGGCCGACGACATCAGGACGGCCTACAAGAGCCTGGTGAAGCTGCACCACCCTGACGCCAATGGCGGCGACAAGAGCTCGGAAGACCGCCTCCGGGCCATCATTGCGGCCTACACCCATCTCAAGCAGAAGGGCTTCGTCGCCCGCTGAGGCATCGGCACGCCGTGCTCTCGGCCGGACCCCCCGTTTGGGGGTTCAGGTGGCTCCCCGCGGGGAGCACAGTCCGCATCGGCAGGACGGGAGCCGGGCCGATGGGCAAACCGACAGCAGCAGGGGCAGGATTGCGGCGGCTGAGCGCAATCGCGAGCCGCTGGCTGGACCGCCTGTGCGGCGCCGGCGCCGACCGACTTCATCGCCAGTTTCACCGCCTCGACCAGACCCAGGCGATGGAGGACAGCTGGCACGGCGCCACCGAAGCGGAGAGGGACGCCGAGCCGCCGAACAGCGGGGCGGGCCTGCCGGCAGGGGCCGTGGCGCTGCCACCTCGGTCCGGCTGACAAGGACGGGAACCGACCGGCAATGGTCGACACTGTTCACCCCCCACCTGCAGGGTGCGGGGGACGCGGCGAGACCGCAAGCTGCCTCGCGTCATCGGTTCGACAGAACCGCAGCACCGAGGAGGACACTTTGCTCAAGACCATCGCCACGCTGGCCCTGCTGGCCACCACCATCACCCCTGCCTTTTCCGAAGAGATCCGCGGCGAAGCGACCTTCGCCTGGCTGGCGGTGGGCTCGACCTTCACCCTCGGCGATGGTCGACCGTACTTTGCCGGCCAGTTCTCCGGTATCAACGTGTTCAAGGACGACGGTGGCGGCGCCCTCGCCAACTCGACCATCCAGTGCCCCGGCTACAACGACATCGGCGTCGATGCGGCCGGCTACTGCACCGTGACGGCCGGCAATGGCGACAAGCTGTTCCTCAAATGGTCGTGCAAGGCGGCTGCGCCTGCGGCAGGCGACCTGGCGGCCTGCAACGGAGCCGCCACCGTCGTCGGCGGTACCGGCGCCTTCGAGAAGGCCACGGGTGGCAACGAGTTCTACTCGCACGTCCGCGGGGTCAATGCCGACGGCACAACCATGGGCTACAGCGAACTGAGGAACTACGTGGTGACCTACTGACAGACCTCAGCCGGCGAGACGCGCGACGATCCGCGCCAGCTCGCTCTGCCGGCTGACACCCAGCTTGTCGAACACCAGCTTCAGCGACGAGCGCACGGTGTTGTAGGTGATGCCGAGCGCGTCGGCAGCTTCGCGCGGAGCCTGGCCGCCCCCGACGAGAGCCGCGATCCGGGCCTCGGCGGGGGTGAGGCCGAGCAATTGCAGCGCGGGCCCCACATCCGCCGCGGCATCGAGGGTCGGCTCGTCGAACACCACCAGCACCCGTCCGGGGCCGGCGATGTCGGGGTTGATGAGCATCGCCTGCGCGAGGATGGGAGGAACACCCTCGATCAGCCTGCGCTCGGTAATGCTGGCCCCGTCAAGCGCGCCCAGCAGCCGCTCGATGCTCGGGCCCCCGGCATGCCCGGCGGCCAGGCGACCGCCGACCACCCGGATGTGCCCCTCGGCCACCAGCCCTTCGGCGGCCGAATTCAGGCTGAGCACGACACCATCCCGGTTGGTGATGGCGGCCGCGCGTCCAAGTTGCGAAAACAGGCCGACCATGCTGACCACCTGCATGTCCAGCTCGCTGAACTGCTGCGCCTCGCCGATCGGCCGGGGCGGCGTGAAGGCCATCGACAGATTGGGCAGATAGGCGGTCCAGGCGAACTCCAGCGGCTCGAGGCGCGCTATCGACGGCGGCAGGCCCTCGAGATACTCGATGCGCGGCTCGACCGTGTCGTAGACATCGCTCGACCAGGCCACCGAGTACGAGTTGTAGCCCGGCGCCCCCGGCCGGCGCCCGATGAACCGCGTGGTACCGTTCATCGACCTGGGCGGACCACTGCGGCGCGCCGAAAGCCGCAGACCGGGGCTGTCGCCGGGCCCACCTTCGGACCAAATGCCGTCACCCTCGGTCCGAGTAGTGGTCCAGCCTTCGCCGACGTTGCCGTTGTAGAGCCCGCCCATCACCCTGCTGGCAATACCGGAGTACCAACCCGCATACATGTAGAGGCCGGGCGAGCCGTCATTGGACGGCAACCCCTCGAGCTCGACCGCGAGGTAGGTGGCGCTGTAGGGCGCCAGACCCCAGCCGGAGGGGACCGAGTATTGCGAGATGACGCCCCAGCCGGTCCCCGACGCCCTGAGGCCGGGTGGCACGATCCGCGCCACCTGGCCGGCGTCGAACCGACACAGCATGTAGATCTTCGAGGTGTTGCGCATGTGGTAGGGCGGCAGCGGCAGGACGGACTCGTCCGGCACGCTTCCCACCGTGCGCGCCGCCGTCACGCGCCGGAGTTGCTCGGCACGCTCGCTTTGCGGATCAGCCATCGCCGCCTCGCCGCCGCGCATTCGTGCGACACGTCACCGGCAGTCGCGACGAACACTTCGCCGACCTTCTCCCGCCCGCTGCAGACATCTGTCTCCCCCGAGTCCAGACCTGACATCGTCCGGCCCGGATCTGTTGCTGGCCGGCCCTTTATGTGCGTTACCGCAAGTTAATCACTTCGCCGCGAGAACGACAATTGTTGTTTATGGGTCGAGATCGCCACGTCATCTCCGCTTCGGCAACAGGGGCCCGATCCGGCGCGATACGGAGGCCATTTCGCGTCGCGCGATGAAAGTTTGTGATGGCGGCATTCGGGGCGGCGATCCAGACGCGCGAGCCCAGGAAAACCGTCCGATTTCGCGCCGCGGCGGCAGGCTTCGCGCGCGCATTCGCAAGCGATCCGCCCTACCCCCGACGCGACGATGCTGCTATAGAGCCCGCAATCCGAGATGACAGCCGTCCTGACATATCTGCTGCGAGAAGCCGCCCCGATGCCTGAATTCACCAACCTGCCCAACAAGGAATACTCGGTCCGCGAGACCTTTGGCTTCGACAGCGACATGAAGGTGATGGGCTATGCCGAGCCCGATCCGCATACCCCGCCGGTCGACCCCGACTACCTGTTCGACCGCAATACCACACTCGCCATCCTTGCCGGCTTCGCCTTCAACCGGCGTGTCATGGTGCAGGGCTACCATGGCACCGGCAAGTCGACCCATATCGAACAGGTTGCGGCCCGCCTCAACTGGCCGCTGGTGCGTGTCAATCTGGACGCGCACGTCTCGCGCATCGACCTCGTCGGCAAAGACGCGATCGTCTTGAAGGACGGCAAGCAGATCACCGAGTTCCGCGACGGCATCCTGCCCTGGGCGGTGCAGAACAACATCGCGCTGGTGTTCGACGAGTATGATGCCGGCCGGCCGGACGTGATGTTCGTCATCCAGCGCGTGCTCGAGACCCAGGGCCGCCTGACGCTGCTCGACCAGAACCGCGTGATCACTCCGCACCCGGCCTTCCGGCTGTTCGCCACCACCAATACCATCGGCCTCGGCGACACCTCCGGCCTCTACCACGGAACCCAGCAGATCAACCAGGGACAGATGGACCGCTGGAGCCTGGTGGTGACGCTCAACTACCTGCCGCACGACAAGGAGGTCGGCATCGTGCTGGCCAAGTCCAAGACCTATGCGACGACCGATAAGGGCAGGAAAACCGTCTCCAACATGGTGCGTCTTGCCGACCTGACCCGGCAGGCCTTCATCAATGGCGACCTATCGACCGTGATGAGCCCGCGCACGGTGATCACCTGGGCCGAAAATGCGCAGATCTTCGGCGACCTCGGCTTTGCCTTCCGGCTCACTTTCCTCAACAAGTGCGACGAACTCGAACGCGCCGTGGTGGCCGAGTTCTACCAGCGCGTGTTCGGCGAAGACCTGCCGGAAAGCGCGGCGAACCTCGCCGTGGTGGCCTGATCCGGAGGCCGTCGTGGCCCAGAACATCTATGACGACGACCAGTTTTTGGCTGGCTACAGCAAGTTCCCGCGTTCCCGCGAGGGCCTTGACGCGACCAACGAATGGCCCGCGTTCCGCGCCCTGCTGCCGGCCGTTGCTGGCAAACGCGTCCTCGACCTGGGCTGCGGCTTCGGTCAGCTGAGCCGCTGGCTTGGAGCAGAGCGGGCGATGTCGGTGCTGGGCATCGACCTCAGCGAGAAGATGCTGGCGCGTGCGGTCGCCGAGACCACCGATCCGGCCGTCACCTACCATCGCTGCGATCTCGATGAACTGGAACTCCCTCCCGGTTCAGCGGATCTGATCGTCAGTTCGATGGCGCTGCACTATGTCGAGGACTTCGGGCGCCTCGCGGCGACGATGTTCGATGCGCTCGTGCCGGGCGGCCACCTAGTCTTCTCTGTGGAGCACCCGATCTATGCCGCGCGCGCCGAACCAGAATGGACGGTCGCTGCGGATGGCCGGCGGGCATTTGCCATTGCCGACTATCTCGTCGAAGGCCGGCGCGCGACCAACTGGATCGTCGAGGGCGTGGTGAAGTATCACCGCACCATCGGCACCATGCTCAACACTCTGACGGCGGCCGGCTTCGGCTACGGGGCGCTCGACGAGTGGCGCCCGAGCGAGGCCCAACTGGCCGACCGTCCTGCCTTGCGCGACACCGAGCTCGCGCGCCCGATGTTTGTCCTGTTCTCGATGACCAAGCCTGCCGGGGGAATGCACTGATGGCCCCTCCCTCGCGTGGTCAGAAGCCCAATCGTCCTGACAACACCGCCCCGTTCAAGTCGGCGGTGGGAGCCACCGTGCGCGCCATCGGCGGCAAGCGCGAACTCGAGGTGAGCTTTTCCGCCGATCGGCCGATGCTGACCTCGGACAAGGCCCGGCTGGCCAACCTGCCGCGCCTGCCGACGTTGCGCGACATCGCCATCGCCCGTGGCCAGGGAGACGCCATGGCGATGCGGCTCGCCAGCCACGATCCCGACACGCACCGCAGGCGTGCCCCTGCCGAGCCGGAGGCACGCGCCGCCTTCGATGCGCTGGAGCAGGCGCGTGTCGAGGCGCTGGGCTGCGTGCGCATGCCGGGCATGACCGGCAATATCCATGAGATGCTGGAAGACCGGCTGTTTCGCCAGAATTTCGCCGAGGTCAGCGACAGGGCGGATGCGCCGCTCGCCGAGGCGCTGGGGCTGATGTTGCGCGAGCGCATCGCGGGCATCTCCATTCCGCCGTCCGGCAACGCCATAGTCGGCCTGTGGAAGGCCGAGATCGAGGAAAAGGCCGGAACCTCGCTCGATTCCCTGCTCGGCACCTTCGAGGACCAGGAGCTGTTCAGCCGCGCCACCCGGCAGCTGCTGCGCGACCTGAACCTCGTGCCCGACAGCGACCTCGACGACGGCGAGGCCGATGACAGCGAGGGCGGCGACGACCAGGAGCCGGAGCGGGGTCAGGACGACGACAAGTCTCCCGAGCAGGGCGAGGGCGAGAGCGAGGACGCCGAGGCAGAGGAAGACCAGACGCCCGGACAGTCCGAGGACTCGGGCGAGGTCGAAGGCTCGGAAATGGACTTCGAGGAGTCGGAGGACGACAGCTCGGAGGCCGGCGAGGACTCGCCCAATCCGCCGCCACCGGGCGCCAATGCCAGGGAATTCCAGAACACCTTCACCTACAGGATCTTCACCCAGAAGTTCGACGAGGTGGTGAAGGCCGGAGACCTCTGCCCG
This sequence comes from Devosia sp., assembly GCA_041916695.1. Classification (GTDB taxonomy): domain Bacteria; phylum Pseudomonadota; class Alphaproteobacteria; order Rhizobiales; family Devosiaceae; genus Devosia_A. The sequence continues at coordinate 90,678 of JAYRZA010000009.1, read as the reverse complement.
GCCGAAGAGCTCGACCAGTTGCGCGCCCTGCTCGACAAGCAGCTCGAGAACCTGGCCGGCGCCGTCGCCCGGCTCGCCAACAAGCTGCAGCGGCGCCTGATGGCGCAGCAGAGCCGCAGCTGGGAGTTCGATCTCGAGGAGGGCCTGCTCGACACGGCCCGCCTGACGCGTGTCGTCACCGATCCGCTGCAGGCGCTCAGCTTCAAGGTCGAACGCGACACCGATTTCCGCGACACCGTGGTGACGCTGCTGCTCGACAATTCAGGCTCGATGCGTGGCCGCCCGATCACCATCGCGGCGATCTGCGGCGATATCCTCGCACGAACGCTCGAGCGCTGCGGCGTCAAGGTCGAGATCCTCGGCTTCACCACCCGCGCCTGGAAGGGCGGCAAGAGCCGCGAGGCCTGGCTCGAGGCCGGGCGCCCGCCCAATCCCGGCCGGGTCAACGATATCCGGCACATCATCTACAAGGCGGCCGACGAGCCCTGGCGTCATGCGCGGCGCAATCTCGGGTTGATGATGCGCGAGGGCCTGCTCAAGGAGAACATCGACGGTGAAGCGCTGCAGTGGGCGCACAAGCGCCTGCTGGCTCGGCCCGAAAACCGCCGCATCCTGATGGTGATTTCGGACGGCGCGCCGGTCGACGACTCGACGCAGAGCGTCAATGCCGGCAACTACCTCGAGGCTCACTTGCGCCAGGTGATCGAAGACATCGAGACCCGCTCGCCGGTGCAACTGGTCGCCGTGGGCATCGGTCACGACGTCACCCGCTACTATCGGCGCGCGGTAACACTGCTCGATGCCGAGGAACTGGCCGGAGCCCTCACCGACGAACTGGCGGCCCTGTTCGACGAGGAAGCACCGGGGGCCTATCGCAAGGGCAGGTTCGGGTGAGCGTCGGCGGCAGGCGCATCGGTCATCGCCGCGCCGCGGGCCTGCTCGTCGTATTAACTGCAGCATCCGGACTAATCCTCGCCCAGGAGTTCGGCGCCCGCGCCGATGACGAGACGATTGCGGCGCTGCCGATCCGCACCTTCATGTCCGCCCGCGTCGGAGAGCGTGTGCAGGGCTTGGTTTGGCGCGGCGGCATCGAGATGCAGAGCCAGACCGACACCTTCGGCGGTCTCTCGGGCCTCGGCTTCACCGCCGCCGACGGACGGCTGGTCATGGTGTCGGACCGTGGCAACTTCGTTTCCGGACAATTGCTCTACGACGAGGCAGCGCTGCCCATCGGCCTCATCGGGGTGACCATTGCCCCGATCCAGAACTCGAGCGGCCGCGACCTGCCGCGCCCATTCGCCCGCGATGCCGAGGCGCTGACGGTGATCGAACGCGACAGCATTCCGACCGCCGTGCGCGTCGGCTTCGAGAACCTGACGCGCGTTGCCGACTTCCAGCTGGTCGACGGTGTGCCACAAGGCGCTGCCCGCGAGGTGGCCATACCGGACTGGCTGAGCGAGACGCGCACCAACGGGACGCTGGAGGCGGTATGCATCGCGCCTGTGGCCTCGCCGATCGCCGGATCCACCCTGCTCCTCACCGAAGGCATCATCGATGACGACGGCCAGCACGCGGCCTACCTGCTGGGGCGCAACGACCGGGGACGGCTGAGCTACATTTCCGGGAGCGGCACCGATCCGACCGACTGCGCCTTCCTGCCGAACGGCGACCTGCTGGTCCTCGAGCGCGGCGTCGCGTTCCTGTCGTTCAGCATGCGCCTCGTCCGCGTTCCCGCCGAAGAGGTCAGGCCGGGTGCCCACCTCGAAGGCGAGGTGCTCCTGCAGTCATCGGGCGCCGACATCGACAATATGGAAGCTCTCGCCGTGCACACCGCGCCGGACGGTTCGACGCGCATCACGCTGGTCTCGGACAACAACTTCAACGACTGGGAGCGCAACCTGCTGCTGGAGTTCAGCCTGCCGGAATAGGCAGCACAGCGCCCCAAACGAGCCGCAGCCTTGATCCGGCTCAAGACCACGCCCCGGAGAGTGTACTAGCCTTTCCGCGGTATTGCTGGAGGCAAGGATGTCCGGTTTCCTGCACATGGACATCGCCGCGGACGACCCAGAGCGCGCGGCGAACTTCTACCATTCGGTGTTCGGCTTCGCCGTGACCCGGCTGGACGGTCCGGAACCCTACTGGCTGGTGACTCCGCCCGACGGCCCCGGGGCCGGCATCGGCAAACGCAGCCTTGACTGGCAGAAGGTCACCGCAACCATCGATGTCGACGATGTCGAGGCCACCGCCGCCGCGATCGTTGCGCAAGGGGGCCGGATCGTGATCCCGAAGACGACCATCCCCGGCATCGGCGACCTGCTCACCTTCGCGGACCCCGAGGGCAACATCCTCGCGGCGCTGCAGGCCGCCCCCGGTAATCCGTTTGCCGCGCCGTAGCTCGCTCAGGCCCTCGCCGGCAGCGGCATGAGCCGCCCCATCAGCGCCCGATAGGGAGCGAGCAGCAGGAGCGCGGCCAGGAACTTCACGAGGAAATCGCCGGCCGCCAGCGACAGCCAGAGCGGAGCCTCTCCGCCCACGCTGAGGAATGGCGCCGGAAAGCCGAGCGAACCGTCCTGCACACCATAGACACTGTCGACGACGGCGAAGGCGGGCGCGAAGGCGATCGAAAAGAAGATCGCGGTGTCGATCAGCGAACCGAGCAGCGATCCCGTCAGCGGCGGCAGGAACCAGTTCCTGCTGGTACGGAGCCGCGAGAATACCGAGATGTCGAGCAGCTGGCCGACGAGGAACGCAGTGACCGAGGCGGTGGCGATCCGCGCCGTGGTTGCCGGAGCCCCACCGGCATTCCACGGCAGCGGGTTGAAGCTCAGGTAGAACGACAGCGCGATGGCGAACAGGAAGCCGACCACCACCACCTGCCGCGCCCGGGCGGCACCATCATGCCGATTGGTCAGGTCGGTGACAAGAAAGGCCAGCGGGTAGGTGAACGCTCCCCAGGTCAGGAGATCCTTGAGGTTGATGGGGCCGAGTTGGGCATCGACCGGGTAGAGCACGAGTATGTTGGACGCGGTGACAACCGCGGCCATCGCGACGAGTGCCGCGACGAAGCGAGCGAGCATGATCCTGCACCTCTATGTAGACCGCTGGCCGGCATCAGACCGGAGCGGCGGAAGCGGAAACGCGTTCCGGCGGACCTTCTATCCTCAGACCGTCTGCCGCGGAAGCGGGAATCCTGGCGGCAGGGAGCTGGCGGGTCCGCGCGGAGATCTGCACCCGTGCGGCGAGGCGGTTGATGCCCGAGAAACATCATCTCGCCCGCACAAAGCAAAACCGCGCGCCCGATGGACGCGCGGCGAAACGACCGTGAAGCGGCGCTTACGAGGCGAGAGCCGCCCGCACTTCCTTCTTGACCGCCAGAGCCACCGGCGACAGTTCGTCGTCACTGGCCTTGAGCAGGAAGGCATCGAGACCGCCGCGGTGCTCGACCGAGCGCAGCGCGTTCGCCGAGATGCGGAGCTTCACCGACCGACCGAGCGTATCGGACAGCAGCGAGACATTGAGGAGATTGGGGAGGAAGCGCCGGCGGGTGCGGTTGAGCGCATGGCTCACCTTGTTCCCGACCATCACGCCCTTACCGGTCAAATCGCAGCGGCGAGCCATTTTCTTTCCTGTCAAAAGGCCCTGGGCGCGGGACAGACCCGCGCAACGGGCTTCAGTCTGTTCTTGATTGTGGGCGTCTCCATAGTCAAACGAGACTGCCCCGTCAAGTTGAGATGGTCGTGAGCGCCTTGTCAGGCTCGCGGGCCATGGGCAAGTTGGGCGCGCGCCCCGATTCGCCGGGGCCCTGGAGGTTCCTGTCGACAAGTGGTGAGCGCCCAGTTCCGAAATTGCCTCGGCGCCCTGATGCTCCTCGCCGGACTCCTGGTCCCGCCTGCGGCGGCGGCGCCGATCAGCGCCGTGGCGGAGTACGCGGTGAGCCTGGGCGGCACGCACATGGCCGACGTCGAGATCAGCCTCGACGATGACGGTGCCAAGTACCAGCTGACGCTCGATGCCAAGATCACCGGACTCGCCCGGCTGGTCGCCAGCGGCACCGCCAAGCTGCAGTCCTCCGGCAGTTCGACGTCGACCGGGCTGCGCGCGCAGAAGTTCGACATGCTGACCCGCGCCAGCGGCGAGACCTTCACCGTTGCCATCACCTATGCCGACGGCGACGTGAACTCCTTCATCGTCAACCCGCCCATCCTCAACAATATCGACCGGGTGGCGATCGAACGTAGGCAGCTGGTCGGCGGCATCAACGACATGGCCGCCTCCTTCGTGCTCAAGGGCGGCAAGCTCGATGCTTCGCTGTGCCAGCGCAAGCTGCAGATCTTCACCGGCGTCGAGCGATTCAACCTCACCCTGCGCTTTGCCAAGGACGACATGGCAACTTCCAAGCGCACCGGCTACCAGGGGCCGGTGGTGCTGTGCAGCGTCCACTACACCCCGGTCTCCGGCCACTACACAACGTCCGAAGTCACTGCCTATCTTGCCCAGAACGAGCGCATCCTCCTCTGGTACGCACCGCTGGCGGAGTCCGGCTACTACATTCCTTACCGGGCCCTGGTAACGACGGATTCGGGGGATCTGTCGATCGTACTCACCTCGCTCAGGCAGTAGCGCTGGGCTGAACGGCAGCTAAACCGTCGCCTCACGCGGGGTTCAAGCGCCCGCCCGCACGGTCTGTCCAACACCGGCGCAACGCCGAGGAGGACAAAATGACCAATGCCGCAAAGGGCCTCGCTCTCGCCCTGATCGCCCTGACCACCGCCATCGGCTCGGCCGAGGCGTTCGATCTCAAGCTCGGCCAGGCACCCAAGCTGGTGCCGACGCAGGTCCAGCTCGGCATCATCCCGCCGCCCGACAATCTCTGCCCGGGGCCGGCCAAGCTGACCGCCTGGGTGCAGACGAATGTGCCCGGCACGCTCGATATCCTCATCGTGCGCAAGAATGGCCAGGTCGCCGGCCCATACGCAGTGACCACCGTCAAGGGCGGCAACGGCGTGGTGATGGGCAGCTATACCCGCAACCTTGTGGTCGGCACCCCGATCGACGCCGAGTACCGGGTCGTCGTCGCCGGTACTCAGGCGGCCAGCAACTGGGTGCCACTCGTCGCCGACTGCTGACGCAGTTGCGTTGCCCCGGAGAGGGGCAACGGACCGCTGCGCCACCGCGCCCGGGCGGCCCACTGCGGGCCGTCCTGGCCGGAGCGATCGGGGTCGGTTAACAGCAGGTGAACAACCCGACTGTGCCAAGCTGGGACGGTCAACGGCTTTATTGCCAACGCCGCCTCGACAAAGGCCCGTGCCACGACCTGGGATCCGTTAACGGACGAAAATTCTTTGGCGGACAGCGCTTTACCGATCGTTCACATCCGACCGATTCGAGCGCGGTCAGGCGAAATCTTCACCTTCTGGCAACCAAGGTGAACGGTCGGCGAGGGAACCGCCGCGAATTCCGCGCCGGCCGATGTGCGATTGGGGCAGACTTGCTGACCAACCCACCATAGGCTGTGGGGGAACAAAGCCGGATTGCCGAGTCGCCGCCGATTCCTTTCCGGTTTGTTCCCGGTTCGTACGAAGGCTTAAGGCGAATGGCTGGAGCAGGGCGGAACTGTGCCGATCCGGGACACTCGTTTCCGCGTCGCCGAACGCCTAGATAGAGGACGATGACGATTCCGCCCGCCTCTGCGCTCAAGGCGATTCTTGGGCCAACCAATACCGGCAAGACATATTTCGCCATCGAGCGGATGCTGGCGCACCGCTCTGGCATGATCGGACTGCCCCTACGGCTGTTGGCGCGCGAGGTGTACCACAAGGTGGTCGACCGGATCGGCGCCCAGCACGTGGCTCTGGTTACCGGGGAGGAGCGGATCGTGCCCCCCAAGGCCCGCTACTGGGTGGCGACCGTCGAGGCCATGCCGCTCGATATTCCGGTCGAATGCGTGGCGGTCGACGAAATCCAGGTGGCGACCGACTTCGATCGTGGCCATGTCTTCACCAATCGGCTGCTGCATGCTCGAGGGCTCAGCGAGACGCTGCTGCTCGGCGCCGCAACCATGGCGCCGCTGATCCGCATGCTGCTGCCCGAGGCCGAGATCATCCATCGCCCGCGCTTCTCCGAGCTGCTCTACGCCGGATCCAAGAAGATCTCGCGCCAGCCCAAGCGCACCGCCATCGTCGCCTTCTCTGCGGCGCAGGTCTACGCCATTGCCGAACTGATCCGGCGCGAGCGCGGCGGCGCCGCGGTGGTGATGGGCGCGCTCTCGCCGCGCACCCGCAATGCCCAGGTCGACATGTACCAGGCAGGCGACGTGGATTTCCTCGTCGCCACCGACGCCATCGGCATGGGGCTCAACCTCGACGTGCATCACGTCGCCTTCGCCGACGACCACAAGTTCGACGGCCACCAGAACCGGCCGCTGACGCCGGCCGAGTTCGGCCAGATCGCCGGTCGGGCCGGCCGCCACATGCTGAACGGCAGTTTCGGGGTGACCGGACACGCCGCCGAATTCGACGAGGAACTGGTCAAGCAACTCGAGACCCACGACTTCGAGCCGGTGCGGGTCGCACAGTGGCGCAACGCCGAACTCGACTTCCGCTCGATCGAGGACCTCAGGGCGAGCCTTGACCGACCGCCTGCGCTCAAGGCCCTGACCCGGGTGCCCGTCGCCACCGACCAGCATGCGCTCGAGTTCGTCGCCCGCAACGAGGCCGGCCTCCTGGCCAGGGGCGAAACCGCGGTCCGGCTGCTGTGGGAGTGCTGCGGCATTCCGGACTATCGCGACATCTCCCCCGCCCAGCACGGGGAGATCATCACGCGCATCTACCTCGACCTGATGCGGCAGGGGCACGTCGATCCCGACTGGATTGCCGAGCAGGTGCGCTTCTGCGACAATGCCAGCGGTGACATCGACACCCTCAGCAACCGGATCAAGCAGATCCGCACCTGGACGTTCGTTGCCAACCGCAAGAACTGGCTTGAAGACCCCGCACATTGGCGCGAAAAGACCCGCGACATCGAGGACCGGCTGAGCGACGCGCTGCATGACAGGCTCACGCAGCGTTTCGTCGATCGCCGCACCTCGGTGCTCATGCGCCACCTGAGAGACAAGCAAATGGTATCGCCTGAAATCAACGATCGTGGCGAGGTGAGCCTCGAAGGTCACCTGATCGGCTCCATCGAGGGCTTCCGCTTCACGCTGGCGCGGTCTGAAGGCGGCGACGCCAAGGGCGTGGCAGCCGCGGCGAGCCAGGTCGTGGCACCCGAGATCTCGCGCCGCGCCGAGCGCGTCGCCGGCGCCCCCAACGAGGAATTCGTGCTGGCGACCGACGGCTACCTGCGCTGGCGCGGCCAGGTGATCGCCAATCTTGCCGAGGGCGACACCGTGTTCGCCCCGCGGCTGATCGTGCTGGCCGACGAGAGTCTCAGCGGACCGGAACTGGAGCGCGTGCAGGACCGGTTGAACCTGTGGCTGAGGCACCTGATCAACACCCAGCTCGAGTCGGTGCTGGCGCTCGAGGCGCCTGCCGATCTCGAGGGAACGGCCCGCGGCATTGCGTACCGCCTCTACGAAAACCTCGGCATCCTGCCGCGGGCAGCGGTCGCCGAGGAGGTCAAGGGCCTCGACCAGGACGTGCGCGGCAGGCTGAGGAAACTCGGCGTCAAGTTCGGCGCCTACCACATCTACGTGCCGCAAAGCCTCAAGCCCGCGCCGCGCGAGCTAGCACTCATCCTGTACGCCCTCAAGCAGGGCGGCGTGCGCCAGCCGGGGGTCGCCGAACTGCCGCAGATCGTGCTTTCCGGTCGCACCTCCTTCCTGGTCGATGCGGACGTCAGCCCCAGGCTCTACGAACTGGCGGGCTTCAAGCTTGCCGGCCGGCGCGCCGTCCGTGTGGACATCCTCGAGCGGCTCGCGGACATCATCCGGCCGCTGATCGCATTGAACCCGGTGACCCACCAGGGAACGTTGCCGGCGGGTGCGGCAGAAGGCAACGGCTTCCGCGTCACCGTGGAGATGACTTCGCTGCTGGGCACTGCCGGGGACGATTTCGCCTCGATCCTCAACTCCCTGGGCTATCGCGTCCGCCGCACGCCGAAGGTCACGGCCCCCTCCGTTCCCGCGCCGAGCCCCGACTTGGTCGACGCAGCGGCCAATGCCGCCGCCATCGACGCCGTCGAGGGCGGCAGCGCGGTGCCCGCCACCACCGAGGAAGCCGCGAGCGCCATCGATGCAGCGGCCGCGGACCTCGGGGCACCGGCACCGGAGGCTGCCCCGAGCACCGAGGCAGCCCCGGCCGCACCGGTAGAGCCGGAGTTCGACGAAGTCTGGTTCCCTGCCGGTCGCCGCCCGGACAACCCGCGGCATGGCGGCAAGGGTCCTCGCCCGCAGCGCCCCGCTTCGGCGGCGGCAGGCGAGGCGCAACCTGTCGGTACCGAGGCCGCCGAGCGTCCGCCGCGGCAGTTCCGGCGCCCCGAACGCGGCGATCGTCCCGACGGGGGCAAGCCGGGGCGCCCGCCCTTCGAGGGTCGTCGCGACAATCGCGGCCGGGCGGACGGCGAAGGGCACTCCGACAAGGGCAAGCCGAACGGAAAGCGCTTCGACAAGCCGCGTGAAAAGCAGCGGGACGACTGGAAGGAACACCGGCCGCGCGAAGATCGCAAGCCGGCCCCGCTCGACCCCAACTCACCCTGGGCGGCGCTCGCGGCACTGCGGACCCCCAAGTCCGAATAGCGACCGCCGGCCCTTACGGCGCCCGTTGCCTTGCGAATTGTTCACGTGCCGGCCAGCATGCGGAAAGTCGCGTGCAGCTACGTGAGGGCATCGGGCGAGGACGGCACACAAGGAGCGGCAGATGCACAGCCAAGACGGTCAGCACCCACATGGCGAGGGCTTCGCCAGCGACCTGCCGCGGCTGCTCGGTCGCCGGCGACTGCTGGCCCTGATGGGCGGCGCCGGCGTCGCGTCGCTGTCCACTGCCCCTGCCCTGGCATTCGAATGCGTGGCGCTGCCCTGGGAAACCGCGGGCCCGTTTCCCGCAGACGGCACCAACGCGAAAGCCGGCCAGATCGTCAATGCGCTGAAGCAGGACGGCGTGATGCGAGCGGACCTGCGCACCTCGTTCGGCGCCTTGATCCCCATCGCCGAGGGCCTGCAACTCGATCTGGAGCTCACGCTGGTCGACGCCGCAGGCTGTATCCCACTTGCCGGACACGCTATCTATCTGTGGCACTGCGACAGCGCAGGACGCTACTCGCTTTATGATCTGCCCGAGGCGAATTACCTCAGAGGCGTGGGCGTGGCGGACGATGCCGGGCAGGTCCGCTTCACGACCATCTTTCCGGGCTGCTACCCGGGCCGCTGGCCGCATGTGCACTTCGAGGTCTTCAGGTCTCTCGAGGCGGCGGTGAGCGGCGAAGCATCCCTGCTGACCGCCCAGTTCGCCCTGCCCGAGGCCGAGTGCGCTGCCGTCTACGCGGCGGACACCCGATACCCGGACGGCACTCGCAACCTCGGTCGCACGAGCATTGCGCGCGACATGGTCTTCCGTGACAACAGCGTTGCGCAGATTGCGCAGCAGACCCTGACCCTCGCCGGCGACCCCCGGGCCGGCTACGCAGGAACACTCATGGTTCCGGTGGATCTCACCGCGCACCGGTGACCGGCTGCGTGGACGCTAGGGCCGGGCGAGGGGTGGACTTTCAGCGGTCGCAGGTCGACACTGCCGCCCGGTTAAGGGATGGTGTGGAGTGCAGTTGGACAGGCAGCGGCTCGACAAGTGGCTGTTCTTTTCGCGCGCGGTGAAATCCCGCACGCTTGCGCAGAAGCTGGTGGAGAGCGGCGCGGTTCGCGTCAATTCCGAGCGCACCGAACGCACCGACCACAGGGTTGGTGCAGGTGATGTCCTGACCATGACGGTCCATTCGCGCCTGCTGGTCTGGCGGATCCTCGATCCCGGAACGCGTCGTGGCCCAGCCGCCGAGGCGGCCACGCTCTACGAGGATCTGTCGCCGCCGCCCCTGCCACGCCCCACCAGCGGGCCGATCCACGCCGTGCGCGAACCAGGCTCGGGTCGTCCCACCAAGAAAGAACGGCGCGATCTCGAGCGGTTGCGCGAAGACGACGACGCGCCGTGACTACGCCGGCGCCCTCGCCAGCGCCTTGACGAAGGCCAGCGGCCGGCGCCGATCGTCAAAGCGCGGACTGATCCGCACCACTGTCTGGCGCAGCGCCCGGGCCGCACCATAGTGCTCCGGAGCCGCCAGCACCTCGGGCGGCATGCGCGGCCAGCTGCCGGCGACCGCGCCGGCGCGACGGAGCGCATCGTGGGCGCGCATCGCCACAGCTTGCGAGGCAGCGCGGAAGCCCAGCATGTAGGGCGTCGCGCCGCGAAGACGCGGCAGCGGCTCGAGGCCGAGCGGCCGCAAGGCGCGTTCGAGGTCGGCGACCGTTGCGGCTTCCCGCGCGGCGATGCGCTCGAGACCAGCAGGCCCGAGCCGGTGCAGCGTGCTACTGCTCGGAGCGGAGATCCAGACCGAGGGCAGGGACGATGCACCCGTGGGGTCCGTGTCGAACGGGAGGTTCGGTTGCGGCCCGCTCCGGGCCATCCAAGGCAGGCGGTTGCGCCACAGCAGGAAGCGCTGCCGCAGCGTATCGCCACGCGCCGACGCGAGGCGGCTGGCCGCCTGTTCGACCTCTGCCGCGAGCGCCGTCCCGCGCACCACGAGGACCCCGCCATCGACGATGCCGCAGTATTTTCGTGGGCTGAAGCTGACGAAATCGCCTCGCGTGCCGACCGTGCCGACCGGTCGCAGCAGGTGCGCCGCATCCTCGTGCAGCAGACACCCCACCCGGTTGCAGAAGGCCCGCGCTCCTTCCCCGTCGCTTTCGGCACCGAAGAAGTGCGGCAACACGAAGAGGTCCGGCCGGCTGTCCTGGACCATTGCCTCGACGGCCGGCCAGACCGGGGTCATCGCCTCGGAAACGGCAATGAAGCGGAACCGGGCGCCAGCTTGCCGCGCCGGCAGCAGGGCACCTTCGCAGAAATAGGCCGGGACCCATATCTCAGGCTGCGGCCGGCCACGCGCCGCCAGCAGCGCGAGTATCACCGAGTAGGCATGGCTGGCCTGCGACAGCAGCATGGTGACGCCCGGGCCGCGCTGCCACACTCCGGCGAGCGCGGCAGCTGCGTGCCAGGGCTTGCCGGAAAGGCTCACCGCCTGTCGTCCTGCGACCAAAGCCTGCAGCCGTTACCCTTGCGACGACCGGCAAAACCGGCTAGCAACCGCGCTTGGACCCGCATATCCCCCTGCCCGTCCGCCAAGACCCAGCGCCGACTAACTGCCAGGACCGCTCGCTGAGATGACCTATATCGTCACGGACAACTGCATCAAGTGCAAGTACATGGACTGCGTCGAGGTGTGCCCCGTCGACTGCTTCTATGAGGGTGAGAACATGCTCGTCATCCATCCGGACGAGTGCATCGACTGCGGCGTGTGCGAGCCGGAATGTCCGGCCGAGGCGATCAAGCCCGACACCGAGGGCGGGCTGGAGAAGTGGCTGGAAGTCAACAGCAAATACGCCTCGATCTGGCCCAATATCACGGAAAAGCGCGATCCGCCGGCCGATGCCAAAGAATGGGACGGCGTCGCCGGAAAGTTCGAGAAGCACTTCTCGGAGGCACCCGGCGAGGGCGACTGACAGGGGGCCGCGCCGCTTTCCGGCCCCGTTGCTGCGCGGTTTGGCGGGGCCGGATCCGGCCCGGCCTGGCCTGATTCGCAACTTTTGATTTTGCTGAAATTTTGTGCTATGAAGGGCAAGAATGGAGCTTGCCCGTCATCCAGCCTGTGCCTTGGGGCACGCATTTTTTTGACACTCACGATTACTGGGGCGCAATCGGCCGGTCGCGCGGGCCTCACGATTGCGGGACGTGCTGCTTCGCCCGGGGTTTCAGGGCGTTGGTGAAACAACAAGAACGGCCGACCTTCCGCGAAGGACCGGCCCGTCGGCGGCGTTGATAGGAGTATCGGTATATGGTCACCAAGAAGTCTGTGCAGCGGCTTGGATTCAAGACGGGCGAGTACATCGTCTATCCGGCCCACGGCGTCGGACTGATTACCGCGATCGAGGAACAGGAGGTCGCCGGCCTCACCCTTGAGCTTTTCGTGATTTCCTTTGAGCAGGACAAGCTGACCCTGCGTGTTCCCGTCGCCAAGATCAAATCGGTCGGCATGCGCAAGCTGGCCGAGGAGGCCGAAGTGGCCAAGGCCCTCGAGACCGTCACCGGCCGCGCCCGCGTCAAGCGGACCATGTGGTCGCGCCGCGCCCAGGAATACGAGGCCAAGATCAACTCGGGCGACCTCATCGCCATTTCCGAGGTGGTCCGCGACCTCTACCGGTCGGACGACCAGCCCGAGCAGTCCTACTCCGAGCGCCAGCTCTTCGAGCAGGCCATGGACCGCATGAGCCGCGAAGTCGGCGCGGTCAACCGGCTGACCCTCACCGAAGCGGTGCAGCTGATCGAGAAGAACCTGCAGAAGTCGCCGCGGCGCGGCAGCAAGGCGGACGCCGCCGATGCCGAGGAAGCCGCGGCCTGACCGCCTCTGCACTTTCCCGACAACAGGGGCCGGTCCGGTGGACCGGCCCCTTTGATCTTGCCGCTTGCTACCAGGCGGCCCCACCGCCGGCCGGCGGGGGCGATGTTGAGGAAGCCATTGAGTGCCCTGCTGACTGTCGCCGGGCTCAGCCCCAGTGTGCCGGCAATCTGCTTCAGGGTAGCCACGCGAGGGACCCAAATCGTTTCTTTGGCAGAGCGCAATTGCAGATCAGCACGGTACGGATCTCAAGCGTGTTTTGTGAGTTTGGCTTTCCTAAAACGTTTTGAATTCACGCTCCGTTAACGCCTGCTGCCATTAAGTTCGGGGTGGGAATGCAATTGGGGGTATATGCGAGACATGAGTTCACACCTGCGACGCCGATCTATCGGCCCAGGCGACACGGTCGCCAGTCCTTCGGACCTCGAACTGAGCGATCTGCTGATCGGCCTGCTTCGGCACAGCTTTCCGGAATGTACTAGGCTGCTGGCGATTCCGACACCGACCGAACTCCTCGTCTCATATGGCCTGCACCTCGATTGTCCGCTACGCGCGGTGGCGATCCCGATCGAGCCCGCAGCGAACCGCGAAATCGCCCTGATCGACGCGTTCGCTTCGCTCGAGAACCTCCTGGCGAGCCTGCTGGGGAGGGCTCGTCCGCCGGCCTCGAGCGGCACGGCGGCGGGCAGCAATGTCGTTGCGTTTCCGCGCGCCGAGCGCCCGGCGTCGGCCGTCGCAAGCGCGCGGACCCTGTCGACACCGCTCGAACAGAGCCTCCGAACCACCGGCGACGCCGTCAACGCCAACCTGGCGTTGGCGACGGGACTGCTGGAGGACCTCGCGGCCGACACCAGCGTCGACCGGGGGCTGCTGCTGCAGATCGCCGACCAGCTGATCCGGCTCAATGCTGCCACGGTGCGTTTCACCCACCGCGTCGAGGCGGATGGAATCCCTGACGGGAAGGCCTGAGGGCCGCTACTCCATCACGACGATCTTGTACTTCTCCCCGGGGACCAACGTGTCGCCGGGGTAGAGGTTGTTGACGATGTAGAACAGGTCGGCGCCGCGCTCGAGCCCGCTCATGCGGCGCGCCAGCGAATCGGCTGTATCGACGCTGCCCGCCACCACGGTGCGCACCACCAGCTTGCGCACCTGCGAGGCATCGCGGGACGTTGTCGCCCGAAAGCTCTTCAGCGTGGCGTCGGCCGCCTGCCCGAATGCCGGGCTGTCGAACTTGGCCGCGAAGATGAAGCGGTAGACACGTCCCTCGTGCCGCACCACCGCGACACGGAAGTTCCACTGCGGCGTCACCGCGACGCCCGAGGCCATCTCGAAGCCGTTGGCCGACTCGCGCCTGACCGTGGCCGGCTGCAACCCGGCGATCCAGCCCGACTTGAGGTAGTCCTCGAGCCCCATGCTCTGCGGCACCTCGGCGCTGTCGAAGCGCACGGCCTCGCCGTCGCCGGCTACCCCGACCACGGCGCCCTTGGAGACCTGCAGGGTGTAGCGCTCCGGTACGGAGAAGGTGAACTTGAGGGTGGGATTGATGTAGCGCCGGCCGACGATGGTGCCCTGCGCCGCGCTGTCGCCGAAGGCGAGGCCCTCGATCCCGGCCATGTAACCTGCCCGATCCGTCTCGCCCAGGCCCGGCGCCCCGAAGAAGGCCCGCGCCGTCTCGATCGCCTTCTGGATGCGGTCTGGCGTCGATGGATGGGACGAGAGAAAATCGTCCTGCTGATCGGCATCACCCGCCGAAAAGCGCGCGAACCGCCCCATCGCCCCGAGGAAGCGCGCGGCCGCGTGCGGATCGTAGCCGGCCCGTCCGGCAGTGAGGATGCCCTCCTTGTCAGCGGCCAGTTCCTGCTGCTGGCTGAACGCGGCAAGCGACAGCCTGGAGCGGTTGGAGGCCTGATCCGTCTCGAGGTCGGCCCCGAACACCCCGGTGATCACCTTGTCGACGATCTCGTTGGTCTTGACCCGGTTGGTGCGGGCCCGGGCGTGCTTGAGGGTGACGTGGGCGATCTCGTGGGCCAGCACGGCCGCGATCTCGGACGTATCGGAAGCGAGCGCCAGGATGCCGCGCGTCACATAGACATAGCCACCGGGCAGAGCGAAGGCGTTGACCTCGGCGCTGTCGAGGATGGTGACGGTGACCCTCTGGTTCGGCTGATCCGCCGCCGCCAGCAGCCGCCCGACGATGCGGGCCAGCATGATCTCTGCCTGCCGGTCAGAGTAGATGCCGCCATAGGACGCGACGATGCGCGGGTGCTCGCGCGCCCCGATGGCATCGTCCTCGGGATCGGACGTGTCGGAGGCGAGCGGCGTGTTCTGCCCCTCGGTGCGCCCAACCTGAACCCCGGCCGGCATGAAGCTGGAACAGGCAGCGAGCAGGCCGAGCAGCCCGACCAGCGCTATCAACCCCAGTCCCCTCATGGTCGGTCGGATGCTCATAGAGCGGCCAGAACCTCGATCTGCTCGGGATGCGTTACCGCGATGCGCGGGCCGTCGAGGCTATCCACCCAACCGCGCACGCGCACCAGCGTGCCGTCGAGCCCGAGCGGATCGAGGCCTGCGGTTCCAAATCGCCTGAGCGCGGCGCTGTCGATCACGACGGTGAAGTCCTCTTTCCAGTACCGGCCGAAATTCAGATAGACCGTGTCGCGCACCTTCTCGGCGTGCAGCACGCGTCCTTCGACCAGTTGGTAACGACCGGAGTGTTCCGCAAGTTCGAGCGGTCGATCCGCCCGGCGCACGGCATAATAGGGATCGGACCAGATGCCAAGACGTTGCTGTCGCGCCTGTGCCTCGGCGGCCAGCAGCGGCCCGATGCAGGCCCGGTTGTCCGGAAAAGAATAGACCCGCGCCAGCCCGGTCGCCACCATCCGCCGCTGCACCCAGGTTTCGTCGGCGAGGAACAGCTGCCCAAGTGCCCGGCCGTGACGGTCCTGTCGTTCACCACTTTGGCGGAGCCGCACCGCCTGACCGACGAGGAGCTCGGCAAGGGCGGCCTTCGCCGTCTCCGCCAGAGGTTCCGCCGTGACATCGCGCCCCTTGGGCAGCCTCGGCGCCTGGATGCCGACGAGGCGCAGGGTGATCCCGTTGTCGAGCAGTGCCGTATCTCCGTCGACGACGCTAACGACGGTGCCTTTCGGCCCGTCGACCAGACCGTCGCAGGCCACCGTCGCGGTCGTCATCGCCAGCACTGCCACCACTGCGAGTGTGACCACATCCTGTCTCAACGCGATCCGCCCCAAAGCACCGTCCCCCAGACTGCACGCAATTGCGGCGAAAATCCTCCGGAGCATCTGATCGGTGTTGCACCGGCGTCACTTGCACTACCATCCATGTCGAATCTTCGAGGAGCCGCTGCCGCATCGATGCTCGCCGATCTTGCTGTCTATGCGGCGAGCTACCGCGCCACGCCGCGGGCGTTTCGCCGGTTCCTCCCGGGAGCGATGGGACTGTGGTCCCGCGGTCGGCGGCAGGCGCGCGCCTGGGCTCCGCACCTGGCCAAGAGCCGCGGCCTGATCGACACCACGATCGACGACATCGGTTCGCGCCGCACGGTGGTGGTGCTGGGATCTGGACCGCTTTTCGACGTCCCGGTGGAGTCGCTTTGCCGTACCTTTGCCTCGGTGGTGCTGGTCGACGTTGCTCACCTAGCGCCGTCCCGCCAGCGGATCGCGCGCTACAGCAACGTGCGGCAGGAGTGGCGGAACCTGATGCCGCCCCCCGACGGCGAGGGCCTCGGCTTCCTCGCCGAAATCGCCGACCTCGACTGGGTGGTTTCGGCGAACCTCGTCTCGCAGCTGGCGCGCGCCGCACCACTCGAGCGCGCCCGCGCGGTGATCGACGGCCACCTCGATGCGCTCGCCGAGCTTCCCTGCCCGGTAACGCTGATCACCGATCTCGAGTATCGGGTGTTCAACCGGCACGGCGTGCTGCTCGACAGCGCCGACCTGATGCACGGCCGCCAGCTCCCGCGCAGCGACCTGCGCTGGAAGTGGGAGGTCGCTCCGTTCGGCGAGGAGGCCCGCAACACCCGGCGGGTCCACTCCGTCGCCGCCTGGCCCGACTGGCGCGAGGTGGCTCGCTAGTTGCCGAACCAGCCGTCCTTGAGATAGCGCATGTACTCGAACACCATGCCATATTTGCGCACGAACACCACCTCGAGGAAGTCGCCGACCAGGAACGGCGGGATCAGTATCTCGACCCCCTCCGCCTCGATGTGCGGCCTGAGGTCCTTGACCCGGTAGGCCACATGCGGGTTGTAGCGCACCGCGTGCGGTACGGCGCTGTCCTCGCGGTAGCGCAGGAACTCGATGTGCTCGGGATGCTTGCGCGGGTTGGTCACCCACAGCTTGCTGGCCTCGACCCAGTCCTCTTCGGGCTGCACCTGTTCTGTGGTGATCCCGACATGATCGAAGATGTAGTCGTCGTCGGCCATCACCCGATCCTCACCACACTGCCGCTGCGCGCCGATTCCTCGGCGGCGAGCGTCGCCTCGAGGGCCGCGGTCGCATCCTCGGGCGTGCCGATGGTGACCTTGGCCCCGCTCAGCGCCGTGGCCGCAAAGTAGACGAACTCATCCCTTAGCGCGCCACCGCGCACCCCGTTGAACATCGGCCAGTAGGTCGTATCGGGAGAGTGCAGCTTGCTGCCGTCGACGATGGCGAGGTTGGGGAACGTGTCTTGGACGTGGATGATGCCCTCGGTCCCGATAATCGACATGCGCTCGTCGATATCGAACGGGGTCTTGTCCGGCATGCACCAGACTGTCTCCAGGGTCGCCGTCGCACCGCCCTTGAAGCGGTACATGGTCTGGCCGATGTCGGGATGCTTCAGCCCGCGCACATCGACCCATTGGGCGTAGGCCGAGGAGACGGTGTCACCGGTGAACCAGAGCATGATGTCGGTGTCGTGGATGGCATCCCCGACGATGGGGCCGATCTTGTTGAGGATGGTCGGCGTCCACGCGGCCGGGATGTTGCGGCGCGAGGACAGTGCCACGATCCGGCCGATGCGTCCCTCGTCGATCGCCTGCTTGGCCATGCGGTAGCGCGGGTTGAAGCGGACCACGTGGCCGATGAACAGGATGCCCCTGGCCCCCTTGGAGGCCGCGGTGATCCTGCGCGCGTCGGCGACCGTCGAGGCAATCGGCTTTTCGAGAAACACGTGCTTGCCGGCCTCGAGTGCGGCGATGGCCGGCGCGGTGTGCTGGTCCCACATGGTGCAGATCGACACCGCGTCGATCTCCGGATCGGCCAGCATGTCGTGATAATCGCGATAGAGCTTCTTGACGCCGAACTTCTCACCCATGGCGGCAAGCCGCTCCGGCGTCCGGGTGCACAGCGCCGCAAGCTCGAGATTGGCCACCCCGGAAATGGTCTCGGCATGAATTTCGCCGAACCAGCCGAGGCCGATAACTCCGATACGCAGACGATCCATTGCGGGTTCCCCTCAAGCAATCCCCGCGGCAAGCTTAGAAGACCGGTTGGCGGATGCAATCGCCGCATGGTGCCGCGCCGCCTGCACTAGACCAAGGTCTTATAGTTTGCACCGCCGCCTGCATTTGCTATGTGGGGCATCAGTGACCCCGTAGCTCAGCAGGATAGAGCGCAGGATTCCTAATCCTGAGGCCGCGCGTTCGAATCGCGCCGGGGTCACCACGCGCACGAGGCCCCAGATGATGCGACCGATGGCCACCCCGAACCGCCTTGTGCTTGCCGCCATGCTGGCGCTGCTGCTCGGCGCCTGCTCTTTCGGCGGCGGACAGCCGCTGTCACCGGGGCTGACGCAGCCGATGAACCAGCCGGGCGCGCGCCTGAACCGGGTTGAGGCGCTGTTCCTGCTCAACGACTACCGCCGGGCGCAGGGTGCCGCCGACCTGCGCGGCGACACGGTGCTCGACACGACGGCCCAGACCCTGGCGACCAACTACGCCAAGTCGGGGGCGCAGCCGAGCCTGCCGCCCGGCTCCGTGGCAATGCGGCTGAGCGCCGGATACACCACCTTCGCCGAAGTGTTCTCGGGCTGGCGGGGCGTGCCCGCCGACGCGGCCGCGCTGGCCAGCCCCGGCGCCTCCCGGGCGGGGCTGGGCGTGGCCTACGACCCCAATTCCAGCCTCGGGGTCTACTGGGTGCTGGTGCTTGACGACTGACCCGCAGACCCTCGACTGCCGGGGCCTCAAGTGCCCGCTGCCGGTGCTGAAGCTCGAGAAGCGCCTCGCCGAAATCGCCCCGGGAACGCGCCTGCTCGTGCTCGCCACCGATCCGATGGCAAGGATCGACATTCCGCTGCACTGCCGGCAGCAGGGCCACGCCTGGACCATGGTCGAGACGGACGGCCAGCTGCGTTTCGAGATCGTGCGGGGCTGACTACTGGTCGCCGGCGGCGATCGTCGCCGGAGCATAGCCGGGACGTGGTCGCGGCAAGGGCACATCGACGATCCGCCCCAGGTCGGTGGCCTCGTAGACGATGCCGGCGATCCTGTCCGTCAGGTAGCTCGGATGGCCCTTGAGACCGAGCGGGTAGGCCGCCTCGCGCTCGGCGACATAGGTCTTGGCGTCCTTGCCGCAGATCAGGCTGCGCATGTTGACCGGCGGGACCTCCAGATTGGCGATCTGCACGACACTGTGCCCGGTGCCCGACAGCGCCCCCGAGAGCCCGCGCAGCACCAGTTCCGCCGTCATCTCGTTCCGCTCGCGCGCCGACGAGCCGCCGAGCACGACGGCGAGCAATGACCGGCCGCCACGCTCGACGGTCGCGACGATGTTGAGGCCCGAGGCGCACACATAGCCGGTCTTCATGCCGGTGGTGCCGGCGAAATGCTCGAGCAGGCTGTTGTTTGATTCGAGGCTGGCCTTGCCCAGTTTCACCGCCTCGGTGCCGAACATCGGCAGGTATTGCGGGAAATCCCGCCGGATATAGAGCGCCAGCATGGCGAGGTCGCGCGCCGAACTCACCTGGTCCTGCTTGTGCAGCCCGTGCGGATTGACGAAGTGGGTGGCATCGAGCCCCATCGCCTTGGCCATCCGGTTCATTTCGGAAACGAAGGTCTGCTCGTCGCCTGAAACCGCCTCACCGATCGCCACGGCCATGTCGTTGGCCGACTTGACCACCATGATGTAGAGCGCATCGCGCAGGGTCACCGAAGAGCCGATCTCGAGCCCCGACTTGGACGGTGCCTGGTTCCAGGCATTGCGCGACACGGTTATCGGCGAATCGAGGGTCAGGCGTCCGGCGCGGATCGCGGCGAAGGCGACATAGGCGGTCATCATCTTGGTCAGCGAAGCCGGATGCCAGGGCTGGCCCGCCTCCTGCTCGAACAGCACTTCGCCGGTCTGCATGTCGACCAGAAGCAGCGGATTGGCCGCGACAGGTCCAAGGCTGAGGACGGAGAGTATCACGACGAGGGCGGCGGCAAGGCGCCGGCGAACATGCGCAGTCAAGGCGCCTCCGGACGACGGTCGCTGGGCCTGAGGCTTTTAGCAATCCCGGCCGCGCCGCTCAACCGTCGGCCGTTTTCGGTCAAGGGTTTTTGAAGCGCGGGCGGCTGCTGACAGGTTCTGGCGCGGCACGACGCCAAGGTTCGGCCATCGACCATCCACGAGGAACGAACGAACGGCAATGACCAGAATCGTCACCATCCTGACCGAGGGCTTCGCCGACTGGGAAACGAGCCTGCTCAACGCCACCGCCCGGAGCTTCTACGGCGTCGAGACCGGTTTCGCGACCCCCGGCGGCAGCACGGTTACCTCCTCGGGCGGCATGCGGGTGGTCGCCGACCTCGCCATTGCCGAGATCGACACCAGCGGGCTCGATGCGCTGGTTGTGTGCGGCGGCACCGCCTGGCGATCGGCCGAGCCACCCGACATCGCGCCCCAGCTGCGTGCCGCACATGCGGCAGGAAAGGTGATCGGCCTCATCTGCGATGGGACCGTCGCAGGGGCAAGGGCGGGTCTCCTCGACGCAGTCGCGCACACCTCGAACGGCGTCGGCTACCTGGACTTCACCGGCTATTCCGGCGGTGCCCGCTATCGCGACGAGCCGGCGGCGGTTGCGGACCGGACCATAGTCACCGCCGCCGGAACCGCCCCGGTGAGTTTCATGGTCGAGGTGATGCGCGGCCTCGGCCTCGCCGACGCCAACCTCGACTACTATGTGGGACTCCACCTCGCCCAGTACGGTGTCGCCCGCTCAATGTCCTAGACCGGCAGCAGCAGCCGACCAGACCGCTCGACTGCGACGGTCAGCCCCGGATCTTCGGCATGCCGGGCCGCGCGGACGAGGAAGCGGCCCGGCTCGACCAGCCAGTGCCGCGCGGCAACCGAGTAGAAGGCAAAGGCCCTTTCGTCGAGCGCTACAGTGACCCGGCGGCTTTCGCCGGCGGCAAGGTGCAGCTTGGCGAAGCCCTTGAGTTCTCGGTCCGGCCGGGGGACCGAGGCCTCCGGATCCGACACATAGACCTGTACAACGTCACTGCCGGCGCGCCTGCCGGTATTGGTGAGGGTCACCTCGACCTCGACCCGCCCGTCACTCTCGAACGCCGTCGTGTCGACCGCGATGTCGGAGAGCGCGAAGCTCGTGTATCCGAGCCCGAAGCCGAACGGGAACAGCGGCGCGAGGCCGAGCCGGTGGTAGTGCCGATAGCCGATGAACACGCCTTCTTCGTAGCGCACCCTGCCGTCGAGGCCAGGATAGATCTCCCTGTCCTGCGAGTGCGTCGGATTGTCGGCCCAGCGCACAGGAAAGCTCTACGGAAGGCGGCCCGTGGGCTCGACCCGGCCGGTCAGCACGTCGGCGATGGCGTTGCCGGCCTCCTGTCCCGGATACCAGGCTTGGAGAACGGCCGCGACACGGTCGAGCCAGGGCATTTCCACCGGGCCGCCGGTCTGCAATATCACCACCGTGCGCGAATTGGCGGCCGCAACGGCGGCGACAAGATCGTTCTGCCGTCCCGGCAACTCCATATGCGGCAGATCCGAACCCTCGGTGTCCCACTCGCCATTGCGCCCGACGAAGACCACGGCCACCTCGGCGCCGCTGGCCAGTGCCGCCGCCTCGGCGATGGCCGCATCGCCGAGCGGCAGCCCGATGCCGGCGGAGAAGGCGGCGAGACCAAGGGTTGCGAATTCCTTGGTCACGAACTCGATGGTCACCTCGTGGGCGCGTCCCGCCTCGAGCCGAACGGTGCCCACCACCTCGTCGCATCCCTCCTCGAAATAGGTGCGCCCCTTGCGCCAGGCGTCCTTCGAGGCGTCGGCCACCAACCGTCCGTCGACGAACAGGCGGCAGTATCCGGCACTGTAGATGCCGGCGCGATGCTCGCCATTCGCCTCCGGCACGAAGCGGCCGGTGATGCGCGCGGAAAAATGCAGCGGATCCACCTTGCCGTCGGCTACCCTGCCGATCCAGAAGGCCTGGGCCTCGAGCATGCTCTCGGTGTGAACCACCGGCCCCGAGAAATCCTCGGAGGCATAGAAGTCAATGCTGTAGTTCCCCCTGAGGACCGGCTCGAAGCGATCGTTGCGCGCCCCCGGCGCATAGGCAAGGCGATCCTCGCCGAGCGCGGCGACCAGCCCGTCCCACGGCGAGACGCGATAGTGCGGATTGAGTTGCGCACTGCCGCCGCCCATGATCTGGGCCACCTTGGCGTTGGGCCCGATCACCGCGATGTGGCCGGTTCCGGCGAGGGGCAGCACACCGTCGTTGCGGAGCAGGACCGCTCCTTCCGCGCCGGCGCGACGGATCAGGGCGCGATGCTCGGGGCGGTCGTCGGCATGCTCGGCATGGGGGCCGTGATCGTCGAGCGCACCGGTCCGCTCCATCAGTCGCAGTACGTTCAACACCCGGGTACGGACCGTTGACGGCAGAACGTCGCCGGTAGCGACCGCCGCGACCAGCCGCGCCCCCCGATCCCGCGTCGGGCCCGGCATTTCCAGATCGAGGCCGGCATTGACGGTAGCCGCAGTCGAGTGCGAACCGAACCAGTCCGACACCACGACGCCAGTGAACTGCCACTCGTTGCGCAAGACCTGCTGCAGCAGCCAGGAATGCTCGCTGGTGTAGGTGCCATTCAGGCGATTGTAGGAACTCATGACCGCCCAGGTGCCGGCCTTGCGGACGGCCCACTCGAACGGCAGCAGGTAGAGCTCGCGCAGCGTGCGTTCATCGATCTCGGAACTGATCGTGGTGCGCTCGATCTCGCTCTCGTTGCCGACGAAGTGCTTTATGGTGGCGGCGACGCCATGGTCCTGCAGCCCGGTGATGTAGGCGACGGCGAGGCTGGCGGTGAGGACGGGATCCTCGGAGTAGCACTCGAAGTTGCGCCCGTTGCTGACCGAGCGATGCAGGTTGACGGTCGGCGCGAGGCTGACATGGGCACCCTTGGATCTGACCTCCTGAGCCAGCGCCGCGCCGATCTCGCCCACGAGAGCAACATCCCATGTGGCCCCCAGCGCGATGCCCACCGGGAACGCCGCCGACTTCACCCCGCCGAGCAGGGAGCCGCCGCCACGGGCTCCGTTCGGCCCGTCGGTGACGCGCAGCCGTCCGACCCCGAGGCGCTCGACCGCGGGCAACGACCAAAAGTCGGCCCCCGAGAGCAGGCTGACCTGCTCCTCGAGGGTCATGGCATCGGCAAGGCGGTCGATTCGGCCGGGCAATTCCTGCGGCTCCCGAGATAATGGTTCAGCCGTGTCTACAGTGTACCGCGGGCATGGCAAGGGGCTGGCCCGAATATTGCGCCACCGTGTCCGGACACCCCGCGCTAGCGCGGCCTGATCGGCGACTTGCGCCAGCGGCCCCAGGCGACGAATGCGGCCAGCCCGAGCAGCACGAGGTTGACCGGCAGCACCACCAGCAGTTCTCCCAGCATCGCGTGGGTGCCGATGGCGAGCACCTGGATGGCGACGAAGCCGAGCGCCGCCAGCGGCGTCAGCCAAGGCAGGATGCGCGTTGCGGCAGGCAGGATCATGCCGAGCGCTCCGGCGACTTCGGCCAGCCCGATGAACCGCACCAGCAAGTCCGGGGCGCTGTTCACCCAGTTCATCTGCACCGCCAGGGTTTCGATCGGCATGCTCAGCTTCATCACTCCAGCCGCACCGAAGGCCAGCGCCAGCAGTAACTGGACCACCCAGAGCCCGATTGCCCACCCGCTGCGGCCGGTGGAGGCCATATCCGTCGTCGTCATCCCGTTCCTCTCTTCACCTGGTACCGATCCATGCTCTAGGCACAGACAGTAATCCGGTATATGTTTGTGACTTAAGCGCGACCGCAAGCAGGCACAGTGCGGGAACCGAAAGAGGCACAGCGATGAAACCGATTCCAGGTCGCAGCGAGACCTGCAACGCCATGGGCGACATCCTCAACCGCATCGGCGACAAATGGAGCGTGATGATCGTCGGTTACCTGACGCGCAAGACCATGCGTTTCAACGAGTTGCGGCACGCGATCGGTGGTATCAGCCAGCGCATGCTGACGCTGACGCTGCGCAACCTCGAGCGCGACGGGCTGGTGACGCGCACCGTATACCCCGAGATTCCGCCGCGCGTCGAATACCAGCTGACCGAACTCGGCCGTACGCTGACCGGACCGCTCGATGCCTTGTGGAACTGGGCCGCCGAGCACCAGCACGAGGTTGCCGGGGCCCGCGCGGCCTACGACGCGGCTCAGGGCGAGCTTGCGGCACCGCTGCCGCCGGAACGACGCTACGCCGGCGCGGTCAGGTGAGCGAACGGGCGACCCGGGCGAGCCTCGCGGCCGATCTCGGCGCCATCGGCCTGGTCCGCGGCGATGCCGTGCTGGTGCATGCGGCACTGCGCCGCCTCGGCCCGATCGCCGGAGGCGTGGATGGAATCCTCGACGCGCTGATCGACGTCGTCGGACCCGGCGGCACGATCCTCGCCTATTGCGACTGGCAGTTGCTTGACGACGAACGCGACGACCCGGCGCTCCGGCAACACCTGCCCCCCTTCGATCCGCTGCGCTCGCGCGCCACCCGCGACAACGGCTTCTGGCCCGAACTGCTGCGCACCACGCCCGGCGCCCACCGCAGCGGCAATCCCGGCGCCTCGTTCGCGGCTCTCGGTGGCCGGGCCGAATGGTTCACCGCCGACCACGCGCCCGACTATGGTTATGGCCCGCGTTCGCCGCTCGGACGGCTGGTGGAGGCGCGCGGCAAGGTGCTGATGCTCGGCGCCCCGCTCGACACCATGACGCTGCTGCATCATGCCGAGCACCTGGCCGACATTTCCGGCAAGCGGATCAGGCGCCATGAGGCGCCTGTCCTCGTCAACGGCGAGGCGGTGTGGGTAAGCTTCGAGGAGTTCGACACGTCCGATCCGCCCGACGGGCTAGCCGACGACTACATGGCCGAGGTGGTCGAAGACTACCTTGCCACGGGCCAGGGCCGGCGCGGTCTCGTGGGCAGGGCCCCGAGCGTCCTCGTCGAGGCTGCCCCGATCGTCGCCTTCGCCATCGACTGGCTGGAGCAGAGGCTGGGACGAAATCCCACAGCTAGACCAGCGCCCTGATCTCCTTTTTTCGCCAGAAGGCGAAGTAGTAGACCGCCTGAAGCACCAGCAGACTGCAGAAGCTCAGCGTGTAGCCGACCCAGACGCCGGGCAGCCCCATGGTCTGGCTGAGGATCAGGGCCGCCGGGATCTCGACCGCGACAATAGCGGCAATCGAGAGCAGCATGGGCAGCAGCACCACACCGGAGGCCCGCATCACGGCCGAGAACACCGTGCCGTACCCGTAGACGACGCAGCTCCACAGCACGACATGCAGCAGACTCTCGGTCAGTTCGATCACCTTGGGATCGGTGATGAACAGGCGAACCAGATGCTCGGAAAACAGGTAGGCGACCAGTACCAGAAGCCCGGTGACCACCGTGTTCATCACCAGCCCGGTGCGCGTGACCCGTTCGACCTCGTCGAAGCGGCGCGCCCCGATGGCCTGGGCGGCGAAGATCGAGGCGGCAATTGAAATCGACATGGCCGGGAACTGGATGTAGCTCAGCACCTGGTTGACGGCGCCATAGGCAGCCGTGGCATCGGAACCGAAGCGGTTGACAATGCCGACGATGACGATACCCGAGATCGAGGCGACCACCATGCCGAGCCCGGCCGGCAAGCCGAGCTTGAGGATCAGCTTGAGCAGCGCGAAGTCCACCTTGAAATGGTGCACGAGGCCGGCATCGAGCGCCATCGGGCTCCTGCGCCAGTTGAGGTAGAAGAACAGGAACACCAGCACCACGGTGAACCCGGCGATGAATGCGACCGCTGCGGCCATCACGCCAATCTGCGGCAGCCCAAACCAGCCCTGGATCAGCGCGGGCGTGACGACCAACCCAACCCCGATCGACAGCACCAGCGCCATCAGCGGCGTCGTCGTGTCGCCGACCCCGCGCAGCATCGAGGTGATGATCAGGAACACGAAGAAGCCTGGCATACCGATCAGCATCACCCGGCCGTAGTCGGTGGCAAGGGCGAAGACATCGGGGGGGGCGCCCAGCACCTGCATCAGGTCGGGCGCGAAGGCGCCGCCGATCGCCGCAACCACCAGTCCCATCAGGAAAGAGACGGTGAGCGTCGTACCGGTGACCTGCCGGATCTTCTCGAGGTTCTTCGCTCCCCATGCCTGGCCGATCAGGATGGCGCCGCCCGAGGCGATCCCGACCATGAACGAGATCAGGAAGATCATGATCGGAAAGAACATCGCGACGGCGGCGAGTGCCTCCACCCCGATCATCTGCCCGATATAGATGGAGTTTATGGTGCCCGAAAGCGCCTGCAGGATATTGCTAAGCGTCAGCGGCAGAAGGAACAGCGCGAACCGCTGCCAGAGCGGCCTGATCGGTTTGTCCATCCTGTAGTCTCCGAAATCCCGAATGCGAGGCGGCGTCACGTCCAGATGGCCGGCCGCGGTCGAGCGACCGCCGAACCGGTTCGGGCCACTCACGTCCCGGGAGGGGACGCAGGGGGGTCGGAGCACGAGCGGGGTGAACGCACGGGCCTGATGTATCGCGCCGACGCAGCCGTGGTCAACCGGACAAAGCCGATGGCGGCGATCACCGACAGTGATCCGACGATCAGCAATTATCATCGCCACCTGCCGACCTGCCGGGCTAGTCTCGCCACATGCGAATCCCTTCCGCTCCTGCCCCGTTCTGGCTCGGCATGCGCCTGTTTGTGCCGGTCGCCATCTCCATCGCCGCCTATGGCGTGGTCTGGGGCGTGCTCGCCGGCCAGGCCGGCATGAGCGCGCTCGAAGTGGCGCTGATGAGCGGGCTGGTCTATGCCGGCGCCAGCCAGTTCGTGGTGCTGGAGATGTGGACACCGGGGCAACTGCCGATCGCCTCGATTGTGGTGGCCGCCGCCATCATCAACCTCAGGATGTTGCTGATGACGGCGACGCTGCGGCCCCTCACCGGCCACCTGCCGCTGCCGCGCGCCCTCGCCGTGATGTTTCTGGTCTCCGACGAGCCATGGGCCCTCACCATGGGCGAGGTCCGCAAGGGGCGCGGCAGCGTTGCCTTCCTCGTCGGAGCCGGGGTGCTGTGCTGGGCAAGCTGGATGGTGTCGACGATGCTCGGTCGGATACTTGGCGCCGTCATCGACGATCCGACGCGATTCGGGCTCGACTTCGCCTTCACCGCCACTTTTCTCGCCCTGCTGCTCGGGATGTGGAGGGGTCGCGGCGATCTCGTCCCCTGGATCGCCGGCGCACTGATCGCGATCGTCACCGCCCGGCTTGTCGAGGGCAACTGGTACATCATTGCCGGCGGCCTCGGCGGCAGCCTCGCCGGCGCCCTGTTCGACCACTTCGCCGACCGCCGGGAGGCCCGCGATGTCGCCTGAATCGCTCCTCGCCATCCTCGGCATGGCCGCGGTGACCTACGCCATCCGCGCCGGCGGCTACCTGTTGGCGACGCGCCTGCCCGAGAGCGGCTTCATCGCCAGCTGGATGAAGCACCTCCCGGGCGCCGTGCTGGCCGCCCTGGTCGCCAACGCGATCGTTGTCGGAGGTCTTGCCGAAGCGCTGGCGGCAGCGGCCGTGGCAGTGCTCTACCTCGTGACCCGCAACCTGTTCGCGGCCATGGCCGGCGGCATCCTCGCCGTCTACCTGGCGCGCCTTATGCTCGGCGGCTGAGGGGCTGGAACAAGCCGCCCCGGCAGTCCATGTAGGAAGGCGCGGTTCCACGCGCCCGAGGAGGCGTTCCATGCAGACCATCACCGGGCTGTTCGACACCTATGAACACGCCGCCGGCGCCGTGCGGGCGCTGGGTGAGGCCGGCGTACGGGACACCGACATCGGCGTCGTCTTCCGACACGCCCTGCCCGAAGATCCGCCTGAGGGACCGGAACCGGAGGCGGTACTCGGCGCTGCCGACGAGACCGGCGGCGACGCCGACGAACCCGAGGCCGACGCGGTCGAGGGCGACGCGACCATCGGAGGCGAGCTTGGGGCGGGCCTCGGGGCCGCCGGCGGACTCCTTGCCGGGCTCGGCATCATCGCCATCCCCGGCTTCGGACCGGTGGTCGCCGGAGGCTGGCTGGTCGCCACCGCGCTCGGCGCCATTGCCGGGGCAGGGCTCGGCGCGGCGACCGGCAGCCTCGTCGGCGCCCTCACCTCGGCGGGCGTCCCCGAGGACCACGCGCATGTGGTGACCGAAGGCCTGCGTCGGGGAGGCGCCATCGTCACGGCGCGGGTCGATGCGCGCCATGCCGAAGCCGCCCTCGCCATTCTCCAGCATGCCCCGGGCATCGACCTCGAGCAGCGCCGCCGGGACTACGAAAACGAAGGCTGGACGCCGGCCGGCTGAACGGCCCGACGCAAAACGCGCCGTCGATCTTAACGTCGTCGTCATCGACGCCTGCCAGTCTGGCCGCCACCGAGTGCAGCGGGGCGTCATGACCAGCATCGAAATGGCCCGGTCCGACGGCGTCGCCATCGGGTCGAGATACCTTCTGCCCGTCCTGGTTCTCGCCTACGGGCTCGCGGCCGCGGTGGCGGCACCGGACATCTACCTGGAGATGCTGGCCGACTACGCCTTGCAGTTTGCCGTGCTGCCGCCACTCATATTGCTCGGGTTGCTGGCCGTCGCGATGCTGCGCCACCGCCGCGGCCCGCTTGCCTTTCTGCGGCGGACCGCCGCCACCCGCCTGCTGCCGCTAGCGGCCATCGCCGGTCTCGTCTGCGTCGGGCTTGCCGCCTTCACCACCTTCAAGATCCTGATCCCACGGCTCGTTCCATTCTGGGCCGATCCGCACTTTGCCCAGATCGACCTTGCACTGCATGGTACCGACCCCGGGTTGCTCGTCCACGCGCTGCTGCCCGACTGGGCCGGCTATGCGATCGGCGTGCTCTACGGGCCGATCTGGTTCCTCGCCTGGTTCGGCACCATGGCAGCGATGGCGTTGCACCCCGAGCCGGCATTGCGCCAACGCTATTTCTGGGCGATGGCGCTGACCATCCTGCTGCTCGGCACGGTTCTCGCCACGCTGTTCGCTTCCTACGGCCCGGTCTTCTTCGACGACTTCGCCGGGACGGACCGGTTCGATCCCTTGCTGGCACGGATCGCGGCGAGCCCGGTCGGAGCCTACATGGCGGAGGCCAGCGGCTACCTGCTGGACAGCTACGGTGCCGAACGCCCCTCGCTCGGCACCGGCATCTCGGCCATGCCGAGCATGCACCTCGCCATTGCAACGCTGCACGCCCTGCTGCTGGGCCGACTCGCCCGCTGGGCCGGATTGTTCGGCTGGGCTTACGTTGCCTTGATCCTTGCCGGATCGGTGTACCTCGGCTGGCACTATGCGATCGACGGCTACGTCTCCATCGCCGCCGTCTCGTTCATCTGGTGGGCGACGGGCCGCCTCGGTCGACCGCCCGCACGGATGGTTCCGGTCTACTGATCGAGGTCGCGCACGGCGCCGCGGGCGGCGCTGGTGGCGAACGCCGCGTAGGCCTTGAGCGCGGTCGAGACATTGCGCTTGCGCGGCTTGGCCGGCTTCCAGCCCAGCCGGTCCTGCTCGGCGCGCCGCGCCGCAAGTTCCGCCTCGGAGAGCGCGAGATGGATGGTGCGGCCGGGAATGTCGATCTCGATCACGTCGCCATCGCGCACCAGACCGATCGCCCCGCCCTCCGCCGCCTCGGGCGAGACATGGCCAATGGAGAGCCCCGAGGTGCCGCCCGAGAAGCGCCCGTCGGTGATCAGGGCGCAGGCCTTGCCGAGGCCCTTCGACTTCAGGTAGCTCGTCGGATAGAGCATTTCCTGCATGCCGGGGCCACCCCGCGGCCCCTCGTAGCGGATCACCAGCACATCGCCGGCCTTGATCTCGTTGGAGAGGATCCCCTTGACCGCCGCGTCCTGGCTCTCGAAGACGCGGGCCGGGCCGGTGAACCTGAGGATCGACTCGTCGACGCCGGCCGTCTTCACGATGCAGCCATCGAGCGCGATATTGCCTTTCAGCACGGCGAGCCCGCCATCCCTCGAAAACGCATGCTCGGTGCTGCGGATGACGCCCTTGGCGCGATCGAGGTCAAGCTCCTTCCAGCGGGCGCTCTGGCTGAAGGCCTCGGTGGTGCGGACCCCTCCCGGCGCGGCCATGTAGAAGTTGCGCACCCCGTCCGAGTTGGTGCGACTGATGTCCCAGCGGTCGAGCGCATCGCCGATGGTCGCGGCATGCACCGTCGGCTCGCCACGGTTGATCAGTCCGCCCCGGTCGAGCTGACCGAGGATCGACATGATGCCGCCGGCACGATGCACATCCTCGATATGGACGTCCGACTTGGCGGGCGCGACCTTGCACAGCACCGGCACCTTGCGGCTCAAAGAATCGATGTCGTCCATGGTGAAATCCACCTCGGCCTCGTGCGCGGCGGCGAGGATGTGGAGCACGGTGTTGGTCGAGCCGCCCATGGCGATGTCGAGCGCCATGGCATTCTCGAATGCCGCCTTGGTGGCGATCGAGCGCGGCAGCACGCTGGCGTCGTCCTGTTCGTAGTAGCGGCGGGCGAGATCGACGATCAGATGCCCGGCCTCCTGGAACAGGCGCTTGCGGTCCGAATGGGTGGCGAGCGTCGAGCCATTGCCGGGCAGGCTCAGCCCCAGCGCCTCGGTGAGGCAGTTCATCGAATTGGCGGTGAACATGCCCGAGCACGATCCGCAGGTGGGGCAGGCTGCCTCCTCGATGGCCTTGAGGTCGCTGTCCGAGACCCGGTCGTCGGCAGCGGCCACCATGGCATCGACCAGATCGAGCGCCTGCATCTGCCCGGCCAGGACGACCTTGCCTGCTTCCATCGGGCCACCCGAAACGAACACCAC
This sequence comes from Devosia sp., assembly GCA_041916695.1. Classification (GTDB taxonomy): domain Bacteria; phylum Pseudomonadota; class Alphaproteobacteria; order Rhizobiales; family Devosiaceae; genus Devosia_A. The sequence continues at coordinate 59,753 of JAYRZA010000009.1, read as the reverse complement.
AGGGATGTTGATGCGCAACGCCGCCATCAACATGCCGGGCGTGATCTTGTCGCAGTTCGAGATGCAGACCATGGCATCGGCGCAATGCGCATTGACCATGTACTCGACGCTGTCGGCGATCAGCTCACGGCTCGGCAGCGAATAAAGCATGCCATCGTGGCCCATGGCGATGCCGTCATCGACCGCTATGGTATTGAACTCCTTGGCGACGCCCCCGGCCGCCTCGATCTCGCGCGCGACCAGTTGACCGAGGTCCTTGAGGTGCACGTGTCCAGGCACGAACTGCGTGAAGGAATTGACCACGGCGATGATCGGCTTGCCGAAATCGCCGTCCTTCATGCCGGTGGCGCGCCACAGGCCGCGGGCGCCGGCCATGTTGCGCCCATGGGTGGTGGTGCGGGAACGGTACTGGGGCATGGCGGACATCCTGCTCGGGTCTTCACTGGGCGCCTGTCTTGTGCCCAACGCGCCCAATTATCAAGCCCGCCACGCGCCGGATCGGTTCGGCGGGCGGGATCGAGGCCGGCCGGAGGCAATGATCACGCAGGTTTGCGCGCCACCAGATCGATCAGCGCAGACATCCCGACATGGCCGGTGCCCTCGACGATATCTGCATCGTAGGCGCTCAGGTGCTCGATCTCCAGGCCGGCGAAAGCGGCTTCGAGCATCCCCCTTGTGTAGAGCTTTTCGATCTGGCGCGGCCCGCCGGTGCCGAAGGCGAGTTGCTCGGGGCGGTAGCCCTCGATGAGGAGCCGGCCTCCCGGCGCCAGCGCCCGCTGCATGCCGGCGAAGATTTCGTCCCGCAGCAGCGGATCGGCAAACTGGATGAAGATTGCGACGACCAGGTCGTAGGCAGCCTCGGGCCAGGCGTAGCCGGCAAGATCCACCAAACGCGCGTCGAGCATGACACCCCGCCGCGCGGCGAGTGCTTCCGCCTTGCCGATACCAACCGCCGACGCATCGAGCGTGGTGACGGCGAGCCCCTGTTCGGCCAGCCAGACTCCGTTCCGTCCCTCTCCGTCCGCCACCGCCAGCGCCTTCCGGCATCGCCTGATGATCCCCTGCTGCGACACAAGAAACGCATTCGGCGCTTCACCGAAGAGATAGGCCTGGGTGGCGTAGCGTTCGTCCCAGAAACTGGACATTGGAGGCGTTCCGAAGGTCAGCCGTGGATGGTGCGGGCGGTCGGACTCGAACCGACATATCCTTTCGGACGGCGGATTTTGAGTCCGCTGCGTCTACCATTCCGCCACGCCCGCGAGGCTCCGGCGCGCCGCAGATAAGGCGAATTGGCCGGTGGCGTCAATCGCGTGTCGGCGATCAGCGGGGCGTCAGCACCTCGGTGCCGTTGCCGCGCTGCCCTGCGACCGTCCACAGGCCGTCGAGCGTTCCGTCCGGCAGAATCTCGTAGATCACCAGACCGATCGCGTTGCCCATCACGTAGGCTGCGGTGAAGGCCGGCCCGTTGCGCATGCAGATACCCTTTGCCGTGGCACCGCCACCGGTATCCCAGAAGATTTCGCAGGTGGTGTTGCTGGTGATGACGATGCGCGCCGTGCCGCCATAGCGCGAGCCGTCGAAATTGGTGCCGTCGATTCGGTAGCTGCCCCCGATCGACTGCGCCGAGGCCGTCCCGACCAGCGAGACGAGTGCTGCAACGACCAGCGAGTACCGCAGCATTTCGAAGTTCCCCCTCGTCACCCGTCCGAGGAGCTTAGGCAAAGCCGGCCGATCCTTCAATCGTCGCCGACAGCCTTGCCGGCGGCCGAGCCGTCGTGCCACCACATGGCACAGGCGGAGGCGTGGTGATGACGACGGCGATCAGACTGGGAACGGCCGGCTGGGTGTTCGAGCCCTGGCGGAAGAGCTTCTACCCCGACGGGCTGCCGCAGAAACAGGAGCTCGCCTATGCCGCGGCGCGGCTGGGCAATATCGAGATCAACGCCACATTCTATTCGCACCAGAAACCGGCGAGCTTTGCCGCCTGGGCCGGCCAGACGCCGCAAGGCTTCGTCTTCACTGTCAAGGGTCACCAGTTGGTGACCCACCTCAAGCGACTCAAGGATGTCGAGATTCCGCTCGCCAACTTCTTCGCCTCGGGCGTGCTGGCGCTCGGCGAGCGACTCGGGCCGTTCTGCTGGCAATTGCCGGGCAACCTCGGCTACGACGCGGCGCGGCTCGAGGCATTCCTGACGCTGCTGCCGAAAACGCCGACCGAACTCGTCGCCCTGGCGGGCCGGGCGGACGACAGGCTGAAGTCACCGCCATACCTGAACGTCATCGGGGTCGAGAGGGTTCGCCATGCCATCGAGGTGCGGCACGGAAGTTTCGCTACGCCCAGTTTCCTTGCCCAGTTACGCGCCCACAACGTCGCCCTGGTTGCCGCCGATACCGCCGAGTGGCCCTATCTCGACCAGACCGCCGACTTCGCCTATTTGCGGCTGCAGGGCGCGCCGGGGGCGGAGAGCTACGTCCCGGCCGAGCGCGATCGGCGGGCGGGCTGGCTCCGCGACTTGGCCGAGGGACGCAGCCCGGCGGGGGCGCCCCTCATCGGCCCGACCGAGACGGTACCACCGGCCCGCGACGTCCATGCGTTCTTCGTTTCGACCGACAAGGAACACGCACCGCAGAACGCCCGCGCGGTAATGACGACGCTGGGCCTCCAGGGTCCGGGGGAGTGACGAGGTCGTGTGCCGAGCGCGATTGACTTGGGGCCCTCGGGGACGAATATGGCCCCCGTATTGCCGACAAGGACGTTCGACGTGAGTACCCCTGCCCCTCCCCGCTTCGACGCCAAGTTCTCGGACCGGGCGCGGCTGCTCGCGGCACTCAGCTTCGTGCTCGGACTCGCAACCATCGCAGGAGCATGGGGTTCGCAGCTGATTGGCGGCCTCGTGCCGTGCGAGTTGTGCTGGGGGCAGCGGAACCCGTATTACGTCGGCCTGCCGCTGTTACTGCTGGTCGTTTTGGCCTGGAACCGGCTGCCGCGCGGCGTGCTGCTCGTCGCGCTCGCTGCCGCTGCCCTGGTTTTTGTCTGGTCCACCTATCTTGGTGGCCATCACGCCGGGGTGGAGTATGGCTTCTGGCCGGGCCCGACCGCGTGCAGCGGCACCGGCGTCGACGTCAAGTTCGAAGACCTGCAGAATCTCAACGCCGCGCGCGTCGTGCCCTGCGATGCCATCCAGTTCGAGCTGTTCGGCATCACGCTTGCCGGCTTCAACGCGCTGATCTCGGCCGCCATCGTGGCCATGCTGGGCGCCGCGATGTGGCTCAGGCGGCAGGACTAGCTGCAAAGCAGGCGCAGAGAAGACCGGCGCCTGGTCCTCCGGCGTCTCAGGGCTCGAGCTCGATATCCCAATACAGGTAGTCGAGCCAGCTCTGATGCAGGTGGTTCGGCGGGAAGGCGCGGCCGTTGTTGTGCAGATCGTGCACCGTCGGCTGGAACGGCTGCTGGCGCGGGAACATCTGGATGTCCTGCGGCAGCCGGTTGGCCTTCCTGAGATTGCAGGGGGAGCAGGCGGCGACGACGTTCTCCCACGTGGTCCGCCCGCCCCTGGAGCGCGGAATGACGTGGTCGAAGGTCAGGTCCTCGCGTGCCCCGCAGTACTGGCACTGAAATTTGTCGCGCAGGAAGACATTGAAGCGGGTGAATGCCGGATGGCGGGCCGGCCGCACGTAGTCCTTCAGCGACACGACACTGGGCAGCAGCATCTCGAAACTGGGGGACTTGATGACCCGCTCGTAGGTCGAGACGACATTGACCCGATCGAGGCAGATCGCCTTGATGGCGTCCTGCCACGACCACAAAGACAGCGGATAGTAGCTGAGCGGCCGGTAGTCGGCATTCAGCACCAACGCGGGACAGCTCTCAAGCGACACATGGACTGTCACTTGTCGCCCCCCGTACAGGAATCGCGGCCAGTCATGATCGCCGATACTCTATGCCGAGTGTGACGCGGCTGTGAAGCGCCAATCGCGGCTTAGCCGAGCCGTGCCACGAGGAATGCCGTGGCGAACTCGAGCCCGTCCGGGGCGATGCCGTGGCCGACGCCGGGGCTGATGTGCAGCGTCACCTCGAAGCCATTGGCCGCGAGCAGGTCGGCCGCCTGCCGACTGAGGGCCGGATCGACGACCGGATCGGCATCGCCGTGGATCAGGGTCACCGGCGGGCGCGGCGCGGCAGGCGCGGCGAAGCCGTCCGCGGGGACGAAGGCTCCGGAAAAGGCCACGATGCCCGCAAGCTGCTGCTGCAGCGCCGTGCCGACGTGCAGCGCCATCATGGCACCCTGCGAAAAGCCGACGAGCACGGTGTCCGCAGCCCCGATGCCGGATTGCGCCCACAGGTCCGCGAGAAATTCGACAAGCACCGGGGCGGCCTGACGCGCCCCCTCGATGCGCCCTGCGATGCGATCGACCTGCAACGGGAACCACTCGAAGCCGTAGGGATTGCCGCCGCACGAGCGAGGCGCGTTCGGTGCGACGAACAGCGCATGGGGCAGCAGCGTGCGCCAGTGGCGACCAAGGTCGATCAGGTCATTGCCATCGGCACCGTAACCGTGCAGCAGCACCACCAGTTGCCGCGCCGTGCCGCTCCGTGGCGGCAGCATCGGGCCCGAAAGCTTGGTCACGGCAGCAATCCCTCCCTGTTGCGGACGGCCCGGTAGTAGCGCCAGAACAGCAGAGCCGCCGCCGAGCGATACGGCGACCAGGCGCCGGCTCTCTCCCTCAGGTTCTTGATCGTCGGTCGCGCGTCAAGCCCGAACGCCCACTGCACACCGACCTGCAGTGCGAGGTCCCCGGCAGGAAAGACGTCGGGATGCGCAGTGGAGAACATCAGGTAGATCTCGGCGGTCCAGGACCCGACGCCCTTGAGCCGGCAGAGTTCGGCTATCGCCGCCTCGGCCGGCCGGGCGGCGAGGCTGTCGAAGTCGAGCTCGCCCCCGGCCACGGCCTCGGCGACGCAGCGCAACGTCAGGTGCTTGCCCCGCGAGAATCCGGTGGCGCGCACGGCGCCCTCGGACAGCCCGAGATAGCGCAGCGGATCGAGGGCGCCATCGAGCTGGACGAAGCGGCTCCAGATCGCCCCGGCGCTCGCCGTCGACAACTGCTGGCCGCAGATGATCCGTGCCAGCCCGGCAAAGCCCTTCTCGGCGGTCCGCAGCGAGAACGGGCCGGCCCGCTCGACCACGGCTTCGAGCCGCGGATCGAGGCCAACGAGTGCCGCAAGCTGCTCCGACAGCGCCTCCACCGAATCGAGCCGCCCGGTGAAACCCGTTGTCGGCTGTGCTAAGCCGTTGCGCGTGATGACCAAACCCGTTCTCCGTTTCGCGCCCAGCCCGAATGGCCGGCTGCACCTGGGACACGCTTACTCCGCGCTGTTTGCCGCCGGCTGGGCTGAGCGACTCGGCGGGCGGTTCCTCGTGCGCATCGAGGATACCGACACGGCCCGAAGCAAGCCGGAATTCACCGAGGCCATCCTTCGCGATCTCGCCTGGCTCGGGCTTGCCTGGGAAGAGCCGGTCTGGCACCAGTCGTCACGCTTCCCGGTCTACGCCGCGCACGGCGAGCGGCTGAAGGGGATGGACCTGCTCTATCCATGCTTCTGCTCGCGCACCGATGTGGCGGCCGGCTCCGGCGCGACCGATCCGGACGGAGCGCCCGTCTATGGCGGAACCTGCCGACATCTCGACCCCGGGCGCGTGGCCGAACGCCTCGCCGCCGGCGCGCCGGTGCAATGGCGTCTGCGCATGGCGGAAGCTGTCGCGCGCGCCGGCCTGCTCACCTACACTCTGGCGCAGCCGACACCGCTCGACCGGCCGCAGATCCGCTACGCGCAGCCTCTACGCTGGGGCGACGCGGTCATCCAGCGCAAGGGAACGCCGACGAGCTACCACCTGAGCGTCGTGGTCGACGACGATGCGCAGGGGATCACGCACGTGACGCGCGGCCGCGATATGGAGGCGTCGACCGACATCCACGTGCTGCTGCAGTTTCTATTGGGGCTGGCCCAACCGCTCTATACTTTTCACCGGTTGCTGCTCGACGACATGGGGCGCAAGCTTTCGAAGTCCCGCCAGTCGCGATCGCTGGCGGACCTGCGCGACGCAGGCTGGACGGCCAATGCCGTCCGCGCCCATCTCGGCTTTGCCGAACGCTAGATCGAGGCGCCTTACGCGGCCTGCCGCACTGGAACGAAGGACGCCCCGACCGTCGCCGCAACGGCACTGTCGAGCGAGGTGCCGAAGCCCGGCCCGAGTATTGCCTCGAGGCGCGGATCGACCAGCTGCATCGGGTGCTGCCACAGATACCCCATCTTGGCGACCTCGCGCATCATCGGGCTGACCAGCCCCATCGCCGACATCAGGATGCGCGGGAAGTAGCCGATCCTGAGGCGGACGGGTGCCGCGGCGGCAATCGCCTGACCGAGGACTTCGGGCGTGACATAGTGGCCGGCGAAGTGGAAGGTCTCAAGGCCGCCGAACTCGCCGCGATGCCATGCCAGCTTCTCGAAGGCGCGCGCGAGGTCGGGCAGGTAGGCCCAGGCATGGCTGATGCCGGGCTGGCCCATCAGGGATAGCCGACCCTTGCCCGCTTCGCGCAGCATGACCAGATCGAACCAGTCCCCCTGACTGCCCGGCCCGAAGAAGTCCCCCGCCCTGAGGATGATCGCACGGATGTCGCCACGTGCGGCCGCCGCCGCGATCCCGGCCTCGACGCGCTTGCGGATCTCGCCGCGCGGCGTCTGCGGTCGCTGGGACAGCGCGGGCGAGATGATCCGGTCGGTCGCGGCGTAATTGTAGATGTTTCCGGGAAACAGGAGGGTCTTGCCACTGGCACCGAGCGCGGCCAGAACCCGGGCACTCTGGGCTTCGAGACGCCCCCTGTCCCACTGGTGATAGGGCAGGTTGAGCCCGTTGAATACCACGTCGGCGTCGCCGATCGCGTCGCGCATCGCCTCGACGTCGTCGGCATCGCCGGCCACGAACCTGACGCCGTGGATGGGCCGACGATTGCTTCGACCGAAGCCGGTCACCCGCCAGCCGGCCTCCTGGAAGGCGCGTGCCACGTGATGGCCGATGTGGCCGTTGATCCCCAGAACCACCAGACTCTGTGCGTTCATCGCCTGTCTCCTTGTCGATGGTCGGACGCTACCCTCGACATCAGTTTATGGATATTCGACAAACCTGAAGACGTGGCATACATCCTTGAATAGGAGGTGGCACGGTGGAACCGGACTGGTCACTCTGGCGCAGCTTTGCAGCGGTGGTGGAGCACGGCTCGCTGTCCGCTGCAGCGCGCGCTCTCGGCCTCAGCCAGCCGACGCTGGGCCGACATGTCGATGCCCTGGAGTCCATGCTCGGCACGCGGGTGTTCGAACGCACGCTCGGCGGCTTCAAGCCGACGGACATTGGACTGCGCCTGTTCGAACAGGTTCAGGTCGCTCAGCGTGCCCTGTCCGAGGCGACGCTCGTCGCCGAAGGCGCCAGTGCCGTCCTGTCGGGGTCCGTCCGGGTGACCTCCAGCACAATGATGTGTGGCTACGTCCTGCCCAGTCTTCTCGCCAGAACGCGACTGGTCTTCCCCCAGGTTGCGATCGAGCTGGTTCCGTCGGACTCGGTCGAGAACCTGCTCCTGCGCGAAGCCGACATCGCGGTGCGCCTGTTCCGCCCGACCCAACTGGAACTGGTGGCGCGCAAGCTGGGCGAGATCCCGCTGGTCGCGTGCGCCCACCAGAGCTATCTCGCACGCCGAGGGGCGCCGGAAACGCCGCAGCAGTTGACCTCCCACGACCTGATCGGCTTCGACCGCTCGGATCTGCTGATTGCGACGGCGCGCCGCATGGGATTTGAACTCGGCCGCGCCGATTTCGTTGTACGAACCGACAGCCAGACCAATATGTGGGAACTGATGAAGGCTGGCCTCGGGATCGGATTCGGCCAGGAAAACCTGGTGGACCGCACGCCGGGAATGGTGAAGCTGCTGCCCCGGTTGCGCCCCCCGCCCCTCGAAGTATGGCTGGCGGCGCACCGGGAACTCTTCACCAGCCGGCGCGTCCGTGCCATCTACGATCACCTGGGAGAGGGCCTCGTCGGCTACATCGCAGGAACGCCCGAATGAACATCACCGGCATCGTCACCGTCATCGCCCTCGCCGCCGTCGCGGTCGTTCTGTTCATGGGGCTGTGGAACATGTTTCGCGGCGGCAGCCCCAATGTCAGTCAGAAGCTGATGCGGGCGCGCGTCATCGCTCAGGCGGTGGCGCTCGTTGTGATTCTCGGCGCCCTGTTCCTGTTCGGACGGGCCGGCTGAGCCGCTCCGGCACTTGACCGGCGCGCCAAACCGTCGTTTGCCTTTCCGCACAGCAGTTGCGGATAAGAGATGGTCAAGCTCAACAGGATATACACCAAGACCGGCGACAACGGCACAACCGGACTCGTGCGCGGCCCGCGCCGGATGAAGCACGACCTCAGGGTCGAGGCCTATGGCACGGTGGACGAGGCCAACAGCTTCGTCGGCATGGCGCGCCTCAACACAGCCTCCATGCCCAAGCTCGACCGGGTGCTGGCGCGCATCCAGAACGACCTGTTCGACGTCGGCTCCGACCTCGCGACCCCGGGCGCCGATCCCGACGGGGCGACCCCATCCCTGCGGGCCACGGCACAGCAGGCCAAATGGGTCGAAGAGCAGATCGACTACTTCAACGCCGGCCTCAGGCCGCTGACCAGCTTCGTGCTGCCCGGCGGCACACCGCTGGCGGTCGCCCTGCACCTCGCCCGCACGGTGACGCGGCGTGCCGAACGGCAGGTCGTGGCGCTGATGGCCAAGGAACCCGACGTCAACAGCGCCGCGCTCATCTATCTCAACCGGCTGTCCGACCTGCTCTTCGTCCTTGCCCGGGTTGCCAATGCCAATGGCGAAACCGACGTCCTGTGGACCCCCGGAAAATACTCGAGCGAGACGACACGCTGAACTTGCATCGCATCCGAGCGATCGGCGGCACACTTCGTTTACCCGCCGGCAATAGCCTTTTGGGATGGACACCGACATCACATCGCAGTTGCTTGCCGCGCGCTCGACCAGCACGCAGCACTCCGCGACGATCGCGGTGATCCGAAAGAACCACGAAATGGACATGGCGCTGCTGCAGGCGGTCGATGAACTGAGCCGCGCCGCGCCGCCGCCCGGACAGGGCCTCAAGGTCGACAAGCTCGCCTGAGGACCGCCATGGCACTCGCGAAGACGACTGCCATCTCCAGCATCCATCGCATGGCGGCCCGCGAGACAAGCAACCTTGCCCTTGCTAACGTGCTGGTCGCCAAAAAGTTCGGCGAACTCGACCGACAACTGGCGCAACAGCGAGCCGCGCCGGGCGAACAGCTGCCCTCTGCAGTAGTCGCCGGTGAGGAGATGGCCCGGGCCGTCGCCACCCTGGAACGGCGGTGGGACCTGGCGCTGCACGTCGGCCGGCTCGTCGACCGCATGGCCTGAGGGCCCGATCCCTGAACCGAGGCTGAACCAATCGCCCGTATTCGTCGTCGTGGCGCGAATTTCGCCATTTCCTCGTCGCATCCGACGCCCTAAGAGGTCGACCGCTTTCGCGGGGGGAACGCGAGAGGATTTTCGGATGACCGACACGACCGGTTACGACAGGATGCGGCGCGGCAAGCTCTATCGCAGTCCCGATTGGCACCTGATCGAGATGCAGATGCAGGCGCGCCAGAAGCTCGATGCGCTCAATGCCACGCCGGGACACGAATTCGTCCGTCGTGACGCCATGCTGCGCGAGCAGTTGGGCAGCTTCGGGCAGGCCTTCGTGCTCTCTCCCATCACCTGGGAATATGGCAAGCACATCCATCTGGGTGACGGGGTGTTCATCAACTTCGATTGCGTGTTTCTGGATGGCGCCGATGTGCGCATCGGCGACGGCACGGCCATTGCCCCGCGGGTGCAGTTCCTCACCGCCGGCCATCCGGTGAGGGCGTCGGAGCGGCTCACCTACGACAGCTCCACCGGGCAGGCCAACGGCGCCTGGTGCATCAACAAGCCGATCACCGTCGGCCGGAACTGCTGGATCGGCGCCGGCACCATCATCCTGGGTGGCGTCACCATCGGCGACAACACCACCATCGGGGCCGGCAGCGTGGTGACGCGGGACATCCCGTCCGACGTGGTCGCGGCCGGCAACCCCTGCAGGATCATTCGGCGGCTGGACCACCACGACGCAGCGGCTCCGGCGCAGAAGCGCCGCGCGGCCTAGCGGCGCAGGAACATCTCGACCTCGGCGCGCTCGGGCGCGCCCAGGCGACCACCGAAGCGGGTGCACTTGAGTGCAGCGGCCGCCGAGGCGAAGGCGATGGTCTCCGCCATTGGCCGGCCCTCGGCGAGGAGCAGCGCGAAGGCGGCGTGGAAGACGTCGCCGGCCGCCAGCGTGTCCACGGCATCGATCCGCGGGGCCGGGCTGTGCCGGATGGTGCCGGCCTCGCTCCACCAGCAGCCGAGCGCCCCGGCGGTGACCGCCACGAAGCCGTGGTGGCGGGCAACAAGCGCTGCCGCCGCGGCCTCCGGCTCGGCCTCGCCGGTCAGGAGCCGCGCCGCCCCTTCGGACGCGACGACGTGACTGGCCAGCGGCAGCAAGTCCTCGAGCACCTCGCGCGCCGCCATGTCGGCATCGAGGATGGCCGGCAGGTGGGCCCGCCGCGCCGCCAGCAGCGCCAGATGCGCCGCCGCCGGCCAGCGCACGTCGACCATCACGGCGTCGAACCCCTCGACATCCGGCACGAAATCGGGCGGCGCGGTGATCGAGGGATCGTAGCGCGGCACGATGATGGTGGCGCCCTTGAGATCCATCAGGATGGTCGAAAAGCCCGAGCGCGCCCCGGCGACGCGACGGACCCGGGAGCAGTCGACCCCCTCCCTCGATATCTGCTCGACGAGCCGATCGCCCGTCGCATCATCACCTGCCGAGGCCCACAGCGCGACCTCGCCGCCGAGCCGGGCGATGGTCGCTGCCTGCGCCGCGGCCATGCCCTCGGCCACCTCGACCGCATCGAGCGGGATCACCTTGCCGGTCCCCTCCGGCAGCCGTTCGAGCCGGAAGATGGTATCCATGGTGATGGCGCCGACGCAGAGAATCCTCGACACCTCAGCCTCCGATCAGCGCGGCGACGACATTGTGCCCGTCGGGCGTATCCCACTCGGCAGGCCCTTGCAGCACGGCAAGCTCGCACCCCTTCTCATCGAGCAGCAGCGTCGCCGGCAGGCCGATCGCCACCGCCTCGGTCTTCAGCCGCTCGAACGCGGCAAAGCTCGAATCGGCATAGAGCGGCAACTGCGCGAAGCCGCCCTCGGCGAGGAACTTGCCCGCCTTGGCGAGACCGCCTTCGCCGATGTCGAGATTGACCGGCAGCACCATGAAGCCGTCGGAATTGTAGTCTCCCGCCAGCGCATCGAGCGCCGGCATCTCGGCCCGGCACGGCACGCACCAGCTCGCCCAGAAATTGACCAGGAGCTTCTTGCCGGCAAAGTCCCGGATGGCGGCCGGCTTGCCCGCCGCATCGACGAAAGCCATGTCGGCATAGCCCCGGCCGGTGCCGGTGCCGGCGAGCGCCGCCAGGGCGCCCACCGCCGCCGCGTCGAGCGCGGCGGCTCGCGCCGGCTGCGCCTCGCACTGCGTCGCCCGCGCCGGCATGAAGTTGCCAAGCACAAGGCCAGCCGCTAGAGCTAGCGCCACGCCAATCAGCACGATCATCGGCATTGCGGGCGGACGCTTCTGCGACGGTGTTGCGGGGCTTTTGTCGGTCATCTGGCTACCAGGGAGTGACTATGAGCAATCGCATGTGGGGCGGCCGTTTCGCCACCGGCCCGGACGCCATCATGGAGGAAATCAACGCCTCCATCGGCTTCGACCAGCGGCTCTACAGGCAGGATATCGCCGGCTCTATCGCACATGCCAGGATGCTCGCGGAAGTGGGCATCCTGACCGAGGCCGACCGGGACGCCATCGTCGCCGGTCTAGAGACAGTGCGCGCCGAAATCGAGGCCGGCACGTTCACGTTCTCGCGCGCCCTCGAGGACATCCACATGAATGTCGAGAGCCGGCTCAAGGAGCTGATCGGCGATGCCGCCGGGCGGCTCCACACCGCCCGCTCGCGCAACGACCAGGTGGCGACCGACTTCCGGCTCTACGTGCGCGACGCCATCGACACGCTGCTCGCCCAGATCCACGCGCTGCAGCTGACGCTGGTCCGCCGCGCCGAGGAGGAGGTGGAGACCATCCTGCCCGGGTTCACCCACCTGCAGAACGCCCAGCCGGTGACGTTCGGCCACCACCTGCTCGCCTATGTCGAGATGCTCGCACGCGACCACGGGCGCTTCGAGGACGCCCGCCGCCGCCTCAACGAGAACCCGCTGGGCTCGGCCGCCCTCGCCGGCACGCCCTACCCGATCGACCGCGAGCTGACCACAATCGCGCTCGGCTTCGACCGGCCGACCGCCAATTCGCTCGATGCCGTCTCCGATCGCGACTTCGTGCTCGAGACGCTGGGCGCCGCCAGCCTGTGCGCCATGCACCTCTCCCGCTTCGCCGAGGAACTGGTGATCTGGAGCTCGGCGCAGTTCGGCTTCGTCAAGCTCTCCGACAAGTTCACCACCGGCTCCTCGATCATGCCGCAGAAGCGCAACCCGGATGCCGCCGAGCTGATCCGCGCCAAGGTCGGCCGCATAATGGGGGCGCTCGCCTCGCTGACCATGGTGATGAAGGGACTGCCGCTCGCCTACTCCAAGGACATGCAGGAGGACAAGCAGGTCGCCTTCGACGCGCTCGACAGCCTGTCCCTGTCGCTCGCCGCCATGACCGGCATGGTCGAGGACCTGCGTACCAACCCCGAGCGCATGCGCGCCTCGGCCGCCGCGGGCTTCTCGACCGCCACCGACGTCGCCGACTGGCTGGTGCGGGAGGCCGACATCCCGTTCCGCGAGGCCCACCACATCACCGGGCAGCTGGTGGCGCTGTGCGAGCAGAAGGGCATCGGCCTCGACGGTCTGACCATCGAGGACTTCAAGTTCGTCGACCATCGCATCGACAGCCGCATCCACAAGGTGCTGAGTGTCGAGGCCTCGGTGGCGGCCCGCCGGAGCTATGGCGGCACTGCTCCGAACAATGTCGCGGCGCAGGCAGCGCGCTGGAAGCGGATCCTGACGGGCGAAGAGGCCGAGCCGGTCCGCGTCAGCCGGCCGGGCGGGCATGGGGACGGCGCCGAATAGTGCCGCTCAAGCCTCGCACCCTGCACTTGACGGCGGACCACCTCGCCCGCATCCCGGTCATCGAGGATCCCGGCCCGCCGGGCTATGCGTTTGTCCGCCCGGCGACAGATGCGGACTATGCCGCCGAAGTCGAGCGCTATGTCGCCACGGCACCGGAGGGGGACTTCTGGATCTTCGCCTACGGTTCGCTGATCTGGAACCCTGCCACCGAGTTTGACGCCGAGCGCATCGCGGTGGCCCGGGGCTGGCACCGGAACTTCTGCCTTTTCGACCAGCGCTTTCGCGGCAACCCCAGGCAACCGGGACTGATGCTCTGCCTCGATCGCGGCGGCACCTGCCGCGGCGTCGCCTACCGCATGCCGGCGGCGCGCCTGCGGGAAAACCTGCACAGGTTGATACGCCGCGAGATGAGCATGGTACCTTCGGCGTTTCCGGCCCGCTGGATCAGGGCGATGACCGAGACGGGCCCGCTGACCGCCCTGGCCTTCGTGATCAACCGCAGGGACCCGCGCTATGTCGGGGGCCTCGACCTCGCCGCACGCGCCGACCGGTTGGCGCAGGCGCATGGCTGGAAGGGCTCGATGGCCGAGTACATATTCTCGACCGTCAACAAGCTCGAGGAACTGGGCATCCACGACCGCACCCTGTGGGAAATCCAGCGCCTGGTCGCCGAGCGGATCGAGTATCACTGGCCGCGCCCCTGATCGGCCGCCGCCGCGCCCGCAGGGACGGCGGAACCCATAACCGTCCTCTATCCGCGCCATAGACAACTCTGGCTTCCGTTTCCACGGGCGTTGCACTAATGCTGCCTCGCCCGATACTCGGCCTTCCCGACTGTGGGAAAGGAGCGGCGCGCCAGCGCCGGAGGAGGGCCAGGGGGCGAAGTAGTTGGTGCACCATTTCGAGTATCGCGGCGACCGCCTGTTCGCCGAACAGGTCGACGTCTCGGCCCTGGCCGGTTCGGTCGGCACGCCGTTCTACGTCTACTCCGCCGCGACGCTGCGACGGCATGTCCGGGTGATGCGCGACGCGTTCACCGGCATCGACACGCTCGTCGCCTACGCCATGAAGGCCAACTCCAACCAGGCGGTCCTGAAGGTCGTTGCCGGGGAGGGCGCCGGCGCCGACGTGGTTTCCGGCGGCGAACTCGAGCGCGCCGTCGCGGCAGGTATTGCGCCGGGCCGGATCGTCTTCTCCGGTGTCGGCAAGACGTTCGCCGAGATGCGCCGGGCACTCGAACTGGGCATAAAGTGCTTCAACCTCGAAAGCGAGCCCGAACTCGAACGGTTGAGCGATGTCGCCGTGTCGATGGGCGTGACCGCACCGGTCTCGGTACGCATCAACCCCGATGTCGATGCCGGCACGCACAAGAAGATCTCGACCGGCAAGGCCGAGAACAAGTTCGGCATCCCCTATGAACGGGCGCGCGAGGTCTATGCGCGCATCGCCGCGCTCCCGGGTGTCCGGGCGCTCGGGGTCGACATGCATATCGGCAGCCAGATCACCGACATGACTCCGTTCGACAACGCCTTTTCCCTGCTAGCCGAACTGGTGCGCGACCTGAAGGCCGCGGGCCACGACATCCGCCATGCCGATGTCGGCGGCGGGCTCGGCATCCCCTACCATTTCGACCAGGAAGCGCCCCCAGACCCGATGGCCTATGCCGCCATCGTCCGTCGGCATATCGGCCCGCTCGGCATCGGCCTCATCCTCGAACCGGGGCGCTTGATCGTCGGCAATGCCGGCATCCTCGTCACCCGGGTCGAGTACGTGAAGGAGGGCGCCAAGACCTTCGTCATCGTCGATGCGGCGATGAACGACCTGATCCGGCCCACGCTCTACGAGGCGCATCACGATATCCAGCCGGTCGTGCACTCCAACCTGCCGCGCGTCAGGGCCGATGTGGTCGGGCCGGTCTGCGAAACCGGCGACTTCATCGCGCAGAACCGCGACATCGAGGGGGTGCGCGAGGGGGACCTGCTGGCGGTGATGAGTGCCGGCGCCTATGGCGCCGTGATGGCCTCGACCTACAACTCCCGTCCGCTCATCCCCGAGGTCCTCGTCGACGGGGCGCGCTGGCACGTCATCCGGCCGCGCAGGTCGATCGCCGAGTTGATCGCGCTGGACAGCGTCCCGGACTGGCTCTAGCCACCAGCTACCCCAGCAGCGCCTGTCGGGCCAAGGAGACGATCTCGGCCGGACGGCCCTTGAGTGCATCGTCCACCTTCTCGAGCATCTGCTGCAGGGTGAACGGCTTGGCGATCACGTCATAGATCAGCGCCTCGAGCCCATGTGCACGCTCGCGCTGGTCGGCGAAGCCGGTCATCAGGACGATAATGACATCCGGCCAGCTCGATGCGACATTGAGGGCCAGCCCGATACCGTCCATCACCGGCATTTTGATGTCGCTGAGCAGCAGGTCGAAGCGCCCATTCTCGGCGAGCATGATCTCAGAGGCGAGGCCGCCATCCTCGGCTTCCACCACCTCGTGCCCCGCGTGTACCAGCGCACGCGCCACGAAGGCCCGCACGCTGTCGTCGTCTTCGGCAATCAGGATCCTGGCCATCAGTGGGCTGCCTGTTCGTGGGTATCGGTGGCCGCGCCCTCGTGGGGCTGCGCAGCGGCGTCGTGTTCGAGAACCAGCGGATTGGTCGGCGGGGGCGTCTCGGCGGCGGGCACTTCGATCTGCGTCAGCGATGCCTCGTTGCCGAGCGACAACCCCTCGGCGAAGCTGAGCTTGACCCGCACGGCGGCGTCGGGGGGAGAAGGCAGCTCGGTCGACAGGGCGACCAGTTCCCCTGGCTCGAGGTCTCGCGCCCGGGTGACGACGCTCCACTGGTAGACGGGCCGGTCCTCGGCATCGAGCAGAGTGACGATCACCGGCGGTACCGCAACGCGGCGCTTCTCGAGCCCGACGATCGAGGCGTTGACGCTGATCAGCGTCTCCTCGCCCCGCCGGCTGAGGAGGGTCGACACATCGGCGAAGTCGAGGCCGACGACATTTACGTTCAGTCCGACTGCGGAATAGAGACCGGCAAGGTCGGGAACCAGTCGCACCAGTTCGCCGCGCAGCAGAACGCCTCCGACCAGGACCGAGCCCAGCAGGCCAACCGCGACGACGCGCATCAGACGCGTCACCCGAACCGTCGGCAGGGTCTTGTCGCTGGTCAGCCGCTGCCGGATCAGCGCGCCCAGCTTTTTTGCCGTGTCGCGGGCGGCCTGTGCACGGGCGACAGCCAACGCCCGCGCGCCGCCTGATTTCGCAGCGGGCCCGGATGTGTCGCCGTTCGGGCTTCGGCCCGCCGACGCGCCTTCGACGGTCTTCGCCGCAGCGGACTTAGCCTTTGGGGCGATCGCAGCCTTGATCTCGGCGATCGATCTGGCCACTTCGGGCGAAGAAGGTTCGCCACGCTTGACCGAGGACTTGAGTGATGTCGGCACCTGGGAACCGACGGCGTGTTCCTCAGCGGCGAAGCTCTTGTCCAGCTTGTCCTCGTCGGCCGGGGAGAACAGCCGGTCGTCCTCCCGGGGCGGCGGCACCGGCTGGGGCGGCGGCCGCTCGGCGAGCCATGACTTGCCGCAATGCGCGCATGCCACCTTGCGTCCGTCCGGGCCAATGGCCGCGGGCGGCAGCTGGTAGCGCGTGCCGCAGTGCGGGCAGGCAATGACGATGCTGGCAGGCAGGGGTGAACGCATGGCCGAACCTAGCCCGTACCGGGTTAAGGTTTGTCAAACCGGCACTCTCCGGCGTTCGCGGACGGATCAAGATTTGGGCGGAATTTGCGGCCACAAGTCCGGAGCGGACGTAACCGCTTTGATATGATGCCGAACGACTGATTCGGAGCGGATGGCCCGGTGATCGAGTTTTCCAATGTCGGGCTGCGCTACGGGCAGGGTCCGGAAATCCTTCGCGATCTCAGCTTCCGGATCGAACCCGGTACGTTTCACTTCCTCACCGGCCCCTCGGGCTCGGGCAAGACCTCGCTTCTCAAGCTGCTGTTGCTCTCGCTGCGCCCGACGCGCGGCCGGGTGACACTGTTCGGCAAGGACACTTCGGCACTCGACCAAGATGCGTTACTGCAGATGCGCCGCCACATCGGCATCGTGTTTCAGGAGTTCCGCCTGCTCGACCACTTGACCACCTACGAAAACGTTGCGCTGCCGCTGCGGGTCCTTGGCGAGCCGGAGGCCGTCTACCGCGCCAACGTGACGGAGCTTCTCGAGTGGGTGGGCCTGGGCCAGCGCCTGGATGCCCTGCCTCAGGTGCTTTCGGGCGGCGAGAAACAGCGCGCCGCCATCGCCCGTGCCGTGATCGGACGGCCCGACATCCTGCTCGCCGACGAGCCAACCGGCAATGTCGACCCCGAGCTGTCACTGCGCCTGGTTCGGCTTTTCGCCGAACTCAACCGGATGGGAACCACCATCATCCTCGCCACCCACGAGATGGCACTGCTCGACAGCTTCCCGTTCCCGAGGATCACGCTACGCGACGGCGAGGTGGTCTTCGATGCGGCTTGAGTTCCGCCTTCCGCGGCTGGCGGGACTTGCCAGCCGGGACCATAGCGCTCCGATCGTGCCCGAGCGTTCGGTCGCCGGGCGGACCCTGGTGCTGCTCATCGCCATCATGACATTCCTCTCCGGCGTGACGCTGGGGGGCGTGGTCCTCGTGCAGAAATCGGCGATAGCCTGGTCATCCGACGTGGGGCGCGAGGTCACCATCCAGCTTCGGCCCGTCGAGGGCGAGGTCATGGAGTCCAACCTGCGGATCGCCGTGGCGCTGGCCGAGGCCACCCCGGGAGTGTCGTCGGCGCGCGCTCTGTCGCTCGAGGACAGCCAGAAATTGCTCGAACCCTGGCTCGGCAAGGGGCTCGACATCTCCGCCATCGACATTCCCAGGTTGGTTGCCGTGCAACTCGCCGATCCCGCCGAAGCCGATCTCGACAAGCTGAAGCGCGACCTCGAGGCCGGCGTCAAGGGTGCCAGCCTCGACACCCATGCCGCCTGGCGACAGCAGCTCAACGTCATGGCAGGCACCATCGTCGCTTCTGGGCTCCTAGTCCTCGGTATGATCGTCGTGGCGACGGTACTGGCGATCATCTTCGCCACCCGCGGCACCATGTCGTCCAATCGCGAGATCGTCGACGTGCTGCATTTCATCGGGGCCTCCAACAGCTTCATTGCCGGCGAGTTCCAGGGACGTTTCCTGACCATCGGCTTTCGGGGCGGTCTATTCGGCGGCATCGCCGCCCTCGCCTTCTTTCTTCTGGTGGGGCTCGCAGCCGGCTCGATGGTACCCACCGAAGCCAATCAGCAGTTGGGCGTGCTGTTCGGGCGCTTCGCGCTCGGGGTCGACGGCATGCTCGGCATTCTGGCCGTGGTGCCGGTGATCGCCGCGCTGACGGCCATCACCTCGCGACTAACCGTCCGTCGGTTCCTGCAGCGAACATCCTGACTCGGGGGCGTTTTCTGCCTTGCCCCGAGCGACGCCTGACGGCAGGGTGCGGCAGACCCGAGGGGAGCCATGTCGACAGTCCTGTCAGCGATCCGATCGCTGCTGTTCTATCTGCTGTTCTATGTGCAGACGGCGGTCCTCGCCATCATTGTCGGCCTGATTGCCATGATGGCCCGGCGGCGCACGCCGCTCGGTTGGGCGCTGGCGCTCTACTGGATTCACTCACATCTCGCGGCGCTGCGGTTGATCGCGGGCATCGGCACCGACATCGGCGGCGAGGAGAACATCCCGGACGGTCCCTGCATCATCGCCAGCAAGCACATGAGCGACTGGGACATCTTTGCCCTGCTGCCGGCCGCGCGGCGTCCCGCATTCGTCGCCAAGAAGGAGTTGATGGACATCCCGTTCTTCGGTCAGGCCGCGATGAGCTTCGACACCATCCGGCTCGACCGCTCGCTCGGTGGCGAGGCGATCCCTCGGATGATCGAGGAGGCGCGTGCCGCAATTTCCCGCGGCGCGCGAATCATCATCTTCCCCGAGGGCACGCGCAAGGCGCCGCTGGCCGAGCACGACTATCGGTACGGCATCGTTCGACTCTATGAGGGGCTGGGGGTGCCGGTGGTACCGGTCGGCGTCAACTCCGGCCTGTACTGGGGCCGCAGGAGCCTGCTGCTGTGGCCGGGAACGGCGCGCGCGCGGTTCCTGCCCGCCATCCCGCCGGGCCTGCCGAACGAGGTCTTTCGGGCCCGACTGATCGAGGCCATCGAAGGCGAGACCAACCGGCTGATCCTCTCGGCATATGTCGCTGGGTTGAACCGACCGGTGCCGAAGGCGCTGCATGAACGGCTCGAAGCTCTGCGGCGTGGCGAAGTCCCAGGCCCGGCGCCAACCACTAGGGATTGACGCATCTCGCGACGCAGACCATAGATATGGTGTACGCGGCGAGAGCCCTTGACATCTGATTCAGTTTTGTTCTATATTTGTTCCTTATTGCGATGGCGCGAAGGGGAGCGTTCATGGTGCCGGTTTTCGAGCGGGAGATGCTGGCAAGAGGCCAGGCGCGGCCGGTCAACTGGCGCGGGCGGTCCGGGCGCTTCTATGCGCTTGCACCGGAACGCATCGAGGATTTCTCCTTCCGCGGCGACGATCTCTATCTGATCGCACTCGGCCACCATGTGCTGTGGGTTGGCTCGGCCGCCGATCTGGTCGGCGATCCGGTCAGCCGCGCCCGCTTTCGCCTGGCCATGGATTGCGCCGACCGCGCCTTTCACGTCGAGACCAGCGCCGACGAGATCGAGCGGCTGACCGTGCTGTGGGACCTCGAAGGGGCCGAACCGTCCATCGGGCTCAACGCCGCCTGAATTCAGGCGCTCTCCAGCGTCGGAAGGTCGACGCCGTTGAGCGCCGCGACAAGCTGATCGAGCAGCGGATCACGAATGCCAAGTTCGCGAAGATGCGCTGCAGTGGCCAGCACGTAGTCCGGATTCGGCCCCGACTCGCCGCGCCCGGCCCGAACCAGGCGGACCTGCTCGGCAAGATCGAGCCGACCGGCGAACTGAACGTGTCGCTCATCGGCGAGAAAGACCAGCGCCGTCACGGATCGGCCATCGTCGAGACGCACCCGGCGATAGGCCTCGCGATAGACGCCACGATCCATTTCGCGGGCAATCAGGTAGGCATGAACCTCGTTCCAGGCCTCGCTCGCGACCTCGAAGGCGACGCCGCGGCAGGAACCGCCGCGCACGAGGCCGAATA
This sequence comes from Devosia sp., assembly GCA_041916695.1. GTDB lineage: Bacteria > Pseudomonadota > Alphaproteobacteria > Rhizobiales > Devosiaceae > Devosia_A. The sequence goes on along the minus strand of JAYRZA010000009.1, from coordinate 39,284 downwards.
CCAGCCCGGGCCGCGCCTCGGTGCCCCGGTGCCGGTGCGAGTAGACGCACAGGCGACGGTGCACACCGCTGATCCGGGCCGGCCGCCTGTCGAGATAGTCGAAGCCCGGCCGCCAGATCAGCGATCCGTACCCGAGTACCCAATACGTCGATTTGTGCTGCATCGGCCCCGGCCCGCCTTGCCCTCGTCACCTTGGTACCGGTACGGTCCGCGCGGCGCAACGCACGCGCCGGCATGGGAGATTTGACAGTGCGGAAGATTGTCGCGCTGGGCGTGGTTGTGCTGATGGTCGTGGCATTGTGGTCGGCCGCCTGGTTCTGGGCCGCCACGGAACTGCACCGGCAGGTGGCGCTGCTTGGCGAGGCCGATGGCGAGAGCGCACCCAGGCTCACCTGCGGCGCCTTCGAGGTCGGTGGCTTTCCTTTCCGCTTCGATCTGGAGTGTCGAGACGGCGTGCTGGTCGACCAGGACCGCACCATTGGGATCAAGGGTGTCAAGGCCTCGGTACTGATCTACAGCCCGACCCACGCCATCTTCTCGGCCGCCTCCCCCCTGACCCTCGCCAATGCGTTCACCGGCTCGGAGAGTCGCGTCGACTTCAAGAGTCTCGAAGGAAGTGCCCGCCTCGTGGCCGCCGACCCCATTCGCGGCCTGGCCGGGGAAGGCTGGCGCATTGCGCGGGTCTCCGTCCAGGCCGACGAGCTAGCCTGGAACGAAACGATCATCGGCGACCTGCTGCAGCTCGAGGTCGATCACGCAGAGGCCCACCTCATCGACATGGGCGAGTTGCACAACGCCGAAGCCGGTACCGCGGCGCTCGCCGCCTTCGCCAAGGCCGACGGACTGACCGCACCCGCTTTCGATATCACCGACGGCAATACCAGCCTCGAAGTCGAACTCACCGGTCTGCCCGACGACCTGCGCCTTCTCGCCACCGACCCCGACCCCATCCGCAACTGGCAGCGCCGCGACGGCGTGTTGCGGCTGGTGCGGTTCGCCGGCGATCAACCGGCGCCGGCAGAGTCGTTCGACATCTCCGGCGAGGCGAAACTCGGCCTGTCCGGGCTTGTCGCCGCGCAAATCACATATAAGCAGAAGCGCGTGCTCGACCGGCTCGAGGGCCTTGTCCCCGCCCTGCAATTGGCCGCGATAAGGGGCAAACCAGAGGCGGACGGCAGTTCGGGCAACACGCTCACCATCGTGGACGGCAGGATGCGGCTACTGACCCTGGACCTGCTGGACATCGGCCCGCTGTTCTAGCCACCCCCGGAGAAGACGCCTTCAGGCGTCCTCGCCGCCGCCATGCTCACGAATGCCGATCCGGGAACCGTCCGGCGAGGCCGGGGCCAGCGTCGCCGGTTCGCCGCTGCCGTGCGGCCGGCCGAAATCCGGTGCCGCCGTCTCCTGCCCTGCGGTGATGATCGAGCGTCGGATGGCGCGGGTCCGGGTGAACAGCGCCTCCATCGCCGGACCGTCGCCGACCCGCACGGCGCGCTGCAACTGCGACAGGTCCTCGAGGAACCGGCCGAGCATTTCGAGCACGGCGTCGCGATTGGTGAGGAACACGTCGCGCCACATCACCGGATCGCTCGCCGCGATGCGGGTGAAATCGCGGAAGCCGGACGCCGAGAACTTGATGACTTCCGAGCGGGTGTGCGTCTCGAGGTCGGCCACCGTCCCGACGATGTTGTAAGCAATCAGGTGCGGCACGTGGCTGGTGATCGCCAGCACCAGATCGTGGTGGGCGGGATCCATCCGCTCGACATTGGAGCCCATCGCTCCCCAGAACGAGGTCAGCCGATCGAGGGCTACCGGATCGGTGTCCAAGCGGGGAGTGAGGATGCACCAGCGGCCGACGAACAACTCCGGAAATCCGGCGGCCGGTCCCGAGTGCTCGGTGCCGGCAATCGGGTGGCCCGGAATGAAGTGCACGCCAGCCGGTACGAACGGCTCGACGACCTTGACGACCTGTCCCTTCACCGAGCCGACGTCCGAGAGGATGGCTCCGGGCTTCAGCGCCGGCGCGATATCGGCCATCACGGCGGCATAGGCCCCGACCGGAACGCACAGGATGACCAGGTCGGCATCGCGCACGGCCTCGGCATTGCTGCGCGTGTAGTGATCACCGAGGCCGAGCGCGCGCGCCTCGTCAAGCGTAGCCTGCTGCCGGGTGGCGATCGCGATCGTCCGCGCCAGACCCTTGAGACGGGCGGCACGAGCGATGGACGAGCCGATCAGCCCGATGCCGATGAGCGCCAGTTTGTCGAACATCAGTCTGCTGCTCCCGCTGCGCCGAAGGCCTTGAGCACGTCGACCACCCCTCGCATGTGTTCCTCCCGGCCGATCGAAATCCTGAGGCCTTCGGCTATGCCGTAGCCATGGATCTCGCGCACGATCAGTCCCTTCTCAAGCAGGGCACCGAAGGCCGCCTTGGCCTCGGCGGGATCGGGAAACAGCACCATCACGAAATTCGCCTGGCTGTCCACCACCCGGACCCGGTTGGAACGGATGCTGCGCGTCAGCCAGTCGCGCCATCGGGCGTTGTGGCGGCAGAGCTCCGCGGTGAATTCTCGATCGCGTGCCGCCTCCGCACCAGCGTGCTGTGCCGGGAGCGATACATTGAACGGCCCGCGGATCCGGTTGACCGCGTCTATCACGTGCGACGGCCCGTACATCCAACCGATGCGCAGCGCGGCCAGGCCCATCTTGGAGAAGGTGCGCACCATGACGACATTGTCGGCCCGATCGACCAGATCAATGCCGACAGAGTAATCCGCGGCCGTGACGTACTCGGCATAGGCACTGTCGATGATCAGCAGGATATTCGGCCGCAGACCGCGATGCAGCCGCTCGAGGTCCGCCGCCGACAGGTAGGTGCCGGTCGGATTGTTCGGATTGGCAAGAAAGACCAGTCGCGTCTTCTCGGTTACGGCAGCGAGCAGTGCTTCGACATCGGCGCGATAGTCGGCCTCAGGCGCCATGACGATCTCGGCAGACGCCCCGCGGGTAACGATCGGGTAGACGTTGAAGCCGTAGCGGCTCATCACCGCTTCGTCGCCTTCGCCCAGATAGGTCTGCGCGAGAAGGTGCAGCACCTCGTCGGAACCGCCGCCGCACAGGATCCGGTCCGGATCGAGCCCATGCACCTCACCGAGCGCCTCGCGCAGGATCTTCGAGCTGCCCTCGGGATAGGTCTCGAGGTGTCCGGCCTGCGACTGATAGGCCGCGACGGCACGCGGGCTGGCCCCGAGCGGACTCTCGTTGGCGGAGAGCTTGACCGGCACCACGCCCGGCACGGCCTGCGACTTCCCCGGCACATAGGGCGCGATCCTCAGGATGCCAGGTTGCGGAACGGGGCGTGCGGTGGTTTCGGTCATTGATCGTCGCGGCTCGTCGAAGGCGGGCGGACCATAGGGGAACAGTCCCTGGATGGCAAAGGAATCCCAGCGTCAACACCAGCCGCTTCTGCTAGACTGATCCTTGCATGATCTGTCGCAGCAGGAGGGTGCCATGACGGTAATGAACATCGTGCACATGCGTGTGAAGCCCGGGCGGGAACAGGAATTCGTCGCCATTCACGAGGCCTTCGAAGCCGAGAAGATGCCCGGCGGGAAAGACTTCTGGGTGGTCAAGACCGGCGAGCGCGACTTCTGCGTCGTCGGCTGGTGGGACGGAATGGGCGACCTCGCTGCCGCCCGTCCGGCCATGATCGCCAATCTCGACCGGCTGCGGCCGCTTCTCGAGGACCTGGGCGGCGGGCGCGGCGTCACCGAACCATGGTCCGGCGAAGTGACGATGCACCGGCGTCCTCAGGCGGGCCACGAACTCTAGGACGGACGGGCCTGTCAGTCCGGCAGGGCCTCCATGGCGGCCTGGGGCGAGAGCGCCGGGACGCGCACGTAGCGTTCTGCCTTTTTCCGGCGCGGTACCGCAGGAAACAGCTCCTTGCGCGCCAGCACGACCAAGGCACCGGCAAGGGTCGGGCCGAACAGCCGCCCTGCTCGCTCGAAGAAGCGCGTGGACTTGAGCAGCAGCGCCTGCTGCGAGGGCGGCAGGTAGAGCGCATCGCGCCATTGCTCGGGCACGAAACTGTGGTCGCGCAGCAGCTTCTCCAATTGCCTGCGGGAAAAGGGGTGACCGTCTCCGAACGGCGTGCTGTCCGCCGCCGACCACATGCCGCGCCGCCTCGGCACGACCACGATCAGCCGGGCATTGGGCGCTGAGACGCGCCAGATCTCCCGCATCAGTTCCTCGGCGTCGGCGATGTGCTCGAAGGCGTGGACGGCGATGATGAGGTCGACCGCCGCATCGGTCAGCGGCATCTCCAGAGGATCGCACAGAACGGTGTGAGAGGGACCTTCACGCGGCCAGGACGAAGCGCCCTGCCGTGCAGGCATGAAGGCCAGCACGCGCTCCGCCTCCGCGAGGCTGAAGCGCAGATAGGGCGTGGCAAAGCCGAGCCCGAGCAGGCGCAGCCCCTTCACATTCCCGGCCATTCGGATGACCTCTTCACGCAACAGCGCTCGCGCGATCTGGCCCAGCGGCGACTTGTAGAAGGCGATGAGCCGAGAGACGTCCGGAGTCATGGCTTTACCCGCGATCGTTGGCTAGAGTCTGCCCGCTTCGGCGTCGCTTGTCACGCCGCTGCCCAAGCTGTTTGTCGGAGTGATTGCACGTGCCCCTGTTGATCGACATCTTCCCCGCCCGCTCGGACAACTACGGCTACCTTCTCCATGATGTGGGATCCGGACGCACAGCCGCCATCGACGCGCCCGATGCGAAGGCGATCAAGGAGGCACTGTCGCGTCGCGGCTGGCGCCTGACCGACGTGTTCATCACCCATCACCATACCGATCACGTCGAGGCCATCCCGGTACTCAAGCGGGAATTCGACGCTCGGGTGACAGGCCCAAAGGCCGAAGGCGGCAAGATCCTCGGGCTCGATGTGCTGGTGGCCGGCGGCGATGTGGTGGAACTGGGGGAATCGCGGTTCACCGTGATCGAAACTCCCGGACACACACTGGGGCACATCGTCTACCACGATGCCGCGGGCCGGCACCTGTTCTCTGCCGACGCGCTCTTTTCGCTCGGCGTCGGGCGCATGTTCGAGGGTCAGCCGGGACCGATGTGGGACGGGCTGGTGGCCCTGCGCGCGCTGCCCGATGACACTCTGGTCTACTGCGGACATGAATATACCCAGGCCAACGCCGCGTTTGCTCTCAGTGTCGACCCGCGCAATCCGGCGCTCAACATCCGCGCCACCGAGGTCAGGCGGATGCGAGAGGCCGGCCAGTACACCATTCCGGTCAGCCTGGGCCTGGAGAAGGCGACAAACCCGTTCCTGCGAGCCGACCAGCCTGCCCTGGCGCGAGCGGTCGGGCTGGCGGAGGGCACGCCCCCGGCCAAGGTCTTCGCAGCCCTGCGCAAGGCAAAGGACGAGTTCAAGTAGCCGCCGGCCGACGCCGTTTACCTTTCCTTAACTTTGTTGCCCCTGCCGCGACGAATCCGGGCAATCTGATGACGCTGGCCATGCTTGGCCGCGCAGGTCGAGCGACGACGGTCCAGACCGGGACGCTCACCGCAGCTTTCGGAGGCATCAAGTGGAGGCGATCGGCAGAGTCGGCCCGGTGCAGCGCACGATGGCGCGCTCGGCGCGCGTCCGCGCCATCGTCGCCGCTGCGCCCGTTGCACCTGACCGAACAAAACATCGCGCAGCACCGACCGAACCACCCGATGCCGCCGCGGCCGGGGTCCAGCGCATGCGCCAGCCTGCCGAACTCGTCGCGGCCCTGGATGCCTACCGGCGTACCTCGGACTCGGCCGTCAGGCGTATGCCGGCCGGCTACCGTACCAGTAAGCTCGTCTAGCTCAGTTCATCGTCACGTCACGGCCGGCGCCCGTGATCGAGACCGTGAAGCCCGCCACCACATCGAAGATCGCCATCATCATCAGGATAAAGAACACCGAGCTCGCGGCCGCGCCGACCAGCAGGAACTCGACCAGGAACACCACAAACACCAGCGTCGAGAGCATGTGCTCGACGACCGAGGCGCGGCCGGTATTGGTGGACTTCAGCACCTCCAGGAACAGGCAGACGAGCCCGACCACCAGCATGAGATCGCCCGAGGTCAGCGACCAGGCAACCCCGGACACCATGGGGATGGTGAGCAATTGACCCGACCATCCGGCGGGACTTCCGCCCATGAACAGAAAAGCGAAGAAGTTGTAGGCGATCAGCGGGATCAGTAGCAGCGGCGGAATGAAGGATCCGCGGCCCGGGCGTCTTTCCGGAGGAATGAATACGGTGCTGTCGGTCATGCTGGCCTCCACTCGCTGCGTCGCGCGCAGCATGCCAAAGCCCGACACCGCCCGCTAGGGGGATGCTGAGGCGATCAACGGGAAAGCACTTACCCCAGGGGCCTAGAGCTTGAGCGGGCCCACCATCTGCTCGGGCTTCACCTCGGCGTCGAACTCCTCGCCAGTCAGCAAGCCAAGGTCGATAGCGCTCTGTCGCAGTGTCGAGCCGGTCTTGTGGGCGTTCTTGGCAATCCGGGCCGCGTTGTCGTATCCGATCCTGCGATTGAGCGCAGTGACCAGCATCAGCGACTGGTCGACCAGTTGCTTGATGCGTGCTTCGTCGGGCTCGATACCGATCGCGCAGTGGTCATTGAAGCTCTTGGCCGCGTCGGCAAGCAGCCGGACCGACTGCAGGAAATTGTAGGCGATCACCGGCTTGAACACATTGAGCTCGAAGTTGCCCTGGCTCGCCGCAATACCGATGGCGGCATCGTTGCCCATCACCTGCACCGCGACCATCGTCATGGCTTCGGACTGCGTGGGGTTGACCTTGCCCGGCATGATCGAGGAACCCGGCTCGTTCTCCGGTATGGTAATCTCACCCAGCCCCGAACGCGGGCCGGAGGCGAGCCAGCGGACGTCGTTGGCGACCTTCATCAGCGCCACGGCCAGTTGCTTCAGCCCGCCCGAAGTGCCGACAAAGGCATCGTGTCCGGCCATCACCGCGAACTTATTGGGCGCCGTGACAAACGGGTGGCCGGTCAGCGCTGCGATCTCCGCGGCAACGGTCTCGCCATATTTCGGATGGGCATTGAGGCCAGTGCCGACGGCGGTGCCGCCGAGCGCCAGCTCGTAAAGCTGCGGCAACGTGGCCCGGATCGCCTTCAGCGCCAGGTCGAGCTGCGCCACCCACCCGGAGATCTCCTGGCCGAGCGTCAGGGGCGTCGCGTCCTGCAGGTGGGTTCGGCCGATCTTGACGATCGCCATGAACTGCTTCGCCTTTTCGTCGAGAGTGTTGCGGAGCAGCAGCACCCGCTCGACCAAGTAGTCCTCGATGGCGGCGACCGCCGCAATGTGCATGGCCGTCGGATACGTGTCGTTGGACGACTGGCTCATGTTGACGTGATCGTTGGGATGCACCGGCTTCTTGGAGCCCATGGTGCCCCCGGCCATCTCGATGGCACGGTTCGAGATCACCTCGTTGACATTCATGTTCGACTGCGTGCCGGAACCGGTCTGCCAGACCACCAGCGGGAAGTGATCACCGAGCTTACCCTCGATCACCTCGTCGGCCGCCGCCACGATCAGATCGCGCAACTCGGGGGTCAGCAGGCCCAGCCTATGGTTGGCCAGAGCTGCCGCCTTCTTCAGCATGCCAAAGGCGCGGATGATCTCGGACGGCATCTTCTCGCCGCCGATGTCGAAATTGGCCAGCGAGCGGGCGGTCTGCGCGCCGTAGTACTTCTCGGACGGCACGTTGATCGTGCCCATCGAATCCGACTCAATCCGCATTCCCATGGGAACCCCCTATTCGAAAGCAAAGCGACACGGCCGGCCCCGCGGGGGGACCGGCCGTCGAAAATAGCTGGACTGCTGCAAGGACAGCGGACGCCCGGGACGGACGTCAGGCCTTCTTGGGCTCAAGGACCTGCCGGCCGCGATACATGCCGGACTTGAGATCGACGTGATGCGGACGACGCAGTTCGCCCGAATCCTTGTCCTCGACATAGGCCGGGGTCGCGAGCGCGTCGGCGGAGCGGCGAAACCCGCGCTTCATCGGCGAGGTCTTGCGCTTTGGCACTGCCATGATCGGTACTCCTGTTCAATAACGTATCGCCGAAGGGCGTTCCGGCGTCTAACAGACAGGGTCTGTCGGGAATTGTGGCGGTCTATAGAGGAGAAATTCGCCCTTGGGAAGGGGCGAGATGGGCGGAATCCGTCGCGGCGCGGTCGTCGCCGGGGTCCGGCGGTAGATCGAGCGCCCGAATCGCCCCACTTGGGTGACAACCAACGGGTGGGGGTCCCCATGCCCGGCGCTTTCGAGTACAAACCCGCTATCCGCCCAGGACGCTGCCCGTGACCTACTCCTTCACCGACGACCTCGCCAGAACCGTCGCCGACATCGAGCGCGCACTCGATGCCCTGCTCGGAGTAGACACCCTCACCGGACCCGGCCGGCCAGCCGAACGGCTGATCGCCGCCATGCGGCATGGCAGCCTGAACGGTGGCAAGCGCCTGCGGCCGCTGCTCGTCCGGCAGGCAGCCGCGACCCTCCGCATCGCTCCCGAGGCAACCACGCCCACCGGGCTCGCGGTCGAGCTCGTGCACTGCTACTCGCTGATTCATGACGACCTGCCGGCGATGGACGACGACGACATGCGGCGGGGCCGGCCGACCGTCCACAAGGCCTATGATGACGCCACCGCCATTCTCGCCGGCGATGCGCTGCTGACACAAGCGTTCGCGCTGCTCGCCACCGGCGCGGCGCACCCCGACCCCGCCGTTCGCATTCGTCTTGTAGCCGAACTCGCCGCTGGCGCCGGGGCCGGGGGCATGGTCGGCGGGCAGATGCACGACATCGAGGGCGAGACTCGCTTTCTCACCGAGCGCGCCATCGCCGAAATGCATGCCATGAAGACCGGAGCGCTGATCCGGTCGGCGGTGCGGATGGGAGGTCTACTGGGCGGTGCAACCGAGACCGAATTGGCGCACCTGACCGCCTACGCCGACGCGGCGGGGCGCGCCTTCCAGCTCGCCGACGACATTCTCGACGTGACCGCGACGGCGGAAGCCATGGGGAAAAAGACCGGCAAGGACGCGAGCCAGGGAAAGCAGACCCTGGTTGCCCGCATCGGCGTCGATGCCGCGCGACGCCGGCTGGGGGAGATGATCCACGACGCCCTGAGCGCTCTCCTTCCGTTCGGCGAGGATGCCGACGGGCTGCGCGCTACCGCCCGGTTCTTCGCCGAGCGTGAAAGCTGAAACCCTCGCGATGGAGCTTGCCATTGTCGCTTGACACCGTGAAGGCGGACCTCGCCGCCCGCGCCCCCGATCTCGCCGTGATCGTCACCCCGGACTCGACCGCAACCGTGGAACTGGCGGCGGCGGTTCACGGCGTCGCCCCTGGGCAGATCGCCAAGACCCTCGCCATACGGGTCGGGGAAGGCGAGTTCCTGCTGGTCACCCGCGGCGATGCGCGACTGAGCAACCAGAAGGCCAAGGCGGCGTTCGGCGGGCGGCCCCGCATGCTCGGTCCCGAGGACGTGCTTCGGCTGACCAGCCACCCGGTCGGCGGGGTATGCCCCTTCGGCCTGCCGGCACCGCTGACCATCTACTGCGACACCTCGCTGAGGACTTACGATGAAGTGATACCTGCCGGGGGCTCCACCCATGCATCGGTGCGGCTGCCGCTCGACCGGCTGGTTGAGCTCTGCGGCGGGCTCTGGGCCGACGCCTGCGACGTGCCCTCACCGTGAGTACCCAGCTTCTCGAGATCGTCTCGGTCAATATCGGGCGCTCCGAGCGTATCGACGGCCACAAGGCGCTGACCGGGATCAACAAGCGGCCAGTGAAGGGGCCTGTGCCGATCGGCCCGCTCGGGCTCCTGGGTGATGCCGTGCTCGACCTCGTGCACCATGGCGGCCCCGACCAGGCGGTGTATCTTTACGGGCTGCCCGACTATGCGTTCTTCGCGCGGGAACTCGGCCGGGCGCTTCCACCCGGCCTGTTCGGGGAAAACCTGACGATCGCCGGCCTCGAAAGCGCCCGCATCCATGTCGGCGACCGCTTTGCGGTCGGCGATGCGCTGCTCGAGGCCAGCGCGCCGCGCAACCCTTGCTCGACCTTTGCCGCCCGCATGGGCGATCCGCGATGGGTGAAGCGCTTCCACGCCGCGCAACGTCCCGGCGTCTACGCCAGAGTACTCTCGCCGGGGACCATTGCAGCCGGGATGGCGATGATCCATCTCCCTTTCGCCGGCACCAAGGTGCCGAGTACCGAACTCACCGTGGACTACACGAAGCCGTCCCGCGATCGGATGCGCTATCTGCTTGAGGCACCGATCCATCGCGACCTCGTGGAGCAGTACGCCGCAGCGCTGTCGCAGGGCGATCTGCTCGCCTGAACCGGCTTCAGGTGCCGGGCGGGCGAAGGTTGCCCGTGAGCCCGAGCGCCACCAGCACCAGGGCCAGCGCAGCCAGCCAGAACCAGCGGCGGCGGGCTGCCTCGCCGGTGAACAGCCAGTCGAGAAGCGCCTTCATGCGCCTTCCTCCGCCGGTGGGCGAGTTGCACTCATCCGATGACCCCCAGCCATCGCATCGCGAGAAGCCCCAGCCCGATCACCATGACGGTCCCGAAGAAGCGGAAAGTGTAGCGCGTCGCCCGCTCGGGCAGAAAGGTGCCGAACACCCGCCCGCTGGTCGCGCCGTGCCGCACCGCCAGCGCGGTCAGCGGGCACTTCATGCCATTGCCGGCAAACACCACGCTCTCGATGGCCAGCAGGCCCAGGGCCACCCACAGCCAGGGCCCGGTCGCGCCGGTCAGGCCTGCATAGAGGAGCACGAAGGTCGATACAGCCATGACGATGTAGATGGCGGTGTGCACCCACCGGATCAGCGACAGTGCCGGCGATCCACCCGCCTCCGCCATCGCTATTCCGCCGCGTTCCGCGCGCCCCGCCCGAACCGCTTCTCGATATAGTCGGCGACCATCCCCTTGAACTGCTCGGCGACACCGGCGCCACGCAGCGTCGCGACCTTCTGGCCGTCGATGAAGACCGGCGCCGCCGGGGCCTCGCCGGTGCCAGGGAGCGAGATGCCGATATCGGCGTGCTTGGACTCGCCCGGCCCGTTGACAATGCAGCCCATGACCGCGACGGAAAGCTGCTCGACGCCGGGGTAGCGCTCCTTCCACTCCGGCATGGACGAACTGAGGTGATCCTGGATTTCCTTGGCTAGCACCTGAAAGGTCTGGCTGGTGGTGCGGCCGCAGCCGGGACAGGCGGCAACGACCGGCAGGAACTGGCGAAAGCCCATGGTCTGCAGCAGTTCCTGCGCCACACGCACCTCTTGTGTTCGGTCGCCACCTGGCTCGGGGGTGAGCGAGACGCGGATGGTGTCGCCGATGCCCTGCTGCAGCAGGATGCCCATGGCTGCCGACGAAGCAACGATGCCCTTCGAACCCATGCCGGCCTCGGTGAGGCCCAGATGCAGTGCATAGTCGCAGCGCGCCGCGAGGTCCTGATACACCGCAATCAGGTGCTGCACATCGCTGACCTTGGTGGAGAGGATGATCCGGTCGCGCCCCAGCCCGATCTCCTCGGCACGCCGCGCCGACAGCAGCGCCGACTGTATGATCGCCTCCCGTTGCACCGCGGCGGCGGAGACCGGTTCTGCCGAGGCCGAGTTCTCGTCCATCAACCGGGTCAGGAGGTCCTCGTCCAGCGAACCCCAGTTCACCCCGATCCTTACTGGCTTGCCGTAACGGATGGCGAGTTCGATGAGGGTGGAGAACTGGGTGTCGCGTTTGGCCTTGAACCCGACATTGCCCGGGTTGATCCGGTACTTGTCGAGCGCCTCTGCACAGGCCGGATGATCACTCAGGAGCTTATGGCCGATATAGTGGAAGTCCCCGATGAGCGGCACATTGATGCCGCGGGCGCGAAGACGATCGCGGATATGCGGCACTGCGGCAGCGGCCTCGTCTCGATCAACGGTGATGCGCACCAGCTCCGATCCGGCACGCCACAGTTGCGCTACCTGTTGCACGGTCGACTCAACATCGGCGGTGTCGGTATTGGTCATCGACTGAACGACGATCGGGGCACCGCCGCCGACCCGCACCCCGCCCACATCGACACCCACCGCGTTCCGGCGCTGAACAACGCTCATCGCTTACCTCGCTGCTATTCCGAGCAAATAGGCCTTTGAACCTTGCGAGGCAATGCTACGATCTCGTGACGAGATGCGGGACTCCGCCATGACCTTTCAAGCCTACCTCGACAACATCGAAAAGAGTACGGGCGTCAGCCCCAAGGAGTTCATTCATCGGGCCGCGGAAAGGGGCTTCACCCGGCCAGGGACCAAGGCCACGCAAATCACCGACTGGCTCAAGGCCGAGTACGGCCTGGGTCACGGTCACGCCATGGCAATCGTCAAGCTGCTGAAGGACTCCGCGGCGTAACGCCGGAGCGGGAGCCCCGAGTCGAAGAACAACTCCTGTGGCCTTGAAGCCGGCCAGCGCAAGAACCATGTCCTCGGACATGCGCAACATGAATATCCTCGCCCGCTTCCTCACCTTCCGCAGTGAACTGGTAACGCTATGGCGCGCCTTCCTCGCACCCGAGACGCCGCTCTATCTCAAGGCACTGATGCTGCTCGTGCCGCTCTACCTGCTGAGTCCGCTGGATCTCATCCCCGACGTGCTGCCGGTACTGGGCTGGCTTGACGACCTGATCCTCGTGCCGCTGCTCGTCAGCTGGCTCGTGCGCCTGCTGCCGCAACGCGCCCCGGCCTATCCGCAGACGCCCGGGCGCGCTAAGGTCATCGACGGGACCTGGCGGCGCCGCTGAGCGCGCCGCCGTTACGTGAGGGTGGATCGACCCAGATGGCTGCAGAACCGGAGAAGGCCGCCGAGGCCGGCCCCGCGGCGGTGGATGCCTACCTGGCGCGAACGCCCGAGCCGTTCCGGCAGGCGCTGGCGAGCATTCGCGCCCTCCTCCGCTCGGCCGCCCCCGATGCCCGGGAGACACTCGTTTACGGCGTGCCCGGCATCCGACAGAAGGGGCCGCTGGTCTGCTACGCCGCGTTCAAGGCCCATTGCGGCTTCTATCCGATGGACCCTTCGCTGCTCGAGCGCTTCGCACCGGAACTCACCGGCTTCAAGACCGCCAAGGGCACCATACAGTTCACCCCGGACAAGCCAGTCCCCTCGGACCTGATCCAGCGGATCGTTGCCGCTCGGCTTGAACAGGACCAGGCCAGGGGTTCTCGCAAAGGCTGAGACCTACTCGAAGCGCACCAGGAGGTCCTTGGCGTCGATCTGGTCGCCGGGCCTTACCGTCACTTCCGCCACGACACCGTCGGCCTCCGCATGGATGGCGGTCTCCATCTTCATCGCTTCGATCGAGAGCAGCACATCGCCGGCGAAGACCTTGTCGCCGACCTTGACGCCCAGGCCCGAAATGACACCGGGCATCGGCGCACCGATCTGCTTGGTGTCGCCGAGTACGGCCTTGGCGCGGACCTTGATCTCGCCGACCTTCAGCCGGTCCGGCACGGTGATGGTGCGCGGCTGGCCGTTGAGATCGAAAAATACCCGCACCTGCCCCTTGTCGTTGGTCTCGGTGCGGCCCTGGTAGGTGAGAACCAGCGTCTTGCCCATTTCGATATCGACGAAGATTTCCTGGCCCTCGTTGAGGCCGTAGAAATAGACCGGCGTCGGCAGCACTTCGGTCGGGCCGTATTTGTCCTGCGTCTTGACGAAGTCGGCAAAGACCTTGGGATACATCAGGTAGGAGGCGAGGCGCCGGTCGTCGATCTCTTCTCCGGTCTCCTTGGCCACCCTGGCCCGTTCGGCCTCGAGATCGACGTCCTTGAGATAGGAGCCGGGGCGACGCATCAGCGGCGCCTTGCCCTTCAGCACCTTCTTCTGCAGCGCCTGCGGGAAACCGCCCGGCGGCTGGCCGAGATCGCCCATGAAGAAACCCACCACCGAATCGGGGAAGGCGACATCGCGGGCCGGGTCCTCGACATCGGCGCGGCTGAGGCCGGCGGAGACCATGGCGAGCGCCATGTCGCCCACCACCTTGGACGACGGCGTCACCTTGACGATATCGCCGAACATCTGGTTGACGTCGGCATAGGTCTGCGCCACGGCGTGCCAGCGGCTCTCGAGCCCCAGCGAGCGGGCCTGCTCCTTGAGATTGGTGAACTGCCCGCCGGGCATCTCGTGCAGGTAGACTTCCGACGCACCGCCCTTCAAATCGCTTTCGAAGGCCCGGTACTGGGTGCGCACGGCTTCCCAGTAGAACGAGATTTCCCGGATCACCTTGCCGTCGAGGCCGGGGTCGCGGGGCCCGTCCCTGAGCGCGGCAACGAGCGAGCCGAGCGTCGGCTGCGAGGTGGTGCCGCTCAGGGCATCCATGGCGGCATCGACTGCGTCGACGCCCGCATCGACCGCCGCCATGATCGTCGCCGCTGCCGCCCCGGACGTGTCGTGGGTGTGCAGGTGAATGGGCAAACCCACCTCCTGCTTCAGAGTCTCGATGAGCTTTTTCGCCGCCGCAGGCTTCAGCAGCCCGGCCATGTCCTTGAGACCCAGGACATGCGCGCCGGCCGATTCCAGTTCGCGCGCCAGTCCCACATAGTACTTGAGGTCATACTTGGCCCGATCAGGGTCCAGCATGTCGCCGGTATAGCAGATGGCCCCTTCGGCGACCTTGCCCGCATCCGCCACGGCGTCGATCGAAACCCGCATGTTCTCGACCCAGTTGAGGCAATCGAAGATACGGAAGACATCCACGCCGCCTGCCGCCGCCTGGCGTACGAAGAACTTCACCACGTTGTCGGGGTAGTTGGTGTAGCCGACCCCGTTGGAGCCACGCAGCAGCATCTGGGTGAGGATGTTGGGGGCCGCCTCGCGCACGGCGCTCAGCCGCTCCCATGGATCCTCGTTGAGAAAGCGCATGGCGACGTCGAAGGTCGCCCCGCCCCAGCATTCGAGCGAAAAGAGATTGGGCAGCCCGCGCGAGTAGGCGCGCGCGATGCGGGTGATGTCGAACGAGCGCATGCGGGTGGCGAGCAGCGACTGGTGCGCATCGCGCATCGTCGTATCGGTGAACAGGACCTGGTCCTGCGCCTTCATCCACTGCGCCAGCGCCACGGGCCCCTGCCGATCGAGCACCTGGCGCGACCCCTCGACGACCGCCAGCGGAGGATACTCGGGGACGATCGGCTCGGCAGCGTCGACGGGCGGTCGCGGGCGGTCCCGCACCTCGGGATGGCCGTTGATGGTGACGTCGGCGATATAGGTGAGCAGCTTGGTGGCCCGGTCCTGCCGCCGACGGAAGTCGAACAGCGCCGGCGTGGTATCGATGAAGCGCGTCGTGTAGCGATTCCCGATGAAGTCGGGATGCGTGATGATGTTTTCGAGGAAGGCGAGATTGGTGGCAACGCCCCGGATGCGGAACTCACGCAGGGCTCGGTGCATGCGTGCGATCGCCTCGTTGGGAGAAGGCGCCCAGCAGGTGATCTTTTCGAGTAGCGGATCGTAGAACCGGGTGATCACGGCGCCGGCATAGGCGGTGCCGCCATCGAGGCGAACGCCGAAGCCGGTGGCCTCGCGATAGGCGGTGATGCGGCCATAGTCGGGAATGAAGTTCTGCTCGGGATCCTCGGTGGTCACACGGCACTGGATCGCATGTCCGTTGAGCCGGATATCTTCCTGCTTGGGCACGCCTGAGTCCGGCGTGCCGATCACGGCACCCTGCAGGAGCTTGATCTGCGCCTTGACGATGTCGATGCCCGTTACCTGCTCGGTCACCGTGTGCTCGACCTGGATGCGCGGATTGACCTCTATGAAATAGAAGCGGTCGGTATCGGCATCGAGCAGGAACTCCACCGTGCCGGCACCGCGATAGTTCGCCGCCCTGCCCAGCCGGATCGCCGCGCCGGTGAGGTCATCGCGTACATGCTGGCTCAGGTAAGGGGCCGGCGCGCGTTCGACCACCTTCTGGTTGCGACGCTGCACCGAGCAGTCGCGCTCGAACAGGTGCACGAGGTTGCCGTGGTCATCGCCGACCAGTTGCACCTCGACGTGCCGGGCGCGCTCGATCAGCTTTTCGAGATACATCTCGTCCTTGCCGAAGGCGGCCTTGGCCTCGCGCTTGCCTTCCGAGACCTCATGGATCAGCGACTTTTCGTCCATGATCCGGCGCATGCCGCGTCCGCCACCACCCCAGCTGGCCTTGAGCATCAGCGGATAGCCGATCTCGGCCGCCATGCGGCGGACCTCCTCCATGTCGTCAGGCAGCGCCTCCGTGGCCGGCACTACCGGCACCCCGGAGGCAATCGCCATGGTGCGGGCGGCCACCTTGTTCCCGAGGTCTCGCATGGTCTGCGCCCTCGGGCCGATGAAGACGATCCCGGCATCCTCGCAGGCATCGGCGAACTCGGGGCTTTCCGACAGCAACCCGTAGCCGGGGTGGATCGCGTCGGCGCCCGAGATGCGGGCAATCCGAATGTACTCATCGATCTGCAAATAGGCCTCGACCGGCCCCTTGCCCTTGCCGATCAGGTACGCTTCGTCGGCCTTGAAGCGATGCAGCGCCAGCTTGTCCTCTTCGGCATAGCAGGCGACGGTCTTGATGTTCAGCTCGTTTGCCGCACGGAAGACGCGGATCGCGATCTCGCTCCGGTTAGCGACAAGTATCTTGGAAATCGGCATGTCTGGGACTCGTGGCGAGAGGGGGCGCACGCGGCGCGGACTTGGCAGCAGTCGTAAACGAGCCAGCGGCGGACGAAAGCCTACTTCTGGCTCAGATGTCCCGCGAGATGGGACATGTCGTACCCCGCATTGGCCGCTGCCGCGATGATCTCCGAGGCGGGCGCCGCGCCGGCCTGCGACAACGCCCATAGCGTGGTCGAGCGCGTACCCGACCGGCAGTAGCAGAATACGGGTCCGGTGCTCCCCTCGAGCACCGACTTGGTGCGCTCGATCATGTCGGGGCTGACCCCGTCACGCCCGAGCGGAATATGGTAGTAGGCGATGCCGGCGGCTCTCGCGGCCTGCTCGATGGTCGCGCCCGTGGGCTGATCCGGAGCTTCCCCGTCCGGCCTGTTGTTGATTATGGCGACAAAGCCTTGCGCCTTGATCGTCGCGATATCGTCTGGGCTGATTTGCGGTGACACGCTTACGTGGTCGTTGATCCGCTTCACGTCCAAGTCAGATACTCCGAGCGCCCGAGACTTCCCGGTCCTTTATAGACACCGCTCATGGCGCGAGGCAAGGCGAGGATCCGGCCGACGGCGCCACCACGCGCCTATTGCGCCGGAGTCTCGACGGCGGGCAACCCGACCCATGGTCGCCAGACTTCACCACGTTCGGCGATGAAGCGATCGGCGACCGACTCCACCGTCTCCCCGGCCTGCCCCAGTTGCTGCAGCATGAGGTTCATTTCGGTGAATGGCATCCGCGTACGCCCGAAATAGGCGGCAACCTGGGGCGCATCGAGATAGACCCACTCGGCCAGCGCGATCACCACCGGATCTGGCGCAAACCCGGTCGGACCGGGCGACGGGCAGACCGCGCGCCCCATGCACAGGAATGCCTCCCGGTCATAGGTCGGAAGCGTCACCTGCCGGAACGCGAACTGCGCCAGGATGGCGTTGGGCTGCCAGTAGTAGAACAGAATCGGCTGCTTGCGCCCCACGGCCTCGGCGATCAGAGTGTCCATCTCGAACCGGTTCGCCGGCTCGACGACGTCAAAACTCTGCTCTAGCCCGAAGGCTCGGAGCAGGTTGCGGTTGATCAAGGCGCAACCCCAGTCCAGCGGGCAGGAAATCATGCGACCGCGACCGCTGCCATCCCCGAATACCCCGGCATTGCTTCTGAGCCCCTCTATCGTCGCAACCTCGGGCCATTGCGCCACGACATAGTCGGGTACGAACCAGCCCTCGAACACGGGATCGGCGTAGGCGAGGCCGGCTTGCCGCACCTTCTGACCCTGCATGGCGGCGTTCCAGATGTCCGCGATACGGGCCGTCCAGAGTTCCGGCGCCACCGCCGGCTGTCCGGTCGCTCCCATCGACGAACCGGTGGCCGCCAAGTCTCCCTCCTGTACCATGACGTTGCACTGGTAGAACGCCGTCAGGAGCCGCGAGTGCACCTCAGCGAGCAGCGCCGCCGAGGGCCAGGCCATCCGGGCGATGGTCAGCGGCTGAGTACCACAGGGAGACGGCGCCGGTACGGCGGGCCCCGGGACATCGGTCGGCGCGGTCGCATCCCCAGGCGCCTCCAGAACCTGGATCGAATCCTGTGCCGTCACGCCGGTGAGCATCACGACCAGGGTAGCCAGGATCGGCAGAATACCAAGACGCACGTTGTTCCCTTCGCTTCGGTCCGACTTGCCGCATCCTACAGGGGCAGCAGCGGCGCGAACACCCGCGCCTGCGGCTTTTACCGTTCGATCAAAAGCGGATGACTCGATGCGTCGAAATATGCAATATCGCGGCCAGCGGGGCACGGATCGTGCCCCCATCCACTGTTGTCCGGCTTGGCAGGCGCCGCCCTAGAGAACGGCGCCACCGGGCGGCAACACGATTGAGGGACATCATGAACAGAACTCACTCCATCCTCGGGCTAGCCGTCGGTGCCATGGTGCTCGGCCTCGCCGTTCCGGCGCTTGCCGAAGACGTCAAGCTGGGCATCCTCGGCGATGTCACCGGCCCGATCGAAAGCCTGGCGCCGCCGATCGTGGCCGGCGCCCAGCTTGCCTTCGATCATGTCAATGCCCAAGGCGGTATCCTGGGCGGCGGCAAGATCATCTCGGTCACCGGCGACTCCGCTTGCGACCCTTCGGTTGCCGGACCGGCCGCCGACAAGCTCGTCAACACCGACCAGGTGACTGCCATGGTTGGCGCCTTCTGCACCGGCGCCACCATCGGCGCGGCCACCGCAGCCGGCATCCCGGGCGGCGTCGTGCAGATTTCGCCGTCGGCTTCGGCCCCGGCGCTTACCACGCTCGAGGACAACGACCTCGTCTACCGCACTACCCCGTCCGACGCCTTCCAGGGTGTGAAGCTTGCCGACCTGCTGCTGCAGAAGGGCATCAAGGACGTGGCCGTTACCTACGTCAACAATGACTACGGCAAGGGCCTCGCGGACGTCTTCGTCGCGCAGTACACCGCCGGCGGCGGCAACGTCACCGCCAATGTCGCCCATGAGGACGGCAAGGCCGACTACCGTGCCGAACTGGGCCAGCTGTCATCGGGTGGCTCGCAGAACCTCGTGATCCTCGCCTACGCGTCGGGCTCGGGCAAGACCATCCTGCAGCAGGCGATCGAGGGCGGCGAATTCACCGCATTCGTTGGCGGCGACGGCATGGTCGGTGACGACTTGGTGGCCGGCCTGCCCGCCGATGCGGTCAACGGCAAGATGATCGCCACCCGTGCGGGCGCCTATACCGGCGAATCGGCGGAGATATACAAGAAGCTCGCTACCGACGCCGGCCAGGACCCTGCCGCGACCTACGCGCCTCAGGCCTATGACGCCGCGTTCCTGCTCGCCCTCGCGGTCGAGAAGAACGGCTCTGCCAAGCGCGAAGGCCTCGCGGGCGCGCTGCGCGAGGTGGCTTCGGCGCCAGGCGAGAAGATCCTGCCCGGCGAGTGGGCCAAGGCACTCGAGCTGATCAAGGCCGGTACCGACATCGACTATGATGGCGCCGGCGGTCCGGCCGACTTCGACGCCGCTGGCGACGTCGACGGAATCATCGTCGAACTCGCCGTCGAAGACGGAAAGTTCGTCGAGAAGGGCCCGGTGAAGTAAGCTTCGCCACATACCTGACGTCGGAGGCCCGGGAGCGATCCCGGGCCTTTCTGTTTGCGCGCCTTGACAAGAGACCGCCGTTCTCTTATTTAGAGACCATCGTTCTCTTAAAAGGCAGACAGATGAGCTGGTCCACGAAGGATATCCCGTCCCAGGCGGGGAAACTGGCGGTCGTGACCGGTGCGACCGGCGGGCTGGGGTACGAGACGGCACTGGAGCTGGCGCGAGCCGGGGCGGAGGTGGTGCTCACCGGGCGAAATCGGGCCAAGGGCGCCGACGCGATCAAGCGGATCAAGGCCGAGGTGCCGGGGGCGAGGGTCTCCTACGAGAACCTCGATCTCTCCGGGCTCGGCGAAGTGAAGGCCTTTGCCGAGGCGTTTGCGACGAGGTACGAGGCGCTCGATATCCTCGTCAACAATGCCGGGGTGATGGCGCCCCCTGCCCGCGAGGTGACGCGCGACGGCCTCGAACTACAGTTCGAAACCAACTATCTCGGCCATTTCGCCCTGACGGCGCGACTGCTGCCACTGCTTTCGACAGCGCGCGGACGCGTAGTGCCGCTGGCCAGCATCGCAGCGCGGCAGGGCAAGATCGACTTCGACAACCTGCAGTCCGAGCGCAGCTACAGCCCGCTTTCCAGCTACAGCCAGACCAAGCTCGCCTGCCTGATGTTTGGTTTCGAGTTGCAGCGGCGGAGCGACGCGAACGGCTGGGGGATCACCAGCATAGCGGCGCATCCGGGCGTGTCGCACACCAACCTGATCAACAACGGCATGGGCGCTTCGAGTGTCGGCGGATTCGCCTGGCGCTACCTGGGTTTCCTGTTTCAGCCGGTGCCGCAGGGCGCACTGTCGACACTGTTCGCGGCGACCGATCCAGCAGCAAAGCCGGGCGGCTACTATGGACCGCAGGGCTTTTTCGAGCTGCGCGGCGAGGTCGGCGATGTGTCGCCGCCACGCCGGTCGGTCGATCTCGCGGTCTCGCGGCGGCTGTGGGACGCGTCTGAAGAACTGGCCGGCGTGCGCTTCCCGGAGCAGGCCATCGCGGCGTAGACTGGATGGCATGAACGAGGTTCCGAGCTTCCAGCGAGCGCGCAAGCCCAAGGAGATCGAGGCCCGTCGCGAGACCCTGCTCGCGGCGGCGGCCGAGTTGTTCGACGCCGAAGGTCCGATGGGTGCGGGGCTGAACGCGATCGCGGCCAGGGCAGGTTTCACCAAGTCCAACATCTACCGCTATTTCGAGAGCCGCGAAGAGGTGCTGCTCGAGCTGTTCGTGAGCGAGATGGACCGGATGGTGCCGGTCTTCTGCGCACGGCTCGAGGCCGCGACGGAGGGCGATGCGGTGCCCCTTGCCGACATCATCGCACACGAGTTCAGCACCCGGCCGCGGCTCGGTCAGCTGACCGCGATCCTGGCCGGTGTGCTCGAATCCAATGTCTCCGAAGAGACCATCATGCGCACCAAGCGCACCATGGGGACGCTGACCGCCCGCCTCGCCGGGGCGCTGCAGAAGAAGCTGCCGCG
This sequence comes from Devosia sp., assembly GCA_041916695.1. Classification (GTDB taxonomy): domain Bacteria; phylum Pseudomonadota; class Alphaproteobacteria; order Rhizobiales; family Devosiaceae; genus Devosia_A. The sequence continues at coordinate 17,922 of JAYRZA010000009.1, read as the reverse complement.
GGCCAGCGTCGTCGATTGCCTGTGGGCGATCTCGATGATTGGAGCGCTGGTCGCCGGCATGTGGCCGAGTGCCCGCCCTTCCCCCGCCGCCGCGCGCGTCTTGGCGCGGGAGGAGTTCGCCGCCTTCAGACCCAATATCGAGCGGGATCTGCAGCGGGCAGCGCGGGCGCTGCTCGCCTCGATTGCCTAGCTGTCTAGGCTTCCCGTTTCACCACTTCCGGGATCAGCCCGCGCGGTGCGTAGCGGAGCGCGATGGTGATGACCACGCCGAGCACGAACACGCGCATCTGGCTGGCCCGGGACTGAATCTCGGGGATCGCTCCCCAGCCCATCTCTGTCGACCAGCTGGAAATGGCATTGAACAGCCATTGCGCCACCGGGTCCGACACCATCCAAGTGATGTAGATGAGCAGCGCGCCGAACACCGCCCCCCAGTTGTTGCCGGCGCCGCCGACAATCACCATCACCCAGATCAGAAAGGTGTGGTTGATCGGCTGGTACGCCCCCGGATCGTAGATCTGCTGGAAACTGACCAGCATGGCACCGCCGATTCCCATCAGCACCGAACCGAGGATGAAGATCTCCAGTTGCCGGCGCGTGACGTTCTTGCCCATCGATGCTGCGGCGACGTGATTGTCGCGGATGGCTCGCATCATGCGGCCCCAGGGCCCACCATAGGCGCGCTGCACGAAATAGAATGCCACGGCGAGAATGACGACGGCGAGCCCAAGGAACCCCAGACGGGCAAAGACGAAGGAATCCGCGATGCTGACGCCCTGTGCCTGCAGGTCCTGCGGAACCGGAGTCGGCCAGGGAACCGGCGACACGGTCAGCGTCCCGCGGGTCAGCCAGTCCATGTTCTTGAGCAGCGCCCGGATGATCTCCGAAATGCCAATGGTGGCGATGGCGAGGTAGTCGGTCCGCAGCCCGAGGCAGATCTTGCCGACGATGAAGGCCACGCCGGCCGCCAGCACGCCGCCGAACGCCCAGCCTAGGACCGGGTGCAGGCCGAGTCCGCCGATCCAACCGCCACCTTCCTTCTCGATATAGGCGGCCGCGGGATCGATCTGGCTCCGATAGAGGACATAGGCGACGACCCAGGCCACGATCGTCAGCGCGGTCTTCCATCCGCCGCGCACACCGATCCGGTTGGCGTGCCGCGCGGCCCAGACGAGTGCAAACCCGCCGGCGAAGGCGAGAAGAGCCCGACCGAGCAGCCAAGGTCCGTCCGAGCCCCAGAACGCGGCATTGACCGGGAACGACACGAAGGTGACTGCTGCGCCACCCAGCATCAGCATGCCCATGATGCCGAAGTTGAACAGCCCGCCATACCCCCACTGGATGTTGAGGCCGAGCGCGATCAGCGCATAGGCGAAGCTCTGCACCAGCAGCAGCGAGATATTGGCCGAACCGAGGAACAGCCCGATCACCGTGAACAGCACGAACAGGCCGGCGAACAGGGTCAGGGTGCGCTGCAGGGTCATGACGAGGCCCCCTTGAAGATACCCGTCGGTCGCCAGAGCAGCACCACGACCAGAATGACAAAGGCCACCGTCAGCTTGTACTCGGTGGGCACGATCGCCATCGTCGCCGGTACCTCGAACGGGATGGCACCGGCCACCGGGCGAAGCAGAACCGACCAGTTGAAGATCGACAGAGTCTCGGCGAAGCCGATCAGGAACCCGCCGGCGATCGCCCCGTAGGACTGCCCCAGCCCGCCCACGATCGCCGCCGCGAAGATCGGCAAGACGATGTTGAAGGCGAGATCGGGCTTCAGCGATACATCGAGCGCCAGCATGGTCCCGGCCATCGCGGCAAGCGACCCCGCGATCACCCAGGTGACGCGCACCACCAGCTTGGTATTGATGCCCGAGACCTGCGCCAGATCGGCATTGTCGGCCATCGCGCGCATCGCCTTGCCCAGCCGCGAGCGAGTGAGAAACAGATGCAGGGCCAGAACGGCAATCGCCGTGCACGCCACCATCAGCAGTTGCGGCTGGGTGAAGTTGATGGTTCGCGTAACTCCCTCTATCGGCACCGGGATGCGGATCAGCTGCTTGGTCTCGACCTCGAAGAAGCTCCAGGTACCCGAGCCGAAGAACAGCCGGATCAGGCCCTGGATGATCAGCGTCACGCCGATCGAGGCGATCAGCAGCGTCACCGGACGGGCGCCGCGCCTGCGGAGCGGAGCATAGAAGCCTCGATCGAGCCCGAGTGCGATCACCGCGGCGAGTATCATCGCGATCGGCAGCACGAGAAACCCCGTGGGGACCAGGGGCGTCGTGATGCCAAGCGCCGTCGCGCCCATGGCGAGGAGGAAGGCGATGAAGGCACCCATCGTCATCATGTCGCCATGCGCGAAATGCGCAAAGCGCAGGATGCCGAAGATGAGCGTCACGCCGATCGCGCCGACCGCATAGATCGAGCCCAGGACGATGCCGGCGACGACGACGTTGTTGAAAAAGAAGATCAGTTCGTTCATCGCATCAGCCCCCGAGAAAACTCTTGGCGACCTCAGGGTCGGCAATGAGCTCCTGTCCCGTGCCGGTGAAGCGGTTCTTGCCGGTGGCAAGGACGAAACCGCGCGAGGCGAAGGCCAGCGCCTGCCTGGCGTTCTGCTCCACCATCAGGATGGCGACGCCGGCCTTGTTGACCTTGACGATCTGCTCGAAGATCTCGAGCACATAACGGGGCGAAAGCCCTGCCGACGGCTCGTCGAGCAACAGCAGCTTGGGCTGGCTCATCAATGCCCGCCCCATTGCCACCATCTGCCGCTGCCCGCCCGAGAGTTCACCTGCCGGCTGCCGTCGCTTCTCGCGCAGCACGGGGAACATCTCGTAGACCCAGTTCAGCGTGCTGCTGAAATCGTCGCGCCGCGTGAAAGCCCCCATCTCGAGGTTCTCCTCGACGCTCATCGAGGTGAAGACGTTCTTCTCCTGCGGGACGAAGCTCAGTCCCCTCGGCACCAGTCGATCCGGCAGTGCGTTCTGGATTTCTTCGCCGCTGAACCGGATCGCCCCACTGGTGACCTTCACCAACCCGAATATGGCCTTGAGGGTCGTCGACTTCCCGGCCCCGTTCGGTCCGACGATGACGCCGATATCCGACTGCTCGATGGCGAGATTGACCCCGTTGAGGATCGGCGCACCGCCATAGCCGCCGACAAGGTCGGTGATCTCGAGCAGTGCCATCACGCCGCCTCTACCGGAGCGCCGAAATAGGCCTCGACGATCTCCGGATTGGCGCGGATCTCGCTCATCGGGCCCTCGGCGATCTTTTCACCCTGTGCCATGACGATGACCGGGTCGCAGAGCCGCCCGATCAGGTCCATATCGTGCTCGATGACGAAGAAAGTGTAGCCCAGTTCCCGGTTCATGCGCTCGATATTGGCGGCGAGATCCTGCAGAAGCGTGCGGTTGACGCCCGCGGCGACTTCGTCGAGCAGAACCACCTTGGCATCCACCATCATGGTGCGACCGAGTTCGAGCAGCTTCTTCTGGCCGCCCGACAGGTTACCCGCCAGCTCATGCTTGACGTGCGACAGCTTGAGGAACTCGATGACATCGAGCGCCTTCTGGCGAACCGTTTGCTCCGCCGCCCGAACCAGGCCAGGGGCGAACCATGTCCTCACCAGACTCTCGCCGGGTTGTCCGGGAGGAACCATCATCAAGTTCTCGAGCGCCGTCATGTTGGAAAACTCGTGCGCGATCTGGAAAGTGCGCAGCATGCCGCGGTGAAACAGCTGGTGGGGCCTGAGCCCGGTGACATCCTGGCCATCGAAGACAATTCGGCCGCTGTCCGGCGCGATATTGCCCGCGACGAGGTTGAACAGCGTCGATTTCCCGGCCCCGTTCGGGCCAATCAGCCCGGTGATCGACCCGCGCTCCACGCTGAGGGAGCAGTTCCTGACGGCCTGGAGCCCGCCAAAGCGCTTGCTGACGTTCCTGACGTCGATGACTGCGTCGAAGGACACCCCGCCCCCGTCCTCGTAAATCGTGTTCTTCCGTCGGCCAGCAGCCGTCATTTTCAGGCCATCTGCGCACATGCACGGGTGAGGGTCAACCAAACAGCCGCCAGCCGGCGCGGCTTCTAGCGCCTCGGCGCGGTTTTGACCATATGGTCAGATCGCCGCAAGGATGGCATCGGCGGTCCGGCGATTGGGCGCAAACAGGATGTCGTAGAGCGTCGCGAGCCGGGTCAGCGACTTGATGTCGACATCGTGCGGCATCGCCGTCAGCGGATCCTGAAAGAACACCAGCGCGTCGAGCCGGCCCTCGGCGATCATGGCGCCCAGTTGCGCGTCGCCGCCGAGCGGCCCGCTGAGCAGTCGCGCCACCGTGAGGCCGGTGCCCTCCTGTACCCGGCCGCCCGAGGTGCCGGTACCCCACAGCTCGTGCCGAGCGAGCGTGTCCCGGTTGCGCAAGGCCCAGGCGACCAGTTCGTCCTTCCTGTCGTCATGCGCAACCAGACCGATGCGTGCCATTGCCGCCCTCCCCGCATGGCCCCACCTTTCACACGGCTCACGCTTTCAGCGCAATGGCCTCGGCAATGAGGATGGCGAGGTCGTCCTCGGGGATCGGAGCGCCCGGAACGAGGCGAATGAACCGCACCTGCTTGCCATCCCCCTCGAGCAGTGGTGAGCTGAGCTGACGGCCGTGTTCGAACACCAGGGAAACGTGGTCCTGCATCGGGAACACGGCGCAGATGAAGCCTGCCCTCGGGTGCCGGTAGTTGACCGAGCCCCAGCCGAGCCGCGCCTTGGCCTCGAGGTCCGGGCGAATGGCGAGAAGCAGCAGCGCCAGCCGGCTGGCCAGTTCCGCGACTGGCTCGGGCAGCGGCCGGAGCAAGGTGACGAGGTCGGCGACCAATTCAGCCGACCGAGACGCGGATGCGGGCATGCTTCATCTCCAGGCCGACCGGGTCGATCATGCTCATGGCCAGGCTCTGCGCCATTTCCTCCATCATTTTGCCACCGGCCGCCAGCGCCGCAGCGTGCGATTGCCACAGAACCACGTCGACCAACCGGCCATCGTCGCGTTCGGCCAGTCGCCGCCAGAGAAAGCCCGGCTGACGTCGCAGCCACTCGTTGATGGACGCGTTTGCCGCGACGAACTCGTCCACGCGCCCTCCGGCAAGCCGGAATGTGACGATCTCCAGGCTCCGTGGTGTCCCGATCGACATAGTGAAAACCCTCTCTGCTGGTCGCGGAGAGGGTTCTGTCACAGCTTGCCTGACATCGTGTGTCAGGGTTCCTGGCGCACGATCAGAATTCCGACCAGTCTTTGTCCACTGCGGCGTTGCCGCGGCTGAGATAGGAACGCGCCGCGGTCTTGACCTTGTCCTGCAACGCCTTGATGCCGCCGCGCGGCGCCTGCGGTGCCGGCGCCCGGGCGGGCGCCCCCGCACTGGTGTTGAAAATGTCGACGATACGATCGAGTTCGCTCGCCTGTGCTTCGGTCTGCTCGATGGCGGCATTGATCTCCTCGACGAGCGCTGCATTGTGCTGGGTGGCTTCGTCGAGTTGCCGCACCGCCGTGTTGACTTCCTCGATCGAGGAGGCCTGCTCCCGGCTTTCCTTGGCAATGCCGTCCATCAGCCCGCTCGAGGAGCGGGCCGCCTCGACCATGGCCGTCAACCGCGCCGCCGCGTCGGCCACCAGCCTGGAGCCGGTCTTGACCTCGACCCCGCTCTGCTCGATCAGGGCCTTGACCTCGCTCGAGGCGCTGGCCGCCGACTGGGCGAGACGCCGCACTTCGACCGCCACCACGGCGAAGCCCTTGCCGGCATCGCCGGCCCGAGCCGCCTCGACCGAGGCATTGAGGGCGAGCAGATTGGTCTGGAACGCGATGTCGTCGATCAGACCGATGATGTTGGAGATCTTGGACGAGGAATTCGAGATCCGCTCCATGGCCTCGTTGGCATCGGTCATCACCGACCCACCCTCTTCGGCAGTGCGTGTCACCGTGCCCGCGACCTGGCTCGCCTGCTTGGCCCGCTCGGCATTGTGCAGCACAGTCTGGGCCAGTTGTTCCATCGCGGCCGAGGTCTCCTCGATCGTCGCCGCCTGCTTGGTGGTGCGTTCGCTGAGATCGTTCGCCCCCGACAGGATCTCGGAGGTCGCGGTCTTCAGCGAGCGTGACGTCTCCTTGAGCTGGCCGACGATCTCGCCCAGTTTGTCCGCCACCCGGTTGGTGTCGGTCTTGAGCCGCGCGAAAGCCCCCTCGTAGTCTCCCTCGACGCGTTGAGTCAGGTCCGTTTCGGCCAGCGCGGCCAGCACCTGGCCGGTCTCGCCTAGTCCGCGATCCACCGTAGCGACGAGGTTGTTGATCGATGTCGCGATGGCATTCAGTTCTGGATCGGGGAACTCCGTCTCGACCCGCCTGCCGAAATCGCCGGCCACGGCCGAGTCCACAACCTGGCCGAAGGCCTGCTGCAACTCGTGCATCATCGCTGACCGCGCCTGCTGGTCGGCGACGATTCGGGCCGCCTCCGCGTCGGTCATCGCGGCGACCTTCTTGCCGTTGTCGCGGAACACCTCAAGCGCACGGGCCAACTTGCCAATCTCGTCGACCCGCGCGGTCCCCTCGATCTCCACCCCGTAGTTGCCCCCTGCCAGGGCGTCGACCGTGGCACCCATACGACCCAGCGGACCGCCCACCATCACGCGGATCAGCGCGAACAGCACCGCGCCGGCGATCAGCACACACAGCACCGACAGGCCCGCGACCGTCCAGCGGCCCTCCTCGACTGCGGCCTCGAGGGTCGCTACAGGCACCGACGACACGATAACCCACTGATCCTCGGTGCCGCCGACATTGAACGGGATGGCGATACTCCGCTCGCTCACCCCGGTCTCGTTGAGGGCGTCGAGCTCCGCAGTTTCGCCGGCCAGCGCCTTTGTGACCAACGCCTGGATCGGATCGTCGGCCGCGAGCGGCTTGCCGACATGCGCCGCATGCGGTCCTGCGACAACGATGCCGCTCGAGCTGATCAGCTCGACATGCCCGGTCTCGAAGGGTCTCAGCGTCGACAGGTGGGCGTTGAGCTCGGCCAGGGAGACGTCCACGCCGCCGGTGCCGACATACTTGCCATCGACCGTGATCGGCAGGCCGAAGGACATGATCAGAACCTCCTTGCCGCCGATCGCGTACATGTACGGCTCGATCGCGACGGCGCGACCCAGTTTCTTGGGCAGCTGATAGTAGTCACCGGGGCCGTCCCTGTCGTAGTCGATCAGCGGCTCGACCGCGATCTGACCGCCGCCGCGGTTCCAGTAGGGCACATAGCGTCCGCTGACATCATGACCCGCCGCGTTGACATGCGCCGCATCGTTGCCGTCGAGCGCATCGGGCTCCCAGCCGGACCAGGTGCCGAGCAGGTCGGGGTTCTCCTCCAGGAAGCGGCGGATCACTGCGTCGTAGACCGGCCGGTCCGTGATGCCGCTGGCACGCATGGCCTCGAGCGAGGTCACCAGACCCTCAGCAGCACCTTCCGCAGCGTCCAGGTACTGCATGACCTGACGCGAAATCGACTCCGTGGTCTCGGCCTGGAAATCCCGCGTCTGCGCGCTGATGGTGTCGCTGACGCGACCAACCAGAAGGAACATGCCAATGGCAAAGATGACCGCCAGCGAACCTATGCTCAGCAGTGCAACCTTGAGAGACAGGGATCGTAAACGCATGATGAAAGTCCAGCTCCGCAATATTCGCAATTTCCCGGATGCTGACCCGGTTTCGGTTAAGTTCGCGTCAATCTGGCGCCGTTCTGGCTCGAACATGCCGTGTTTCTGGCCTCTTCGGACGGCAGGCACGCTCGGGGCGAGGCTGCGGTAGACCCAAACCCCCAGTCCCAGGGCCAGGATGGCCGCGACGCCCGAGCTGACCAGCATCCTCAGGCCGGCCCCGGCGACCTGCGCCTCAAGAACCTGGCGCATCCTGGATTCGGCAGACTGGCCCAGTTCGAGTGCCGCGGACTGGAAGCCGTCATGCCGCGCATCGAGGTCGCTCCAGTCGATTTCGGCCCGGCGAGACGGATCGCCAAGCGCGGCAATTGCGGTTTCGACTGCCGCCGCAAAGTCCCGCACCGCTTGAGCGTAGCGCGCCTCTTCGGTCCATGCTGGCAGCCCTTGCACCTCCGCAGACCGACGGAAGTCGTCCAGCGCGGACGCAATGCGCCCAGCCTCGGTCGCCGTCACGCTTGCAGCGTATCGTGTGGCGCCAAGCAGGGCCGGCACCAGCGGGGCTGCATTTGCCGCCTGTGGCACATCGACCAACGACTTCGCCACCCGGTCTTCCGACCACTCCGAGGCAAGGCCGGAGGCAGCGTGAATTCGCTCGACCAGGGTCGCGGCGGCCTGCCGCGCGGCGGCCGGGAAGGCGCCGAGCGCCAGCTCCGACTTGAGCGATTCATAGGCAGCATGGAGGGCGCCGGTACCGAGGCGCGGTGCTGCAGCCCTGGCCGCCTCGCCCAGGCGAGGGTCGATCGCCTCCGGTAGGACGCCGTCACGGGCAAGTCCGACCAGTTCGGGCAGCACCAACCCCGCGTAGTTCAGGCCGTTCGCCTCTCCCCGCCAGCGTTCGGCCTCCGTGTTCGCCTGCCACAGGAGGACAAGCCCCGCCGCGATCGGCAAAAGCGCCGCCGCAAGCGCCGCGAGGAGGCGTCTTGTGTTCGAGGACATAAGGCACGCTCCCTTGTCGACCAGTCCGCCGCCGCGGCTAGAACTCGGACCAGTCCTTGTCGATCGCCGCATTGCCACTGCTGAGGTAGGACCGGGCAGCGGTCTTGACCTTCTGCTGCAATCCCCTGATACCGCGGGGCTCCTCAACCGGGCGTCGACCGGCAGCCTCACTGTCCGCGATCCTGAACACTTCGACGATCCGATCGAGTTCCGCGGCCTGGGACTCGGTCTGCTCGATCGCCGCATTGGTTTGTTCCACGAGTGCGGCGTTGTGCTGGGTCATCTCGTCCATCTGCCGAACGGCCGCGTTGACCTCCTCGATCGAGGACGCCTGCTCGCGGCTGGCCCGGGCGATGGCATCCATCACGGTGTTGGAGCTGCGGGCGGCCTCCAGCATTTCGGAGAGTTTCTGCGCCGCCTCGGCGACGAGCCGTGACCCGCCCTTGACCTCGGTGCCGCTCTGCTCGATCAAGGCCTTGACCTCGCTCGAGGCGCTGGCGGCCGACTGGGCCAGGCGGCGGACCTCGACGGCCACCACGGCGAAGCCCTTGCCGGCATCGCCGGCCCGTGCCGCCTCGACCGAGGCATTGAGGGCCAGCAGGTTGGTCTGAAACGCGATGTCGTCGATCATCCCGATGATATTGGAGATCTTGCCCGAGGAAGCCGTGATCCGCTCCATGGCGGCATTGGCCTGATTCATCACCTTGCCGCCTTCCTCGGCCGACCTGGTGACGCCTGCCGCGACGCGGGCCGCGTCATTGGCCTGTTCGGCATTGGCAAGGACCGTGGAAGCCAGCTGTTCCATGGCCGCCGAAGTCTCCTCGATGGTCGCCGCCTGCTTGGTCGTGCGTTCGCTGAGGTCGTTGGCGCCGCTGAGGATCTCGCCGGTGGCGGTGCGCAGCGAGCGCGAGGTCTGCTTGAGGCCCACCACGATTCCGCTGAGCTTCTCGGCGACCGCGTTGGTGTCGAGTTTCAGGCGCTCAAATGCCCCCTGGTAGCTGCCTTCGACGCGGCGGGTAAGATCGGTGTGGGCCAGTGCGGCCAGCACGTCGCCGGTCTCGCCGACACCTCGATCGACGGTCTCGACCAACTCGTTGACGGAACGGGCCAGCGCGTTGAGTTCCTGGTCGGGGAAGTCGGCCGTCACGCGCCGGGAGAAGTCTCCGGAGATCGCGGCGTCCACCACTTCACCGAAGGCGCGCTGGAGCGACTGCATCATCTGGATGCGGTCGGCCCTGCGACGCTCGGAGCCGAGACGTTCACCCTCGGTCATTTCGTTGACCTTGAGCGCGTTCTCTTTGAACACCTGCACGGCTCGGGCCATGTCGCCGATCTCGTCATTGCGTTCGGCACCCTTGACTTCGACCTCGAGTTGCCCCTCGGCAAGCGCGCTCATCGTACCGGTGAGGCGGCTGATCGGGCGCGTGACGGTGCGGGAAAAGAGCAAGGCCATGGCTGTGGCGACCAGCAGCAGGATTCCGCCGACCATGAGCATCATGTCGCGCAGTTGCTGAACCGGCGCCAGTGCCTCATCCGCGCCTATGGTGGTCACCATGGCCCATCTGGCGCCGTGGAACTCCACCGGCGACGCAGTTGCGATCATCGGCATGCCGCGATAGTCGACCGTCGTCCCCTGGGCTGCGTTTCCCTCGAGAGCCGAAGCGACGATCGGGTTGTCGTAGCGAGTGTTGAGCGTGTCGTCGTCGCCCGAGAACAGCGAGTTGGAGCGCAACCGCCGATCCGTGCCGACGTAGAAGCTCTCGCCGGTGCGTCCCAGGTTGTCGCTGTCCTGCAACAGCTGATTGATCGGGGCGACCGGCATCTGAATCGCCATCACGCCGATGAACTTGTTTCGCGGATCGAAGACGGGCGTGGCGAGAAAGCTCGCGGGTTGCCCGACGGGCGCATAGACCGAGAGATCGGCGAACGCCACCTGTCCGCGCTCGGTGAGCGTCGCCGCGGCTCGGAAGACCTGGCCGAGCCCGCTTTCGGCAAGCGCGCCGCCTTCGGCGAAGTTCATCGCGAAGTCGTCGTTCTTCATCACCGAATAGATCAGGTTACCCTTGGCATCGAACAGGTAGATGTCGCGATAGCCGCGCCGCTCCGCCTGGCTGCGGAAGTTCGGATGGACCTTGGAGTGCGAGAAGTCGTAGTTCCACTTCTTGCCTGTGGTGTCTGCCGGTGTGTCCAGCAACTGCCGTTCGCCGGCAGCGTGGGGGTTCTTGTCGATGTAGTTGCCGCGGAGCGTCTCGATCGGATCCGCCGGGGGCTTGGCGGTCGCGAACTGCCCCCAGCTGATCGACAGGTCCCGCAGAGTCGTCTGGACACTCTCTGCCGCGGCCGAGTTCACCAGGTCCTGCTCGAGGGTTGTCAGATAGGACTGGAACGCTTTCGACTTTCCCGCCGCAACCGTCTGGATTTGCTCGATGCTCATCCGGCTGACGATCTCGGATCCGATCAGGTAGCTGGAGATACCGACACCGGCGCTGACCACGAGGGCCATGCCCACCATTGCCAGTGGCAGCTTCTGGGCAATCCTCAGCTTCGGCATCCAACCCATGACGTCACCTCCCACTCGATGAATCCGCGTCGGCGGCCGACGGACCGGGCGGCTGCTCCCAACAGCGCCCCGACCTCCGTCCGCTGGCGAACGGCACCGCCACTGCCCACAGGTTAGGCTGGTGAGCCTTAATTTCTGATTACGCGAGCCCCGAGAGCCCCGGAATCCGGGCGCTTAATCGATTACATTCGGGTCTTGAAAATAGTAGGGCCGCCTTGCGGCGGCCCTTGCACGCAACCGGTCGTCCCCTTCAGGACAGGGTGCCGATCACTGCCTCGATGCGCTTCTTCATGGTCGAGGCATCGAACGGCTTGATGATATAGTTGTTGACCCCGCAGGAGATCGCCTCCTTGACCTGTTCCTTGTCGGAGCGGCCGGTGGCCATGATGAAGGGCATTGCCTGGGTCTTGGGATGCTTGCGAATGACGCGGAGCAGGGTCAGCCCGTCGATGTCTTCCATGTTCCAGTCGGAGATGATCAGGTCTACGCTGCTCTTTTCGAGCTTGCCCAGAGCGTCGCGGCCCGACTTGGCCTCGATAATGTTGGTGAATCCGAGCTGGGTGAGGATGTATTTGCAGATGCCCCGCATCGACTGCTGGTCATCGACGATCATCACGCTGACTGCACTTGCCTTCGGCATTGTTACGCTACGCCTTCTAGCCGCCCGCTGGGTACCGGGTCGCGCACCCGATCGACCCTAGGAAACTTCCGTTACCAAACCTTCAACCCGCCGCTGCGTTATGCCGCCGACTTGAGTCGCGTCAGTGCCGCCGCCAGGCGCGCCGCGACCGCCTCGACCGGCGCCTGCTCGACCACCGCTCCTTCCTCGAAGGCAACGCGCGGCATGCCGTAGACCAGCGCCGAGCCCGGGCTCTGACCGATGGTGTAGGCGCCCGCTTCACGCATCAGCTTCAGACCGCGGGCGCCGTCACGCCCCATGCCGGTGAGGATCACGCCCACCGCCATCCCGCCGACGGTCTTGGCCACGGACTCGAACAGCACATCCACGCTCGGGCGGTGGCCAGAGGCAAGGTCATCCTGCGACAGCCGGCACTTGAGCTGGCCGGAGGACTTCTCGACCCTGAGGTGATAGTCGCCACGCGCGACATATGCGTGGCCCTGCAGCAGCGGCATGCGGTCCTCGGCTTCGACCACAGTCAATTCGGTCAGTTCATCGAGGCGACCGGCAAAGCGGGTGGTGAACCCGGCCGGCATGTGCTGGGCGATGACCACGGGCGGGCAATCGATTGGCAGTTGACTCAGCACGACGCGAATTGCCTCCACCCCGCCGGTCGACGCGCCGATCGCTATCAGCGACCCGGTTGGCGCTGCCGCAGTGCGCACCGGCACGTTGACAGGCGGCGACCGCATGGCGCGCCCTTTGACGTCGGAGTTGGCCGCGGCCCTTACCTTCTGACGAAGGTTCTCGCCGAACGCGTCGAGCCCGCCGGAGAGCGAGGCGTTGGGCTTTGCGACGAAGTCAACCGCTCCCAGTTCCATCGCCAGCAGAGTCTCGCTCGCCCCCTTAGTGGTCAGCGTCGAGACCATCACCACCGGCAGCGGATGCAGCCGCATCAGTTTATCGAGAAACTGCAATCCGTTCATGTTGGGCATCTCGATATCGAGCGTCACGACATCGGGATTGAGTTCCTTGATCTTGGTGCGTGCCTCCAACGGATCCTCCGCCGTTCCCACCACGGCGATATCACCGTCCTTGCCCAGGGTGCGCGACAGCACCTCGCGGATCAGCGCCGAATCGTCCACGACCAGCACCCGGATGCTCATGCTGCGTCCCTCGCCTTGTTCTGTGCCCGTGCCTGGTAAATGGTCTTCCCGACGAGTCGGAAATTTTCACCGCCCGCCCCCAGGTTCTCCGAGTGCCCGATGTAGAGGAAACCCTCGGATACGAGAATGGCTCCGAGGCGCGCGAACAACTGACCCTGCGTCTTCTTGTCGAAGTAGATCGCGACGTTGCGGCAGAAGACCGCATCGAAGGGCCCGCGCATCGGCCAGGGGTTGTCCATCAGATTGAGCGGCTTGAACGCGACGAGTTCGCGCGCCACGGCCGGTACCCGGATCTGTCCGTTTCCCGTCGATTCGAACAGTCGGGCGCGTTCCTGCGCGAGCCCGCTCAGTTCACCCTCCGGGTACACGCCGGTCGCCGCCTTTGCGACCACGCTGGTGTCGATGTCGGTGGCGAGAATCCGAAAGTCCCACCGCTTCAGATCCGGCAACGCGGACAGCAGGCTCAGCGCGATGGTGTAGGGTTCCTGACCCGTCGAACAGCCGGCGGACCAGATGCGGAGCTTGGGCCTGCCGCCGGTGGTGCTGCGCGACCGCTGTTGCATCAACTGGCCGACATAGCCGATCAGGTGCTCGAAATGGTGATCCTCGCGCCAGAAGCGCGTGAGGTTGGTGGTGAGCGCATTGATGAAGTCCTGCGCCTCCGCCGGTGTCGCCTGCCGCTCGAGATAGTCGACATAGGCGTCGAACGAGCCGAGCTTCAGGTTTCGCACGAGCTTACCCAGACGCGACACCACCAACGTGCGCTTGGCGTCGGACAAGGAAATCCCTGCCTCTGCGTAGACGCGTGCCTTGACCCGATTGAACTCGCGGTCGCTGAGGGCAAACTCGCCCTGTTCCATGATCCTGTCCCCGCTGCCGTTCAGGCAGACTGCCTGCGCGCCGGCAATTGCAGGGCTCGTGCCGCCTCGCTCCCGACGGCTGCGACGTGGCCGCCCAGACGGGAGATGGCGCCACTGCCTTCGTCCAGCGCGCCAGCGATATTGTCCGTCTCATTGCTTAGATTCTCTAAATGTGAGCCGAGTCCCCCCAGTATATTTCTGAGAGTGTCAGCCTCGGCAATCGAGCTTTCGGTGCGCGCACGGCTATCCCCGACGAGGTTTCGGATCTCGCGGACCGCCGCCTGCGTCGCCTGTGCAAGGGTCCGCACTTCACTCGCCACGACGGCGAAGCCGGCGCCCTTCTCACCGGCCCGCGCCGCCTCTACGGCCGCGTTCAGCGCCAAGAGATTGGTCCTGAAACTGACGTCCTCGATCGCCCCGATCATTCGATCGATCTGCGCGGCCGTCGTGCCGAGCCCACCGACTGCAGCGCCGGTGCGCTCGACGGCGCGGGCGGCCTCCGCCGCGAGTGCGACGGCCTTCTGTTCGTGGGTGCGGGCCGCCCGCGCTCCCTCGCGTCCCTTGTCGATGGCCAGCGAGGCCGCGGCTAGGCCGGCCCGCCCCTGGTCAGCCAGTTCGGCGAGGCTCGTGACGCTGGCGCGGTATCGGTCGATCGCCCTGAGGATGGCCTCCACCTTTCCCTCCAACCGCTCACGCGCCGCGAGGGCCTCGTCCCGCTCCTCGAGCAGTTCGTCGAGGGACGCCTTGAACTGCTGAACCTGCTGGGCGAAGCCGCCGGCACCGAGCAGCAGGTAGGGATCCGGGTCCTCGCCGACCAGCACTTGCTGTATTGCCCGGATTCCCTTGTCGAACCCCTCGAGTGCACCCCCGAGCGCCTTCAGCGCCGGCGAGTGGTGCATTCCCCAGTCGTCGAACCGGAAGCCGGTCTTGCCGTCGGCGAGCGCCGTTACAAAGGCGTCGAAGTCGTCATCAGCGATGTGGTAACCGGCGGGGCGCAATTCGACGACTGTGCGCCCACCGCCTAAGTCGCGCCGCTCGACAACGAAGCGGTACCCCGCCACCTGTGCTATGCTCCCCTCGGGAGTGTCCGGATCGAGCGTCTCCGCTCCGATGAGGTCCGCGATCTCGGTCCCCTGCTCGGCGGCGCGTCGCTCGATTGCCGTCAGGCCCCGGGTAGCGGTGGTGATCCGTCCGTCCGCTGCGACCAGCGCGGCGGGTTGGGACAGGTCAGCGAACGCCGCCCGGTACTGATGCGCCCGGTCAAGTCGCTCGCATAGGTTCTTGACCACGACCTCGACGCTTGCCGCATCCCTGCCTCTCAACCCCACCGCCAGCCCGAGCGCAGTCAGGCGTTCAGCATCGATTCGATCCGATCGGGCGGCGAACACCAGCGAACCCAGCATGGCGAACATGACGGCTGTTGCCAGAATGGCTCCGGTAAGCGGGGTGGCCCCGAGCCAGACAAGGCTGGCCCAGCTCAGGCCGAGGGCCCCGAGCCAGCACAAATTGGCAATGACCGCAACGGCCAGGCGGCGCACGAATCAGTGGTCCCCGTAGCGGCCTCCCCAGGCCGACAGCGCCACGCTAGTCGGGCAATGGTTAACCAAGCGTGTAGGCGGCAGGCGGGCGGTAAGGCCCTGGTAACCAGGCACGCGGCTAGAACAACTCGATGTCGTCGTGGACCGGGGCCTTGGCCGCCGGCGCCCGGCGGTGCGCCACCGCCAACTCCTCCCGAGCAATCGAGGCATTGGCCGCGTTGTCGAGCCGCTTGACAAAGGCCCGACCGGAATGCGGTTTGAACATCACGCGGCGCGCGTAGGTGCCGCCAAGGTCCTCCTTGGCCATGCTGTAGCCTTCGTTGGCAAGGAACTCCCGCACGAACTCGATGTTCTTGGCACCGACATCATCGAGCGCTGCGTTGATCTTGCCGCCGCCGAACACCTTGATCTCGAGATTTGCCTTGCGGCCGGTTCCCCGGCTGAGCACCTGGTTGATAAGCTGTTCCATCGCAAACGCACCGTAGCGCGCCGAGGCACCGTAACGATCACGCGCCGACCCGGACTGCTCGGCCAGCAGGAAGTGGTTCATGCCTCCGACATTGGCCACAACGTCCCGGACGCAGGCAGAAATGCAGCTGCCCAGAACGGTGGAGTAGGTGAGATCGGGTTCGGAGGACACCAGACAGTCACCTTGATGCACGGTCGTGACGACACCGCGGTCGAATTCGGGCGGCAGGGAACTGGGCAAGGCCATCGAAGGCAGTCTCTGGAGGGTACCTGCCGGCAATCGTTAGCCGCAATTCGTTAGTGAAGCGCTAACCAAAATTCCGGCCTGCAACCTATGCCTTCGGCTTCGCAAGAACCCATTCAGAAATTAACGCTAGCGTCTTCTGCAAGTACCGGGGGTTCCGACTACATGTCGCTGCAAAAGCTCGCCCGCGAGCTCGATGAAACCGCTAGGCAGACAGCGGGGATGGTTGACGGCATCACGCAGGCGCTCGAACTGCTCGGCGACCAGTCGGTGCCCGGCGACGAGGCGCGTCGAGAGGCGATGCGGATGATCATCCACGCCCTGCAGGGCCAGGACCGCATCGAGCAGCGGTGCCAGAACATGGCCCTGGCGGTCCGCCAATTCGCGCTGTTGCCTCCGACCACCCCCGACTCCGTATATGACGAGATCTGGGCCGGGCTGGTGCTCGACGAACTGCGCGTGCCCAGCCTTTCCGGAACGGGCACACACGGCGTTCACGGGGAAGCAGAGCTGTTCTGATCTGACGGGTTCGTGCCCGTCCGCATCACCCCACGCGACAACCTCAGGCGCGGCGAGACCGTCTTGCCGGCGCGACCTGAACGCCGGACAGCCATTCGCGACGGGTCACGAAGTCGATCAGGGCCTCCGATGACAACGGGCGCGCGAAAGCATAGCCCTGCAGCGTCGCGCACCCCAGTTCGCGAAGCATCTGGGCATGCGGCAACGTCTCGACACCCTCGCCGACCACCTCGATATCGAGGGCCCGGCCGATCTCCACGATGGAGCGCACCAGCCGACGCTGCGTCGGCGAGGTGACGATCGGGGCGACCAGCTGCTGGTCGATCTTGAGCCGACGCGGCTTGAGCCGCATCAGGCTGACGATCGAGGCATAGCCGGTGCCGAAGTCATCGATCTCCACATCGATTCCCAGTTCCTTGATCTGGTCGATGTTCCAGCGCACGAGGTCCTCGGCCTCATCGAGGAAGATCGATTCGACCAGCTCGAAGGACACAACGCCTGGTGGAATGCTGAGACCGCGCAGCGAGGCGATCAGTTGCTCGTCCTGCAGCCGGCGGGCGGAGACATTGACCGAGACCTTCGGGATCGCGAGCCCCAGTTCCGCCCAGTGGGCGAAGTCGCGCAGCGCCCGCTCGAGGACGATCCGGTCGATGCTGCCGACGACACTGAGATCTTCGGCCACGTCGAGAAACTGCGCCGGCGCGAGAATCCCCTCGGTCGGGTGACGCCAGCGCGCCAGCGCTTCGACCCCGACGACCTCGAGCGTATGGGCATCGAACTGCGGCTGGTAGAATGGCAGGAACTGGTCGGTCTCCAGCCCGTGCAGAATCTCGTCGGCAACCCGCTTGGTGCGGATCACCTCCTCCTGAAGCGCATCGGTGAAGAACTCGAAACGGTTGCGACCACGGCTCTTGGCCCGGTAGAGGGCGATATCCGCATTGATCAGCAGACGCTCAGGATCGGCACTGAATCCACGCTCGCAGGCGATGCCGATCGACACCCCGAATCGGCATTCGTGACCCTCGTAGGCCACCGGTTGCCGCATCCGCGCAATGATCCGCTCGGCCAGATTGGCGAGAGCCTCCTGGTCGCCCTCACGGATCGAAACAACCACGAATTCGTCACCGCCGATACGCGCGACGAAGTCGTCGTTCCGCACATTGGCGCGCAAGACCGCAGCGGCGTGCACCAGCATCGCATCACCCGCCGCGTGACCGAGCGTGTCGTTGATCTGCTTGAAACGATCGAGGTCGATGTGCAGCAGCGCGACA
>JAYRZA010000008.1:0-153184 GCA_041916695.1 Devosia sp. | reverse complement strand
GCGGCGTCGTGCTCGCCGGTGAAGATATAGCCGGCGCCGCCCATGTCGGCCGCCAGCTGAAACACCTCGTCGAAGCGCCGGTCGATGGCGAGGTCGCAGACCTCGGCGCGCCGGAGGTCGCCGACGATGAAGTCATCCGCTTCCGTCTCGGCATACTCGGGGAACTTAAGATCCACCCCGCGCACCCAGAAGCCTTCCCGCTTCAGCCGGCGGACCAGGTGACTGCCGATGAACCCCCCGGCTCCCAGGACCAGTGCGTGCCTTGCGCTCATGTGTGACTCCAGACTCTCTTCGTGCACGTTTAATCCCCCACCATCAGGCGGCCACCATCTGCGGGTATTCTGCCCATCACACTGAGTGCTTGCCGGAAGTCCGCATTCTGTCCGCCTCCGGCCCGAGAGGCCCGGGAAACGGGGAGTCCGCCGATGCGGACCGGGGATAGGGGCCGTTGATCCGCGTTCAGCAAGGTGACGACATTGGGGCGGGGGCGGGGGCGGGGCATGCTCACCCTCCCATCGCCCGCCGGGCCCTGCCCGTCGCCGGGGCGGCGCCGGCGCGCAGCGCGTCGATGAAGTAGGCGATGGTCCGTTCGAGCCCGGTCCGCAGCGCCACCCGGGGCTCCCAGCCCAGGGTCTGCCGGGCCATTGCGATCTCCGGCTGGCGCTGGCGCGGGTCGTCCTGCGGCAGCGGCCGGTAGGCGATGGCGGAGCGCGAGCCGGTCAGCTCGATCACCAGTTCGGCCAGCTCACGGATGGTGAATTCCACCGGGTTGCCCAGGTTCACCGGCCCCGTCACCTCGCTCCCCGTGCCCATCATTCGCACCAATCCATCAACAAGATCATCGACATAGCAGAAGGAGCGGGTCTGGCTGCCGTCGCCATAGAGGGTGATGTCGTCGCCCCTGAGCGCCTGCACGATGAAGTTCGACACCACCCGCCCGTCGGCCGGGTGCATGTTGGGGCCGTAGGTGTTGAAGATCCGCACCACCTTGGTCGCCATGCCGTGCTGGCGCCGGTAGTCGAAGAACAGCGTCTCGGCGCAGCGCTTGCCCTCGTCATAGCACGAGCGCGGCCCGATCGGGTTGACGTGGCCCCAGTAGCCCTCGGGCTGCGGGTGGACCGTGGGGTCTCCATAGACCTCCGAGGTCGAGGCCTGCAGGATCGGCGCCTTCAGCCGCTTGGCCAGCCCCAGCATGTTGATGGCGCCCACCACGCTGGTCTTGGTCGTCTGCACCGGATCGACCTGGTAGTGGATCGGCGAGGCCGGGCAGGCGAGGTTGTAGATCTGGTCCACCTCGACGTAGAGCGGAAAGGTGACGTCGTGCCGCAGCAACTCGAAGCCGTCGTGGCGCAGCATCGAGGCGATGTTCTGGCGGCTGCCGGTGAAGAAGTTGTCGACACACAGGACCTCGTAGCCGTCCTGCAGCAGACGACGACAAAGGTGTGAGCCGATGAAGCCGGCGCCGCCCGTCACAAGCACTTTGGTCGTCATTGCCGCCACCCGGTTCCGGCCTCAGATTCGCGTCGGCCTAGATGCCGGTGCCGCCCGACAACTCCTGCCGCAGCGTCTTCCAGATGATCCGGGCATCGAGCAGCAGCGAGAAGTTCTGGATATAGGCGATGTCGTGGTCGATCCGGGCGCGCGCCGGGCCAGGCGCATCCGTCGGCCCCCGCAGCCCGTGGCACTGCGCCCAACCGGTGATGCCCGGCCGCATCGCGAGCCGATGGGAGTAGTAGGGGACGAGTTCGGCGTAGGCGACACCAGCGGCCCGCATGTTGAGCGGGTGCGGTCGGGGTCCGATCAGCGACATGTCGCCGACGAGCACATTGATG
This sequence comes from Devosia sp., assembly GCA_041916695.1. Taxonomy (GTDB): domain Bacteria; phylum Pseudomonadota; class Alphaproteobacteria; order Rhizobiales; family Devosiaceae; genus Devosia_A. The sequence continues at coordinate 151,352 of JAYRZA010000008.1, read as the reverse complement.
AGCTGCGGCAGTTCGTCGAGGTTGGTCCGCCGCAGGGTCTGTCCGGCCTTCGTCACCCGATCGTCGTTGATACAGGTCTGCTGCACGCCGCTGGCGTCGCCCCGCTCGACATGCATGGTGCGGAACTTGAGGACTCGGATGGTCCGCCCATCGAGGCCCTCGCGCAGCTGCGAGAAAAAGATCGGCCCCGGCCCGCTGAGACGAACGACAAGGGCCGAGACCAATAGCACCGGTGCGAGCACCAGTAAGGCAACAATCGCGCCAACGATGTCGACGAGTCGCTTGAGCGCCAGCTGCAGGCGTCGACCGGCCGATTCCTCCGCCTCCAGTGGCCCGCTCGCGCCGAATGACAAAGGCAGTCCGTGCTGGCTCGACTGACCCGGATGAGTCCTCGACGAACCGCGGTGCCGAAAACTTAAGCTGCCTGACGCATTCGTAATCTCAGTCACGAACTCACCTCAGTCTCGGTTACCGAACCGCTACAAAGTGAGATTAACAGATTGTTAACAAAATGAAACACCACCTCGTTGTGGAATCGTTCAATTGGTTAAGTCCGGAGATAGACATGGTGATCGGCTCATAAGCGCCATATGGCTGCAGGGTATGACTGACGTCTCACGCTTCTATGATAACGTCATCAATTTGGACGACCAAAGGCGTTGCGATGAACAGCTCAGTCCTCAGAAGGGCGCGCAGTGAACAGAAAAGCGGTCATCAGCTTCACAGCGTCGCCAGTGAGGGGGCCTCGGTCGCACTTCTCGAGCGCGCCGGCGGCGTCGCACGCCCGCCTGAAGGCCTCGATCGTGGCGCCCGTCAGTATACCGTCTGCGCTGCCGTCATAGAGGCCGAGTCCGGCCAGTTGCCGCTGCACCTGCGCAATGTAGGCGTTCTCGTTGCTGTCGGCGAGACGTTCGAGCGCCTGCGCCGCAGTCGCGCGCGGCAGGCGGGCGAACTGCTCGGCGATTCTGTCGAACGTCTCCGGGGCGGCTCCCTGCCGGGCGAGGATGGCCAGTCGCTCCGTCGTGGCGCCCGGTTCGCCGAGGACGGTGGAGACCTCCTCGAGCAGGCGCTCGGCCATGGCGAGGTCGGGCCGGAACGCCCCTCCTGCGCCGTCGCGATAGAGCTGCAATAGGTAACGCGCAGCGCCCGCGTCGCCACCCAGAGCAGCGCCATACAGCATGTCACGCGCTTCCGTCGGCTGCGAACCGGGCAACTTTCCGCCGACGATCAACCGGGCCAGTTCTGTGACGGCGCCGGGAACACCGCGGCTCACCCCCTCGGCGAGGTAGGACACGCCTTCCTGGCGGTGCGCTGCGGCAAGCGGGCCATCGGCCAGCGCCACGGCGAGACGCAGCGGGGCACTGCTTTCCCCCAGGTCGGCCGCGAGGCGGTAGTACTGGACGGCCTTGTCGTACTCGGCTTGGACCGGTCCGCCGCGACCGTAGAGACTCCCCAGTTGCATGGCCGCGCCTTGGTCTCCGCGCTCGGCGGCGGACGCGAGCAGGGCAACGGCACGTGCCGCGTCCTGCGGCACCAGGGTGCCGTCGAGCAGCATGCCGGCGAGAGCCCTGCGGGCGCCGTCATCCTCGAGTGCGATCGCCTCTTCGTAGTAGTGTGCGGCGCGGCTCCCATCAGGGGGCACCCCGTCCGCGCCGGTCCGGAAGAGGTCTCCCAGGCGGGTGAGGGCAGACGAATGGCCCCTGATCTTGCCGCTCACCGCCTCCAGATAGACCGCAGTGGCTGCCTCCGGATTGGCTCTCATGCCGACAACGCCGGTGCGATAGAGATCGCCTAGTCGCAGAAAGCCATCGAGCAACCCGGTCTCCGCGGCCTGTCGGTAGGCGGCTATGGCGTTCTCGGTGTCGACCGGCGTGAACTCGCCGCGGGCATAGAGGTCGCCGAGGGCGATCAGTCCCTGGGCGTCACCGGCCGTGGCCACCGAGCGCAGGATGGCGACGGCTCGTGCAATGTCCGGGGCCCCTGCCTCGCCCCTGATGTAGATATCCGCGGCCTTTCTCCGGGCCGACTGATCGCCTTGTCGACCCAGCAGTTCGAAGTACTGCAGTGCTTTGCGGGCATCGGCCGCCAGATCGGGCGCGCCGCGCCGGTGAAGATCGCCCAGATTGTGGAGCGCAGACGTACTGCCCCCGACTGCGGCGCGGGCTAGGGCCGCAACGGCGGCAGGCCCATCGGTGGCGGCATAGGCGCCACCGAGCGACAGGAGGGCCTGGACATCGCCCTCGGCGGCAAGGCTCTCGAGCAGTTCGACGCCGCGAGCGCGGTCGGCGAAAGCATATCTCTGGTCGAGCAGCAGGCCGGCGAGGGCGCGGGCTGCCGATCTGTCTCCAGCCTTTGCCGCCGCCTCGTAGAATCCGAGCGCTCTCGCCGGCTGCCGGCGCACACCCGCCGCACCATTCCGATAGACTTCGCCGACGCGGTAGTTGGCTTCGGCAAGCCCGGCCGCGGCGGCCATTTCCAGCAGGCCGAGGCCCAAAGTGATCTGCGTCGCCGTCCGCCGACCGTCCATGAGGTAGCGACCGAGCAGCAATTGACTAGCAGCGTCGCCGGAGGCCGCAGCGACGCGCAACTCCTCGAGAACCGGCCCCAGCGTCAATGCTCCGGCGGAAAGAGACTGCTCAAGCTCCAAGAAGAACTGTTCAGCATGTCGCGTCGGCTCCTGGGCCGGCACCGAACTGGCGAAGAACAGACCTATGAGGCAGACAAGAGCAAGCTGAACCGAACGCAATTGAACAACTCCGCCATAGGTCTCATCACAACTCTATACGGGTAATTAACCGTTGCGCAAGAATTGCGCTCGGAGGCGGGGCGCAGAGGACGATTGGCTGTCACCTGACTTGTCCGATCCGGTGCGCGGCGAACTTGCCCGACCGACCAGTGTCGCGGCTGCCGGCATCCCGAGGGCCTCTAGAGGGCATCCCCCAGGATTTCTTCGAGTGTGCGCGTGTCGGGGCGCAGGGCGTCGCAGCGGGCCTCGGCGAAATGGGCGAACGGGGTGTCGATGAAGCGGGCCACCGCCTCGTCGTAGTGTGTGGCAAGCACGTCGGAGCTGGGGTCGAGCCTGCGCACGAGGGTCAGGCCGGTAGGAGCCGCAGGCAGGGTGACGATCTCGAGATCGGGCCGGTAGTGCCTGAGGCAGACGACGAGTTTCCACACGTCGCCGCTGTGAAAGGCCGTGTCGAGCGTCCGGCGCTGCGTCGGCTCGTCGAGCGGCAGCGTGTCGTGCAGCAGGACGGTCGAGCCGGGGGCGCAGTACCGCTCGACATTGATGAAATCACGCAGCGCCTGCTCGAACAGGTGGAGCCCATCGATGAAGGCAAGGTCGATCGGCCGGCCGCCGGTAATCGGTCGGCCCCCCTCGCGGGCGAAGAAGGAATCGCTCGTCTCGTTGAAGATGTGGACCTCGGCCGCCAGTGGCACCTGCGGTCGCGGCTCCGGGTCGACACCGATGGCGACGGTCGGCGAGCGCGCCTGGGCCAGCGACATGCCCCAGGCGACGCCGATCTCGAGATAGAGGGCGGGGGCCAGCAGCCGGTGGATCTCGGCCAGCCTGGCGAGATAGTTCGGGCCGGGAAAGCGCAGGGCCGCTAGTCCCACATGCGCCGCGACGAGGTTGGGCTCGTGGGCGAGAGCTGCGAGATAGGCCTCCCTGGCCGCCTCCGCCCGCCCGGCCTCGCGCAGTCCTTCGGCCCGCGCGAGGTGGATCGCGGCCTGCTGCTGGGGCTGTAGCCCGACGACCCCCGGGAGCCAGCGTCCGAGGCGGCGAAGCAGGGCCTGCGGCGCAGGATCGTCCGGCGCTAGCCGCCGCGCCACGCGTGCCAGTTCGGCGCCAGCGGCACGGCGACCGGCAGCGGCCTCCTGTTCGGCCATCTCGACGATGCGATCGATCCGGGGCACCGAAATGGCGCCGGGCCGGCGCGGTCCATCGGGTCCGCCCACCGACCCGAGCGGATTGCCGAACACCCGCATTGGCACAGGCTGCGGCGCGGCGAGGGGCCGGCCACGGATGGCGGCGAACTGGCGATCCCAGGTCTCGAGCAGGGCACGGCGCCCGCTTTCGTCGGCGCTGGTCTCGAGTCCGCCATGCAGCTGGTGGAAGGTCCCTTCGCCGAGCAGCACAAGAAGCTCCGCCTCGGGGAGTTCGAGGGCCCGGCGAAACAGGTCGCGGCCGAGATGGCCGCCGGTGGGCAGGTCGAAACGCTCATCGGCGCCGCCCAGGGCGTGCCAGCGGGAGCGGGCCAGCACCGGAAAGCTCGCTTCATCGATCGGGCCCGGCCAGGCGGGAGGCGACGAATCGTCGGGAGCAGCTATGTCGAACAGGCGATAGCCGTCGCTCGGCCAGGCGATGGCCGCGAGTAGCCTGTCCTCCCGCACGGTGTCGTAGCCGGCGGCGACGGCATGCCGCTGCAGGTCGTTGCCAAGATGCCAGCCGAGCGGTGTCACGAGCGCGCCCGGTCGGGCGGCGAGGCCGGCCAGGGCCATCGCCAGCAGGCCCGGGGAGGCGATCCGGGCGCCGTCGAACAAGACGGCCACCGCGTCGCCGCGGGCGACTGCGAGGCCGGCATTGATGGCGCAGGCGAGGGAGGCCGGGAGCGCGGACGGCCGCACCAGCCGCAGATTCGGGCCGATCCGTTCGATCTGGCCGGCCTGCAGCGACGGCGCACGCCCGGCATCGACGACGATGATCTCGTAGTCTGCTGCGGCGATGCCGCGCTGGTAGGGCGGGGCGAGCGACAGCAGGGTGCGCGGCGCCTCTCGCGGCATGCCGCAGATCACGACGACCACCGACAGGGCCGGCCGGGCAGCCCGGCTCCAGGGCAAAAAGCGATTCATGATGAACGCCTTAGCGCCCCTCGGCGGGGCAGTCAAAGTCGGCTGGTCCCTGTTGCGGGTCGACTTTTCCTCGTGCTAAGGGAATTCCGGTACGCGGGCAGCGAGACGCACGCGGCGTTGGGGGCAGATGTGGACGACAATGACGACAAGCGCCAGCTGACGCGGCGCCAGTTGGTGACGATGCTTGCTGCCAGTGGCGCTGCCGCGCCAATGGTGTTGCCGAGCAAGTGGACGCGGCCGGTGATCGACATGATCGTGGTGCCGGCGCATGCACAGTCTTCTCCGGTGAGCTGCCTCGACGTCGGTTCGCTCGAAAACGTGCAGTTCGACGACGACACGCGCATCGTGCTCGCGCAGACGGCTCCGCCCACCACCAAGGGGCGGGTCACCTACCCGCCGGTCACAACCGCGCTACCGACCTCCGCGATGCCGACGACCCCGGTGCCGTCGACCACGATCCTGTCGACCACCGTCATGCCGGTGACGACCACGACGACAACTACCACGACGACGACAACGGAGCCGCCGCCCACGACCATGCCGGCGCCAGGCACGACGAGTTGCTACGTCTAGCGCGCCAGCGCAGCATGTTGGTCGAACGCGCACCTGGACGACAGGGACGACAAGCGTTCCGGTTCGCACTCGGCGGCGGCGACTGAGTGACCATGCCGACACGGTTCACCGCCTATCGCCTCGATGACGAGGCCCCGCCGCTGGTGCCGGGTACGCCGGGGCGCGGCTGGATGGATCGGCTCGACAAGTTCGCCTATCGGTGCATCCCGTTGACGGTCGCCAACACCAGCGGCTGGGAGCTGCTGTCGCCGCGCAGCTTCATGGCGACCTGGAGCGGCGGCCCGCTCGCCCAGGACATCACGCTCACGGCCATCGACGGCGGCGATCCCGATCTCGGCCACCTGGTCGCCTCGCATTTCCATTATGGCATCCTGACGTTTCATCCCGGCTATATCTTCCGCACCGATCCGGGCTGGGCGCTGCAGGTACGCGGCTCGCCCAACCTCCTGCGCGACGGCATCGCGCCGCTCGACGGCCTCGTCGAGACCGACTGGATGCCCTTCACCTTCACCATGAACTGGCAGTTCACCCGGCCCGGTTCGGTGATGTTCATGAAGGGCGACCCGTTCTGCTTTTTGACCCCGATCGAGCACGTGGCGCTCGACGCCATCACACCGGTAGTCAAGCCGCTGTCGTCCGATCCCGTCCTCGAGGCCGAGTACGAGGCCTGGGGCGCCTCGCGCAGCGCCTTCGTCGCCCGAATCGCCGCTGGCGAGCCGGAGGCGCTGAAGCAGGCCTGGCAGCGCTTCTACCTGCGCGGCAGCTTCGACCCGGATGGGCCGGTCGCCGAAACCCACGTGCCCAAGCGGCGCCTTGCCGAACCCATCGAGCAACCCTGACGGGCGGTCCCGTCGCCGGCCGCCCGGGACTGCGGACCCCGGACCGGCAGGTCCCCGAGTACAAGTTGGAGTAGCCTATCCATGTTCCGCGGCAGCATCAGCCTCAACGGACGCAGCGTCAGCATCGCCTGTCCCGACGAGCTCGCGCCCGATCTCGGGTTGCTCCTCTCTGATCTGCGGCCGATCGGACCGGAAGGCGAGGCAGAACTCCGGCTGACGGAGGCGGGGAAGGGGCGCTATGGGCTCGATGGGCTGGGCGAACCCCTTGTCGGGCTCGATCGGCCGTCACTACTCACGCATGTCGTCGACCGGGTGATCCGCGGGCTCATCGGCGGGGTCGGATCGGATCCGGCGCTGCATGCCGGACTCGTCTCGCTCGGCGATGGCGCGGCGCTGATCGCTGGCCCGACTGGCGCCGGAAAGTCTTCGCTGGCGGCCTGGTTGACCTCGCGGGGCTTCCAGCTGTGGACGGACGAACTGGTCGTCCTCGCCGCGGGTGGGCGTGAGCTGGTGCCCCTGCGCCGGGCGCTGGTCGGCAAGGCGGGGACCACCGCCATCCTCGCCGCGCTGGAGCCGTTCCGCGGCAAGCGACAGGTCGCCATGGCCGGCGGCGTTGCCTATGACACGGACGCGCCGGCGGGAGTTCCACCGTCCGCCGTCCGCCTGGTCCTGCTGCCGCGCTATGTGGCGGGCGCCCCGCTCGCGGTGCGGGCCCTGCGGCCGGCGCAGGCCGGCTTCCGCCTGATGGCCTGCAACCTCAACGCGCGCAACTTCGTCGATGGCGGGCTCAACGCCATTTCGACTGCCATGGCGGGCGCGCTCTGCCTGGAGGTGACCTTCAGCCATTTCGACCAGCTCGAAGGCACGTTCGAGGCGGCGGCGCGCATGGCGCTCGAGGGCAAGGTCGGGGCCGACGTCGCCGCCAACCTGCTGCAACTGGGAGCGGGCGCGCCGGCGCAGCCGGCCGCCATTGCCGCCGCGCCGCGCCCGATTCCCGCCGCGACGCCGGCCGGCACGCCGCGCAAGCTCACCGTGGCAATGACCACCCACGACGATTTCGATGGCGTCTATTTCAGCGTCCAGGCGCTCAGGATGTTCCATGGCGAGGCGATCGGGGATGCCGAGATCCTCGTCATCGACAACAACCCGGACGGCATCGCGGCGCAGGCGCTCAAGGACCTCGAGACCGGCATCCCCAACTTCCGCTACGTGCCGTTCCTCGAACGGCGCGGCACCATAGTGCGCGACGCGGTCTTCGACTTCGCGGTCGGCGAGTACGTGATCTGCATGGATTGCCACGTGATGTTCGTGCCCGGCTCGATCGGGCGACTGATGGCCTATTTCGCCGCCCACCCGCAGACGCGCGACCTGCTGCAGGGGCCGCTGATCTACGACAGCCTGCAAGGCATTTCGACGCATTTCGAGCCCGAGTGGCATGGCGGCATGTGGGGACGCTGGGCAAGCGATCCGCGCGGCAGCGATCCGGACGCAGAGCCGTTCGACATCCCGATGCAGGGGGTCGGTGCATTCGCCTGCCGCCGGGACGCCTGGCCCGGCTACAACAAGATGTTCCGCGGCTTCGGCGCCGAGGAGGGCTATATCCACGAGAAGTTCAGGCAGGGCGGAGCGCGGACCCTATGCCTGCCGTTCTTCCGTTGGCTGCACCGCTTCCCGCGGCCGCGCGGCGTCTCCTACCCCAATCGCTGGGAGGACCGGGTGTTCAACATCGTCGCCGGATTCAACGAGCTGGGGCTGCCCACCGAGGAGATGACACAGCACTTCCGTCAGCTGCTGGGCGCCGGGGAGGCCGACCGGCTGATCGCCGATGCGTGGCGCGAGCTACAGATGGCCGGAGTACCGATCGGGGCGGCGCGGTCACGCCGCCTTGCCGCTTCCGGCTGACGTCCCGATTCCGATCACACCCTCGGCCATTAGGTTGCCGATGCTCGAAAGCACGTCCGCCCGCACCAGCTCGGACGCTTCGGGATAGGCCCCGGCGAGCAGGTCGACGATTTCGCCCACGCTGCGCTGTCCATCGCACAGGTGCAGGATCATGGCGGCCGTCTCGTTGAGGAAGTAGGCCGTGGCCCGGGCCTGGCCGTAGACGACCTGCTCGCCGCCCATGTCCTGCACGTGGTGGACGGGACTACGTACGGGAATACTATCGAGATCGAGCACCGGGGACTCCTAGGGGGATGGGAATGGCGAGCAGGCGCCAGAACAGTTTCTGGCGCCAGGAACGGGTGTGGCCCTGTCCGAGGGCGCCGCGCCGCAGCTGGCGCGGGCCGATCAGCAGCGCAGCCAGAGGCCACAGCGGATGCCCCGGCAGGGCTCTCAGGATGGCGCCGCAGCGGGGTTCATCGTAGAGTTCGCCGGCCAGCCGCAGGGCGGTGCGCGCGGCGAGCGTCGCGCCGGTCCTGCCCGCTAGCGCGGCGAATTGCGCGACTTCAGTGTCCGAAGTCAGTGCCCGCGCCGCCTGCCGGATGTCGGTCAGGTGACGCAGCCGTTCGAACTGGTGCATGCTCGCGTGGACGACGGCAACCAGCAGGTTGATCACCGCCCGGGATGTGTCGCCGGCAGCGAGGCCGGCGTAGTCGAGAGACAGCGCACGGCGCTGTTGCGGCATGTGCACAAGATCGGTCTGTACCTCGACCATCACGGCGGCATTGTCGCGACGCAGCCATTTCCACTCGCCCGCCGCCGGGTTGCTCTCGGCCAGGATGAAGCCGGCCTGGCGCAGCACTTCGTCGAGCGCCTCGCGTGCCGCCGGATCGACGAGGAGGTCGAGGTCGGTGAAGGTGCGCTGCCCAATGCTGCCATAGAGGGCGCTAAAGGCAGGCCCCTTGATCACCATGGCCGGCAGTCCACCGAGCTTTCGGCCCAGATCGGCCGCCACATCGTGCAGCATCAGCGACAGCGCCGTCGCTTCGCGCGACCGGCGTACGGCCTCGGCCTTCATCGGGGCGAACTGTGGCTCGTTGGCGGCAAAAGGAGGAAACCCGGCGATTACTGCGGCCAGAGCGCCGTGCCAGGATGCCTGCGACACCAGAGCCTGTCCGACACCTGGTGTCGGCTTGCCGCCGGACGTCGCCGCTTCCGCACCGCTACCGGTACAGCGGAGCAGCCAGCGGAAGGCTTCCGCTTCCTCCCGGCGCCGGTCGCCGTGCGTGGCAAGCCATTCCGGCACGCGGCGCAACTGCCGCGCCATCCGAGCCGACACTGCCGCAACGTGCACGCGACGCGCCCGCATGGCGCGGCCCGCTCCGCGCCACGCCGCCGCAATCTGCTCGAGCTTTTCGTCGGTGCCGGGGGCGCCCAGCGCCGCCGCCTGCGCGACATAGTCTTCCGCCTCGGACAGCCGACGAAGGTTGCCCGTGCCGCTCGCCGCCCAGAGCGCGGCATCGGCCAGGCGGGAAAACAGGTCTGCCCGGTCTTGCCGCACGACATCGAAGCGGACGAGGTCGGCGAGGCTGGCGCGCCCCTCGGCGGGAGTCGGGTCGGGGTGTCCGGCGCGTCGTCGGCGCGAGGCGAAAAGGGCATAGCGGGCGGCGAGTTCCTGCTCGGGTCGCTGCCGGGTAGTGGTATTGTCATGCAGCCGGTAGTCCAGCAGCACGTCCGGCAGGTTGCCGAGCGGATGGCGTTCGGCGAGGCGCAGCAGCAGGTCGTAGTCCTCGGCATAGGCGTAGTAGTCGCGGTAGCCGCCCAGGGCCAGCACCGCCTCGCGGCGGAACATCAGCGTCGGGTGCCCGACCGGCTGCCAGCCGGCGAAGAGCGCCTCACGCATGGCCTCGGCATCGGTGGGGTAGTGAGCGAACCCCAGCGCGTTGCCGGCGGTGTCGATGTACTGCATGGCGCCGCCGGCGGCCGCGACCTCGGGGTGGCCGGCAAGGAAGCCGACCTGCCGCTCGAGGCGGTCCGGCCGCGAGATGTCGTCATGGTTCATGATGGCGACGAGCGGCGCCGTCGCCCGCTCGATGCCGAGGTTCAGCGCCCGCGAGATGCCGCCGTGCCTCTCGGCGAGCAGCACGACGCGGCTGTCACGGCGGGCGTAGTCGGCGAGTCGCTGCGGCGTGCCATCGGTCGATCCGTCATCGACGACGACGAACTCGAGATCCCGGTGGCTCTGGCCCAGGATGCTCTCGATGCAGGGGGCGAGCAAAGGGCCCGAGTTGAAGGTCGGCAGGACGACCGAAACGCTGGGGCAGACAGACACAAGTACCTTCAGAAACTATGCAAATTAAGCCAACCGACTGCCGCAGCGAGGTGAGTAGCGGGCGCCGGGCGATCGGTCAACACCTGCAGAGCATGGATGGCGAAGGGGTCCGTCAGGCGGTCACGTCGGGCAGGAACGAGCGGCCGTGCTCGCGCAGGAAGGCCTCGAACGCGACCATCGCCGGGCTGGGCGTCCGATCCGCCCGCGAAACCGAAAACCAGTTGCGGAGGATGGGCAGGCCCTCGACGTCGAGGATGGCAAGCCGGCCGAACTCGATCTCCTGGGCGATGGTGTGCGCGGAGATCAGCGCTACCCCCAGCCCGGCCATCACGGCCTGCTTGATGGTCTCGTTCGATCCCAGCTCGACGCCGATGCTCTCTATGCGGCCGGGGATCTCCGAAAGGAAGATGTCGAGTGCGGTACGGGTGCCGGAGCCCCGCTCCCTGACGAGGAACTCCTCTTCCGCGATGCGTTGCTTGCTGATGGCCGGCCGCCCGACCAGAGGGTGATCCATCGCCGCGATGATCACGAACGGATGTTCGCCGATCTGGTTGGCGCGGACGGGAAACTCCCGCGGCGGGCGCCCCATCAGCGCCACGTCGATGCGCTGGGCCTCGAGGCTGGCGATGGTCTCGTCCCGGTTACCCACCCACAGGCTGATCTCGAGCTCAGGGTGAAGCTTCATGAACGCTGCCATGATGGCGGGTGCGAAGTATTTTGCCGTCGACACCACCCCGAGCCGCAACCGGCCGCGGCGCCCGCCCCGGATGGCGGCAATCTCGTCGCCGAGGCGGCGCAGCGTCTCGTCGATGTCCCGCGCTGCGTCGATCATCGCCGATCCTGCGGCAGTGGGCCGCAGGCCATCGCGGGTGCGTTCGAACAGCGGTGTTCCGGCGATCCGCTCCGCTTCCTGTATCTGCAGCGAAACGGCCGGCTGAGTCAGGCCCAAGTCACTGGCGGCATTGACGATCCTGCCGGTCCGATGGACCGCGAGCACGGCAGAAAGCTGGCGAAGCGAAATCCCTTTCATGTGGTCTATATTTGAGTTCCTTATGCTGAATGTAAAGCCATTAAACTTTACTTATTCAGCCACCTGGCCGCTAGCTCAGCTCAAGGCGCCGCCAGTAGCGCCGGGAGGACGGCCATGAGAGCCTACGCTCTGACGGATTTTCTCGAGCACTTCCGCGCCCGCTCCGACATGGCGCAGCGCGAAGCCGTAGCCGACGCGATCATTTCCCTCGCGGCCAGCGCAGTCGCCGTCTCGATCGAGATCGCCAGCGGAGCGCTCGGAGAGGCCTTTTCCGAGCAGGCCGGGGCGCACAACACCAACGGCGAGCGACAGGCGGGACTGGATCTGTACGCCGACGACCGGTTCCTCGAAGCGGCGGGCCGCGCACCGATCGGCATCTATGCCTCCGAGGAGCGGCCGCACCCGGTGGTCCTTGATCCCCAGGCGCCATTGATCCTCGCGATCGATCCGCTCGACGGTTCCTCGAACATCGACGTCAACGTCTCGATCGGCACGATCTTCTCGCTGCTGCCAATGGCAGGCAATCCCGAGCGCGATCCGCTGGCCTCGGTGCTGCAGCCGGGCAGCGCCCAGCTGGCGGCCGGCTTCTTCATCTACGGCCCGCAACTGGCGCTCGTGCTGACGCTCGGCGAAGGCACGCACCTGTTCACCTACGCACCGCGCTTCGGCACCTTCGTCTACAGCCGGGCCGAGCTGAAGATCCCGCATCGCAGCAGCGAGTTCTCGATCAACGCATCGAACCGCCGACACTGGGACGAGGCGGTGCGGCACTATGTCGACGACTGCCTGAGGGGTTCGGAGGGGCCGCAGGGCCGCGACTACAACATGCGCTGGATCGCCTCGCTGGTCGCAGAGACCTACCGCATTCTGATCCGGGGCGGGGTGTTCCTCTATCCGGGCGACAGCCGCAAGGGATACAGCCACGGTCGACTGCGGCTGGTCTACGAGGCCAACCCGATCGCCTTCCTGGTCGAGCAGGCCGATGGTCTCGCCACCGAGACGCAGAGTCCGATCCTCTCGATCGCGCCGGCCAGTCTCCACCAGAAAACGCCGCTCGTCTTCGGCTCCCGCTCGGAGGTCGACCAGATCGCGCAGTACCACCTCAACCGCGAGCCCGTCGGCGACAGGTCGCCGCTGTTCGGGTCCCGTGGCCTGTTCCGCAACTGAGGTCCAGCAACATGTCGGTTCAGCATCCCATCATCTCGATCACCGGCTCTTCAGGCGCAGGCACGACCTCGGTCAAGCGCATCTTCGAGCTGATCTTCCGCCGCGAGCAGGTGAGCGCGGCCTTCATCGAGGGCGATGCCTTCCATCGCTACGATCGCGAGGCAATGAAGCGGAAGATCGCGGAAGAAGAGACGACCGGCAACCGCAACTTCTCCCACTTCAATCCCGAAGCAAACGAACTGGAACTGCTCGAGTCGATCTTCGCCGAGTTCGGTCGCTCCGGCACCGGGCGCACCCGGACCTATGTCCATGACGACGAGGAGGCGGCCCTGCTCGGGGTGCCGCAGGGCCGCTTCAGCGACTGGCGCGAGTTCGCCCCTTCAGACCTGCTCTTTTACGAGGGTCTGCACGGCTGCGCGGTGACCGACAAGGTCGATCTCGCCCGCCATGCCGACCTCAAGATCGGGGTGGTGCCGGTCATCAATCTCGAGTGGATCCAGAAGATCCATCGTGACAAGGCGACACGCGGCTACTCCACCGAAGCCGTCATGGACACGATTCTGCGCCGCATGCCGGACTATGTGCGGCACATCACGCCGCAGTTCTCGCGCACCGACATCAACTTCCAGCGGGTGCCGATCGTCGACACCTCCAATCCCTTCGTTGCCCGCTGGATCCCCACTCCCGACGAGTCGATGCTGGTGATCCGCTTCGCCAATCCGCGCGGCATCGATTTCCCGTATCTGCTGTCGATGATCCACGACTCGTTCATGTCGCGGGCCAACTCCATCGTCGTGCCGGGCAACAAGCTCGACCTCGCGATGCAGCTCATCTTGACCCCGCTGATCCTGCAGATCGTCGAACGCAAGCGGCGGAACACATGAGCGAGACCCGGCTACTCGATCTGCCGCACGTGCTGGGGGTCGACCTGCGGGGACGGACCGTGCTGCTGCGGGCCGATCTCAATATCGCTCTCGTGCGGGGCGAGGAGTCTGCCTCGACCCGCCTCACGCGCTGCGCTGAGACGGTGCGACTCCTGCGCCGCCAGGGTGCACGCGTCGTCATCGCCGCTCATCGCGACCGACCGCATGGCGTGCCCAATCCGGTGCTTTCCCTTGCGCCCGTCGGACGCCTGCTGGCGCAGGCCCTGGGCCAGGAGATCGGCTTCGTGCCCGATTGCGTCGGGGCGGTTGCGGAGGGGGCGACGCGGTCGGCGGCCGCCGGGTCGGTGCTGCTGCTCGAGAACCTGCGCTTCCACCTGGGAGAAGAGCTCAATGACCGCGCCTTCGCGCTGCTTCTGTCCGTGCATGGCGACGTGTTCGTCAACGATGCCCCCGCCGCCTCGGGTCGCCAGCATGCCTCCGTTGCGACACTGCCGCTGGTGATGCCTGCGCTCGTCGGTCCGCAGCTCGTCGCGCGCGCTGCCGAACTGGGCGAGCAGGCGCTGCTGCTCCCCGGCATCGCTGCCCTGACCACCACCCGAACCGAAACCCTGGAGACCGCCTGACATGGCCCGCATCACCCTGAGGCAACTGCTCGACCATGCCGCCGAGCGCGGCTACGGCGTTCCCGCCTTCAACATCAACAACATGGAACAGGCCCTGGCCATCCTCGAGGCGGCGCGCGACGTCGATGCGCCGGTGATCCTGCAGGCCAGCCGCGGGGCCCGGTCCTATGCCGGCGACGTCATGCTGGGCCGGATCATCGATGCCCTCGAGGAGATGTTTCCCGAGATCCCGCTCTGCATGCACCAGGACCATGGCAACAATGTCGCGACCTGCCTCAGCGCCATCCAGCACGGCTACACCTCGGTGATGATGGACGGCTCGCTCCGCGAGGACGGCAAGACCCCGGCCGACTACGACTACAATGTCGCGATCACCGCCGATGTGGCGCGGCTCGCTCACCTCGTGGGCGCCTCGGTCGAGGGCGAGATCGGGGTGCTCGGCAGCCTCGAGACCGGCGAGGGCGAGGCCGAGGACGGTCACGGCTTCGAGGGCAAGCTGCAGCGACACATGCTGGTGACGGACCCCGAGGAGGCAGCGCGCTTCGTCGCTGCTACCCAGGTCGATGCACTTGCCGTCGCCATCGGCACCAGCCACGGGGCCTATAAATTCACCCGCGCGCCGAGCGGCGACGTGCTCGCCATGGATGTCATCGAGCGTCTGCACGAGCGTCTGCCGGATACCCATCTCGTCATGCACGGCTCCTCCTCGGTGCCCAAGGAATGGCAGGAGGTATTCAACGCCCATGGCGGGCAGATGCGCGAGACCTGGGGCGTTCCGGTTGAGGAGATCGTGCGCGGCATCCGACACGGCGTGCGCAAGGTCAACATCGACACCGACCTCAGGCTGGCCGCTACCGCGGCGATGCGCCGGGCAGCAGTGAAGGACCCTGCCGAGTTCGACCCGCGCAAGTTCATGAAGCCGGCGATGGAGGCGATGCGGTCGGTGTGCAAGCAGCGCTTCGAGGCCTTCGGCACTGCCGGCAATGCGTCGCGCATCAGGGTCGTGCCGATGAGCGAGATGGCGAGGCGCTATGCGTCCGGCAGCCTCGCGCCCCGCGCCGGCACCGCCCGCGCCGCCTGAAACCCAGTCGAAAGGAAGACGTCATGGATACCCAGCCGACCGAGATACGGGGCAAGGAACGCTACAAGTCCGGTGTGCTCAAGTATGCCCAGATGGGCTACTGGAATGCCGACTACGTGCCGAGGGACACCGATCTGCTGGCGCTGTTCCGGATCACGCCGCAGGATGGTGTCGATCCCATCGAGGCCGCCGCGGCGGTCGCCGGCGAGAGCTCGACGGCGACCTGGACGGTGGTCTGGACCGACCGGCTCACCGCCGCCGACCAGTACCGTGCCAAGGCCTATCGCGTCGAACCCGTGCCCAACAACCCGGGACAGTACTTCTGCTACGTGGCCTACGACCTGATCCTGTTCGAGGAAGGTTCGATCGCCAACCTGACGGCCTCGATCATCGGAAACGTCTTCTCGTTCAAGCCGCTCAAGGCCGCCCGGCTCGAGGACATGCGGCTGCCGGTCGCCTATGTGAAGACCTACAAGGGGCCGCCGACCGGCATCGTCATGGAACGCGAGCGGCTCGACAAGTTCGGCCGGCCGCTGCTCGGGGCGACGACTAAGCCCAAGCTCGGGCTCTCGGCCAAGAACTACGGGCGCGTCGTCTACGAGGGCCTCAAGGGTGGCCTCGACTTCATGAAGGACGACGAGAACATCAACTCGCAACCCTTCATGCACTGGCGCGACCGCTTCCTCTACTGCATGGACGCGGTCAACAAGGCTTCGGCCGAGACCGGGGAGATCAAGGGGCACTACCTCAACATCACCGCCGGCACCATGGAGGAGATGTACCGGCGGGCCGAACTCGCCAAGGAGACCGGCTCGGTCATCGTGATGATCGACTTGATCATCGGCTACACCGCCATCCAGTCGATCTCGGAATGGTGCCGGCAGAACGACATGATCCTCCACCTGCATCGCGCCGGACACGGCACCTACACGCGCCAGAAGAACCACGGCGTCAGCTTCCGCGTGATCGCCAAGTGGATGCGGCTCGCCGGGGTCGACCACATCCATGCCGGCACCGCGGTCGGCAAGCTCGAGGGCGACCCGATGACCGTGCAGGGCTACTACAATGTCTGCCGCGAACTCAGGAACGACATCGACCTGCCGCGCGGCATCTATTTCGAGCAGGACTGGGCCGACATCAAGAAGGTGATGCCGGTCGCGTCGGGCGGCATCCATGCCGGTCAGATGCACCAGCTGCTGCACCTGTTCGGCGACGACGTGGTGCTGCAGTTCGGTGGCGGCACCATCGGCCATCCGATGGGCATCCAGGCCGGCGCGACGGCCAACCGCGTCGCGCTCGAGGCCATGGTGCTGGCCCGCAACGAGGGCCGCGACATCATCAACGAGGGACCCGAAATCCTCCGGGCCGCCGCCAGGTGGTGCAAGCCGGTCGAGGCCGCGCTGGATACCTGGGGCAACATCTCGTTCAACTACCAGTCGACCGACACGTCGGACTACGTCCCGACGCCGGCGCTCAGCTACTGAGGATCTGCCATGCGCATCACCCAGGGAGCCTTCTCCTTTCTTCCCGACCTCACCGACGAGCAGATTTCCATGCAGGTGGAGTACTGCCTGCGGAACGACTGGGCCATCGGCATCGAGCACACCTCCGATCCGCACCCGCGCAACGTGCTGTGGGACATGTGGGGCAACCCGATGTTCGATCTGCGCGACGCGGCCGGCGTGATGATGGAACTCAGGGACTGCCGCAAGGCCTTCCCCAATCACTACATCCGGATCAATGCCTTCGATTCGACCCGCGGCTTCGAGACGGTGCGGCTGAGCTTCATCGTCAACCGTCCGCAGGTCGAGCCGAGCTTCCGCCTGACCCGCACCGAGGTGCGGGGCCGTACGGTCAGCGTCACCATGACGACCGAGTATTGACCGTGCTCGAGACCGAAGGCAGCAGCGGGGCGGCCCCGGCGACGATCGACCTGCAGGCCGAGTACCGGGCTTCGGGCGTCGCCGAGGTGCTCGCCGAACTCGACCGCGAACTGGTCGGACTGAAGCCGGTCAAGCAGCGGATCCGCGAGACGGCCGCGCTGCTGCTCATCGATCGTGCCCGCCGCCAGCTCGGGCTCGGCAGCCGGACGCCGACCCTGCACATGAGCTTCACCGGCAATCCGGGGACGGGCAAGACCACGGTGGCAAGGCGCATGGCCGACCTGCTGTTCCGGCTGGGCTACGTGCGCAAGGGGCACCTGGTCGCGGTCACCCGCGACGATCTGGTCGGCCAGTATATCGGGCATACCGCGCCCAAGACCAAGGAGGTGCTCAAGAAGGCGATGGGCGGCGTGCTGTTCATCGACGAGGCCTACTACCTCTATCGCCCCGACAACGAGCGCGACTACGGGCAGGAGGCGATCGAGATCCTGCTGCAGGTGATGGAGAACCAGCGCGACGACCTGGTGGTGATCCTCGCCGGCTATGCCGACCGGATGGAGCGCTTCTTCCAGTCCAACCCGGGCTTCCGCTCCCGCATCGCCCACCACATCGACTTTCCCGACTATTCCGACGACGAACTGCTGGCGATCGCACGGTCCATGCTGGACGAGCAGGGCTACCGCTTCGACGGGCCCGGGCAGGCGACGATGCGGGATTACATCGAGAAGCGGCGGACCCAGCCGCACTTCGCCAATGCCCGCTCGATCCGCAACGCCATCGACCGGGCCCGCCTCAGGCAGGCCAACCGGCTGTTCGAGGCGACGACCGGGCCGGTCGGGGCCGAGGCCCTCTCGACCATCACCGCTCCCGATATCCGCGCCAGCCGGGTGTTTGCGGTGGCCCAGCCGCACGGAGAGGCGCCATGACCGACATCCTCATCGCCCCCTCGATCCTTGCCGCCGATTTCGCGCGGCTTGGCGAGGAAGTCGACGATGTGCTCGCCGCCGGCGCCGACTGGGTCCATCTCGACGTGATGGACGGCCACTTCGTGCCCAACATCACTTTCGGTCCGGCCGTCATCAAGGCGCTGCGCGGCCGCACCGGGGTGACCTTCGACTGCCATCTGATGATCTCGCCGGTCGACGCCTATCTCGACGCCTTCGCCGAAGCCGGCTGCGACATCATCACCGTTCATGCCGAGGCGACGACGCATCTCGACCGGTCGTTGCAGCGCATTAGGCAGTTGGGCAAGCGGGCCGGGGTGGCGCTCAATCCGGCAACGCCGGAATCGGTCCTCGCCTATGTGCTCGACCGTGTCGACCTCGTGCTGGTGATGACGGTGAACCCGGGCTTCGGCGGCCAGGCCTTCATTCCCGCAACGCTCGACAAGATCAGTCGAATCAAGGCGATGGTCGGGGATCGTCCGATCCGGATCGAGGTCGATGGCGGCGTTTCGGCTGCCAATGCGGCGGCTGTCGCCGCGGCCGGCGCCGATGTGCTGGTGGCCGGATCGGCCGTGTTTGCCGCCGGCCGCGACGGCTATGCGGCACGCATCGCGGCGATCCGAAGTGCTGCCGGCGGCAGGCCGTAGCGGGAGGCGCGGATGGATTTTGGAGATTTCGTGCTGAACACTCGCGGCGCACCCGACCGCCGGCCCGGTACGCTGCCCAGGGCGGTCCTGTTCGACCTCGACGGCACGCTCATCGATTCGGTTCCCGATATCGCTCTCGCCGTGGCGGAACTTCTCGATCTTTCCGGCCTGGCGCCCTTCGACGAGGACAGCATCCGCGCCATGGTGGGGCATGGCGTCGGCCCGCTGGTGTCGCGGGCCTTCGCGGCGCACGGCATCGAGCTGTCGCCTGACGAGCACGAGCGGCAGATCGGGCGGATGCGCGACATCTATCCGCGCCATCTCACCGGTCGCACCACGTTGATGCCCCATGCACGCGAGGCGCTCGCCGGCCTCAGGCAGCGCGATGTGCCGCTGGCGCTGGTCACCAACAAGCTGCAGTCGGCCGCCAATATCGTGCTCGATCATTTCGGCCTCGCCGAGAGCTTCAGCGTCGTGCTCGGTGACCAGGCGCGGCCCGGTGGCCTTGCCGCCAAGCCGGCGCCGGACATGCTGCAGTTCACCCTCAGCCGGCTCCGGGCACAGCCGGGCGAGGCGATCATGGTGGGCGACAGCGCGGCCGACATCGAGGCGGCGCGAGCGGCGGGCGTCTTCTGCGTGGCGCTGCGCAACGGCTACTCCAGCGTGCCGCTGGAGGAACTCGCTCCGGACATCATTATCGACAGCCTCGGCGAACTCGATCTCGCCATCGACACGTGGCGTCTTGGCTAGGCTCGCGGCACTCATCTTCGACCTCGACGGCACCCTCGCCGAGACCGAGGAACTGCACCGGAGGGCGTTCAACGGCGCCTTCGCGGAGGCCGGCCTCGCCGTGCGCTGGGACCCGGCGCGATACCGACAACTGCTCGACATCACCGGCGGCAAGCGCCGCATCGTGCGGCACTTCGAGCAGGCGGGCCTGCCGATCCCGGATGAGCTGGCATCAGCCCTGCATCAGGCGAAGAACCGACTCTACGGCCGGTTGGTGGCGCGTGGGGCGGCCGTGATCCGGCCGGGCGTGCTCGATCTGCTCGACCGTGCGCGCGTCAAGGGGTTGCGCCTCGCCATCGCCACCACCACCAGCCGCGTCAATCTCGATGCGCTGCTGGCGGCGTCGGCGCTGCCCGCCTTTGATGTGCTCGTCTCGGCAGACGACGTCTGCGAGCTCAAGCCCCACCCGGCCGCCTATCGCGTCGGGCTGGTGCGGCTCGGCATTGCGCCGGAGGAGGCGCTGGCCTTCGAGGATTCCGAGAACGGGCTCAAGGCCGCCGTCGCCGCCGGGCTGCGCACCATCCTCACCCCTGCCGCCTACACCTCGGGCGGCGACTTCGGCGCCGCCGCCGAGGTCCGCGAGAGCCTTGCCGGCTTCGAACTCGACGTCTGGGATTGAGTCCGGCGTCTGCCTCAGCGTCGATCCTGGCGCATCGGCTCGCCCGCCCAGTCCCGGCGCAGGAAATCGAAGTCGCAGCCCGAGGTGGCGGTGCCGACATGGCGCCCGTAAAGCCATCGGTAGCCGCGCTGTCCGGCGGTATCATCGACCGGTAACCCGGCGCGGCGGGCGGCCAGTTCCTCCTCCGGGACCAGGAGGTCGACCCGCTTACTGGCCGCCGAGAGTCGGATACGGTCGCCGGTCCGCACCAGCGCCAGCGGGCCGCCGTCGGCCGCTTCCGGCGTAACGTGGAGGACCACCGTTCCGAAGGCGGTGCCGCTCATCCGGGCATCCGAGATGCGCACCATGTCCTTGACGCCCTGCCGGGCGAGCTTCTTCGGAATCGGCAGGTAGCCGGCCTCGGGCATCCCGGCCGGACTCCTGGGGCCGGCATGCTGGAGGACCAGCACGTCGTCCGCCGTCACGTCGAGATCGGGATCGTCGATGCGAGCCGCCAGGTCCTCGAGCGAGGCAAAGACCACCGCACGGCCCTCGTGCTCCATCAGGCGGGGCGTTGCCGCCGCCCGCTTCAGGATGGCGCCGCCCGGGGCCAGGTTGCCGTGCAGGGCGATCAGGCCGCCGACCGGCTCGATCGGGTTGTCTGGCGGGCGGATGAAGCGGGTGTCGACCGGGTCGGGCAGGGGGCGGGCCAGCCGTTCCCCGAGGGTCTGTCCGGTGACGTCGCGAGTCTCGAGGTGCAGCTTGTCGGCCAGGCCGCGCAGCACCGCATCGAGCCCGCCGGCCGTGTGGAAGTCCTCCATGTAGCCCTCGCCGACGGGCTTCAGGTTCACCAGCACGGGGGTCTCGTCGGAGAGCCGATTGAAGGCGTCGAGGTCGATGTCGACGCCGACCCTCCCGGCGATTGCGGCGAGGTGAACGATGGCATTGGTCGAGCCGGAAACGGCAAGCAGGACCCGCAGGGCATTCTCGATCGCGGCGGGCGTCATCAGGGTCTGCGGCGTGCGGTCGGTACCGACCAGGCTTGCGGCCAGCGCCCCGGTTTCCTCGGCAGCGCGCAGGCGGTCGGCGTGGACCGAGGGAATGGCGGAGCTGTTGGGCACCATCATGCCGAGCGTATCGGCGATCAGCGCCATGGTGCTCGCGGTGCCCATCACCGCGCAGGTTCCCGAGGTGACCGCCAGTCGTCCCTCGACCTGACCGATCTCGACCTCGTCGACGTCGCCGCCCCGATAGCGGGCCCAGAAACGCCGGCAGTCGGTGCAGGCCCCCAGCCGTTCGCCGCGATGCCGGCCGGTCATCATCGGTCCGGACACCAGTATGACCGCCGGCTTTCCGGCGGAGGCCGCGCCCATCAGTAGCGCCGGCACCGTCTTGTCGCAGCCGCCCATCAGCACCACCGAGTCCATCGGTTGGGCGCGGATCATTTCCTCGACATCCATGGCCATCAGGTTGCGGAAGTTCATGCTGGTGGGGCTGAGGAAGACCTCGCCCAGCGAGATCACCGGAAACACCACCGGCAGCGCGCCGGAGGCGAGCACGCCGCGCTTGACCGCCTCGAGCATCTGCGGGAAGTCGCGATGGCAATTGTTGAAGCCGCTCTCCGTGTAGCAGATGCCCACGATCGGCTTGTCGAGCGCTCCGTCCGTATAGCCCATCGATTTGGCGAACGATCGCCGCAGGTAGCGGGCGAAGTCGGTATCGCCGTAATTGGTGAGTCCCCCGGTCAGACCGGCATGCGGCTTCCTGTCGGCCATCAGCGCGCCCCCTCGATGCTCAGCCGGTGCCGGACGTATTTCGTGTCGAGATAGTCCATGATGCCCTCCGAGCCACCCTCGCGGCCGAAACCGCTTTCCTTGACGCCGCCGAACGGCGCCTCGGCCAGAGCCAGAAGGGTCTCGTTGATCCCGACCATGCCGGCCTCGAGCCCGTCGGCGGTGCGGGCCGCGAGGTCCGCGTTGTTGGTAAAGACATAGGAGGCGAGGCCGAACGGCGTGCTGTTGGCGCGTTCCAGCACTTCGCCGAGTTCGGTGAAGCCCGCGATCGGCGCCACCGGGGCAAAGGGTTCCTCATGCATGATGCTGGCGTCGTCCGGGACGTCGGTCAGCACCGTCGGCTCCAGGAAATGGCCGGTATTGGCGCCCGCCGGCCGGCGTCCCCCGGTCAGCAGCCGCCCGCCCTTCGCCTGCGCATCCTCGATCAGCGCCAGCGCCGAATCGAGGGCCCGGCGCCGGATCATTGGCCCCATCGTCACCCCGTCCCGGAGGCCATCGCCGATGACGAGGCCTCGCGCCACTTCGACAAAGGCCGCCTCGAACTGCGGCTGGATCGAGCGGTGCACGTAGAAGCGCGAGGGCGAGATGCATACCTGTCCGGTATTGCGGTACTTGGCGCCGGCCACCTTCTTTGCCGCCGCGACGGGGTCGGCGTCGGCATGGACGATGACCGGGGCATGCCCGCCGAGTTCCATGCTCACGCGCTTGACGCCCCTCGCGGCAAGTTCGAGCACCTGCTTGCCGACCGGGACCGAGCCGGTCAGCGACACCTTGCGCACCAGCGGCGAGCCGATCAGCGTCTCGGAGATCAGCCCGGCATCGCCGGTCAGGATGCCGATGGCGCCGGGGGCAATGCCGGCATCGATCAGGGCCCGGCCGATGGCCAGCGTCGCGCCGGGCGCCTCCGACGCGGGCCGGGCGATGATGGCGCAGCCGGCCGCCAATGCCGCGGCGATCTTGCGGGCGGGGAGCAAGGCCGGGAAATTCCAGGCCGACAGGGACAGGCAGATGCCGACGGGCTGGTGGATAACCGAGAGGCGCTCCTCGCCGTGCCGGCCCGGAATGATGCGTCCGTAGATGCGCTTGGCTTCCTCGGCATACCACTCGAACTGATCGGCCGCCGAGTTGGTCTCGCCGCGCGACTCGGCCAGCGGCTTGCCGGTCTCGGTGCTGATCAGCCGGGCGATGTCCTCGACCCGTTCGCGCATCAGGTCGGCCGTCCGACGCAGGATTCTGGCGCGGGTCCAGGCCGGCACCTCGCGCCACCGGGCCAGGCCGGTCCGCGCCGCCGCGAGGGTCGCGTCGATGTCGGCGGGCGTCGCAGCCGGCACGACCCCGACCGGTTGCTCGGTCACCGGGCTCGTTACCGGGCGGGTCGCGCCGTCCGAGGCGGCGTGCCATCCGTTGAGCCGCAGCAGTCCGAAGGTCTCGTACATGTTGGTCGTCCGTTCTCAGATCGCGGTCAGGGCGTAGTCGCGCTCGACATCGGCCACCCAGTTGCCGACGTTCCAGCGTCCATAGGCGCCCATGCCGCCGTCGATATCGGGGCCGTGGTAGACCGGCACATGCACGAGGCTCAGCCCGTCATGCGCGCGTGCCCGCTCGAGCACGCCGGCGAGTTCCTCGCGGGTGGTGCCGCCCCAGAAGGCGGCGACCCCCGAAACCGCCGCCGCGAGCTGCCGGTAGTCGACCACGACGCTGTCGTTAGTGCGGTACTCGACACCGTACTGGGCCAGCTGCAGGCCGCTGATCGCCGCCATCCGGCGGTTGTCGAACAGCACGATCATGCCCCTGGCGCCATGTGCCACCGCGTCGATCAGCACCTGGGGGTTCATCATGAACGATCCGTCACCGGTGAAGGCGATGGCGTAGCGCGGCCGCTCGGCGGCGGCGCCCGCCAGCAGCGCCGACACGGCAAAGCCCATGTAGGAGGCGCCCGACTCGGTTATGGTCTCGGTCGGAGCGTCGTCCTCGATGATCTGGAAGCCGTTGGCCTGGACGTCGCCCGCATCGAAATACTTGAGCGCGTCGATGCGTTTGGCGAACTCGGCGACGGTGCGGATGGCGACTGGCTGGGTCAGCACGGTGCGCTGCCAGGCCGGATCGTGCAGCGGGCGGGCCGCAAAGCGTGCCTGCTTGAAGGTCTGCCAGCGCGCCTTGGCCTCGCGACAGTCGGCGAGCCAGGCCTGCTTTTCGGCGGCGCCGGCGAGATCGCGGCCGGCCAGCAGGGCATTCAGCCGGTCGAGGATCGCGCCGATGTCGCCCGGCAGCGGCAGGGTGTTGTTGTAGTGCTGGATGTCGTTGAGGTCGGCATTGATGTTGATGACTTGCCGGACCCGCGGATAACCGATGCCGGAACAGTCGGCCTGGCACACGGCGCGCGAGCCGATGACGATCAGCAGTTCCGCCTCGTCCATGCCGAAATTTCCGCTGATCGACCCCTTGGAGCCGGCGACGTGGAGGTTTTGCGGGTGGCCGTCGGGCAACAGGCCGGTCGTACCCGGGCTGAGCAGTACCGCGGCCCCGGCCAGTTCGGCGAGGCGGCGGACTGCGCCGGGAAACCGCCGGGCGCCGCCGCCGGCCT
Organism: Devosia sp.; assembly: GCA_041916695.1. Lineage (GTDB taxonomy): Bacteria > Pseudomonadota > Alphaproteobacteria > Rhizobiales > Devosiaceae > Devosia_A. Next base: position 126,853 of record JAYRZA010000008.1, on the reverse strand, counting down.
TGATCGCTACCTTGCCGAAGGCTTCGATCATGGCCGCCGCTGCCGCGAAGCTCGCGTCGTCGGCCGGGACCTGGGCAGGCAGCGCTGCCGCTCGCGGCAGGCCGCCGATGCTCAGGGTGAGCATCCTGGGCTGGGTGTTGATGGGCGTCAGCAGGTAGAACGGACCGGCTCGGGTCGGGTGAAACACCGTCGCCGCGCCCTGGCGCAGCGCTTCGCGCAGTGCTTCCGGCGTGTGCAGCGTGTATGAGCGCCCCATCAGCGCGGTGATCTGGCCGTACAGGCCCTGCGCCGGCTTGGGCACCTGCTGCATGTTGTAGCCTTCGCCGTGCGTCGTCTCGTCGCCATAGATGTGATAGACGCCGACGCCGTTCGAGGCGGCGGCCAGCGAGGCCGACATGGCCTGCAGGGCGCCGGGCCCGATCGAGGTGATCACCGCGCAGGTCTCGCCATAGGTCCAGCGCAGCGCAGTGCCTGCGTGCGCCATCTCGATCTCGTTGCGAAACTGCCAGACGCGCACCAGCCCGTGCGCCTCGTAGACCCGCAGCACCTCGGCGAGCGCGGTCGAGCCATGGCCGAAGACGGCGAAGAACTTGCGGACACCCTGGCGCATCAGGCCCAGCACCAGGGCCTCGCTGAGGCTGATCTCGAGCGGTGTCGCCAGCGGGCCACTGGCGATGGCCGCCTCGAGGCCGCCGACGGCGGCGATTGCGGCGGCCCGCCGCTCCATCAGGACGGTCGGCGAGGGAGTGGCAGTGTCGGTCATGGCTCAGCCTGCCGGATCGAGGGCGATGGCGCGACCCTCGCGGGCGGATTGTTCCGCCGCAAGCGCGAAGCGCAGGATGGTGCGACCTTCGCGGGCCGTCAGCTTGGGTGGCGTGCCGTTGCGCAGGGCCTCGATATAGGCGCGGGTCGAGTGCACGAAGCTGGCCTCCCAGCCGGTGTCGAGATTGTGGAAAGTCGTCACGGCGCCATCGCGATAGAGCGCCACTGGCGGCGGATCGCCGATCCGGCCATGCCCGCAATTGATCCAGATGACGCCCTTGGTCCCGGTGATTTCCACCCGATCGTCCTGTGCATAGTGACGGGTGATGATCTCGAGTTCGGGCGAATAGACGACCTCGAGATTGCCCATCTTGTTGCCCGGAAAGCGGAACGACACCATGGCCGGGGCATCGAAGACGAAGCCCGAGGGCGCCACGGAACGGCTGATGAAGGCGTGCACCGTGTCGGGGTTCCCCATGAAGTGCCAGGCGAGCGCGAACTTGTGGTGGCCGTCGTCGAACACCAGCGGGCCGCCACCGGCCTGCGACTTGTCCTGCCGCCAGGCCTCGGCGCTGGCCGGGACCTTCCAGGCGGTCTTGCTGGCGCCGGGGTTGGACTTGAGGCGGATGGTCACCGGCTCGCCGATGGCGCCCTCGGCGATCAGCGCCTTGGCCTTCATCACCGGTGGGTAGAAGATGAAGTTCTCGAACACCTTGAACGGCCGGTCCGAGGCCTCGGCGGCCGCCACCAGCGTGTCGGCCTGGGCGAGGTCGAGCGTCATAGGCTTCTGCAGCGACACCGCCTTGCCGGCGGCAATGGCGGCCAGGGCCACCTCCAGATGCAGGTGATGGGGCAACAGTATCTCGATCAGGTCGATGCCGGGATCGGCGAGGACCTGGCGGTAGTCGTCCGTGATCCGTGCCTCGCTCACGCCCCAGGCGCTGGCCCGGCCCTCGGCATTGGCGATGTTGCTGTCGCACAGCGCCGCGATGCGGGCATGCGGGTTGGCGAGATACTCGATCGCGTGCAGGTCGGAAATCCGGCCCGTGCCGATGATCCCTACACGGATTGTGTCGAACGTCATGGTTTGCTCCAACTGGAAGTGGCGGCGGCCCGCTCGGAGACCAGGGCTCCGAGTTCGGCAAGTCGCTCGAGACTGATGCGGGCAGTGGGCCCGGACACGCCGATGGCGGCGATCATGTCGCCGGGGGCGGCGTAGACCGGCACGGCGGCGCAGCGGATGCCGGGAGAAAACTCCTCGTCGTCCTGCGCATAGCCGCGGCGGCGCGTGGTAGCGATCTCGGTTTCGAGCGCCTGCTGGCGGGTGATGGTCTTGGGGGTGAACGCTTCGAGTACGCCGGCGTCGCGCGCGTCGCCGAAGGCGAGGAAAGCCTTGCCGAGCGCGGTGCAGTGCAGGGGCGCGAGGGAGCCGATGGGATGGTCGACCTTGAGCGGCAACGGCGAGGCGATCTTGTCGACATACCAGACCCGTGTCCCCACCAGCACGGCGAGGTGAGAGCACTCCCCGGTGATCTCGACCAGGTCGACCAGCGTCTGGTGCAGGCCCTCCCGGCAGGCAATGATCTCCTCCAGATCGTGACCGCGCCGCGGCTGCACCTTGGCGCTGGCGCGGTAGCGGCGATTGTCGGTCTGTTCGGCATAGCCGGCTGCAACCAGGGTGCGCAGCAGGTGCGAGGCATTGGACTTGTCCACCTCGAGATGCGCGGCGATGTCGGTCAGCCGTACGGGCTCGGGCTGTCCGACTAGGAAGTCGAGGGTCTCGAGGCCCCGGTTGAGCGATTGCAGCAGGCGCATTTCTCGCATTCTCCAACTTGCTACCGCTCTCGAGTTTAATACTGGACAACCTACAGTGCAACATAGCGCAAAATCGTTGCGTTCTCGGCTGATGTAGGAGCGACTACGTCAGAAAATGGCCGTATGCGCAACACTTTTCGTTGACAACGATGATCCCACCCGTGGATAGTGAGGTTCAGAGTTGCTCTTGTTGAACATACGGCAACTTGCATTCAAGGGAGGAAAGTAATGCTTCGAACCAAAGTGGCCGGTCTCGTACTGGCTTCGGCCCTGGCGGCGAGCACCGCCTTCTCGGCCGCTCTACCCGCCTATGCCGACGGCGAGGTCAGCATCAGCCATTATTTCACCGGCGAGCTGGGCCGGGTCGGGCTTGAGGAGATCTTCAAGCAGTTCACCGCCGAAACCGGGGTATCGGTGGTCGACAGCCCGATCGGGCACGAGGACTTCAAGACCGGCATTCTGGTCCGCGCCGCCGGCAACAGCCTACCCGATGTGTTCAGCTACTGGGCCGGCGCCCGCACGCAGTTCGTGGTCGACGCGGGCAACCTGCACTCGATCGCGGCCATGTGGGATGCCAATGGCCTCGGCGACGTCGTCGCCAAGTCGATCGCGGATGGCGCCACGCTCTACAACGGCGACCGGTACCTGGTGCCGTTCGGCTACCACTACGCCGGCATGTTCTACAATACCAAGGTCATGGCCGATGCCGGCGTCACCGACCTCCCCAAGACCTGGGAGGAGTTCGTCGCGCTCTGTGAGACGCTCAAGGCCAAGGGCGTAACCCCGATTGCGCTGGGCTCGAAGAACCGCTGGCCGGCGCAGTTCTGGTTCGACTACCTGCTGCTGCGCACGGCCGGGCCGGACTACAGGGCAGCGCTGATGAACGGTACTGCCTCCTATGCCGACGATCAGGTCAAGCTCGCCATGCAGAGGTGGAAGGAACTGGTCGATGCCGGCTACTTCGCGCCCAATGCCAACGCCGACGACTGGACCGATGCCGCCGACAAGGTTGCCCGCGGCGATGCGGCGATGACGTTGATGGGCACCTGGATCACCGGCTACTGGAACGGCATCGAGCTCAAGCCAGGCGAGGACTACGACTTCTTCGAGTTCCCCAAGATGGCCGATGGCGTCGCCAACGCCGCCGTGGGTCCGGTCGATGGTCTGGTGATCTCCGCCAACGCGCCGAATGTCGCCAATGCCGAAAAGCTGCTCAACTTCCTCGTCAGCAATCCCGACGTGCAGGCCAAGTGGGCCGGCATCCAGGGGGCGCTCTCGGCCAACATGAAGGTCGATCCGGCCAACTACACTTCGGTGATGCAGCACGCGCTCGCCACCATCAGCAATGCCGAGGCGTTCGCCTTCAACTACGACCTCGCGACGCCTCCGCCGGTTGCCGAAGTCGGCCTGTCGATGTTCGCCCGCTTCATGGACGATCCGGCGAGCTACGAGACCATCCTCACCGAGGCCCAAGCTGCTGCGGCCGACGCGTTCAAGCAGTAAGCTCTCCCTGACCGAGGCCGGGCGGGACCCCAGGGTTCCGTCCGGCCTCCGGGACCATGTTGAAGGATCGCGGTTTGGAACAGCGGACACTCTTGTGGCGGATCGTGCTCCTGGCGTTGCCGGTTGCCGTCTTCGGACTGTTCGTGATCTGGCCGCTGCTCAGCTCGTTCTACTACAGCTTCACCAACTGGAACGGGTTCGGGGCCCAGTACGATTTCGTCGGCTTCGACAACTTCGCGCGGATCTCTTCCGACCGTCTGTTCTTCAACGCCATCGCCAATACGGTGATCTGGATGATCTCGGCCATCGTCCTGCCGTCGGGTCTGGGCCTGGCGCTGGCGCTGCTGATCGACTCGCGGGTGCCTGCCGGATCGATCTTCAAGACCATTTTCTACCTGCCCATCTGCCTGTCCGCCGTGATCGTCGGCCAGATCTGGATCTGGATCTACCAGCCCGACTGGGGGCTGCTGAACACGCTGGTCGGCGTCGCCACCGGCACGGAGTCCAACTTCGCCTGGCTCGCCAAGCCGGCGACGGCGATCTACTCGGTGATCGTCGCCTGGAGCTGGCAGCAGACCGGTCTTGCTATGGTGATCTTCCTCGCCGGGCTCACCGCGGTGCCCGCTGACCTCATCGAGGTCAGCGAACTCGAGGGCGCGAGCCGATTGCAGCGGATCTGGCACGTCGTTCTGCCGCTGCTTCGGCCGGCGACCGTAGTGGTCATCGCGCTGAGCGTCATCAACTCGCTCAAGGGCTTCGACATCCTCTACATCATGACAGGCGGCGGCCCGTTCAACAGCTCCGACACGCTCGCAATGCATATGTACAACGAGTCCTTCAAGAAATACCTGATGGGCTATGGCGCCGCGATTTCGGTCGTGCTGTTCCTGATCGCCATCACCATCATCTTCTTCTACTTCCGCCAGCTCAGGAAGGTGGACGAGATCTATGACTGACGCCCTGCGAAATCCGGTGGGCGGCAGGCGGCAGTTCGATCCGTGGAAAGGGGCGACCTTCGCAGTGCTGGTCATCCTGGCGCTGGCCTTCCTTGCGCCGACCGTGGGCGTGCTGCTTTCCTCGGTGAAGTCCACCCGTGACATTGCGCTCGGGAACCTGTGGTCGTGGCCGAGCGGGCTCTATCTCGACAACTATCTCGAGGTGCTGGGTAATCCGGCCGTCCATACCTACATGGTCAATACCCTCCTGGTGACCGTGCCGGCGACGTTCGGCTCCATCGTGCTCGGCATCCTCGCCGGGTACGTCTTCGCCAAGCTGCCGTTCCGGGGCAGCAACCTGCTGTTCCTCGTCCTCGTCTCGGGCATGTTCTTTCCGCCCCAGGTGATCCTGATCCCGCTGTTCCGGCTGTTCAACGGCATGGGCCTGATCGACACGCTCTGGCCGGTGATCATCGTTCATATCGCGCTCGGCATTCCGATCTGCACGCTGATCATGCGCAACTTCTTCGCCACGGTCCCGTCCGCACTGCGCGAGGCGGCGATCCTCGAGGGCGCCAACGAGTGGCAGGTGCTGACCCGTGTGGCGCTGCCGATCAGCCTGCCGGCCCTGGCCGTGCTGGTGACGCTGCAGTTCACCTGGATCTGGAACGATTTCCTCTGGCCGCTGATCTTCACCCAGTCCGACGACAAGCGCACGATCATGCTCGGCATGGTCTCGCTGAAGGGCCAGTACAGCGTCGCCTGGGGCGTGCAGGGCGCCCTGTCGCTGATCGCCACGCTCCCCACCCTCATCGTGTTTCTGTTCTTCCAGCGCTACTTCATCAAGGGGATGACGATGGGCGCGGTCAAAGGCTGACGGACAAACAATGACCGACCTCTCCTTCAAAGCCGTTCGCAAGTCCTTCGGGTCGCTCGAGATCGTCAAGGGTGTCGATCTCGACGTGCACTCGGGCGAGTTCGTCGTCTTCGTCGGCCCGTCCGGCTGCGGCAAGTCCACGCTGCTGCGCATGGTGGCCGGCCTCGAGAGCGTCAGTTCCGGACGGATCGTCATCGGGGGCGAGGATGTCACCGACACGCCGCCGGCGCAGCGCGGCGTCGCCATGGTGTTCCAGTCCTATGCGCTGTTCCCGCACATGAGCGTTGCCGAAAACATCAGCTTCGGCATGCGCCTCAAGCACCAGCCGCGCGACCTGATCGAGCGGCGGGTCAGGGAGGTGGCCGAGATCCTGCAGATCACGCACCTGCTCGACCGCCGGCCCAAGCAGCTCTCGGGCGGGCAGCGGCAGCGGGTGGCGATCGGTCGCGCCATCATCCGCAACCCCAAGGTCTTCCTGTTCGACGAGCCGCTCTCCAACCTCGATGCGGCGCTCCGGGTGCAGATGCGCATCGAGATCGCCCGCCTTCACGCCGATCTGGGCGCCACCATGGTCTACGTGACGCACGATCAGGTGGAGGCGATGACGCTCGCCGACCGGATCGTGGTGCTGAACGCCGGCAGCATCGAGCAGGTCGGCACCCCGATGGAACTCTACGAGCGGCCGGCCAACCTGTTCGTGGCCCGCTTCATCGGTTCGCCCGCCATGAACCTGTTCCCGACTCGCGTCGCCGCGGATGGCAGCCTCGTCTTGGTGCAGAACGGCCGCCCGCTCGGTCTGCGCGTCGACGGGGCGCGCGGCAAGGTCACCCTCGGGGTGCGGGCGGAGCACCTCGCCCTTGCCGCCGAGCGATCCCTGTTCGAGGCGCGGGTGGTGGCGGTCGAGCGGCTCGGCAGCGAGAACATCGCCTATCTGGGCCTCGAGGGCAGCGAGGATCCGATCTCGGTATCGCTGCCGCCGGCGACGCTTCCGCAACTGGGGGAAATCGTTCCGGTCGGCCTCAAGGACGAACTCGTGCACGCCTTCGATGCGGGCGGCTCACGCCTCGATACCATGCCGCACGGCTGAGGCACACTGTCGCCCTGATCCGACAGGGCCGGCCCGGCGTAAATGATTCGCGCATCCGGCAGCCCTGTCTGTGTTCGGTTGCGGTTGGGGACGACGTGGAGATGGCCAACCCATCATCGCTGCTGCTGGTGGGGGCGGGGCTCGCGAGCGGGCTCATCGCTTTGCGGCTTGCGCGCCTGCCGGAGCCGCCGGTGATCGACATCGTCGAGGGCTCCGACCGCCCGTTCGGAGAACACACGTGGTCGTTCCATGCCGCCGATGTGTCTGGCGACGACCTGGGCTGGCTGGCCGGCGCGGTGGCGCACAGCTGGAGTGGCCAGGCCGTGCGCTTCCCGCTCTTCGAGCGCAAGCTTTCATCGCCCTATGCCTCGATCAGCTCGGCGACGATGGCCGCGGCCGTCGGGCAGCTTGGCAATGTCCGGCTCCATACCGGCGCCCGAGTGAAGCAACTCGAGCCGGAACGGGTCCGGATGGACGATGAGCGGTCGCTCTCTGCCAGGTGCATCATCGATGCCCGCGGCTTCATGCCCAGTCCGGCGCTGGTTCTGGGCTTTCAGAAGTTCGTCGGCCTCGAGGTCGACTGCGCTCATCCGCATGGGGTCGACCTGCCGGTGATCATGGACGCGACGGTCGACCAGCTCGACGGCTATCGCTTCGTCTACCTGCTGCCGTTCTCACCTACGCGGCTGCTGATCGAGGACACGCGCTACACCGATGGTGCGGAGCTCGACCCGGCCGCACTCAGGCGAGACATCCTGGCCTATGCGGCCAAGCGCGGCTGGAGCGTGAAGACGGTGCTGCGCGAGGAGGCCGGCGTGCTGCCGATCAGCCTCGCCCATGATGCCGAGGCGTTCTGGACCGACCGGCCGGCGGACGTGCCGCAGGTCGGGATGCGGGCGGCGCTGTTTCACCCGACCACCGGCTACAGTCTGCCCGATGCGGTCAGGGTCGCCAACCTGATCGCCGCGAACTGGCCCATCGCCAGTGCGTCGCTCGCCCGCATCCTGCGCCGGCACGCCGTGCGCCAGGTGTCGCGCCAGCGCTTCTACCGCCTGCTCAACCGCATGCTGTTCAGGGCCGCCGAGCCGCCGGAGCGCGTGCGTGTGCTGCAGCGCTTCTACCGGCTGCCGCAGCCGCTGATCGAGCGCTTCTACGCCGGCGAGACCAGCTTCGCGGACGCCTGCCGGATTCTTGTCGGCAAGCCGCCCGTGCGCATTTCGAAGGCCCTGGGATGCTTGTTCGAAGCCCAGGCGCGCCGACCCATGGAGACCACATGACGAACCGATCCGCCGCCGTCATCGGAGCCGGCTTCGGCGGGCTGGCACTCGCCATCCGGCTGCAGAGTGCCGGCATCAGGACGACCGTGTTCGAGAAGCGCGACAAGCCCGGCGGACGGGCCTACGTCTACAACGACGCGGGCTTCACCTTCGATGCCGGCCCGACGGTGATCACCGATCCGGCCTGCCTCGAGGCGCTCTGGCGCCTGAGCGGGCGCCAGCTGAGCGACTATGTGCGGCTGCTGCCGGTCAGTCCGTTCTACCAGTTGTGCTGGGAGGACGGCTTCCGCTTCGACTATGTCAACGACCAGGCCGAGATCGATCGCCAGATCCGCGCCAAGTCCCCCGCCGACGTCGAGGGTTACCGCCGCTTCCTTGCCTATTCGGAGGAGCTCTTCCACGAGGGCTACGAGAAGCTTGGCGCCGTACCGTTCCTCAGCTTTTCGGCGATGATCAAGGCGGCGCCGCAACTGGTGCGGCTCGAGGCCTACCGCAGTGTCTACTCCAAGGTGTCGCAGTTCATCACCGACGAACAGCTCAGGCAGGCATTCAGCTTCCACACCCTGCTGGTCGGCGGCAATCCGTTTTCCACCTCCTCGATCTACGCGCTGATCCACGCGCTCGAGCGACGCGGCGGGGTGTGGTTCGCCAAGGGCGGCACCGGGGCGCTGATCGCCGGCATGGTCAGGCTGCTCCAGGACCTTGGTGGCCGCATCGAGCTCAACGCTCCGATCGACCGGATCGAGGTCGAGGGGGGCAGGGCGCAGGCCCTGCACCTGCCCGGTGGCCGGCGGGAGCCGTTCGACATGATCGCTAGCAATGCCGATGTGGTGCACACCTACAGGCACATGCTGCGCGGGACGCCACGTGGTGAAGCGCGGGGCAAGGCGCTGACGGCCAGTCGCTTCTCGATGTCGCTCTTCGTCATCTATTTCGGCCTCAAGCGGCAGCACCCCGACCTCAAGCATCACATGGTGCTGTTCGGGCCGCGCTATCGCGGGCTGATCGACGACATCTTCCGCTCGAGCAAGCTGGCCGACGACTTCTCGCTCTACCTGCACGCCCCCAGCGTCACCGACGACACGTTGGCTCCTCCCGGACACAGCGCCTACTACGTGCTGTCGCCGGTTCCGCACCTGGGCACGGCAGACATCGACTGGGCCGTCGAGGGGCAACGCTACCGCGATCGCATCCTCAGGTACCTCAACGACCGCTATATCCCCGGCCTGCTCGATGACCTGGTCACCGTGCGGCACTTCACCCCGTTCGACTTCCGCGACGAGCTCAACGCCCATCTGGGCTCGGCCTTCTCGGTCGAGCCGATCCTCACCCAGAGCGCCTGGTTCCGGCCGCACAATCGTGACGACGAGATCGACAACCTCTACATCGTCGGGGCCGGTACGCATCCGGGTGCGGGCATCCCAGGCGTCGTCGGCTCGGCGGAAGCGACGGCGGGTCTGATGATCGCGGACGCACGCAAATGAGCGACAGCGTCGTGGCGGCCAGCGAAGCGTCGATCCGTCAGGGGTCGAAGAGCTTTGCCGCGGCCGCCCGCCTGTTCGACCGTCGCACGCGGGACGACTGCGTGATGCTCTATGCCTGGTGCCGGCACTGCGACGACGTGATCGACGGTCAGACGCTGGGCCATGAGCAGCAGGCGGATTTTCGCACCGGTCAGCGGCAGCGCCTGCAGCACCTCGTCGCCGAGACCGAACGGGCCCTGACTGACGGCGGGTCCGCCGATCCTTCCTTCACGGCACTCGCCCGCGTCGCCGGTCGGGCGCAGATCCCGCCGCGTCATCCGCGGGAACTGCTGGCGGGCTTCTCCATGGATGTGGAAGCGCGCCATTACCGTACCCTCGATGACGTTCTCGACTACTGCTACCACGTCGCCGGTGTCGTCGGGGTGATGATGGCGATGATCATGGGGGCGCGGGACGAGACGGTGCTCGACCATGCCGCCGATCTCGGGATCGCCTTCCAGCTCACCAATATCGCCCGCGACATCGTCGACGACGCGCGAGCGGGGCGGATCTACTTGCCCGACGAGTTCCTGGTTCCGCTCGGCCTCGAGAGCATCGATCCCGAGGATCGCACGCAGTGGCCGGCGCTCCACGCCGCGGCGCTGCGCCTGCTCGACGCGGCCGAACCCTACTACGCCTCGTCCGTCGCCGGCCTCTCGGCGCTGCCGTGGCGATCCGCCTGGGCCATTGCGGCGGCACGCCGGGTCTATCGGGCGATCGGGCAGAAGCTGCGGGCCGCCGGACCCGATGCCTGGGAGAGCCGCGTCAAGACCAGCCGCGCGCAGAAGCTCGGGTTCGTCGCCATGGCGTTCTTCGATGCTCTGGCGAGCCGTTTTTCGGCCGCCAGCAGGCCGCCACGCCTCGGGCTCTATCAGCGGCCGCGATGAGCCATCAGCGCTCGACCAGCAGACCGGCGCGATAGCGGGGCAGCTTCCACCACGGGATCCACGGCTTGTCATGGTGCTCGTGGTGGTAGCCGAAATGGAAGCAGGTGAGCAGCGACAGCAGCCAGCCGAAATCGTTGCTGCGGGTATTGTGCCGGTCGGTGAAGGGCTGCGCCTCGATGCGGTGCGGCCGGTAGGTGCCGAAGTAGAACAGCTGCACCGACGAGAGGATGGCCGGCAGTGCCCAGAACGCCAGCATGGTGGGGAAGCGCTCGCGCAGGATCAGTGCGTAAACCGCGACGACGGCCGTCAGCACGATCAGTTCGCGCCGCCCGAAGTAGCGCCTGAAGAAGGTGCCGTACCACGGCCAGAAGGTGCGTGGGTACTCCGCGTCGAAGTCGGGATCCTGCGGGGTGCCCGAATAGCGATGGTGCTTGTGGTGGCTCTCGTAGAGCGACCTGTACGAGAACCCGGCATAGAGCGCGACGCAGACGCGCCCGATCCACTCGTTGAGGACCGGTTGCCGTGGCACCAGCGCGCCATGCATGGAATCGTGCGCGACGATGAACATCCCGACGAACAGCCACGTCTGCAGCACGATCACGACGGGGATCCACGGCCAGGTCGCCGGCACGGCCCAGTTGACGATGAAGATCGCTCCCACATGCAGGATCAGCCACGAACCGACGATCATCGCGGCGAGGAAAAGGCCGATCGCGGTGTCCTGCGGGGTCAGGTTGGCGGCGGCCTTGGGGTTTGCGGTTGCCATCCGTGTTCTCCTAGAGCTTCAGCCGCCAGCGCGAGATCGCGAGAGCCGCCACGAACCCGACAAGCGCCAGGCCGCCGAGCGGCAACAGGGCGCCGGCGATCGTCTCGATCCCCTCGTTGCGCCACAGCGCGCCCTGATAGGCCTCGATCGCCCAGGCGTTGGGAGTATACCAGCCGATCTCCTGCAGCCACGGCGGCATAAGGAAGCGCGGCACCATCGAGCCGCCGATGGCCGACGAGACCAGCACAACGAAGGTGGTGATGGTCTGCGCCTGCTGCTTGGTGGTGCACGCCGAGGCGATGGCGAGGCCGAGACCCGCCGCGGCGGCCGCCGCCAGCACCGTGGTCGCGGCCCAGGCCGGCAGTTGCGCCGTCAGTTCGACCCCATAGACGAGCACCGCAACCAGGAAGATCAGGCCCACCTGAACGATGCCCTGCAGCGTCAGGAACACGAACTTGCCGGCGACCACCACGTCGGTTCCCGCCGGGCCGACCGCCAGCCGGTCGACGATCCCGGAACTGCGCTCCTCGATCAGCGTCGCGGCGCCCTGCATGGCGGAAAACAGCAGGAACAGGATGGCCACAGCCCCGGCATAGTACGTCACGGTCGCGCCAGCCTCGCCGCCGCCACCGATCGTTTCGGTCGAGACCAGTCCGCCGGTGTCGTCCGGCTCCGGCGGCGCGGTGGCGAGTTCGTCCAGCGCCGCGGCGAGGCGGGCCGATTGCTCGGGCGTGAACGCACCGACGAGCGCCTCGATCCGGGGGGCGGTGCGGGCGAGGCCCAGGTCGACGAGCCGGGTGGCGAGAATGCGCTGGACATGACCGGCAACGATCGGTCCGGCCATCAGCTTGCCCGGATCGACCAGGACCAGGATCGGGGCGCTGTCCGCCTCGCCCACGAGGTCGCCGCGCACCACGAGCCCGGCATCGGCACTTCCGTCTGCCACCGCGGCCCGCACCTCGGTCTCGCTCGTGGCGACGCCGGGGGCAATGCGCAGCGAAGGCTCGGCACGCAGCTCGGTTTCGAGACGCACGGCATTGTCCGATGCGGCGGTAACGCCATAGGCAAGCTTCAGCCGCAACCCGTCGCCGCTGGTGCCGGAAAAGATCGCGGCAAAGATTACGAAGATCGTCGGCGGCAGGATGAAGGCCATGGCCAGCGCGCCGCGATCGCGTGCAAGGCCCAGCAGCATGACGCGGAACATGGCGAGGATCATCTGCCCGCTCCCCGGGGCGATCCATCCTGGGAGAGGCGGACGAACAGGCTGTCCAGCCCCGGCCGGCGCAGCCGCACCTCGCGGACACGGATACCGACCAGTTCCAGACGCTGGGCCAGATCGCCGGCGTGCTCGGCCCCGGTTTCGTCGAGGATGGACCAGGTCATGCCGGCATTGCTCGGCACGAAGCCGGCGCGCCCGAGCACGGCGGTCTGTGCCTCGGCGAGCGGCGCGCGCAGTTCGACGATCACCTCGCTGCTCTCGCCGAACTGCTCGTCGACCAGGTCGCGCGGCGCCCCCTGCGGCGCGATCACGCCATTGCGGAGGAAGCCGACCATGCCGCAGATCGTCTCGGCCTGGTCGAGATCGTGGGTGGCCAGAAGCACCCCCATGCCGCCGGCGCTGAGTCCGACGATGACGGCCTGCAGATCGTTGCGCGCATCGATGTCGACGCCCACCGTGGGTTCGTCGAGGATGAGCAGACTCGGCCGGTGCAGGACCGCCGCGGCGATGTTCACCCGGCGTTTCCAGCCGCCGGACAGGACCTCGGTACGCTCGTTCCAGCGCTCACCCAGCCCGCCGATCTCGCGCACCCAGCCGAGTGCCGCGTCCGCCGCGCCGGCGTCGAGACCGGAGAGGCGCGCGAAGGTCTCGAGGTTCTCACGGATGGTCAGGTGCCCGTAGAGTGCGATCTCCTGCGGCACGAGGCCGATCCGCCGCAGCGCACTGCGATCGCGGTTGTCGCGCCCCGCTACCGTCACGCTGCCGGCACCGGGCCGTACCCGGCCGCAGATGGTCCGGATCAAGGTGGTCTTGCCCGCGCCATTGGGTCCCAGCAGCCCGTAGATGGTGCCGCCTTCGATCTCGAGGTCGAGGCCCCGCAACACCTTGCGGCTCCTGTAGCTTACCTCGAGACCGCTGACGCGGAGGGCTGCGGCGTCGTCGGTCACGGCGTCTCCGTCTGCAACGGCCCAAAGTAGCGCCCCATCAGGGTGCGGAATGGTTGCGGCTCCAGGCTGGTCTGCGAGAGGGCCCGTTCGGCATGGTCGAGATGCTCGCGGCAACGCCGGCGCGCCACTTCGGGACCGAGCAGGCTGACGATGGTCGTCTTGTCGCGATCCTGGCCGACGTCCTTGCCGACCTGCGCTGCGGTAGCCGATACGTCCAGCAGGTCGTCGGCGGTCTGGAAGGCCTGCCCCAGATGCGTGGCAAAGGTGCGAACGGCCTCGGTCTGCGCAGGCCCGAGGCCGCGGATGGTCGCGCCCATCTCTGCGGCCGCCACGAACAGCACGCCGGTCTTCAGCCAGTTGAGCCGCTCGATCGCCTCGGGATCCGCGCTGTCGCTGCCACGCAGGTCGAGTTCCTGGCCGGACACCAGCCCCTCCCAGCCCACCGCGCCGGAGAGCTGCTCGGCCAGCTGGGTGCGGACCCCCGGCGACAGGTCGTCCAGTTCGGCGATGACCCCGAACGCACGGTTGAGCAGGGCGATGGCCGCAAGGATCGCCGTCGCCTCTCCGTAGACCACGTGCGTCGTCGGCCGCTGCCGTCGCACCTTGGCATCATCCATGCAGGGCAGGTCGTCGAGGATCAGCGAAGCGGTGTGCACCATCTCGACGGCGCAGCCGGCATCGAGCGCCGGCAGGTGCAGGAAGTCTTCTCCCGCCGCAACCAGATGCACCATCATGGGACGAACCCGCTTGCTCGGGGCGAGCAGGGCGTGGCGCACCGCCTCGCGCAGGTGCCGGGGCGTGCCGGGCCCGGAGGTGACCAGCACCTTGAGGCGGGACTCGAGGCTGCTCTTCAGCCGCGCCAGGCCCTCGTTAGGGGTGGCAGCGGGGGCGGTGCTCGTATCGCTCACACTTTGCCTCCGGCAAGGTAACGCGCGAAGTGAACCGAGGCGCCAGCCCACTCGTAGTCTGCACCGAAGCGATTGGGAGAGAGCGTCTCGTGCTGAAGGATCGGAAGTCGCAACATCTCGACATCGTGCTCGCCGGAGAGGCCCAGGCGATGCCCGGTGCGACCGGTTTCGACATCATCCGCTTCGAGCACCACGCCCTCCCTGAACTGCACCTTGACGAGATCAGGCTGGATACGCAGTTCCTCGGAAAGCGGATCAACGCGCCGCTCCTCGTCAGTTCGATGACCGGCGGCCCCGAGCGGGCGAGCGCGATCAACCGCAACCTGGCGATCGCCTGCGAGCAGTTGGGCATCGCTCTCGCCGTCGGTTCGCAGCGGATTGCCATCGAAGGGCAAGGCAGTTCCGGGCTCGGCTCCGAGTTGCGCAAGCTGGCGCCGTCGGTGCCGCTGCTGGCCAATTTCGGTGCCGCTCAGCTCAATCGCGGCTTCGGGATCGACGAGGCGCGGCGCGCGGTCGGCATGATCGAGGCCGATGCGCTGATCATTCATCTCAATCCGTTGCAGGAGGCCGTGCAACCGGAAGGCGACCGCGACTGGCGCGGCCTGCTCGGCAAGATCGGGGCGCTGGCGCGGGCCCTCGAGGTGCCTCTGGTCGTCAAGGAGGTGGGCGCCGGCATCTCGGCGGCCACGGCGCGCCGGCTCTGCGTGGCGGGGGTGCGCCTCAGCGAGGTCGCCGGCGCCGGCGGCACTCGCGGGGCGGCGGTTGCGGCGCCGCGCGCCGCAACGCCGCGGCAGGCGGAGGTGGCGCGGGCTTTTGCAGACTGGGGCATTCCGACTGCCAGTGCCATCGCCGGCGTGCGAGCGGCCTGTCCCGAGGCGACGGTGATCGCCTCGGGCGGCATTCGCAGCGGTATCGACGTCGCCAAGGCCATCCGGCTCGGCGCGGACTTGGCTGGTCAGGCGGCCGGCGTGCTCGATGCCGCCGTCGACTCCCCGGACGCCGTCATCGCGCATTTCTCGACGGTGATCGATCAGCTCCGGATCGCCTGCTTCTGCACCGGCTCGGCCGATCTTGCCGCGCTTCGCCGGGCGCCGCTGCTCGCGAGGCCCGGATGATGGACGCGTTGCCGCTACATACGCCATCCGCGACGCCGGCCGCGTTTGCCGCCTGGCGGCTGATCGGGGCGAGCCTGCACTGGGCCGACCCGACTCCCTCCCCGCGTTCGGCGGAAGGGCTTTACCGCCAGATCTGCGGCCGCGATCCGCAGGTCAGCCTGCGCGGCAGACTGCCGACCTTCTCCTTGCCCTGCCGCGAACTGGCCCGCGGCGTCGGCGCGGGCCTCAGCCTCGAAGTCTCGGTTCAGGGGCACGACTACGCGAGCAGCGTTGTCCTGGCCGAGGGTGACGAACAGGGTCCCCTGCTCGATGTGCTGCAGCGTGCCATCGATGCCACGGATGGCCTCGACGGTGCCGGTGCCTGGCGGACGCTGACCCTCGACTGCCGCGCCACGGGTCTGCCCGCCGCCGATGCGACTGGGCTGTTCTGCGCCATCTCGGGCGTTTCGGGCACCGCGGCGACGGCCTTCGCCGCGCAGAGCTACCGGCGCTGCAGCGAGGTTGCCGGCGAGGCCTTTCGGCTGGCGGCGGAGATGGAGGTTTCGCTGGTCTCCCGCAAGTCGGTGGCGGAGCACCTGCTCGCGGTCGAACTGGCGCTCACTGCCAACCGCGATGTCCCGCACCAACCCCTTGCCAGTTGGGAGAACCTGCTCGACCACAGCCTGGGCGAACTGCAGCAGCTTGGCATCGACCTGCGAGGGTAGGTGGGAAAACGGTCAGCCGTCCCGATCCGCCGACACCGCGCGGACGGTGCCGCCGATAGCGCGGGAGAGGTCGGCGGCGGCCTTCACCAGTATTTCCCGGCACTCGTCGATCGGCACGCTGCCGAAGTGGCGGTCGACATAGGGGATGGTCAAGGCGGCGGCGATGCCGGTGTGAGACATGATGGGAGCGCTGATGTTGGTGACGCCCTTGACCACATAGGAGCGCATCTGCTCGTAGCCGCGCCGGCGGATACCGCCCAGTTCGCGGCGCAGCCGCGCCGGCAGCAGTCCGTCCGGATGCGGGTGTTCGGCGAGGAAGGCCTCGAACTTCTCATCGGGAAGGTTGGCGAGCAGCACCCGTCCCGAGGAGGTCTTCCAGGCCGGGATGCGGGCGCCGAGGCGCACGCGCATGATATTATAGCCGGGATTGTCGACCTGCCCGATGACGATGATGCTCTCGTCCGAAAGCACTGCCAGATGGACGGATTCGTCGGTGGCGTTGGCCAGTTCGGCCATGATCGGGGCGGCGGCGACGGTGAGACGGGCGATCACCGGCGTCCGGTTGGCCATCTCGAACAGCTTGGTGGTCAGATAGTAGCGGTCTCCCGCCGGATCGAGCGCCACGAGACCCCGGCGCTGCAGCACCACCAGCATGCGATAGATCTCGCCCACCGAGCGGTCGAGCGTGCGGGCGATGTCGATCTGCGTCAGTCCGTGGTCCTGCGAGGACAGCACGTCGATGATGTCGAGGCCCTTCTCGAGCGCCGGCGCGGTGTATTTCTGCTCGTCCTGCATGGCTTCCACTTCTTCGCCTCCGGCCATCCCCGACGGATGCCAACCGCGCCGGGACGATGCAAGGCCGTTGCACGCGGTGTCGGTACGGAAGCACCGAAAATCGCGGGGCCCCGGGACTAGACGCCGTAGATCTCGCGTGCATTGCCACCGGCGATGGCCTGGCGCTCGCCGGGTGATAGTCCCGCCAGCAATTCCCCGGTGATGCCGATCCATTCGCGCAGGCCTGAGCCGAGATTGACCACCGGCCAGTCACCGCCCCAGACGATGCGGGAGGGGCCGAAGCGATCGAGCACGTGATCGACCCAGGGTCGCAGCGTCGCGGTGTTCGCCGTGCCCGGCGCGCAATAGGCGGTGATGCCGGAGAGCTTCACGCTGACATGGGGCAGCGCGGCCAGCGCGTCGATCCCGGCGGCCCAGGCCTCGAAGGCGTCCCCGGCGATATCGGGCACACCGCAGTGGTCGAGCACCAGCTGCTGCTCGCCGCAGGCGCGCGCCAGCTCGGCGGCAATCGGCAGTTGCCGGGCGAGGACACAGATGTCGAAGGCGAGGCCGGCGGCGCCGATCCGGCGCAGGTTGGCGCGGAACAGGCTCGAACGGGAGAGATCGTCGGGCATCACGTGCAGGATGCGCCGGAAGCCGACCACCTTGAGCCCGCCGCACTCGTCCAGCCAGGCTTCGAAGCCGGTCTCCTCCTCCGGTCGGCACGAGGCGATCTGGCCGAGCAGCCCGTCCGTGCCCACCAGTCCGGCGATGAAGCGCGCCTCCTTCTGGTAATCGGCGTCGTCGACGCCCGCCTCCATGAAGATCGTCCCGGCGACGCCGGCCCCCTCGGTCAGCCTGCGATAGTCCGCGAAGGTGAAGTCGCCGCTGGCCAGCGCGGGAATGCCCGTGGTCCAGCCATAGCCGAAGCGGTCGCGGTAGATCAGGTGCTGGTGGGTGTCGATGAAGTCCAAAGTGCTCCTCCTTCGGTGTGGGCGGGGGGCTAGGCCGGCAGGCAGGCCGGGCCGATCGGCTCGAAGCTCTTGTAGGTCAGGATGAATTCGGCATGACCGAGCGCCTCGGACCTGGTCTCGGCGCCGGCCGCGACGCCAAGCACCAGCCGATAGATCTCCTCGCCGACCTCGTCGAGCGAGGCGGTGCCGGTGATGATGCGTCCGGCATTGACGTCCATGTCCTCGGCCAGTCGCTCGTACATGTGCGGGTTGGCGGCGATCTTGATGACCGGCGCGAGGGCCGAGCCGACCACCGAGCCGCGCCCGGTGACGAACAGCGACAGGTGCGCCCCCGATGCCATCATCTCGACGATCTCGGCATTGTCCGAGATGTTGGGAAAGCCGAAGCGCACCTCGCCGTCGGGCACCACGTCCATCAGGTAGAGCCCGCCGCGCGGCGGCAGGTCGCCGGGCTTGATCAGGCCGGCGATCTGCGAGGCCCCGGACTTGGCATAGGCGCCGAGCGACTTCTCCTCGATCGTGGTCAGGCCGCCATCGGCATTGCCGGCGGCAAAGCTGCCATAGCCGAGGGTAGCGTAGTAGCGGGCGGCCTTGGCCACCGCGGCGCGCAACTCGTCGCCCAGCTCCGGCGTCCTGGCGCGGGCCGCCATGATTTCCTCGCAGCCGATCAGTTCCCCGGTCTCCTCGAAGATGCAGGTCGCGCCGGCTTCGACCAGCCGGTCGAAGGCGCGGCCGGCGGCTGGGTTGCCGGAAAGGCCGCTGGTGCCGTCCGAGCCGCCGCAGACCGTGCCGACGACCAGCTCGGAGACCGCCATGGGGACCCGCGGAGTCTCGGCGAGTGCGGCGACCTGCGCCGCGACCCAAGCCTCGCCGTCGCGGATGGTCGCCCGGGTGCCGCCGTCGCGCTGGATCACCAGCGCCTTGACCGGCCGGCCGCTGTCGCGGATCACCTTTTCGAGGGCGTAACGGTTGAAGCTCTCGCAGCCGAGCGAGACCAGCAGCACCGCCCCGACATTGGGATGGGTGCACAGCCGCTCCATCATCCTTTGCGCATACGCATTGGGGAAGCAGCCGGGGAACCCGATGACATGGGCCCGGTCGCGCTGCGGCCAGGCGATCTCGCGTGCCACGTGGTGGGCGCACTCGACCAGGTAGGCGACGGCGACGATGTTGCGGATGCCCTTGCGCCCATCGGCGCGCAGATAGCCGGTCAGTTCGCTCATTGCTGGACTCCTTCCGCCTCGGCCTGGGCCGCCTCCAGGGAGTGCGTAGCGGTATAGTTGCTCTTCAAGTTGTTGAGGTGGACATGCTCGCCGATGGCGATGTCGCGCGTCGCCGTGCCGATCGGGGCGCCGTACTTCAGGACCAGCGCGCCGGCCGGGATCGTCCGCCGGGCGAGCTTGTGTCCCATGATGATGCGGGCCGGCATGGTGACCGGGATCCCTGAGACCATGACGGGCTCGCCGGCCTCGATGGTCGCCCGCGCGACCAGCACATTGTCGGCGTCGCTGAGCAGCAGCAGGCGGGTGTCGGTCGTGGCCATGGCTAGAGTACCGCGATGGTGTCGTTGTCGATCAGGTCCCAGTCGAGGCCGATGCCGAGGCCGGGGGCCTCGGGCATGGTGGCGATGCCGCCGGCGATCGGTAGCGGCGCCAGAAGGCCGAAGTCGAAGGGTGCGCGCGGCCAGAGCAGCTCGAGGTAGCTCGAGTTGGCGATGGCGCCATTGAGGTGGAGGTTCACCAGTTCCAGCGGGGCGAGGATGGTGGTGTGCAGCTCGCACTTCATGTGGAACGCCTCGGCCAGCCTCGCCGTCTTCAGCGTGCCAGTGATGCCGCCGCTCCAGGACGGGTCGGCGCGCACCGCATCGACGACGCGCGAGGCGACGCACTCGGCGACCGAGTAAGGGTGCCTGGGCAGCACCTCGGTCCCCACCACCGGGATGTCGAGCACCCGGCTCAGTTCGCGCAGCGCACCGAAGGCCTCGTCGGGCAGCGGCTCCTCGAGCCAGGCGAAGCCGAGCTCCTCGAGCACCCGCCCGAGTCGTACCGCTTCCTCCAGCGAGTACGGCGCGACCGGATCGGACATCAGGGTGAAATCCGGCCCCACCACCGCGCGCACCGCACGGTGGATGGCGATGTCGGCCTCGAGCGACTTGCCCGGCGGATGGATCTTGTAGGCCTTCATCCCCGCTGCCTGGACCTGACGCGCCTCGGCGGCATAGGCCTCGGCATCGGCGAGGACGAGCGAGGAGACGTAGACCGGCACCCGGTTGCGGGCGCCGCCGATGTAGCGCCACAGCGGCTGTCCGGCCGCCTCCGCGGCAAGGATCCAGAGACAGCAGTCGAGCGGCCCATAGCTGTAGATCGGCAGATGATGCCACCAGCGGTCCGCCGTGCGCCAGTCCTGCCAGGCTGTTTCGCGGTCGAGCGCATTGCGGCCGACGAAGAAGGGACGCAGCGAGGCGGCGGCCTGGTGTGCCGCACCGAGAGCGGAGCGGCCGGCAAAGCCGAACATCGAGGCCGAAAACCCGTCCTCGGTGCGCAGCGTGTGCACCAGGTACTCGAGCCCGTCCTGGCTCTGTCCGTCGCGCATCGCGGCCCCGGCGATGGTCGAGCCCGAATGGCGGCAGGCACGGATCTCGAGCTCGGCGATGCGCATCGGCTAGAATTTCCCGTAGGTCAGATAGGCCTGCTGCGGATCCATGCCCTCGATGATGGCGCGGCGCACCTTGCTCTCGGTGTTCATCGCCGCGACGCCCTTCTCGATTACCTCGTCCAGCATCGCGGCGGGGATCGCCACCATGCCGTCGCGGTCGCCATGCACCCAGTCGCCCGGGTTGATCCGCACATCGTCGATCATGATCGGCTGGCCGATGGCGGTGGGCAGCCACAGCCCGACCACATCGCGCGGGGTATGGAAGGTGCCCCAGCAGGCAAAGCCAAGCCGAAGGATGAAACTGGTGTCGCGCAGCGCCCCGTCGGTGACGACGCCCAGCACGCCCTTCCGGTGCAGTGTCTCGGCGGAGAGCTCGCCCATCTGCGCCACCAGCTGGTTGTGCGGCTGGGCGACCCAGACATGGCCGGGGGGGCACTTCGAGAGCAGTCCCGTCCACTCGAGCAGCGTCCGGTGCGCGTCGGCGGTCTCGTCGATGCGGCCCTCGATCGTGAAGGCCGGGCCGGTGAGGATACCGGCAGGATCGAGCGGGCGCAGGCGCGGCGGCAGCGTGAAATTGCGCAGGCCCATGCCCCGCATCACGTCGTGAAGCACCGAGGTGTAGCAACTGCCCAGCGCCGCGAGCCGCTGCTCAGTCATGGTGGAACACCTCTTCCATCATCGCCCACCACTCGCCCTCCTTGCGCGCCGGCAGCGGCTCCTGGCACGGCATGCAGACGGCCCACCAGTCCTGGGTGCGCGGGTCGGCCGCCATGCGGGCGGCATCGGCCGCGAAGTCGCTACCCAGGTATTCCCAGTAGCCGAACAGCAGGTTCTCCGGCTCCTTGAGGTAGATCGAGTAGTTGGTGATGTTGCATTCGCTGATCTTGCCGAGGATCTCCGGCCAGACTGCGGCATGCAGCCGCTTGTATTCGGCCACCCTGTCGGGCTTGAGCCCGATCACCATGCCCATGCGCTGCATCGTCAGTGTCCTCCGTTCTGCCGCGAGCGTACCGACAGCCCCGTCCGCGCGTCGAACAGGTGCGCGCGGTCGAGGGCGAGGCGGAAGCTCAGTCGCTCCCCCGGCACTACGAGGCGCGGACCGTAGAGCTTGGCGAGTACTTCCTGCCCGGCGGCGCGGGTGTAGAGCAGGCTCTCCATGCCCAGCGGCTCGGCCAGTTCCACCGTCAGGTCGATTTCGGCCCCGGGACCGTCCTGGCTGAGGCCGTGGCCGACCGGGCTGATGTCGTCGGGCCGGATGCCCAGCGTCAGGTCCTCGCCATCGGCGACGAACGGCCTCAGCCGATCGGGAACAGGCACTTCGGTGCCGTCGGCCAGCCGCACCGCCGTGCCGGCGATCCGCGCCGGCAGGAGGTTCATCGGCGGCGAGCCGATGAAGGTCGCAACGAAGGTGGTGCGCGGGTGGTTGAACACCTCCATGGGCGTTCCGACCTGCTCGATATGGCCGTCGCGCATGACCACGATGCGGTCGGCCAGCGTCATCGCCTCGACCTGGTCGTGGGTGACGTAGACCACCGTTGTCCGCACCTTCTGGTGCAGCTTCTTGATCTCGGCCCGCATCTGGCCGCGCAGCTTGGCGTCGAGGTTGCTCAACGGCTCGTCGAACAGGAACGCGTCCGGGTTGCGTACGATCGCCCGTCCCATGGCGACGCGCTGGCGCTGCCCGCCCGAGAGCTCGGCCGGGGTCCGCTCGAGCAGCGGCGTCAGGCCGAGGATTTCGGCCGCCTCGTTGACCCGCACCGCTATCCGCTCGGGGGGCTCGCCGGCGATCTTGAGCCCGAAACCGAGGTTCTCGCGCACGTTCATGTGCGGATAGAGCGCATAGTTCTGGAACACCATCGAGATGTTGCGCTTGCGCGGCGGCAGGTCGTTGACCACGCGGTCGCCGATGCGGATCAGCCCGCCGGTGATGTCCTCGAGGCCGGCGATCATGCGCAGCGTGGTCGACTTGCCGCAGCCGGAGGGCCCGACCAGAACGACGAATTCCTCATGCGCGATCCTGAGGTCGATGCCGTGCACGACGCCGACGGCACCGTACTTCTTGACGACCTTTTCCAGGCTGATGTCCGCCATGGGCTATCCTTTCACGCCGCCGAAGGTGAGCCCGGCGATCAGATGTTTCTGGACGAGGAAGGTGAGGATGAGCGCCGGGATGATGATGATCACCGCCATGGCGCACATGCCCGCCCAGTCGATGGTGAACTGCGCCGTGAAGTCGAGCAGGCCCACGGGCAGTGTCTTGGAGTCGGTGGAGCGGGTCAGCTGGCTGGCGAGCGCATACTCGTTCCACGAGGTGAGGAAGGCGAAGACGCCGGCGGCGGCGATGCCGGAACGGGCCAGCGGAAACTCAATCTTCCAGAACGCCTGCCAGGCCGTGCAGCCGTCCACCTGCGCGGCCTCCGACAGCGACATCGGGATCTGCCGGAAGAAGCCGTCGATCAGCCAGATGGTGAACGGCACGTTGAGGCTGACATAGACGATGATCAGCCCGAGCTGGGTGTCGATCAATCCCATCCAGCTCCACAGCATGAACACCGGCAGCGATAGCGCGATGCCCGGCACGGCGCGGAACAGCATCAGCCCGAGGAAGATTCCCGCCTTGCCGCGGAAGCGGTAGCGGGCGAAGGCATAGCCGCCGGCCATGCCGATCAGCAGCGCGATCACCGTCGAGGTCAGTGCAATGACCAGCGAGTTGGTAAAGTACGAAACGACCGGGATGGCGATCTGGTCGGAGCCGAAGCCGAAGATCTTGGCGAAGTTGTCGAGCGTCAGCCGCTCGGGCACCCAGATCGGCGGCTTGGAGAGGATTTCGGCGTTCGGCCGGAACGCCGACAGGATGACCCACAGGCCCGGCACGCACATCACCACCATGAGCAGGAAGGTGAGCGCGGTCAGCGCGAAGCGCTTCAGCGCTTTCGACGTCCGGCTTTCCACGGCGTCGCTCATTCCAGCCCTCCCATGTAGCGGCGGGAGGCCACCAGCTTTCTGTAGAAGTACCAGGTGAACAGGATCGACAGGATGGTCGAGAAATAGGCCATGGCGTTGGCCATGCCCATGCGCGAGTTCTCGTAGCCGGTGCGCGCGATAAGGGTCCAGAGCAGTTCCGTGCGCCCCGCCGGGCCGCCGGCGGTCATCACCTTGACGATGTCGTAGGCGCGCGCCACGTCGAGCGAGCGGATGGCCATGGCGATATAGGCGAAGGGCATCAGGAACGGCAGCGTGATGTGCCGGAAGGTCTGCCACGGGTTGCAGCCGTCCACGCGCGCCGCCTCGATCGGGTCCCGCGGCATGGCGAACAGGCCCGCCAGCAACAGGATGGCGAAGACCGACGTGCTCATCCATACCTCGGCGAAGGTGATGGAGAAGAAGGCGAGGAAGCCGTCGACCAGCCAGGGCACGGCGAAGCCGGTCAGCCCCAGCGACTGCAGGGCGTTGTTCACCACCCCGATATTGTCGTTGAACAGGAACTTGAACTGGAAGCCGACGAGGATGGGCGAGAACATCATGGGGAACATCATGATGGTGCGCAGCGTGCGCTGTCCCCAGGTGATCTGGTTGATCAGCAGTGCAATGCCGAGGCCGAGCAGGAACTCGACATTCAGCGCCACCGTGAGGAAGAGTACCGTGCGTCCGAACGGGATCCAGAACTCGGGGTCGGCGAGGATGCGCTGGTAGTTGCGGAAGCCGACGAAGTCGTTGATCGTCTCCGGCTTGATCAGCCGGTAGCCGGTGAAACTCGTATAGAGCGAGAAGCCGAGCGGGATCACCACCACGAAGGCCATGATGGCAAGGGCGGGCATCAGCAGCAGGTAGGGTGTGGCGCGTTCGCGTCGCCTGAACAGCATGAGGTGATCCGGCCGGCTTCTCGGGGGGCAGGGGAGGGGCGGCGGGCCGCCCCTCGGTCGGTGGTGCTCGGCTACTTGATGTAGCCGGCGTCCTCCATGATCACCTTCGCCTTGGCGGCGGCATCATCGAGCGCGGCCTGCGGGTCCATCTCGCCAAGAATGCCCTTCTGCAGGTTCGGCCAGATGACGTTGGAGACCTCGATCCAGGGCTCGATCAGCGGCGGGGTGAAGGCGTCCTCGGCCATGGACTGGCTATAGGTATCGACGACATTGGCCTGGAACGCATTGCCGGCCGCCTCGAACTCGGCCTTGACGTCCTTCCACACCTGCGTGCGGGTCGGTAGCAGGCCGGTGCGGGCCTCGATCATCTGCCGGTCGTGGTCGGTGAGGAAACTGATCAGGGAAGCCGCCGCTTCCTTGTTGTCGCAAGTCTCGGTGATCGAGAAGGTGTGGCTGCCCGACCAGCCCGAACGCTTGCCGCCGTCGCCCTTGGGCGCGCGGATCACGCCGACATCGCCCGCGACCTTGGAGTTGGCCGGGTCGTTGAAGTAGCCGGCCCAGCCGGCCCAGTCGAGGTTGAGGGCCACGGTGCCCGAGCCGAAGCCCAGTCCGGTATCGTCCCACAGATAGTTCAGCACGCCCGCCGGCACGGCCTTGGCGTCATAGAGCTCCTTGAACCACATCAGCGACTTGACGCCGGCCGGCGAGTTGAAGGTCGGGTTCCAGTTCTCGTCGAACAGGGCGCCGCCATTGGCCACCAGCATCTCGTAGAAGCGGCCGGTGATGGCCTCGTCCTTGCCCACGTACTGGGTGCCGAAGAAGTCCGGCGCCTTGGCGAAGAAGATCGCCTGGTCCTTGAACTGGTCGAAGGTCTCGGGCGGGGCGAGGTCGTAGCCGTACTTGGCCTTGAAGGCGTCCTTGTTGGCCTGGTCCTCGTAGAGCGACTTCTTGTAGAACAGGTTCGAGACGTCGGAATGGCGCGGCAACTGCACGAGGCGGCCGTTGACGGTGGAGTTCTGCAGGGCCAGCTGGTCGAACTCGGCCAGCACCTCGGGTTTCACCACACCATTGAGGTCGATGTAGATGTTGCCGTATTGCGGGGCGAACGAGGTGTGGTTGGAGCCGATGCACCAGTCGAGCGTGCCGGCCGCGATGTCCTGCTTGATTTCGCGGTCGAGCTCGAAATGGTTCTTGCGGCTCAGGATGTCCACCTTGGCGCCGGTCGCCGCTTCCCATTTCGGGATCTCTGCGTAGAGCGGCTCGTACTGGGCGCCGCCGATCAGCTTGACGCGCAGCGTGTAGCCGTCGAACTTGCCCCAGTCGTCCGCCGCCATCGACGTGCCGCCCACCGCGACGAGCGCGGTGCCCAGCACCAGGGCTGCGATAGTCTTCTTCATGGTCGTCCTCCCTTCAGGGCGCGAGGCTCGCGCCGTTGCAGTCAGTTCGCGGACATCCGCGTGGTTCGTTCATCGGCATCGGGCACGAGCCCGAACTCCCGGATGATCCTGTCGCGGTCCGCGCCAAGGGCGGGGGCCGGTCTTGGATTGGTGAGGGCCTCGCCGTCGAGGCGCAGCGGGCCCCGCAGCGTGTCGAGCGATACACCGTCGCCCGAGATGTGCTGCACCATGCCGAGGCGGCGGAAGGCCTCGTCGGCAAACAGGCGCGGCCAGTCGAGCACCTCGGCGCACCAGATGTCGGCCGGCTGCAGCAGCGCGAGCCAGTGCGCCGTCGGCTGGGTCGCGACGGCGTCGGCGATGACCCGCTTGATGGTGTCGCGGGCTCGCATCGCGGCGGACCGATCGGCGGAGTAGCCGTCTAGTCCGGCAATGCCCATCAGGTTGGCCAGGCGCTCGAGCGAGGGGGTCATGGCCAGCGCCAGCCATCCGTCCAGGGTGCGATAGACGCCGTAGGGTGCCCCCAGATAGGCATGGGCGCCGTTGACCTGGGGCCGTAGCGGCGGACGCCGGCCGTCATTGAGGTGGGTGGTCAGCACCTCGAACTGGAAGTCCAGCAGCGCCTCGAGTAGCGAGGTCTGCACCAGTGCTCCGCGGCCTGTGCGCAGCCGGCGGATCAATGCGGCGAGGATACCCTGCGCCAGTGCGTTGCCGGCGAGCATGTCGGCGACGGCGAGGCCCATCGGCATCGGTGGGTCGCCGGCGCTGCCGGTCAGCCAGAGCAACCCCGAGCGCGACTGTGCCAGCAGGTCCTGTCCCGGCAGGTCGACCCACGGACCGTCCTCGCCATAGCCGGAAATCCCGGCGTAGACGATGTCCGGATTGAGCGCCTTCACGGCCTCGTAGCCGAAGCCCTGCCGGTCCATTACACCGGGCCGGAAGTTCTGCATCACCACGTCCGCCCGGGCGACGAGCTGGTTCAGCATGGCCCGGTCGCCTGGGTCGCGCAGGTCGGCGGTGAAGCTCTCTTTGTTGCGATTGATGGCGTGGAAGAGGCTGTTGGTGCCGCCGATATCGGTGTCGGTCAGGTAGAGCGTGCGGCACAGGTCGCCCTGACCCGGCCGCTCGATCTTGATGACGCGGGCGCCGAGGTCGGCGAGCTTGAGGGCGCAGAGCGGACCCGAGAGGAACTGGCTGAAATCGACGACCAGCAGGCCTTCGAGCGGCAGGTCGGTGCGGCCGGAGGCGCTCATCTGCGGCTCTCCGCATAGGCCCGCTGCAGCGCGGCACTGGTCGCGTCGACGCTCGCTTCGCCCCTCAGGCAGGCGTGGACGATGTCGCCGGCTCGTTCCTGCAGGCCCATGTAGCCGTCGTAACGCGGCCGCAGCCACGCGCTCTCGAGGGTCGCGCGGGTGTTCGCGAAGAAGTCCCGGCAGGCGGCGTTGCAGCCGGCATCTTCCCATGCGGCGGCATTGCCCGGCTGGCCACCGCTCTCGAAGTAGAGACTCTTCTGGCAGTCCGCCGCGGCGACCGCGAAGGCGTAGTCGAGTGCGGTTTCGGCGTGTCGGGAACGGGCCGACACGGCGATCCCGGTGCCGCCCAGCACGGTGCCACGCGGACCGTTGTCGCCAAGGCCTGGCGCGTCGGCAAAGACCAGCGGATAGCGGCAATAGCCCGGCCGACTGTAGTTGGTGTAGCCATAGCCATAGGGCGAGTAGGCAGGCGCCGTTTCCGACCGTCCCATCCATTCGTAGATACCGATCGGGTCGAGCCCGAGGCAGCGCGGATCGACGAGCGCCACCAACTCACGCATGTGCTCGAGGATCTCCGCAGCGGCATCCCGGCGCAGCAGTTCGTCGCCATCTGCAACCGCGTAGCCCTTGTTCCTGGCAAGACCGAAAAAGGTCATCAGCGCATTGATCGGCACCAGCGCGCAGCAGACCTCGCCGGCGCGGGCCAGCGCCAGCATCTCGTCCCAGCGCGTCGGCGCTGCCCCGATCCGGTCCGGGCGGAAGGCCGCGACCGGCGTCGCCGCATCAATCGCGAGGGCCCATTGCCGCCCGTCGAAGGCATACGAGACATGTGAGAGGCCTACGGATTGGCCGGCGAGGACGGCGAGCTCGTCGTCGCGCCCGATCCCGTCGAGCGGCAGCAGCAGCTGGTTGCGTGCCACCTCCCCGACATGCGGGTGGTCAATCACCAGCAGGTCGTAGCGGTCCGCCAGCGTCTCGATCGGCTGGTCGGCAAAGGCCTGCAGCGAGCGCTTCTCCCAGCTGATCGAAACGCCCGGATGCGCCGCGGCATAGGCGGCGGACGTCGCGACCATCGGGTCGTAGCCGCGGCTGTGGTTCCACGTCATGCCGCGCAGCGCGACCGGCTCAGCCATTGTCGCCCGCCCGTTCTGCGGCTGCCTGCTGCTTTCGGGCCCGTTTCTCCGTCTGGCGCTGCCTGGCCTCCTCGGCGAACGGAGCGGGGTCGCGATACAGCGCCGTCAGCAGGTGCTCGGCATAAAGGACCAACTCGCCCTCGCCCTTGTAGACCGAGTAGCTGACCCGGAGCTTGCCCATGGTCTCGCTGTCGACCTGCTTCGAGAGGTTCTCGCGGATGGTGTAGATGGTGTCGCCGATGAAGACCGGCTTGATGAAGCGCAGCCGGTCGTAGCCGTAGGAAAACGAGTTGAGGCAGTTGGTCGCGACCAGTCCCAGTCCATAGGAAAACACCATGGCGCCGGCGACCAGGCGCTTGCCGAACACGCCCTGCTGCTCGGCGAACTCGCGATCCGAGACATAGGGGTGGTGGTCCATCACCAGCGAGTTGAACAGCATCGACTCGCCTTCCGAAATGGTGCGCCGGATCGAGCGGATGCGGTCGCCGACGAGAAAATCCTCGTAGTACCAGTCCTCGGCGTTCCACACCGGGATCCGCGCATGGGTCTCGGGAAGTCCCGGCAGCGGGCGCGCGTGCACTCCGATTTCGGCCATTCCGTCCTCCATCCGCGAGCCCGTCTTGGCGCGGGCTGTCGTCGCCTTTATGGCCCAGCAAATTTCATATGTCAAAGCTGATTGTATTTCTGAAACGCATACGAACGGTGAGTCACCCTATCAACTATCTGAAAGAAAACAGAAATTCGCCCGCTCCTGAATTGCTTCGCAATGTGGGTAAGCAGGTTTGTCGGCCCGGACACGGGTGCCGCCTCTCCGAGTTGATCGGCGTCAAGTCCCCGAGATGGCCGGCATGGCAGACTGATTTGAGTGCCGAGCCGGAGCGATCGATGTCCGGCGGCGGTGGGAAGGTGGTCTGGCTTGCGCAGCAATCCTCTGGTCGGGGCCTGGATATCCCTCGGCGTCGCGGCGGTGGCGGTGGGTTGGTTGCTGCTGCAGTGGTTGGCCGGCGACGCCCTGTTCGCAGCATTCGGCTACACCATGCACGCCATCACGTTGCTCGCCGTCTTCGCGCTCATTGCCGGGCTCGCCGTGGCACTGCTGCTGCGCAGGTTCGCACGGGTCCGTGCCGATCTCCTCTCAGGGCGAAATGTCATTGCCCGCTGGACCGTCGCGGAGGCCGAGTTCGAGGTCTTCGCGGCGCGGGCCGTTGCCGCCGACCGCGACGACAAGCGCGGCGCACTGGCGCTGGTCGTCGGGCTCGTCGTCCTGATCTTCGGCGCCTTCGCCCTGTTCGATCCGGAGGTGGCTCCGGCCATGCTGGGCATGGCGGGACTCGTGGCCCTCCTGATGGCCGCCGCCTATTTCCTCGGCGGCTGGGTGATGCGCCGCCAGCTCCAGTCGGCTTCGCGTGAGGTGATCGTCGGGACCGACGGGCTGATGCTCAACGGCGTGCTGCATGTCTGGTCTGCCGTCCTGACCTGGCTCGCGGGCGTCGATCTCGATCCAGGCCCGCCGGGGACGCTCGCGGTCACCTACGCCTATCTCGCGCGCTTCGGCCCGCAATATGTCACGGTCGCACTGCCGGTGCCCCGGTCGGCCCTGCCGCTTGCCCGGCAGGTGGTCGAGCGCCTGTCGACTCGCCGCGCCGGCAGGTCTTCGGGAGTCCGCTCATGAGCATCTGGTCTGGCCTGCTGCGCGCCGGTCTCGTCACTGCCGCACTTGCCCTCGCTCCGACGGCGGCGGATGCGGACCATGTGGGGGGCCTCGACCCGCAGGGCGACAACTTTCTTGCGTTGCGTGCCGGACCGGGCACGACCTATCGGATACTGCGCAGGATGGGGCCGGACACCGTCGTGCGGGTCATTGCCCGGCGCGGCGACTGGCTCAAGGTCGAACTCGAGGATGGCGAACAGGGCTGGGCCTTCGGGCGCTACATCCTGGCCGGCGATCCTCCCGGGGTGGAACCGGAGGCAGTCGAAGCGGAGGACGAAGCGGAGGACGAGGCCGAACTCGCCCTGGCACCGCTGCCCGCCGACGAGGACTGGACCACCTGGGTCAATGACCGTTTCGGCACCGGCATCGCGTATCCTGCCGACCTGTTCGAGATGGACGAGGCGCCGCAGAACGATGACGGGCGCAGCTTCACGGCGCCACACGGCGTCGCGAGGTTCTTCGTCTACGGCGCCTACAATGTCTTCGGATGGACGCTCGAGGAACTGCTCGAGGACGATCTGGCCAGTGGCGACTACGCAAGGATCACCTATCGCCGCAGCGGGGAGGACTGGTATGTGCTCTCCGGCTATCGCGGCAGCGACATCTTCTATCGCAAGGTGATCCTCGCCGGCGAGGCGATCCACATGTTCGAGGCGAGCTATGCCCGCGCGCAGCGCCGGCTCTTCGATCCGGTGGTGGCCCGGATGGCGCAGTCGCTCACGGCCGGTCGCGTCGATGACCGGTTCGCGCCCGAGCCCGAGGCCGAGGTGGCGATCGAAGAGGCGCCTGCCGAGGAGTCGGTTCCGGCAGGGCCCGAAGCGGGGCCGGACGACTGGATGGCGCCCGCCGAACAGGTGCTGTTCGCAGGCACTCCGACCGACCTCTTCCTGCCGCATCAGGCGCATGGCGGCATCTTCGAGCAGCACGCACGCTACGAGGACGACGCATTCATCGTCGACGTGCCACCGGACAATGGCTGGGGCAAGGTCGGGCTGCTGACAAGCGACCCGGTGGTCTGGCTCGATGCCTTCCACGGTGATGCCGAGGTGCGCATCAGCTACGAATTCGATCCGGACCGTACCAGCGGCTTCGGCGTTTCGTTGGCCGAGACCGGCTGGGGCGGCGTCATGGGCAACGACCCCGCATGGCCGTGCGTGCGCTTCTACTGGATCCGGCAGGCCGATGGTAGCGCGGCGAGCGAGATGCACGTCGATCCGCACGGCACGGACGACTATGACAAGCTGGTGCTGCCGGGGAAAGCGCCGCGCGAGGTTACCTTCGTGCTCCGCCCGGGCTGGGTTTCGGTCGAACTCGATGGCAAGGAGGTCGTCGCCCGGCCGTGGAAAAACGTTGCCGAGGGCGCGGGCTACCGGCTCTATGCCTTTTCCCACGCGGCCGATGCCGGTTTGCCGGCGCAGATGGCGCTGCGGGCGATCCATGTCGAGCGACGCGCGGCGACGGTCGCGGCCATTGCCGCCGAGCCGGCTCCGGGGGTCGAGCCCCTACCAGTCGAAACGCTGTTCGACGGTGCGCCGACACCGGCTTTCGAGCCGGCCGCGGTCGCCGGCGGCAATTTCGAGAGCTTTGCACGCTACACGACCGACGGGCTCGAGGTCGTTGTGCCGGCCGGCAACGCTTGGGCCAAGACCGGCTTCATCTCGGCCGCGCCGCTGCTGGCGCTCGACGATCGCAGCGCCCTGACCCCGACGCGTCTGACGCTCGGCTTCGATCCCGGGCGCACCCGGACCGTGGTCCTGGCGCTGGCCGGCGAGAAGGTGGTCGAGATGTGGCCCGGGCACAGTGCCTGGTTCAGCTTCCTCCGGCCGGAGGGGCAGGACTTCGTCGAGATGGGTATCCATTCGAGCCCCTATCACAACCACAGCCGCAAGCTGCCGGCCGAGTGGGTGGATCGCTACTGGGACGGCACGCTGATCTATGAGTTCGTCGAAGGCCGGACCTGCCTCAGGCTGGTTGCGGGCCCCAGCGTGTGCGCCGACATGCCGGTCAATGCGGGCTACGCCTACTATGCCACCATCCTCGCCCATGCCTGGCAGGAAAACGAGCCTGCAGCCATGGCGCTGCGCCGCATCACACGCGGCCTCGCCACGCCACCTGGCATGACCATGGCCGATCGCTGGTACTTCGTCGAAGATACCGGCTTCGACCCGGGCCAGTTCCTCAACGAACTCGGGAGCACGCTGCCATGAAGACGTTCGCCACGTTCCTCTTGCTGGCCCTTGCCTTCGCGCCGCAGGCGGCGCTCGCCCAGGAGGCGCTGCCCGGCGACCAGCAGGCGGTCGCCAAGGCCATGTCGAAGCTCGACGGCAGCAAGCTGCAACAGTTGTTCGCCAAGGTCGGAGTGGCGCCGTCGCCTGCCTTCCTCGATTGCATGTGCCCGGGCGAGTACGGCTTTCACTACTTCACCGGCGGCCCGACCGGCACCTCGTGCCGCCGCATCGGGCCACTGGGCGGCACCGAGTTCCGCGGGCTGGCGGGCGACAGGGCGGGCGCATGTGCGGCCGCCCATCCGCTCGAGGACGGACGCACGGTGCTGGAGGCGATAGCGGCGGCGGTCCCGAAACCGCCGGTTACCTGCG
This sequence comes from Devosia sp., assembly GCA_041916695.1. Classification (GTDB taxonomy): domain Bacteria; phylum Pseudomonadota; class Alphaproteobacteria; order Rhizobiales; family Devosiaceae; genus Devosia_A. Next base: position 94,174 of record JAYRZA010000008.1, on the reverse strand, counting down.
CGGCGGCGGTTTCGCCCGGCCTTGCGAGCGCGCTCAACTATCAGGTGATGCCGGCCCTGTTCCAGGACCTCGATCCCAGCCGGATCATCTATCTGCTCAGCCCCGAGGATCGCTCCCTGCTCGCCGCCCTCGCGGCCAGGGCGATGGCGATCACCGACCGGATGGTCGGGGCCATGGTTGATGCCACCGCTTATACGGCGAAGACAGGGGCCGAGTTCATCGCCGGCGCCGGTCAGCACGCCTGGACAGCGGCGTGGTCCGGCAACATGGATGCCCGTATCGAGTTCAAGGGCGGCGAGGTTGCCTTCGTCTTCGATCCCAAGGAGGGGCGTTTCACGCCCACCGAGGTCGTCGTCAAGCTGCCCGTCAGGGGCAAAGGACAGAACCTCGAGTTTGCCATCGGGATGGAGAACCGCGCCTGGAACGGCAAGTTCAAGATCGGCTATTCCAACGAGGCGCTCGAAGTGGGCCAGGTCCAGGCCGAGGGCAAGTTCGGCTTCGAGTACGATACCCGGGCGATCATCGACACCGACGTGGTCGCCGATCCCAAGCCCTACAAGGTCTTGCCCCCCGGCACGCTGCTGCCCTGGAATGTCGGGATCGAGCGCTTCCTCGCAGGGGTCGATTTCTACGGCGGGGTTGCGGTGGGCGGCAAGGAGGAGGTGCTCGGCCAGGAGATCGTCGCCGGTCCGGAAGTCACCTGGTCGGTCAAGGAGATCTACTCCAGCGCCATCGTCTCGGACATGCTGGCCGGGCTCGACAATGTCCTCGTGCAGCAGAAGGCGCTGGAGGAGGCGCGGCACCAGTATTTCCGGCGGCTGGCCAGCCAGTATGGCGTCGAGGGGGCCGACTGCATGCCGCTTAAGGACGTGATGGTGGCGTTGCAGGATCGCCTGCGGCACCTCGCCATCGTCAACCACATTCCCTATGAGGGCCGCAAGTTCTCCGACATCCGCAAGGATATCGACAAGCTGCCGAAATAGCGGGACTCACCCGTCCGGGCGGGCCGCCGAGCACCGGCCGTCATTGGCCGACAGGATCTTTTCGGCCAGCAGGTGCGTCGAGATCGAGAGCGGCAGCCGCCAGGTGCGGTGGCCGTCGGTCGGCGTGACCCGCAGCAGGCGGTACTCGGGACGCAGCGCATGCAGGCGGGCCTCGGCCAGCTTCAGCACTCCGGCCCAACTCGGCCCGCTCCGCTCCGCCCAGCCGCCGGGTGGCGGCAGCGCCGGCACCAGCCCGGGGGCAAAGGTCGCCGTTCCCAGTCGCCCGGTCTCGCCGAGCACCGCCGCAAGGACACCCGAGACATCGGCCGTCACGCGCCGATAGGAGAGCGAGGACGGTCGAGACACGAATCCCTCTTGGCCGCTGAAATCCGAAATGCTTGCCCACCGGCCGCCAGACGACTGGGATGCCGGCGTGAGACGGGCGTCAACGCCGTGCCGTCCGGCGGCGGAATGTTGGAAAGGCATTCTCCCCAGGCTAGGCTAGGCGAGATGTTGCTTTCTTTCGCGGACTGGTATTCGGGCGTTCGCTGCTTCATCCTGCCGCCGCTTTCACTGTTGTTTTCCGCAAAAGCGTCGCTCGGACGCGTTGGGTATCCAGTGCTGCAAAGGTGAGCGGGTGACTGCGGCGGTTCGAGTCGATCCAAGGAGGCAGTTGATGGCCGCGACGGCTGGTTCGTCTGCTGTGTCGCAGCCGCCGGCCCGCCGGCCGTTGCTGCACGCGCCGTTCCAGCTCGTCTGCCCGGATGCCGAGAACATCCGGCTGATCTGTGCCTCGGTGCGACCTGAGGACGTCGATTCCGCCCTTACGGGGTTTCCCCCGATCGACGTGGCCGGCTGCGACCTCGATGGCGCGGTGGCGATGAAGCGCTGCGAGGGGGAGGCTGCCGAGTACCTGTCGCAGCTCGGCCCGCCCGGCGATCTGCGCCGCGGCAGCGGCCGCGAGCTGCCCGTTGCGGTCGCGGGTGTCGGGGACGACGAGCTGGTCGAGGGCATCCGCCTCGCCGACGGTGCCCCCGCAGGGATTCCTGCATCGGCGTGCCTCAGGCGCCTGGGCGAGGAAGCGGGACCGATGCTCGGCTCGGGCTGCGCGGCCGGCCCGACGCTGGCGGAAGCCATCGTCGCGGCAGCGTGGGAGGTCGTCGAGCGGCATGCGGTGGCACGCTGGTGGCACCACGGCGTTCCGCCGCGGGGGCTCGATCCGGCGCTCGAGGAGGCTGCGCGAAACTACCTGGCGCAACTTCGGGGCAGTGCCGCCGGGCGCATCACGCGTCTGCTCGATGTCTCCCTCGAGCCTGGCGCGCCGACCATCGTCGCCTGCTCGTTCGCCGCAGAGGGGGGCGGTGCTGCATTCGGATTCGCCGCCGCTCGCGATCCGCTGATCGCGACCCGGCGGGCCGTGCGCGAATTGCTGCAGATGGAGGCCGGACTGCGGCTCATCGCCTACAGGATGGATCGCGGCCTGCCGCTCGGCGAGGCCGACCGGCGGGCGGTGCGCCGGGCCGCCTGCCTCACCGGCGACGAGCCTGCCTTCGCCCGCGGCGACGCGCGTCTCCATCCGTTCGAGAGCACAGCAGATGTCGCGACGCGCTGGGGCGACGCCTTCGCGGTCGACCTGTCCACGCCCCGGGTGGGGTTACCCGTCGCCAAGGTGATCATCCCAGCCCTCGATGGCATTCCCGACGAGGCGAAATGGGTCGCCGAGAACCCGGCAAGGGTGGCGCTGCTGTGACACTTGGTGGGGGGCAGGCCGTCGAGGAGGTGCGCGCGAGCGTCCGGGCGAGCCTGCACAGCTTGGGGGCCTTTCGGCTCGTCGTCGGCGACAGCGTGCCGTCGATCCGCAGCCGCAAGTCGCGCGCCATCCTCGCCTACCTCGCCCTGACGCCGCTGCAGCGGCTGCGGCGCACCCAACTCGCCGGGTTGCTGTGGAGCGAGGCGAGCGAGCACGATGCGCGCGTCTCGCTGCGCCAGCAGCTGCTCACGCTCAAGCGCGAACTCGGTGCGGCGGCGCATCTGGTGCTCTCGGACCGGGAGGACGTCTGGCTGGCGGTGCCGGTGGCAATGGATGCCCCGGACCTCGTTGCGGCGCTCAAGGCCGGCGCGGTGCCAGACGTGCTGGTCGATCGCACTGATCCGTTCGACAGCTTCCTCGGCGATGTCGAGGGTGTCGATCCGGCTTTCGACTACTGGCTGGCGGTGCAGCGCGAGAGCATCCGCTCGGCCGTGCTGCACGAACTGCGCAGCCTCCTCGCGGCGGGGCAGCCGGATCTGGCGGAGCGGGCCGCGACGGCGCTGCGCAACATCGATCCGACCAACGAGGAAGCCTGCCGGATGCTGATGCGGGCGACAATGGCCCGGGGCGACGTGGCGGGGGCCCTGCGGCTCTACAACGAGCTGTGGATGCTGCTGGATCGCGATTTCGACATGGAGCCGGGTCCGGAAACCCAGGCCTATGTGGCCCGGATCAAATCGGCACCGCTCGGCACCCCGGTGCCACTGACCACGCCCGGCCCGGCCGAAGGGCCCATCCTGATCCTCGTCCATGCCTTCGAGCAAGAGGACCTGACCGGGGAGCAGCAGCGGCGCGTCAACGGGCTGCGGCACGAACTGATCGGGGCGCTGACGCGGTTCCGCGACTGGTCGGTGCGCGAGGCCGCCCGCCCGTTCGATGCTGGCGATCCGGGCGGACACAAGACCTACGAGATCTCCGGGCTTGCCTCGCAGGAGGGTGGGGAACTCTACATCTCCGTGATCCTGCGGCGCCACGGCGACGGCACCTATCTGTGGAGCCAGCAGGTTTCGGTGCAGCCCGAGCGCTGGGTGTCGGCCAAGCGCGACGTCATCCGCCGCATCGCCTCGTCGCTGCAGGTGCACCTGTCGGCCGAGCGTGTGTCGCGCACGGCCGGTCTCGCCGACCAGAGCCTCGACATCCATGATCGCTGGCTGCGCGGCAACAGCCTGATCGCGCTGTGGCAGCCGGAGGCCGAGCGACGGGCGGAGGCGGTGTTCCGCTCGCTGATCGCCGATGCGCCGGACTTCGCGCCGGCCTATGTCGGGGTCGCGCAGATCCTGACGACGCGGCACCATATCTTCCCCGGTGTGCGCCGTGATCGCGCCGCCGAACTCGAGGCGCTGGCGCTGGCCAAGACCGCCGTCCGGCTCGATCCCAGGGACTCACGGACGCATCTGTGCCTCGGGTGGTCCCACATCATGGTGGAGAACTACGAGCAGGCAAAGTTCAGCTATGGGCTGGCCCTCCAGCTCAACGAGAACGATCCCTGGACGCTGACGTCCTGCGCGCAGGGGCTCTCCTATTGCGACGACAAGCAGCGGGCGCGGCGCCTGGCCGACCGCGCCATCGATGTCGCTCTGGGTGGAGCGCCCATGCACTGGAGCTATCAGATGTGCATCCGGTTTCTCGAGGGGGACTATCGTGCCGCGGTTCACGCGGCCGACCAGGCCGAAGGCAGCGCCTTCTTCGTGCCGGCCTGGAAGGCGGCGGCGCTGCAGGCGCTCGGGGATGGCGGGCCGGCACGGGCCGCGATCGACCTGTTCTATCGCCAGATCAGCGCCAACTGGCACGGCCAGGAGCCGGCGAGCCCCGAAAGCGTCCGCCGCTGGTTCATCGACTGCTTCCCGATCCGCCGGCAGGCGGACCGGGATCGGCTGGAGCAGGGCATCCTCGGCGCCGGCCTGCTCGATCTCGAACGCGCCTGATCAGCGGCACTGCCGCATGGTGTAGTCGGCCACGCGGGCGTGGAAGAAATCCTGGACGGTGTTGCCGGCCGGCTTGTTGGCCAGCATGTCGACTACGGGCGGAATATCGTAGTTCCCCTGCGATGCCAGGCAGTCGCTCTCCGCAACCTGGTTCCTCGCCGGCAGCCTGAGGACGAAGACTTCGTCGTTACCCTGGACCACCTGAATGGCCTTCACCCCCGGCGGCAGGGTGTAGTGCTTTCCGACCGCCTGGTTGAACTCGTCAATTGATCGGGGCCAGTTGCGAACACCTGTCGCCCACTCCACGATGACCTTGCCCACCTCGATATAGTCCTCGAGGCTCACGTTCGCGTCTTCGTTGCCGGTCGGGCCAAATTGGGCTGGTGGGTATTTTCTCGTCAGTTTCGCCTCCTCAATGTATGGTGCACCCAAGTCCTCGTACGGGACCAACGTGCCAGTATTGAGTGTCTTCGGGTGTGAGACGGCCGTCAAGTATGCGCAAATTCCTGCGCCCCCAGGACGGCAGGACGGGGGAGATCAATGAGGCGAATGAAGAGCGGCCTATATGTCCTTGTGAGCATGCTTCTGTTGCTTTCGTTCGGATCGAAACCGTTTGCGGAGGACGTGGCGAGGGTCGTCTTCGAGACTCCTCATGCAGAGTTGCGAGGCCTTGGCCAGCAGCCGCTGGAAACCACGAGGGCCTTCTACGCCGCATATCGGACGCAGGGCGTGTCGTACCCGGCGATCGATCCTGATCTCTCCCTGTTCGTGCGCCAGGACGCGCGTCTCGCCGGCCTCACGTTCGAACGCATCATGACCAAGCTCGCGGCAGATACCGGCACGGACGCCGAGGCCCTGTTCCGCCAGTTCTGGGCCAATCTGAAGCACGGCGATGCGAACCCGGTAAGCGTGACGGAAGGTTGTGCCAACAAGCTGCGCCTCGGTCTGCTGTCGCGGTCGTTCCCGCTGGACTGCGACACCTACCTTGCCGGTCTTGCCGGGCTCGAACACCCCTTCGTCGATGCCAAGAAGAACCCGACCTTCAAGGTCATTGCCGCGGTCAACCGAATCGACCTCAAGCTCCCGGGAGATTGCGGCGAGTATCGACTGATCGTTGCCGCCGATCCGAATTGGCTGGGCGCAACGCAGTACGTGTACGGAAGGGACATCTATCTCATCTTCGAGGCAACGCTGCCCGAGCGGGGGGAGGCGGAGCGGTGCGTCGCCATCCAGCGCTACTGGGCGCGGTTGTCCCAGATGCAGGATGCGGACATTGCCGCAGCGCTCGAGCGCTTCTACTTCACGGGCGTCACCCTCACCGCAACGGGCGAATTGGCCGATCCGGCATCCTGCGCGACCCCGTGTTACGACATCGGGCCGGTGATCGATGCCGCCAACATGACCTGGCCGACCGCTCCCGGCGACCGACCGGGGCAGGTCAGGCTCAACGCCAATACGGGCACCACCCTCTGGTCGCTGCGCGAGTTCAAGTTCGAGCCGATGCCGCCGCGACAGCTGTTGCCGGTCCCCATCGCCAACACGCCCGACTACAGCACCCTCTCGGACGCCAGCCCATACGTGCAGGCCATGAGCAAGGCCGTGCTGGGACAGGCCGGCGCATTGTCCAGCGCGACGTTTGCTGGGCTTGCTTTCAAGGCGCCGATCGAGACCTACGCCAACCAGCAGATGGCGAACTCGCAGTTCGGCAAGTTTCTTCTCGACCCTTACTCTGACGCGATCGGAACGGTCATGGAGGATGCCTTCTGCAAGCGGGCGATGGCGACCGGGCTGAGCAGGAAGACGCTCGTCAACCGCCTGACGCTGCTCAGCTGTGCCGGTTGCCACCGTCTGTCGAACCTCGGGCTGAACAAGGTCGGTTTCAGTGACATGGCCGTCTGGCCGGGTTCGATCGATTTCACTCACATATCAGCGGATCGCCGCGAGGCGGTCGATGGCCAGTACATGATCTCCGATGCCCTCATCAAAAATCTCCTCCCCCTGCGCAAGGCCGTCATGGAGGCGGTGATAGGCGTCGAGCCGCCCACGCACCCGATGCAGTAGCCTCAGGCGGCGGCGGACTCCCCGTCGCCGGCGTCTTCGAGGATGCGGATCTCGATGCGATGCCGTCCCATGCTGAGGGTGAAGGCGCCACCCGACGGGGCCGCCTCGATGGTCGCCGGCAGTCGCGGCAGCGGGTGGGGCGCCTGCCGCCGCGTCTCGCACAGGTCCTGCCAGTAGCGGCGTTCGAGCAGCAGCCAGTCCTCGAACTCGTCGTCGCCGACATCCATGCCTTCGAGGAACTCGCCGCACTCCACCTCGTGTCCGGTGGCGCCGCGCTCGCGCAGCGCCAGCGCGTCGACCCACACGGTGGATGGGTCGATGGCGACGGTGAACGCATCGATGTGAAGGTAGCGGCGCCACTCGGCGCCGAGCGCCCGCCGCAAGTCGGTGAGCGACTGGCGCATGCTGCCCAGCGCCTGCTCCTGCGAGCGATCGCTCCACAGCCGCGAGCACAGCCAGGAGCGGGCCCTCTGCCCGCGATCGGCGACCGCCACCAGCGCCAGCAGCGCATTGGCCTTCTGCCGCCGGGGCGTCAGGTCCCGCCCGTCCGGACCGATGATCTGGAAGGGTCCCAGGAGGTGGACCTTCAGCTTGCCCTCACTGCCGTCGTCTTCACCCCGTCGAGCCGTCATCGCGTCCACCGCTGTTGCCACTGCGTCGAGGGTGAGGCTGGCCGGGCGGGCGTGAAAGCAGCGTGAAAGTGCCGTCGAGCGACTTTCACGGGGCATCTTGTTCATGCATTTCAGTGGGTTAATCCTCACGGAAGACGCGAGCGAACTGGTCCGCCAGTGGCTTCACGAGATAGGCAAGCACGGTGCGGTCGCCCGTCCGGATGAAGGCTTCGGCCGGCATGCCGGGCACCAGGTGATCGCCGCCCGGCAGCCGGTCGAGCTCGGCGGGGTCGAGCACGACGCGGGCGAGATAGTACTGGGCGCCGCTGCGCGCATCGGTCGTCAGGTCGGGGGCCACCGACTTGATGGTCGCGGCGAGGTCGGGTGTATCGCGGGCCTCGATGCCGGTGAAGCGCACCGTCACCTCCTGCGCCGGGTGCACCTTGTCGATATCGAGCGGGCTGATGCGCAGGTCGAGCACCGCCGCGTCGAGCGCCGGCACCACCATCATCAGCGTCTCGCCCGCGCCGACCACGCCGCCGACGGTGACCACCGTCGAGGCGTGCACGGTGCCGCTCTGCGGCGCGCGGATCACCAGCCTTTCGAGTCGGTCGGCAAGCCCGATGCGCTGCTGCGCCAGCTGGGCCAGTTCGGCCCGTACCGACTGCAGGTCGCGGATGGCCTGGACGCGCTGGTCGTCCTCGAGCTGCACCAGCATGGCGCGGCGTTCCGCCACCGTCGCCCGGGTCTCGGCGATCTGCGCAGCGATGCGACCCGCCTCGCCGCGCAACTGCGCCTCGACGCGCCTGAGGTCGTTGATCCGGCTGGTGCTGACCAGTTTTTCGCCCAGCAGCCTCTGCTGGTCGGCGATTTCGGCGGCGACCAGCGCCTGTTGCGCCTCGTCGGCCAGGAGTTCGGCCGCGAGGCCCTCGGTCTTGCGCTCGAGTTGCGCGATCTGCTCGGCGATCCGTTCGCGCTGTCCCCGCATCGATGCGGCGTGCGCGTCGAAAAGGTCCTGCTGCAGGGCCAGCAGCCGATCGAGCTCCGCCCCGGCAACGCCATCGGGCAGGGGTCCCGGTGCGCCCATCCGGGGCTGCCCGGCGGCCTCGGCGACGAGGCGCAGTTCGCGCGCATGGGCATCGCGCTGCTGGGCCAGCAGCAGGTCGAAGCTCGCCTGCACCGAGGTGCCGTCGAGGCGGACGAGTACGTCGCCGGCGGTCACCACGTCCTCGTCGCGGACGAGGATTGCGGCGACCACGCCGCCCTCGGGGTGCTGCACGCGCTTCGGGCCGCCGTCGACGGCGATCGATCCGCTGGCGACGACGGCGCCGGCGATCTGGGTACCCATGCTCCACCAGGCGAGGGCGCCGGTGGCTGCGATGACGCTGAGCATGCCGGCCAGCGCATGAGCGCGGATGCTGCGGTGATGGGGTGAAGCGCGCTCAGGCATCTGCCGCCTCCCGTGCCTGGGTGGATCGTCCCAGCGTGGCCACCGCCTCGAGCACCTCGAGTTTTGGCCCGAAGGCCGCCTGCCGTCCGCCGTTGAGCAGCAGCAACTGGTCCACCGCGGCGATGGCGCTCGGACGGTGCGCAACGACCACGACGATGGCGCCGCGCGCCCGTGCGTTCAGCAGCGCGGCGGTCAGGGCGGTATCCCCCTCGCCGTCGAGATTGGCATTGGGCTCGTCCAGCACGATGAGGAAGGGCTCGCCGAACAGCGCCCGGGCGAGGCCGATGCGCTGCCGCTGCCCGGCCGAAAGTGCCACTCCGCCCTCGCCGACCTGGGTCTGATAGCCGTCGGGCAGGGTGGCGATCAGGTCGTGTATGCCGGCCGCACGCGCCGCCGCGATCACCTGAGCCGCTTCTGCACCATGCTGGAAGCGGGCGATGTTCTCGGCGACCGTGCCGGCGAACAGCCCCACCTCCTGTGGCAGGTAGCCGATCGCCGCCCCCATCGTCCGGCGGTCGTAGTGCTGTAGCTCCTGGCCGTCCAGCCGCACCTCGCCCGCATGCGGCCAGACCCCCACCAGCGCTCGCGCCAGGCTGGATTTGCCCGAACCCGAGAGGCCCACGATGCCCAGCCCGTCGCCGGCCCGCAACGCAAACCGCACGTTCTCGACGAGCGGCCGCCCGCTTCCGGGGGCAAGCACGGTCAGGCCCCCGACCGCCAGTCGCTGCAGTGGCGGCGGCAGCTGGAGCCTTGCTGCTCCGTCCGGGTCGACCAGGTGTTCCCGTAGTCTCGGCCAGGCCTGGCGCGCGCCGACGAAGGCCCGCCACTGACTGATTGCCTGCTCGACGGGAGTCACTGCGCGGGAAGAGAGGATCGAGGCACCGATGATGAGGCCGGCCGAAGATTGCCCGATCAGCACGAGCCAGGCGCCCGTCGCCAGCACCGCCGATTGCAGCAGGTAGCGGAATGAGCGGGTCAGCGCGGTGTGCAGTGCGGTGCGATCCGAGCCCCGGGTCGCTGCGCCCGTCACATCGGCGCAGGCCATGCCCCAGCGATGCTGCAGATGTGCCTCCATCGCCATGGCGCGCACCACTTCGCCACCCGCACGGATGTCCTCGGCAAGGCGCTGCCGGCTCGCCTGCGCCTGCGCGATCTGCCGGGTCGGGCCGCGGGTGGTGAATTCGTTGAGCAGCAGTAGCAGGACGAGAAACGCCGCCCCGACGGCCGTCACCAGCCCGAGCATCGGGTGCAGCAGGGTGATGAGGCCGAGATAGAGCGGCACCCAGGGCAGGTCGAACAGCGCGGCGGGGCCTGGGCCGGACAGGAAGCTCCGGACGGAGTCGAGGTCGCGCACGGGATCTGTCCGACCCCGTCCGGAGCTGTGGGCGATCGCGCCGAGAAGCCAGGGAGAAAGCGTCTCGTCGACGAACGCACCGACGCGGTTGGCGATGCGAGCCCGCATCCATTCGACCACGGCGTAGAACCCGTAGAGCCCGGCCACCAGCGCCGTAAGGGCGACGAGGGTGGGGACCGAGCGGCTCGGCAACACCCGGTCGTAGACCTGCAGCATGAACAGCGGACCCGCCAGCAGCAGTAGGTTGGAGGCCGCGCTGAGCACGCCGAATGCCAGTCCGGCCATCATGGCCGTGCCGGTCATTCGCGGGTGCACGGAGGGCTCGGCGGGGGTGGGATCGGGGCGCTTGAGCATGGTCAGCAGGCCACCGGCGCCGGCTCGCGATGCGACAGGCCGGCGACGACGCGGACGAGATCTGCCTGGCGCCGGCAGCGCATCTTGCCCAGCAGCACCTTGCATTGCTGGCGAACCGTCTCGAGCCGCACGCCCCGCATGGTGGCGATCTCGCGCAGCGACAGGCCTGCCGCGAGGTGCCCCAGTACGTTGCATTCGGCGACGGTGAGGTGGAACGCCTCGGCGATGGCGCCCATCAGTGCCGGCTGGGGCTCGACCAGGGCTCCGGTGATGTCGATGACGGCGATGTCCGACATGTGTGGGGAGAGCGGCAGGGCGACGCGCAGCACGAAGGTCGCATCGGCCTCCTCGTCATTCACCACCAGGGTGCCGGTGCGGGAACTGCCCTGGCGCAGCGCGTCGATCAGCACGTGCAGGCGCCGCATGGCGTGGTCCGGGCCGACGACAAAGCGGCCGCCGCTCAGGCGCGCCGGCCGGCCGTGCTGCAGCATGTCGTAGGCGTACGCATTGGCATAGAGCAGGCCGAGGTCGTTGATCTCCACCGCCAGGCTCGCGCCGCGCCAGTCGGGGCAGAACGAGGCGAGGAGCTGGCGCATGTCGCCCAAGCCCCTGTCGGGCTCGACCGTCCGTGCCATTGCCGTTCCGTTCCAGGATGCCCGCCGCATCGCAACCTCCGCCCGATTGACCGGGGACGAGCTTGACCCCGTCGCGGGAGGCTGGCGTGAACACGACGTCAGGCAGCAGTGAACGGGCCTGGCTGCCCCCGGCCGTCCACTGGAACGGCCGGGGAAGGAGGGACTCAGAGGCCGAACAGGCCGGTCCCGGCGTCGAGGTGCCAGGTCTGCCCGGCGAAGGTGGCCTCGACCGTGCCGGGGTCGGCGACGTCGTGCAGGGTGAACGCCGCCGACCAGTCGGTGTTGACCGCCGAGCCGTTCAGCACGGCGTTCTCGTTGATCTCGACGATCACGTCGGAACCGCTGAATACCGCTCTCAGCAGCTGGGCGCTGTCGCCGCCGACGAGGCTGTAGGCATCGTCGAGCAGGCCGGCGAGATCGAGGACGTCGCCCTCGCCGCCCGCTCCGCTGTAGTCGAAGATGCTGTCGGAGTGATTGGCGACGACCCCGCCGGCGCCGCCGAAATCGGCGACGTTGAAGTCGAACGTGTCGGCCCCGGCGCCGCCGAACAGCATATCGTGGCCGAGCCCGGCGATCAGCCGGTCGGTGCCGCCGCCCCCGATCAGGGTATCGTCGCCGGCCCCGCCAAACAGGTGGTTGGCCGCCTGGTTGCCGATCAGGGTATTGTCCAGCGCGTTGCCCGTGCCCGAGACGGCCGCCGTACCGGTCAGCACGAGCGCTTCGACGTTGCCCAGCACATGCACGCCGTCGGCGATCAGGCTGAACGACACCGAGGAGCGGACCGTGTCCGTGCCCGAGCCGCCGGTGGCCTCGTCGACACGGTCGGCGGCATCGTCGACGACATAGGTGTCGTTGCCGGCGCCTCCGATGAGGATGTCTGCCCCCATGCCGCCATCGAGCGTGTCGTTACCGCCACCTCCGCTGAGAGTATTGCTGGCCGCGTTGCCGGTCAGCACGTTGGCCAGCGAATTGCCGCTGCCGTCGATCGCGGCATTGCCCACGAGCGTCAGGTTCTCGACATTGGCGCCGAGGATGAAGGTCCCGGCCGTACCGGCGAACTGCACGGTGTCGGTGCCCGCACTGGCGGCCTCGGTGACGATGTCGGAGACGCTGTCGACGATGTAGGTGTCGTTGCCGAGCCCGCCGATCAGGGTGTCCACCCCGGCGCCGCCATCGAGGATGTTGCTGCCCGAATTGCCGGTGATGACATTGTTGGCGGCGTTGCCGGTACCGTTGAGATTGCCGGTTCCGGTGAGCGTCAGGCGTTCCACCTCGCCCAGTACATGCGTGGCGTCGGCAAGGCTGAACGAGATCGAGGCCTGCACGGTGTCGGTGCCGGCGCCGCCATTGCCCAGTTCGTCGACCACGTCGCCGGCATCGTCCACGACATAGGTGTCGTTGGCGGCGCCGCCGATCATCAGGTCGGCCCCGGCCCCGCCGTTGAGGGTGTTGTTGCCGGCATTGCCGGTCAGGGTGTTGGCCCCGGCATTGCCTGTGGCGTTGATCGCGGCCGCCCCGGTGAGGGTCAGGTTCTCGACGTGGTCGCCGAGCGTGAAGCTCACCGAGGACTGTACCAGGTCGGTGCCTTCGTCGACGGCTTCCACCGCCGTGTCGCCGATATTGTCGACGATGTAGAGATCGTCGCCGGTGCCGCCGGCCATGCTGTCGGCGCCCGCGCCGCCGATCAGCGTGTCGTTGCCGCCGCCGCCGCTCAGAGTGTTGGCGGCGGAATTGCCGATGATGACGTTGCCGAGGTCGTTGCCGGTGCCGGCGCTGGCCGCGCTTCCGGTCAGCGTCAGGTTCTCGACATTGGCCGAGAGCGTGTGGCTGACCGAGGCCTGCACCAGGTCGGTGCCCGCGTCGGCGGCCTCGACGACCGTGTCGCCGATGCTGTCGACGGCATAGACGTCGTCGCCGAGCCCGCCAGCCAGCGTGTCGTCGCCGAGCCCGCCCGACAGTGTGTTGCCGAGTGCGTTGCCGGTGATGACGTTGTTGAGCGCGTTGCCGGTGCCGGTGACCGCCCCCCCAACGAGGGTCAGGTTCTCGAGGTTGGCGCCCAGTGTCAGGTTGACGGACGAGATCACCGTGTCGATGCCCGCGTCGGTCGCTTCGGTGATCGTGTCACCGCCGTCGGTGACATAGGTGTCGTCGCCGAGCCCGCCGGCCAGCGTGTCGCTGCCGCCGTTCCCGTCGAGGAGGTTGTTGCCCGCGTTGCCGGTGATGACATTGGCGAGGCCGTTGCCTGTGCCGCCGATATTGCCGGTGCCGACAAGGGTCAGCCGTTCGACGTCGCCGAGTACGCCGGCGCTGCCCAGGTCGAAAGAGATTGTCGCCAGGATCGTGTCGGTGCCGCTGCCGCCGGCGGTCGCCTCGTCCACGACATCGCCCGCATCGTCGACGACATAGGTGTCGTTGCCGGCCCCGCCCACCATCGTGTCGGCTCCCAGGCCGCCATCGAGGGTGTTGGCGCCGCTGTTGCCGGTCAGCACGTTATCGAGGTCGTTGCCGGTGCCGCTGATGGCTCCGGTGCCGCTCAGGGTGAGATCCTCGACACCGGCGCCAAGCGTATGGCTGACACTGGCGATGACGAGGTCGCGCCCCTCCCCGGCAAGTTCGATGATCGTGTCCCCGGCATTGTCGACGATGTAGGTGTCGTTGCCCCCGAGGCCGGCCAGGATATCCGCGCCGGCGCCGCCGCTGAGCAGGTTGTCCGATGCATTGCCGGTGATGGCGTTGGCCAGCGCATTGCCCGTGCCGCCGCTGGCATCGACGCCCAGCACGAGGTTCTCGACACTGTTGCTCAGCGTGTAGCTGCCGCTGCCGGTGAACTGCACGGTGTCGATGCCGGCATTGGCCGCTTCGGTGACCACGTCGGCCTGCTCGTCGACGATGTAGGTGTCGTTGCCGAGGCCGCCGATCAGCGTGTCGGTGCCGCCACCGCCGTCGAGCGTGTTGGCGCCGGCATTGCCGGTGACCGTGTTGTTGGCGGCATTGCCGGTGCCGTCGATGGCGGTGCTGCCGGTCAGCGTCAGGTTTTCGATATTGTCGCCGATCGTGTAGGAGATCGCCGCCTGCACGGTATCGGTGCCCTCGTTGGCCAGTTCGATCGCGAGGTCGCCGGCATTGTCGACGACATAGATGTCGTTGCCGAGTCCGCCCGCCATCTGGTCGGCACCCAGCCCGCCATTGAGCGTGTTGTTGCCGCCGTTGCCGAGCAGGATGTTGTCGAGGCCGTTGCCGGTGCCGTTGGTGTTGCCTGTCCCCGTGAGGGTCAGGTTCTCCACCTCCGCCGCCAGCGTCGTGCTGACCGAGGAAAGCACGGTGTCGGTTCCCTCGCCGGGGGTCTCGATCACCACATCGCCGACCGCGTCAACGACGTAGGTGTCGTTGCCGGCGCCACCCCGCATCGTGTCGCTGCCGGTGCCGCCATTCAGTGTGTCATTGCCGGCGAGGCCCCAAAGGGTGTCGTTGCCGCCATTGCCGTTGATGGTGTCGGCCTCGTCGGTCGGCAGCGGCTGTCCGGCTGGGCTGTGAGTGGCATCGATCAGGTCGGCGGCATTGGTGCCGTTGATGGTCACGCCGCCCACATCGGTCACCGTGACGCTGATGCTCTGCATGTCCGTGAGGGCGCCATCGCTGGCGCTGACGACGACCTCGTAGACATTGTCGCCATCCGCATCCGCCGGCATTTCGTGGTCGGGAGCCGCAATGAAGCTCAGCACCCCGGTCCCGGCATCGATCGCGAACAGCGCGGCATCCGCCCCGCTGCTGATCGTGTAGGTGAAGCTGCCGCCGCCGCCATCCGGATCGGCGGCCGTCACGGTCGTGACGAGCGTGCCGTTCTCCGCCCGCGACAGTGCCGCCGTGTCGCCGCCGCCGTCCGAAGTGATGCTCGGCTGGTCATCGACCGGATGGACAATGACGGTGAAGCTCGCGCTTGTGCTCGCCGTGTCGGTGGCGCCACCGGACGACAGCGTGGCGCTGTCGGTCGAGACGGCGGTCACGGTCAGCTCGAAATTACCGTTGAAGTTGGCCGGCGGCGTCGCGAGCAGCGGCGTTCCGGCGAGGGCGGCGATGTCGGCGGGATCGTCGATCACCCAGTCGCCGCTGCCTGCATCGAGGGCGCCGAGCGAGAAGCCGGTGCCGGCCGGGAAGCCGGAGAGACGCAGCACGAGGGTCTCCGAGCCATCGGTATCGGCCGCGGCAACGGTGATCAGTGGCAGGGCGATGGCCGTGTCCTCGTCGCCTGCGCCGGGGCCGCTGCCCGCCGTGGATGCTGCAAAGATCCGGGCGACGAGCCCGCCATCGTCCTTGCTGCCGTCCATCCAGGTGACGAGCAGACGGCCGTCGGCCAGCTGCACGATGCCGTGGTCGATCTCGCCCATGTCGTAGCCGATCTGCTGGTTGCCCAGCGTCTGGGCCGGGATCAGCTGCTGCGGGCCGATCGGCGCGCCGCTGGCGTCGTAGTGGCGCGCGTAGACGCCCAGCCCCGATCCGTCCTCGCCCAGGGAGGTCCAGGCGATGACGAAGCTGCCGTCGGCCAGCGCCGTCACCTGGGCGCCGTGCTGGCTCGACAGGTCCATTGAGGTCGTGACCTCGAACGTCGGGCCAGCGTTGCCGCTGTCATCGACCACGCGGGCCCAGACGTCGTAGTTCGAGGCTCCGCCGGTATAGTGGGCCCAGGTGGTGACGTAGCCGCCGCCCGCAAGACCCGCGACAGACGGGAAGATGTTGAGGCCGACCCCGCCCGAGAGGCTGACGGGAGCCCCACGCGGGGTGCCATCGGTCTCGAGCACGCTGGCGGCCACGTCGCCTTCGCCGTAGGCGACGACGATGGCGCCGTCGGCGAGCGTGGCGATCGACGGTGCCTCCTGGTTGGCGACATGCACCGTCGTGACCAGCTCGCCGGCTGCGTCGTAGGTGCTGAGCCAGACGCCATTGTCGGTCGGGAAGCCGCCGGCGCTCAGTTCCTGGTACCACGCCACCGCGAAGCCGCCGTCGGCCAGCCCGATGACGCTCGGGTTGGTCTCGTAGAAGGCGGCGGAGTTGGCCACGGCGAACTCGCTGCCCACCGGGACGCCGGCGGCATCGTAGCGCTGGCCGTAGACGCCGTAGCCGCCATCGTCCTCGGGGTGCCCGAGGGCGTACCAGGCCACCACGAACCCGCCGTCTGCGAGACCGGCAATGGTGGGGTAGGGCGAACCCAGTCCCCCCTCCTCGAGCAGGATGTCGTTGCTCCGCGGCGTGCCGTCGGCATTGAAGACGCGCACCGAGGCGACCAAGTTATTGGCCTCGGCCGGGTACATCCAGGCAATGGCATAGCCGCCATCGGCAAGCGGTGCCGCCGTCGCGGCGTGCTGCATGCCCGAGGTGTTCTGCTCGATGGCGGTCTGTTCGAGCACCGGGGTCCAGAAGTCGGGGGCGGCGTGCGGGCCGATGGCGAGCGCCGGGGCGTCGGCGACCGGCGCGACGTCAATGCTGACGGTGGCGCTGTCCGATCCGCCCGCGCCGTCCTCGACGAAATAGGTGTAGCTGGCGATGCCGGCAAAATCGGTGTCGGGCGTGAACACCACGTCGCCACCCACCAGTTCGACCGTGCCATGCGTGGCGCCGCCGACCGAGACGATGCTCAGCGTCTGGCCGCTGTCGGGATCGGTATCGTTGGCGAGAAGGTCGCCGACTGCGGTGACGAGCGGAGCGTCCTCGCTGGCCGAGAGTGCATCGCCGGCGGCCTCCGGGGCGCTGTTGAACAGGCCCTCGGCACTGACAGTCATATCTGCGAACTGGAAGAACTCGGTGTCGTACACCGTGTCGGTGCCGTCGTTATCGCCGAGGCGCAGGTCGGTGACGGAGATGCCGCCCCCCGCGATCGCCGCCACGGCGTAGTCCGCGCGTTCGCCGGAGAACTGCACGGTGTCGATGTCGGCGCCGCCATGGATGAAGTCGTCGCCGGCCCCGCCGGTCAGGTGGTCGTCGTCGAGGCTGCCGTAGAGGGTGTCGTCGCCGCCGCCGCCCTCCAGGATGTCTTCGCCGGCCTGGCCCTCTAGCGTGTCGGCGCCGCCATTGCCGCGCAGCACGTCGCTGCCGTTGCCGCCCAACAGGCCGTTGTTGCCGTCGTCGCCGACGATGACGTCGTCGTGGCCGGTGCCGCGCACATTTTCGATGCCGATCAGCGTGTCGGTGCCGCCGAACACGTCGCGCGCCTCGTGCGCTGCGAAGCTGTCGCCGCCGATCACGATCGCCGCGTCGCTGAGGTTGACGACGATGCCGCCGCCGGGACCGCCGGGACCACCCGCATCCTCATGGGAGGGCTCGGCCGCATAGTCGACCGTATCGCCGACCGTCTCGTCGCCCTCGCCGCCATCGATCACGTCGTCGCCGGAACCGCCGATCAGCGTGTCGTCGCCCGCACCGCCATGGATCTCGTCATTGCCGACGCTGCCTGCGATGAAGTCGTTGCCAGCGTCGCCGAAGAGGAGGTCAGCACCCTGCCGACCGGCCAGCGTGTCGTGGTCGTCGCCGGCATGGATCTCGTCGTCGCCCTCGCGGCCGTCGAGCGTATCGTTGCCGCTGCCGCCATGCAGCACGTCGTTGCCGTCGCCGGCGTCGAGGTGGTCGTCGCCCTCGTCGCCGATCAGGATGTCCGCGCCGGCGCCGGTGATGATCTCGTCGCCGCCCTCGCCGCCGTCGATGACATAGCCGCCGTCGCCGACCCAGAGGCGGTCGCCGTTGCGGCTGCCGATGATTTCCTCGATGCCCGAGAGGGTCTCGATATTGCCGTAGCTGTCGCGCACCTCGCCCGACTGCAGCGTGATCATGCCCGGGAAGGTCTGCGATCCCGGCATCAGATAGACGAGTACCCCGAGGCTGCCGCCTTCCCAGTCGTAGCGCACCACGTCGTGGCCGTCGCCGCCCGCGATCGCGTCGATCCCGTCGCCGCCGAAGAACACGTCGTCCCCGGCGCCGCCGAACAGGTGGTCGTCGCCGGCCGCGCCGCCGACGAAGCTGTCGCGGTTGTCGTCGGCCCAGAACCAGTCGTCGGTGTCGGTCAGCCAGACCGCCTGGACGCCGATGAACTGGTCGGTCTCGCCGAAGATGCCGAAGCCGGTGCCGGCGGCGACCGTCAGCGCCGCCGGCGCGGAGCCATCGTTGAGATCGTAGCCGAGGATGGTGCGGGCGACCGAGGAAAGGTTGACGACGACGCCGTGTTCGCCCGCCCCTGTGCCCCACTGATGGCCGTCGTAATTGCCCGTCCCCCACTTGTCGCCGTCGTAGCTGACCAGCATTGAACCGCCGCTGTCGCCGCGCGGGCTCGTGTCGGAGAGGTCTGCGAAGATGTCGTTGCCGGCCCCGCCGCTGATGTCGACGATGCCGTTCGACCCGCGATTGTCGCCGCGGTCCGGGGTGAAGACGCGATAGGCCTCGGCCGTGTTGAGGTATCCCGACGCTACCGTGAAGCTGTCGTTGCCGCTGGTGCCTTCGACGCGCTCGATGCCGGCAAAGCCGGTGTTCACCGTGCCGGTGAACGGGTTGCCCTGGTCGTCGTGGCCGTCGCTGATCGTGCCGGTGATGGTGCCGCCGCCCGGGGCACTGCCGCCCAGCGTGACGGCGATGCCCTCGCCCGGGCCCTGAGGCTGCGGCCAGCCGAAGCCGAGGACGTCGAAGCCGCTGCCGCCGTCGACGGTGTCGTTGCCGATGCCGGCACCGAGCCAGTCGTTGCCGGCGCCTCCTGCAAGGGTGTCGTCGCCGAGCCAGCCGCTGATCGAGTCGTCGTCGCCACCGCCCAGGATGGTGTCGTTGCCGGCATCGCCATTGAGCAGGTCACGGCCATTGCCGCCGATGATGACGTCGTCGCCGTCGCGGCCCTGGACGTAGTTGCCGCTGTCGCTGCCGAAGAAGCGGTCGCCGGTTTCGGTGAGGATGACCGCGCGGATGCCGTCGATGGTGTCGGTGCTGCCGAAAATGTCGAGAGCCTTGCCTGCGGCGACGGTCACGTCCACCGGGCTGCCGCCGTCGTTGAGGTCGAAGCCCAGCGCGGTCTGCGCGACGGCGGAAAGGTTGACGATGACGCCGTGCTCGCCGGCCTCGCTGCCCCAGGCGTGGAAGTTGCCGTGGCCGAACTGGGGTGTCGAGTACTTCTCCTCGTCGTAGTTGATGACGCTGACGCCGCCCTCGATCCCCGAGGCGTCGGTGAAGCTGTCGTTGCCGTCGCCACCCACGAAGGTGAAGGCCCGTCCGTCGCTGGCGCGCCCGTCCCAGAACGTGTTCTCGCTCTCGCCGGTGGCGCCGAAGCCGGCCTGGGCGAGGAAGGTGTCGCTTCCGGCCGTGCCGATGACGCGTTCGAGCGCCGTGAAGCTGGTTGCCACCGCGATCCCGTCGATCTCGCCGGTGACGGTGCCGCTGCCGGGGGCGCTGGCGTCCAGCACCACGTGCACGTGGTCGAGCGGGTCGAAATCGTCGAGGTAGTGGAGCTGGTCGAAGCCGTCGCCGCCGTCGACCGTGTCGGTGCCCGAGGTGCCCTTGATGTTGTCGAAGTTGCCGCCGCCGGCCAGGACGGTGTCGTCGCCGCGACCCCCATCGAGATCGTCGTCGCCGTCGCCGCCCACGAGGGTGTCATTGCCGTCGTCGCCCTGGAGCTGGTCGCGGCCGTTGCCGCCGATCAGCGTGTCGTCCCCCTCCCGGCCCTGCAGTTCGTTGCCGCCGTCCCCACCCTGCAGGTGGTCGTCGAATCGCGTGCCCTGGATGACCTCGATGCTGTCGAGCGTATCGATATCGCCGAAGCCGTCGACCGCCCGCCCGGCATCCACGGAGATCTGCCCCTGGCCGGTATCGGCGGAGATCGTCGCGCCGCTCAGGTTGACGATCACGCCGTGGCTGTTGTCGCCGCCTGGCGCCCACTGCTCCTTTTCGTAGACCACCCGGTCCCGACCGTCGCCACCATTGAACAGGTCCGCGCCGGCATTGCCGGTGAAGTCGTCGTCCTCGCTGCTGCCGTTGAAGACGTCGTCGTGGTTGGAGCCGACGACGATCTCGATATTGGTGAAGCTGTCGTTGCCGGCCCAAATGCCGGTGACGGTTCCGTCGGTGCGGTTCAGCTTGCTGACGGTGATGCCGTCCTCGGCCTCGCGGTACTCGAGGTTGTCGTACTCGCCCTCGCCATTGCCGCCGCCGTCGGCGATGTCGTCGCCGCGGCCTCCGTCGATGAAGTCGTCCTCGCTGCCGCCGATCAGCGTGTCGTTGCCGTCGCCGCCTCTGAGGTTGTTCGCGCCATTGCCTCCGATCAGCAGGTCGTTGCCGCCGCGGCCGTCGAAATCGTTGTGCCCGTCGCCCCCAACGATGATGTCGTCATATTGGGTGCCGTCGGCATTCTGGATGCGGACAAGGGTGTCGGTGTCGCCATATGAGTCGATGGCGGTGCCGGCCGCGACGTCGGTCGTCGCGATACCGCCGACGCCCACCCCCAGCAGGGCCGAAGCCGACAGGTTGACGATGACGCCGTGTTCTCCGATATCCTCCGGACCCCAGTCGGTTTCGCCGGCATACTGGACGCGGTTGAACTCGTCCTCGTGCACGCCGCCGATCATCGTGTCGTTGCCGCGGCCGCCGACGAAGAAGTCGGCCCCGAAATCGTCGGCGCCGCCGCCGATCAGCAGGTCGTCGCCCTCGTTGCCCTGCAGGTCGTTCTCGTCATCGTTGCCGATGATGATGTCGTCGTATTCGCTGCCGCGCACCCGCTCGATGCTCAGCAGCGTGTCGATCTGGCCGTGCGTATCGATCGCGGTATGGGCCGCCACCACCTGCGGCCCGATGCCGTCGACCGACAGCACGTCCGTCGCCGCGCCGGACAGGTTGACGATGACGCCGTGCGAGCCGGGCAGGACCTTGAAGCTCTTGGTCTCGTCGCGATAGTTGACCTGGTCGTGACCAGCGCCGCCGTCGATGAGGTCGGCGCCGGCGTCGCCGACGAACTCGTCGTCGCCGCCATTGCCGAGCAGGATGTCGTCGCCCTCCTCGGCGTCGAAGATATTGTCCGCCTCGCCGCCGATCATCAGGTCCTGCAGGCTGGTGCCGGTGATCTGCTCGATGCTGGTCGTGGTGTCGACATTGCCGTAGGTGTCGAGAATCTCGCCCGCGCCGAGGCTGATATCGGCGCGCCCGGCGATCGACACCGGCCCGATCGCGACTTCCGACAGGTTGGCGATGATGCCGGTCGCCTGCTGGTTGCCCTGCTCCCAGTAGTAGTCGATCCAGTCGCGGCCGCCCTGGCCGTCGAAACTGTCGGCACCGTCGGCGCCGACGAACCGGTCATTGCCCCAGGCGCCGGTGAAGCTGTCGGAGAACGCACTGCCGACCACCGTCTCGACGTTGACGAAGGTGTCGGTATCGCCCCAGGGATCGATGACGGTGCCGCTGTCATCGCCGTCCTGTACCAGCGTGATGCCGTGCAACTGGCTCTCGCCGTTGAACCAGTATTCGATCACGTCGGCATCGTGGGGCCCGCCGCCGTCAAAGCTGTCATTGCCCGAGCCGGCATTGAAGAAGTCGTCGCGGGAGCCGCCGATGACGATGTCGCCGCCGCCGAGGCCCTCGAACCGGTTGATCTCGTCGGTCCCCACGAACACGTCGTTCTGGCTGGTGCCGCGTGCGTTCTCGATGTTGGTCAGCGTGTCGACATTGCCGAAGCTGTCGATGGCGCTGTGCGCCGCGATGGTGATCGGGTCGCCATTGCCGGTATCGAAGTCGATGCCGGAGAGATTGACCACCACCCCGCCCGCGCCGCCTTCGTCGGAATAGTCGACGAGGTCGTCGCCGGCCCCGCCGTCGATCGTGTCGGCTCCGTCGCCGCCGACGATGCGGTCATTGCCCTCGAGGCTGGCAATGACGTCGTCGCCACCAAATCCGTAGATGTCGTCGTCCTCGTTGCCCGGGAAAGGCTCGCCGGCCACCGTGTGGGTCGCATCGATCAGGTCGGCGCCCGAGGTGCCCTCGATATGGACGGTGTTGAGATCGTTGATGGCCACCGAGATGGTCTGCACGTCGAAGTTGCCATGGCCGTCCGAAACGCGAACGGTGACGTTGTAGACATTGTCGCCGTCGGTATCGCGCGGGTCCTCGAAGTTGGGGGCCGGGTAGTACTCGAACGAGCGGAAGCGCAGCGCCCCGGTCGTCGCGTCGATCTCGAAGAATCCGCCGTCCTCGCCGCCGATGATCTCGAAGCTGAGCGTATCGGAACTGTTGGGGTCCACAGCCGTCACCGTGGTGACGGCGAGGGTGTTCTCGTCCACGGCGAGGAGTGCCTCGTCGCCGCCGCCATCCGAGGTGATCACCGGCGCGCCGGCGAGCAGCATGGCGAAGTCATAGACATTGCTGCCCACCTGTACCCATTCGAAGCCGGTGAGCGTCGATGTGCCGCCGGCCGAGGCGACCACCAGCCGGTTCTGTTCGTCCGTACTGACGGCATAGTCCGCCTCGGTGCCGGAGAAGACGACGGTATCCTCGCCCGCGCCGCCGTCCAGCCGGTCGTTTCCGCCAGTCGCGTGAACGGTGTCGTCGCCGCCGGCCGCATCGATCTGGTTGTCGCCGGCGCTGCCGGTCAGCTGGTCGGCCTGGCCGGTGCCGACGATGTTCTCGATCTCGACGATGGTGTCGATGCCGGCAGCGCCCGTATCCTGCGCGGCAAAGCCGAGACCGAGGCTGACGGTCACGCCCCCGGTGGCAATGGCCGAATAGTCGACGGTATCGCTGCCGGTCTGGCCGACATAGGTGTCGTTGCCGTTCGCGTCTGCTTCGACAAAGCGGTCGTCTTCGAAGCTGCCGTAGACAGTGTCGTCGCCCTCGCCGCCGATCAGGGTGGTGACGAGGCCCGAGTTCGAGCTGCCGCCGCCGATCTGGTCGTTGCCGCTGCCGCCGTCGATGGTATGGCCGCCGCCCTGGAACTGGATGCTGTCATTGCCGGCGCCGCCCTGGATGAAGTCGACCTCCTCGGGAGCGACGGTTGCCGATCCGGCGGCGAAGATGGTGTCGTCCCCGTCGCCGGCGTCGAGGGTCAACTGCCCGTCGGGGTCGACGAAGTTGTCGTTGCCGTCGGCGAGCGTCACCGTGTCGTCTTCGAGGAGAAAGCCGCTCCAGGGGTTTCCGGGCACGTAGACTCCGTAAACCCAGCTGGTGGTGCCGGTATCGGCATCATAGGTTGTGGTGACGATCAGCGTGAAGTCGTAGGGGGCATCCTGGATGGTGCCGATGGCATTGCCGGTCGCCGGGTCGTAGATGGTGAAGTCGCCATGGCCGACCATCTGGTACTGGCTCTGCTCGGTAAGGGTCCCGGTCGGCGGCATGACGCTGATCGGCGGGGTCGGCAGCACGACGGCATCGGTGAGCAGCACCTCGCCGGTGTCGGTGTCCGGAACGGTCTGGTTGGTGAACCAGGTGAAGCGCACGAAGGAGCTGCCGGGGCCCGCCGGCTCGAGTTCGGCGCGCAGCTGGTTGGGCAGCGTCCCGAAGCTGTAGTTGTCGATGTCGAGCGTCTGCCCCGCATTGATCTGCAGATTTGCCATGATGTCCTCCTCGATCGCCGGCCGGGCAAGCCACCGCACCCGCGCCCTGGCGGGGGTTCCGAAGGTGGCGTGCCCCGGATTGAGGGGGGACCTGAGCAGGAATCAGAGAGGCCCGCATGAACCAAACGGGGGACGTGCGACGCGGCCCGACCACACTGCGGCGGGCGCGCGCCGGCCTGCCGTCGGCTCCCGGCCCGTCCCTCAGTCGAACACGTAGGTGTCGAGGAAAGCGTTGCGGAACTTGCCGTCCGGATCGTGCCGCGCGGCAAGGGCGCGGAAATCGGCGAGGCGCGGATAACGCGAGCGGATGTCGGCGGGCGCCATCACGAACAGCTTGCCCCAATGCGGCCGCGGGGCAAACGGGGCGAGCGCCGTCTCGATCGCCTCCAGCGCGCCTTTCGCCATTGTCCAGTCCCGGGCCAGCGAGAAGTGCAGGCCGACGCTGTCCTCGCCATGGTTCGTGCTGAGCCAGAACGGGTCGCCGGCGATCGTGCGGATCTCGGAAACGACGAGCGCGGGATGCAGTGCCGCCTCGGTCCGGCGGATGGCCTGCATCGCTGCCGGGCCATGCCGGCGGGCGACGAAGTACTCGGCCTGGAACTCGGTGCCGATGGCGGGCAGGGCGCCGATGCGGGCGTGCGGCAGGCGCTCGAAGGACGGACCGGGCACGCCCAGCTGCGCCGTGGTGCCGGCGGGATCGCGACCCATCACCGGGCTGCTTTCGCCCGGCGCGGGCCGGCCTCCGCAGAGCGAAGCGGGCGGGCGGGCATCGCGGCGGCTCTTCAGCCAGGCCTGGTCCACACGGCCGCCGGACCAGTGGGTGAACAGGCTGACGCTGTAGGCGCTGGCCATCAGCGCCTCGAACCCCTCGGTCACGGCGTTGAAGTCGAGGCCATGGTAGACATCCTGGCGCAGCTCGAATCGGGGGACGAGATCGAGCGTCAGGGCGGTGATCACGCCCAATGCCCCGAGCCCCACGACGGCGCCGTCGAACTCCGGGTCGCCGCGCTCGAGCACCAGTTCTTCCCCCGAGGCGGTGACGATCTCGAGCGCCGCGATCGCCGCGGCCAGGTTGCGGTTGGCACTGCCCGAGCCATGCGTCGCGGTGGCAGTCGCGCCGGCGATGGTGAAATCAGGCACCGAAGCGAGGTTCGCAAGGGCCCAGCCGGCCGCATCCAGCACCGGACAGAGCTCGGCAAAGGTGATGCCGCCATCGACTGTGACGGTGTGCGCCGCCGCATCGATGTCGATCCGTCGCTCGAGCCGGCGTAGCGAGATCAGCACGCCTGTCGTATCGGCAATGGCGTTGAACGGATGCCGGGCACCCGCTATCCGCACGCGCGCCGCACGCCTCACGATGTCGCGCAATTCGTCGAGCTGTCGCGGAAACCGCGTCGACTGCGCGCCGAACGCCACGTGCTCGGCCCAGTTGTGCGTGATCCTGTCCATGCTGTCCCATGTGGGTCGGAGGGGGAGGGGACGCTCTCATAGCCGATGCCAGAGACCGACGCGAGCCGCCTCGGGCATTGCTTTTGCGGGTGCTCGCCGCCGGTCCTTGCCCGCCGGCGTGCTGGCGGGCCACGGCGATCGGCCTGGCGTCGCCGCGGCTGCCCTGTGGTGTCGCCGCGGGACGAGGTCCAACTGCCTTGCAGGCCGGCCGACCCGACCCTGCAACGCGGGGCGTCAGGGGCCCTTGGGCTTGTCCCCGAGCGGGAAGTCGAACGTCGGCAGCTCCTTGGGTAGCTCGATCTCCGGGGCAATGCAGCGCCGTCCGTCGCCGATCATCCCCTTGGGGCAGACGCAGGCGGTCCCTTGCCGGTTCGGCACCGCCGGGGCCCTGCAGGTGAGCTTGGGCTCCTCCTCGACGCTGACGCAGGAACTGCCATCGGCCACCATGCCGCGCGGGCAGATGCAGGCCGTTCCGGCCTTGTTCGGAACGGCCGGCGCCTTGCAGCTGATCGGGTCGGGCCGTTCGGTGCAGCCTTTCGGTCCGGCAATGGTCTGGTCGGGGCAGATGCAGGCCGTGCCGGTGCTGTTGCTGGCCGCCGGGGCCCTGCATTGCAGGTCGGGGATGCACACGCCGCGCTTGTTGAGGATCATGCCCGGGCCGCAGCCATCCTCCGGCTCCGCTTCCGGGGGCGGCGCGACGATCTGCTGAGGGGGAGCCGCGACGCTGAACGGCGCGCAGTTGCCCCACATTCCGCCCCAGGGCGAGGTCCCCGGATTGGTCTCGGCCACTGCCGAGAGGAAGTCCTCCGCCGGCGTGGTCCGGCCGTCGGCGACGAAGCAGTTGGTATAGCCGCTGCCCACCGCCAGCGGCGGCGCCAGCGTCACGGTGAAGCTGATAGACTGGTTGACCGGCAACGTCAGGTTGGCGCTGCACGCCGTCGGGCCGGCGGGGCTGCTCCACTCCGAGCTCCAGGCGCAGATCGGCGGCACGGCCGTGTTGGTGATCGACGCGATAGGCGAGGCGATCGGTCCGGAGCCATTGCTGATTCCGTCGCCGAACAGCACCGGGCCGTCGAAATCCTTGCACTGGGCCCTGACCGTGATGGTGAAGGAGCAGGCAGGGCTGCCGCCGGGCACGCACACTTCGGGGAAGTCCGCCTTTTTGGTCACCCAAAGGTAGGAGCTGCCGCAGTCGACCGGCGGTACCGGCGGCTTGTCGGCCACGCAGACGCTGCTCGAGGCCTCGTCATGCTCGTGCACGGGACCCGAAACCGGGTCGGCCATGTTGCCGGGCACCGCGTTGAGCGTCGCGTCGGCCGCAGTCACCTGGGCGTAGTTCGGGATGCAGCGCCAGTTCTCGGTCGGCGCCGGGCTGGGCGACACCGTCACCTGGAACGTGAGGGTGGCCGTGGCGCCGGCCGCCAGGCTGGGGATGGTCCAGGAGATGGTGGTGCCGGTGACCGTCGCGGGCTGGCTGAACCCGGTCGGCGCGGTCAGTTCGGGCGGCAGCGCATCCTCGACGGTGATATTGGTCACCGCGACGGTGGCGCTGTTGGTGACCGAGAGCGACACGGTCGCCTGCGGGTTGCCGGTCAGTCCGTGGAAGTTGATGTAGTTCGGGCCGATCTGCTTTCTCAGGTAGAGGTCCGGACAGAGCTCGCGCGCCATCCCCGAAAGGTCGGCGCCCAGGCTGCCATAGCTGCTCTGCTGCGCACTGGTGCCCAGCAGGGCATTGAGGTGGGTCGAGACATTGCCGATGCCGATGCCGACGATCGGCGTGCCGGTGGCGTAGATGGCATTGACCGCGGGGATGGCCTCGTTGGTCGCGAGCACCGCGTCGGCAGTGTAGGTCACCGCCCCGCCGCCATCCAGATAGGCCGTGGGCGTGCCGTCGGTGATGAACACCACGATGGTGTTGGGGCTCGGCAGCAGGCCCGCCGCCGCGGTCAGCGCCGCTTCCCAGTTGGTGCCGCCGCCGGCGGCGGGATCGTAGCCGGCATTGACCGTGGCGTAGCTCGAGCTCGCCATCGGGTAGGAGACCGTGGCGGTATCCGAGAAGCGGATCACCGCCGCCTGCGAGCCGTTGGTATTGAACACCGAGGCCGCCTGCGCCAGCGCGCCGGTGATGTAGCCGGTGGCGCCGGCATCGGCGACCGAGCGCGACTCGTCGACCACGAAGATGACGTTGACCCCGCAGGTCGCGGCGAGCGGCGGCGGGTCGTCCGGCTCGTCGAAATCGTCGTCCTCGCCAGCGACCGGGGCGCAGGCGCGATTGTTCTGGCTTTCGGTATCCTCGAAGCCCGAGGCCGGGGTGATGCCCACTTCGGCGCAGTTCTCGAACGGGCCGGCCCCGGTGGTCGAGGCGGCGAGCACGATCTGGCTGGTGGCGCCGGTCGCAAGGGTGCCCGTGCCGGTATATTGGCAGGTGAGCGTCGCCGGTCCGGTCAGGGGCAGCGGCGTGCAGGTGAAATCGGCGGCGCTCGCCGCGCTGATCGTCATGCCGGCCGGCACCGCGTCGGTCACGGTTATCGCGGCGGTAGCGTCGAAGGGGGCACCGATATTGGTGACGGTGAGGGTGAAGTCTCCCGCGCCCACCACCGGCCCCTGCGCGAAGACCTTGTCGATCGCGAGGTCGACCGGTTCGGACTCCTGACCGGTCAGGTCAGTGCAGCTTTCACCCAGTTCCTCGCCGTCGAGCGCCAGCACCGCGCAGTTCTCGGTCTCGACCAGGAAGCCGGGATCGGGCAGCACCAGTTCCACCTCGATCACCGAGCTGTTGCCGGCGTCCGAAAGGCCCTGCCAGTCGATGGTGCACAGGGCGGGGTCGGTATCGGCGAAGGGCGGCTGGTCGCAGGTCCAGGCATCGGCGGAGCCGAGCGAGACGATGCTGCCGTTGAAGGGCGTGCTGCCGCCGAACATCGCGTTCTCGTCGACCGTCAGCAAGCCCGGGAACGGTGCGCCGTTGGAGTTCACCGTGATCTGGCACTGGCAGGTCGGCTTGCCGGTCACCGGGTCGATGCGGCAGGCCTCGCAGGTCTTCTCGATCTCGAACTCCGGCTCCGGGCAGTCCTCCTCGTCGCTGCAGGCGAGCGGGTCATCGGGGAACTCGGGATCGCCGCTGACATAGGGCGGATCGAGCGGGTAGCCGGCGCCGCCGTACTCGGAGACATATGGGATGCCCTCGCAGCCGCGGCGGTAGACGGCAATGTCGCCGGGATGGCCCGTCACGTCGGCATCGTCGCCGCGTGCGTCGAGGTCGATGATGTAGCTCGCCCAGGGGGGCGTGTTCTCCGGCTTCACCGGGCCGGCGGGCATGGCCTGCAGGCCGTCGATGGCGAGGGGGCCGCCGGCAAGCAGGGCGTCGGCGAGCTCGGGTGCGAGGCGCAGGTCGTCGCCGGTGGTCAGCAGCGTTGCCTCGCAGAAGCCGAGGTCGAGCTGTCCGTCGCGGTCGAAGCCGTAGCCGAGGTCGATGCCGCCATCGGTTTGCCGGTGCTCGCCGCCGAAGCCCACGGCATATTCTTCCGGCGCCTCGATCCAGCGGCTGGGCGTTTCCGGGTCGTCGGGCGACTCCGGCCAATAGCGGTAGAGCCGCGACTCGCCGGTGTCGGCGAAGCCCGCATAGTCCCAGGTCGAGGTGATGGCGCCGCGCTGCGCCAGCAGCATGGCGCCCTTCTCGGTGAAGAGGATGTCGCTGACCGGCAGCTTCTCCGGGCGCTTGGGGACGTCGAGTTCCCAGCGCGGATCGGTCGCGAAGGCGCCGCTCTCGGCCTCGATGCCGATCGACCAGATCTGGCTGTCGTCGACCACTGCGTAGTAGAGCCGCCCCTGATGCACCGCGACGCCCCAGACCTGCCGGTCGGCCGCCGCATAGCCCCAGCTGTCCGGGTCCTCGGTGTCGAAGTCGCTGCGCGAGATGTCGAGCGCGCCGGCCGGATCGTAGGCGACCTCGGGCAACTGTCCGGCGGCGCGTCCGATGGTGCCGTGGTCGTAGCTGCCGAGGTCGTCTCCGTCGATCGAGAGGCGGTGAATCATGCCGGTGGCGCGGTCGGAGACGAAGAACTGCCGGTGCACCGGATCGAAGGCGAGATTGCCGAGCCCGGGGCCCGGGTTCGGCACGCCGTCCAGCGTCACCTGTGCGAAGTGGCTGACTTCGCCGGTGCTGCCGTCCACCTTCCAGATGCTGCCCGGCCCGCCGTCCGGCCCGAACAGCCCGTCCATGAAGCGCGCGCCGGGCTGGCCTTCGGGCAGGCGTTCCGGGCGACCGTCGTCGTCGGCATCGTCGCCGACGATCGGAAGGCCGTAGGCGGAACTGGCCGCGAGGTAGACGTTGGGCGGATCGGCGTCGTCGAGCGCCACGCCGAAGACCTGCCCGACCTCGCCGGCCAGCACCACGTGACGCACCCCGCCGGACCAGGCCCGGCCGTCCCAGACGAAACCGGGAGCCGAGGCGTCGAGGACCCGGGCCGAGATGCCATCGAGATCGATGAAGGTCTCTTCGATCGCCTCGCTGTCCTCGGGAATGGTCTCGGGATCGGGCTGCACGGTACCCGAAAAGCCGGTGACCACCGCGTCGCCGAGGCGGAGGATCGCCCCCTGGTCCTGCGCCGACGCCGGCCCGGTCAGGCCGATGACGGCAAACAGCGCTGCAAGGAATCTGTGCACGGCTCACTCCGGTGCGGCGTAATCGGATGGTCGGGTCGACGCCTTAGCGCCGCAACAGGGCGCGATGCCCGCGGGCAAGCAGCCGATACAAAACAGCTCAATGCAAACTGCGGGGCATTAAGCGCCGTGCCCCGGCGCAGATCAAGGTCCTTTCGACGCACTCGCCGTCGTGCCCACCGATGGATCGATCCATTAATAGTTTCGAAACCAGAATACTTTCGAAACCAGAAGGATCCACTGACCAGCGGCGTACAACTGTCGTGCCCGCGTCACACTCTGCAACGGAAAGTGCGGACGACAATACTCCGCCCCTCGACAAATCAATCAAGATCGGCTTTCGCTGTAGGGGTTGGGGAGATTTTTCATGCGTCGTCGGTTGTTGCCTCGGTTTCTGCACGCCACACCGCTGCTGGCCGCCCTTGTCGCGTCGGGGGCGATGGCCGGCGCCGCGCAGGCGGCCCCGGACACCTGGAGCGGCTTCTACCTCGGCGCCGATCTGGGCTATGCCATGGGTGCGACCAAGCTCGTCATCGGCGACTTCTTCGAGTGGAACGCGCTCGGTTCACAGGGCGGCTCCGTCGGCGCATTCGCCGGCTACAACCAGCAGTTCGGCGACTGGGTGGCGGGCTTCGAGTTCGGTGGCACGCTCAGCGACGTGCAGGGCCATACCGAACTGGTCTCCGGACCCGATTCGGTCGGCACGCAGACACTGACGGACTGGTCGGCGGGTATCACGGCGCGGCTGGGCTACGTCGTCAGCCCGAGCACGCTGGTGTTCGCCGGTCTGGGCGGAAAGGTCTATCACGGCCTCGGCCGGTTCAAGGAAGACGGCATCACGCAGTACGAGGAAGACGACCAGTTCTTCGGCATGGGCGTCGTCACGGTGGGCATCGAGACGGTGCTTTCGGGCAATGTGCGGCTGCGGGCGCAGTACGATCTGGATCTGCTGCAGGCGAACGACTATGGCGGTCTCGTGATCACTCCGATGGTGGGAACCGCCAAGGCCTCGATCCTCTACGCCATCGGCGACGCCACGGAGTCCGGCCCGGTGGACGCGGCGCGGTGGGCAGGCTTCTATACCGGCGCCGTCGGTGGGCAGACGCTCGGCGTCGCCACGCTGCGTGTCGGAGACGACACCGATTACTTCAGCCATGCGGGCTTCGGCTCGGCGGGATGGACCGGCGGCGTTGTGGCCGGCTACAACCTGAGCGTCACCGAGCGGTTGCTGCTCGGCTTCGAAGGCGGGGTGTCGGCCTCGACCTCGCGGACCTTCATCGGCTCGGCGATCGAACAGGACGGCATACAGGGCACCAACGACTGGTGGATCGATGCCCGCCTGCGTGCCGGCTACCTGACCTCGCAGGAGACAATGGTCTACGGCTTCGCCGGGCTCACCCGCATGCACAGTACGGTCGGCATCGTCGACGATGGCGAGTGGACAGGCGGCGAGACGACGTTCGAACGCAATGGCGCGACCATCGGCGCCGGCATCGAGGCGCAGGTGACCGACAATCTGCTGCTGCGTGCCGAATACGCGTATTCCCTGTTCGAGGAGTACGATGCGTCGGGGGGGAGTGGCTTTGCCACCCTGACGCAGCGCCAGCAGACAGCGACGGTCGGCGTCATCTACAGGTTCGACCAGTAGGGCAGTTCGGCGCAAGGGCGCCCGCTGCGGGCGAATGATCTTGAGCAGGGCGCCCCGGGGGCGCCCTTTTCAGTCTGGCCTTCGGGCCGGCCTGCTCCGTGTCTCTGGCATCAGCGCCCGGCCACGCTGCAGGCGACGCCGCTGGCCTGCAGCCGCGCCGCGATGTCCTCCGGCGGTTCGCGATCGGTCACCAGTTCGTCGAAGGCGTCGAAGCCGCACACCGTCACCAGGGCGGAGCGGCCGAACTTGCTGTGATCGGTCACCACCAGTCGGCGCCGGCCCTGCCGCAGCACGGCGCGGGCGAGTTCGGCCTCGTCGAGGTGAAAGTCCATCAGTCCGCGCCCGGCGCTGACCGCGGCGATAGAGATGATCGCAAAATCGGTGTTGAAGCGTTCGATGAACTCGATGGCGGTGCGGCCGAACGCGGCGCCGTTGTCGCCGTTGAGTTCGCCTCCCGCCATCACCACCCGGTTGCCGTTGACGATCGCCAGGGTGCGCGCGATGTCGGAGGAGTTGGTGACGATGGTCAGGTCGCGCTTGCTCAGCAGTTCGCGCGCCAGCATCGACGTGGTGGTGCCGGTGTCCAGCATGACGCTGTCGCCATCGGCGATGAGGCCCGCGACATGGCGGGCGATGGTCCGCTTCTCGGCCGCGTTCTCCCGCATGCGGCGTTCGAACGGCGCTTCGCCGCCGGCCGTCGCTACCGAGACCGCGCCGTGACGCCGCAGCAGTTCGCCGGACTCCACCAGCGGTCGGATGTCGCGCCGGATCGTCTCTTCCGAGACCGTCATGGCCCGGGCGAGGTCCTGGATGCGGGCCAGCCCGCTTTCCCTGACGCTGGCCAGGATGGCGCGTTGTCTGTGCGTGGCGTCCATGTGGCTTTCGTGTCCGATTGTGCCCGATTGCCGAGAAATCCGCACAGGAAATGTGCAGACTGCCGCCAGTCGGGCCGTATTCGACGGGAATGCCACAGAATGTCAACACGCTCGATTGACTCGGTCGAACGCATGCAGTTCAACTTCCGGCAGAGTGCCAGCGGCCGCTCGCAGCAGGCGAGGGGGCGCAACCGGGGAAGGGACGAACAGCATGCCGAAAACACTGCGTAACCTCTTGTCTGCTCTGGCGCTGGGCGCGAGCCTGGCGACCATCGCGCTGCCGGCTGCCGCGGCGCCGGAATCGACCGATCCGATCAAGCTCACGCTGCACGACTGGACAGGCCAGCTGATCACCACGCAGCTGATGGCCGAGGTGCTGAAGAAGGCCGGCTACAACGTGGAGCTGGTAACGGCCGACTATCTGGCGCAGTTCGCCGGCCTCGAGACGGGCGATCTGCACGTGGCCATGGAGATCTGGGCCACCACTGGGCAGGAGGCGCTCGACGCCGCCGTGGCGACCGGCAAGGTCGAGAACCTCGGCGAGACCGGTATGCAGGCCAAGGAAGAATGGTGGTATCCCACCTACATGAAGGAAAAGTGCCCGGGGCTGCCGAACTGGGAGGCGTTGCTCGATGCGGCCTGCGCCGAGGCGTTCTCGACGGCCGAGACGGCGCCGAACGGCCGCTATCTCGGGGGCCCGGTGACCTGGGGCGGGTTCGACGAGGAGCGCGTTTCGGCCCTCGGACTTCCCTTCGAGGTGGTCCATGCCGGCACCGACGCAGCGCTGTTCGCCGAGCTCGAGTCGGCCTACCAGCGCCAGGCGCCGATCATGCTGTGGATCTATGCTCCCCACTGGGCTGTGGCCAAGTACGATGGCGAGTGGGTGCAGTTCCCCGAGTACACGCCCGAGTGCTACGCCGACCCGGCCTGGGGCGGCAATACCGGCGAGGCCTATGACTGCGGCAAGCCGTTCGGTGCCATCTGGAAGGCCGGCTGGGCCGGTCTCAAGGACAAGTGGCCGGGCGCGCACAAGGCGATCCAGGCGTTCAGCATCGACAATGCCGAAATGGGTCAGATGATCACCGAGGTCGACCTCAATGGCAAGTCCGTGCAGGATGTCGCCACTGCCTGGATCGCGGCAAACGAGGCGCGCTGGTCGGCCTGGATTCAGTAATGCCGTGCACGGGGCGCCATCGGCGCCCCGTTCCCCCTGACGCCCGGGTTGCCGCCACATGACCATCCCGACGGACGCCCCCGTCAAGCTCGAGTGCCGCTCGGTCTGGAAGCTGTTCGGCCACCATGCCGGCTCGGTCTATCGCTCGAGTGGCGGCCATCCGACCGATGCGCAGTTGAGCGAGCACCGGCTGATCGCCGGCGTGCGCGACGTCAGCCTCCAGGTGCACGCGGGCGAGAGCTTCGTGATCATGGGGCTGTCGGGCTCGGGCAAGTCGACCCTGGTGCGCTGCATGTCGCGCCTGATCGAGCCGACCGGTGGCGAGATCGTGTTCAACGGCGAGAACCTGCTCGCCGCGTCCGAGAAGCGGATGATCGAGGTCCGGCGGCATCAGATGGGCATGGTGTTCCAGCACTTCGCCCTCTTGCCGCACCTGAGCGTGCTCGCCAACGTGGCCTTCCCGCTGGAGATCCAGGGGGTCGACCGGGCAAGGCGCGAAAAGCGGGCGCGTGAACTGATCGAACTGGTCGGCCTCGGCGGGCGCGAGGCCTTCTTTCCGCGCGAACTCTCGGGCGGGCAGCAGCAGCGGGTCGGCATCGCCCGCTCGCTCTCGGTCGAGCCGGAACTGTGGTTCCTCGACGAGCCGTTCTCGGCGCTCGATCCGCTTATCCGGCGCGAGATGCAGGACGAGTTCATCCGGCTGCAGTCGGTACTCAAGAAGACCATCGTCTTCATCACGCACGATTTCGACGAGGCGATCCGCCTTGCCGATCGCATCGCCATCATGAAGGACGGGCGGGTGGTGCAGGTCGGTACGCCCGAGGAGATCGTGCTGCGACCCGCCGATCCCTACGTCGCGGCCTTCACCCACAATGTCGCACGGGCCAAGGTGGTCCGGGCCGCCGCGCTGATGCGGCCGCATGACGGGCGGCCGACCAGCGGCAGGGTGCCGGCCACCGCGACCATCGCACAGGCGGCGCCGCTGTTCGGCCCGGCGGCAGCGGCGCTCGAGGTGGTCGATGCCGCCGGTGCGACGGTCGGGCTGATCGAGCGCGAGCAGGTCGTCACCGTGCTGATGGAAGGTTGAGATGGCTCTGGCGGACGCAGCACGGGTGTCGCGTCGGCCGTTGCCGCGCGCCGGCTGGTGGCCGGCCTGGCTGGTCGCCGGCGTGGCCTTCGTCGCCCTTTGGGGGTTCGGCTCTGGCTGGGCGGTCGACTATCCCAAGGCTGCGCAGATCCCGGCCATGCGCTATGTCGGTGATCTGATGAAGTGGCTGGTGAACGATGCCGGCTTCGGATTGTTCAGCTTCGTCGACCTCACCCGCTTCATCGCCGCCCTGATCGAGCTGCCCTACTGGTTCGCCTCCAGCCTCATCGCCACCGGCTTCATGACCAGTTCCGGTTCGGCCGGCGTGCAGATCGTGCCGCCGATCTCCTGGATCGCGCTGATCGGCGGGCTCGGGCTGATCGGCCTGTGGGCCGGCGGCTGGCGGCTCGCCGGGCTCGTTGTGGCCCTGATGGCCTTCATCGCGCTCTTCGGGCAGTGGGGTGCGGCGATGACGACGCTGGCCTCCATCCTCATCGCCGTGCCCCTCGGGGTGGTCCTCGGCCTGCTGCTGGGCGTGCTCAGCTACCGTATTCGGCTCGTCGAGAAGGCGATCACGCCGATCCTCGATCTGATGCAGACGGTGCCGGTCTTCGCCTATCTCGTGCCGGTGCTGTTCCTGTTCGGCTTCGGGCCGACGGCGGCGATCGTCGCCACCATCATCTACGCCATGCCGCCGATGACGCGGCTGACCGTGCACGCGCTCCGCTCGGTCCCCGCCGAGATCGACGAGCTCGGCCGCATGGTCGGCGCAACGGCGCGCCAGCGGATGTGGAAGGTGATGCTGCCCGCCGCGATGCCCGGCCTGATGGTCGGCGCCAACCAGGTGATCATGCTGTCGCTCAACATCGTCATCATCGCCTCGATGATCGGGGCCGGCGGGCTGGGGTTCGAGGTGCTGGGCGCGCTGCGTCGGCTCGATTTCGGCGTCGGGCTCGAGGCCGGTTTCGCCATCGTCGCCCTCGCCATCGTGCTCGACCGGCTGAGCCAGGCGGTGGCGACGCGGCTGCAGTCGCAACCGCACCGGGGCGGGGAGCGCCGGTCGCTGGTGGCGCGGCACCCCTATGTCCTCGCCGCTGTCGTCCTCGTCGTCGGCAGCGGGCTGCTCGGTCTCGTCGAAGCGGGTTTCCAGACCTTCCCGGAGGCCGGGCGGCTTTCGACCGGCAGTTTCTGGGCCGACTTCATCGCGTGGATCAACGTCAGTTTCTTCGCCCAGCTCGAGGCCTTCAAGGACTTCCTGCTGCTCAACCTGCTGATCCCCTTCAAGCGGCTGCTGCTGTCGCTGCCCTGGCTGGGGGTGGTCGGCCTGGTGGCGCTGGCCGGGCTGCAGCTCGGCGGCTGGCGGCTGATGCTGCTGACCGGCGCGCTCGGCTTTCTCATCGCGGCCACCGGGCAGTGGGAAAAGGCGATGACCACGGTCTACCTGTGCGGCATCGCGGTGGTGGCGGCGGCACTGATCGGCATCCCGATCGGCATCCTCGCCGCCGAGAAGCGGCGCTTGTGGCCGGCGGTGCAGGCGGTGATCGACACGCTGCAGACGCTCCCCTCCTTCGTCTACCTGATGCCGGTGGTGATGCTGTTCCGGGTCGGCGACTTCACCGCCATCCTGGCCGTCGTTCTCTATGCGCTGGCGCCGGCGATCCGCTACACCGCGCACGGGTTGATGCAGGTCGATCCGGCGCTCATCGAGGCCGGCCGGGCGGCCGGCACGACGCGGTGGCAGCTGCTCACCAAGATCAAGCTCAGGCTGGCCTTTCCGGAGATCATGCTGGGCCTCAACCAGACCATCATGCTGGCCCTCTCGATGCTGGTGATCACTGCGCTCGTCGGCACCCGCGACCTCGGTCAGGAGGTCTATATCGCGCTCGCCAAGGCCGATACCGGGCGCGGCATCGTCGCCGGTCTCGCCGTCGCCTTCATCGCCATCATCGCGGACCGGCTGATCTCGGCCGGAGCCCGGCGGACGAAGGCAAGGCTGGGGCTCGCATGAGCGCGCTCGAGGCCCGCATCGCCGCGCTGCCGTGCTGGCAGGGGCGGCCCCGGATCGAGCCGCTGGTCGGCGGGCTCTCCAATGCCAGCTTCGCCGTCGCCGACGGCACGGGCCGCTATGTCGCCCGCGCCGGTACGGACTACCCGTTCCACCACGTTTCGCGCGGGCGCGAGCTGATGACCGCCCGGGCGGCGCATGCCGCCGGCTTCGCCCCGGAGGTGGTCTACGCCGAGGCCGGCCTGATGGTGTCGCGCTTCATCGAGGGGCAGGTGTTCGGCGAGGCCGAGGTGCGCGGCAATATCGAGCGGATCGCGGGGCTGGTCGGGCGCTTCCACCGCGAGATGCCGGCCGTCGTCTCCGGACCGGGCTTCATGTTCTGGGTCTTCCACGTCATCCGCGACTATGCGCACACGCTCTCCGGCAGCGCCAATCCGCTGGCACGGCGGCTACCCGAACTGCTCGCAACTGCCGCCGACCTCGAGGCGGCGCAGGTGCCGCTGCCGATCGTCTTCGGCCATAACGACCTGTTGCCCGCCAACCTCATCGACGACGGCCGGCGCCTTTGGCTGATCGATTTCGAGTATGCCGGCTTCAACACCGCCATGTTCGATCTTGCCGGGCTCGCCTCCAATGCCGGGTTCGACGCCCGCCAGTCGCGGGCGCTGCTCGATGCCTATTTCGGACCGGCCGGCACGGGGCTGCGACGCAGTCATCTCGCCATGCAGTGCGCGTCGCTGCTGCGCGAGGCGCTGTGGGCGCTGGTCTCGGAGTTGTACCTCAGCGCCCCCGGCGCCGACTACGACGCCTATGCGCGCCAGAACTTCGACCGTTTCGACGCGGCGCTCGCCGCCTATCGAGCCACGACCACAGAGGCCTGAACGTCAATGACCCTCCCCAGCCACGCCCAGTTCGTCGTCATCGGTGGCGGCATCATCGGCTGCTCCACCGCCTATCACCTGGCGCGCGACCACAAGGCCGACGTCATCGTGCTCGAACAGGGTCAGGTCACGTCCGGCTCGACCTGGCATGCGGCGGGGCTGGTGGGCCAGCTGCGCTCCTCGGCCTCGATCACGCAGGTGCTCAAGTACTCGGTCGAGCTCTACAAGCGCCTCGAGGCCGAGACCGGGCTCGCCACCGGCTGGAAGATGACCGGCTGCCTGCGTCTCGCCACCAATCAGGACCGCTGGACCGAGTACCGCCGCCTGGCGACGACCGCGCGCAGCTTCGGCATGGAGATGGAGCTGGTCTCGCCCGCCGAGGTCAAGCGGATGTGGCCGCTGATGGAGGTCGGCGATTTGGTCGGCGCCTCCTGGCTGCCCACCGACGGGCAGGCCTCACCGTCCGACATCACCCAGTCGCTGGCCAAGGGAGCGCGCATGGCTGGCGCGAGGTTCTTCGAAGGGGTGCGGGTCACCGGCTTCGAAATGGACGGAAGCCGTATCGTCGCGGTGCAGACCACGCAGGGTACCGTGCGCTGCGAGACGGTCGTCAATTGCGCCGGGCAGTGGGCCCGGCAGGTCGGCGCCATGGCCGGAATCAACGTGCCGCTGCAGCCGGTCAAGCACCAGTACATCGTCACCGAGAAGATCGACGGCCTCGCCTCCGACGCCCCGACGCTGCGCGATCCGGACCGATTTACCTACTTCAAGGAGGAGGTGGGCGGGCTCGTCATGGGCGGTTACGAGCGCAACCCGATCGCCTGGACCACCGGCGACGTACCGGACGATTTCCAGTTCCGCCTGTTCGACGACGACTGGGAGCATTTTGAGCAGCACCTGACGCAGGCCATTGCCCGCGTGCCGGCGCTCGAGCGCACCGGCGTGCGCCAGATGATCAACGGGCCCGAGAGCTTCACGCCCGACGGCAACTTCATCCTCGGGGTGGCGCCCGAGTGCAGCAACATGTTCGTGGGCGCCGGCTTCAATGCCTTCGGCATCGCCTCGGGCGGCGGCGCCGGCTGGGTGCTGGCCGCCTGGGCCGCCACCGGGGAGGCGCCGATGGACCTGTGGGTCGTCGACATCCGCCGGTTCGCCCAGATGCACCGCGACCGCGAATGGGTCAAGGAGCGCACGCTCGAGGCCTATGGCAAGCACTACACCATCGTCTTTCCGCACGAGGAATACACCTCCGGTCGCAACCGCATCGTCTCCCCGCTCTACGAGCGCCTGAAGGCGCATGGCGCGGTGTTCGGCTCCAAGCTCGGCTGGGAGCGGCCGAACTGGTTCGCGCCTTCCGGGGTCGTTCCCGAGGATCGCTATTCGATGGGCCGGCAGAACTGGTTCGGTCCGGTCGGCGAGGAACACCGGCTGGTGCGCGACAAGGTTGGGCTGTTCGACCAGTCGTCCTTCGCCAAGTACGAACTGAGCGGCGCCGACGCGGTCGCCGCGCTCGGCTGGATCGGCGCAAACAGCGTCGACAGGCCGGTGGGACGGCTGACCTACACGCAGATGCTCAACAGCCGCGGCGGCATCGAATGCGACCTGACCGTCGCCCGCATCGCCGAGGACCGGTTCTACATCGTCACCGGCACGGGCTTCCGCACCCACGACTTCGCCTGGATCCGCGACCACATTCCGGCCGGGCTCGACGCCAGTCTCACCGATGTCACCGAGCAGTTCGGTACGCTGTCGCTGATGGGGCCGCTGGCGCGCGACGTGCTCGCCGCGGTCACCAGCGCCGATGTCTCCAATACGGCCTTCCCGTTCGGCCATGTCCGCCTGCTCCCGATCGCGGGGGCCGAAGTGCGGGCGCTGCGTGTCACCTATGTGGGCGAGCTGGGCTGGGAGCTGCACATTCCCCTGGCCAAGACCGGCGAGGTGTTCGACGCGCTGATGGCCGCCGGGGCGCCGCACGGGCTGCGGCCGGTCGGCTACCGGGCTCTCGAGGCGCTGCGGCTCGAGAAGGGCTACCGCGCCTGGGGCTCGGACATCACGCCCAACGACACGCCGCTCGAGGCGGGCCTGGGCTGGGCGGTCAAGCTCAAGAAGGAGACGCCCTTCATGGGCCGGGCGGCGCTCGAGGCGGCCTCGAACAAGCTGCAGAAGAAGGTCCTCGCGACCTTCACCACCGAGCGCGAGGATGTCGTGCTGCTGGGCCGCGAGACCATCCTGCGCGACGGCCGGTTCGCCGGCTACCTGACCTCCGGCGGCTATGGCTACACCATCGGAAGGCCGATCGGGCTCGGCTACCTGCGCAAGCCAGACGGCATCACCGACGAGTGGGTCCGCTCGGGCCGCTACGAACTCGTCGTCGCCGGCGAGACGGTGGCGGCCAGGCTGACGCTCGAGCCGCTCTACGATCCCACCAGCGCCCGGGTGAAGGCATGAGCATCCCCGTCGATCGTCACGCCCGCATCGTCATCATCGGCGGCGGCGCCATCGGCTGTTCGGTGGCCTATGCGCTGAGCCGCAAGGGCGAGCGCGATGTGCTGCTGCTCGAGAAACGCCAGCTCACCGAGGGTTGCACCTGGCATGCGGCCGGGCTCGTCGGGCAGCTGCGCGGCAAGCGCAATCTGACCCGTCTGATGCAGGCCTCGGTCGCGGTGTTCGATCGGCTGGCCGCCGAAACCGGCAATGCCATCCAGTGGCACAGGGTCGGCTCGCTCCGCCTTGCCTCCTCGCCGGATCGCTGGAGCGAGATCCGGCGCTCGATGACGCAGGCCAAGAGCTTCGGGGTCGAGTGCGACGCGCTCTCAGCCGAGGAGGCAAAGGCGCTGTTTCCCTACATCACCACCGATGGCGTCGAGGGGGCCGCCTTCATCGCAGGCGACGGCTATGTCGATCCCTACGGGCTGACCCAGGCCTATGCCCGCGCCGCCCGCGCCGGGGGCGTCGAGATCGAGGAAGGGATCACCGTCACCGACATCATCACGGCCGGCAGGCAGGCGGTCGGGGTGGTCACCGATCACGGTACCATCGGCTGCGACATCCTCGTCAATTGCGCCGGCCTGTGGGCCAAGCGGGTGGGCGAGATGGCGGGAGTCGCCATCGCGGCGGGCGTGGTCGAGCACCAGTATTTTCTCACCGAGAAGACGCTCGACCTGCCCGACAACCTGACCACGCTGCGCGATCCGGACAAGAACTTCTACCTCAAGCCCGATACCGGCAGCTTCGCTATCGGCGGCTGGGAGGAGGGGACCCGCGGCTGCTGGCGCGGCCTGCCACCGCTCGAGTTCGGGCGCGAGCTGTTCGATGCCAACTACGATCGCCTGGCGCTGTTCGCCGGGCTGGCCAGCGAACGGCTGCCTGTCCTCGACGAGACCGGCATCCAGACGGTGATCAACGGCCCGATTCCGGTTTCGGCGGATGGCGAGCCGATCATCGGTCGGGCTCCCGAGCTCGACAATTTCTATCTCGCCTGCGGCTTCACCGCCGGCATCGCCGCCTCGGGTGGCGCCGGCGAGGCACTGGCCAACTGGATCGTCGAGGGCGATCCGGGCATGGACCTGTGGCAGTTCGACGTCCGACGCTTCGGGCCGGTGCAGGCTCAGGGGCGCTATCTCGAGGAGCGCGCCATCGAGGCCTACGGCGCCTATTACAAGATCCACTGGCCCAACGAGGAGCAGCACTCGGCGCGGCCGCTGCGGCGGTCGCCGCTCCATGATCGCCTCACGGCCATGGGTGCCGTGAACGGCCAGAAGTTCGGCTGGGAACGGCCGAACTGGTTCGCCGCTCCGGGCGAAGACCGCCATGACGAGCCCAGCTTCGAGCAGCGGCCCAACTGGTTCGACGCCGTGGCGCGCGAGGTCGAGGCGATCCGCAACCGGGTGGCGCTGATCGACCAGACCTCGTTCGTCAAGTTCGAGGTCAGCGGCCCCGGTGCCCAGGGCGCCCTCGACCGGATCGCCGCCAACACGGTGCCGCAGACCCCCGGCAGCGCCGTCTACACCCAGCTCTGCAACGCGCGCGGCACCATCGAGGCCGACCTGACCATCGTTCACGCCGCACCGGAACGCTTCCTCGTCGTCACCGGGTCAGGCTTCGGCATCCGTGACGGCGCCTGGATTCGGGCGCAGCTGCCGCCGGGGGTGCAGATGCGGGACGTCACCGGCCAGTACGCCACCATCAACATCTGCGGGCCGAAGGCGCGCGAGGTGCTGCAGTCGGTGTCCGACAGCGATCTGTCGAGCGCCGCCCATCCGTTTCTCGCCGCGCGGGAGATCGAGATCGGCTGGGCCAGGGCGCTGGCGGTCCGCATCGGCTATGTCGGCGAACTGGGCTTCGAGCTCTATGTTCCGCAAGAGTTCGCCGTCCATGTCTACGAGACGCTGTGGGCGGCGGGCGAGGCGCATGGCATCGCCAATGCCGGCTACCGCGCCATCGAGAGCTGCCGGCTCGAAAAGGGCTATCTCTACTGGTCGGGAGACATCACTCCCGACACCAACCCCTACGAGGCGGGCCTCGGCTTTGCGGTCGACCTGGGCAAGCCCGCCTTCACCGGCCGGGAGGCGCTCGCCGCGCTCAAGGCCGCCGGGCCGTCGCGACGGCTGGTCACCTTCACCCTCGATGGATTCGTGCCGCTGCATGGCGGCGAGCCGGTGATCGCCGACGGCAATGTGGTTGGGTCGCTGTCCAGTGCCGGGTTCGGTCATCACCTCGGCAAGTCGATCGGCTTCGGCTATCTGCCGGTGACCCAAAGCGATCGCAGGGATTTCGTCATCGAAGCGTTCGGCCGGGCCTATGCAGCGACGCGCGGACCGCGCGTCCTGTACGATGCGAAGATGGAGCGGCTCAAGGCATGAGCGACATCGACGACGCGCGTCGGGCACTTCTCGCCATCCCGGCCTATGCCGGCTGGGAGGGCGCCGCCATCACGCGCCTCGGCGGGCTGACCAACCGGGTCTTCCGGGTGGCCGGCCCCCGGACCCTGTGCCTCCGCCTTCCCGGAAAGGGGACGGAGGAGTACATCAACCGGGCCAACGAGGCTCAGGCGGCGCGCGAAGCGGCACGGGCCGGGGTCAGCCCGGACGTGCTGTTCGCCGATGCAGCGGGCGGCGTGCTGGTCACGGCGTTCCTCGACGGCGTCGAGACGATGTCACCGGGCCTGTTCCGCACCCGTCCAGGCGCGCCGCGACGGGCCGGCGAGGCGTTCCGCCGGCTGCACGGTTCGGGAGCCCGGTTCGACTTCCGCTTCGAGCTGTTCGCCATGATCGACGACTATCTGAGGCTGCTCTCGACCCGCACCGTTGATCTGCCCGAGGGCTATCACGACGTCCTCGGCGAGGCCGAAGCGGTGCGTGCCGCACTTGCCGCCCATCCGCTGCCGCTCGTGGCCTGCCACTGCGATCCGCTGTGCGAGAACCTGCTCGATACCGGGCAGCGCATGTGGATCGTCGACTGGGAGTACTCCGGCATGAACGATCCGATGTGGGACCTCGGCGACCTCTCGGTCGAGGGCGGCTTCGATGCGGGTCAGGACGAGGAACTGCTGGCGGGCTATTTCGGCGCCGATCCGCGTCCGGACGAACGCGGCCGCATGGTTATCTACAAGGCAATGTGCGATCTGCTCTGGACATTGTGGGGCCTGATCCAGCATGCCAACGGCAATCCCGCCGACGATTTCTGGGCCTATGCCAGCAACCGCTTCGGCCGCTGTCGTGCCCTGATGGCGACACCCGGCTTTGCCGGGCATGTGGCCGCCGTCGCGGCGGGGCCGTACTGAAAGGAATACCGGACCATGAAGATACTGGTCGCAGTCAAGCGCGTCGTCGACGCCAATTTCCGCATCCGCGTCAAGCGCGACGGTTCGGGCGTCGAGCTCGACAACGTCAAGATGGCGATGAATCCGTTCGACGAGATTGCCGTCGAACAGGCCGTGCGCTTCAAGGAAGCGGGCGTCGCGAGCGAGGTCGTCGCGGTCTCGGTCGGTCCCGCCAAGGCCGAGGATACGCTGCGGCAGGCCCTCGCTCTCGGCGTCGATCGGGCCATCCTCGTCCAGCACGAGGGACGCACGGAACCGCTCGGGATCGCCAAGGTGCTGCGGGCGCTGACCGAACGCGAGGCGGCCGATCTGGTCCTGCTCGGCAAGCAGGCCATCGACGACGATGCCAATCAGACCGGCCAGATGCTGGCGGCGCTGATGGGCCGGGGCCAGGCGACCTTCGCGAGCGGCATCGAGATCGCCGGCGATACCGTGCGCGTCACGCGCGAAGTCGATGGCGGGCTGCGGCTGGTGGAGCTGACGCTGCCGGCGGTGGTGACTGTCGACCTCA
The DNA here is from genome assembly GCA_041916695.1 of Devosia sp. Lineage (GTDB taxonomy): Bacteria > Pseudomonadota > Alphaproteobacteria > Rhizobiales > Devosiaceae > Devosia_A. Next base: position 50,327 of record JAYRZA010000008.1, on the reverse strand, counting down.
GGCTGAACACGCCGCGCTTTGCGGCCCTGCCGGCCATCATGAAGGCGCGCAGCAAGCCGCTCGCCAGGCTATCGGCCGCCGAACTGGGGCTCGACCTCACGCCGCGGCTTACCGTGCTGCGGACCGAGGAGCCGCCGCAGCGCCAGGCCGGCGTTAAGGTAGCCACCGTCGCCGATCTGGTCGACAAGCTCCGGCACGACGCCAAGGTAATCTGATGACCACCCTTCTCCTCGCCGAACACGACAATGCGACTCTCGATCCGCAGACCGCGCAGGCGCTGACCGCGGCGCTGGCGCTGGGCCAGCCGGTGCACGTGCTGGTCGCCGGTGCGGGCTGCGGCGGAGCCGCCGCCGCGGCGGCCGGCCTCACCGGCGTCGCGCGGGTGCTGCTGGCCGACGAGGCGCGCTATGGCGCCGGCCTCGCCGAGCCGCTGGCGGCGCTCCTCGTCGAACTCGCCGCCGGCTATGGTGCCATCGTTGCCGCCGCGACCAGCACCGGCAAGGACGTGCTGCCGCGCGTGGCCGCCTTGCTCGACGTCATGCAGGTTTCCGACATCATCGCCGTCGAGGGGCCGCAGACCTTCCGTCGCCCGATCTACGCCGGCAATGCGGTCGAGATCGTGCGCTCGGGTGATGTCAGGCAGGTGATCACGGTCCGCGCCAGTGCGTTTGCGCCGGCGACGGCCGGCGGGGCGGCCGAGATCGTCGCGGCGGGGTCGGCCGGCGATCCCGGGCTGGTCCGCTTGGTCGAGGACCGCACCGTCGCCTCCGACCGACCGGAACTGACAGCCGCGCGGATCGTCGTTTCGGGTGGCCGCGCCTTCGGCAGCAAGGAGCAGTTCGATGCGCTGCTGAACCCGCTCGCCGCGACGCTCAACGCCGCGATCGGCGCCAGCCGGGCAGCGGTCGACGCCGGCTATGCGGCCAACGAACTGCAGGTCGGACAGACCGGCAAGATCATCGCCCCCGATCTCTACATCGCCTGCGGCATCTCTGGCGCCATCCAGCACCTCGCCGGCATGAAGGATGCCAAGGTGATCGTCGCCATCAATTCCGATCCCGCGGCGCCGATCTTCCAGGTGGCCGACTACGGACTGGTCGGCGATCTGTTCGAGATCCTGCCGGAGCTGACGCGGGCCCTCGAGGGCGGGCGCTGATCAGCGCCGGCGCTTGCTCAGGGCCCCGGCGGAAACCGCCAGCACGATGATGGCGCCGACGAGGATTTGCCGGATGTAGCTGTCGACGCTGAGCTGGGTCAGGCCGTTGTCGAGCACGCCCAGGATCAGCACGCCGATGACGGTGGCGAGGATGCGCGGCTCGCCCTGTTCGCTCATCGTCATGCCGAGGAACACTGCGGCGATGGCGTTGAGCATCAGTCCGCTGCCCTGCGTCGGGTTGGCCGAGGCGACGCGGCTCGCATACATCAGCCCGGCGCCGGCGGCACCGAGGCCGGTCAGCGCGAAGGCGGCGAGCTTCAGCCGGCGTACCGGCACGCCGCTCAGGTAGGCGGCCTCGATATTGCCGCCGATGGCATAGAGGCGCCGCCCGAAGGTGGTCTGCTCCAGCAGCACCCAGACAAGGAAGACCACGGCGACGGCGACGATGGTGAGGTTGGGCAGCATCAGCGCCACGCCGCCGACCTCCCCGAGCGGCAGGCCCTCGCGGGCGAAGTTGCCGAAGCTCTCGGGGATCGATTTGCCGGAAATGGTCTTGCCGCCGCTGATCACGAAGGCGAGCCCCGAGTAGATGGTGAGGGTGGCGAGGGTCGCGATGAAGGGCAGGATGCCGATGACGCTGACCAGCACCCCGTTGATGGCGCCGCCGGCGAGCCCGATCGCCAGTGCCGCGCCGACAGCCAGGGCCGGCGGGGCGCCGCCGATGAACAGCGCTCCGGCGACGATCCCTGCGAGGCTCGCCGCCGAGCCGACGCTGAGGTCGAAATCCCCCATCGCCATGACGATGGTCATGCCGGCCGCCACCACCATGAGCATCGAGAGCTGCTGGGTGATGTTGAGCCAGTTGCGGGCCGTCATGAAGGTTTCCGGCAGGGCGACCCAGAACACCAGAAGAACGAGGACGAATCCGATCAGCGTGCCGTAGCGGCGCAGCAGGGCGAGTGCTGTCATGCGGCTGCCTCCGCACCGCGCCCGTAGCACAGGTTGAGGAGCGCTTCCTCCGTGACGCCCCGCGCCGGAATCGTGCTGGTCATCCTGCCCTCCCGCATGATGGCGATGCGATCGCACATGCCGATCAGTTCGGGAAGATCCGAGGAGACGAGGATCACCGCCATGCCGGCTGCCGTCATGTCGCGGATGATCGCGTAGATGTCGAACTTGGCACCGACATCGACGCCGCGGGTCGGCTCGTCGAGCAGCAGCACGCGCGGGCTGCCGCTCAGTGCCCGGGCGAACACCACCTTCTGCTGGTTGCCCCCGCTCAGCTGCAGCGCCAGCTGGCCGGGACCCCTGGCCCGCAGGCGCACGTCGCTGCCGAGGCGGGCAGCGAAGGCCCGCTCGGCACGGGGCCGCAGGAAGGTGCCGCCGAGGCTCCGGTCGGCGAGATGGGCGAGGGTGACGTTCTCGAAGATCGGCCGGCTCAGCACCAGCCCCTCGGAGCGGCGTTCCCGCGGCACGTAGGCGAGGCCGGCGCGCCAGGCGTCGGCGGGACTGCTCGGGCGATAGGGGCGGCCTGCGAGTTCGATCGTGCCGCGCCGCAGCGGCAGGTCGCCGAACAGGGTGCGCAGCAGTTCGCGCTGCCCCGAGCCGGAAAGACCGGCGATGCCGAGGATCTCGCCCTTGGCGACCTTCAGTGTCACCTCCGCCAGCGCAGCGTTCCCGATCCCGCGTGCGACCAGCGCGACGTCGCTCGATGGACTGGCGGCGGGGGGCGGATAGGCCTCCTCGACCTTGCGGCCGATCATCAGCGCCACGAGGTCGTCATGGGTGATCTCGGCGACCCGGCCGGTGTCGATGGTGGTGCCGTCGCGCAGCACCGTCGCCCGGTCGCACAGCGCCATCACCTCGTCGATGCGGTGCGAAACATAGAGCACCGCGCCACCGCCGGCGCGGATCTCGCGCAGCACGCGGAACAGCCGCTCCGATTCCTCGCGCGTCAGTGCCGCAGTCGGCTCGTCCATGACGTAGAGGCGGGCCGGGGCGCCGGCTTCGCCGAGGAAGGCGCTCGAGATGCGCACCAGCATCTGGTCGCCGATCGACAGGCTGCCCATCTTGCTGCGGGTGTCGAGATGGGTGATGCCGAGCCGGTCGAGCGCAGCGCGGGCCGTGGCGTGCAGCCGGGTCCAGTCGACGAACATGCCGGCCCGTGTCGGATAGCGGCGCCCCACGAAGATGTTCTCGGCGACCGACAGGGCCGGTACGGTGTTGAGTTCCTGGTGGATGAAGCGCAGACCCAGCCGGTGCGCCGCCCCCGGGCTCTCGAAGGCGATCGGCCTGCCGTCCATCTCGATCGTCGCCCGGTCGGGCTGGATGACCCCGGCAAGGATGCGGATCAGCGTCGATTTGCCGGCGCCGTTCTCTCCCATCAGCGCGTGGATTTCGCCGGCCGCGAGCGTCAGGTTCACGTCGCGCAGGGCCGGCACTCCGGCATAGGCCTTGGCCACATGGCCGAGGGAGAGCAGCGTCATGGTCATCAGTTCATCGGACCGGGCCGGGCAAGGGGGCGAGCCGCGCTCGCCCCCTCGGCATGCTCAGTTGGCGGCGTTTTCCTTGGTCACCAGCTTGGTGGGGACGAAGATCACGCTGTCGCTCAGCGTCTCGCCGGCGAGGAGCCTGGCCACCGCCTCGGCGGCCGCGGTGCCGATGCCGGTGAAGTCCTGCGCCACCGTCGCCTCGAAGTTGCCGCCCTTGGCGACTTCTTCGCGGGCCTGCGGGTTGGCGTCGATGCCGGTTATGACGATGCCCTCGCCCTGGCGACCGGCGGCCTCGATGGCCTGCAGCGCGCCGAGCGCCGGCTGGTCCCAGGCCGCCCACACGGCACTGATGCTGCCGGGCGCCGGGTTGGCGGCGAGCACGGCTTCCATCTTGGCGCGCGAATCGGCGATGCCGCCGTCCGAGACGTCCGGGGTGATGCGGTCGAGCACCTTGATGTCGGCATTGGCGGCGAAGATCTCGTCGGCCTTGGCGCCGCGGATCTGCACCGGCGGGAAGGCGTCGAAGACGAACATCACCACGTTGCCCTTGGCGCCGATGCGGTCGACCACGTAGCTGGCGGTCGTCTCGGCCATCGCGACACCATCGGAGGTGACGTTGGTGGCGAGCAGCGGATCGCTGCCGGCATCCATGCCGACCACCGGGATGTTGGCGTTCTTGGCGGACTGCAGGCCGGCGGCGACTTGGGCCGGATCGACATTGATGACGATGGCGTCGACGCCCTGGTTGACCACGTCCTCGATGCGGCTGATCACCGCGGCAACGTCGCCGGAGGTGTCGATGACGTTGACTTCCCAGCCCTTTTCCTTGGCGACGGCCTGGAAGGCCTCGACGTAGAACTGGGTCCCCGGCTGGGCCAGGTAGGGGGTGATGACGGCCACCTTCGATTGGGCGAGGGCGGGGCCGGCAAAGGCCGCGGCCGCCACGGCGGCGCCCGCGAGGACGAGACCGCGAACGGTCCGGTTGAAGCTGCTGAGCATGGGGTTGGTTCTCCTCTAGGCAAGGTGGCGTCGGCCTTGCCCGTCCGTCGGCGCTGCCCGGCGCCTGACGGTTGTTTTCCTTACGCCTCAGGGCACTATAAGGGAGCGGAGCGGCGGCTGCTACGCACAATTGGGCGCAGGGGCGCCGAGGGAGGACGGCTTGGCAAGCGAGTGCCTGATCGGCATCGACATCGGGACCACGGCGACGAAGGCGATTCTCGTCGATCGCAGCGGCAACCGCCTGGCCTCCTTTGCCCGCGCCTACCCGATCCGGCGGCCCGAGCCCGGCCTTGCCGAGCAGGATCCGGCGGACTGGCTGGACGCGATCGAAGCCGCGCTGGCGACCTTTGCCGCGGCGCACGACCTCACCGGGCTGCAGGGGATCGGGCTCTGCTCGCAGGTCAATACCCATGTCTTCGTCGATGCGGCGGGCCAGGCGCTGCTTCCCGCCATCGTCTGGCAAGACACGCGCGCCGCGACCGATGCGGCGACGCTGGAGGCGAGGATCGCGCCGGCCGACAAGCTGGCCTGGTTCGGAGCGCCCATCCCGGTCGATGCCAGCCACGCCCTGTCGCGCATGGCGCATGTCGCGCGGGTCCGGCCCGATGTCTGGGCAGCCACGCGCCATGTGCTGCTGCCCAAGGACTACTGCGCGCTGCAACTGACCGGCGAGGTTGCCGGCGATCCGGTCTCGGCGGTCGGCCTCGTCGGCCGCAACGGCTACGTTGCGCCGCTGCTCGACCTGGTGCCCGGCGCCGCCGGGCGGCTGCCGCCGCTGTTCGACTTCCACCACGTGGTCGGCCGCGTGCGGTCCGGCCGTCCCGGCGCCGGCGCGCCGGTGATGGTGGGCGCGATGGACGCATGGGGCGGCATGTTCGGGGTCGGCGTGGTCCGCGAGGGCGACGCCATGTACCAGAGCGGCACCAGCGAAATCCCGGGCATCATCTGTGCACAGGTTCATCCGACGCCGGGCGTCATCGTCTTCCCGCCCTATGGCGGCATCGTCATGCACGCGGCCCCGACGCAGACCGGCGGAGCGGCGCTGGCCTGGCTCGGGCAGGTGCTCGGCCGCAGTGCCGCCGAGATGTCGGATATGGCCGCCGGGGTGGCGCCCTCGAGCGCGGTGCCGCTGTTCCTGCCGCACCTTTCGGGAGAGCGGGCGCCGATCTGGGACAGCGCGACGCGCGGCGTGTTCGCGCGGCTCGACACGCGCGCCGGGGCGCCCCAGCTCGTGCGGGCGGTGATGGAGGGGGTGGCGCTCTCGGTGCGCTGGGCCTTCGAGGCGTTGGAGGCCTCCGCCGGGCTCCGCCTCTCGCGCGCCAATATCGGCGGCGGCGGCTCGCGCTCCGATGCCTGGTGCCAGATAAGGGCCGATGCGCTGGGTTTCGCGCTGCGTCGCACCGCGGTCGCCGATTCGGCGGCGGTGGGCGCGGCGATCCTCGCCGGGCTGGGCAGCGGCGTGATGACGTCGCTGCCGGAGGCAGTGGATAGCCTGGTGCGGTTCGACCGGACATTCGAGCCCGACCCGGCGCTCGCCGGCTACTATGCCGAGCGTTTCGGCAAGTACCGGGAACTCTACGAGGCCCTGCGCGCGTTCAACGCCTGAGTGCGGCCGGCCGCCGGATCGGCAGTTTTCCGCAGGTAGGCAGGGGCGCCGGGTTTGGCTACCAATGGCACCCCACCATCCGAGGATGCGCGTCATGACCCCGTTTCACCAGATCCTCGGCAACAACCTCGTCGCCAACGTCACCAACTTCACGGTCTGGTTCGCCGTCACCTTCTGGGTGTTCATCGAGACCCATTCAGTGTTCGCGACCGGCATGATCGCCGGCATCTACCTGGTGCTCACCGCCGCCTTCGGCATCTGGTTCGGCTCGATCGTCGATCACAATGCCAAGAAGCTGGCCATGATGGGTTCGAGTGTAGTGTCGCTGGGCTTCTATGCTCTGTCGTTGGTATTGCTGCTGCTGGCGCCGGAAGCCGCCTTCACCGATCCCTATGGTCCCCTGCTGTGGGGGTTCGTGCTGCTGGTGATGCTGGGGGTGATTGCCGGCAATATCCGCGGCATCGCGCTGCCCACCCTCGTCACCGTGCTGATCCCCGAGGATCGGCGCGATAAGGCCAATGGTCTGGTGGGGATGGTGGGTGGCATCGGCTTCCTGACCACCTCGGTGATCAGCGGCTTCCTTGTCGCGTGGGGCGGCATGCTGCTGGTCATGCCGCTGGCGCTGCTTTTCACTGCGCTGGCCTTGCTCCACCTCGCCATGGTCCGGATCGACGAGGGACGGCCGGCGCCCGATCCGGATGCGCTGCCGGAGCCAAAGCGCGTCGACATCGCCGGGACGATCCGTGTCATCGGCGCGGTGCCCGGCCTGTTCGCGCTGATCCTGTTTGCGACCTTCAACAATTTCCTCGGCGGCATCTTCATGGCGCTGCTCGATGCCTACGGTCTGTCGCTGGTCTCGGTCGAGGTGTGGGGCCTGACCTTCGGCTTCCTCTCGACCGCCTTCATCATTAGCGGCATCATCATCGCGCGCACCGGGCTGGGCAGTCGGCCGCTGCGGACCCTGCTGCTGGTCAACCTCGTCACCTGGAGCGTCTGCTGCGTGTTCGCTATCCAGCACTCCTACTGGCTGCTGGTCGCGGGGTGCTTCATCTGGATGCTGCTCGGCCCCTATGCCGAGGCGGCGGAGCACACGACGCTGCAAAAGGTGGTGCCGCTCGAGCGTCAGGGGCGCGTCTTCGGCTTCGCGCAGTCGGTGGAGCAGGCGGCCTCGCCGCTCACGGCCTTTCTCATCGGTCCGTTGACCGAGTTCGTGGTGATCCCGTTCATGACCGTCGGCGTCGGCGCCGAGGCGATCGGCGGCTGGTTCGGCACGGGGCCTGCCCGCGGCATCGCGCTGGTCTTCACGCTGGCCGGGCTGCTCGGCGTCGTCGTCACGGTGCTTGCCTTCAACTCTCGCTCCTACCGGCAGCTCTCGGCGGCCTATGCCCGCTCGCCCGGCGATCCCGCCGGCCCGGAGACACCGGGCCCGACGGCCGCCTGAGTCCTTGTGCCGATTTGGCATCGGGCCGGGTGGCGGCTAGTGTCGCGGCGGAATCGGGCCCCCGAGGCAACGGGGCAGGGCGGAGGATGCGGATGGCAGGGGAACTCAACGGCAAGGTCGCGATCGTCACCGGCGGCGCGACGGGGATCGGCTACGGCTCGGCCGCGGCACTGGCGGGGGAAGGGGCGAACGTCGTGCTGTTCGGACCCGACGAGGCGGCCCTCGAGGCCGCGGTCGCCCGGCTGGGCAGCAGGCGGGCCTCCCACGTGGTGGGCGACGTCAGCCGCGCGGCCGATGTCGAGCGGCTGGTCGCTGAGACCGTGGCGCGCTGGGGCGGCGTCGACATCGTGGTCAACAGCGCCGCCATCCAGCCCTACGGCACCGTCGTGACGATGGACGAGGAGGGTTGGGACCGGACGCTCGCCATCAACCTGAAGGGCGCCTATCTGACCGGCCACCACGCCATTCCGCAAATGCGCAGGCGCGGCGGCGGCGCCATCGTCAACATCGCCTCGGTCCAGGGGATCGCCTGTCAGACCAATGTGGCGGCCTATGTCGCCTCGAAGGGCGGCATGCTGGCGCTGACCCGCGCCATGGCGCTCGATCACGCTAGGGACGGCATCCGCGTCAACGCCGTCTGCCCGGGCTCGATCGACACCCCGATGCTGCGCTTTGCCGCCTCCGAGAACCTCGATGGCCGTACCGAGGACCAGGTGATCGCCGTCTGGGGGGCCGCCCACCCGATCGGCCGCGTCGGCCTGCCCGAGGACGTGGGCGCCATGGTTGCCTTCCTTGCCGGGCCGCGCGCCGCGTTCTGCACCGGGGGCGAATACAAGGTCGATGGCGGCCTGCTTGCCAAGATCGGCGTGGTGCTGCCCGACTGAGGCGATGGCGGCCAGCGTGCCCCGGCGGTCAGGCGCCGAGGCTGCGCTCGAGGCAGGCGAGCCAGTTCTCGCGGGCGAGCCTTGCCAGCAGCGGGGCGTCGTAGCCATGCGCCGCGAGGGCCTCGAACAGCTTGGGCACCCCGGTCACGTCGCCGATCGGGTCGGGTACCGTGCAGCCGTCGAAATCCGATCCCAGCCCGACATGCTCCTCGCCCAGTCGCTCGATCAGGTAGTCGAGGTGTCGCAGCGGCGCCTCCCAGCCGATGGCGGAAGTGCCCATGCCGTCGGGATTGAGGAACGATGTCGAGAAGTTGAGCCCCACCATGCCGCCCGTGTCGCGGATCATGTCGAGCTGCCTGTCGGTCAGGTTGCGCGGCGACGCGGTGAGGGCATGGGCGTTGGAATGGGTCGCTACCAGCGGCGCCGTCGAGAGCCGCGCCACGTCGTTGAAGCCGGCCTCGTTCATGTGCGACAGGTCGATCATGATGCCCAGCCGGTTGCACAGCCGGACGAGGTCCCTGCCGGCCTCGGTGAGCCCCGGCCCGATGTCGGGCGAGCCGGGAAACTTGAACGGGACGCCGTGGCCGAACACGGTCGGCCGGCTCCATACCGGGCCGAGCGAGCGCAGTCCCATGGCGTGGAAGAGATGGAGCGCATCGAGGTCGGCGGCGATCGCCTCGGCCCCTTCCATGTGCATGATCGCCGCGATCCTGCCCGACGCCATGGTGGCCCGCGCCGCCGAGCCGCTGCGGCAGATGGCGAAATCGTCCGGGGCCGCACGCTCCATCCAGTGCAGGTGGCCGGCCATGGCGAGCGCCACCGGCTGCGCCGTCTCGTGCCGCATCAGTTCGGGCAGCGGCACCTCGAAGGGCGCCTTGGCCATGATCGACATGTAGTCGAGCGGCGCGCCTTTGCTGGGGGAAGGAACCCAGATGGCGAAGAAGCCGCCGGCGAATCCGGCCTCGCGCATGCGGCCCAGGTCGAGGTGGCCCGTACCCGTCGCGCCGAGCCACAGCGCCTCGCGCTCGGCCGGTGCGTTGTAGAGGCGGAGCAGGAAGTCGTTGTGGCCATCGAAGAAGGGGATTGGAGCAGTCACGACGGGTCCTTGGGGTTCGGGCGGTCTTGTGCGGAGGGGCCGCGCATGCTGACAGTCGTCGGCGGGGCTCTAGCTGTGCCGCAGGGGGTGGGGGATGGCAAGCCATGACGTGGGGGATTCGCCTGTCGCAGCGTCGCTGCGCGGACGCGCCGCGGGCATCCCGAAGTCCGACTGGGATCGCCCGCCGTGGAACCGCTGGTCCTTCCAACATGTGCGCGAGATCCTCCCAACCGCCGAGATCTGGCGGGGCCGCGGAACGGTACGGATGCTGCCCCGCCGGGAGGAGCGCCTCGACGACCTCGTGGTGGACGGTTTCGGCGGCGGCACGATGCCCCTCGCCGCCTTTCTCGAGGAGAGCTTCACCGATGGCCTGCTGGTCCTCAGGAACGGCGCCATCGCCTTCGAGCGCTACTTCGGCGGTATGGACGAGCGCACGCTGCACCTGTCGCAGTCGGTAGCGAAGTCGTTCGTCGGGGTACTGGCGGGCATCCTCGTCGGCCGCGGCGTGATCGCAACGGAGACAGAACTTGCGGCGGTCGTGCCGGAGCTGGCGGCCACCGCCTATCGCGGCGCCCGCCTGCGGCACGTGCTCGACATGACCAGCGGGGTGCGCTTCAACGAGGACTACACCGACCCCCGATCGGACATGGCCCGGCTCGATGTGGCGGCGGGCTGGAAGCCGGCGCCCGCCGATGCGGCGCACTGGCCCGGCACGGTGCTCGAGCTGATCGGTCGTCTCGAGACCCTCGAGGCCGCGCATGGCCGTCGCTTCGCCTACCGCTCGATCGAGACCGATGTCCTCGCGCTGGCGCTGGAGCGGGCGACCGGCAGACGGCTCCCCGACCTCCTGTCGGAGCTGCTCTGGCAGCCTCTCGGCATGGAGGAAAGCGGCAACATCACCGTCGACGCGGCCGGCTTCGCCCTCGGCGATGGCGGGCTCAGTGCCACCTTGCGCGACTATGGGCGTTTCGGACAGATGGTGCTCGACAATGGTGCCGGGATCGTGCCCGAGGGCTGGATCGCGGCGGCCCGGAGCGCCGACCATGCCCGGTTCGGCGCGCCCTATGACGCGGTCCTGCCGGGCGGCGGCTATCGCAACCAGTTCTGGGTGGAGGAGGAGGTCGGCCGCAATCTGATGGCGCGCGGCGTCTTCGGGCAGCTCATCCACATCGACTTCGCCCGCCGGACGGTGGTGGTGAAGCTCTCGAGCTGGCCGCACTTCGTCAACCCGGACTGGACGAAGGCGACGCTCGCCGCGGTCAGGCGGATCGGCGCAGCGCTCGGCTGATCGGCAGCAGGTCGCGGGGCAGGGAGGCCATCGCCTCGCAGCCGGCATCGGTGATCAGCACCTGGTCCTCGATGATGAAGCCGCCGAAGCCGTCGATGTACCAGGGCGTCTCGAAGGCCATCACCATGCCGGGTTCCAGCACGGCGTCGGATCCGGCGGCGATGAAGGGCCATTCCTCGCTCCAGATCGAGGCGCCGACCCCGTGGCCGAAATGGCCCCGACCATAGGCCTCGAAGCCCTGGTCCCACATCGAGGCGGCGGTGGCGCGGTAGATCTCGGCCAGCGGCATGCCCGGCACCAACAGCGCGAAACCGGCATCGAAGCTGCGCCGGAGCGCGTCATGGATGCGGCGGGCCTCCGGGTGCGGCGTGCCCGCGACGGCGGTGCGTCCGCCGTCCGAACTGTAGCCCGAAACGACGCAGCCGACGTCGATCTTGACGAGGTCGCCCGGCTGGAGCGGGCCGCCCGGCGCGAAGCCGTCGCCGGCGACCGAGATGTAGGCCCAGTTCGATTGCGGTGCCGGGTGGCCGCGGCGCTCGGCCTCTGCCAGCGCGCCGTCGCGCCAGATGGCAGTCAGCTGTGCGGCATCCATGCACAGTTCGGCGGCCTCGAGCAGGTGGGTCAGGCCGGCGCTTGCATAGAGGGCAGCATGGCGCAGCCGCTCGATTTCGGCCTCTGCCTTGATGGACCGGAGCCGTTCCACCAGCCGCGTGCCGTCGTGCCAGCTGACCGGAATGGCGGCGAAGGCCGGATAGTCTGCGACGGGTACGAAGCCGAGCTCGACCCCGATGCGGCCATTCAGCAGCCCGCGCTCGGCCAGACAGTCGCGCAACTGCTTGAGCGCGGCGGCGAGATCGTACTGGGCCGGGCGGGGCTGGCGCAGCGGCTGGCCGGCCGGCGGTTCCGGGAAGCGTCCGGTCTCGACCCAGAGCCGGTGCGTGCGGATGTCGCCGATACCGGACTGGCGCGCGAAATCCCGGGCCTGCAGGTCGCCGACCACCGCCGCGAGAGGTGCTTCGGGATCGGCAGGGACCAGCACGAACGCTGCACCGGCGCGCCGCCAGTAGGTCGCGACGCCCGGAAACGCGCCGGTGGCATAGACGATCGACTCGGGCTGGGCGAGGACGAGGGCGTCCATTCCCTCGTCCTGCATCAGTCGGGCGGCACGGTGCCGGTCGAGAAAGCCCGGCACCGTGTGTCCTTACTTGGTGGTCAGGTTGTAGTAGACGATATCCGACGACGAGCCCTGCACGAAGCCCTGCACGTTGGCACGCTCAGCCCGCTGCGAGGTGGACTGGAACATGATGATGTACGGGCCTTCGTCGAGCACCTTCTTCTGCAGGTCGATGTACATCTGCTTGCGGGTGGCCTCGTCGCGTTCCTTGGCGGCGGTCGCGGTCATCGCCGTCAGTTCGGGCGAATCCCAGCTGTTGCGCCAGGCGAGCGGCTTGCCGCCGGTCGCCGCATCGGTGTTGTCGGTGTTGGTGACGAAGCCGTCGGCGTTGGTGTGCGGGTCCATGTAGTCCGGGCCCCAGTAGACCATCAGGGCCTGGTGCTCGCGGGCCCGGTACTTGGTCAGCATCGGCGCCATCTCGGAGGAGACGATGTTCACCTTGACCCCGCCTTCGGCGAAGGTCGCCTGGACGGTCTGGGCCAGGTTGGTGAAGGGCGCGAAGTTGGGCGCATCGAGGTCGAGCGAGAAGCCGTCGGGATAGCCGGCAGCCGCCAGCAGTTCCTTGGCCTTGGCCGGATCGAAAGTGTACGGGTTCTCGTCGTACGAGGCCCAGAAGCCGGTGGCCCAGAACGACTGGTGCACCTGCGCGCTGCCCTTGAGGAACGAGTTCGCCATGCCGTCATAGTCGACCAGGTAGCGCAGGGCCTGGCGGACGCGCGGGTCCTGCAGTTCCTTGGTCTTCTGGTTGAGCCCGATATAGTAGAGCAGCGCCTCGGGAATCGAGGTCACCTTGATGTCGGCATTGCCGGCAATGGCGGCGATCTGGTCGGGCGTCAGGTTGCGGGCGATGTCGACGTCGCCCTTTTCGAGCAGCAGGCGCTGGGCCGACGCTTCGGGCACGTGCTGGAGGATGACGCGCTTGAGGTTGGCGACGCCGCCGCGATAGTTCGGGTTGGCTTCCAGGACCACCGACTCGTTGGGCGTCCAGGAGCGCACGACATAGGCGCCCGAACCGGCCGAGTTGGTCTTCAGCCAGGCATAGCCGAAGTCGCCGTCGGTCTGGTGCTCCATCGCCAGCTTGCTGTCGACCACCGAGCCGACCACCGAGCCGAGGAGCGCATAGACGAGCGAGGGGGCGAAATCGACGCCGATGGTGACCACGAGGGTCGATGCATCCGGCGCCGTCACCATGGCGTCGACATTGTCCTTGGTCCAGCCCAGCTGGGACAGGAGGAACACCGGGGTCTTTTCGAGCTTGATCACGCGCTGCAGCGAGAAGGCCGCGTCGGCCGCGGTGATCGGGTTGCCCGAGGCGAAGGTCTGGCCGGCGCGGATCTTGAAGGTGAAGGTCCGGCCGTCGTCGCTGACGGTGACGCTCTCGGCGACGCCGCCGACGAGCGTGTTCACGTCGGTGGGCTCGAACCGCATGATGCGGTCATAGGCGTTGGCGAGCACCTCGATGCCCGACAGTTCATAGGCTTCCGCCGGATCGAGCGAGATCAGGTCGTCGATCTGCTTGGCGATCACCAGCGTGTCGGCGGGCGTCGCGGCATAGGCCGCGAGAGGCACCGACGTAGCCAGCGTCGCCGCCAGGAGGGCGTATTTGAGGGCTTTCAGCATGCAATTCTCCCTGGAACGGGCCGTGCTGTCTTCGAGCGGTTTGGGCCGCGCAGCAGGGCTGCACCATCAGAAGCGCTTTTGTCGGACATTTGCAAGTCGGAGCTATGCATCCTGCCTGACAAAGCCGCGGCTGGCGGCGAGCAACTGGCGTGAGTAGTCGTGCGCGACCCGGCCGGTGCGCAGGTCGTCGGCGGAGACGACCTCGACCAGCCGCCCCATCTGCATGATGGCGATGCGGTCGCACAGATGCGCGACCACCGCGAGGTCATGACTGACGAGGATGCTGGTCAGGCTGTAGCTCTGCCGCAACCGCGCCAGCAGATTGAGGATCTCGGCCTGGACCGAGACGTCGAGGGCCGAGGTCGGCTCGTCGAGTAGCAGGATCGGCGGCGACAGGATCAGGGCGCGGGCGATGGCAACGCGCTGCCGCTGCCCGCCCGAGAGCTGGTGCGGGTAGCGGAAGCGATGGGTGGGCAAGAGGCCCACGTCGGCGATGGCCGCGGCCACGCGTGCATCGATGTCGGGTTCGTGGTGGATGACCAGCGGCTCGCGCAGGATGTCGTCGATGGTCTTGCGCGGGTGCAGCGAGCCGTAGGGATCCTGGAAGACGAACTGCAGCATGCGCCGGTCGGCCCGGCTGCGTCGGCGGGCCGCCGGTCGGCCGTCGACCTCGAGGGTAGCGCTGGTCGAGCGGACGAGGCCGGCGATCGCCTTGAGGACGGTCGATTTCCCCGAGCCCGATTCGCCGACGATGCCGAAGGTCTCGCCGCGGTCCACCTCGAACGTCACTGCCTGGACGGCCCGGATGTCGCGGCCGCCGACCTGGAAGGTGACGGAGAGGTCCCTGACCGAGATCATGCGAGCCACTCCGGATCGCGCACCACGGTCGCCAGCTCGGTCCGCCGCACGTCGAGCGAGGGCGTCGCCGCGACGAGGGCGCGCGTATAGGGATGGCGGGCATTGCCGAGGTCGCGCGCCGCGCATTCCTCGACGATCTTGCCGCCATACATGATCAGCACCCGGTCGCAGAAGCTCGAGACCATGGTCAGGTTGTGGCTGATCATGATCAGGCCCATGCCGCGCTTGCGCACCAGGTCGTCGAGGATGCGCAGCACCTCGTTCTGCACCGTGACGTCGAGCGCGGAAGTCGGCTCGTCGGCGATCAGCAGGTCGGGTTCGGCGATCAGCATCATGGCGATCATCACCCGCTGGCCCATGCCGCCCGAAAGCTGGTGGGGGTGGAGATCGTGGACCAGTTCGGGATCCCGGATCTGTACCGCCTCGAGCATGGCGAGGGTGCGGCGGCGGGCGTCGCGGCGGTCGGAGCCGAGGTGCAGCCGGCAGGTCTCGCCGATCTGCTGGCCGACGGTCCGGACCGGGTTGAGCGAGTATTTGGGGTCCTGCATCACCATCGACAGGCGCCGGCCGCGCAGTTGCTGCCAGTCCCGCTCGTTGCAGGCGAGTAGGTTCCTGCCGGCATAGGACATGGTTTTCGCGGTGACGTTGGCCGAGTGCGGCAGCAGCCCGAGCAGGGCGCGCCCCATGGTGGTCTTGCCCGAGCCGGATTCGCCGACCACGCCGAGCCGCTCGCGCCCGAGCGTGAAGGAGGCATTGCGGACGGCGCGCGTCACCCCGGTGCGGCCCGGGAACGTCACCTCCAGGTTTTCGACGGTGAGCAGCGGATCGGTCATCGGGATTTCGGGTCGAACACGTCGCGCAGGCCGTCGCCGAGCAGGTTGAAGCCGAGGCTGACGATGAATATGGCGAGGCCGGGAATGGTCGCGACCCACCACTGGTCGAGGATCACGTCGCGGCCGGACGAGACCATGGCGCCCCATTCGGCGGTGGGCGGCTGGGCCCCGAGGCCGAGAAAGCCGAGGCCGGCGGCGGTGAGGATGATCCCGGCCATGTCGAGGGTCAGCCGCACGATCACCGAGGAGAGGCAGAGCGGCACCACGTGCCGGAACAGGATGCGCCAGGTCGAGGCGCCCTGCAGCACGACCGACTGGATGAAATCGCTGCGGGCGATGGCCAGCGTCTCCGAACGGGCGATGCGGGCATAGGCCGGCCAAGAGGTGAGCGAGATGGCGATCACCGCGTTCTCGATGCCCGGCCCCAGCGCCGCCGCGAAGGCGAGGGCGAGCACGAGGCGGGGGAAGGCGAGAAAGATGTCGGTGATGCGCATCAGCACCGCATCGACCCAACCGCCGAAATAGCCGGCGACGGTGCCGACGGCGAGCCCGATCGGCACCACCACCACCGAGACCAGCACCACTATCGTCAGCGTCACGCGGGCGCCGTAGAGGGTGCGGGAATAGATGTCGCGGCCCAATTCGTCGGTACCGAACCAGTGCTCGGGCGACGGCGCCGCGAGGCGCTGGGCGAGATCCTGCGACAGCGGCGACTGGCCCATCGCGAACCACGGGGCGAAGACCGCCATCACCACCAGCAGCGCGACGATGAACAGGCCGGCGAGGGCGGTCGGATTGGCGAAGATCGCCCGCACGCCGCGATAGAGGCTGCCCAGCACGGCCTGGCGCCGCGATCCGGGCGCCTCGCTCATCAGCCATTGTCCGAGGGGCGTGCTCATGTCGACCTCAGCCGGGGATCGAACAGCTTGTAGAGCAGGTCGGAGACGAGGTTGACGGTGATGAACACCGCCCCCACCAGCACGGTGCCGCCGAGCACCGCGTTCATGTCGCTGTTGAACAGCGCCCGGGTGATGTAGAGCCCGAGGCCCGGCCATGCGAACACGGTTTCGGTCAGCACCGCCCCCTCGAGCAGCGAGGCATAGCTCAGCCCGATCACGGTGATCAGCGGCACCATGATGTTGGGAAAGGCATGCCGCCACACCGCGCCCCAGTAGGAATTGCCCTTGATCCGGGCGGCGGTGACATATTCCTGGCTCAGTTGGTCGATCATGAAGCTGCGCGTCATGCGGGCGATGTAGGCGAGCGAGAAATACCCCAGGATGCTGGCCGGCAGGATCAGGTGGCTGATGGCGTTGCCGAAGATCTCCCAGTTCCCCTCGATGGCGGAGTCGATCAGGATGACGCCGGTGCGGGTGGTGACGATGCCGTTGAAGAACACGTCGAGCCGGCCGGTACCCGACACCCAGCCCAGCTTGCCGTAGAACACGAACAGGCCGACCAGCCCCAGCCAGAACACCGGCACCGAGTAGCCGAACAGGCCGACGACACGGATCACGTGATCGGGCCAGCGGCCCTTGCGCGCCGCCGCCAGGACGCCGGCCGGGACGCCGAGCAGCACGCCGATGATGGTGGCTATGGTGGCCAGTTCGAAGGTCGCGGGAAACACCCGCATGAGGTCGGTGAGGACCGGCCGCGAGGTCAGCACCGACATGCCGAAATCACCGGTGACAAGGCGCTTGAGGTAGATCAGGTACTGGATCGGCAGGGGCTGGTCGAGGCCGAGTGCGAGGAAGGCCTGGTCGTAGGCGGCCTGGGTGGCCTTGTCGCCGACCACGGCGAGGACGGGGTCGATATTGGTCAGCCGGCTGATGAAGAAGGTGACCGCGGTGAGCCCCACGAACGTCACGGCCAGGGTGAGAACGAAGCTGACCGTGCGGCGAAGGATCAGGCCGGCCTGCCGGCCGAGGCGTCGTTCCGAACCGGTGCCGGCGTCGCCGGCCGCCGCGCTCACGCCGGCCGCTCCGCGCGGCCTTCGAAGTAGAGGGCGAGGGCGCAGCAGAGCCGCGCGGGCAGCGCCAGCCGCGCTTCGGCCGCGGCGACCCGCTCGGGCGTGTAGTGGCCGGCGGCATCGAGCATGTTGATGGTCGCCACCAGGTCGCCCTGGAGGACGACGGGGAGGTTGTGGACCGAGGCGCAACCGAGGGATGCGATCAGCTCGTAGTCCGGAAACACCCCGGCAATATCCTCGATCGTGTTGGCGACGAAGCTGCGCCGTTCGCCGTGGA
Organism: Devosia sp.; assembly: GCA_041916695.1. Classification (GTDB taxonomy): domain Bacteria; phylum Pseudomonadota; class Alphaproteobacteria; order Rhizobiales; family Devosiaceae; genus Devosia_A. Next base: position 32,634 of record JAYRZA010000008.1, on the reverse strand, counting down.
CGATATCGAACCAGCGGTCGCGATGGATCGGCTTGGTGCCCGACACAGGGTAGGCGGCCGGATTGCTGGAATAGGCGCGGCGGGCGAGTCCGGCCTCCATGTCGACGGTCATGACGGTAAACAGGCGATGTCCGGCGACCGTCGCCGCAAGCGCTTCGAGGGCCTGCCAGGCTGCCTCGGGGTGGGTCGCCGCGGAGATCGCGGCAAGGAAGTCGGCGTCGTGGTCGGTCATGCGGTCTGGTCTGTCCGGTCGTGATGGCCGACACTCCCCCATTTCCCGGCGCAAGCCAAGCCCCGGCGCGGCGCCATGCGGTCGCGTTCCCCCGGGCAATGGTGTCGACAGGGCGACGGCCGCCGTGCAAACTCGGGCCACTGACGGACGCTGAGGTGCCGGAGCGTCGCGGTGCGAACGAATCGCCGGCATTCACGAGGTCCCGCTTGAGCGACATCATCGTGCTGGGCGCCGGAATCGTCGGCGTCTGCATCGCCATTCACCTGCAGCGGCGCGGCCGCAGCGTGCTGCTGGTCGACCGGCGCGAGCCGGGCCGCGAAACCTCCTACGGCAATGCCGGTTTCATCCAGCGCGAGGGCGTGCGGCCGCGGGCCTTCCCCCGCGAGCTGGGCGAGCTGATGCGGATTGCCGCCGGACGCGGGCTCGACAGCCGCTACGATCTCTCGGCGCTGCCGGGCTATGCCGCGCCCCTGGCCCGGTACTGGTGGCACTCGGCGCCCGAGCGGTACCGGCGGATCGTCGCCGAATATGCCCCCTTCATCGCCCATTCGGTCAGCGAGCATGCCGACCTCATCGCAGCAGCCGGGGCCGAGGACCTCATCGCCCGGCGGGGCTGGATGCTGGTCTACCGGACCGAGGCGAAGCGCGACGCCGCCTTCACCGATGCCGAACGGGACAGGGAGCATGGCGTCGCGCACACGCGGCTAGACGGAGGCGAACTGGCGCGGGTCGAGCCGGCCCTACGGCTGCCGCTTGCCGGCGCCCTGCACTGGACCGACCCGTGGACGGTCCGCGATCCGGGTGCGCTGGTCGAGGCCTATGCCCGGCTGTTCCGGAGCCTCGGCGGTACGATCGCCATCGGCGAGGCGGACACGCTGCGCCCCTCGGGGGCGGGATGGGAGGTCGCCACGGCGGCCGGCCCGACGAGGGCCGGCGCGGTTGTTCTTGCCCTCGGACCCTGGGCCGCCGAAGCCACCCGGCGCCTCGACTATGCCTTCCCCCTGTTCATCAAGCGCGGCTATCACCGCGAGTATCGCGCCCTGCCGGAGGGCCAGCTCAACCATCCCGTCCTCGATGCCGAGACCGGTTACCTGCTGGCACCGATGCGGCGCGGCGTGCGGCTGACCACCGGGGCCGAGTTCGCCCGCCTGGATGCCCCCGACAACACCACCCAGGTGGACGGCGCCGAGGCGGTGGCGCGACAGCTGCTGAGCTTCGGCGAGCGCCTCGATCCGGCGCCCTGGCGCGGAGCACGGCCCTGCACGCCGGACATGAAGCCGATCATCGGGCGGGCCCCGCGGCACGAAAACCTGTGGTTCGCCTTCGGGCATGCCCATCATGGCCTGACGCTGGGCGCGGCAACGGGCCGGCTGATCGGGGAACTGATGTCGGGGGAGACGCCCTTCGTCGACAGCCGCCCCTTCGCTCCCGAACGCTTCCTCTAGGCCGGGCAGGTCGTCCTCAGCGGGGCGGGAAGGCGATCTTCACCGTCAGCCCGGTCGGCGAACTCGGGGCAAACGCCACCGTCGCGCCCATCAGCGCGGCGATCTCCTCGACAATGGGCAGTCCCAGCCCGGCCCCCGGCTTGTCGCTGCGGCCGCGCACGAACCGCTTGCGCGCCTCGGCGATCTGGGCCGGGTCGAGGCCGCGGCCGCTGTCGGCGACCTCGAGCACCGGGTGCGGGTCGCGGTAGGTCCGCACGGTCGCGTCGGCGCCCGGCCCGGCGTGGTTGATGACATTGTCGACGAGGTTGCCGAGGAGTTCGGCGAGCAGCATCTCGTCGCCATTGATCTCGAGCGCGCCATGGCCCTCGTAGCCGAGATCGATCCCGGCGGCATGGGCGCGCACCACGAAGGCGGCGGTCACCTCGCGCGCCACCCGGTCGAGGTCGACGGCGACCGGCGGGCGTTCGGGTCCGCTGGCGTCGATGCGCGCCAGCATCAGCAGCTGGCCCAGGATACGCTCGGAGTGGACGGCCTCGCGGTCGGCTACCTGCAGGGCGGCCCGTGCGTCTTCGAGGGTTGCGGCGCGTTGCGCCAGCGCGATCTGCGTGCGCACAACGGTCAGCGGCGTGCGCAACTGGTGGCTGGCGTTGCCGGTGAAGTGCCGCAGCGCATCGAGGGCCGCCGACAGCCGCAGCATGAAGGAGTTGACGGTGTCGACGAGGCTCCTGATCTCCTTGGGTACCGCGGCCTCGATCGGGCTCAGGTCGCTCGCCTGGCGGCCGGCGATGGCCGCCCGCAGCCGGTAGAGGGGCGCGAGCGAAAGGCTCACGGCCAGGGACACGACGAGGGCGGCGACGAGGATCAGCGCGGCCAGTCGCGCGGCCGAGCGGACCAGCAGCGCCCGGGTCAGCTGCGTGCGGGCGATGGTCGTTTCGGCGACCGTGACCGTGAAGCCGATGGCGCTCGAGCCCGTCGAAAGGGCGCGGCCGAGCGTCGCCAGCCGGATGGCGTCGCCGCGGAAGACGTCGTCGGAATAGCTGATCTCGGTGCCGGAGGCGGTCGGCAGCGGCAGCGTCTGGTAGCCGGTCACGAATCCTTCCGGTCCGTCGACCCGGTAGAACACCCGATCCTGGGCGGCCGAGGTCAGCATCTCGAGCGCGACATAGGGCACGTCGACCTCGAGAATGCCCTCGTCGGTGACCACCACCCGTTCGGCGATGGCGAGCACCGAGCCGGCCAACACCCGGTCGGAGAGCGTCGTGGCGGTGTCCTGCGCCTCGCGCCAGCTGTCGAGCACGGCGAGCCCGCCGAGCACGAGCAGGGCACCGATCAGCCCGGACAGCAGGCGGCGGCGCAGCGAATAGGGGCGGCTCATCCGCCTTCCCCGGCAGTCAGGTAGTAGCCGAGGCCGCGCGCCACGCGGATGGCGAGCCCGAACGGCGCGATCCGGCGGCGCAGGCGGGAGACATAGGTCTCCACCGCGTTCTCGCTGAGGTCCTCGTCGAAGTCGGCGAGCGATTCGATGATCGCCTGCTTGGGCACCACGGCGCCGCTGCGCAGCAGCAGCGTCTCTAAGACCGCCAGTTCGCGCGCCGGCAGGGTGATGGTCTCGCCGCGCGCGGTGATGGTCCGGGAAACCGTGTCGAAGCGGACCTCGCCGATCTCGATGCCGGCCTGGTGCAGCCCGGCCTGGCGGCGCAACAGCATGCGCACCCGCGCCTCCAGTTCGGGGACGTCGAAGGGCTTGGTCATGTAGTCGTCGGCGCCCAGGTCGAGCCCGCGCACCCGCTCGTCGAGGGCGCCGCGCGCCGTGAGGATCAGCACCAGCGTGCGGTTCTTGCGCGCCCGGAGCCGGCGGAGCACCTCGAGCCCGTCCATCTCGGGCAGGGTCAGGTCGAGGACCACCAGATCGAAGGTCTGGGTGCTCAGCACGGCGTCGGCCGAGACGCCGTCATGCACGACGTCGACGGCATAGGCGGCTCCCCGCAGCACCGTCGCCAGCCCCTCGGCGAGGGGTCGGCTGTCCTCCACCACCAGTAGGCGCATGCGTCCTCCCCCTGACGAGGCTAGCCGGACCGGCCCCGCTTGCCTATCCCGTCTTGAGGCGCGCCGCGGATGGCGCCACAATGACCCATGGTCCGCCTCATCCCGTTCCTCTTTCTCCTCGCGACCCCGGCCGTCGCCGAGGCCCAGCTGTTCCCTGCCCTCAACGGCGATCGGGGCGCCCCCGTCGCCACCATCTATTCCTCGCTCGACGAGCCGCTGGCGCGGCCGATGATCGCGGCCTTCCAGCAGGCCAATCCGGATGTCGCGGTGTCCTACGAGGACTTGCAGACCATCGATATCTACGCGCGCGTGGTCGCCGAGACAGATGGCGGCGCGCGGACGGCTGACTTCGCCTTCTCCTCGTCGATGGACCTGCAGGTCAAGCTCGCCAATGACGGCTACGCGCAGGAAAGCGTGGTGCCGCTCTCCGCCAGCTGGCCGCGCTGGGCAAACTGGCGCAATACTGCTTACGCGCTCACCTACGAGCCGGCGGTGTTCGTCTACCACAAGCCGAGCTTTGCCGGCACGGCGCCTCCCGGCAGCCGGGCGGAACTGATCCGCTACCTCGTCGACAATGCCGATACGGTGTTCGGCCGGATCGGGACCTACGATATCGAGCGCAGCGGCGTGGGCTTCATGTTCTTCTCGCGCGACCAGGAGCAGTATCCGGATCTGTGGACCCTGGTCGGGGCCATGGGCGCGGCCGGGGTGAAGCTCTACTCGACCACCTCGGCGATCGTCGAGCGCGTCGCGGATGGCCGCTTCATGTTCGGCTACAACATCCTCGGCTCCTACGCGGCCGAGGCGGCGACGCGCAACCCGGATCTCGGCATCGTGCTGCCCGCCGACTACACCGTGGTCACGTCCCGCATCGGGCTGGTTCCGCGGGCCGCGGCCAATCCGGAACTCGGCCGGCGCTACCTCGCCTTCCTGATGTCCGAGGCCGGGCAGACCATCATGGCCGAACAGCTGCAGATCGCCGCGCTGAACCAGGCGGTCGCCGGCCCCAATACCGCCAACGCCATGCAGCAGGCCCTCGGCGCGCAGCTGCGGCCGGTTCCGGTCAACCCCGGGCTGATGGTCTATCTCGACCAGGCCAAGCGGGCCCGTCTTATCCGCCGCTGGAACGAGGCGCTGAGCACGCAGTAGCGGCGCGACAGGTTGGCGACAGCTTGGTGTGCCTTACTGCCCGAACGGCCGAGAACGCGGAACTGCGTCGGGCCGAGGAGTCTGGGAGGACCCCACCGCAATCCGAGACGGCTGCCCGGTGCGTCCGTGCCGCCGTCGCCGCGTGGGTGCTTGCCCAGTTCGGAACGATGTCCGCGGGCCGGAACGACCGGCGGACTCACGGAGGATGATCACGATGAAGCACGCGTTTGCAACTGCCCTGCTGGCCGGCGCCCTGGCGCTCGGCACCCCCGCTCTGGCAGCCGATTACTCGATCATGGCGCCGGCCGGTCCCGGCGGCGGCTGGGACCAGACCGCTCGCGCCATGCAGGAGGCCCTGACCAGCGCCGGCATCTCGGCCAATGTGCAGGTCAACAACGTCCCCGGTGCCGGCGGCACCATCGGGCTGGCGCAGTTCGCCCAGGAAGCCAATGGCGATCCCAGCCGCCTGATCGTGGGCGGCTATGTGATGGTCGGCGCCATCCTCACCAACAAGTCGCCCGTGACGCTGGACCAGGTGACCCCGATCGCCCGGCTGACCGGGGAGTACGAAGTGATCGTCGTGCCGGCGGCGTCGGAGCTCAAGACGCTGGCCGATCTGTCCGCCAAGCTCAAGGCCGATCCGGGCTCGGTGTCGTGGGCCGGCGGCTCGGCCGGCGGTACCGACCACATCACCGCGGGCCTGTTCGCCAAGACCGTCGGCGTCGATCCCAAGGCCGTCAACTACGTGGCGTTCTCGGGTGGCGGCGAGGCGCTTGCCGCGGTGCTCGGGGCGCAGACCACGGTCGGCATCTCGGGCTATGGCGAGTTCCAGGCGCAGGTCGAGGCGGGTGCGCTGCGCGTCCTCGGCGTCTCGGCGCCGGAGCGGATCGCGGTCATCGACGGGCCGACCTTCAAGGAGGGCGGCGTCGATCTCACCGTGATGAACTGGCGCATGGTGGCGGCCGGCCCGGGCCTGTCGGCCGAGCAGGTCGCGGCGATCACCGCCGACATCCAGAAGATGGCCGAGTCGGAGAGCTGGAAGGCGACCCTCGCCACCAAGGGCTGGATCAACACCTGGCTTGCCGGCGACGAGTTCAAGGCGCAGCTCGCCAGGGAAATCGAAGCCACCACCGCCGTCCTCAAGGATATCGGGCTGGTCGAATGAGCGAGCCCCAGGCTCACGCCAGCGCCCGGCGCCGCCCCGACCGGGCGGCGCTGGTCATCGCCGCGGGCCTCGGCCTGCTCGGCGTGATCGTCGCCTGGGACGCCTCGCGGCTCGGTACGGGCGGCTCCTACGCCCGTATCGGTCCGCAGACCATACCCTATGTCATCGCCATCGGGCTGGGCGGGCTCGCCGTGTGGACGGCCATCGAGGCCTGGCGCGGCGACTTTCCCGAGCGCGACCGGCAGGAGTTCGCGCCGGTCGCCTGGATCGTCGGCGGCCTCCTCGCCCAGCTGGTGCTGATCCGCTTTGTCGGGTTCTCGGTTGCCACGGGCCTGCTCTTTGCCATGACCGCGCGCGGTCTGGGCAAGGTGCGGCTGCCGCTGGCGCTGATCGCGGGCGTGCTGCTGTCGGCCGTCGTCTGGTTCGTGTTCGCGCGGCTGCTGCAGCTCAATCTGCCCGCGGGTCCGCCAGAGCGGCTGCTGCTGGACCTCCTCGCGCTGCTTTCTCCACCCAGGACCGTCGCCGGAGCGTCGTGATGGACACCTTCCTCCTTCTGCTCCAGGGGCTGGCGGTCGCCGTGCAGCCGGTCAACCTGCTCTATGCGCTGGTCGGCGTCACGCTGGGCACTGCCGTCGGCGTGCTGCCCGGCATCGGACCGGCGACCACCGTCGCCCTGCTCCTGCCGGTGACCTACAAGCTCGATCCGGCCGGTTCGCTGATCATGTTCGCCGGCATCTACTATGGCGGCATGTACGGGGGATCGACGACCTCGATCCTGCTCAACACGCCCGGCGAGAGCGCCTCGATCGTCACGGCGCTCGAGGGCAACCGGATGGCCAAGGCCGGCCGGGGCGGGCCGGCGCTGGCAACCGCGGCCATCGGCTCGTTCGTTGCCGGCCTGATCGCCACGGTGGCGCTGGCCTTCCTCGCGCCGTGGGTGGTCAAGTTCGCCCTCGCCTTCGGGCCGCGGGAGTATTTCGCGCTGATGGTGCTGGCCTTCGTGACCGTGTCGGCGGCGTTCGGCGACAGCGCGCTGCGCGGCCTGACGGCGCTGGGGCTGGGGCTGGTGCTGGGGCTGGTCGGCATCGACCTGCAGACCGGACAGGCCCGGCTGACCTTCGGAATACCGGACCTGCTCGACGGTATCGAGGTGACGACGCTGGCCGTGGCGATGTTCGCCATCGGGGAGACCCTCTATGTCGCGGCGCACGGACGGCGCGCGCCCGACACGGTCGAGCCGGTGCGCGGTTCGCTCTGGATGACCCGCGGGGACTGGGCACGCTCCTGGAAGCCGTGGCTGCGCGGCACCGCCATCGGCTTTCCGGTCGGGGCGATGCCGGCGGGTGGCGCCGAGATCGGCACCTTCTTCTCCTATGCGGTCGAGAAGCGGCTCAGCCGCCACAAGCAGGAGTTCGGCAAGGGCGCCATCGAGGGCGTGGCGGGGCCGGAAGCCGCCAACAACGCTTCCGCCGCCGGCACGCTGGTGCCGTTGCTGACGCTGGGGCTGCCGACCTCGGCGACCGCTGCCATCATGCTCGCCGGCTTCCAGCAATACGGGCTGCAGCCGGGGCCGCTGCTGTTCACCTCCAATCCGCAGCTGGTCTGGGGGCTGATCGCGAGCCTGCTGATCGCCAACCTGATGCTGATCGTGCTGAACCTGCCGATGATCGGATTGTGGGTGCGGCTGCTGACCATTCCGCGGCCCTGGCTCTACGCCGGCATCCTGCTGTTCGCCACGCTGGGCACGATCGGCGCCAACCCCTCGGTGGTGGAACTGGGCATGCTGCTGGTGTTCGGCCTGCTCGGCTACGGCCTGCGGCTGTTCCACTTCCCGATCGCCCCGGTGGTGGTCGGGCTGATCCTGGGGCCGATGGCCGAGCAGCAGCTTCGGCGGGCCCTGGCGATCTCGCAGGGCGACCCGTTGGTGCTGCTGACCTCACCGATCTCGGCCACGCTGCTGGCCCTCGCGCTGGTGGCGCTGGTGCTGCCGATGATCCTGCGTGCCACCGGGCGCGGGCGGGTGCTGTCGCAGGTGGCGGCCGACGGCGACTGAGGTTGCCGTCCGGTTCGCCGGACGGCTATGATCCGGATCCGATCCAGAGAGCCGGAGTGCGACCTTGACGCCAGCGACCGTTTCCCCGCCCCGCCACCCCGATGTCGAGCAGGCGCTGGCCGCGTTCGGCCTGCTTCGGGAGTATTTCGAGGGTGCGGTGATCGTCGATCGCGACGCGCGGATCACCTGGATCGATCAGCGCTACCGCGACCTGCTGGGATTGGCGCCCGGTTTCGATCCCATCGGCAGGCCGGTCGAGCAGGTCATTCCGCAATCGCTGATGCGGCGGGTGGTGGAGACGGGAAAGCCCATCCTGGTCGACATCATGGAATTCGGCGAGCGCCAGCTGGTGGTGTGCCGCATCCCGCTCAAGGACGCATCCGGAGCGGTGAACGGGGCCATCGGCTTCGTCTTTTATGACAGGGTCGACTATCTCACGCCCATTCTCGAGAAGTTCGAGCACCTCCGCCGGCAGTTGAGTCGGGCTCAGGTGGCCCTCAGCCAGGCGCGCGCCGCCAAGTACACGCTGTCGAGCTTCGTGGGCGGCAGCGCGACGGTGCGCGAACTCAAGGCGCAGGTCCGGCGCTTCGCGCTGCGCGACGGGGCCACGCTGATCACCGGAGAGACCGGCACCGGCAAGGAACTCTTGGCGCACGCCATCCACCAGCAGTCCGACCGTGCCGATGGTCCCTTCATCGCGGTCAACATGGCGGCCGTTCCCGAAACGCTGCTGGAGGCCGAGTTCTTCGGAGTGGCGCCCGGCGCCTTCACCGGGGCCGACCGCAAGGCGCGCAAGGGCAAGTTCGAGCTGGCCAATGGCGGCACGCTGTTTCTCGACGAGATCGGCGACATGCCGCCCGGCCTGCAGGCCAAGCTCCTGCGCGCGCTGCAGGACGGCGAGATCGAGCCACTCGGTTCGAACGCCATGCGCAAGGTCGATGTGCGCATCGTCGCCGCCACGGCGCAGGACCTGCCGGCCCGCATCGAGGCGAAGCAGTTCCGGGCGGATCTCTACTATCGAGTCGCGGTTCTGACGATCGCCATCCCGCCGCTGCGCGAGCGGCGCGAAGACATTCCGGCGCTCTGCGAGGCCCTGCTCGAGACGACGCCGCGGCCAGCCGACCAGCATGGCTGGATCATCGACGACGCCGCGCTGGACCTGCTGCGCCGGCACGATTGGCCCGGCAACGTGCGCGAACTGGGCAATGTGCTCGAGCGCGCCGCGGCGATGGCAGCGAACGAGGTCATCGACGCGCCGCTGATCCGTGCCGCACTGCCGGCGGCGTCCGCCATCGGTCGCGAGCAGCCCCGGGACCTCGCCGGCCATATGGCGCGGGCCGAGCGCGAGGCGATCCGCGATGCCCTCGAGCGCCATGGCGGCCGCAAGCCCGATGCGGCCGCGGCACTCGGCATCTCCCGATCGCAGTTCTACGAGAAGCTGAAGCGGCACGGACACGACCTGTAGGCCGATCGAGCGGACAAGTTCGTCCGGAAAGCCGGACGATTGCGAGGGTCCGCCCGCGCTGCCCCCCGCTTTTCCGGGACCCGGCTAGGTGGCACGAAACTTGAACGGACAGGGCCGGACCGCTGGCTCGACGTCGGCGGGTTCGGGGCCGGGGAGGCGCAAGTGGAGCAGGACGGACGCGTGGTGCTGGTCACCGGATCGACCAGCGGGATCGGGCTCGCCATCGCGCGGCGCTTCGCGGCGCTCGGTTTCGACGTGGCGCTCAACAGCCTCGCGGCGGAGGCGGAGGTCGCCGATCTGGTCGCCTCGGTCGGAGAAGGGGCCGCCGGCCGGGTGCGCTACCTCCGGGCCGATCTCTCCGACCCCGCCGAGAGCCAGGCCTTGGTGCCCGCCGTCATCGCGGCCTTCGGGCGGCTCGACATCCTCGTCAACAATGCCGGCATCCAGAAGGTGGCGCCGGTCGAGTCCTTTCCGGTGGCCGACTGGGACCGCATCCTCGCCGTGAGCCTCGATTCCGCCTTCCACACCATCCGCGCAGCGGTGCCGGGCATGGTCGAACGCGGCTGGGGGCGGATCATCAACATCGCCTCGGCGCACGGGCTGCGCGCCTCGCCGTTCAAGTCCGCCTATGTGGCCACCAAGCACGCCGTGGTCGGCCTCACCAGGAGCGTGGCGCTCGAGGTGGCCGAGAAGGGCATCACGGTCAATGCCATCTGTCCGGGCTACGTGTGGACCCCGCTGGTGGCCCGCCAGGTAGCGGATCAGGCCAGGGTGCACGGCCTCAGCGAGGAGGACGTGGTGCGGAACATCTTTCTCGGACCGCAGCCGACCAAGGCGTTCGTGCAGCCCGAGGAGATCGCCGAACTGTGCGTCTACCTCAGCGGCGACCTGGCACGCTCGATCACCGGCAGCGCGATCTCGATCGATGGCGGCTGGACCGCCAAGTGACTACCATTGCGTGACTCCCATCGCGGCGCGGCCCGGCCGCCGGATCCTGGAACATCCTGAATGACTCAGTCCCCCATCGTCATCGTCGCCGCCCGCCGCACCCCGATCGGCTCCCTCGGCGGCACGCTGGCCTCGCTCCCGGCCCACGAACTGGGAGCACTGGCCATTCGCGCGGCGCTCGCCGACGCCGACGTCGCGCCCGAGGCGGTCGACGAGGTGGTCTTCGGGCAGGTCCTGACGGCCGGGCAGGGGATGAACCCGGCACGACAGGCGGCGCGGCGGGCCGGCCTGCCGGATGCGGCGCCGGCCGCCCTCGTCAACCAGGTCTGCGGGTCCGGGCTGCGGGCCGTCGGCATGGCGGTGCAGCAGATCGTGACCGGCATGGCCGATATCGTCGTCGCCGGCGGGCAGGAGAGCATGAGCCGGGCGCCGCATGTCGCCGCCGTCCGGCAGGGCAGGAAGCTGGGCGATCTCGCCCTGCTCGACACGGTGATGTCGGACGGCCTCACCGATGCGTTCTTCGGCTATCCGATGGGGGTGACCGCCGAGACCGTCGCCAGCCGGCACGGCATCGGCCGGAATGCGCAGGACGAGTTTGCGCTGGCCTCGCAGCGCAAGGCGGCGGATTCGGCCGCTGCGGGCCGCTTCGCCGACGAGATCGTCGCCGTCGAGGTGGCCGAGCGAGGCGGAACGCGCCGCGTCGTGGCCGACGAGCACCCGCGCCCCGATACCACGCTCGCTTCGCTCGCCAAGCTGAAGCCGGCCTTTGCGGCGGACGGTACCGTGACGGCCGGCAATGCCTCGGGCATCAACGATGGCGCTGCCGCGCTGGTGCTGATGCGCGAGGCCGCCGCTCGGCGGCGCGGCCTTGCGCCACTGGCGCGGATCGTCGCCTGGGCGCAGGCGGGGGTGGCCCCCGAGGTGATGGGCCTCGGACCGATCCCGGCCAGCCGACGGGCGCTCGAGCGGGCGGACTGGCCGGTATCCAGCGTCGACCTGTGGGAGATCAACGAGGCTTTCGCCGCCCAGAGCCTTGCGGTCATCTCCGAACTGGGGCTGAATGCGGAACGGGTCAACGTCAATGGCGGTGCGATCGCGCTCGGTCATCCGATCGGGGCGTCCGGGGCGCGGGTGCTGGTGACGCTGCTGCACGAGATGCGCCGCCGCCGCGCCGCACGGGGCATGGCGACGCTGTGCATCGGCGGTGGCATGGGGATCGCCATGGCGGTGGAGCATGTCTGAGCCGGGCGACATCCTGTGGAGGCCGGGTGCCGATCGCATCCGGACGAGCCGGCTCGCCGGCTTCGCCGCCTCGGCGGGGTTCCCGCCGACCGATTATGCCGGCCTGCATGCCTGGTCGGTGCGCGCGCCCGAGGCCTTCCACGCCCGGCTCTGGGACGAACTGGGAATCGTCGGGGAGAGGGGGGAGCGCATCCTCGTCGCCGCCGCCGATCAGCGCCAGGTCAGATTCTTTCCCGATGCGCGGCTGAACTATGCCGAAAACGTCCTCGCGGCGGTTGGCGACGGTGCGGCGATCATCGCGCATCGCGATGACGGAACCCGCCGCGCGCTGAGCGGGCGGGACCTCTCGGACCTCGTGTCGCGCATGGTGGGGGCGCTCCGCGCCCATGGCATCGGGCCCGGCGACCGGATCGCGGCGATCGTCACCAACGACATCGAGTCCATCGCCCTCTACCTCGCCTCGGCGGCGGTCGGGGCAATCTGGGCCTCGTGCTCTCCCGATTTCGGACCGGAAGGAGCGAGCGACAGGCTGAACCAGATCGAGCCCCGGCTGCTCGTCGCGGTTTCCGGCTACGGCTATGCCGGCAAGTGGATCGAGACGCGCGCCAGCATCGACGCGGTCGCCGCCGCGGCCTCCGTCCGCCACGTGGTGATTCTCGGCGACCCCGGACCCGACGCGCGTTTCGCCAGGCCGCACAGCACGCTCGAGGAATGGCTGGCGCCCCACGCGCCGGGTCCGATCGACTATTGCCGGCAGTCCTTCGATGCCCCCATGGTGATCCTGTTCTCGTCGGGCACCACGGGCAAGCCCAAGTGCATCGTCCATGCCGGGGGCCGGCTGCTGCTGCAGCACCGCAAGGAACACGCGCTGCACTGCGATCTGGGCCTGGGCGACCGGCTGTTCTACTACACGACCTGCGGCTGGATGATGTGGAACTGGCTGATCAGCGGCCTCGCCTCAGGTGCGACCCTCGTCACCTATGACGGCAACCCGGCCCATCCGCAGCAGTCGCGCCTGCCGGACCTGATCGATGCCGAGCGGATCACGCATTTCGGCACCTCCGCCAGGTACATCGATGCCTGTCTCAAGGCCGGGCTGGTGCCGCGCGAGACGCATGGCCTGGAGAGCCTTCGGGTGATCCTGTCGACCGGCTCGCCGCTGCTGCCGCAGGGCTTCGACCACATCTACCGGGACTGGAAACCGGACGTGCATCTCGCCTCGATCTCGGGCGGCACCGACATCTGCGCCTGCTTTCTGGGAGGCGTTCCCACCCTGCCGGTACGCTGCGGCGAACTGCAGGCGGCCATGCTCGGGATCGACGTGGCGGCCTTCGATTCCGAGGGACGCGAGGTGGTCGCGCAGCCCGGCGAGCTGGTCTGCCGCAACGCGCATCTGTCGATGCCGGTCGGGTTCTGGGGCGATGCCGACGGCAGCCGCTATGCCGCCGCCTATTTCGACCGCTTTGCCGGGGTCTGGGCGCATGGCGACATCCTCGAGGTGCGTCCGTCCGGCGGCTATGTCATCCACGGCCGCTCCGACACCACGCTCAATCCCGGCGGGGTGCGGATCGGCACCGCCGAGATCTATCGGCAGGTGGAGACGATCCCGCAGGTGCTCGAATCGGTCTGCATCGGGCAGGACTGGCAGGGCGATCAGCGGATCGTGCTGTTCGTGCGGCTCGGGCCGGGCGTCGAGCTCACCGACGAGCTGGCGGCAGATATCCGCAGCCGCATCCGCAGGGGCGCGACCCCGAGGCACGTCCCGGCGCGGATCGTCGCGGTGGCCGAGATTCCGCGGACGCGTTCGGGCAAGATCTCCGAAGTCGCGGTTCGCGATACCGTGCATGGCCGCGCCATCGCCAACACCACCGCGCTTGCCAATCCCGAGTGCCTCGCCGCCTTCCGCAATCGGCCGGAACTCGCCTCGTAGGCCGGGTCGGACGAGCCGCGCCACACCCCATCGGTCCCGACGCGACCGGGCCGCTACTTCACCGCGAAGAACGGCCTCAGCCGGCGCTCCCAGGCCTCGGGTACCGGCCTGGGCAGCACGGATCGCAGCAGGCGGGCTGCCAGGACGCGCAGGGCGAGGCCCGGCGTCCCGCCGGCCAGGGTGTTGCGGTGCCGGTAGATGCCGAGCGCGTCGGCAAGCGACAGGCGGAGGTCGCTCGGCTCCTTGGCGGTGCCGTCCCATCTGAGGTCCGCGTTGTAGATTCCGTCCCGGTAGAAGACGGTCAGCGGCGATCGCTCGAGGGGGCGGCGGAGCACCCGGCCGGTGTGCAGCGCCACCAGCCGCTCGGGGTGCAGCGCATAGCCCTCGGCGGCATAGGAGGGCAGGTGCTGGAACAGCCTCAGGGTGGCGGCGACCTCTGCGGCCGGTCCGTAGCAGACGTGGTCGCCGACCCCGTTGCGGAAGTTGCCGCCCTCGGGAATCCGCAGCGCGTCGCCCGGTTCGAACAGCCGCTGCCGTCCCGGCAGCGGCGCGATGGAATTGTCGACGCGGGCCTTGACGACGATATCGGCGCCGCCCTGCTCGGCCAGCTGCGCCGCTTCGTTCCAGCAGCAGAACATCGACACCGTGTTCAGCCGAACGGTCTCCGTCGCCTTCAGGGCGAAGCGATCGATGGCCGCGTCGATGGCCGGCCTGAAGCGGGCCGGATCGAGTTCGTGAATGGTAGCGAAGTCGAAGACCCTGAAGAACTCCTCGCCGTTCATCCCGGCCCAGGTGACGACATGCGCCTCGATCTCGGCGTCGGGGTACTCTGCCCGCAGCAACCGGTGGATCTGGGCGGTGGGGGCCGGAGTGATGCCCGTGAAGATGAGGCGGATCCGGCGGGTCATGCGGCGGTCTCCGGGGGCAGCGGACCGAACGGCCGCGAGTCGCACAGCGCCCGGTACTCCTCCGGCGTGCCGCAGAACCTGATGCTGTCGGAGGCGATCAGCAGGTAGCGGATGTCCAGTCCGCGGCGGATGGCGAGCTCGTAGAGCGGGGCCACGTAGCGCTCCCCGCCATCGAGCCGCGCCGGATCCTCGGATGCCGTCTCGGCGTAGAGCGAGAGGAAGTGCCCCGCGCTGCGGAAGTGGTAGAGCCCATCCGAGCACAGGGCGGAGATGCGGCGCTTCTCTGCCACCTCGAGGGCCCGCCCGGTCGGCGCCCGGTCATCGGCGGCGCGAACGAAGGACCAGGCGTCTCCGTCGCCCCTGAACACCTCGAGATAGCCATCCACCGCGTGGCGATCGAACGCCTCGGCGAACCGGAATCCGGGACGGAAGGTGTCGATGTTGAAGATGGTCAGCGGTTCATCGGCGGCGATGCCCGCGAGCCTCAGGCCTTCGGCCACGGTTTCGGCCTGGCCGGCGGTCGGACCGGGCAGCGCGGCGATGCGCATGCGGTCGCCGGCGAGCCCCAGCATCGTGCCCTGGTCGCCAATGAACTCCGCAACGCCCGGGTCGTCGCGGCAGACGAAGAGGAAGGCCTCCGTGTCGAAATACTGGGCGAAGCTCCCCAGCGCGTGGGCGAACACGGTGTGGCCGTGCAGCGGCAGCATGTACTTGGGCCGGGTATGGCCGGCACGGGCAAAGCGAGCGCTGGCGCCGGCCATGGGGAGCACGATCATGGTTCGGTCCGGGCCCGCCCGGCGAGCACCAGGCCTGCCGCCAGGAACATGCGCTGCAGGTCGGGGCGTTCGCCGTGCAGCGGCAGCATGGAGAAGAACAGGAGCGCCGTCAGCGACAGCAGTTCGGCGCGTTCCATGCCGAATTGCGATCGGCACGCATCGACGAACTGCGCCTCGACGGCGGCATCCTCCGGCAGCTCCCGTGTGGTGAAGTGCCAGCACGAGGACTCATCGATCGTCAGCCGCGCCGCACCCATCAGGATCCTGTCGTACCTGCCGAGCACCGAATGGGCCAGCTTGGCGACATCGTAGCGGAAATCGCCGAACGAGGTGACCCCGCCTCCCTCGAGTTGTCCGCGCGGATCGACGCTGAAGATCCGTCCCGAGGAAGCCTCGAACAGCAGGTTGCCGTAGTGGAAGTCACCGTGCCAGAACCGCACGTCGTCCGGGCGCGTCGGCCGGATCGTTGCGATCAGTTCCTCGACCACCTCGCCGACCGGGGGATGGCGGCGGCCGTTGAGCGTGATGGCCTTGCCCCCGTCGCCGGACTCGACCGAGCGCAGGTAGGCGGCGATCCGCGCGCGGGTCTTGCCCGCATGCATGGCGCGGTGAAAGGCCGACGCGAAGTCGGGCGAGGCGGCGGCATCGCCGGGGTGTGGCCGGATCGACTGATAGCGCTGCAGCAGCGTGCAGCAGGCCGAGACGATGGTCTGCCAGGTGCCGGTGGGAGCGGCGCCGAAGACCGAGAGCTCGCCGAGCGTGGGCAGTTCCAGGAAGGCCAGGGCGTATTCCTCGCGATCGGTTCTCCCGGTGCGTCCGAGGTAGGCGGGGATCGTGTCGTGCAACTGCGCCGGCAGGGTCTCGTACCAGCGCGCCTCGGCGGCGATCTTGGCGTCGTTGCGCGAGTGCTTGACGATCCGGTTGCCCTCGCGGGCCACCGCGTTGAACGCCCGCGAGTACAGCGACCGGGACTTCGCCTGCAGATACCCTTCGAGCGTCGCCAGGGTCGTGCGACTGGTGATCCACGGCTCGAACGGCCGGCGACGATCATAGGCGTTCAGGCCTTCGCGCAGATTGCCGCCGCGCATGGCGTCGGCGAGCAGGGCGGCATCGGCGGCCCCGAAGCCGCCGCACACCGACAGCCGGCGCGGACCCTCGGCATTTCCGAATCGGGCACCCGGCGGCGCTCCCGGGTCGAAGGTCAGCCCCGGTCCGGCAACGCCGGCCTCCGTCACCGCGACGAAGTCGGCGCATCGGATCGTCGGTGTCGGCAGCAGGGTATCGCCGAAGAGGATACGGACCGGCCCGTCCGTGGCGATCCGCTGCAGGGCGTCGGCCAGCATGGCCGCGTACGAGAGGCCGCCGGGCTGGGGCAGCAGGGAAACATCCCCGGTGTCGAACGCCAGACGGGCCTCGGCCGCGTCGAGGAAGTCCCGCGGGAGGGTGACGATGCAGCCGTCGGCGGGCGCCATCCGGCGTTGCACCGCAAGGCAGTTCGTCGCCCCCAGCGGCAGGAAGGGCAGGGGGACCCGGCCGAAGGCGGTCTCGATCCGGGCTTCCGGCCACTGCGCTGACAGAATGATGAGCATGATCGCGACGTCGAAAGTATGGCGCACCTTTGCCAGCCGGCGCACCGGATGGAAAGGGCGGAGTGCGTGTTGCGGCGAGCGGCCGGGCTAGAAGGTCAGTCGCGAGATGTTCACGTCCTGCCACTCGGCGATCGGGATCGCCTCGAGGGTTCGACCGTCAAGCACCGCCCAGCCGGTCTCACCGTATTGCAGGGCGACCGGATGCACCTCGAGCGGGCTGGCGGATCGCGCGGCGAGACGCACCTTGCGCCGTTCCCGCACCGCCGCAGCCATGGCCGGCAGCCTGTGGTCGATGTCGGCGCGTGGCGGGCGCGACACCCGGAAGCGCCGGTTGGCCAGCGCCAGCTTCTCGCGGACCGGATCGGGCAGCGATTCCCTGAGCTTGCCGGCCGCGCGCCGGGCCGGATCGGCCAGTCCGAGGTCGGCCAGCAGCGGGGTGGGATCGGCGAGCAGCACGGCCAGCGCCTCGGCCTCGTCGGCGGCAAGGCCGGTGAGCCTCGTGCGATAGCTGAAGCCGAGCTCGAAGCCGCCCTGGTTGCCCTGGTACGCGATGATCGGCAGGCCGGCCTCGCTGAGCGCATCCATGTCGCGCAGCACGGTGCGATGCGCCACCTCGAGCTCGGCGGCAAGGGCGCCGGCAGTCATGCGACCGCGGTTCTGCAGCAGCAGAAGAATCTGCAGGAGGCGTGAGGCTCGCATTTCAACCATGACAGGAGATGTCGCATAAGCCGGATTATGGCTATGTCGAACCGTGAGGCAAGCCATGCACGAATTCCACGTCGAACGCCGCATCGAAGCGCCCCCCGAGACGCTCTGGCGCATCTTGGTCGATCCTTCGCGCCTGAGCGGCGGCTCCTTCGGCATCGTCCGCATCGAGGGCCGAATCGCGCCCGGCGAGCGGCTGAAGCTATGGTCGTCGGTGGCGCCGAACCGGGCGTTTCCGCTGAAGGTCACCGACATGCAGCCCAACCGGCTGATGGTCTGGACCGGCGGGATGCCGTTCGGCCTGTTCACCGGCACGCGCACGTTCCGCCTCGAGCCGGCCGGCACGGGCACGCAGTTCAGCATGCGGGAAGCCTATTCCGGTGCGATGGTCGGCCTGATCTGGCCGTCGATCCCGGACCTCGGCCCCTCGTTCCAGCAATTCGCGGACGCGCTGGCGGCCGCAGCGGAGGCAAGATGATGACGACGCATATCGTGACCTATGGCAGCGGCACCAAGGACGATCCCTGGCAGCTGAGGACCCCCTCGCTCACGTCCGACTATCACGCCTGGCGGGATCCGGAGGCGACACCGCCGGCCCTCGTCGTCGAGGTCGGCACCACCCGTCTTTCCTATCGCCTCGAGGCGATCGACGATCTGGCGCGCATGCTGATGGAGCGCGGGGACTGGGTGGCGCTCGGCAATGCCGACGAGGGAAAGCCGGTCCAGGAGGGAACCATCGAGGCCTGGGCGCGCTCCCCGGACAACCCGGTCGGCGGCTATTACGGGCTGCGCAAGGGGTATCGCGGCCGGTTCGCCAACTATGTCACGCCCGTGCTCGAACTGCTCGGCAAGGCCGAACTCGAGCACGGCGCGCGAAACAACCGGGCCCGCTACCGCAGCGGCTGAAGTCCGGCGACGCGTCAGCGCTCGCGGAAGGCGCGCCCGAGCTGCTCGGCCAGCGGCTGCAGCAGGTAGCTCGCGATGCTGCGGGACTCGGTAGCGAAATGCGCTTCGGCCACCATGCCCGGCACCAGCCGCTCGTCGCCCAGCAGCGCCAGCTGGTCGTCCGGGATGACGATGCGGACCTCGAAATAGCTCCGCCCGGTGCGTTCGTCGCGAACGGCGTCGGCGGCGACGCGCTGTACCGTCCCGGTCAGTTCCGGGGCCGTTCGACGGTTGAACGCGGCGAGCCGCAGTTGCACCGTCTGCCCCGGGGCGATCATGTCGATTTCGGTGGGGGAAACGCGCGCCTCCACGGCGACCTGGTCGGGGTCGGGCACGATCTCCAGCACGGTGTCGCCGGCCCCGATCACGCCGCCGGGGGTGTGGATGCGCAATTCGTGCACCGTGCCGGCGATCGGGGCGACGAGCGCGAGGCGGCGGATTTCGTCGGCGGCGGCATCGCGCCGTTCCCGGTATTCGGCGATACGGGTGCCCAG
Organism: Devosia sp.; assembly: GCA_041916695.1. Taxonomy (GTDB): domain Bacteria; phylum Pseudomonadota; class Alphaproteobacteria; order Rhizobiales; family Devosiaceae; genus Devosia_A. The sequence continues at coordinate 13,542 of JAYRZA010000008.1, read as the reverse complement.
CTCGTTGAGTTCGGTCGCAACGTCCTTGCGCAGCACCTGCTCGACGGCCAGGACCTCGATCCTGACTTCACTGATCCGGCCGCGGTTCTCGGCGATCGCCGCCTCGATGCGACCGATCTCGGCGGCAAGGCTGGCGCCGTCGCGCTCCATGGCGTTGCGCTGGCTCGCCTGCATCAGCCCCTTCTCGGTGAGGTCGCGGAAGGCCTCGAGCTGGGAGGCGACGATCTTCTGCTCGGCACGGCGGCCGGCCAATTGCCGGTCGAGGCCGGAAATGGCGGCCTCGAGCTGCGCGACCTGCTCGTGGAGCTGCTGCTTCTGGCTGCTCAGCGTGGTCTGGCGCAGCGCAAACAGCTGCTGCTCGGCCGCGAGCAGGGCGGCGAAGGTCGGATCGGCGTCGGCCCGCCCGGCGAGCGGGGCCGGCGGTTCGAACCGGTCGAGGCCGTCGCGCTCGGCCGACAGCCGGGCCTGGCGGACCAGCATCTCGTCGAGGGTGAAGTTGATGATGGCGAGCGATGCGGCAAGCTGCGTGCCGTCGAGATGGATCAGCGGCTGGCCGGCGACGACCCGGTCGCCCTCGCCCACCTCGATGCCGGCGACGATGCCGCCGCGGGCATGCTGGATGCGCATCACATCGGTCTTGACCACGACCACGCCCTCGGAGATCACCGCTCCGGCGAACTCGATCGCGGCCGACAGGCCCCCGGCGCCGCCGACCAGCAACAGCGCGGCGAGGCCGCCGGCGAGGCTCAGCCGGCGGATGGAACGTTCCGGATCGCGCTTGCCGCTCATGTCGGTACTCCCGAATAGCTCGGCTCGACCACCTTGAGCCCGGCTGCGGCGGGGCGCGCCGCGCCCCCCTCGAGCCGGCGCATCACGTCGTCGCGGCGTCCGTAGGCGCGCTGCAGCCCGTCGGCGAGGAGCAGCAGGTTCTCGCAGCTGCGGGTCAGCGACGGGCGGTGCGTGATCAGCACGATCGCCGCGCCGCGCGCCTTGGCCGTGGCGATGGCCTCGACCAGGGCGGCCTCGCCGACCGTGTCGAGATTGGCATTGGGCTCGTCGAGCACGAGCAGGAAGGGGTCGCCGTAGAGGGCGCGGGCCAGGGCCACGCGCTGCTGCTGCCCGCCCGAGAGCGCGTAGCCGTCGGCCCCGCCGATGCGCGTGTCATAGCCGGCGGGCAGCGCCACGATCATGTCGTGCGCCCCGGCCGCGCGGGCGGCGGCGATGACATCCTCGGAATCCGGTTCGAGGCTCATGCGGGCGATGTTCTCGGCAACGGTGCCGGCGAACAGCTCGGTCGTCTGCGGCATGTAGCCGATGGATCGGCCGAGCGCCACCGGATCGTACTGGTCGTAACCGGCACCATCGAGGGTCACCTGACCGCGGGCCAGCGGCCACACGCCGGCCAGCACCCGGCCCAGGGCGCTCTTGCCCGCCCCGGAGGGACCGATGACCCCGACGGCGGTACCGGCCTCGACGGAAAAGCCGAGCCGGTCGACGATCACCTGGCGCCCCGCCGGGGCGACCAGCGTCCCGTCGGTCACGGCGAGCTGGCGGCGCGGCGCCTCGAGATGGGTGGCCACCGCGGGCGCCGCGGCGAGCTGCGCCAGCGTCGCGTTGAGGCGTCGATGGGCGATGCGGGCGGCCAGCAGGCTGCGCCAGTTGGCGATCAGCGTTTCGATCGGGGCCACGGCGCGTGCGACGAGGATCGAGGAGGCGACCATGGCGCCGCCCGTCATCTGCCCCTCGATCACCAGCAGCGCACCCGCGGCCAGCACCAGCGACTGCAGCAGCATGCGCAGGATCCGGGAAAGCGCGCCGAGGCCGCTGCCGAGATCGGCGGCGCGACGGGCCGAGGTGAGGAAACGGTCATTGATGGCCGAGAGGCGCTGGGCGAAGGCGCCCTGCATGCCCATGGCGGTGATCAGCTCGCCGTTGCGGCGCACCGAGTCCGCCAGTTCGGCGCGCCGGCCGCCCTCCTCGACGAGGCTTTCGGCGGCGCGTCGGCCGCCCAGTTCGGAAAGCACCGCCACGGCCAGCAGCACGCCGCCGCCGACCAGGGCGACCATGCCGATCAGCGGGTGGACGAGCCAGCACAGGACGAGAAAGACCGGCAGGAAAGGCAGGTCGAACAGGGCGGGCGGACCGCTGCCGGCGATGAAGGCACGCAGCTGGTCGAGTTCGCGGACGGCCTGTCCGCCTCCCGCCTGGCTGGACAGCAGCGCCCGCTGCACGGGCCCGGAGAGTTCGGCGTCGACCACTTCGGCGGCCCTGACCATGATGCGGCCGCGCAGGACGTCGAACAGGCCCTGGAAGAGGTAGGCCAGCACCAGCAGGACGATCAGGCCGGCGAGGGTGGAGAGCGAGCCGCTGACCAGCACGCGGTCGTAGACCTGCAGCATGAACAGCGGGCCGGCAAGCATCAGGATGTTGGTCAGTACCGAAAAGCCGAAGACCGAGGCGAGGGCCCCCCGGCACCGCGCGATGGCTTCTGCGACGGGGCTGCGGGCACCCGGCGCGGGGGAAGTCTGGAGAGGAACCATGGGGGTCTCGTGTCCGGCGATGGCCGCCGCACCGGAGGGCGCGGCGGCCGTTCATCCTAGACTATGACGAAATCGGCGTTGGTGAGTCCGAGATTGGTGCCAAGCTTAGCAAACTGTATCGCTGCACCCTTGCCGCTGCCGTCCGCATCGTAGAGCAGGTCGCCGGTCGCGGCGTTGTAGATGATGCGATCGCTGGCATCGAGCGCCTTGGAGCCGGTGACGAAGGCACCGGCGGACAGGACGCCGAGCGCCCCGACCTTCTTGAACACCGCGTCGTCCAGCACGATGGTGTCGTCGACCGCCTTGAAGTCGAGGATGCGGTCGACATTGGAGTACTTGTCGAGCGCCGTGTCGAACACGAAGCGATCCTGTCCCGCGCCGCCGCTGACCGTGTCGTTGCCCTTGCCGGCATTGATCAGGTCGGCCCCGGCGGACCCCTTGACCACGTCGTCGCCGTCGCCCGAGTGGATCAGGATGTTGCTGCCCACGAAGGTGACGCCGGAGAAGTCGAAGGTGTCCGAGGTGTAGTTGCCGAGGATGCGGGTCTGGCCGGTGGCACCGGTGACGTCGATCACCTCGATGCCGCTGCTGGCGTCGAAGCGGGCGAGGCCGATATCGACCTTGTTGCCGATGGCCCGGATGGTGTCCTGGCCGCTGGCGCCGGTATCGGCATAGGTGTCGAAGTCGGAGAAGCTCGACCAGCCGCCGGCCTGGTTGCCCGTCACCCGGTAGGTGTCGCCGCCATTGCCGCCATCCATGCGGTCGCGACCCGTGCCGCCGACGATGATGTTGGCCTCGGCCGAACCGTAGAGCGTGTCGTCGCCGCCGGCACCGTCGATGACGATGTTGGTGCCGACAAAGCTCGTGGTGCGGAAGTCGAGCAGGTTGGCGCTCCAGTCGCCGACCAGGCGGACCGTGCCGAGGGTGCCGGTGCCATCGATGCGCTCGATGCCGCTCGAGGCCCCGAAGCTGACGAGGCCGATGTCGACGTTGCCGACGCCGAGGGCGGCGATGGTGTCGATGCCCGAGGCGCCGGTATCGGCATAGGTGTCGTAGTCCTGGAAGCTCGACCAGCCGCCGGCCTGGTTGCCGGTCACCCGATAGGTGTCGCCACCGTCGCCGCCGTTGAGGACGTCGTTGCCGCCGCCGCCCACGATGGTATTCGCCTCGGCGGAGCCGTAGATGGTGTCGCTGCCATGGCCGCCGTCGATGACGATGTTGGTGCCCACGAGGCTCGTGGTGCGGAAGTCGAGCACATTGGCGTTCCAGTCGCCCACCAGCCGCACGGTGCCGAGGGCCTTGGTGCCGTCGATGCGCTCGATGCCGCTCGATGCGCCGAAGCTGAGCAGCCCGATGTCGACATTGCCCGGGCCGAAGGCCTCGATGGTATCGGTGCCCGAGGCGCCGGTATCGGCATAGGTGTCGTAGTCCTGGAAGCTCGACCAGCCGCCGGCCTGGTTGCCGGTCACCCGGTAGGTGTCGCCGCCGTCGCCGCCATTGACCGTGTCGTTGCCGCCGCCGGCGACGATGAGGTTGGCGTCGGCATTGCCGTACACGGTGTCGTTGCCGTAGCCGGCATCGATCAGGATGTTGCCGCCGATGAAGGCGGTGGTACGGAAGTCGAGCACATTGGCCTGCCAGTCGCCCAGCAGCCGGACCGTCCCGAGGGCAAGGGTCGCGTCGATGCTCTCGATGCCGCTGCTCGGCCCGAAGGCCCGAAGGCCGATGTCGACACCCTCGGCGCCGATCGCCGCGATGGTGTCGGTGCCCGTGGCGCCGGTATCGGCATAGGTGTCGTAGCCCTCGAAGCTCGACCAGCCGCCGGCCTCGTTGCCGCTCACCGTGTAGGTATCGCTGCCTTCGCCGCCGTCGACGGTGTCGTTGCCGCCGGCACCGCGGATGTAGTTGTCCTGGTCGTTGCCGTAGATGGTGTCGTCGCCGTAGCCGCCGTCGATGCCGATATTCGTCGGGACGATGAAGCCGTTGCCCAGGTCGAGCGGGTTGCCCACGAGGGTGACGCCGCGGAAGTCGAGCACGTTGGCCTGCCAGTCGCCCAGCAGCCGCACCAGGCCGGTCGCGCCGGTGGCGTCGATGGTCTCGATGCCGGTTTCGGGGCCGAAGCTCCTCAGGCCGATATCGACCTGCTCGCCGAGCGCCACGATGGTGTCGGTGCCGGTGGTGCCGGTGTCGGCATAGGTGTCGTAGCCGGCAAAGCTCGACCAGCCGCCGGCCTCGCTGCCGGTGACCTCGTAGCTGTCGCTGCCCTCCCAGCCGTCGAGGGTGTCGTTGCCGCCGGCGCCGATCAGGGTGTCGTCGCCTGCCGTGCCGAACAGCGTGTCGTCGCCGTAGCCGCCATCGATCACGACGTTGCCGCCGACAAAGCTGGTGCCGCGGAAGTCGAGCACGTTGGCCTGCCAGTCGCCCAGCATGCGGACCCGGCCGGTCGCGCCGGTGCCGTCGACCACCTCGATGCCGGTTTCGGGGCCGAAGCTCTTGACCCCGACATCGACGTCCTCGCCGATCGCGGCGATGGTGTCGGTGCCCTCGAGGCCGCTGTCGGCATAGGTGTCGTAGTCCTGGAAGCTCGACCAGCCGCCGGCGGTGTTGCCGGTGACCTCGTAGGTGTCGGACCCCTCGCCGCCATCGACGAAGTCGTTGCCGCCGCCCGAGACGATCAGGTTGTCCTGGTCGTTGCCGTAGATGGTGTCCTCGCCGTAGCCGGCGTCGATGCGGATGTCGCCGACGAACTCGACGCCGCGGAAGTCCAGGTAGTTCGACTGCCAGTCGCCGAGCAGCGTCACCGTGCCGGCAGCGCCGGTCGCGTCGATCTGTTCGATGCCGCTGGCCGGGCCGAACGACTTCAGCCCGATATCGACGTCTTCGTCGCCCCAGGCCTCGATGATGTCGTCGCCCTCGGCGCCGGTGTCGATATAGGTGTCGTAATCCTCGAAGCTCGCCCAGCCGCCCGCGACATTGCCGGAGACGCGATAGATGTCGCCGTCCTCGCCGCCGTCGAGGCGGTCGTTGCCGCCCTGGCCGTACAGGATGTCCTCGCCGGCGCCGCCGAGGATCACGTCGCATCCCCAGCCGCCATAGATCAGGTCGGCGCCGCCGCCGGCGTCGATGTCGTCGTTGCCGCTGTCGGCGATGATATGCTCGCTGGCATCGGTGCCGGCGATGTCCTCGGAGCTCGAGGTGCCGTAGATGATGGTCTTGCCGCCATAGAAGTAGTTGAGCCAGGCCGACACGTCGACCAGCGTCTGGTTGGCGTCGCCGTCCTCGTTGACGAAGCGGCCGTTCTCGATCTCGAAGCCGAAATGGTAGATGCCGTCGGCGACAGTATTGACGAGGTTGCGGCCGAAATAGTTGGTCGAGGCGCCGTCGTTCTGCACCAGGTGGAACCCGGTCTCGGAGCCGTTCTCGTCATCGCCGTGCAGCTCGATGAACAGGTCGTAGCGGCCCTCTCCGTCCTGCACCCAGGCGTTGATGTCGTAGAGGTCCTCGATGGTGATCCAGCCATCGGCATCGGCGTTGGTGTCGGCGATCGCCTCGACCAGCATGTGGTTGAGGCCGTCGGCCGCCTTGGCGCCGGCATTGATGTCGGCTGCCGCGGTGTTCTTGGACAGCCCGCGGTCGATCTTGATGGTGTCGACGATGCGGTCGAGGCCGGTGCCGGTCGTCGAGTGGTCGACGTAGAAGTACTCGATCCAGCTGGCGACGTCGGCCACGGTCTGGTTGGCGTCCCCGTCCTCGTTCAGGAAGCGGTCGCCCTGGATCTCGAAGCCGATGTGGTACATGCCGTCGGCGACGGTGTTGACGAGGTTCTTTCCGAAGAAGGTAGTGTTGGCACCGTCGTTCTGGACCAGGTGGAAGCCGGTCTCGGAGCCGTTCTCGTCGTCGCCGTGCAGTTCCACGAAGGTGTCGTAGCGGTCCTGGCTCGAGCGGATCCAGGCGTTGATCGCAGCCACGTCCTCGACCGAAATTGTGCGGTCGGCCGCCGCGTCGAATTCGGCGATGCCCTCGGCGATCAACTGGTTGATGCCGTTGGCGGCGTCGGCGCCGCCCTCGATGTCGGCTTCGCTGATCTTGGCGGCGAGTCCGCTATCGGCCATGATCAGGTCGGTGATCCGGTCGAGGCCGGTGAGCGTGGTCGAGTGGTCCGTGTAGAACTGGGTCAGCCACTGCGCCACCTGTTCGACGCTGGCATTGGCGTCGCCGTCCTCGTTGAGGAAGCGGCCGTTCTCTATGGTGAAGCCGAGGTGGTAGAGGCCGTCGGCAACCGTGTCGATCTGGTTCTGTCCGCGATACTTGGTGGTCGCGCCGTCGTTCTGGACCAGGTGGAACCCTGTCTCCTCGCCGTCCTCGTCGTCGCCGTGCATCTCGGTCCATTCGGCCAGGTAGTTGGTCCGGATGTAGGCGTTGATCGCCTCGACCTCGGCGGCGGTGAACTGCTTGTCGGCGCCCGCGCCGGTCGCGTCGATCGCCTCGACGATGATCTGGTTCATCCGGTTGGCGGCCGCGGCGCCCCCGGAAATGTCGCCGGCGGTGTTCGTGCCCGCGAGGCCCGGATCGCCGTTGATCACGTCGATCAACTGGTCAAGCCCGGTGCCGGTGTCACCCGGCGTGGGGTTGGTCAACATGGAGTAGGATTTCACGACTGACGCTGTCATCTTCGACCCTCATGACCGGCCCGGATCGGGCCCGCTATCTGTTCGAGAACTGAAGTTAAGTGAAAACCCTAGGAACGGGTGGATAGCCGTTAATCTCTGTTAAGGCCCGCTGAGTCCGAAACGCGCAATTCTATCCACTGTCGGTCGGAGCCGGCGTTCCGGCTGATCCGGCATCGGATCGGGGGCCGCCGCGGCCTGACGATCCTGCCGCCGAGGGCGGGCTTCGCGCCACGGATTTCCGAGAGGCGCGGCGGTGCGCCCGCCTTCGCGACCGGGTCGCGCGGGAGCGGTTTCGCCTTGTCTCGACGACAATACTATTATAATAGCTTGGTCGACCCCGGAGGAGGGCAATCCATGCAATGCGACTTGAGCGGCCGGGTGGCGTTCGTCACCGGCGCGGCGGGGACGATCGGCCGCGACATCGCGCGGCGGTTGGCGGAGAGCGGCGCCCGCGTGGCGCTGGCGGATGTCAACCTGCCGGGGGTGGAGGCACTGGCCGCGGAGTTGCCGGGCGCCATCGCTGTGGGCGTCGACATATCCAGCCCGCAGGGCACGGAAGCGGCCATAGCGACGACGGTCGACCGCCTCGGCGGTCTCGACATCCTCGTCAACAATGCCGGGGTCAACACCATGGCCCACCGGGTGAACATCGACAGCTTCCCGCTCGAGGAGTGGCACAGGATCGTTGGCATCGACCTCGACGGGCTGTTCCTGATGAGCCGCGCCGCGCTCGGGCCGATGCTGGCCGGCGGGCGCGGCGGGCGGATCATCAACATCGCCTCGGTCGTCGGGCTGGCGGCGATGCGGCTGCAGAGCCCGTTCGTGGCGGCCAAGGCGGGCATGGTTCACCTGACGCGATCGATGGCGCTGGAACTGGGGCCGCAGGGGGTGCTGTGCAATGCCATCGCGCCGGGCTCGATCATGAGCGAGGGCACCAGGGCGCTGTTCTACGGCGCCGACGGCAAGTTCGCGGCCCGCACAGAGGAGTTCCTCAAGCACGTGCCGCTCGGCCGCCCGGGCCGCGCCGACGAGATCGCCGAGGCCGTGCTGTTCCTCGCCGCCCCGGCCTCGTCCTACATCAACGGGCAGGTGCTGGCCGTCGACGGTGGCTGGACCGCCGGCTACATGCGCTAGGGAGCAGCGGCGATGCGGATAGACCTTTCCGGGCAGTCGGTCGAACTCGGTGGCGACCTCAACGCGGTCGCGGCGGCGGCGCTGGAGGCCTTGCGGCAGAACGGCGCCCGCTCCGACGGGCCCTCCGCCACGCGGGTTCCCGACCTGTTCATCGCCTCGCTGCCACTGCTGCCCGGGCGCCCGGGCGTTGGGACCCCGACGCTCGAGATGGCGCGTCGGCGCGGCGAAGAGATGCAGGCGCGCGGCAGCGGCCGGATCATCTTCCTGCTGTCGGCGGTCGCCGCCCTGCCGACGCGCCGGCAACCGGAACTGTCGGCCGAGGCGGCCGCTTCGCTCGCCACGATGCGCGGCCTCGCGATGCGCCTCGCGCCGCAGGTGCTGGTCAATGCCGTCGGTCTCGGCGCAATCGGGGATCCGGTGGTGGCCGGCGATCCGGCCATGCTGACCCACGCCTCGGTCGGGCGGGCCGGCACGCTTGCCGAAGCGGTGGCCGGCGTGCTGTTCCTCGCCGATCCGGCCAATACCTACACCACCGGGCAGATGCTGGTGGTCGACGGAGGGTGGAGTGCGGGATACGGCCGCAACTTCTGAGGGGGTCGCGCCCAGAGCCGCGCGGCCGCGACCGAAGCCGCCAGCCGCTCACCCGCACGTTCGGAAGATGTGATCGCGCCGCAGGTGCAAAGCGCGACCGGAACGGCTTGACTGCCCGGGCCGGCTGGTCGACGGCCCGCCGCTGCGGTCGTCGGCGGCCCGGCACGAGGTCGATCCCAACTTTCGGCCTAGACATTATGCTATTATAATCTATGCTTTCGGCAACGAAGGTCGGCGCCATGTGGCCGACTGACTTGGGAGGGGTTCAGGTGGCAGTTTCAGCGATGCGCCAGGGGGTGTCGCGACCCGGTCAGGGGAATCTCCCCGACCGGGACGTGCTGATGCACCTTTTTGAGCAACTGGTGCTGCTGCGGCGGTTCGAGAGCGTGGCGCAACTGGCCTGCCGGCGCGGCGAGACGCCCGGGTTCCTGCATCTCTACATCGGCGAGGAAGCGACCGGCGTGGGGGTGTGCGCGCACTTGCGGCGCACGGACTGGGTGACCTCGACGCATCGCGGGCATGGCCATGCCCTCGCCAAGGGCGCCGATCCCAGGCGGGTGATGGCGGAGCTCTTTGGCAAGGCCGACGGCATCTGCGGTGGTCGCGGCGGCACGATGCATCTCTATGACCGTTCCGTCGGGTTGTTCGGGACCAACGGCATCGTCGGGGCCGGCATCGGGCATGCCGTCGGCATCGGCTTGAGCGCCCGGCAGCAGGGGCGGGACGACATCGGCGTCGCCTTCTTCGGCGACGGCGCGGCCAACCACGGCGCCTTCCACGAGGGGCTCAACTTCGCTGCGGTCAATCGCGCCCCGGCCGTCTTCGTGTGCGAGAACAACCTCTACGCCACGGCGACCCCGCTCAAGTCGATCACGCTCAACACCGAGATCGCGACCAAGGCCGACAGCTACGGCATGCCAGGGGTGGCGGTGGACGGCAACGACGTCTTCGCCGTCTGGCTGGCGATGAAGGAGGCGACCGAGCGCGCCCGTTCGGGCAGGGGGCCGACGCTGATCGAGGCCAAGACCTATCGGACGGTAGGCCATCACGAGGGCGACCCGGTGGTCGGCACCTACCGTACCCAGGAAGAAATCGATGCCTGGGTCAAGCGCGATCCGGTCGACATGTTCCGCAAGCGGCTGGTCGAGGATTATGGAGTCGCGACGCCCGACGACCTCGCCGACATCGAAGCGCATATCGACAGGGTCGTGCAGGATGCGCTCGAGTTTGCCCGCAACTCGCCGGAGCCGGATCCGGCGACTGTGCGGCGCCACGTCTTCCAGACCCCGATCAATCCGCCCGAGGCGCTCGCCGCGCGGCTGCCGGCCGAAACGCGGGTGCAGGGCTGGCTGGATGCCGTTCGCGACGGCATCGCGGAGGAGATGCGCGCCAATCCCAGCATCCTCTACTTCGGCGAAGGCACCGGAGAGCGCGGCGGCAGCTTCGCCCATACCAAGAATCTGTGGGCCGAGTTCGGTGCCGGGCGCATGCTCGACACGCCGATTTCGGAGCAGGGCTTCACGGCCGCCGCCGTCGGGGCCTCGGCCACCGGCACCCGTACCGTCTCGGACCTGATGTTCGCCGACTTTGCCTTCGAGACGGCCGGGCAGATCTTCCTGCAGGCGGCGAAGCTGCGCTACATGAGCAATGGCGAAATGACCGCTCCCATGGTCGTGCGCGCCGCCGCGGGGGCGCTGCGCAGCTCCGGACCGCACCACAGCGGCATCTACCACCCGGTGTTTGCCCACATGCCGGGCCTCATCGTCTGCGTGCCGTCCACGCCGGCCGATGCCAAGGGGCTGATGAAGACGGCGCTCCGGGCCGGCGATCCGGTGATCATGCTGGAGCCCAAGGCGCTGTTCGCGTCGAAGGGCCCGGTGCCGACCGGCGATGACCACTACGTGCCGTTCGGTTCGGCGCGGGTGGCGCGGACCGGAAAGGACATCACGGTCGTCGCCGCCGGCCAGATGGTGCCGCGCGCCCTCGAGGCCGCCGACCTGCTGGCGGCGCAGGGCGTCGACGTCGAGGTCATCGATCTGCGCACCATCGTGCCGCTCGATGTCGACACCATCGTCGAGAGCGTGCGCAAGACGCACCGGGTGCTCGTGGCGGACGAGGCCTGGGCGATGTGCGGCATCGGCGGCGAGATCGCCCAGACCATCAACGAGTTGGCCTTCGACGAACTCGACGGCCCGGTGGGCCGCCTGCATACCGCGCCGACCTCGCATCCGTTCGCGCCGGTGCTCGAGCGCGCCATGCTGGTCGACGCGGCCCGCATCATGGATGGGGTGCGCAAGGTGATGGCCGGGACGCCACCGGTGCCGGACCACTGGTATCGCACCGGCCTCGCGACGGCGGCGCCGGGGCCGGCACCCGTGGCTCCGGCCGCGTCGGCGCCGGTGGCGGCCGAAGCCGTCGCCGCTCTGACGGCCGGGGAAGAGCCGATCAACATGCCGTTCGGCGATCTCACCGTTTCCGAGGGCAAGCTGGTCCGGTGGCTCAAGGCGGTCGGCGAGACGGTCAGGCTCGGCGAGATCGTGGCCGAGATCGAGACGGACAAGGCGGTGGTGGAGATCGAGGCGCCGGCCGGCGGCGTGCTCGGCGCCATCGAGCAGCCGGTCGGCGCGGTGGTGCCGATGGGCGGCCGCATCGGCGTGATCCGGAAATAGGGCGACAAGCCAACAGGGAGAGACAAGTGAAGATCTACTGCGTCAACTGGCAGGCCGAGGATGATGCCGAGCTGGAACGGCGCCACTATCCCGATGTCGAGTTCATCCTGGCCCGCTCGAGCGTCGATGTGGCGGCGACGCTGGATCCGGAGATCGCCCGGACCGTCGATGCGGTGATCAACCACTCGCCCTCGCTCAACGTGCCGCTGCCGCCGACCGCCTTTCCCAGGGCGCGGATCGCGGTGCGGTCCGGCGTCGGCTTCGACAATATCGACACGGCCGGCTGGGGGGCGCGCAACATCCCCGCGTGCAACGTGCCGGACTACGGCACCACCGAGGTCGCCGACCATGCCCTCGGGCTGATGCTGGCGCTGACCCGCGGCACGACCAGCTACGCCAACGAGATCGTCGCCGACGGTCCGGGCGGCTGGCATTTCGGCAAGGCGCCGCTCATCCGTCGTCATCGCGGCGCGACGTTCGGCGTGGTCGGCCTCGGCCGCATCGGTCTTGCCGCCGCGCGTCGGGCCGCCGCCTTCGACATGAAGGTGGTGTTCTACGATCCGCTGCTGCTGTCGGGCGTGGATCTCTCCACCGGCTATGAGCGGGTGCACTCGCTGGCCGAGCTGATGAGCCGCTCCGATGTCGTCTCGATCCATGCGCCGCTCAACGCCACCACACGCGGCATGCTGAATGCCGAAGCGTTCGCGGCGGCGCGGCCCGGGCTCATCGTGGTCAACACGGCGCGCGGGCCGATCGTCGACCTGGGGGCGCTGGAAGCGGCCATGCGGCAGGGCAAGGTGCTGGGGGCCGGCCTCGACGTGCTGCCCAGCGAGCCCGGCGATCTGGACCATCCGCTGATTGCCGCCTGGCGGCGCGGCGAAGACTGGATCAGGGGGCGCCTGGTGGTCACCCCGCACGCCGCCTTCTACAGTCCGGCCTCGATGGTGGACCTCAGGCTCAAGGCCATCGAGGTGATCCACGCCTACCTGACCGAGGGGCGCCTGACCAATTGCGTCAATGCCGAGTACCTGAAATGAGCCTGTCGGCGGGCGAGCGTGTGCGGGTTTCGCCCTACGCACGGCGCCTGGCGCGGGACCGGGGCATCGCGCTGACTCAGCTGTCGGGCTCGGGCCCCGGCGGGCGGATCGTCGCGGCCGATATCGTGGCGTTCGTGCCGCGGGTGGAGCGACCCGAGCCGCCGCGCGGCGTCGCGGCGGCTTCGGCGCTGGCGGCGAAGGTCGACCTTGCCCGACTGAGCCAGGTCCTCGACCAGTTCGGCGACCGGGAAACGCAGTTCGACCTGGAGGACGTGCTGCTGCGCGCCGCCGGGTGCGCGCTCGACGACGTGCCCGAGGCGGCGTCGCTCGAGGGTTCGCCCGTGGCCCTCGAGGTCAGGCTGGACGGTCGGGCCGGGCAGGTGGTCCTTGCCGACATCCGCAAGGCGTCGCTGGCGCCGCTGCGGGCCCGCCGGCTCGCGGCGATGGCGCAGGGCACGGACCAGTCGGACCTGCCGGCCGCGATGAGCCTGCGCCTCGTGCGGGCGAGCGGGATCCGGCCCGTCATGCTGCCGCTCCTCGGCGGACGCGCGATGCGCCTCGTGGTGCTCGCGGACGAGGGGGGCGGCGAGGCGCTGCTGGTCTTTGATCCTGCCGCGCTCGACGAGGACGTGGCCGCGAGCCTGCTCGACCGCTTCCGGGGGTATCTGGAGGTCCCGCTCCGGCTTCTGGCGTGAGGGCCGGTGTCTGCCAGATGCATGTGAGACTTGTGCTATTATGATGTTGGGGGTTGGAAGGTCTGGCTTGCCGCATGGACGACGTCGCACACAGGATCGATCTACTTCCGCGTCGTGGACTACAGCGATCGCAGGGTCCCTTGTACCGACAGCTGGCGGACATTCTGCGCGAGCCGATTGCGAGCGGGGCGTTTGCGGTGGGGTCG
>JAYRZA010000007.1:0-158633 GCA_041916695.1 Devosia sp. | reverse complement strand
CGACCGCCTACAGCCTCGGCGCCGCTGGCCAGACGGGCGCCGCGAGGGTGGCTTCCGGCCTTGGCGCCGTTGCCCACGCGGCGGGCGGCGCGGCCATATCGCCCCTTCGCCGCGCGGCAACGCGCGCCTCCCAAGCCGTGAAATCGAGCTTCGCCGAGGGCGGCAAGTCAGCCCTCGAATTCACGGGCGGCACTTCCACCATGGGCACGATCGGCGGGGGAGCGGCCGAGCCGCCCGCACGAGCTGACGGTCCGCCGGATTGGGCCAGGCGGATGAGGCGCTCCCAGACCATGAGTCACGGCGTTTCCGCCGCCGCGCACGCCGTCCGCGCCGGCGACAGCCATGGCTCGGGCTCTTCCATCAATCTTTCCGAAAGTGATCGCTGATGTTCAAACGACCATCCACCCATTACGGCAGGACGCCCGCGCCGGAAACGCCCTACCAGAAGGCCGCGCAGGTGTGGGACGAGCGCATCGGTTCGGCGCGCATCCAGGCGAGGAACTGGCGGCTGATGGCCTTCGGCTGCCTGATCCTCTCGGCCGGATTCGCCGCGGCCCTCGTCTGGCAATCGGGGCGCGGCACCATCGTCCCCTGGGTGGTGCAGGTCGACAATCTCGGTCAGGCGCAGGCGGTGGCCCCGGCGGTTGCAGACTATCGACCGACCGACCCTCAGATCGCCTGGCACCTAGCCCGCTTCATCGAACAGGTCCGCTCGATTCCCGCCGACGCAATCATCGTGAGGCAGAACTGGCTCCGCGCCTACGACTTCACCACCGACCGGGGCGCGATGGCGCTCAACGATTACGCCCGCTCGAACGACCCCTTCACCAGGGTCGGCAAGCAGCAGGTCGCCGTCGACGTCTCCAGCGTTATCCGGGCATCGCCCGAGTCTTTCCGCGTCGCCTGGACCGAGCGCCGTTATCAGGACGGCTCGCTCGCCGAGACCTCGCGCTGGACCGCCATCCTCACCGTCGTCGTGCAGCCGCCGCGCGACACCGAGAAACTCCGGGCCAACCCGCTCGGCATCTATGTCAACGCCATCAACTGGTCACGGGAGCTTGGGCAATGAAGCGGCATTTCCACAAAGCCGGAAACACGGCTTTCCCCACAATCGCATTTCCGCCCTTGCGCAAATCCGTGGCTCCGCTTCTGCTGCTTTGCACGACCGCGCTCGCCGGTTGCGCGACGACGCACAGGCCGCCCGAAATTTCCTATGACGACGCAGCACCGGCGACGCTGCGCACCGATCCGCCCGCGCCGGTGCAGGTGGTGGAACTGCCGAAGCCCTTGCCGTTGCCGGGGCAGATGAAGCCGGTGGATGAGGCGCGGCGCACGCCCGAGCCGGCCGATCCCGCCGCGCGGGTCAACCAAGCGAATGCGGCCGCGCGCGTGCAGCCGGTACGCGACGGCTTCATCAACGCGATGCAGGTCTATCCCTTCACGGGAGGAGCGCTCTATCAGGTCTATACCGCCGTTGGCCAGATCACCGACATCGCCTTGCAGCCGGGCGAGCAGCTCGTCGGCTCCGGTCCCGTCGCCGCCGGCGACACCGTGCGCTGGATCATCGGCGATACGGAGAGCGGATCGGGCGCGACGAAACAGATCCACATCCTGGTGAAGCCGACACGCGCCGACCTCACCACCAATCTCGTCATCAACACCGACCGGCGCACCTACCATATGGAACTGCGCTCAACGGAGCGGACCTACATGGCCTCGGTCTCCTGGCAATATCCGCAGGACCAGCTCATTGCGCTCCGCCGGCAGAATGCCGAGGCCAAGGCCACCCAGCCCGTCGCGACCGGGGTCGATCTTGCCAACATCAATTTCCGCTATGCGGTCGAAGGCGACCGGGCGCCGTGGCGACCGTTGCGCGCCTATGACGACGGCCGGCAGGTCTTCATCGAGTTCCCGCGCGGGATCGGCCAGGGCGAGATGCCGCCGCTGTTCGTCGTCGGGCCGGAGGGCAACAGCTCGGAATTGGTGAATTACCGCGTGCGCGGCAATTACATGATCGTCGACCGGCTGTTCGCCGCCGCCGAACTGCGCTTCGGCGCCGGTAGTTCCCAGAAGCGCGTCCGCATCGTGCGCACCGATGGGAGGCCCGCGTCGTGAGTGACAATGATCCCCAGAAAGAGGAAGGGGCAGAGCCTGACGAGGCTCGGCCGCTGACCGGCGAGCCCGCGGCGCCGCCCGCCATGCGTCTGCGCGCCGAGCCGCCGCGCGTCACGCGGCTGTCGCCGAAGGTGCTGGCCGGAATCGGTCTCATCGCTTGCGCCGGCATCGGCGGCGCGCTGATCTACGCGCTCCAGACCCGCGACGACGGCAGCCGAGCGCAGGAGCTCTACTCGACCGAGAACCGCACGACGGCGGATGGCCTTGCCGGGCTGCCGCGCGACTATACCGGTCCGATCCTGGGACAACCGCTGCCCGGCGATCTCGGCCGCCCGATCCTCGACGCACAGAACCGCGGCCAGACCGTCCCGGTGCCCGGAACGGCGGCGCCGGGCCCGGGCATCAGCGCCGAAGAACAGCGGCGGCTCCAGGAGATCGAAGCCGCTCGCACGAGCCGGCTATTTGCTGCGACCGAGACCCGCCCGCCTTCAGCCGCGAGTTCCGATCCCGCATCGTCCAATCAGCCGGTCCTGCCCGACCTCGCCAGTCTGGGCCTGGCGCCGCAGCCGGCGACACCCTCGGCGCAGGAGCGGCAGCTCGCCTTCCTCAATGCGGCGGTCGACCGCCGCACCGTCTCGCCCGACCGCATCGCCGCGCCTGCGTCTCCCTATGTGCTCCAGGCGGGCGCCGTCATCCCGGCGGCCTTGATCACCGGCATCCGCTCCGACCTGCCGGGCCAGATCACCGCGCAGGTGACGGAGAACGTCTATGACAGCCCAACCGGCCGGCTGCTACTCGTGCCCCAGGGCACCCGACTGATCGGCCAGTACGACAACGGCGTCGCTTTCGGCCAAAGGCGCGTGCTCCTCGTCTGGAACCGCCTCATCATGCCGAACGGCCGCTCAATCGTGCTCGAGCGCCAGCCGGGTGCGGACGCTGAAGGCTATGCCGGCCTCGAGGACGGCGTCGACTATCATTGGTGGGACATCGCCAAGGCGGCCGCGCTCTCGACCCTGCTCGGCGTCGGCGCGGAACTTGCCGCCGACGACAATGATCGCCTGATCAGCGCCATTCGCGGCGGCGCGCAGGACACGATCAACGATGCCGGCCAGCAGATCGTTCGGCGCCAGCTCAATGTGGCGCCGACGCTGACCATCCGGCCTGGCTTTCCGGTCCGCGTGGTCGTTACGCGCGACCTTGTCCTCGAACCCTATGGCGGATGATCCATGGCGAAACTGAAACTCGGCCCCATCGCCGACGACCGACCGGTCAAGCTCACCATCGAGCTCCCCGCCGCGGTGCATCGAGACCTCGTCGCCTATGCCGAGGTCCTGGGCCGGGAGACGGGGCAGCCTGTCGGCGAGCCGGCCAAGCTCATCGCCCCAATGGTGGAACGCTTCATGGCGACCGATCGCGCATTTGCAAAGGCGCGGCGGAACCCTCAGACGCCATTGTCCAGCAAGGGATAGCGCTCCTCGAGCAGCTTGAGGAAATGCGCCAGCGCCGGATTGTCGTTGTCGCCTTGCCAGTAGGCGGGCGGCATAGCTGATCCGGCTCGGGCCGTTGCCGTCGCGCGCCTCGCATATCAGGCTGATATGACAGAGAAGGTCTCATCCTTGAGGCCGGTCCCGCGTGCGTGTATTTCTCAAGTCACAGGCAGAGAATAGCAGGGGGGTACGTGCCAATGAATTTCGTGGCGATAGACGTGGAAACCGCCAATGCAGATATGGCGTCAATTTGCTCTATCGGAGCCGTGAAATTCGAGCGTGGCAAGATCGTCGGCGAATGGTACTCGCTGGTCGATCCGCAAGATTACTTCGACGGCATCAATGTCTCTATCCATGGCATCGACGTGGACATGGTGAGGGGCGCGCCGACTTATGCGGAAGCGTCGCGGACACTTCACGACATGCTTCGGGACGCCGTTGCCGTCACCCATACCCACTTCGACCGGGTCGCCACGCACCAAGCGTCAAACCGCTGGGCTGTTGCAGAACCAACCTGCACATGGCTCGACTCAGCCCGTGTTGCCCGCCGCACCTGGGCGGAGTGCGCCAGCAGCGGCTACGGTCTCGCGGACGTTTGCAGGCTGATCGGATACGAGTTCCAGCACCACCATGCCCTGGAGGATGCGAAGGCGGCCGGACACATCCTTCTGACTGCGATGCAGAAGACCGGCCTCGACCTCGACGGCTGGCTATCCCGGGTTCGGCAGCCCATCGATCCGTCCTCCAGTAGCGCTGGTGCTGCTATCCGGCGCGACGGCAACCCGGATGGTCCGCTGTTTGGGGAAGTGATCGTGTTCACCGGGGCGCTGGCGTTTCCGCGTCGTGAAGCCGCCGATCTAGCTGCATCGGTAGGGTGCGAGGTTGATTCCGGCGTCACGAAGAAGACGACGCTGTTGGTGGTGGGCGACACCGACGTGCAACGCCTCGCTGGCCACGAGAAGAGCTCCAAACATCGCAAGGCGGAGGATCTGGCCAGCAAGGGCTTCCCCATCCGCATCATCCGAGAAACGGACTTCCGCGAACTCGTGGCGCTGGCCTGAGCCGTCGAGCTTCCCGACGCGGTGCATCGCGACATCGTTGTCTATGTCCAGGTCCTGGGCCGGGAGACGGGCCAGCCTGTCGGCGAGCCGGCCAAGCTGATCGCCCCGATGGTGGAACGCTTCGTGGCGACCGATCGCACGTTCGCGAAGGCGCGGCGGAACCCTCAGTCGCCATTGGACAGCAAGGGATAGCGCTCCTCGAGCAGTTTGAGGAAATGCGCCAGCGCCGGATTGTCGTTGTCGCCTTGCCAGTAGGCGGCATAGCTGATCCGGCTCGGGCCGTTGCCGTCGCGCGCCTCACGATAGACCACGCCCACATAGCTGGCGCCAATGCATGCCTCGCACATCAGGCTGACGCCGAATCCTGCGCCGACTAGGCTCTTGATGTTCTCCCGGCTGATGTCATGGCTGATGACCTTCGGCCGCTCGCCAGGCGCGGCGAGTTTCGCCAGAAGGATGTCTTGGATCTCCGGCCCCGGATCGCGCTGGCTGAGGAGGAAGGTTTCGTCCTTGAGATCCGTCCAGTAGACGATGTTGTTGCTGGCCAGCCGGTGGCCTTCGGGCAGCGCGACCATGACGCGCTCGCTCCACAGCGGCATGGCCTTCATATTGCGTGCGGTCGGCGCTCCGGTGACGATGGCGACGTCGAGCGTGCCGCGCTCCAGGCCGGCGAACAGGCTCCGCCGCGTTCCCTCGATCGTCTGAATGTCCACCTTCGGGAAGCGGGCCGCGTACTCCATCAGGCTGGCACGCAGATTTCCGGCCGAAAGCGACGTGTAAAACCCGATGGTGAGCTGGCCGGATTCGCCCTTGCCCATGTCTTTGGCGGTCGCCGCCATATGGTCGACGGTTTCGACAAGGTGGCGGGAGGTCCGCAGCACTTCGGCGCCGGCGGTCGTCAGGCGCACACCTCCGCTGGTTCGCTCGAACACTTTGACGCCCAGCCGGTCTTCCATCTGGCGAATGCAGCGGCTCAGTGTCGACTGCTTGACACCAAGTTCCTCAGCCGCGCGTCTGAAGCTCTTGAAATGAGCAGCGGCGACCGCATAGCGTAGATGTCTCAGTTCGATACCCACTACCAGCGATCGGAACTCCTCCTGGCGTTTCCGGCCCCACCTAGCCTGGCGTCACCGGGAGACTGATCTTCGGTCGATGCGCGACCGTTTCAATGGTATGCCCTAGACACGCCGGAATTGTGTCTCACCCGGACCGCGCAACCGACTCGGATCATCAGCCGCTGACAGGAGTATAATCCGATGTGTCTCCAAACGCTAATGAGAAGCATTCGCATATGTCGCCAGCCGACGTCCGGCGGTTGGTTCGCTTGTCAGCGGACCGCCGTCAGCGCGCTACGGCATCCGGCGACTTTCGTCCGGCTGCCTAGATTGCACCTAGATCACGGGTAATAGAGGCTGCTCTAAGCAAAAACGGCCCCGAAGGGCCGTCTTCAAGTGCTTGATTTTCCTTTGGAAAACTGGAGCGGGCGAAGGGATTCGAACCCTCGACCCCAACCTTGGCAAGGTTATGCTCTACCCCTGAGCTACACCCGCACTCCATCGGCAATTGACGATGCCTGGCTCCCAAAGAGCTTGGCAGCGCCGCGCCGCGCGCCTATATGCCCAATCGACAGCAGCTTTGCAACCCCTCATTCTGCCCCCGTAGACGCAGCGATGTGACTTGCCCCGTCCCCGCCGACGGGCGCATGACAAGCGCAGGTAAACAGGGCGTTTCGACCCGGCAAGGACACTTCGAATGGCATTGAACGGCCTCACTTCTCCCGCCCCCGGCAACCCCGCGCCACCGGCCGCCCTGATCAAGGACTCGACCGATCGGGCCTTCAAGGCGGATGTCATAGACGCCTCGCTCGAAGCGCCGGTGTTGGTGGATTTCTGGGCTCCCTGGTGCGGGCCATGCCGGCAGCTGACGCCCAATCTCGAGAAGGTCATCAAGGAGAAGGCCGGCAAGATCCGGCTGGTCAAGATCAATATCGACGAGAACCCCTCGATCGCCGGCCAGCTCGGCATCCAGTCGATTCCGGCGGTCTTCGCGTTTGCCGGCGGCCGGCCGGTCGATGCCTTCCTCGGCGCGCTACCCGAGAGCGAGGTACGGCGCTTCGCCGACAAGGTCATCGCGGCCGCCCCCGCCGGGCAGCCGGCGGCCGGCTCGATCGAGGAAGAGATCAAGAACGCCCTCGCCGCGGCGGGCGAGGCGCTGGCGGCCGGTGACCTCAACCAGGCCGCGCAGATCTACGGCATGGTCCTGCAGCACCAGCCCGACAATGCCGCCGCGCTGATCGGCATGGCGCGCGCATTCCTCAAGGCCGGCGAACCCGAGCAGGCCCGCGCCGCCCTCGACGCGATACCGGAGGCGGAACGCAAGGGTGCCGACTACACCTCGACGCTCGCGGCCCTCAAGCTCATCAGCGAGGCCGCGCAACTATCCGAAAGCGATGAACTGGCGGCCCGTCTCGCGCGTAATCCCGACGACCATCAGGCCCGGTTCGATCTTGCCGTCCGCTACAACGCCGAAGGCAGGCGGCTCGAGGCGGCCGAGGCGCTGGTGGCCCTGATGCGGCGCGACCGGACCTGGAACGAGGACGGCGCCCGCAAGAAGCTGCTGGAGTTGTTCGAGGCGTGGGGCCCGAAGGACCCCGCGACACTGAAGGGACGCCGTCTGCTCTCGTCGGTGCTGTTCTCGTAGTGGAGTGAACCGGAGGTCATTGCGATGCTGAAGCGTCCATCCTCACCCGCCGATCTGCCGGCCAGTATCCCGGTGTTCCCGCTCAGCGGGGCCCTGCTGCTTCCCTATGCACGGCGCCCCCTGAACATCTTCGAGCCGCGCTACCTCGAGATGGTCGACCACGCGCTGCGCGGCGACCGGCTGGTCGGCCTGATCCAGCCGCAGGACACCAGCGAGGAAAGCCCCCAGGGCCCGGTACCGCTGCAGCGCATCGGCACGGTCGGGCGCATCACGCATTTCGAGGAGACCGACGAAGCGCGCTACTTCATCATCCTCGAGGGACTGTGCCGCTTCGAGTTCGTCAAGGAAATCCCGGTGATGACGCCGTTCCGGCGCGCCATGATCGCCAGCGCGGCCTTCGCCTCCGACTTCGATCGCGGGTTCGGCGAGGCGGCCGTCGACCGCACGCGCTTCCTCAAGATGATGCGCGACTATGCCGAGTTCGGCAATTTCGACCTCAATTGGGAGGAGATCGAGAAGACGGGAACGGCGGACCTCGTCAATTTCTGCTGCATGGTGTCGCCCTACGGAGCCGCCGAAAAGCAGGCCCTGCTCGAGGCCAACAGCCTCGAGGCACGGGCGGAGACGCTGATCGCCATGGCCGAGTTCGAAATGGCCAAGGGGGCCAACCGGGCCTCCCCGCTCAATTGACCGAGGCCGGGAGCAAGGACCAGCCGCGCAACCGGGTCGATCCCCGGACGCTCGAGATGCTGGTCTGCCCGCTGAGCAAGACCCGGCTCACCCTCTCGGCCGACGGCAGCGAACTCATCTCCGTTGCTGCCCACCTCGCCTTCCCCATTCGCAGCGGCGTGCCGATGCTGAGCCTCGACGAGGCCCGTCAGATCGACCCCGACGAAATGAAGGCCGTCACCGCCCGCAGCGAACCGCCCGGCTAGATCGGCAGCCCGCGCAGCAGCCTGGGCCCGCCGCGTTCGATGCCGGCAGCGCGGCCGATCAGGAAGTCCTTCACCGGTCCGAGCCTGTCGACCATGCCCAGCCCGACATCGCGGAGCGCCCGCAGGACGGCGATGTCGTTCGAGAACAGCCTGTTCATGCCGTCGGTGACCATCGCCATCAGCGCCGTGTCGAGCCGCCGCCAGCGCTGGTAACGCGCGAGCTGGTCGGCGCTGCCGTGATCGAGCCCGAGCCGCATCGCCTCGACCATCACCTCGGCCAGCGCCGCGACATCCTTCAGCCCCAGGTTCAGTCCCTGGCCGGCGATCGGATGCACCACATGCGCTGCATCCCCGATCAGCGCCAGGCGCGGCGCGATGAAGCTCCTCGCCAGCTGCAGGCGCAGCGGGAAGGTCTGCACGCCGTCTTCCTCGAGGCGCACGGCGCCCAGGCTCGATCCCATCACCGCCTCGATCCGACCGGCGATGTCGGCCGGCTCCAGCGCCTTCACCGCCGCGGCGGTCTCCAGCGTCTCCGTCCAGACCAGCGACGAGCGCCGCCCCGGCAGCGGCAGGCTGGCGAACGGCCCGGACGGACGGAAATGCTCGTACGCGGTTCCCTCGTGCTCGAGCTCGTGCGCAATCGTGGTGACGATGCCCGCCTGCCCATAGGCATGTCCGAAGGTGCCGATGCCCGCCATCGTGCGAAGCGCCGAGTTGGCGCCGTCCGACGCCACGACCAGGGGCGCGCTGAGCAGCCGGCCATCGGCAAGACTGACCCGCCCCAGCGCCGCCGTCGCCGAAAAGCCGGTGACCTCCACCGGTGCCATGAACTCGGCCCGACCCACCAGCGCCTCGATGAGGGCAGCGGCGACCGAGGTATTGGGCACCAGGTGCGCAAACGGCTCGCCCGGCGCCACCTCGCCGTCGAAGCGCAGGAACAGCGGCCGGGCGATGTCTCCGGTACCGGAATCGGTGATCTTCATCTGTCGCACCGGCTCGGCCGTCGGCGCCACCTGCGGCCAGATCCCCACCTCCTCGAACACCCGGCGCACGCCTGCGGCGATCGCCGAGGCGCGGTAGTCCTTCGGGACGCTGAAGGCACGGCGGTCCAGGACGGCGATGGCGATACCCGGCACGGCCCGCACCAAGGCCAGCGCCAGCGTCAGCCCCGCCGGCCCGCCGCCGACGATGATGAGATCATGGCTGGGCCTGGTCATGCTGGCGGTCTCCTGCGACAAGTGAGCCATTGTTGCGCCACAGACCCGCCGGGGCAAGCAGCGCTGGCGTCGCAGCGTGGCAACTGCTCAAAACATCGGCACTCGTTACCGTTTTGCACATAGTTTGTGCGTCTGCTCTTGCGCTACAAGCCCCGATGGTCCGCTCCAGCTCCGCCCTTCTCGGATTTCTGGAACGATATCAGCGTGTTGGTGAGTCCCGCCGGGTTTGGCACGCGGCTTGAGTCTGATTGTGCCGATTGGAGACAGTCCAAACCCACTATCGAAAGGGGCATCCATGAAACTGGTGATCGCAATCATCAAGCCGTCGCGGCTCGAGGAGGTCCGGCAGGCCCTCAATTCGCTCGACGTCCACGGCATGACCGTGACCGAAGTCAAGGGCTATGGCCGGCAGAAGGGCCATTCCGAAATCTATCGCGGCACCGAGTATGCGGTGCACTTCCTGCCCAAGCTGAAGATCGAGATCGCCGTCGACGACGCCCAGTCCGACGCCATCGTCTCGGCCATCCGCGAGAGCGCCCAGACCGGGCGCATCGGCGACGGCAAGATCTTCGTCCTGGACCTGTTGGCCGTCACCCGCATCCGCACCGGCGAGACCGGCGCGGCAGCGCTCTGATGCCGCACTTGTTTGGAGATACCATGATGACAGACGCAATGAAGGTGTCGAAACTGGCGGGAGGCGCCGCGCTGGCGTCCTTGCTCCTCGCGCTGCCGGTCCTCGCCCAGGAGGCGGCGCCCGCGGCCGAGGCGGTGGCAGAGACGGCGGCCGAGGTGGCTGCAACCGTCGACAAGGGCGACACCACCTGGATGCTGATTTCCACCATCCTGGTCATCGCCATGACCATCCCCGGCCTCGCGCTGTTCTACGGCGGCCTGGTGCGCGCCAAGAACATGCTTTCGGTGCTCATGCAGGTGTTTGCCGGATTCTCGATGATGGCGATCCTGTGGGTGATCTACGGCTACTCGCTCGCCTTCAACGGCCCCACCGAAGGCGGCCTGTCCGCCTTCATCGGCGATTTCTCGAAGCTGTTCCTGTCGGGCGTCACGCCCGCCAGCCAGTCGGCGACCTTCACCGCCGGTGTCGAGATTCCGGAGCTGACCTTCGTCATCTTCCAGCTGACCTTTGCGGCCATCACCCCCGCCCTGATCGTCGGCGCCATCGCCGAACGCATGAAGTTCGGCGCCGTGATGGTGTTCCTCGCCATCTGGTTCACCTTCTCCTACCTCCCCATCGCGCACATGGTCTGGTTCGGCGGCGGCTACCTGTTCGGGCTGGGCGCCTATGACTTTGCCGGCGGCACCGTGGTGCACATCAATGCCGGTGTGGCAGGCCTCGTCGCCGCCATTGTGCTGGGTCCGCGCGTGGGCTTCATGAAGGAACCGATCCCGCCGCACAACCTGGTCTGGACCTTCGTCGGCGCCTGTCTGCTGTGGGTCGGCTGGTTCGGCTTCAACGCCGGTTCCAACCTCGAGGCCACCGGGCTCGCGGCGCAGGCGACGCTCAACACCATCACCGCTCCGGCCGCCGCGGCACTGGCCTGGGCCATTGCCGAGAAGTTCACCCGCGGCCACGCCTCCCTGCTCGGTGCGGCTTCCGGCGCCGTGGCTGGCCTTGTCGCCATCACGCCCGCCGCCGGCTTTGCCGGCTCGATGGGTGCCATCGTGCTCGGGGCCGTCGCCGGCGTGGTCTGCCTGTGGGCCGTTGTGACGCTGAAGCCGATGTTCAAGTACGACGACGCGCTCGACGTGTTCGGCGTGCATGGCGTGGGCGGCATCGTCGGGGCGCTGGGCACCGCGATCGTCGCGGCGCCGTCGCTCGGCGGCTATGCGCTCGGCGATCCGGCGGCCTACAACATCGGCAGCCAGTTCGTCACCCAGCTGATCGCGGTCGTCATCGCCATTGTCTGGTCGGCGGTCGTGACCCTCGTCGCCATGCTGATCGTCAAGGCCATCTTCGGCGGCGCCCGCGTCCCCGAATCGGCCGAGAGCGATGGTCTCGACATCTCGAGCCATGGCGAGCACGCCTACAACTGATCCTGACGCGGCGGCGGGCTCCTCCTCCCCTCGCCGTCGCGTTTGCAGCTGGAGGGTCGGGCCGCCCGGTCCGACCCTCCACCCCAGGTCCATCCCGCTGACCGCGGCGTGCAGCCCACGTCCCTCTTGGCCCGCCACAGAGGCTTCCCACTCGCAAACTGCGTGGGCTGCACACCCCGGTCAACGGCCAAGGGTCCGCAATGGGCCCGTGCCCCATCCCGCCAGGCGGGGCCGCCGTTGACCGACCAGATCGTCGTCTGATCCTAGGCGGAGGCCGAACGCGGCGCCGCGGTCACCAGCCAGATGCCGAGGCTGACCAGAGCCAGCGCCGCAACATTCTTCCACTCCATCACGTTCTCGCCGAGGAACAGCGCAGACAGCAGCGCCCCGAAGATCGGGATGGCGGTATTGAAGATGGCGATCCGTCCCACCGGATTGTGCTTGAGCAGCAGGCTCCACAGCGAGAATGCCGCCGCCGAGAGTGCCGCCAGATACACCAGCAAGACCATCGCGGTGGCATCGAAGCCGGCGAACCGGCCGCCGCCGAGGACCCCGGCCGCCGTCAGCATCAGACCACCGAGCAGCAATTGCCAGCCGGTCATTGTCGCCGGTTCCATCGTGCGGCTCAGCCGCTTGCCATAGATGCCGGCGAGAGAGAACAGCAGTGCCGCAATGACGATGAAGCCCTCGCCCAGAAAGCTGACCTCGAGGTCGAAGCCGGCGCCGCTGAGGTTCACGGCCACCACCCCCGCAAACCCCAGCAGGCACCCAAGCAGGCGCTGCCCGGTCAGGCGATCGTCGGCATACAGCCAATGGGCGAGCAGTACCGAAAAGAACGTGCTGGTCGACGTGGTGATCGACACCTTGACGCCGCTCGAGTGCGCGAGGCCGACATAGTAGAACAGATACTGCCCGGCGGTGGACACCAGGCCCAGCACCGCCAGTTCTCCCAGGCGTCGCGGCGCCGGCGCGATCGGCCGGCCGCTGCCGAGCGCTAGGCCGAGCAGCAGCAGGCCGGCGAGTGCGAACCGGAGACCGGCGAACAGCAGCAGCGACGCGGTATCGTCAGGCAGGATACCCAGCAACTGGTAGCCGATCTTGACCCCCGGCACGGCGCTTCCCCAGAGCAGGCAGCAGGCCAGCGCGACGGCGACGACGACCCGGCGGTCGGAAAAGGAGAGCAAGGGGGGCATCCAGGAGTTTGCCTCGACCTAGCCTCGGCCGGAGCGTGTGGCAAGTGGGAGTGTCTGCCTGCATTTTGGGCACATCGATAGGCAGTGTGATCAAGTATTGGGCATACGCGCGGTCGCTCCGGCGGTCACGATGGTCCCTTGACGGCCAAGTCCATGAAAACACTGCACTCGACATCGTCCCGTCGTTGGCACGAGGCTTGATTGCGTTGCCTCTCAATTACCCCGGAATGCGAGCCGGGTCACATGGGAGGTCTCGATGGCTGAGTCCAATTACGGGCTCGACGTGTTTTTCGTGCTGCTCGGCGCGATCCTGGTGTTTGCGATGCATGGCGGCTTCGCCTTCCTCGAACTGGGAACCGTGCGGGGCAAGAACCAGGTCAATGCCCTGGTCAAGATCCTCGTCGACTTCGCCTTTTCGACGCTGGCCTACTTCCTGGTCGGCTACACGGTCGCCTATGGCGTGACGTTCTTCCACAATGCCGCGACGCTGGCCGGGGGCGGCGCCGGCTTCGCGCCGCAGGGGTTCAGCCTCGTCAAGTTCTTCTTCCTCGCCACCTTTGCGGCCGCCGTTCCGGCGATCATCTCGGGCGGCATCGCCGAGCGGGCCCGCTTCTGGCCGCAGGTGGTCACCGCCGCCGTCATCGTCGGCCTGATCTATCCGTTCTCCGAGGGCCTGGTGTGGAACGCCAATTTCGGCATCCAGGCCTGGCTGATCGCTACCTTCGGCGCCGGCCTGCACGACTTCGCCGGCTCGATCGTCGTACACGCCGTCGGCGGCTGGCTGGCCCTGGCGGCCGTCCTCAAGATGGGACCGCGGGTCGGCCGCTACGGCCCGCACGGCCGCCCCTTCCCACCGTCCTCGATCCCCTGGCTGGCGCTCGGGACCTGGCTGCTCTGCATCGGCTGGTTCGGCTTCAACGTCATGTCGGCGCAGTCCGTGGCCGGCGTCTCTGGCCTGGTCGCCATCAACTCGCTGATGGCCATGGTCGGTGGCATCGTCGCCGCCGTGATCGCCGGCCGCAACGATCCCGGCTTCGCCCATAACGGCGCCCTCGCCGGACTGGTCGCGGTCTGTGCCGGTTCGGACCTCTACCATCCGCTCGGCGCGCTGGTGGTCGGCGCGGTGGCGGGGGTCATCTTCGTCAGGGGCTTCATCATCACCCAGGAGCGGCTGAAGATCGACGACGTGCTCGGCGTCTGGCCGCTGCATGGCCTGTGCGGCCTGTGGGGCGGCATCGCCGCCGGCATCTTCGGCCTCGAGGCGCTGGGTGGCATGGGCGGCGTGTCGCCGGTGAGCCAGTTGATCGGCTCGCTGGTCCTGTCGGCCTATGCCCTGGGCGCCGGCTACCTGCTCTACAGCCTCACCAGCCGCCTCGTCGGCATCCGCCTCTCCGACGCCGACCAGCGCCGGGGCGCCGACCTCGCGATCCACTCCATCGGCTCGAACCCGGAGGGCTGAGCACCTTCTCCCGCAAGTCAGGCCGGCCCGCACCGGTTCGGACCGGCCGCCGCCCGTCGAGGCCCGTCACCCTCATGCGGCGCGAGCGAAATCCTCACGGGCGGCGCGGATCGCCGGATGGTTGGCATAGGCCCATTCGACCAGGGCAGCGAGCGGCACGAGGAAGCTTCGGCCCAGCGGCGACAGCCGGTACTCGACGCTGGGCGGCGTGGTTGGAAACACCGTCCGCTCCACCAGCCCGTCGGCCTGCAGGTCACGCAGCGTCTGGGTCAGCATGCGCTGGCTGATGTCGCCAATGGCACGCTTCAACTCTCCGAAGCGGTGCGGCCGCTCCGCCAGGGTGGTGACGATCAGCACACTCCACTTGTCGGCCAACTGGTCCAGCACGTTGCGCACAGGACATTGCGCGGGATCGCCATACTGCCCCTTCATGCGGTTGAACTGCGGGGCGAGGCTTTCGGCATCAAGACCAGTCATGATGGTTCTCCCGGAGTAACCAGGGGCGGCAAAACTGCCGTCTTGCGCAAGTGAGTGGTTCCAAACATATACCTGCTCTCATAGAGAGACAACCACTCGGAGCTATACCATGACTGAGCCCACACTCTTCGTCGGCGGCGCCGGCGGCAAACTGGGTCGCCGCGTCGTCGAGCTGCTGCAGCAGCGCGGCTATGCCGGCCGCATCGTCGCCGGCACCCGCGATCCGGCGAAACTGGGCGATCTCAGGGGCGTCGAGGTCCGCCATGCCGATTACTCCGATCCGGCCGGCCTCGCGTCTGCCCTCAGCGGAGCCGACCGTTTCCTGATCATTTCCACCGACCAGATCGGTACGCGCCTCGCCGGTCACCTCAACGCCGTTGCGGCAGCCAGGGCGGCGGGTGTGAAGGAGCTCGTCTATACCTCGATGCCGGCGCCGGAGGCCCCCTCGGCGATCGGCTTTGCGCCGGAGCACCTGGGCACCGAGGAGGCCATCAAGGCCAGCGGCCTCGCCTACACCATCCTGCGCATGTCCTGGTACGCCGAGAACCTGCTCGGCTCCCTCCCCGGCGTACTGGCCCGCGGTCAGTGGTACACCTCGGCCGGCGAGGGCCGGGTGAGCTACGTGAGCCGGGAGGACTGCGCCCGCGCCGCGGCCGGCGCGCTGCTGCGCCCGGCCGCCGACCGCACCTACACGGTCACCGGTCCCGCCGCCCTCACCACCCGCGAGATCGCCGCCGTCGCCAGCCGCATCGCCGGAACACCCATCGCCGTCGTCGATGTCGACGACGCGCAGCTGGCGGCCGGTGCCAGGGCCGCCGGGGTGCCCGATTATGTCATCGAGAACTTCATCGTCGCCTTCGACTGCAATACCCGCGAGCGCAAGGTGGAGGCCGTGACCGATGCGGTCGAGTCCCTGTGGGGCGAAAGGCCGGCGTCGGTGGCCGATGTCCTGACGGCCAACCGCGCTGCGCTGCTCGGGGCGGCCTGAGGCTAACCGAACACCACGGTCTTCCTGCCGTTGAGCATCACCCGGCTTTCGAGGTGGAGCTTGACGGCCCGGGCCAGCACCCGGCTCTCGACATCTCGCCCGGCGGCCACCAGGTCGTCGGGGCTCATGGCGTGGGTCACCCGCGCCGTCTCCTGTTCGATGATCGGGCCTTCGTCGAGTTCGGGGGTCACGTAGTGGGCCGTGGCCCCGATCAGCTTGACCCCGCGCTCGTGCGCCTGGTGATAGGGCTTGGCGCCCTTGAAGCTGGGCAGGAAGGAGTGGTGGATGTTGATGATCTGCCCGAACAGCCGCGTCGCGAAGCGATCGGACAGGATCTGCATGTAGCGCGCCAGCACCACGAGATCGGCGCCCGTTTCCTTGAACAGCGCGATCACCCGTTCCTCCTGCGCCGCCTTGTTGGCCTTGTCGACCGGCAGCAGGTGGAAGGGAATGTCCTCGTACTCGGCGGTACGCCGGCTGTCCTCGTGATTGGAGACGATGGCCGCCACCTCGGCATCGAGCCAGCCCACCCGGATCTGGTAGAGCAGGTGCAGCAGGGCATGGTCGAACTTCGAGACCATCACCAGCACCTTCTTGCGCCGCGCCCGATCGACCAGCGCCGTGCGCATGCCGAACCGCTCGATCGCGGGCTTCAGGCCACGCTCGAGCGCGTCGCGGTCCACCCCCTCCGGCGCGGTGAAGGCGAGACGCATGAAGAACTGCCCAGTCTCGGTATCCCAGAACTGGTTGGATTCGGCGATGTTGCAGCCCAGACCCGCCAGTTCCGTCGTCACCGCGGCCACGATCCCCGGCCGGTCCACGCAGGATAGGGTGAAAATGAAGCTGGACGACATGACGGGCTCCGAGCCAAAGGGCGCCGGGAGCGATGCACGCAATGGCCCCGAGGGTCAACTGCTTGTGCGCGTCGCCTCCGCCCGGCCGCGTGGCGGGCTCAGCCTACCCGCACCACCTGGCCGGTCGCGGCGCTCCTCGTCGCGGCCTCGGCGAGCTTTTGCGCCATCAGGCCGTCATGACCGGAGGGGGTGGGCCGGGTGCCCCTGGTCATGGCGTCGATGAAGCTCCGCACCTCGGCGGCATAGGCGGCGACGTAACGGTCGATGAAAAAGTTCTGGATGACGTCGGCGGTGAAGCCCTGCCCGTCGGCGCGCTCGACAGTCGACATGTGGACATTGCCGGCCCGCAGCATGCCCTTCGAGCCATGCACTTCCATGCGCTGGTCGTAGCCGTAGCTGGCGCGGCGCGAATTGGTGATCACCGCGATCTTGCCCGAGGCGGTCTGCATCTGCACCGCGGCGGTGTCGACGTCGCCGGCTTGCCCGATCGCCTTGTCGACCAGCGCCCCGCCCAGCGCCGAGACGGTGACGAATTCCTCGCCGACGAGGAAGCGCGCCATGTCGAAATCGTGGATCATCATGTCGCGGTAGAGACCGCCCGAGCGCGCGATATAGGAGACCGGCGGCGGCGCCGGATCGCGCGAGATGATGGTCACCAGTTCGACCTCCCCGATCTCGCCGGCCGCGAGGCGGGCCCTGAGACCGGCGAAATTGGGATCGAACCGTCGGTTGAAGCCGATCATCAGCGGCACGCCCGCCTGCTCGACTACCGGCAGGCAGGCCTCGATACGCTCGACGGAGAGCGAGACCGGCTTTTCGCACAGGATCGCCTTGCCGGCCCTCGCCGCCTGTTCGATCAGGTCGGCATGGGTGTCGGTGGGGGTGGCGATGAGAATGGCATCGACATCGGAGGCGATCACCTCCTCGACGCCGCGGACTGTGGCGCCGACGCTCTCGGCGAGGGCCGCGGCCGCCTCCGGCAGCGCGTCGGCGACATAGGCGACGCGGGCCTGCGGCGAGTTGGCGATGGTCGCTGCGTGCACCTTGCCGATGCGGCCTGCCCCGAGAATGCCGAACCTGACCACGAAACCGCCTCCTTGCTGAGCGCCGCCTGAACGTGGGATGTACGCCGGCCGGCGAGACTGCACAATTGGAACGTTCATTCCGAAAGGACTATAGTTCGGAATTGACGTTTCATTCGGCGGAGGGATACAACGGCGCCTGAAAGCTGTCCAGTCGTCGCGAAGCGGGGGAGATCATGCCGGAGCCGGAGCTCGATGTCATCACCATCGGGCGATCTTCCGTCGACCTCTATGGCCTGCAGATCGGCAGTCGGCTCGAGGACATCGGCTCGTTCGCCAAATCGGTGGGCGGCTGCCCGGCGAACATCGCCATCGGCACGGCGCGGCTTGGGCTGAGATCGGCGCTGGTGACGCGCGTCGGCGCCGAGCAGATGGGGCGGTTCATCACCGAGCAACTCGCGCGCGAAGGCGTCTCGACCACCGGCATCGCGGTCGACGACAAGCGGCTGACGGCCCTGGTGCTGCTGGCGGTCGAGGCCGAGGGCGTCTCGCCGATGATCTTCGTCAGGACCGACTGCGCCGACATGGCGCTCTCGGAGGCCGACATCGACGAGGGCTTCATCGCCTCGGCCCGCGCGGTGGTGGTGACCGGAACGCATTTCTCGACCCCCAATGCGGAGGCGGCGCAGCTCAAGGCCATCCGCCTGGCCAGGGCCGCGGGGCGCCGCGTCGTCTTCGACATCGATTACCGGCCCAACCTGTGGGGGCTGGCCGGGCATGCCGCCGGCTTCGAGCGCTATGTGAAGTCGGACTACGTGACCGGCAAGATCAAGCCGATCCTGAGGGATTGCGACCTGATCGTGGGAACCGAGGAGGAAGTGCTGATCGCCGCCGGGGAGAGCGACCTGCTGGCGGCACTCAAGGCCATCCGCGCCGTCTCCGACGCCACCGTGGTGCTGAAGCGGGGCGCCAGGGGCTGCATCGTCTACGATGGCGCCATCCCGGACGACCTCGAATCGGGGATCGTCGGGCAGGGCTTCCCGATCGAGATCTACAACGTCCTGGGCGCCGGCGACGCCTTCATGAGCGGCTTCCTGCGCGGCTGGCTGAGGGGCGAGGACCATGCAACCAGCGCCACCTGGGCCAATGCCTGCGGTGCCTTCGCGGTCAGCCGGCTGCTCTGCGCCCCCGAATACCCGAGCTGGGCCGAGTTGACGCATTTCCTCACCCGTGGCAGCCGCCTCAGGGCGCTGCGCAAGGACGAGGAGCTCAACCACATCCACTGGGCGACGACGCGCCGCCGGCACTACCCCAGGCTGACCGCCTTCGCCATCGATCACAGAAAGCAGATCGAGGATATTGCCGGCGACCGCGCCGGGCTGATCCCGGCTTTCAAGGTACTGGCGGTCCGGGCGGCGGCCGAGGTGGCGGCCGGCCGACCTGGCTTCGGCATGCTGCTGGACGACAAGTGGGGACGCGACGCCCTGTTCGCGGCCCCGAAGGACTTCTGGATCGGCCGGCCGATCGAGCTGCCGGGAAGCCGGCCGCTGCGCTTCGAGTTCAGCCAGGATATCGGCAGCCGGCTGATCGAGTGGCCGGTGGATCACTGCATCAAGGTGCTGTGCTTCTGGCACCCCGACGACGGCGATGCCCTCAAGGCCGAGCAATTGGACAGGCTGCGGGCAGCGCAGGACGCGGCGCGCCGGATAGGACGCGACATCCTGATCGAGATCATCGCCT
The DNA here is from genome assembly GCA_041916695.1 of Devosia sp. Classification (GTDB taxonomy): domain Bacteria; phylum Pseudomonadota; class Alphaproteobacteria; order Rhizobiales; family Devosiaceae; genus Devosia_A. The sequence continues at coordinate 139,333 of JAYRZA010000007.1, read as the reverse complement.
CGAAGGCCGGGCCGATCGACGCCAATACCAGCGCGCGGGCGCTTGCCGAGCTGTATGCGGCCGGCCTCAGGCCGGACTGGTGGAAGCTCGAGCCGCAGGCCGACGCCGTGGCCTGGGCCAATGTCGATGCGGTCATCGAGACCCGTGACCCCTATTGCCGCGGCGTGGTACTGCTCGGGCTCGAGGCATCGGAAGAGGAACTGGCCCGCGGCTTCGCGGCGGCGCAGAGTTCGCGCACCGTTAGGGGCTTTGCCGTCGGCCGGACGATCTTCGCCGAGGCGGCCAAGGCCTGGTTTGCCGGCGCAATGAGCGACGACGACGCAGTGGCCGACATGGCCAGCCGGTTCCGGGCGCTGGTGGGGATCTGGGGGGGAATGATGGGCCCGAGCGTGTGGCGTGCCGACGCCGGAAAGGGAGCACACCAATGACCGACACAACCATCCGCCTCACCATGTCGCAGGCGCTGGCGAGATTCATGACCCGGCAGATGACGGTGATCGACGGCAGGACCGTCCCGATCTTCGGCGGGGTGTTCGCCATCTTCGGTCACGGCAACGTGGCCGGCTTCGGCGAGGCGCTCTACCAGGTGCGCGACGAGCTGCCGACCTACCGCGCCCATAACGAGCAGGGCATGGCGCACGCCGCCATCGCCTTCGCCAAGGCGAGCTTTCGGCGCCGCTTCATGGCTGCCACCTCCTCGATCGGGCCGGGCGCCACCAACATGGTGACGGCCGCGGCACTGGCCCATGTCAACCGCATCCCGGTGCTGCTGCTGCCCGGCGACGTGTTCGCCAACCGGGCGCCCGACCCGGTGCTGCAGCAGGTCGAGAGCTTCGCCGACGGCACGGTGAGCGCCAATGACGTGTTCCGCCCGGTGTCGCGCTACTTCGACCGCATCACCCGGCCGGAGCAGATCGTTCCGGCGCTCAACCGCGCCATGCAGGTGCTGACCGACCCGGCCGAATGCGGACCGGTGACCCTCAGTCTGTGCCAGGACGTGCAGGCGGAGGCCTACGATTATCCGGAGAGCTTCTTTGCCGAGCGGGTGTGGGTGCCGCGCCGGCCCCGACCGGACGAAACGGAACTGGCCGCGGCGCTCGCCGCGCTGGGGTCGGCGGAAAAGCCGGTGATCATCGCCGGCGGCGGCGTGCTCTACTCCGAGGCGGCGGCCACGCTGAGGACCTTTGCCGAGCGGCACGGCATCCCGGTGATGGAGACCAACTCCGGCAAGAGCTCTCTGCCGCACGATCACCCGCTCAACATGGGCTCGGTCGGCGTCACCGGCTCGTCGGCCTCCAATCTCCTCGCCGAGCAGGCGGACGTGGTGCTGGCGGTGGGCTCGCGCCTGCAGGACTTCACCACCGGCTCGTGGGCGCTGTTCAAGGCCGAGGGCGTCCGCATCCTGGGGCTCAACACGCAGGTGTTCGACGCCGGCAAGCATCGCGCGCTGCCGCTCGTCGCTGACGCCCGGGTCGGGCTCGAGCTGCTCTCGGCCGGACTCGGCAACTGGCGCAGCCCGAAGGGCTGGGTCGAGACGGCGACCGCGGCCAGGACGCGCTGGCTCGGTGCCGCCAAGGCAGTGACCGACCCGACCAACCAGCTCCCTTCCGATGCGCAGGTGATCGGGGCGGTGGCACGAGGCAAGGGTTCCGGCGTGACGCTGGTCTGTGCCTCGGGCGGGCTGCCGGGCGAACTGCACAAGCTGTGGCCGGCCGGTGCGCCGGGCAGCTACCACATGGAATACGGCTACTCCACCATGGGCTACGAGATCGCCGGGGGCCTGGGGGTGAAGCTCGCCAAGCCCGACCACGAGGTCGTGGTGATGCTGGGCGACGGCAGCTACATGATGATGAACTCGGAGATCGCCACCTCGGTGATGCTGGGCAAGAAACTCACCATCGTGGTGCTCGACAATCGCGGCTTCGGCTGCATCAACCGGTTGCAGATGGCGACCGGCGGGGCGAACTTCAACAACCTGCTCAAGGACACCCGGCACGAGGCGCTGCCCGAGATCGATTTTGCCCAGCACGCGGCCGCGATGGGCGCCTGGAGCCGCAAGGTCGGCTCGGTGGGCGAACTCGAGACGGCGCTCGCCGAGGCCGCCTCGATCGAGCGCACCACGGTGCTGGTGATCGACACCGACCCGCTGATCTCCACCGATGCCGGCGGGCACTGGTGGGATGTGGCGGTGCCGGAGGTGAGCGTGCGGCCACAGGTGAATGCGGCGCGCAAGGAGTACGAGGAAGCGCTGAAGGGGCAGCGGCACTAGCAGGACAGCCGGCAGTCGCAAGCCGGCGCCTCTCGCATGCGACTGCCGATTGCCCACTGCCGACTGCCGACATATGGAGCGAGTATGCTGAAAGCCAAACTGGGCATGTCCCCCATTGCGTGGTGGAACGACGACCTCAAGGAGCTGAGCGACGACGTGTCGCTCGAGGAATGCCTCCGGCAATCGCGCTCGGCCGGCTTCACCGGCATGGAGAAGGGGCGGCGCTTCCCCGACGACCCGGCGGTGATGTTGCCCATCCTCAGGGCCGCCGACGTGACACTGTGCGGCGGCTGGTTCTCCGGCACGCTGGTCGACGAGGAGCCTGCGGCCAACCAGGACCGCATCGCTCCCATGATCGAGCTGTTCAAGGCGGTGAACGCTCCCTGCATCGTCTATGGGGAGGTCGGCCGCTCGATCCAGGGCGACCGGACCAGGCCCCTCGCCACCAAGCCCAGGCTCACCGACGAGGAGATGAAGGCCTATGCCAGGAAGGTGACGGCCTTCGGCGAGTGGTGCGCCGAGCGCGGCATGCCGCTCGCCTACCACCACCACATGGCGGCGGTGGTCGAGACCGAGCCCGAACTCGATGCCTTCATGGCGGCATCCGGACCCGGCATTCCGCTGCTGCTCGATGCCGGCCACCTCGCCTTCGCCGGCGGCGACGTGCTGCGCGCCATCGACCGGCATCACGCGCGGATCAGGCACGTGCATGTGAAGGACATTCGCCGGCCGGTGGTCGACGCGCTGGACCGGACCAGGCAGAGCTTTCTCGACGCGGTGGCGCTCGGCGCCTTCACCGTCCCGGGGGACGGCTCGCTCGACTTCGGCGCCATCGTGCAGCGTTTCGCCGACCATGGCTACGAGGGCTGGTTCGTCGTCGAGGCCGAGCAGGATCCGAGGAAGAACCCGCCGCTCCGGATGGCGCAGGTCGGCTACAAGGAACTGATGCGGGTGATGACCGCTGCAGGCTATACTGTCGAGACCCAGGGGTTCCCTAGCTGAGAGACATGGCGTGAGCGAAAGCAAGAAGGTCGGGTTGTTCACCCTCGAGTGGTTCCGGCCGCTCTGGCGGCGAGTGATCGTCATCGCGGCGATCGCGCTATGGTGCGGCTGGGAGTGGCTGTTCAACCACGACCAGTTCTGGGGCCTCGCCACGGCGGCGATGCTGGCCTACGGCGTGTGGACCTTCTTCATCAACTTCGAGACAGAGCTCGAGAAGGCCGGCAATGGCAAACCTAAGGATTAGGCCGGCATCACCGAGCGGCCATGTGCACCACGTGACGCCGGCAAGCGCCGGATGGGGCCATGTCGGCTTCGACCTGCACCGGCTGCCCAATGCCGGCGACGTGGCACAGGGCAGGGACGACGATCGCGAGGTGTGCATCGTGCTCGTCTCCGGCCGCGCCCGGATCGACGTCGACGGCCAGAGCTTCCTCGCCGGCGAGCGGATGACCCCGTTCGAGGGTCCGCCGCACGCCGTGTACGCCCCGGCCGGCGCCAGATGGCACATCGAGGCCCTCACGGCGCTGGAAGTGGCGGTCTGCAGTGCGCCGGGCGTGCGCGGCGCGCGGCCGCCGCGGCTCATCGGTCCGGCCGATGCCGAGCGCCTCACCCGCGGCAAGGGTACCAATACCCGCTACCCGACCAACATCCTGCCGGAGACCGCGCCGGCCGATTCGCTGCTCGTGGTCGAGGTGATCACCCCCGGTGGCCACACCTCGAGCTATCCGCCGCATCGGCACGACGAGGACGACCTGCCGCGCCAGAGCCTGCTCGAGGAGACCTACTACCACCGGTTTTCGAAGCCGCAGGGCTTCGGCTTCCAGCGCGTCTACACCGATGATCGTTCGCTCGACGAGACCATGCTGATCGAGGATGGCGATGTGGTGCTGGTGCCGCGTGGCTATCATCCGGTGGCGGCGGTGGCCGGCTACGACATCTACTACCTCAACGTCATGGCCGGGCCGAAGCGGACGTGGAAGTTCCACAACGCTCCGGAACACGAGTGGATGCTGGCTTAGGTCCGCGGAACGCGCGCCCCCGGCGCCGGCCTGAAGGCGGGCACCACGATGCCTCTTGGCGAACGGCCGGCTTGCCCCTAGTGTCGCGCCGCCCACCGAACGCCGAGCCCCTCCCATGTCCGACGCCTATTCCGCCTCCTCCGTTGCCGGCAAGGTCGCCGTGGTCACGGGAGGCGCGCAGGGGATCGGCGAGGCGACGGCGCGCCTGCTTGCGGCGCGTGGCGCGGCCGGCATCGTGCTCGTCGACCGGCAGGTGGAAAAAGGCGAGGCCGTGGCCCGCGCCCTCAACGACCTCGGGACCCGCACCCTGTTCGTCGCCGCCGATCTCGCCGACCACGCCCAGGTGGCGCGGGTCGTCCCGGCCGCCGACGCCACCTTCGGTCGGGTCGACATCCTCGCCAACATTGCCGGGCTCACCGATCGCGGCACTATCCTCGATACCGACCAGGCCCTGTTCGACCGGATGTTCGCCATCAACGTGCGGGCACCGTTCTTCCTTATGCAGGACACCATCCGGGTGATGCAGCGCGAGCGCATCGAGGGCGCCATCGTCAATATCCTCTCTGTCAATGCCCATGTCGGCTCGCCCAACCTGGCGGCCTACAGCGCCTCCAAGGGTGCCCTCACCACCCTCACCAAGAACACCGCCAACGCCACCAACCTGCAGCGCATTCGGGTCAACGGCATCCTGCTCGGCTGGGTCGACACGCCCGGCGAGCACGTGACCCTCAAGACCTTCCACGATGCCGCCGACGACTGGCTTGAGCAGGCCGAGGCCCAGCGCCCCTTCGGCAAGCTGATCAAGGCCGGCGACGTCGCACGCATCGTCTGTTTCCTTGCCAGCGCCGAATCGGCGCCGATGACCGGCTCGGTGATCGACTACGAACAGACCGTGTTCGGCGCCCATGGCGGCGGCTTTTCCGGCTACCCCGGCAAGGCCTGAGCGCGCGACGGGTCTACTTGCCGCGTCGTTCGGCGACGGCAACCGTCAGCGTCATGGCCAGCGCCAGCGTCGCGGCCATCGAGCGGAACCCCTCGAAGTCGGCCTCGACGATCTCGAGCCAGGCGTCGGCGATCGGGGCGATCGGGGAGAAGATCGAATCGGTGATCGACACCATTCGCGCGCGCCGCGCCTTGGCCGCGTGCGCAAGCGACACGGTTTCGCTGGCATAGGGGGTGAAGCTGATGGCGAGCACCGCATCGCCGGGGCCGACGAAGCCGATCTGCTCGGCCCCCAGCCCGGCGATCCCGTCGACGAGCACGTTGCGCACGCCGAGCTTGCCCATCGCGTAGGCCATGTAGGAGGTGATCGGGAACGAACGCCGCAGCCCCACGAGGTACACCGTCTCGGCCTTGGCTAGAATGTCGACGGCCTGATCGAGGACGCCGTGGTCGATCTTGAGGCGCAACTCCCGCACCGACCGCTCCGCCGTCTCGGCGAAACCCTCGAGCAGCAGGCCGGTCTTGCTGGCTCCGATGCCGTGCTCGCGCAGCTGCCGCAGCCGCTCCTCGTAGCTGGGCACCTTGTCGCGCAGCCGCGAGCGGAACACGTCCTGAAGGTCGGAGAAACCCTCATAGCCCAGCGCTTGCGAGAAACGCACCAGGGTGGAGGGCTGCACGCCGGACTCCTGGGCGACGCTGGCGGCCGTGCCGAAGGCGATCTCGTCGGGGTTCTCGAGGGCGTAGCTCGCCACCTGGGTCAGCCGGCGGGGCAGGGTGGCCGCACGCGCCACGATCAGCGACCGCAGCGCTGCGAAGTCACGAGGCGCGCGTTCGCTCTTGATATCCTCTTCGGCCACGGCGGCACACTCCTTTGGGCACCAGATTCCGGATCGGAGCTTCGAAGTCCATGGGTCGACGCAGATGCGGGCGGCTTTTCCACCTCCAGCGGAATTACCCCGACGCTTGACGCCCCGCGTCCGGCCGGAATAAGCATTCCACAAGCGCCAGAAGTAGCACGAGTTGTTCCACAGGCGATCGCAGCGACACCGACATGCCGCGGGCCGACGGCAGCATCTGGGGATGCCCGGGCGTGCGCGAGGCCGGGAGCACCTTGGATGCTTTGACCGGCGCGGTGCTGCTGACCGGGGGACAACGTCGGGCAGCACAAGTAAGCTCCTCCGGGAGTATGGGCGCCCGGGGGCCTCGGCCGCCGGCATCCTTGTGCAGACTCGGGGCAGCATCGGGCAGCGAGCGGAGGATTCCCGGATGACCAGCATCGGCGTCGGCCTGATCGGCACGGGCTACATGGGCAAGGCGCACGCCCTGGCCTGGAACGGCGTCATGCCGGTCTTCGGCGACGGCCCGCGCCCGCGCCTTGTTCACCTCGCCGAGGTGTCGGCGGACCTCGCTGCGCGTCGGGCCGATGCGTTCGGCTTCGAGCGTTCGACGGCCGACTGGCGCGCTCTGATCGCCGATCCGGAGGTCGAGGTCGTCTCCGTCACCACGCCGAACGCCTTCCATGCCGAGATGGCGGTTGCCGCGCTGGCGGCCGGCAAGCACGTCTGGTGCGAAAAGCCGATGGCCGTGGCGCTGGCCGATGCCGAGCGCATGGCAGCGGCGGCCCGCGCCGCCGGCCGGGTCGCGGCGCTCGGCTATAACTACATCCAGAATCCGGTGATCCGGCACATCCGGACCCTGCTCGCCGAGGGCACCATCGGCGAGGTCAACCATGTCCGCTTCGAGATGGACGAGGACTTCATGGCCGATCCGGAGGCCCTCTTCTACTGGAAGAGCGAGGCCAGTTCCGGCTACGGCGCCCTCGACGATTTCGGGGTGCACCCGCTGAGCCTGCTGCAGTTCCTCGTTGGCGGCGTGGCGCGGGTGATGGCGCAGCTCAGCATGCCCTATCCCGATCGCCCCGACCGTGCCGGCGGACGCCGCCGGGTGGAAACCTGGGACATCGCATCGGTGCTCTTCGAACTGAGGAGCGGCGCATCGGGGATCATGGCGCTCAACCGCTCGGCCTGGGGCCGCAAGGGACGCATCGCCATGCAGATCTTCGGCGCGCGCGGCACCATCGCCTATGACCAGGAGCGCTTCAACGAGTTCCAGCTCTACACATCGGGCGATCGGCCGACCGAGCAGGGCTTCCGCACCGTGCTGACCGGGCCGGTTCACCGGCCCTACGATCGCTTCATTCCGGCGCCCGGCCACGGGCTGGGCTTCAACGAGCTCAAGCTCATCGAGTGCCACGAACTGCTTCGGGCCATTGCCGGCGACGCGGACGCGCAGATCGTCGATTTCGACAAGGGGCTCGAGATCGAGCGGGCCGTGCACGCCATGGCGCTGAGTCATCGCGAGGGCCGCTGGGTGGAGGTCTGAGATGCCGAGGGTGGATATCGATCGCGTTCCGAAGCGGCAGGGCTCGGGCTATCCGGCACCCTTCGACGTGCCCTGTGCGGCGCGTGTCCGGCAGCGGCTCGGCGATGCCGGTGGGCTCGCCGATTTCGGGGTCAACATCATGCATCTGCCGCCGGGCAACTGGTCGAGCCAGCGACATTGGCATTCCCATGAAGATGAGTTCGTCTTCATCCTCGCGGGCGAAGTGGTGCTCGTAGAGGATGGCGGCGAGACCATCCTGCGCGCCGGCGACTGTGCGGCTTTTCCGAAGGGCACGGGCAACGGCCACCACCTGCACAACCGCTCCGGCGCCGTCGCGGTCTACCTCGAGGTCGGCTCCCGGCACCCCGACGACCTGACGACCTGCGCCGATATCGACCTCAAGAGCGCCAACGCCGACGGCGTGTGGCGTCACAAGGACGGAACGCCATATCCGGAGACGTAAGCTGCCTGTCGGCCGCCCCCTGCGGCAAGGGGCGGCCGACAGGCGCACGGCTCAGGCGGTCGCGAGGCGCGTCGGGCGGTTGCCCGCTTCCACCCAGTAAATGAAGGCCGAGGCGGCAACGATCAGGGCGGCGCCCGGCCAGAAGAAGATGCTGGGTGCCTGTCCGAGCAGGATCCAGCCGAGCAGGCCGCTCAGCGGCACTTTCACGTCGGCGAACGGCTGCAGGTAGGCCGCATCCGCCTGCTTGTAGGCGAAGGCCAGGAGGTACTGCGCCGCGGCAGTCAGCGCCCCGAGCAGCGCCAGCAGCCACAGCCCGGTCCCCGACGGCAGGGCGAAGACGTTGTCGGTCAGTCCGGCCGGCAGCAGCCCGGGCGCCGCCGCCCCCAGTCCCCAGACGGCCAGCAGGATGAGCAGGTGGTTCGGCGTCACCAGGGCCAGCAGCGAGATGGTGACGGTCTCGGGGCTCTCCCCGCGGCGCGCGAGATAGCGGGTCAGCACGTCGGTCGTCGCCCACAGGGCCGCCGCCACCACCGGGATCAGCGTCGACCAGCCGAGGCTCTCGCTGCCGACGCCGGAAACGATGATGGCGCCGGCAAAGCCCGCCAGCGCCGCCCCGATGCGGGCCGCCGAGGCGCGTTCGCCGAGAAACAGCGTCGTGCCCACGATGATGAACAGCGGCCCGGTGGCGAGCAGCGTCACCATCTGCCAGATCGGCACGCCGGTGGCGAAGCCGTAGACGAAGACGTGGACGCCGAGCGCCGACACGAAGGCCCGCACCTCATGCGCGAACGGATGCCGGGTACGCAGCTTGTCGAGGCCGATCCTGAGGATCAGCGGCAGGCCGAGGATGGCGGCAATGACGTATTGCCAGAACGCCATGCCGGTGGAGCTCATGCCGTAGCCGCCATACTGCACCGGGGTGGGCAGCAGCGATTGCAGCAGGTTGCTGCCCGCGAAGGCGAGGCTGGCGACCAGCATGAACAGGGCGCCGCTGGCGGCGTGGTTGTGCTGCGAAGAAGAGGAAACCTGGCTCATCGAACGATCCTTTCCGTAACCAGTTTCCCCAGGGTTACGGAGATCGAATGCCAGCAAGTACCTGCCGTCCGCCTCAATGGCGGCCGGCGCCGGCACGCCAGCGCTGATCCCGTTCTCTTTCATCCGGACTGTGACCGTCGGCTCCGGAATTGCACCGGATCTGCTGACCCTTCGGGACACTCCCGGAGGCGCTCGCGGGCTTTGGGAAAGCTCCCATCTACCGCCGGTGGGGAATTGCACCCCGCCCTGAGAACGCGCCGGCCCGAGCGGGCCAGCCTGACACACATAGTCGCCGCCTCCGGTCGGCGCAAGCAGGTACAGCTTTGAAACCGCTCCGGCAGGCGCCGCTTGCCTCCTTGTATTATCGCTAATACTCGTTCATGGTGCATGGCACGGAGCCAGGGGAGGATCGATTGGCCGCATTCAGGAATCTGGGACACATCGCGCTCAGGGTGCGCGACCTCGAGGCGTCGGTCGCCTTCTACGAGAAGCTCGGCTTTCCCGAGTTCCTCCGGCTCAACGAGGAGGATGGACGGACCTGGATCGTCTACATGCGCTTCGGCGACGACCTCTTCCTCGAGCTGTTCCCCGGCGGCACCGAGCGGGTGCCCGGCCCCCAAGCCAGCGGCACCAACCACATCTGCTTCACCGTCGACGACATCGAGGCCACCGCCCGGCACCTCGCGACCGTCGGCATTCCGCTCACCGCCCCGCTCGACCCCGCCCGTCGCGGCGTCGACCGCAATCGCGGCATGTGGATCGAGGACCCCGACGGCATTCGCATCGAGATCATGGAAATGGCGCCCGACTGCATCCAGTACGAGGCGATCCGGCGCCTCGCGGCTGGCGGCGGCAAGACCGCGCTGCTCGCGCCGCTGCGACCGAAGCGCCCCGCCGCCTGAGCCGGACCGGACCCGCGTCAGGTCGCGACGATCCCCGGCGACGCGTCGCGCAGTCGCTGCACCCGGAACGCCCCGAGCAGACTGGTGTCGATCCCCACGTGCCGCCGGTTGAACCAGGCGATGGCGCTCGAGGCGACGCCACGCGCCAACGCATTGACCGCCGCGGCACCCACCAGCCCGAATACTGGGATCACCGCCAGCCCGACCACGAGGCCGGCCAGCATGATGCCGCCGAAGATGCGGACATAGTCGCGTTCGTGACCGGTCATCATCATGACGATGCGCGATGGACCGGTCGCCGCATCCAGCAGCAGGCCGGCGCTGAGCAGCACCAGCGCCCAGTAGCCCGATCCGGCGGGCGTCCCGAACAGCGACAGCACCTCGTTGCCGAACACCACGAAGAGGGCGAAGACCGCCACCGAGAACACGAAGCCGGACCAGGCGGTCAGGGCGCTGATCGCCTGCGCCTTGCGCAGCTCCCCGGCGTGGTAGTGCCGCGCAAAGACCGGGGCCAGCACTAGGTTGATGGCGAACATGAACAGCGTCAGCAGGCCGGCGGTTCGGAAGGCATTGAAGTAGATGCCGGCATCCTCCGCGCTCAGCAGCAGGCCGATGAAGATGATGTCGGCGTTCAGCGCCGCCGAATCGATCACCGTGCCGATGAGGAACCAGATCGTCGGCGTGCCATGCGCGCGCCAGTACGCGGCGATGCCGCCGGTCCGCGGAACCACGGCGTAGCGGCGCCGGTGCGCGACCAATGCCTGCAGGCCGAGCGCCGCCACCAGCACCAGTGCCGTGAGCAGCAGTGCCATCCAGCCGCTGAGCGGGATCGCGGCGGCGAACAGCAGCACCACGATGATCGGCGTCGCCAGCCGCCACAGGATGTCGCGGGGCAGCAGAGCCGTCCACACCGATCCCTGCGCCCTCAGCGCCGACGACCAGTACTCGGCGAGCGTCAGTGGCGCGATCAGTGACGCGGCCGCGAACAGGTGCGCCGTGGCTGTGCCCGGCCACGCCCCGGCCACCACCGCGAAGGCCAGCAGCAGGAGCGAGATCGCGCCGCCCGCGATGAGCGTGAGCGCCCCCCCGGCCGCGACCGCCTGCAGCGCCTTGTCGGGGCGTCCCGCCACCTGCTCCTCCGGCCAGTACCGCAGGATCGCGGTCTGCTGGCCCATTCCCGCCCCCACCGCCAGCAACGTCGCAAGGCTGAGCCCAAAGGCGAAGTACCCGTATTCCTCGGCCCCCATGATGCGGCTCAGGACCACGTACATGCCGTAGGTGAGACCGGCGGTCGCCACCTTGATGCCGAGCGAGGCCAGCGATCGGGTGAGGCCGGACCTGAGCAGGGCTCGCAGATCGGAATTATGGGCTTGCATGGACCAGGCTTCGGGTGACTCCCGTCACCATGACACGTCGGCCCTGACAAGGTCTTACCACTCGACAAGCCGCGAGCCGGGACGCACTGTGGCGGAGGCCGGTGCGCCGCGACTCGGGGGGATTTGGCGTTGAACGAAACGGCGAATTTCAGCACGCGCGCCGAGCTCGTCGCTCGCGCCCAGGGCTTCCAGTCGACCGAGCCGAGCTTTGCGCGGTTCCTCAAGGCAGTGGCCGAAGCCACCGAGCCCGAGGATCTGGCACGCCACGACCTCGACACCCTCGAAGCGACGTTCCGTCGCTCCTACGGCCGGCTCGGCAAGCGGGAGCTGGCGAGCCACAACATCTACGTCATCCCCCCCGACGCCCCGGGCCGCCCGGAGACCATCGAGGTCTTCTCGGCCGACATGCCGTTCATCGTCGACAGCGTGCTGGCCGCGATCCGCGCCTATGGCGGGGTGGTGCGGGCCCTGTCGCATCCGATCCTGCTGTTCGATCCGGCCACCTACCGGGTGCTCGAGCTGCCGACGCCCGGCAGCCGGCTCGAGAGCTTCCTGCATGTCGAGATCGACCCGCTGCCCGACATCGTGGTGCGCGAGGCGATGAAGGGCGAGATCGACGACACCCTGACCGATGTCGGGCGGGCCGTCGCCGGCTGGCGTCCGATGCTGGAGCGGGTGCGCAAGGCCGTACAGGACTGGCACGACCGTCCGCCCAAGGGGGTGCCCCCGGCGGCCATGGCCGAGGCGATGCACTTCCTCGGCTGGCTGGCCGAACACAACTTCACCTTCCTGGGCATGCGCGAGTACCGCCTCGACGGGACCGGTGCGGCGGCCCGGCTGGTGCCGGTCACGGACAGCGAAATGGGCATCCTCGAGGATCCCGGCGTGCTGTTCCTGAGGGCCGGCGCCAGCTACGTGGAGATGACGCCGCAGCACGCCGCCTTCATGTCCGAGCCGACGCCGCTGCTGGTCACCAAGGCCAACATCAAGTCGCGCGTGCATCGCCGCGCCCACCTCGACTACGTGGGAGTCAAGCTCTACGACCTCCAGGGTGCCCCATCGGGGGAGTTGCGCATCGTCGGCCTGTTCACCTCGATGAGCTACGCCACCCCCAATATCGAGGTGCCGCTGGTCCGCAAGAAGGTCAGCGACGTCCTCAAGCGCGCCGGCCACGACCCTCAGGGTCACGCCGGCAAGGCCCTGATGAACGTCCTCGACACCTATCCGCGCGAGGAGCTCTTCCAGATTTCGGAGGACAAGCTCCTCGAGTTCGCCGGCATCATCGCGTCGCTGACGGACCGGCCGCGCGTCCGCGTGCTGTCGCGCATCGACCGCTTCGACAACTTCGTCTCCGTACTCGTCTACCTGCCGCGCGACCGCTACGATTCGGACGTGCGCCAGCGCATCGGCACCTGGCTCGCCCAGGTCTACGAGGGCCGTGTATCGGCCTTCTACCCGCATTTCCCCGAGGGCGAGCTGGTGCGGGTCCACTTCATCATCGGCCGCAATGGCGGCAAGTCGCCCGATCCGGACCGCGCCGAGCTCGAGGCGGGTGTCGCCGAGCGCATCCTCACCTTCGGCGACCGGCTCAGGACCGCAGCGGGGGAAGGCACCAACGTCTCCGACTTCCTCGAGGCCTTCCCGCCCGACTACCAGCATGCCAACTCGGCCGAGGCAGCGCTCGACGACATCGCGGTCATCCGCCTGCTGCCCGACGAACGCGCCATCGCGCTACGCCTGGCCCGGCGCGCGGAAGGCGTCGGGCTCAAGGTCTATCACCGGGGCGGGCCGATCCCGCTGTCCGACCGCGTCCCTGTCCTCGAGAATTTCGGTTTCCGCGTCATCGACGAGGACACCTTCACCGTCACGCCGCGCCATGGCGGCGTGACCTATGTCCACGACATGCAGCTCGAGACCGGGGACGGCGTCGACCTTTCCGACCACGACCGCTCGGAGCGTACCGAGAACGCCATCCTCGCCGTCTGGCGCGGTGAGGCCGAGAGCGACCAGCTCAACCAGCTGACCCTGCGGCACAACCTGAGCTGGCACGACGTTGAAATCCTGCGGGCGCTGACGCGCTACCTCAAGCAGGTGGGGATCCCCTATTCCCGCAGCTACCTCAATACCGTGATGGCGCGCCATGGGGAGGTCTCGGCGGCCCTGGTGCGCCTGTTCCACGCCCGCAACGATCCGCATCATGCCGGGCATCGGGAGCGCAGCGCCCAGATCGCGCGGGAGACGGTACAGGCCGCGATCGAGGCGACCGTCTCGCTCGACGAGGACCGCATCCTGCGCCGCTACCTGAACCTCGTCGACGCCGTCATCCGCACCAATGCCTACCAGCGCGACCACACCGGCGCCCGGCGCCCGGCGCTGGCGCTCAAGTTCGACTGCCGCAGCATCGACGCACTGCCCGAACCGCGGCCGTTCCGCGAAATCTTCGTCTATTCCCCGCGTGTCGAGGGCATCCACCTGCGTTTCGGGCCCATCGCCCGCGGCGGCCTGCGCTGGTCGGACCGGCCGGAGGACTTCCGCACCGAGGTGCTCGGCCTCGTCAAGGCGCAGCAGGTCAAGAACGCCATCATCGTGCCGGTCGGTGCCAAGGGTGCGTTCGTCCCCCGGCTCACCCCGGCGGGGGCGGATCGCGAGACGGTGCTGCGTGAAGGCACCTCCTGCTACCGCATCTTCGTGTCGACGCTGCTCGACGTCACCGACAACCTCGACGGCGACACCGTGGTGCCACCGCCCGACGTGGTCCGGCGCGATGGCGACGATCCCTATCTGGTGGTCGCCGCCGACAAGGGCACCGCCAGCTTCTCCGACACCGCCAACGCCATCGCCGTCGATCGCGACTTCTGGCTCGGCGACGCCTTCGCGTCGGGCGGCTCGGCCGGATACGACCACAAGGCCATGGGCATCACCGCCCGTGGCGGCTGGGAGGCGGTGAAGCGGCACTTCCGCGAACTCGACCGGGACATCCAGTCGACGCCCTTCACCGCCGTGGGCGTCGGCGACATGAGCGGCGACGTGTTCGGCAACGGCATGCTGCTGTCGCCGCACCTGCGGCTGGTGGCCGCCTTCGATCACCGCGACATCTTCATCGATCCCGACCCCGACCCCGGGGTCGGCCTCGCCGAGCGTCGACGCCTGTTCGAGCTGCCGCGCTCGAGCTGGCAGGACTACAATGCCGAACTGCTGTCGCGCGGCGGCGGCATCTATTCGCGCGAACTCAAGACCGTCGCGCTGTTTGCCGAGGCCCGCAAGGTGCTCGGCCTGGGCAGCGAGCCGGTGACGCCCGCCGACGTCATTCGCGCCATCCTCAGGGCCGACGTCGACCTGATCTGGTTCGGCGGCATCGGCACCTACGTGAAGGCGACGACGGAAACCGACGCCGCGGTAGGCGACAAGGCCAACGATGCGGTGCGGGTGAACGGCAACGAGCTGCGCGCCCGCGTGCTCGGCGAGGGCGCCAACCTCGCTTTGACCCAGCTCGGGCGCGTCGAATACGCCCTGCGCGGCGGACGTCTCAACAGCGATGCCATCGACAACTCGGCCGGCGTCAACTCGTCCGACCTCGAGGTCAATATCAAGATCGCGCTCGGCAGCCTGATGCGCGAGGGCAAGCTGACCACCACGGTCCGCAACGAGTTCCTCGCCTCGATGACCGACGAGGTGGCGGCGCTGTGCCTGCGCAACAACTATCTGCAGACCCTGGCCATCTCCGTCGAAGAAGCCCGCGGGCCGGCCGCCTTTCCCGAGCACCTGAACCTGATGGCGACGCTCGAGGCGGAGGCGGGGCTGAATCGCTCCCTCGAGGGACTGCCCGACGATGCCGCACTGCGCCAGCGCGCCCAGGGCGCGCGCGGGCTGACCCGGCCCGAATTGGCCGTCCTGCTCGCCTATGCCAAGAACCATGTCTACGCACGGCTGCTCGAGAGCCCGGTACCCGACGATCCCTATCTGGGCAAGGAGCTCTACCGCTACTTTCCCGACCGGCTGACGGGCACCTTCGAGAGCACCGTGACCCGGCACCGCCTGCGACGCGAGGTGATCGCCACCGTGCTCGCCAACGCCATGATCAACCGGGGCGGGCTCGCTTTCGTGAGCGAACTGTCGGCCGCCACCAGCGCCGATGCGGGGCAGGTCGCCGCCGCCTATGCGGCGGCCCGCGACGTCTTCGACACCCCCGAGCTCAACCGCGAACTCGACGCGCTGGACGGGCGACTGAGCGGGCGCACGCAACTGGCCCTCTATACCGAGGTTCAGTCGCTGCTGCGGCGCCAGAGCCTGTGGTTCCTGCGCAATGGGCGCCTCGAGGCGGGGCTGGCGCCGCTCGTCGCGCGCCACGGCGCCGGCGTGGCCGAACTGGGGCGGCTGCTCGGCAGCCTCATGGGTGAGACCTTCGAGGCAATCGTCGAGGAGCGTACCCAGCGTCTGCTCGCCGGCGGAGCCAGCCGCGATCTCGCCCGGCGCTTCGGCGAACTGCCCGTTCTGGGCTTCGCTCCCGATGTCGTGCTCGTTGCGGAGCGCTCCTCTGCCGGCCTCGCCGATGCGGCAGGGGCCTATTTCGGTGTGCTCGATGCCTTCCGGCTGGCCCGCATCATCGCCGAGGGGGAGGCTATCCTCCTCTCCGACCGCTTCGACCGCATGGCGCTCGACCGCGCCCTCGCCAACCTGATGCGTGCGCAGCGCGAGCTGGCCCGCGACGTGCTCGCAGCGGGCAGCGGGCCGATCGCCGATCGCCTCGCCGCCTGGCGGAACAGCCGGCCTGAGGCGATCGCCCGGGTAGCCGATGCCGTCGCAAGGCTCACCGAGGGCGACATGACCGTGTCCCGCCTGTCGGTGGCGGCGGGCCTGCTCGGGGACCTTGCGGGGGGCGCCTGAGGGGAGCGACGGATTGCGGCCCTCAGTGCCGGAAGTGCCGCATCCCGGTCATCACCATGGCGATGCCGGCCGCGTCGGCGGCAGCAATGACCTTGTCGTCATTGAGCGATCCGCCGGGCTGGATGACAGCGGTCGCACCCGCCTCGACGGCAGCGAGCATGCCATCGGGAAAAGGGAAGAACGCATCGGACGCCACCACCGACCCCTCGGTCAGCGCGCCCGGTATCCCCGCTGCTTCGGCCGCGTCGATCGCCTTGCGATGCGCGACGCGCGACGAATCGAGACGGCTCATCTGACCGGCACCGATGCCCACCGTCGCACCGTCCTTGACATAGATGATGGCGTTGGACTTGACGTGCTTGGCGACCTTCATGGCGATCTTCAGGTCGCGTATCTCTGCGGCACTGGGCTGCTTGATCGTCACCACGCGGAACTCGGCGTCGTCGACATTGCGGTTGTCGCGCCCCTGGACCAGGAGCCCCCCCGCGAGCGAACGGACCGTCAGGCCGGGCGCCTTCGGGTCGGCCAGCGCTCCGGTCAGCAGCAGCCTCAGGTTCTTCTTGGCGGCGATCACGGCGATGGCCGCCTCGGTCGCAGCGGGCGCGACGATCACTTCGGTGAACACCTTGACGATCTCGCTGGCCGTCGCCTCGTCGAGGGTCTGGTTGAGCGCGACGATGCCGCCGAAGGCGCTGACCGGATCGGTCCGCAGCGCCAGCCGATAGGCTTCGATCAGCGTCGGCCCGACCGCGAAGCCGCACGGATTGGCGTGCTTGATGATCGCCACCGCCGGGATGGCCGGGTCGAATTCCGAGACCAGTTCGAAGGCCGCATCGGTATCGTTGAGGTTGTTGTAGCTCAGCGACTTGCCCTGCGCCTGGCGCGCCGTCGCCACCCCCGGGCGTTGCTCGCCGGTGACGTAGAACGCCGCCCACTGGTGTGGGTTCTCGCCATAGCGCAGCGTTTCCCGGAGCCGTCCGGCAAAGCTCCGGTACGGCAGGTCGGGATAGTCGATGGTGCGGGCGAACCAGTCCGAGATCACCGCGTCATAGGCTGCCGTGCGCGCATAGGCCTTGGCGGCAAGCTTCTGCCGCAGCGCATAGGGCACGCCGCCGGTCGCGCCGATCGCCGCCAGCACCGGCGCGTAGTCGGCCGGGTCGACGATCACCGTGACATAGGCGTGGTTCTTGGCCGCCGAGCGGATCATCGCCGGGCCGCCGATGTCGATGTTCTCGATCGTCTCCTCGTAGGAGGCCCCCCGCGCGATGGTGTCCTCGAACGGGTAGAGATTGACGGCGACGAGGTCGATTGCGCCGATCCCCTGCGCCGCCATCGCCGCCTGGTGCTCGGGATTGTCGCGCACCGATAGCAGGCCGCCATGCACCTTGGGGTGGAGCGTCTTCACCCGTCCGTCCATCATCTCCGGAAAGCCGGTGAGATCGGAGATCTCGCGTACCGCCACGCCGAGCCCCGCGATCAGCCGGTGGGTGCCGCCGGTCGAGACCAGCTCGACCCCGAGCCCGGCCAGCGCCCCGGCGAAATCGGCCGCGCCGGTCTTGTCGAAGACCGAGAGCAGCGCACGCTTGACCGGAACCACCTTGCCGTCGGACATGCCGTCATTCCCGCGATGCTGGAGTGCGCCGGCTCGCTATCACGGACACGGGCGGAAGGAAACAGCCGATTGGGCGCGCCCGGCGACCCGGTCAGCTCTCCTCGAGCGTGAAGATCCAGCTCACTTCGTTCGCGTCGGCCACCAGCACCTCCAGCACCAGCTGACGCGTCCGGTGGAAGCCGAAATACGCCGATTGCCGCACGCTGTCCTCGACCCGCATGTCGGCCCCCTCCCACAGGAAGGTCCAGACCGCACCCGAACTGAGCCGCAGCCGCACCAGATCCTCGGTGACCTGCACGTCGGTCTGGTGCGCGAGATGGAAGCGAATGGCGGCCGCGCCCGAGACGCGATGCCGGTGCCGCACGAACTTGTCCTGCCCCACCAGCGTCTTGCCCTCGGCCAGCAGGGTCAGCGTGCGCTCCAGCGTCACCCCGAAGCGCTCCGCGAACCCGTGGCAGCTGATCACCAGCATGTCGTCGGCCGGCCGCGCCTCGATCTCGTTGGGCCGGCCGACCCGCACCAGACGCCCCGCCAGTGGCCCGCCCTCGGCAACATGCGCCGCCGACTGGGCGTTGATGGTCGGAGCCGAGTGCGCGATACCCTGTCGGAACAGCAGCCTGTCCTCGTAGCCAGAAGGCGCCGGACCGCAGTTGCACACCACCAGGTCGCGGCCGTGGCTGAACTCGAAGGCGAGGGCACTCGCATGGGCCTGGGCGGCGAACTCGGGGTCGGGGACTTCACCCGAATCGGCCACCACGATCGAGCGGCCGGCGATCAGCCGGCCATAGCCGCCGGCGGTGCCGGTCTTGCGGGCCCGTGCCGCGCTCTGCGCCTGCACCGCAACGATCAGGTCGTGCGGCATCTGGCCGGTGCCGTTGAAATAGGCCGGCTCGCCGGTGCCGAGCGAAATGGCGTCGAGTGCCCGCTGCATGCTCTCGGTCAGTTCGCTGAACTCATTCGAATACTGCTCGTGGTCGCGGCGCAGCGCCTGCCCGACCGTGGTCAGTTCGATCAGCAGCAGGATCTGGGTGGCGGCCGAGCGCGACCGATGCAGCCCGTCCTCGTCGATCTGCTGCTCGACCAGCCGCTGCACCCGGCGGATGCGCCCGACCGTCTCGACCTCCGGCCGGTCGGAACACAGCGACACGCCGAGCAGCGCGGTGGCCACCAGCAGCGCATCGACGGGATCGCTGGCCAGCGCCCCGCGCAGCTTCAGCGAGGAAATCTGCGTCGACAGCGAGCGCGTGATCTGCTGGACCTGGTCGACGCCCGCACCTTCGGTGAGGATGTTGGAGTGCCGCAGCCAGTTCAGCACCCGCCTCGCCGTGATCGACAGCGTCCAGGTGTCGTGGTTGAACCGACCCTCGCGTCCGATCCAGTCGAGCGTCAGCGTGCGGGCGAAGCGCCGCTCCTCGTCGCTGCGCGCATCCCGGAAGTGCCGCAGCCAGGAGAAGGTGTGCAACTCCTCCAGCCAGTCGGTGTGCTCCACGTCCAGCGAGAATGGCGATACCCCGTGCGTGTCGACGAGACGGGAGGACAGGAGGTAGCGCCCCTGCATCATCTCGAGCACCGTCTCGCGATCGGTGGGGCGGAACTCGGCGAGGCTGCCCACGAGAGTCTCGTTCGCCGGCCCGGTCCAGGTCCAGCGGATCAGCGGGTTCGTGACGACGCCGTCGACCGCCCCAAGCAGTGTGCGCCGGGCGAGGAATCGCAGCGAATGAGCCAAACTACGCCCTCATCATCGGTTGCCGGCGGCGCCCCTGATAGGCCGGTCCACCGGGCTTGCCAAGTCCGTTCCCCCCGACACGCGCGTGCGGCATAACTATTCAGGCTCGCCGGAAGCGCGCAACGAAGAACCCGTCGAGCGTGCCGCCGTTTTCCCCAGGAACCGGCATTCCGGGGTAGGTCCGGACATGGCCGTCCGCCGTCACCGCCGCCTCGAGCCCGGGCAGTTCCTCGCGACCGATCGGGTGGGCGGTCACTTCCGGCCGGGCGGCAAGCCAGGCCGCCTGAGCTTCGCCCTCCTCGGGCTCGAGCGAACACACGCAGTAGACGAGGCTCCCGCCGGGCTCGAGCCAGGCCAGCGCCCGCTCCATGAAGCGTCGCTGCAGCGCCGCCCGGCCGGCAATGTCGGTCGCGTCGCGATGCCAGACCACCTCGGGGTGCCGCCGGAACGTCCCGGTGGCCGAGCATGGCGCGTCGAGCAGGATGGCGTCGAAGGGAGCGGCCGGGGCATAGTCGAGCACACTGGCGGTGACGAGTTCCGCCTCCTGGCCGAGCCGGGCAAGGTTGGCCCCCATGCGCGCCATGCGTTCGGCATCGCTGTCGAGCGCGGTGACGCGGTGGCCCGCCTTGATCAGCTGCGCGGTCTTGCCGCCCGGCGCGGCACACAGGTCCAGCACCCGTGCGCCGGGCGGCAGGGCGAGCAGCCGCGCCGGAATCGCCGCGGCAGCGTCCTGCACCCACCAGCGACCCTCGGCATAGCCGGGGAGCGCGTCCACCGGCCGGTCACGGGCCTCGATCCTCACCGTGTCGGCAAGAACCGGGTTGGCATGCAGCGCTTCGACCAGCGCCGGGTCATCGTCACGCAAGGTCAGGTCGAGCGGCGCGCCGGCGAGGAGGGCCTCGGCGAAACCGCCGATCGCCGCTTCGCCATAGGCCGCGACCCAGCTCGCCCGCAGCGGATCGGGGAACAGCGCCTCGTCGGGCAGGTGCCGCAGCGCGTGCGCGTCCGCCTGCGCCCGGCGCAGCACCGCGTTCATCAGCTTGCTCAGGTGCTGGCTGCGGCTGTCCCGCTTGGCCGCCTCGACCGCGATGAAGATGGCGCTGTGGTCGCCCAGCTCGGGCAGGAAGATCAGGTGCGCCAGCGCCAGCCGCAGCAGGGCCTCGAACGGTCCGCTCTTCCTGGGGATTCCGCGCTCGAGATAGCGGGCCAGCATGAGGCTGAGCTGCCCGTGCCGCCTCAGTGCCACCGTCACCAGCCGGTTGGCCAGCGCCCGGTCGCGTCCGTCGACGATCTCGGCCACGGAAAAGGGGGCGAAGTTCGCCCCCTTGAGAACGCTGGCAAGCCGCTCGGCGGCAAGCAGCCGGAGCGTCAGCCCCGGCGGCGTCTTCGGTTTCTTCAAGTCGTCAGCCCCACGGTCCGCGCCAGCCCCCGTCGCCCTCATTACCCCCGGTCGGCGGCACGCGCCAGCCTCCGGCGCTGTGGCGCGGCGCGAACGTCGACGAATGGACGCGCGGGCCTGGCCGACGGCCGGTGCGGTCGACCTGCATGTCGCCGGCGAGCCGCTGCAGTTGCGCGATGCGGTTCTCGACCGCCGGATGGGTGGCGAACAGGTTGTCCATGCGCTGCCCGTTGAGCGGATTGAAGATGTACAGGTGCGCCTGCGCCGGGTTGCGTTCGGCCGCCACGTTGATGGTGCGCTGCGCCAGCTGCGAGATCTTGGCCAGCGCCGAGGCCAGCGCCAGGGGGTCGCCGGAAATCTCGGCGCCGTCCTTGTCGGCCTCGTATTCGCGGGTACGGCTCACGGCCATCTGCACCAGCATGGCGGCGATCGGCGCGACCAGGACCGCCACCAGCACGCCGACCGGCCCGAGCGGGTTGTCGCGCGAATTGCCGCCGCCGAAGAACAGCCCGAACTGCGCCAGCATCGAGATGGCACCGGCAAAGGTCGCCGTGATCGTCATGGTCAGCGTGTCGCGGTTCTTGATGTGCGCCAGCTCGTGGCTGATCACCGCCGCGACCTCGCGCGGCTCGAGATAGCGCAACAGGCCCGCCGACACCGCGACCGCGGCGTTCTGCGGGTTGCGGCCGGTGGCGAAGGCGTTCGGCTGGTCGGTGTCGATCACGTAGAGGCGGGGCATCGGAATGCCCGCCCGCTGCGACAGGGCGGCGACCGTGCGGTAGAGATCGGGCTGCGTGCGCGGATCGACCTCGTGCGCGTTCTGCATGCGCAGCACCAGCTTGTCGGCGTTCCAGTAGCCGACGAAATTGGTGATGGCAGCGATGCCAAAGGCGATCCACATGCCGCTGGTGCCGCCGATGAGATAGCCCACGCCCATGAACAGGGCCGTCAGCGCCGCCAGCAGAACCGATGTGCGGAAGAAGTTGAGCATGGCTGGTAAGTCTTGTACCTCGACTGACATTCCTTGTGCCCATAAAATGGGATGGCCCGCCGCCCCCGGCAAGGCCGGCTTTCCAAACGGTAATCCGATGAGCGAACCGACCCCACCCGCACCCGAAGCGCCTGAGCCCCGGCCGCTGACCCCGGCCGCTGCCCGCGCCCTTGCCGAAGCCGAGGCCCGCCGCCGCGCCATCGACGAGGCTGCCGCCGCCGGCAAGTCCGAACAGGGTGGCCGCGGCGGCCTCGACCCGGCCCGCTACGGCGACTGGGAGATCAAGGGCCTGACGGCGGACTTTTGATCCCGGTACCAAGGCATGATATACATATGGAGAATGTATATCATGGAGGCCATGGTGAAGGCGATGAAGGTTTCGAAGTGGGGACACAGTCTGGCGATACGGTTGCCGGCCGATACCGTTGATGCCCTTGGGCTAAGGGAGGGCGACGAAGTCGTTGTCCGGTCGGCTGGCGAAGGCGTCATCGAGATTCTGCGCGAAGCAACGCGGAAAGAGATGATCCAGCAGTTGCGCGTCTATCGGGGTTCAATGCCGGCCGACTTCAAGTTCGATCGGGACGAGGCCAATGAGCGGTAGGTTCGGGGACACCAATGTGCTCCTCTATCTCACCTCGGGCGACATCGGCAAATCGGAGACGGCGGAACGCCTGCTGGACGAGGGACTGGTGTTGAGCGTGCAGGTACTCAATGAGTTCGCACATGTCGCACGGCGCAAGTTCGGCCTGAGTTGGGTCCAGGTGCAGCACCTGCTGCGCAACATCGCGTCGGTCTCGACCGTGGTGCCGCTCACGCTCGCCATCCATCGTCGCGGCCTGTCGCTCTGCGAACAGCATCGGTTCGCAACCTACGACGCGATGATTGTCGCGGCTGCACTGCAGCACGGATGTGAGGTGCTCTATTCGGAAGACATGCAGCACGGCCTTCTGGTAGAAGGCCGGCTGCGCATCCTCAACCCCTTCGCCTGATCAGGCCGCCGGCGCCGCGCCGCCGCCGAACAGGCCGATCACCAGCCCCTGCACCAGCAAGGCCACCAGCAGGTAGCCGCCGTCGATCAGGGTCCGGCTCCACGGCGCGCCCTCATAGCGATGGTTGAGCGTCATCGCGGTGATCACGAACCCGAGCCACATCAGCCCGCCGGTATAGAGCCCGTTGAGCGCGCTGGTCGTGCCAAACAGGCCCGGCATGATCGCCGCGGTCACCGTGGCCATCACGATCTGGCAGGCAAAGCCGATGATGTAGGGTGTCGGATCCTTGCCGTTGATCTGCTCGCGCGTCTTGCCGATGGCGTTGAGCCACTGGTCCGCCAGCACCATGTACCACACGGCACCGATTCCCCATGAGACGACGACCCCGACCAAGACGCCGAGCCAGTTGACCGACAGTGTCATTGCGCATTCCCCCGCAGGGCCGCATGCCCCGCGACACAATAGCGCACCCGACCCCGCCCCTCCAGCCCGGCGGGGCTAGAGGCCGCCCATGGCGAGGATCACGCGCCACTCGGCCTCGGTCACCGGACCGACCGACAGCCGGGAGAGCTTGACCAGCGCCATGTTGGCGAGCGCCGGCGTCTGCTTGATGGCCTCGAGAGTCACCGGCCTGGGCAGCTTGCGCACCGGCACGACGTCGACACACTCCCAGACCACCTGACCCTTGTCATTGGGCTCGGCGGTGGAATCGGGGTGCGCCAGCGCCGCCACCCGGACGATGCCGACGATCTCCTTGCCGATGTTGGAGTGATAGAAGAACGCCTCGTCGCCGAGTTGCATCGCCTTCATATTGTTGCGCGCCGCGTAGTTGCGCACGCCGTGCCACTCCTCCGGCACCCCCTTGGCGACGACGTCGTCATAGGAGAGGACGTCGGGCTCGGACTTCATCAGCCAGTAGGCCATCTGCCCGTCCACCTATTTCTTGGTGTTGTTGATGCCGATCCGGTAGGGCTTGATGGTGATGGAGTCGAACACGCCGCGGGCGACGAACGGGTCACGCCGGAAGGTTGCTTCGGCCTCCTCCTGGCTTGCCGCCTCGATCACCATGAAGCTGCCCACCATGTCGCCCTTGGCGTCGAGGAACGGGCCGGCCAGCACCAGCTGGTCGCCCAGCGACTCGAGGTGCTTGAGGTGGTCGGGCCGCACCTCCATGCGGTGGGCGAGACCATTGGGCTTGTCGTAGGCGACGATCGCGAAGTGCAACTCAGTTCTCCCTCTTGAGCGGCCGTTTCATCAGGCCGGCGACGATATCGTTGATGGTGGTGAGACCGCCGAGCAGCAGGTCTACCGCATCGATCAGCGGGGCGTCGATGCCGAGTTGGCTGGCCAGCCGCTTGGCAACCGGAGTCGTCGCCACCCCTTCGGCGAGCCCGATCCCGGCAAGGCTCCGGCCGCTGCCCAGCGCCATGCCATGGCGGTAGTTGCGCGACTGGCTCGAGGTACAGCTCAGCGTCAGGTCCCCCAGCCCGGCAAGACCCGTCAGCGTGTGGGCCTCGCCACCCATCGCCACGATCAGCCGGGTCATCTCCGCGAACGCCCGCGCCAGGAGCGCCGAGCGCGCCGAGGCGCCCAGGCCCGCGCCCTCCACCGCGCCCGAGGCCAGCGCATAGACGTTCTTCAGCGCCCCTGCCAGTTCGACCCCGACGATGTCGTCGGCCGCGTAAAGGCGAAAGGTCGGACCGGCGAGCGCTGCCGCGAGCGCCGACGTCGCTTCCGCGTCGCCGCCGGCGAGCGTCACCGCGGTCGGCCGCCCGAGCGCCACGTCGACGGCGAAGCTGGGCCCCGACAGCACGTAGGGATGCGCGCCGGGCGCCGTTTCGGCGAGAATCTCGCTCTGGCGCCTCAGGCTCCCCGCCTCGAGGCCCTTGGCGGAGAGCACCACCGGCCGCCCCATCAGCAAACCGCGCAGCGGCGCCAGCACCGATCGGCTGGCCTGCGCCGGCACCGCAAGGATGTAGAGGTCGGCCTCCGGCACCTCGCCGCGAGCCCGGATCCGGTCGGACAGGATCGCCGACCCCAGATGCTGCGTGCTGGTGTGGCGGCTGTTGATCTCCGCGATCACTGCCGCGTCGCGACCGACCAGCGTGACGTCGCGTCCGGCCAGGGCCGCCACCTGTGCCAGCGCCGTGCCCCAGGCGCCTGCGCCGATCACCGCCACATGCTCAGGCCGCATGGCCGACACCCATGTCCGCACTGTCGAGCGGCCAGCGCGCCCGGGCCGCGACATCGAGGCCGTCGCGCCCGCCGAGCGCCAGTCGCTCCGCGCCTGCCCAGGCCACCATCGCCCCGTTGTCGGTGCACAGCGGGATGGGCGGAACGATCAGTTCTGCGCCTGCCGCCGCGGAAACGCCGCGCAGCGCGGCGCCGATCTCGCGATTGGCCGCCACGCCGCCCGCCACGACGAGGCGAGACGCGACGCCCGGCCGTTCGGCCCGCAGCCGCACGAGGGCCGAGCGGGCCCGCGCCGCGACGATCTCGGCGACCGTCCGCTGGAAGCTCGCGGCAATGTCGGCCGCATCCTGGTCGGTCAGCGGCGCCGCCGCCTCGGCTGCGAGCCGAACCGCCGTCTTCAGCCCGGAGAACGAGAAATCCAGCCGATCCTGATTGAGCAGCGGCCGCGGGAAATCGAAACGGCGCGGGTCGCCGGAGCGTGCCAGGCGCTCCACCTGCGGGCCGCCGGGCACGCCGAGCCCGAGCAGCTTGGCCACCTTGTCGAAGGCCTCGCCCAGCGCATCGTCGATGGTCGAGCCCCAGCGCTGGTAGTCCCCCACGCCTCGCACCAGCACGAACTGGCTGTGCCCCCCCGAGACCAGCAGCATGAGGTAGGGAAACGCGATGCCATCGGTCAGCCGCGCCGTCAGCGCATGCGCCTCGAGATGGTTGACGGCGAGCAGCGGCTTGTCGAGCGCCGCGGCCAGCGCCTTGGCCGTGGTCAGTCCCACCAGCACCCCGCCGATGAGGCCCGGGCCGGCGGTCGCGGCGATCGCGTCCACGTCCTGCAACCGTAGGCCGGCCGCTTCGACGGCTCGGCCGATGATCCGGTCGAGATGGCTCACATGCGCCCGCGCCGCCAGTTCCGGCACGACGCCGCCGTAGGGGGCGTGCTCCTCGAGCTGGCTGCGGACGATGTTCGACAGGATGGCTCCGCGACCCTGCGCGTCACGGCCGACGACCGCTGCCGCGGTCTCGTCGCAACTCGTCTCGATGCCCAGGACGCGGACACCTACGCTCATCGTCGCACCCCTGCGGCAGTGCCTGTCATCAACCTTGCCCACCTCGCTCGCGTCGGATAAGCCCTGCCCGGCTCCGGCCTACAATAGGTAAGGCGTGAAATGCAATCGGCCCCCTTCCTGCGCATCGGCACCCGCGGTTCCCTGCTCGCCCTCACGCAGGCCCGCCTGGTGCAGCGCCTGCTGGCCGAAACGCATGCCGTCGATCCCGAGCGGATCGCCATCACGGTGATCTCGACCAGCGGTGACCGGATCACCGACCGGCCGCTCAGCGAGGCCGGCGGCAAGGGCCTGTTCTCCAGGGAGATCGAAGCGGCGCTCGAGGCCGGCGAGGTCGATATCGGCGTGCACTCCAGCAAGGACCTTGCCTCCGCCCTGCCGCCCGGCCTGACCCTCGCGGCCTTTCTCGAGCGCGAGGATGTCCGCGACGCCTTCGTGTCGCTCGCCCATGCTACGCTGGACGCGCTGCCGCCCGGCGCGCGGCTGGGCACCTCGTCCATCCGCCGTGCCGCACAGGTGCTGCGCGCCCGCCCCGATCTCGAGATCGTCCCCTTTCGCGGCAATGTCGACACGCGACTGAAGAAGCTCGAGGACAGCGTCGCCGATGCCACGCTGCTTGCCAGCGCCGGACTCAACCGCCTCGGCAAGGCCGACCGCGTCACCAGCTACCTCGATCCGGCCCAGTTCCTGCCCGCCCCGGCCCAGGGTGCCATCGGCATCGAAATCCGGGAAGCCGACGCGCGCACCGCCGCGATCGTCGCGCCGCTGGGCCACGCGCCCACCACCACCGCCATTGCCGCCGAACGGGCGCTGCTTGCCACCCTCGACGGATCCTGTCGCACGCCGATCGGCGCGTTTACCGAATTGAACGCAATTTCGTGCACGCTCACCGCCGAGATCCTCAGCCCGGACGGGCGGGAATTCTATCGCGACACCGTCTCCGGACCTGCCTTCGATGCCGCCCGGATCGGATCGCAGCTGGGACGCACCCTGCTCGAGCGGGCCGGGCCGAGGTTCCTCACGCAGTTCAAGGGATAGGCAACCCATCGTGCGCATGCTCGTGACCCGGCCGGACCCCGACGCGAGCGACACCGCCGCGCGGCTCGGCGCGCTCGGCATCGAGGGCATCGCCTGCCCGCTGCTCGTGCACGAGACGCTGGGCGGCAGCATCCCCGATCCCGAGGGATTTGCGGCCATCGCCCTGACCAGCAGCAACGCCCTCAGGGCCCTCGCCGAGCGCGGTCAGCTGGCGCGCTACCGCGGGCTGCCGGTGTACACCGTCGGCGATCGCACCGCCGCGGCGGCCCGCCGCCAGGGCTTTGCCCGCGTCGAAAGCGCGCGGGGCGGCTTTGCCGATCTGGTCGACAAGCTCGCCCACACCACGGTTGGCGGTCCGATCCTCTACTTCTCGGCGAGTGATCTGGCCGGGGACCTCGCCAAGTCGCTGGCCCCGCACGGACGCATGGTGATCACCGCCCAGATCTACGCGATGAACCCGGTTGCCGCGATCGACGATGCCGTCCTGACCGATCTGGGCAACGGGGAGATCGGCGCGGTGCTGTTCTATTCCCGCCGCACCGCCGCCACCTTCGTCAGGCTTACCCAGGCGCGTCTCGGCCGACCGGTGCGGCAGCGCCTGGGCATGCTGTGCCTGAGCGAGACGGTTGCCGAGCCGCTGGTCGATGCCCATTTCGTCAGGATCGGGCTCGCCGATCACCCGAGCGAGGAGGCCATGATGAGTCTTGCCCTGTCCTTCTGCCGGGACCAGAACGCCTCATGACCACGAGAACCAAGGACCTGCCGCATGGCTGAGCGCAAATCGGGCCCCGTCAAGCCGCCGGTCATCGACCTCAAGGCCCGCCCGCCGGAGGCCAGGGTCGAACCCGAGACGGGCGATACGACCGCCGAGCCGAGCCGACCGGCGCCGCCGCCTCGTCCGCCGGCGCGTCTTGCCATGCCGTGGAGTGCCATTGCCATTGCCGCGGTGGCGGGAGCGCTGCTCGGCACCGGCCTGACCTATGGGCTCGTCAACCTCTTGCCGCTGCCGGACCGCCGTCCGGTGCCGGTCGATCCGGCACCGCGCCTGGAGGCGCTCGATGCGGCCATTGGCGCGGCGCTCGGCCGGATCGGCACGATCGAAGATCAGGCCAGGCGCACCCAGGTGAGCCTTGATGCCACCATCGCCCAGCTCGACACCGGGCTCGCCGAGCTGCACACGGCGATGGCCGGGCTGCCGGCGCCGGCCTCCACCGATCTTGCCCCGCTCGAGACCCGGCTGGCTTCCCTCGCGACCCAGCTGGCCGCTCTCGAGGACCGCGTCGCCGCCATCGGCGCCGGCGCCTCCAACGCCGACGCCGCGAGCATGGCCGAAACCCTCGCGGAGATCGACGACGGTCTCGCCGCGCTGCGGTCGCGCCTCGATGGGCAGGATGCGCACCTTGCCGAAGTCGACGCGGCCATCGCCGCACTCCGCGGCGAAGTCGCCGCCGCACGGGCGACGCTCAGCGCCCAGACCAGCTCCATCGGCAGCGTCCCGCTGGCCCCGGCGGTCAAGCTGCCGCTGCTGGTTTCCGGCCTCGAGAGTGCGCTCGCCAACGGTCGGGCCTACGCCGGCGAGCTGGCGGCCCTCACCGCCCTTCTCCCCGATCTGACGGTGCCCGACGCCTTGCGTGCCGCAGGAGCCGGCGGCCTGCCGCGCCCGGACGTCGTCGCCACGCGCTTCGCGGCGCTGGTGCCCGACATTCTCGCCGGCCGCTCCGCGGTGGCCAGCGGCGATCTCGGGCAGGATGCGCTGGAGTGGCTGAAGGGCGTCCTCGCCCTGCGCCCGTCCGGCGAAATCGAGGGCACCACGCCCGAGGCCATCGTCTCCCGGCTCGAACCGGCCGTGGCGCGGGGCGATTTCGTCGCCGCCGCCGAACTGCTGGCCGGCCTGCCGCAGCCGATGCAGGCGGCGGCCGGCGACGTCGGCATGCAGATCCGGGCTCTCGGCGAGGCCCAGATGTTCATCGCCGGTCTCAGGGCCACCGCCCTGGCACCGCTCGCGGAGGCCGGCCAGTGATCCGTCTCGCCTACTGGCTGGTCGTCAGCCTGCTGGTCACCGCCGGCATCGCCTGGCTGATCGGGTTGCCGGGAACGCTCTCGATCGAACTGCTCGGCCTGCGCATGCAGCCGCGCCTCGGTGTCGCCGCCTTCATCGCTGTCGCCGCCGTGGCGCTGGTGATCCTGGTCTGGGGCTTCGCCAAGCGGGTGGTCGGTGCCCCGTTCTATTTCGCCCGTCGCTCGCGCGAGCGACGCAAGGATATCGGCTTCACCGCGCTCTCCGACGGCTTCATCGCGCTGCAGTCGGGCGATGCGCACCGGGCCCGGCTGCTGGCGCGCGAGGCCCGCGGCAACCTGCCGCGCAGTGCCGCGGCACAGCTGCTCGAGGCAAGGGCCGACCTTGCCCTCGGCGACATGCACTCGGCGCGCGAGCACTACCGGGCGCTGATCTCGAACCGCAAGACCGCACTGGCGGCCCTCGCCGGGCTCTACGATCAGGCCCGCCAGCAGGGCCGCCCCGATGCGGCACTGACCTTTGCCCACAAGGCACTGGAGATCTCCAGCGTCGCGCCCTGGGCCCGCGAGGCGGTGTTCGACGACATGACCCGCAACGGACGCTGGGACGAGGCGTTCCGCATGGTCGCCGACGAGCCGGCGATCACCCGCGAGGAGAAGATGCGCAAGCGTCGCCGCATGGCGGTGGTCGAGGCGGCCCGGGCCCAGCTTGCCGAGGGCAACGATCCCAACGCCGCCCTCGAGCACTCCCTCGCCGCCCTCAAGCTCACCCCGGATTTCGTCCCGGCGGCACTGATCGCCGCCCGCATCTATGCCAACCGGGGCGAGGCGCGTCGCGCCATGAGCCTGCTGCGCCGGGTCTGGCGCGCCACCTCGCATCCCGATGTCGGCACCCTGTTCGCCAACGCCGTGCCGGGCAGTTCTGCGGTCGACCGGCTGCGGCGGGTGCGCGAACTGATCGACCTGCCCCCGCCCAATCGCGCCGGCGCGCTGGTGCTCGCCCGCGCCGCGGCCGATGCCTTCGACTGGGCGACGGCCCGGACGGCCCTGGCCGGTTATGTCGGCAACGGCCCTTCGCAGGCCGTCTGCCTGATGATGGCGGAGATCGAGGAAGGCCAGTCCGGTGACAAGGGCAAGGCCCGCGACTGGATCAACCGTGCGGTGCGCGCCCCGCGCGATCCGGTCTGGACCGCCGACGGCATCACGGCCGAGGAATGGGAGCCGCTTTCGCCGGTCACCGGCAAGCTCGATGCGTTCGAGTGGCGGGTGCCGACCAGTGCCGTGGCGACGCGAAACGGGGCTGCGTCCCCCGCTCCCGCCCCGTCTCCCGCCGCGACGACGACCCCGCCACCGGCCGAGCCATCCCCCGCTGCCGGCGGCCCGCTCGCCCTGCCGGAGGCGTAGCGATGCCGCAAGCCCCCTTGCGCCGTCCCGCCCCCGCTTGTATGAGGTCGCGCAGGCCGCGCGGCGCGCGTCCGGGCCGCATTAGCTCAGTCGGTAGAGCATCTCATTCGTAATGAGGGGGTCGCTGGTTCGAATCCGGCATGCGGCACCATCCCACACCCCCAGTGATCTCGGGGACCCAGCCGATGCGGAGCGGCCGGCATGGCGATGTCCGCTGAAGCGGTGGCGTTCCTGATGCTCGGCATCGGGCTGGGGATCACGCTGAGCCTGCTGGCCCTCGCGGCCTACGGCCTGCTGGAAGGCCGGCGGCTGCGGCGGTTGCGACCGTTGCCCGACCTGCGCTTCGTCGCGCCCAACCCGGCCGAAGCCGCGATCGCCGCGCTCCGCCGGACACCGCGCCCGCAGGATCCGGATCCCGAGATCGGCGAAGCGGAGAGTGACGCCGGGCCGCCCGATCACCTCGAGCCCCCGGCCGAGCCGGCAACCGCGGCGCCGCCGCGCGCAGTGTTTCCGCCCGCCGCGCCGCCGGCTCCCGTCTTCGTCGAAACACCGGCGCCGCCGGCCGTCGTGCTCCCGTTCCCGCTGCCCGCGGTGCCACCGGCGACTGCCGCCGCCCCCGCGCCCATGCCGGATCGTGCCACCATAGCGAGCCATGCGCCCCAGCGCCGGATGCCGATTCCGCCGCCGGTTTCTGCCCCGGCGCCATCGCTGCCGACGCCGGTCCCACCGGCAGCGACACTGCCACCCGTACGGCCGGCCGAACCGCCGGCGCCGGTCGTCGGCGGCGTCGTGTTCAGGCCGGTGCCGAAGCGGCCCGGCACCCCGCCGTCGGCCGTCAAGACGCCGGTCAAGCCCGGGGACCCCGCCTGACGGCCCGCCGGGCCGCCTCGTGGCTCACTCAGTCGTCGTCCTCTTCCTCGTCGTCGTCCTCATCGTCGTCATCGGACTTGCCGGATTTGCCGCGGCCGGAACCCCCGGACCCCCACTTGTCCTTGTCGTCGTCCTTCCAGCCGTCCGACTTGCCCTTCTTCGACTTGTCGCCTTCCGCCTTGTCGTCGTCGGGCCTGCCGGTCTCGCCTTTGCCGCCTTGCTGGTCGTCGCTGGGTGCATCGGCCGCGGGGATGACTTGGCCCGAGGCATCTTTCACCTCCGGCAACTCGCCGGAGCCCGAAACCTCGAGCGGCGATCCCGCCTCGGCGCGGACCGATTGGCCGGCGGCGACGACCGTGGTCGAATGGTCGCCGGTCCCCTCTACCGCCACGCGGCCGCGCTCCACCGCCACCTGCGCGCCGGATCGGCCGGAACGGACGACAAAGACCGTTCCCTTGACCACGGCGGCGAGGTGCGGCGTCTCGACGGCGAAGTGCTCGACATTGCGCACATCGGCTTCGACCTTGACCTCCCCGAACGCCTGCCTGACCGTGGTGAACAGCTCGCCGTCGCGATCCTGGATCTCGATCAGGGTGTTCGGTCCGAGCTCGATCGTCTCCTTGCCGCGGACCAGCAGCACCCGGCTGTTGCCGATCGTGCGCACGGCGTGACCGTCCGGGACCAGGTCCCCGCGCGAGATCGCGTGCCAGGTTCCGTCGATGCGCTCCAGCACGCGTCCCCTCAGCTTCGCGGCGACCCAATCGTCGGCAATGCCGGGGCCGATACCCAAGCCCAGCGCTGCCGCAACCAGCACGACTCGCCAGAGTGTCCCGAGCATTCCTGGCTCCCCTGCGTCACTCAAATTCCAGTCCAGAACTAAGTGCTAGCCGTCCAGCCTTGACAAAAGCTCAACCGCAACCTGTCTTTGCGTAACCGGTGAACAAGGCCCTAACGGCATCCTGCGAACTGCCGTCGCGCCGCGTGCGGGCCTCCTGCCCCGCCGGGCGCGAATCCGTGTCGGTCCGATTGGAATCTGCGGCCTGCTGCGCTAGGATTCCGGTGCATTGTCGGGGAGCTGGCGGTCAGATGCAGGATGTTCCGGCGGCGGGTCTGGCGCGCTATCGCGCCCTGATCATCAGCGCCCTGCCGCAGTTCGTCGGTCGGCAGTTCACCACCCTCAGCGAAGGCTGGGACAGCGTTGCGCTCGAATGCGACGGCTGGGTGTTCAAGTTTCCGCGTAGCGCGCTCGCCGCCGAGCGCTTGCGGCGCGAAGTGGCGCTCCTCGGTTTTCTGCGACCGCGGATCACCATGGCGCTGCCGCAGCCGGTCTGGCACGAGGGAGAGGAACCCTTCAGCCAGCATCGCAAGATCCCCGGCACCTTCCTCGAGACCGCGCAGTATCTGGCGCTCGACGAGGGACGCCGCAATGCCATCGCCATGCGCATGGCGCAGCTCTATGCCGAACTGCACCAGCTGCCGCTGCCCCGCATGCAGCAGGCAGGCGCCGTCGCTGTCGATCCCTGGATGGCGCCCGACGACATCCTCGCCGGCGTCCTCCCCCGGCTCCCCCGGAAACTGCATCCCTTCGTCAAGCGGACGGTCAAGGCCTACCGCAAGCTGCGGATCGAGGGGGACGAACTGGTCTATGGCTACTTCGATGGCCATGGCTGGAACATGGCGTTCGACGAGAAGACCGGCCTGCTCAATGGCGTCTACGATTTCGCCGATTCCGGCTTCGGCTCCCGCCATCGCGACCTCAGCTACTCGAACTGGATTTCGGCCGATCTCACCCTGCGCATCATCGATCGCTACGAGGAGCTGACGCAGCGGAGCGTCGATCGAAGCCTCGTCATGCTCTACACCTCCGCCCTGCGGCTCGCCGAGCTCGCCGCCGAGTTCCTGCCCGAGGAGACGGCGCTTGCCAATGTCACGGGCTGGGTCACCGAGCTCGAGGCGATCGCGCCGCGTCTCGCCCGGGGTCGACCGGCGGCCTCTGAAGAAAAGCTTTTCTCCACCCCTTGCCCCGCTCCGGCAAACATGCGAAGGAGGGATCGAAGAAAAGCTTTTCCCACATCGTCGGCGGCCGCTCAGCGGCAACACGACAACCCTGCCGGAAAAGCTTTTCTTGCGGCTGCCCGCCGGGAGGAGTGCCGGACTTCCGGTAGCCGGCGGGGCCGAATGGCAAAAGGGAGGAACCTATGAACTTGCCAGCTTTCCGGCAGGCGGCGATGGCCGCCGTCCTGTCGTCCGTCGCCCTAGTTCCGGGCGCCGCCTTCGCCGAGACCCTCAGCATCTGGGCCCGCGCCTCGAGCTCGAATGCAGCCCAGCACATGATCGACCTGTGGAACGCCAGCCACGAGGACAAGATCGAGCTGACCACTATTCCCGACAACCAGATGGTCACCAAGCTGGCCACCAGCGTACAGGCCGGCGACGTGCCGGACCTGATCAGCTTCGACCTGATCTTCATGCCGGACTTCATGAAGGCCGGCTTTCTGACCGACCTGACCGACACGCTCAGCGCCGATCCCAACCAGGCCAAGGTGGCCAAGGCCTTCCGCGATCTCGCCAGCTACGAGGGCCGCCTGTACGGCACCGGCTTCACCCCGGACGTGTCGATCCTGCTCTACAACAAGGGCCTGTTCCGTCAGGCCGGCCTCGATCCCGAGCAGCCGCCCCGCACGATCGGCGAGCTGCAGCAGTTCGCCACGACCATCAAGGAGAAGGTGCCGGATGCCTATGGCTACTACTTCTCCGGATCGTGCGGCGGCTGCAACATCTTCACCCAGGCCCCGATGATGTGGGGTTCCGGCGCCGTACTGCTGCCCACGTCCGGGGACGCCCCGGCGATGGAAGGCCCCGGCGTCAGGGAAGTCCTGACCATGCTCAAGGACATGTGGGAGGCCGGCGTCGTCCCGGAAAGCGCCGAGGCCGATACCGGTGCCAACTTCCAGGCGACCTTCGAGACCGGCACCATCGGCATGCAGGGTTCGGGTGGCTTCGCCATCGCCGCCCTCAAGACCAACCATCCGGAGATCGAGTTCGGCATCGCCCCCCTCCCCGGAATCGGCGAAGGACAGGCCTCCAGCTTCGTTGGCGGTGACGTCATCGCCGTGCCCAAGGGCGCCAGGAACCCCGAAAAGGCCATCGAGTTCATAACCTGGCAGCTGACTGACGAGGCCCAGCTCGAGGGCCTGGCCAAGAACCTGATCCTGCCCTCCCGCTCCGACCTCGCCGACAACAAGTACTTCCAGGAGGAGCCGCGCTACATCACCACCGCGCAGGCCGTCGGCATCGGCCAGACACCTTACGCCTTCCACTTCAACGACATGGTCAACGCCGACCAGTCGCCGTGGCTGACCATGATCCAGACCGCGGTCTTCGACGGCGACGTCGACGGTGCCATCGAAGGCGCGCGTGAGGCGATGCGCGCTATCGCCGCCGACTAGGTCTCCCCGACCGGGCCGCGGCCCTTGCCGTCGCGGCCCGGACCCGCAAGCGCATCCCCCACAGGAGAGCCGGCGTGATCCGCACGCTTCGCAACAACCAGGGCCTGCTCTACGTGCTGCCGGCGCTGGCCTTTGTCGGTCTGTTCGTGTTCTGGCCGCTGGGTCAGCTGGTCTACCTGTCGCTGACCGACACATCGCTGCTCGGCGGCGGCGAGTTCGTCGGCCTCGAGAACTACATCAAGGCCTTCGAGGACAAGGCCTTCTGGCGGGCGCTCGGATTCACTGCAAAGTACACCGTCTTCATTACCCCTGTCCTGATGGGGCTCGGCTTCGCCCTCGCCCTGCTGACCGCGCCGAACCGGCCGCTGCAGCAGCTGACCCGCGGGGCCATCTTCCTGCCGGTGGTGATCGGCATCGGCTCCTCGAGCCTGCTCTGGTTCTGGCTATTCGACCAGCAGGTCGGGCCGCTCAATCGCATCCTCGTCGATGTCGGCATCCTCGCCGAGCCGGCCGTGTGGTTCACCAAGGCCGATCCGGCCCTGCTCGCCGTGACCATTTCGATCACCTGGAAGGTGATCGGCTTCGGCATGCTGCTCTTCGTCGCCGGCATCCAGTCGATCAACGGCGAGATCGGCGAAGCGGCGCTGATCGACGGCGGCAACTACTGGCAGCGCGTCTGGTACATCATCCTGCCGCTGAGCCTGAGGGTCATCCTGCTCACCACGCTGGTCTCGGTGATCGGCTCGATGCTGGCCTTCGACCAGTTCTACATCATGACCGGCGGCAACCCGCGCGGCCAGACCTTCACGTCGGTCTACTGGATCTACCAGAACAGCTTCATCAGCTTCAAACTCGGCTATGGCGCGGCGCTTTCGATCATCCTCACCGTGATCATCCTCGGATTCTCCTCGCTGCAGGTCTACCTGTCCAACCGGAGTCCCGCGACATGACTGCGCTCGCCGAAGGCACCGCGCGCCGCGCCCCGGCCGCCGAGCACGTCTCCCGCGCCGCCGGCGAGAGCCGCCCGGTCCGCTACGTCGTCGGTGCCGTCTGCATCGCCGTGATCGCCATCATGATGGCGCCGATCGCGCTGAGCCTGATCGCCTCGATCAAGCCGGCGTCCGAAGCGCGACAGAGCCCGCCGAGCTATCTGCCCGGCAGCATCAGCCTCGAGAACTACCTCAAGGTGTTCGAGTTCCAGGCCGGCATTTGGACCTATGTGGGCAATTCGCTGATCGTCGCCGGCCTGACCATCGTCATCTGCCTCGCCCTTGCCGTTCCGGCCGGTTACGGCCTCGCCCGCTTCCGCATCCCGTTCAAGGAGGTCTGGTTCATCCTCTTGCTGGCGCCCCTGATGGTGCCCTACCAGGCGCTGCTGACGCCGCTCTACCTGACCTTCTCCCGGATCGGGCTTGCCAACAGCCATCTCGGGCTCGCCATGGTCCACACCATCCTGCAGCTGCCGTTCTCGATCTACCTCATGCGCAACAGCTTCGAGGCGGTGCCCCGCGAGATCGAGGAGGCCTCCCGCGTCGACGGCGCCACGTCCCTTCAGGCCCTGCGCAGCATCTTCCTGCCGCTCGTCGTGCCCGGTCTGGTGACTGTCGCGCTCTTTGCCTTCATCGCCAGCTGGAACGAGTTCCTGTCCGCGCTGATCTTCATGAACAAGGAGACCAGCTTCACCGTGCCGATCATGCTGGTCAGCGTGCGGGCCGGCCGGCTCGGCGCCGTCGACTGGGGCGCGCTGCAGGCCGGTGTCATTCTCTCGATTCTGCCCTGCGTGCTCATCTATCTGCTCTTGCAGAAGTATTACGTGGCAGGCTTTCTCAACGGAGCCGTCAAATAGGACCTCCGTCATGACCGATAGCCCATCCCCCACCGAACGCACCGGACGGCACGGCCCGACCATCCGCGATGTGGCGCGCATCGCCGGGGTATCGATCGGCACGGCCTCCAAGGCGCTCAATCAGGGCGGACGCCTGCGTCAGGAAACCCGCGACCGGGTGACCGAGGTGGCGCGACAGATCGGCTACCGACCCAACGACATGGCGCAGAGCCTGCACCGGCTGCGCTCGATGACGGTGGGAATCATTTCGACCGACTCCTTCGGCCGCTTCACCCTGCCCATCCTGCAGGCGCTCGAGGAACAGTTCGCCGACCGGCGCATCGGCATCTTCATGTGCAACGCCACCGACGACCCGGAGCGCGAACGGCAGCATCTCGACCAGTTGCTGGGCAAGCGCATCGACGGCCTGGTGGTGACCGCCCGCCGGGCCGACAAGCGCCCGTCCGTCGGCCCGCTGCCGTCCGGCCTGCCCGTGGTCTACGTCTTCACCCAGACCGACGACGATTCCGCGCTCTCGCTCATCCCCGATGACGAGGGCGGAGCCCGCCTCGGCGTCAGGCACCTGGCCGAGATCGGCTGCCGCCGCATCGCCCATGTCACCGGACCGCAGCATTTCGAGGCGGTGCAGCTGCGCCACCGCGGCTACCTCGCCGCGCTTGCCGAAGCGGGCCTTGCCGCCGACCCCGGCCAGTATGTCTCGGGCGCCTGGTCGGAGGCCTGGGGTCGCGATGCGGTGGCCCGGCTGTTCGACGGCGTGCCCCCCGCGAGGCGGCCCGACGGCCTGTTCTGCGGCAATGACCAGATCGCCCGCGGCACCCTCGAGGCCCTGCGCGAGCGCGGCATCGCCGTGCCACGGGACGTGGCGGTGGTCGGCTTCGACAACTGGAACGTCATGACCGACGCGGCGCGCCCGCCCCTGACCAGCGTCGACATGAATCTCGCCGCGCTCGGGCACGAGGCCGGCCGGTTGCTGCTCGACATGATCGGCGGCGAGACCATTAGCGGCATCCGCCGCCTGCCCTGCACCCTCGTGGTGCGACAGTCGAGTCAACGATAACAGCAGCGTCCTCCGCGCGCTCGGCGGCCAGGGACCAGAAGGAGCATCGATGAGCCAGTACCATCCCGTCCGGTTCGTGAACGTTCGCCTCGAGGGCGATTTCTGGAAGGAGAGGCTCGACACCGTGCTGGCCCGCACGATCCCCAGCCAACACGGCAAGCTCGCCGAGTACGGGCTGCTCGAGTCGCTCAAGCTGCCGAGCCCGCCACCGCCCCTGCGCTTTCCGCGTCATGCCAACGGCTTCACCGTGCAGGTGTTCTGGGACAGTGACATCGGCAAGTGGATCGAGGCCGCGGCCTACGCCCTCAGCCATCGCCGGGATGCCGGCATCGAGGCGCGGATCGAAGCCATCGTCGACGATTTCGAGCGGGCACAGGCCGCCGACGGCTACCTCAACTGCTGGTATCTCGGCCGCGAGCCGGAAAAGCGCTGGTCCAACCTCCGGGACAATCACGAACTCTACAATGCCGGCCACATGCTCGAGGGCGCCATCGCCTATTTCGAGACCACTGGCCGGCGGCGCTGGCTCGACGTCATGGAACGCTATGTCGAGCACATCCGGCAGACCTTCGGCACCGGGCCCGGCCAGAAGCGCGGCTATTGCGGCCACCAGGAAATCGAGATCGCGCTGATCAAGCTCTACCGCCTGACCGGGGAGAGAAAGCACCTCGACCTCGCCGCCTATTTCATCAACGAGCGCGGGACTCCCGATCCGCACTACTTCGACGTCGAGCGCGAGGAGCGCGAGAAGAAGGGCTGGGAGTACCAGCGCTATGTGCAGGGCACCTACGAGTACTCGCAGTCGCACAAGCCGGTGCGCCAGCAGGACAAGGTGGTCGGGCACGCGGTGCGGGCCATGTACATGTACACCGCCATGGCCGACCTGGCCGTGGAACTCGACGATCCGGCGCTGCGCCGGGCCTGCGAGACCCTCTGGCGCGACGTCATGGACACCAAGATGTACATCACCGCCGGACTCGGTCCGTCGGCGCACAATGAGGGCTTCACCTTCGACTACGACCTGCCCAACCAGACCGCTTATGCCGAGACCTGCGCCTCGGTGGCGCTGATCTTCTGGGCCCAGCGCATGCTGCACCTCGATCTCGACGGCAGGTATGCCGACGTCCTCGAGCGCGCCCTCTACAACGGCGCCCTGTCGGGCCTCAGCCGCGACGGCGAGCACTATTTCTACATGAACCCGCTCGAGAGCAACGGCACGCCGAGCCGCTGGGACTGGCACACCTGCCCCTGCTGCACCATGAACGTCTCGCGCCTCGTGGCGTCGGTCGGCGGCTACTTCGTCTCGACGGCGCCGGACGGCATCGCGCTCCATCTCTATGGCGGCATATCGACCAGTGTCGAGGTCGCCGGCACGCGGGTCGGCCTGCGCGAGGTCTCGAACTATCCGTGGTCGGGCGATATCGCCATCACCCTCGAGCCGGAGGCCGAGCGGGCCTTCGACCTCAAGCTGCGCATTCCGGGCTGGTGCCGCGGGGCGACGGCCACCGTCAACGGGACAGCGGTACCGCTGGCTCCGGTCGACGGCTATGCCACGCTGCACCGCACATGGCGCAAAGGCGACACCGTCCGGCTCGAACTGCCCATGCCCGTCGAACGCATCTACGCCAATCCGCATGTGGTGATGGACATCGGCCGCGTCGCGCTGACCCGCGGCCCGCTGGTCTACTGCCTCGAGGAGGCCGACAATCCGGGCGGCACGGTGCAGCGCTTCAAGCTGCCGCGCAGCAGCGAGGTGGCGGCGCGGCCATCAGACCTGTTCGACGGCATCGTCCAGCTCACCGCACCGGCGAGCGCCGTGGACGAGGCCGAATTCGCGCTGCTCTACCGCACCGGCCCGCCCGTCGAGCGGCCCTCCACCCTGACGGCGCTGCCCTATTACCTGTGGGCCAATCGCGGCCAGGGCTCGATGGTGGTCTGGATCCCCGAAGGCTGAGCGCCGGCCCCGAACGGCGCGTGGCCACTACTCGGCGGCCACCGCCTGCTGGGCACCGAGCAGCGAGCGCTCGTAGGCCAGGCGCGAGGTCGCCCGCTGCGGCGTGTCGAAGGCATCAGTCAGCGACTGGCTGAACAGCCGGCTGCGCTCATCCTCGGTCGACATGAAGAACGGGTAGCGCGAGAAGATCGAGCGATGCCGGCTCTCTTCGACCCGGGCCCCGTAGAGCGTCACCGGGAAGGCGAGCCCGGGATAGGAGCGCACTTCGCTCATCGCCTCGGACTGGAAGACCCGCCGGTAGAACGCCGTATGTTCGGGCCTGACCAGCGCCAGGCACATGCTGGCCTCGAAATACACCGTCGCCATCACCGCGATGCGCAGCGTCAGGAACGGCAGCGCGGGATAGGCGAGCGATGCCTCGTAGTCGCTGGTGAAGCGGCTCGGATCGATGAACCGGTCGCCGCGCTGCAGCATCGGCTCGAGCACGTCGGGGAACACCTTCATGCTCGGCGACCAGCGCTGGGCGGCGCTCAGATGATGCAGGCGGATCGAACTGACCAGCTCGCCGTCGATATGGACGCCGAAGCTCATCCCGTTCGGGGCGGTGTCGAGGTCGTCGACCACGATGCCCTGATCGTTGAACGGGACCGATTCCTCGCGCCGATAGGCCTCGTAGCGCAGCCGGTAGATCGGGTTGTCGGTGACGTCCATGCGAACGCGCGAGTACGTCACCCGATCGAGGATATCGAGGAGGGTGCCGGCAAATCGCGATACCGGCGCCACCGGCGCCACTGCCGAACCTTCCATGTCCGCACGCATGGTTTACTCCGCAACTAATGCGATGAGCTTAACCTTTTGTTAGCCATATTCAAATGGACATTGCCGCAGGTCTGGGGCCCGATTGCCGCATGCGGGCGCCCGCAACGATTGCGGCGGCGAGGAGTCCGGCTTGTTCGTCAGAGGCTTAGCGTGAGTTAACCACGTTTGCGATTCGCCAGCATGGGCAGGGCCTCCGATTGCCGCTTCGGCGACCGCGCGGCCATCCTTGCGATCAACTCGGCAACCTCGCGCCTGGGCAGCGGCACGCCGAACAGATAGCCCTGGATCTGGTCGACCTTGGAGTGCTCGGCAATCAGGTTCAGTTGTTCCTCGGTCTCGACGCCCTCGGCGGTGACCGTCAGGTTGATGTCCTTGCCCAGTTGCGCGACGTTGCTCAGCAGCTTCAGCGAGCGCGGGTTCTGCCCGATATCCATGACGAAGCTGCGGTCGATCTTGAGCTTGGTGAAGGGCAGGGCCTGCAGGTAGCTCAGCGACGAGTAGCCCGTGCCGAAATCGTCGAGGGCGATGCCGATGCCCTGCGTGGCGAGCTGTCCCAGGATCTGCGTGGCGGCGGCCCGTTCCTCGATCACGGCGGTCTCGGTGACCTCGATCTCGAGCCGCGACGGCGCGAGGCTGGACCCGCCGAGGGCATCGGCGACCATGGTTGCGACATCGGCGTTGCGGAAGTCGCGGGCCGAAATGTTGACCGACAC
Source organism: Devosia sp. (assembly GCA_041916695.1). Taxonomy (GTDB): domain Bacteria; phylum Pseudomonadota; class Alphaproteobacteria; order Rhizobiales; family Devosiaceae; genus Devosia_A. The sequence continues at coordinate 97,925 of JAYRZA010000007.1, read as the reverse complement.
CGAGACTTCCTCGGGCCAGTTGCGGCATTCCAGTGTCGCCGACTTCAGTACCCAGGCGCTGATTTCGGAGATCAGCCCGGTTTCCTCGGCGATCGGGATGAACAGCGAGGGCGGAATCGAGCCCAGTTCGGGGTGGTGCCAGCGGGCCAGCGCCTCGCAGCTGACCACCCGGCGGGTCCGCAGGTCGACGATCGGCTGGTAGGCGAGACTGAGCCTGCCTTCGGCCACGGTCTGCTTCAGGTCCGCCTTCAGCCGCTGCCGGTAGCGGTAGTCGGTGTCCATCTCGTCGTGGAACACCTGCGACTGCCCCTTGCCGAGCGCCTTGGCCTTGTACAGCGCGAGGTCCGCCTTCGTCATCAGCGCATCGAGATCGTCGGTCCCGTCGCTGACCGTCACCACGCCGATCGAGACATTGACCGAGAAGACCTCCCCGCTGACCTCGAAGGCACCGGCGAAGGCGGCGAGGATGGCCTGGGGGTCGGTGACGGTGTCGCTGAGCTTGACGCCACCGGAGCGATAGACGACGTACTCGTCGCCGCCCAGCCGCGCCACCAGGCTGTCGCGCCCCAGCACCCGGCTCAGCCGCTCCGACGTCTCGACCAGCACGCGGTCGCCGATCAGGTGGCCCATGGTGTCGTTGACATGCTTGAAATCGTCGATGTCGACGATCATCAGCATGGCGATGTCATTGCTCTTGCCATGCCGGCGTCGGTTGAGATCGGCTTCCACCTGCTCGGTGAAGCAGGCGCGGTTGGGCAGCCCGGTCAGCGTGTCGTAGTGCGCCATGTAGTTGATGCGCTCTTCCGATTTGACGCGCTCGGTGATGTCTTCGAACAGCAGTACGGAGTTGTCCTGCCGCGACGACACCGTGACCTCGCAGAACTGGCCGTCGGAAAGCCGCAGCACCACCTTGCCGCCCCCCGGCAGCTCCAGCGTCTCCATCAGCTGCTGGGCGGCGCGCTTTGGCAGCGATCCGCGCGCCTCGCCGGCCGAGATCATCGCCGCGAAGGGCCGCCCGGTCCAGCTGCCGGGCGCAAACCCGGCGAAAACCGCCTCGGCCCGGTTGTTGACCACCGCCACCAGTCCGTTGGCATCGAGCATGCAGATGCCGTGCTGCATGGTCTCGAGGGCCGCATCGAGTTCGGCGGCGAGGCGGCTCGCCTCGAGCCGGCCACGCACGGCTCTGAGCAGGATCACCCGGACATTGCCCGCCACCCGCCTGAGACTGGCGAAATAGGGCAGGAACACGAAGGAGAGCAGGGCGGTGTAGAGGTGGCCGTCGAAGAACATGCCGATCCAGGTGGGGATGCAGATCAGCATCACCTGCGTCATCATCACCCGTTCGACCGCGAAATTGCGCGCCGCGACCCCGACCAGCACCGACATCGAAACGCCGAGGCTGGCGAGTTCGGCGAAGAACGTGTTGACCACGAGGAAGCTGTAGAGGGTCCAGCTGCCATAGAGCAGCGCGATGGCGCCGCTGCCGATCATCGCCCGGCGTTCCCAGCGCGCCGCATCGGCGACATCGGTCTCGTCGTGCGCGGCCCGCTCGAAGGTGATCATGTCGAAGTTGCGGGCGGTGCCCACGACGACGAAGGCGATGGCGATGGCCAGCAGGACCGGCGACTGCGACTCGAGCCAGGTCAGCGCGACCGCCACCGCCGAGCCATAGGCGCCGAGCAGCTGCGAATGCCGGTCGGCATAGAGCGACCGGATCATCGACACGTAGTCGATTGGCGGCAATGACTTGTGTGCTGGCTCGAACATCGACCTCACCGAGTGGCCGGATCATGTCGGAACAGCCGTTAATGGCAGCTTTCGGGTCGTTCCCGACAGGCCCGATCGGCACGACAGCGCTGTCATCGGCGCCCGCAATCGTCTGGAATGGTTTATGCTTGGTTTGGAGAAACGCCGCCGCGCGGGTGCAGGTGTCGTTGTCACCGGACAGTTGCCCGGCCTCGGCAACCCTGACCGGAGGCCGCCGTCGCCCGTCGGGAACGGCGGCACCCCCTGGCGGAGGCGCCGCCGGTGGCAGGACCGTGGAAGGTCAGCCCTGCGGTTCCATGTCGTCGTTCCACTCGAGCAGCTCGATCTGCACCCCCAGTTGCGGCTCGGTGTCGAAATAGGCATAGCGGCCGTGTCCGCCGTCGAACTCGGCCCGCTGCAGCTCGCCATGGCCCTTGCCGGTCAGGTAGCGCGAGCGCCGCTGCATGTTCCGGGTCCGGAACGCGATGTGGTGGCAGCCCGGTCCCTTCTGCTCGAGCACGTCCCGCCAGGCGCTCCGCTCGGGGCCCGGCTCGAGGAACTCGACGTCGATATTGGCGAACCTGAACAAGGCCAGTCGGCAGCTGACCTCGGCCGGCCGGTCGCGATAGACGGCCCGTGCCGTGTCGTGGTCCGCCGACTTGCCGACATGGACCGGCTGCTTGCCGGTCAGGTCGACGAACCAGGCCATCGACCTCTCGAGGTCATCGGTGACAAAGCAGATCTGCATCACCGCATCCTGGTCGAGCAGACGGTCGTCCATGTGGCTTCTCCCCGCGGTGCCCCGTCGCGGCGCGGGCCCCGGCGAAAATGGCGGCAGCGCCCCGCCCGTTCCGGGTCATTCAGTCGCGCAATCCCGCGGCCTCGTTGGGCCGCGGGACGTTGACGGCCTCGCCGCCGCCTCAGTTGAACGTCAGGTCGTGGGCATCCTTGAGCGCCGTGACCGCGTCATCGGTGGTCTGGTTCTTGTCGCTCCAGAAATTGTACATGGCCGTCCAGATGCCGTTGTTCCAGTCGCCGGTGATGACGTTGAAGGGGTTCTTCACCGAGCCGTTGGGCTTGTTCATGGCATCCATCGCCACCTGGTTGCAGGCGTCGCGGAAATCGGTCGGCGCATCGGCGCGCGGGCTCGTCGAGCCCTTCTGCTGATTGGCCTTGGCCGACACGACCGGGTCGACGAAGGCCGCGACCAGGTCGAGCTCGGCCTTGTCGATCTCGGCCGGTTGGCCACCCAGGATGCCCATCGCATCCGAGGTCACTGGCACGGCCAGCGCGCCGGGGATCACCTGGCAGCCGAAGTCGACGCCCGGCGTCTTGCCCGCCGCCAGCCACTCGCCCTTCATCCAGTCACCCATGATGTGGAACAGCGCCTGGCCCGCGATCACCGTATTGGTGGTCTCGTTCCACGGGCGGTTCTCGCTCTCCGGGGTGGCCTCGTTGGAGAAGGCGCGCACCACCTCGATCGCCTTGCGCACCTCGGGCGTGTCGAACGCTTCCGGGTCCGGGGTCTCGGAGTAGATGCGGTTGTAGATGTCGGGGCCGGCGATCGCCGCCACCATGGCGTGGAACAGGTAGCCGACCTGGAATGCCTGGCCGCCCACGGCGGCGGGCACGAACCCGGCGGCCTTGACCTTGGGGAAGTCGGCGATCATCTCGTCGACGCTCTTCCAGGCCGTGGGATCGACGCCGGCCTTCTTGGCCACGTCCATGTTCCAGTAGACCATGCCGTCGATATGCAGGAACAGCGGGACCTTCACCATCTTGCCGTCGACCGTCGACAGCTCGCGCACGATCGGGAAGAAGCCGTCCGCCGCGCCGATCTCGGTGTAGAAGTCGGTCAGGTCGCGCTCGAGGCCGAGCCCGGCGAGATCGCGGAAGATGTGCGGATCGGAGGTGACGAAGGCATTCGGCGGGTCGCCGCCGGTGACCATGTTGACGATGGACACGTTGACGCCCGAGTTGTGCGGAATCGCCAGGTCCTTCCAGGTATGGCCCTTCTCGTTGAGCGCGCCCTGCAGGACGTTGAGCGCCGCTACCTCGGCCTTCGAGGACCAGCCGTGATAGACGATCAGCTCCTCGGCAAGGCTCGAGGCCACCGGCGCCGCCCCCAGCAGCAGCGCCGCCGCCATGGTGGCGAGGATTGTCTTGTGCATTCTGTCTCTCCCAGTTCGGGTCCGCACCCGGGCGGACCGTTCGCTTGTCATCCCTGTCTTGCCGCAGGGCGTGCCGGGACATCCGGCAAGTCTACACACGACCCTCCCGGCCCGGCTTCCGCCGGGGCCGCCGCGTGTCCGCCCGCCATCCGGGCGGGCCCGATCCTCCGGCCGGGTGACCCGGCCGACTGTGGCTCGCTCAGAGCCGTTGTCCGCTGCGCGCGTCGAACACATGCAGCTTCGACGCCGGAAAGCCGACCGCGACCCGATCGCCCTGCCTGAATCCGCCGATCGCCTCGGGGTCGATGCGGACCGCCAGCAACCCCTCGCCCAGCTTGAGGTAGCCGGTCGCATCGCCACCGGTGCGCTCGCTGTGCTGCAGCGGCAGCTCGAAGCGGACAGCCTCGCCGACGGGTACTGCACCGGGCGCCCCGAAATGCTCCGGCCGCAGCCCCACGACGATCTCCGTTCCCGTCTCCGGCGGCCGGACGAAGCCGTAGGAGGCGAGGTTGATCGTTAATCCGCCGAGGTCGGCCGCCAGCCCGTTGGGCGATGCCGTCAATCTGGCCGGACGCAGATTCATCGACGGCGCCCCGATGAAGCCGGCGACGAACAGGTTCTGCGGACGCGCGTAGATCTCGTCGGGTGTGCCGAACTGCTGGATCACGCCGCGATCCATCACCGCGATCTTGGTGGCCATGGTCATGGCCTCGATCTGGTCGTGCGTGACGTAGACGATGGTCGACTTCAGCTCGTCGTGCAGCTTCTTGATCTCGAGCCGCATCTCGGTCCGCAGTTTGGCATCGAGATTCGACAGCGGTTCGTCGAACAGGAACAGGCCGACCTGCTTGACCAGCGCCCGACCGATGGCGACGCGCTGCCGCTGACCGCCGGACAACTGCCCGGGCTTGCGATCGAGCAGCGGCTCGATCTGCAGCAGCTTGGCCGCCCAGGCGATACGCCGCTCGATTTCGGCCGTGTCCAGCCTGCTGGCCGCGAGGCCGAACTTGAGGTTCCCGCGCACCGTCTTGGTCGGGTAGAGCGCATAGGACTGGAACACCATCGCGAGGCCCCGATCCTTCGGATCGAGGTCGGTCACGTCCCGCTCGCCGATCATGATCCGCCCGGCGGTGACGTCGAGCAGGCCGGCGAGCAGGTTGAGCAGCGTCGTCTTGCCGCAACCCGACGGGCCCAGCAGCACCAGGAATTCCCCGTCCTCGATCGCGAGGTCGAGATTTCTCAGGACCCTCAGCTTGCCGTAGTCCTTGATGATGTCTTCGAACTGAACGCGTGGCATGCGCCTACCCCTTGATCGCGCCGGAAGTGATGCCCTGCACGAAGAACTTTCCGAGCACGAAGTAGATGAGCAGCGGCGGAATCGCCGTCTCCAGCGCGGCCGCCATGTTCTCGTTGTAGGCGGCCTCGCCGGTGGTGGTGATCACCACGTTGGCCAGCACCACGCTCATCGGCTGGGTCCCCAGCCCGCCGAAGGTGAGGCCGAGCAGGAAGTCGTTCCAGATCGAGGTGACCTGCAGGATCAGCACCACGATCAGGATGTTGCCGCTCATCGGGATGATGATTTCCCAGAAGATGCGCCAGAACGATCCCGAGTCCATCATCGCGGCGCTCATGATCTCCTGCGGGATGCCCTTGTAGTAGTTGCGGAACACCAGCGTCAGGAACGGCATCGACAGCACCGCGTGCACGATGGCGATGCCCCAGATGGTGCCGTACACCTTGAGCCCCGAGCTCAGGATGATCAGCGGGATCATGATGATCTGGAACGGCACGAACGCGCAGATGAACAGCACGAACAGGAAGGTCCCCGCCCAGCGCACGTTCCACAGGGCCAGCGCGTAGCCGGTGACCGAGGACAGCGCGATCGAGAGCGCGAGGCTCGGCATCAGGATCGCGACGGAGTTCCAGAAGCCGACCTTGAGGCCGTCGCAGCGGATGCCCGAGCAGGCATTGTCCCAGGCATTCACCCAGGGCTCGAAGGTGAACGGCGCCGGCAGCGAGAAGATCGCCCCCTGCCGGATCTGCTCCATCGTCTTGAACGAGGTGGTGATGATCACATAGAGCGGGACGCAGAAGAACGCCGCGCAGATGGTGAGGAACACCAGGATGGCGATGGAGCGACCCGAGATGCGCCTGGGCCTCCGCGGGAAGCGGGGGGCGCTGTCGACGACCACCTCGCCGGGCTGCATGGCGGCCATGCTCATGTGGTCCTCGCTTCGCGGCTGCGTTCGCGCCACGCGGTCAGAAGGACCAGGGGCAGGAAGATGAGGGCGGTGAAGCCCAGCATGATCACCGCCGCCGCCGAGGCGTAGGCGAGGTTGGATTTGACCCAGTAGGCATTGATGGTGAAATAGGCCGGCACCCAGGTCGCCTGGCCCGGCCCGCCATTGGTCATCGCGACGATGATGTCGTAGGCCTTGACCACGCCCAGCGACAGCAGGATCGCGCAGGTGAGGAAGGTGAACTTCATCATCGGGATGATGATCTCGGCATAGAGCCGCCAGAAGCTGACCCCGTCGAGCCGGGCCGCGCTCCAGATCTCGGAATTGATCGACTTGAGGCCCGACAGCATCAGCGCCATGTAGAAGCCGGCGCCCTGCCAGACCGTGGCGAGGATCACGCCGTACATTGCCGTTTCTGATTTCGACAGCCAGTCGAAGTTGAGGAAGGTGAGCCCCATCGCGTGGAGCGCCCCCTGGACCCCGAAGGAGGGGTTGAACATCCACCGCCAGGCGACCCCGGTGACGATCAGCGACACGGCCAGCGGATAGAGGAATATGGTTCGGAAGAAGCCCTCGCCGCGCTTCTCGCGATCGATCAGCGCGGCAAGGATGAAGCCGAAGATGATGGCCAGGAAGCTGCCCAGGCCGAGGATCAGCATGTTCCTCAGCGCGATGGTCCAACCCTTGTCCTTCAGCAGCCGGCCGTACTGGCGGCCCCAGTCCGCGAAGTCGATGGCGTAGCTGGCGAAGGCCTTGGATTCGGTGAACGACATGTAGATCGTCCACGCGATCGCCCCCACGAACACCACCAGCGTGATGGCGATCGCAGGCGTCAGCGCAAGCTGCGGCGACCATCGGCTCCAGCGGATGACCATGCTCCACCCTCCCGGCCATCAGGGGTCCCACCCCCCTGCGGTCGTTTCCCACTGGCGGTTTGGCGCCAGCGCTGTATTATCGTTAAACTAGAATGACGCCGGCCGACCCGTCAACTGCGAAATCGCGCCGGCACCAGACGGACGTGCGATATTGCCGAAAGCGGCGCGCAACCCCCGGCCCGACCGGGACCGCAGCGCCTTTGCGACCAGGGAGCTAGCATATTGACGAACATGTATAATATTCCGCCGATGGGGTTCGGCACCTTCGGTCGCACCGGCGCCGAGGGAATCGCCGCCATCCAGTTCGCCCTGGAGACCGGCTATCGGCACCTCGACACCGCGCAGAGCTACGATACCGAGCGTGAGTGCGGCGAGGCGTTGCGCCGCTCCGGCCTGCCGCGCGCCGAGGTGTTCATCACCACCAAGGTCACCGGTGCCAACTGCGCCCGCGGCCGCCTGCTGCCGTCGCTGCAGCGCAGTTGCGAGACGCTCGGCGTCGACAGTCTCGACCTCACCCTGATCCACTGGCCGGTAACCCCCGGCGGCCGGCTCGACATGCCCGCCTACCTCGCAGAACTGGCGGAGGCGCAGTCCCGCGGCCTGACCCGGCTGATCGGCGTCTCCAACTTCACCATCTCCGACCTCGAGGAGGCCAAGACCATCCTCGGCCCCGGCCGCATCGCCAACCATCAGTTCGAACGGCACCCCTACCTCACCAACCAGAAGCTGGTAAACTACTGCCTCTACAACGGAATTTCCGTGACCTGCTACTTGCCCCTGGCCCGCGGCGCCTGCGCCGGAGACCCCGTCATCGAGGCTATCGCCAAGCGTCACGTCGCCACCCCGCACCAGATCGCCCTCGCCTTCTCGCTGGCGCAGGGGCTGATCGTCATCCCCACGTCCGGCAATCTCGAGCGGATTGCCGAGAACTACGCGGCGCGCGACCTCCGCCTCGGCAGCGAGGAGATCGCCGCCATCGCCGGCCGCAATCGCAATACCCGCCAGATCAACCCCGGCTGGAGCCCGAAATGGGACTAGAGACGACGGCGGCGGGCCCGGCCGCGACCCCGCATATTAGCGTTCGCACGACCATCTGCCGCAGCCGGTCGGCAGTGGAATGGCCTGCTTTTCCGTGGCATTGCGCCGTTCAGGTGCGCTATTGGCTCGGGCTGCGGAGCACCGGGACATCGGAGGCATAGAAGCGCGGCATGGGCAGGTCGATCGTTCGGCTCAAGGACATTGCGGACAAGACCGGCTTCTCCACCAACACGGTGTCGCTGGCGCTGCGCGAGAGTCCGCGCATTCCGGAGCAGACGCGCACGCTGATCCGGCAGGCGGCGAACGAGCTCAACTACCTGCCCAACCAGATAGCCAAGTCGCTGGTCAGCCGGGAGACCCGCACCATCGGGCTGGTGCTCACCGACATCACCAACCCCACCCTGACCCGCGTCGCGCAGGCCATCGAGATCGCCCTCAGCGAGCGTGGCTACGGCACTCTCTTTGCCACCTCCAACAACACCCTGTCGGAGGAGACCCGCGCGATCGAGATGTTCCGCTCGCGCCAGGTCGACGGCATGCTGATCTACCCCACCAGCCACCGCAAGCTCGACCACATCCGTCCGCTGCGCCAGGCCAACTATCCGATCGTGCTGCTGGTCGGCGACCCCGATGCCGGCATCGACGCGGTCTGCATGGATGAGCGGCGCGGCGGCTACAAGGCCACCCGGCACCTCATCGACATGGGGCATCGCCGCATCGCCATCATCGACAGTTCCAACCCGCTCGGCAATCTCGAGAAGCGCGAGGGCTACCAGCAGGCGCTCGCCGAGGCCGGGATCGAGGTCGATGCGGACTTCACCGTCGATCCACGCGGCCATTCGGTCGGGCGCGGCTTCTGGGCCATGGACCAGCTGATGGCCGGTCCGCGCCGTCCGAGCGCGGTGTTCGCCGCCAATGATTCCCTCGCGCTCGGGGCCCTGCGCTGGTGCCAGTCGCATGGCGTCCGCGTCCCCGACGATGTCGCAATCGCCGGCTTCGACAATATCGAGTTCGCCGAGTTCGCCGGCGTGCCGCTGACCAGCGTCAACTACGCGGTGGAAACCGTCACGCGCATGGCGGTCGACCGCGTCATGCGGCTGATCTCGGCGGGCGACGTGCTGCCCGAGCCGCGCGTCACCCAGATCGATCCCGACCTCGTGGTGCGGGAGTCCACCCGTCCGGTCCGCTGACCGCTGGCCTTGGATCGGACGCGATGCGGGCGCAGGTTGCCGCGATCCGTCGCCTGAGGAACCGCCCATGGACGTCATGCTCACCCCTGCCGATCGCGAGGCCGCTCTCGCCGGCCTCGACGGCTGGGTCTACGATCCGGCCACCGACGCCATCGGCCGCGATTTCCGTTTCGCAGGCTTTTCCGAGGCCTTCGCCTTCATGACCCGCGTGGCGCTTCTCGCCGAGCGCGCCGATCACCACCCCGAGCTCTGGAACGCCCATGGCCGGGTGCGGGTCACTCTCTCCACCCGTTCCGTCGGCGGACTGACACGCCGGGATACGGCGCTGGCCGCCCGGATCGATGAACTGCTGCGGGGCGCCTGACGGGCCTGTCGGCGAAAAAATGCTAACGGCCGATCCGATCCGTTCCGGCCATGCAACGGAATTCTGCCGGAAAGCTTCGGCAAGGGGAGCATTTTCTCCTGCCGCCCGTTTTGGCAGGTTGGCCAAAGCTTGTTAATGCCGACCAGACAAGTAGAGTAATCACCGTATCCAAACGGAGGACACGATGAAGACCGCACCCCGTCTGCTGGCCGCTGGAGCGCTCGTTGCCGCGCTCGGCCTCGCCTCGGTGATCACCGCGCGCGCTGCCGACCAGACCCTGCTGAACGTCTCCTACGACCCGACCCGTGAACTCTACGCCCAGTTCAACGAGGCCTTCGCCAGGCACTGGAAGGACACCACCGGCAATACCCTCACCATCGAGCAGAGTCATGGCGGCTCGGGCAAGCAGGCCCAGGCGGTGATCGACGGTCTGGCCGCCGATGTGGTGACCCTCGCGCTCGAGGGCGACATCAACGCCATTGCCGAGAAATCGGGGCTCATCGACGGGAACTGGCGCGCCGAGCTGCCCAACAACTCCACCCCCTACACCTCGACCATCGTGTTCCTCGTCAGGAAGGGCAATCCGAAGGCCATCGCCGACTGGGGCGACCTGATCGAGGACGGCATCGAGGTCATCACTCCCAATCCCAAGACCTCTGGCGGTGCGCGCTGGAACTACCTCGCCGCCTGGGCCTGGGCCAACAAGGCCAATGCCGGCGACGAACAGAAGAACATCGAGTACATCAAGGCCCTCTACGCCAACGTCCCCGTGCTCGATACCGGCGCCCGCGGCTCCACGGTGACCTTCGCCCAGAAGGAACTGGGCGATGTGCTGCTGGCCTGGGAGAACGAGGCCTTCCTCGTGCTCGACGAGTTCGGCGCCGACAATTTCGACATCGTCTACCCCCCGTCCTCCATCCTTGCCGAGCCGCCGGTCGCGATCGTCGACCGGAACGTCGCCGCCCGCGGCACCGCCGAGGTGGCGAAGGCCTATCTCGACTATCTCTATTCGCCCGAAGGCCAGACGCTGGCCGCGGCCAACCACTATCGCCCCTCCGATCCCGCCAAGGTCAACGACCCGGCCCTGATCGAGGCCTTCCCCGCAATCGAACTGGTCTCTATTGATGATCCGCTCTTCGGCGGCTGGAAGACGGCCCAGCCCAAACACTTCGGCGATGGTGGGATATTTGACCAGATCTACACCCCCGCTCAGTGACGGCCCGGTCCCGGCCCTGCCGCGCGCCGGCCGCCCGACCGCGAAGCTCCGCCCCGCTCCTGCGGGGTGGAGTTTCGTCAAGCCCAGCATTCTGCCCGGCTTCCGGCTGACCTTCGGCTATACGCTCGTCTACCTGAGCCTGATCGTGCTCATCCCGATCATCGGGCTGTTCCTCAAGGCGGCCTCCGTACCGATCGAGGAGATCGTCCGCATCGCCACCGCGCCGCGCACACTCAAGGCGCTCGAGGTGAGCTTCGGCTCCTCGCTGATCGCGGCGCTGGTCAATGTCGTGTTCGGGCTGATCGTCGCCTGGGTGCTGGTGCGCTACCGCTTCTTCGGGCGGCGCCTGCTCGACGCCATCGTCGACCTGCCCTTCGCGCTCCCCACCGCCGTTGCGGGCATCGCGCTTTCCAGCCTCTACGCCCCCAAGGGCTGGGTCGGTTCTCTATTCTCCGAGCGCGGCCCGCTCTGGCAGTGGTGGCAGGCCCAGGCATGGCTGCCCTTCGGACTCAGCGAGTTCGCGCTCAACCTCAAGATCGCCTACACGCCGAGCGGCATCGTCATCGCGCTGATCTTCATCGGCCTGCCTTTCGTGGTGCGCACCGTGCAACCGGTACTGGAGGAATTCGAGGCCGAACTCGAGGAGGCCGCCGCCACCCTCGGCGCCAACCGCCTGCAGACCCTCGTCCGGGTAATCCTGCCGCGCCTCACCCCGGCGATCCTCACCGGCTTCGCCCTCGCCTTCGCCCGCGCCGTCGGCGAATACGGCTCGGTTATCTTCATCGCCGGCAACCTGCCCAACATCTCCGAGATCGCGCCGGTGCTGATCGTCATCAAGCTAGAGGAGTTCGACCAGGCCGGGGCCGCCGTGATCGCCGGCATCATGCTGATCATCGCCTTCCTGATGCTGCTGGTCATCAACCTGATCCAGGCCTGGAGCCGCAGGAGGTTCGGCGATGTATGAGCAGGACGTTGCCGTCTACGACAGCCGGCGCATCATGCCGGCCAATGCCCACACCAACCCGACGACCGAGCGGCCGTGGGTCCGTCGCACCCTGATTCTCGTCGCGGTGGCCTTCATGGCGCTGGTCCTCGTACTGCCGCTGGTGCTGGTCTTCGTCGAGGCGTTCCGCAAGGGTATCGACACCTACCTGGCCTCCTTCGCCGATCGTGGCACGCAGACCGCCACCGCGCTGACCCTGACCGTCGCCGCCATCGCGGTGCCGCTCAACCTGGTCTTCGGCGTCGCCGCCGCCTGGTGCGTCGCCAAGTACGAGTTCTGGGGCAAGAGCTTCCTGACCACGCTGATCGACCTGCCCTTCTCGGTATCGCCGGTGGTCTCGGGCATGGTCTACGTGCTCCTCTTCGGCGCCCAGAGCGTGCTCGGTCCGTGGCTACGCGACATGGGGATCGAGATCATCTTCGCCGTCCCCGGCATCGTGCTGGCCACCGTCTTCGTCACCTTTCCCTTCATTGCGCGCGAACTGATCCCGCTGATGCAGGCGCAGGGGACCACCGACGAGGAGGCGGCGCTCTCGCTCGGCGCCACCGGCTGGCAGGCCTTCTTCCGGGTGACGCTGCCCAACATCAAGTGGGGCCTGCTCTACGGCGTGCTGCTGTGCAACGCCCGCGCCATGGGCGAGTTCGGCGCCGTGTCGGTGGTTTCCGGCCACATCCGGGGCCGCACCACCACCATGCCGCTCGACATCGAAATCCTTTACAACGAGTACAACTTCTCCGCCGCCTTCGCGGTCGCGTCGCTGCTGGCGCTCCTGGCGCTGGTGACGCTGCTGATCAAGACCATCCTCGAGGTCCGCTACGGCGCGGAACTCGCCGGCACGAGACGGCACTGAAAGGAAGCACCGGTTGGACATCCGCGTCGAAAACATCCGCAAGCAGTTCTCGCTCTACCCCGCGCTCGACGACGTCTCGCTCGACATTCGCTCGGGCGAGCTGATCGCCCTGCTCGGCCCCTCCGGCTCGGGCAAGACCACGCTGCTCCGGCTCGTCGCCGGGCTCGAGAGCCCGACCGCCGGCCGCATCTTCTTCGGCGCCGAGGATGCCTCGCTGCGCACCGTGCAGCAGCGCAATGTCGGCTTCGTATTCCAGGCCTACGCGCTGTTCCGCAACATGACGGTACTCGACAACGTCTCCTTCGGGCTCTCGGTGCGGCCGCGCGCCACCCGGCCGCCCAGGGCCGAGATCCGTCGCCGCGCCCTCGAGCTGCTCGACCTCGTGCAGCTCTCCGGCCTCGAGAAGCGCTACCCGCAGCAGCTGTCGGGCGGCCAGCGCCAGCGCGTCGCCCTCGCCCGGGCGCTCGCCATCGAACCGGCCGTGCTGCTGCTCGACGAGCCCTTCGGAGCCCTCGACGCCCAGGTGCGCAAGGAGCTGCGCAAATGGCTGCGCGAGATCCACGACCGCACCGGACACACCACCGTGTTCGTCACCCACGACCAGGAAGAGGCCCTCGAGCTCGCCGACCGGCTGGTGGTGATGAGCCAGGGCCGCATCGAGCAGGTGGGCACGCCCGACGAGGTCTACGACCGGCCGCAGAACCCTTTCGTCTTCAGCTTCATCGGCGAATCGAGCACGCTGCCGGTGACCGTCGACAATCACGAGGTCTGGACCGGTGGACGCGCCATCGGCCTGCCTGCCCCGCACGAGCCGTCGGGCCCGGCCGGCCTCTACTTCCGGCCGCACGACATCGAACTGGTCGAGGACGGCGCGGCGCTCGTCGGAGTTGTTGTGGCCGCGCGCCGCGTCGGCGGTACGCGCCGCGTCGAGCTGGAGATCGGCGGCCATCCCGGGCGCGTCGAAATCGACCTGCCCTTCGACCATCCGGCCGGCGAGCGCACCCGCATTGCCTTCCGGCCCAGGCGCTGGCGGGTGTTTCCGGCACCCCGGAAGGCCTGACGCGACCACGGCGCCGACCGGCGCCCGGTTAGCACCGGATTAACCCTACCGGCCTAGGATCGCAGCTGATCGGCGACGCCCCCCGGCGGCGCCCTGCGTTCCAGTTGTGTAGAGTGTTTGAGACGATGCCGGCACAGCACCTGCTCGATGACGCCCGTCGCGAGCCCGCCCCCGCCATAGCCATCCGTATCCCCGTCCGCCTCGTCGGCGCGATCGTCCTCGGGCTCGTCGCCGTCGTGCTCGTTGCCCTCGCGACCTGGTCGGTGGACGATCCGAGCTTCTCCTACGCCTCGGGCGCCCCGGCGCGAAACTGGCTGGGATTTCCCGGGGCGGTGATCGCCGACGTGGCCTTTCAGGTGTTCGGTCTGGGTGTGCTCGTCGTCCTCGTGCCGCCGGCCCTGTGGGGCTGGAGCCTAATCCGCCTGCGCACCCCAACGAGGATCGGCCTGAGGCTTGTCGCCTGGATCGCAGCGAGCCTGCTGAGCTGCGGCATTTTCGCCTTCGTCGCGGTACCCGAGAGTTGGCCGCTGCCCACCGGGCTCGGCGGCCTCATCGGCGCCGGCTTCTCCAATCTCGCCAGCCTCGTCACCGGCGAGACCCCGCAGCCGGTGACGGCCGTGCTGTTCGCCATCATCATCGCGGCGCCCGGCCTGGCCCTGTTCTGGCTGGCCATGGGCTTCGGCAGAGTGAGCCTGCCGCGCTTCGAGGCCGGTCCCCGTGCCCGGCAGTCCGGCACGAGCGCCGGCAAGGCCAGCGGCAGGACCAGCGGCAAGTCCACCGACAAGGCGGCCGCCGCCTCCGTCGCACCGGTGGTTGAAGTCGATGCCGCCGGCGCCGGGGACGACCGGCCGGAGCGCGATTCGATGTTCGACATCGCGCTCGGCGCCATGGCGCATCTGGGATTCTCGGCCGGCGCCGCCTTCCGCCGGGCCCGGTCCGCCTTTGCCGCCCGCAAGGCCGCCCAGGCCGAGCAGCAGGCTTGGCGCGGCGATGCGGTCGAGCCGAGCCTGGCCGGAGCGCGCGTCGTACCCCCCGTCGTCTCCCCCGCGGCACCGCCGCAGGCCGAGCCCGCTGCCGCGCTCGAGCGCCACCTCGCTGCGGCGCCCGGCGCCGATCGCGACGAGCCGCCGTTCGACCTCGACGATGACGACGCCGACGCGACCGACTTCGCCCCCGAGCCGGCGCGCTGGGAGATGCCGACCCCCTCGCGCGGGCCGATGGCCGCGCGCCCGGTGACCGCGCCGCTGACCGCACCCGTCGTTTCGCCGCGCGTCGCCGCCCCGGCTCCCCGGCCGCAGCCCGGCCTCCGTGCCACCCGCGAAGCCCAGGGGTCGCTGCTCGACGACGAGGAGGCCGGCTTCGAGCTGCCACCGCTGAGCCTGCTCGCCCAGCCCAAGCACAAGGGCCCGAGCCCCGAGCACGCGCCCGAGCGGCTCGAACAGATGGCGCGCAAGCTCGAATCCGTGCTCGCCGATTTCGGCGTCAAGGGCGACATCATCAACGTCCGCCCCGGCCCGGTGGTGACGCTCTACGAACTCGAGCCGGCGCCCGGCATCAAGTCGAGCCGCGTCATCTCCCTCGCCGACGACATCGCCCGCTCGATGAGCGCGATTTCGGCCCGCGTCGCCGTGGTTCCCGGCCGCAACGCCATCGGCATCGAGCTGCCCAACGAGATGCGCGAGACCGTCTACCTGCGCGAGATGCTCGCCTCGTCAGACTTCGAGAAGATGAAGGGCAAGCTGCCCATCTGCCTCGGCAAGACCATCGGCGGCGAGCCCATCATCGCCGATCTCGCCCGCATGCCGCACCTCCTGATCGCCGGCACCACCGGCTCGGGCAAGTCGGTCGGCATCAACACCATGATCCTCAGCCTGCTCTACCAGATGACGCCCGAGCAGTGCCGGTTGATCATGGTTGACCCGAAAATGCTCGAACTCTCCATCTACGACGGCATCCCGCACCTGCTCACCCCCGTGGTCACCGACCCCAACAAGGCGGTGGTGGCGCTCAAGTGGGCGGTCCGCGAGATGGAGGACCGCTACCGCAAGATGAGCAAGATCGGGGTGCGCAACATCGACGGCTTCAACCAGCGCGTCGGGGAAGCCGCCGCCAGGGGCGAGATCATCACCCGAACCGTGCAGACCGGCTTCGACCGCGAGACCGGCGAGCCGATCTTCGAGAGCGAGGAGTTCGATCTCGAGCCGCTGCCCTATATCGTCGTCATCGTCGACGAGATGGCCGACCTGATGATGGTCGCCGGCAAGGACATCGAAGGCGCCATCCAGCGCCTCGCCCAGATGGCCCGCGCCGCCGGCATCCACATGGTCACCGCCACGCAGCGCCCGTCCGTCGACGTCATCACCGGCACCATCAAGGCCAACTTCCCCACCCGCATCAGCTTCCAGGTGACCAGCAAGATCGACAGCCGCACCATCCTGGGCGAACAGGGCGCCGAGCAACTGCTGGGTAACGGCGACATGCTCTACATGGCCGGTGGCGGCCGCATCCGGCGCCTGCACGGCCCCTTCGTTTCCGACGGCGAGGTCGAGAGCGTCGTCGCGCACCTCAAGTCGCAGGGCTCGCCGGACTATCTCGACTCGATCACCGCCGACGAGGACGAACTCGATGACGATGGCGGCACGATGCCGGGCGACGACTACTCGGGCTCGGGCGACGAACTCTACGACAAGGCCGTCAATGTCGTGCTCACCGACAAGAAGGTCTCGACCTCCTATATCCAGCGCCGCCTCGCCGTCGGCTACAACAAGGCGGCGACGCTGATCGAGCGCATGGAGAAGGAAGGCGTCATCAGTGCCGCCAACCACGCCGGCAAGCGCGAGATCCTCGTCGGCAACAACGCCGACGGCTACTGAGCAGGTGGCGGCGGCCGCCGCCACATCGGCCGGGCGTGGGCGATCACCGCCGCGAGACAGGCGCGCAGGTCCTCGACATGTTCAGGCCGCATCAGCGAGCCGCCCATCCTGGGATTGACCTCGAGCACCGTCACCTGTCCGTCGGCGCGCCGCCGCGTATCGATGTTGAGCGGACCGTCATAGGCGAGCGGCAGCAGCAGCCGTTCGAAGGACGCCAGCGTCGTGGCCGTCTCCGTGAACGGCTCGATCCCGAGAACCGTGTCTGAGGTCTGGATTTCGGTGCCGGGCAGCAGCCGGTAGCGATAGCCGCGATGCCACACGATGCGTCCGCCGACGGCCACGGCATGGGTGACGTGGTCGTCTCCGGCGCCGGCATGCGCCTGCAGCACCACCGGCCGGTGACGGAAGCGCGGCTCGTCGAGCACCCGCGCCAGTTCGGCGGCGCTGCGCGCCAGCGCCACCTCCTCGCCGCCGCTGCCCACGGGGCGCTTCACCACAACCGGAAAACGCACGTCGCCGGGTCGATCGAAGTGCGCTGGTGCCAGCCCGGTCAGGCCCTCGGCCGCGAGGTAGCCGCCGAAGGCCCGCTTGTCGGCCAGCAGCCGAACCGCACGACGCGACGGCCACAGGCCCCAGTAGAGCCGCGGGCTGCGCGCGATGTTCCGTTCCCTGAGCGGCACGACGATGCTCTGCCGGCCGGCGCGATGTCCCTGCCGCAGCAGCTCGAACGAGGTCCTCACCAGCACCACCTCGTCCGCCAGGCCCGACCATACGGCCGCGTCCGGGGCGAGCGTGGCGAGCCAGCGCTGCGGGTGTCGCCCATAGACGACGACCCGCGTCGGCCGCCGTGGCGGCCCGGTCGTCGGCAGGTGGAACAGATCGAGCAGCATCGGGGGCGGCCTTTCCACCTCCCTATCCGTTGGCCGGCCGGGTCGGTCAATCCGTCGTCGCCGGGCTTCCACCTCTTGCCGCAATTGCCGGCTAGGCTCATCCTTCGTGAGCCAACCGCAACGGATCCGACAAGCCCATGATTCGCCGCAGCTTCCTCGCCTTCGCCGCGTTTGCCGCGCTGTCTCCCGCACTCGGCCAGGAGGCCGGCGCGCCGCAGCCGCGCGAGATCACCGAGGCCGAGCGCACGTTGATCGGCGAGATCAATGTCCACAACTCGGCGATCCGGACCATGGTCGGCCGCTTCCTGCAGATCGACACGCAGGGCCAGCGCATCGAGGGCACCTTCTTCCTCGAGCGGCCGGGCAAGATCCTGTTCCGTTACAATCCCCCCTCCTACGAGCAGATCGTCTCGGTCGGCCGCGGCTTCTACGTCGTCGATCGCAAGGAGAAGACGCAGTACGCCTACCCGCAGGACAAGGTGCCGCTGCGCCAGTTCCTCGATGCCGAGATCGACCTGTTCAAGGCCAACATCGTCGCTCTCAGCCAGTCCGACGACTACTTCTCGGTCACCCTGCAGGACGATACCCCGGCCGGCATCGTGCGCGTGGCGCTGGTCTTCGACACCGACAGCAAGGATCTCAAGCAGTGGACCCTGACCGAACCCTCGGGGGCCGAACTCACCTTCTCGCTCTATGACGTCGAGACCGGCGTCGAGATCCCCAAGTCCTATTTCTACATCGACCCCACCTATCGCGCCGTCGCCGCTCCGGCGGAGGGCTGAGCCACCGATACCGGCTTTACGCCTCGACGGCCCCCCGGCATAAGGAGCGCCCGCACTGCTGGGCGCCTCGATGCCGATCACCTTTGCCACCTGGAACATCAACTCCGTGCGCCTGCGGCTGCCGCTGGTGCTGGATTTCCTCGCCGGCTACCGCCCGGACGTGCTCTGCCTGCAGGAAATCAAGTGCCTCGCCGACCAGTTCCCGCGTCAGGCCTTCAGCTCCGCCGGCTACCCGCACCAGGCCGTGCACGGCCAGAAGGGCTATCACGGCGTCGCCATCCTCTCGAAGTTTCCGCTGACGGACATCTCGAGTCGCGTCTTCTGCGGCATCGAGGACAGCCGGCACGTCTCGGCGCGGCTCGATTTCGGCCGCGGGCCGGTCACCGTCCACAATTTCTACATTCCCGCCGGCGGTGACGAGCCAGATCCCGAGATCAACCCGAAGTTCCGCCACAAGCTCGGCTTCCTGGATGAGCTCAAGGCCTGGTTCGGCGAGGAGCACTTCCGCGACCGGCAGCTGATCTGCGGCGACTTCAACATCGCCCCTCTCGAGCACGACGTCTGGAGCCACCGCCAGCTCATCGACGTGGTCAGCCACACGCCGGTCGAGACCGGGGCGCTGAACGCCCTTTTGGCCGGTGGTCACGGCTGGGTCGACGTGGTGCGCAAGTACTTCCCCGCCGACCAGAAGCTCTATTCGTGGTGGAGCTACCGGGCCCGCGACTGGAATGCCGCCGACAAGGGCCGCCGCCTCGATCACATCTGGACCACCGCCGACCTCGCCGCCCACACCGTCGGGGCCGAGATCGTCAGGCCGGCCCGCGGCTGGTCCGACAGGCCTTCGGACCACGTCCCGGTCATCGTCCGCTTCGCCTCGGAGCCGTCATGAGTCGCATGCTCGTCAGCTCCGGCTCCTATCTCGAGCCGGTCATCGGTTTCTCGCGCGCCGTGCGGGTCGGCAATCTCATCGTCGTCGGCGGGACCGCGCCGATCGCGGCCGGCGGCGGAACGGCGGGCCGGGGCGATGCCTATCTGCAGACCCGCCGCTGCCTCGAGATCGTGGGACGGGCCATCGCCGATGCCGGCGGGGCGCTGGAGCAGGTCACGCGCACCCGCATTCTCCTCACCGATATCGCGCTGTGGAAGGACGCTGCCCGCGCTCACGCCGAGGTCTTCGGCGCCATCCGCCCGGTCACCACCGTGATGCAGGTGACCGCGTTCGTCGATCCCGACTGGCTGGTCGAGATCGAAGCGGAGGCCCTCCTCGCCTGAGCAGGCCGTGCCCTCAGCCGATCCGGCCGCGCACCTTCTCGATCGCCCCCAGATAGCTGGTGAGTTCCAGCCGGATCCGCTCGGCCGCGCGCGCCGCGAGCAGCGGATACTGGTTGGCGAGCTTCATGAAGGCGGCACGCGGCACCAGCAGCGTCTCCACCGCATCGATCGCCTTGAGCGTCACCGGCCGGGGCTTGGCCACGACCAGGCCCATCGCGCCCAGCAGGGCCCCCGTTTCGTGGACGAGGTACGGGTTGTCCTCGGCTCCGTCCTGCAGGGTCGCCACTGTTCCGGAGATCAGCACGTGGGCGCCCTCCGGCACGTCGCCCGAGGCGTAGATCACCGAACCGGGACGAAACTTCTTGCGCTCCGAGGCGAATGCCAGCAGGCGCCGCTGCTCGGCGTCGCAGACTTCGAAGAAGTCCGCGCGTCCCAGTATCGTCGCCGCGTCGTCTAGCTGCATCCCGCCCCAATCCCGAGCCGAAGACGCGTCCCGGACCTGCCGGCGTCCGGATCGTGCCCCGCGGGGTCGATATAGAGCATTTCTCTTAAGGAACCGGAATCCATTTTGCCGCGCATGCTTACGCGCGTCGGGTTATCCCATGCTTCGCACCGTTCCCCGAGGGTCGATCCCTCACGGTACCAGTCGATAGCCGCCCTCTTCGGTCACCAGCAGCCGCGCGTTGGAGGGGTCGCGCTCGATCTTCTGGCGCAGGCGGTAGATATGGGTCTCGAGCGTATGGGTGGTGACCCGGTTGTTGTAGCCCCACACCTCCTTGAGCAGGATTTCCCGCGTGATGGTCTTGGGGCCCTGCCGGTAGAGGTACTTGAGGATCGAGGTCTCCTTGTCGGTCAGTCGCACCTTGCCGCCGTCCGGCGCCTCGAGGAGCTTGGCCGCCGGCTGGAAGGAGTAGGGCCCGATGGTGAACACCACGTCCTCGCTCTGGTCGTGCTGCCTCAGCGCCGCGCGCATTCGGGCCAGCAGGACGGAGAAGCGGAACGGCTTGGTCACATAGTCGTTGGCCCCCGATTCGAGGCCGAGGATCTGGTCGGCATCGCTGTCCTGGCCGGTCAGCATCATGATCGGGCTCTTGAACCCCTCGCGCCGCAGGATCTTGACCGCTTCGCGCCCGTCCATGTCTGGCAGGCCGACGTCCAGCAGCATCAGGTCGACATGGGCGCCGCGCACTTTTGCGAGTGCGTCTGCGGCGCTGCCCGCCTCGAGCAGGTCGAATTCCCGGTAGGGCGACAATTGCTCGACGAGTATCCTGCGCAGCTCCTGATCGTCGTCCACTACCAGAATGCGCCGTCTGTTCATCGTATTATCCCCAAGCCGCCACTGACATTTTAGTATTTTGAGCTGCCGTTTGGCCGCCAATCAAAACGGCGTGACGGTGCATGCAACTCTAGGAACGTGATTTGACAGGATTGCGTTTCATCCGGCTCGCGGGTTTCTACGCAGCTGCGGAGAGGCCGGATCAACCTGCGTGGCCGGTCCGGCGCAGCGGACCGATCCTATGCCGGAATAGTATCTCCGCCACCCCGTGGGCGCGTCCCGAACAGCGCACTGCCCACCCGGACGTGCGTTGCGCCCATGGCAATGGCCGTCTCGAAATCGCCGCTCATGCCCATCGACAGGCACGCGACCGCGGCGGCGCGTCCCAGCATGGCGAGCTGGGCGAAATACGGCCCGGGCGGAACGCCGTCGGGGGGGATGCACATCAGTCCGAGCACGTTCAGGCCGTGCACGTCCCGACAACGGGCGACGAAGGCCACCGCCTCGTCCGGATCGACCCCCGCCTTCTGCGCCTCTCGCCCGATATTGACCTGCACGAAGACCGGCAGATAGCGCCCGGCCCGCCCCATCTCGGCCGACAGAACGCCGGCCAGCTTGTCGCGATCGACGCTCTCGATCACATCGAACAGGGCAACCGCTTCGCGCGCCTTGTTGGTCTGCAGCGGACCGATCAGATGCAGTTCTATGCCGTCATACGAAGCCCTGAGCGCCGGCCATTTCTCCCTGGCCTCCTGCACGCGGTTTTCGCCGAACACGCGCTGCCCGGCGGCAAGGAACGGACGTATCGCCTCGCCGTCGAAGGTCTTGGAGACCGCCACCAGTTCCACGCGCTGCGGTGGCGATCCGAAGCGACGGCGCGCGGCGTCGATCCGCTGCCGGATTTCCGCCAGTCTCTCGGGGGCGCCACCGCTGCGCAACTGTTGACCGTCCAGCCGATTTCTGATGATGGTCCGGTAGCCAAAAACCCCCTGCAAAGCAATGCCTCTGCGGGCCGAGAGGACGTCCTGAAAGTGACCGGTAGAAGCGTCGAACGCTACAATCCGCGCGTTGAAGAGCCGCGCTGGCAGAAGGCCTGGGACGAGGCCCGGAGCTTCGTGGTCAGACCCGACGATAGCCGCAAGCCCTATTACGTGCTCGAGATGTTCCCCTATCCGTCGGGGCGCATCCACATGGGCCACGTGCGCAACTACACCATGGGCGACGTGCTTGCCCGCTACATGCGCATGCGCGGGCACAACGTGCTGCACCCGATGGGCTGGGACGCGTTCGGCCTGCCGGCCGAGAACGCCGCGATGCAGAACAAGGTCCATCCCAAGGGCTGGACCTACGCCAACATCGCGGCAATGAAGAAGCAGCTCAAGTCGATCGGCCTTGCCATCGACTGGACGCGCGAGATCGCCACCTGCGACGTCGCCTACTACGCCAAGCAGCAGAAACTGTTTCTCGATTTCCTCCGGGCCGGGCTCGTCGACCGCAAGAAGTCCAAGGTCAACTGGGATCCGGTCGACATGACCGTGCTCGCCAACGAGCAGGTGATCGACGGGCGCGGCTGGCGGTCCGGCGCGGTGGTCGAGCAGCGCGAGCTGACGCAGTGGTTCCTCAAGGTCTCCGACTATTCGGAAGAGCTGCTGGCGGCCCTCGACACGCTCGACCGCTGGCCCGACAAGGTGCGCACCATGCAGCGCAACTGGATTGGCCGTTCCGAAGGCCTGCGGCTGTTTTTCGAGCTGGTCCCCTCCGCGCAAACCGCGTCGACCAGCATCGAGGTGTTCACCACCCGGCCCGATACCATCTTCGGGGCGAGCTTCATCGCTATCTCGGCCGATCACCCGCTCGCCGCCGAACTGTCGGCGGGCAACCCGGAACTGGCCGAGTTCATCGCCGAGACGCGCCGGCACGGCACGGCCACCGAGACCATCGACAAGGCCGAGAAGCTCGGCCGCTTCACCGGGCTGCACGTCGTCCATCCGGTTCGGCCTGGCGCCACGCTGCCCGTCTACATCGCCAATTTCGTCCTGATGGACTATGGGACCGGCGCCATCTTCGGCTGTCCGGCGCACGACCAGCGCGATCTCGACTTCGCGCGGCGCTACGGCCTGCCGGTGATCCCGGTGGTGCTGCCGGAAGGCGGCGATCCGGACGGCTTCGAGGTCGGCGACGAGGCCTATACCGGTCCCGGCCGCATCTATCACTCCGACTTCCTCGACGGCCTCGAGATCGAGGCTGCCAAGCGCGCCATCGCCGCGCACTTCGCCGCGCGGACCGTCGACAATCATCCGCAGGGCAGCGTCGAGGTCAACTACCGCCTGCGCGACTGGGGCATCTCGCGCCAGCGCTACTGGGGCTGCCCGATCCCGGTGATCCACTGCGAGGTCTGCGGCACCCTGCCGGTGCCCGACAAGGACCTGCCGGTGGTGCTGCCGGAGGATGTGAGCTTCGACCGGCCCGGCAATCCGCTCGATCATCACCCGAGCTGGAAGCACGTCGCCTGCCCGCAATGCGGCCGCCCGGCGACGCGCGAGACCGATACCATGGACACCTTTGTCGACAGTTCCTGGTACTTCGCCCGCTTCACCGCCCCGGAGGCCGAGACTCCGACGATTCCGTCGGTTGCCAACGCCTGGCTGCCGGTCGACCAGTATATCGGCGGCGTCGAGCACGCGATCCTGCACCTGCTCTATTCGCGCTTCTTCACCCGCGCCATGAAGAAGGCCGGGCATCTCGACCTCGACGAACCCTTCAAGGGCCTGTTCACCCAGGGCATGGTAGTGCACGAGACCTATCGCGACGCCTCGGGCGAGTGGCTCTCGCCGGCCGACGTACTGGTCAGCGGTGGCGACGTCCGAACCGCCCGGCACGCCAAGACCGGCGCGGCGGTGGAGATCGGCTCCATCGAGAAGATGAGCAAGTCCAAGAAGAACGTGGTCGATCCCGACGAGATCGTCGCCACCTACGGCGCCGACACGGCGCGCTGGTTCATGCTGTCCGACTCGCCGCCCGAGCGCGACGTGCAGTGGACCGAGGCCGGCATCGAGGGCGCCAGCCGCTTCCTGCAGCGCGTCTGGAAGCTGGTTGCCGACTTCCTCGACCGCGAGGCGGAAGGGCCCACGTCCGGCGCGAGCGGCGAGGAGGGTGTGGCCGACCTGCGTCGCAGCGTCCACCGCACCGTCGCCAGCGTCGGCAGCGAGATCGAGGGCCTCCGCTTCAACCGCGCCGTCGCCCAGATCTACGAACTTTCCAACGCCATCGGCAGGTTCGCGCAGGCCACGTCCGGTGCGATCGCGCCGGCCCAGCTCGCCGCCCTGCGCGAGGCCGTCGAGCGGCTGGTCCAGGTCGTCGCCCCGATGATGCCGCATCTCGCCGAAACCTGCTGGGCCGCCCTGGGCAGGTCCGGGCTCGTCATCGATGCCGTCTGGCCGGAGGTCGATCCGGCCCTGCTGCTCGATTCGTCCGTCGTCATCCCGGTCCAGGTCAACGGCAAGCGTCGCGGTGAGATCACCGTGCCGGTCGGCGCTCCCTCCGATCTGGTGGAGAAACAGGCCTTGTCACTCGAGGCGGTTGCCCGCATGCTGGAAGGCAGGAGTCCCAGAAAGCTGGTGATCGTGCCTGACAGGATCGTCAATGTGGTCGTCTAGAGCGCCTCTGGTACGGGCCGCCGTGCTGGCGCTGGCCATCGGCGGCGCCACCACGCTCTCCGCCTGTTCGGGCTTCACGCCTGTCTACGGCGAGCGCGGCCTCGGCGTGGAGCGGCACGCCTTTCGCTACGCCCGGCCCGAGAACCGGCTCGAGCAGGTCATCTACCAGGAGCTCGCACTCCGCCTCGGCCGCAGTGCCGACCCCTCGGTACCCCTTGTCCGCCTCGCCGTCAGCACCGCGACGCGGGCGCTGACCCGCTCCAATGTCGCCCGGCCGGCCGCCCAGCGCGAGGCCGTCGTCACCGCCAGGATCGAGATCGTCGGCGCCGACGGTGCAGTGGTCTACGCCACGAGCCGCTCCGCCGCAGCCCCGTTCACCATCGATCGGCAGGGTCTGAGCGAGTACGAGGCCGAACTGCAGGCCCGCGAACAGGCGGCCCGCGCCCTCGCCGAAACGGTCCGGCTCACGCTGCTCGGCGCGCTCTCCCGACCGGTCGGCTGATGGTCGCGCTCAAGGCGCACGAGGTCGGTCGCTTTCTCGATCGCCCCGACATCGAACAGGGTATCTTCCTCGCCTACGGGCCCGATGCCGGCCTCGTGCGCGAGACTGCGCAGCGGCTGGCGCGGCGTTTTGCCGGCACCGACGCCGACGGCATGAACCTCGTGGTGCTCGACGCCGGCGAGCTGGACGCCGATCCGTCGCGCCTCGCGCTCGAGGCGCGCACCACCTCGCTGTTCGGCGACCGGCGGGTAATTCGCGTGCGCGGCGCCGGCAAGGGCCTCGTCGTGACGCTCGCCGAGTTGGCCGATGCGCCGGGTGCCGCCATCATCCTCGAGGCCGGCAACCTCGCGCCGCGGGATCCGCTGCGCGCGCTGGTCGAGGCGGCCCGCACGGGCCGTGCCCTGCCGTGCTTCCCCGATAGCGACGAATCGCTGGGCCGGTTGATCGCCGAGAGCTTCGCCAAGGCCGGCATTCGCGCCGACGCCGACGCCGTGGCGGCCCTGCGCGACTCCCTCGGCAACGACCGGGAGGTCACCCGGCGCGAGCTCGAAAAGCTCGAGCTCTATGCCGCCCAGAGCAAGCTGATCACCCGCGACGACATCCTGCTGCTGTGTGCCGACAATGCCGCGTTGGTGCTCGACGAGATCGTCGACGCCACCGCCGCCGGCAATGCCGCGGCCCTCGACCAGGCCCTGGAACGGGCCCTCGCGGCGGCCATCAACGTGCAGCAGGTGCTGGCCAGCTGCCTCGGCCACTTCGCGACGCTGCGGCGTTGGCGCTCCGAGGTCGATTCCGGCCGGCCGGCCGGTGCCGTGCTCGACGCGGCGCGGCCGAAGCCGCACTTCTCGCGCCGCGCCGGGCTGGAACGACAGTTGCGCCTGTGGTCCGACGACAGCCTGCAGAGCGCTCTCGAGAGGCTCCTTTCGGCCGTTGCCGACGGCAGGAAGCGGTATTCTTTGCAGGACGTCATAGCCCGTCGGGCTTTGCTTGCGGTGTCCCTGCTCGCCGCCGAACGGTGAGTGGGGCGCAGCGCGTTCCACGTGAAACACCACGCCTTATGAGCAGCGGACGCCGCTCTTCGACTACAGGCTGGCCTTGCCGGAGGCCCACTCGGCCGTGGTGGCGCCGGTGAGGCCGGCGACCGAGCCGAGGCCGCGGCTGCGGACCGTGGCGGCGAGGCCGCGCTTCACCCGATCGAGCAGATCGAGGCCGCCGAAGACCAGCGCGGTGTAGAGCTGGATGGCATTGGCACCGGCCTCGAACTTGGCGACGGCGCTTTCCGGCGAATGAATGCCGCCGACCCCGACGATCGGCAGGCTGCCGACGCGCTGGCGCAGCTGGGCGAGGCGGCTGGTGGCGAGGTTGAACAGCGGCCGTCCGGAGAGCCCGCCGGCCTCGCCGGCGTTCTCCATGCCGGCCACGGTCTCGCGGCCGAGCGTGGTGTTGCTCATGATCAGTCCGTCGAGGTCGGTGGCGAGGACCACCCGCGCAATGCCGTCGAGAGCCTTCTCGTCGAGGTCGGGGGCGAGCTTCAGCAGCACCGGTACGCGGACCGAGGCCTTCGAGCGGGCCTTCAGCACGGCGGCGAGCAGACGGGTCAGGGCCTCGTCGGCCTGCAGGTTCCGCAGGCCCGGTGTGTTGGGCGAGGAGATGTTCACCGTCAGGTAGTCGGCGACTTCGGCGAAGCGGGTGACGCCCTTGACATAGTCGGCGACGAAATCCTCGCTGTCCTTGTTCGCCCCGATATTGACCCCGAGGATGGCCCCGACATGGGCACCCTTCAGCCGCGCGAAGGCGGCCTCGTGTCCCTCGTTGTTGAAGCCCATGCGGTTGATCACGCCTTCGGCGGCCGCGATGCGGAACAGCCGCGGCTTCGGGTTGCCCTGCTGCGGGCGCGGCGTGACGGTACCGACCTCCACCATGCCGAAGCCCATGCGGGCCAGCGGCTTGGGCACCTCGGCATTCTTGTCGAAGCCGGCAGCCATGCCGACCGGGTTCCGCAGCTCGAGGCCGCACAGCGTCGTGCGCAGTTCGGGCGGATCGGCGCCCTCCTGCTCGGGCGCCAGGCCGAGGCGCAGCGCGGCGATGGTCGCGCCATGGGCGATCTCGGGATCCATCCTGAGCAGCGCCTCGCGGGTGAGCCCGGAGAGGAGCGGCACGCGGAGCAGTGGCGACAGCCCGGAAAAGATCATCGGACCCAGTCCGGCAGTGGGACCAGCCCATCGGCGGGCACGTCGAGCGCGGCGCGCCGGATCACCGCCGCCATCGGCAGTTCGCCATGGAGGTGGGGGAACCTGGCGCCGCCGCGTGAGGCCTCCCAGCGCAGCGCCTCGCCCAGCGGCGCCGTTGCCACCTGGAACAGCACCTGCGCGCCGAGGCCCGCGAAGTAGAGGCGGATCGTCTCGGCCAGTTGCGCTGCCGTGGAGAAGTGGATGTAGCCATCGGCATGATCGACCGGCTGGCCGACGAACCGGCCGGCCGCCAGCGATTGGTCGAACACCGCGCGACCGGCAACCTTGTAGATGAACTCGGGGACGGGATGCTGCATGGCTAGACTTCTGGGCGAGGCCGGCGACGAAGGCAAGGCCGGGGCGAGGTCAGGGACTGAAAATCCAGCCCAGCGCCGCCGCCAGCAACGCCGCGAGGCTGACGGCGGCGACCTGCGCGCCGATCCGCTGTCCACCCGCCGTTGCGGCGATCGCCGCCTTCGACAGGGTGTTGACGGCCACGGCGACGAGGATGGAAAGGCCCGCTGTCTCGGCGCCCACTCCGCCTCCGGCCTGCCCGGCCATCGAGACGGTGACGGCATCGACATCGGCGATGCCGGAAACGGCGGCCACGGCGAGGACGGCGCCGGTCCCGACGAAGCGGTGCGCCAGTTCCGCCGCGACCATGACCAGCGCGATGAAGGCGGCCAGTCGCAGCGCCGTGCCGAGGGCCAGGGGATTGGTGATCTCGAGCCGCGGCTGCTGTGGCGCACCGGACCCGGCGGTGAGCAGCAGCACGGCCGCTCCGGCGGCGAGCACCAGGCCGAGCGCCGCCATCGGCGGCCCCAGCACGCCGAGCAGCGCCGGCTGGATGGCCACCGCGACGATGCCGACGCGGACCGCCATCACCACGCCGGCAACGAGGATTCCCGCCGAGAGCAGCCGGGCCGACGCCGGGTGCTCCCGGCCGAGCCGCGCCAGCGTCACGGTGACGGCCGTCGAGGAGGCGAGCCCGCCCGCCAGCGCCGCCATCAGCACCCCCAGCCTGTCGCCGAACACGCGCACCGCGACGTAGCCACCGAACGAGATGGCGGCGATGAGGATGGCATAGAGCCAGATGTCGAACAGGTTGAGCACGCCCCACGGGTCGAGCGGCGTGCGCGGCAGGATGGGGAGCAGCAGGAAGCTCATCGCCAGGAGCGTCAGCACGGCGCGGATTTCCTGCCAGGTCAGCGAAGCCACCCAGCGGTGCAGCTGCTCGCGCAGGGCCAGCAGCAGCGTCATCGCTACCGCCGCGGCGCTGGCGATCAGCAGGTCGCCGAGTACCGCGATGGCGCCGAGCACGAAGGTGAGCCCCCCGGCAACCACGCCGGTGACGCTGAAATTGCCTTCGGCCCGCGCCTCGATCCAGTGAAAAGCGGCGAACACCGCGAGATAGCCGAGAAAGACGAAGCCGAGCACGATCGGATCGGTGAGGCTGCCGAGCACGGCCGCGGCACCACCCAGCAGGCCCGAAAGAGCGAACGTGCGGAAGCCGGCGGCACGGCGTCCCCCCTCTTCGTCCCGGCTCTGCCAGCCGCGCTCGAGCCCGACCAGCAGGCCGATTCCGAGGGCGGCGGCAAGCCGCACGATCAGCTCAAAGGTGGCCATCCGACTGCTTTCTGCCTCACCGGCGACGCGCCTCTCCGCCCCGCCCGGCGGGGACCGCGCCGCTGCGGCCGGCGCCGCCGCTTTACAAGGCACGGACCCGGACCTAGGATAGGACGAGTTTCCTTTTGGGACAAGTTTCCTCGAAACGGCCGGCGGCTCCGTGCTCTCCCATCGCGATATCTGGAATGCCATCGATGCGATCGCCGGGCGTCACGGACTGACGGCCTCCGGGCTCGCGCGGCTTGCTGGCCTCGACGCAACCGCGTTCAACAAGTCCAAGCGGGTGAGCAAGGACGGCCGGGAGCGCTGGCCATCGACCGAGAGCATCGCCAAGGTGCTCGAGGCGACGGGCGAGACGTTCGATGCGTTCCTCGCCGCCGGCGGCGCCTACCTGCAGCTGCCTGCGGGCATCGACCGTCCGTCCGTGCCGCTGCTCGGGCTCGCCCAGGCGGGCTCCGGTGGCTTCTTCGATTCGGCCGGATTTCCGGCTGGACAGGGCTGGGACGAGGTGCCGCTGCCGCTCGCGGCCGAAGATGGCAGCTACGCGCTCGAGGTCACCGGCGATTCGATGCTGCCACTCTATCGCGATGGCGACATCATTGTGGTCTCCCCCACCGCGCAGGTGCGGCGTGGCGACCGGGTGGTGGTGCGGACCAAGGATGGCGAGGTGCTGGTCAAGATCCTGCATCGCCAGACGGTGCGGATGCTGGAACTGCACTCGATCAACCCGGCCCACCCTCCGCGGGTGGTGCCGGTCGGCGACGTCGAGGGGATGGGCCGCATCATCTGGGCGAGCCAGTAGCGGCCGTCCCGGGGCGCTTCGGGCGTGCAGCGGTGGGGCCGGTGCGGCTAGACGCCGTATCCGGTCAGTTTCATGCAGATGCCGTCGAGCTGCTCGAGCGTCCGGTACCGGATCTCGAGCCGCCCTCCCTGGTCCTTGTGATCGACCGACACATGCAGCCCGAGCACGTCGGAAAGACGCTTCTCCAGCGCCACGAGGTCGGCGTCGCGATCGGCCGGCGGCGTCTTCTTGCGCGGCGTCGCCGCTTCGCGCTGGCTCAGGGCCTCCGCCTCCCGCACCGACAGCCCGCCGCCGACGATTCGCCGCGCCAGCGCCGCCGGGTCCTCCGCCGTGATCAGGGTACGCGCATGGCCGGCGGTCAGCTCGCCCCGCCCCATCATGTCGCGCACCTCCTGCGGCAGCTTCAGCAGCCGCAGCGTGTTCGCCACGTGCGAGCGGCTCTTGCCGATCACCTGCGCCAGGTCCTGCTGCGTGTAGGCGAACTGCTCGATCAGCTGCTCGTAGCCCATCGCCTCCTCCAGCGGGCTGAGGTCGACGCGCTGCACATTCTCGATGATCGCGAGTTCGAGCGCTTCCTTGTCGTCGACTTCGCGCACCAGCACCGGGACTTCGTTGAGGCCGGCCCGCTGCGAGGCCCGCCAGCGGCGCTCCCCGGCGATGATCTCGAACTGGTTGGGATCGTTGGTCGGCCGCACCAGCAGCGGCTGCATCACGCCCTTCTCGCGAATCGAGCTGGTCAGCTCCTCGAGCTGTTCCGGATCGAACTCCCGGCGCGGGTTGGCGCGATTGGCGATCAGGAACGCCACCGGCAGGCGTCGCACGCTGCCGCTTTCGGCGAGCCGCGCCCCATCCATCGTCGCCATGTCGCCGATCAGGGCGGCAAGGCCCCGGCCAAGCCGTGAAGGTCGTTCGTTCATGGATCGCTCCTATGCTGCGATCAGTTGTCGCTCGCGTCGAATCACTTCGGTGGCGAGGCGGAGATAGGCCTGGCTGCCGGCACACTTGAGGTCGTAGAGCAGCGCCGGCTTGCCGTAGGAGGGCGCCTCGGAAAGGCGTACATTGCGCGGTATCACCGTATCGTAGACGAGCGACCCCATCTCGCTGCGTACGTCTGCAAGCACTTGTTCCGACAGGTTGTTTCGCTTGTCGAACATGGTCATCACCACCCCCTGGATGGAGAGGCGCGGATTGAGCGTCGTGCGAATCTGCTCGATCGTCTGCAGCAGCTGGCTCAGCCCCTCGAGCGCGAAGAACTCGCACTGCAGGGGCACCAGCACGGCATCCGCAGCGACCAGGGCATTGATGGTCAGCAGGTTGAGCGAGGGCGGACAGTCGACCAGCACATAGCTCACGTCCTTGCCGCCGATCCTCAGCTCGGCAATCGACTTGAAGGCCTCGCGCAGGCGGAAGGCGCGGTCCGCCTGCTGCGCGATCGTCAGCTCCACCCCGAGCAGATCCAGCGTCGAGGGAACGATCGCCACATTGGGAACGCTGGTCATCGTCGCTGCGGCGGCGATGCCGGCCTCCCCGACCAGCAGGTCGTAGCTCGAGATCTCGCGCCCGGCCCGATCGATGCCGAGCCCGGTGGAGGCATTGCCCTGCGGATCGAGGTCGATGATCAGCACGCGTTCGCCGATGGCCGCGAGGGCGGTGGCAAGGTTGATTGCCGTGGTGGTCTTGCCGACGCCGCCCTTCTGGTTGGCAAGTGTCAGGATTCGCGGAGCCAAACCGGGCCTCCCGGGGGTTAGCCGTTAACTCCCTGACTTCGCACGCAGATTCGTGATCCGAAGCAGGACGCCGCGGTCGTCGGTGGCGCTTGGCTGTATTACCACGTCGAACTCCCAGGCCAAACGGCTTTCTGCAAGCTCCACAACATGGTCGCGTCCCTTGTGCAGGATCGCCACGCTTCCGGAGCCGAAGCGGGGTGCGATCAGCCCCAGCAACAACGGGAGCGGCGCCAGGGCCCTCGAGGTGACGACATCGAAGCTCGGTGTTTCACGTGAATC
Organism: Devosia sp.; assembly: GCA_041916695.1. GTDB lineage: Bacteria > Pseudomonadota > Alphaproteobacteria > Rhizobiales > Devosiaceae > Devosia_A. The sequence continues at coordinate 66,256 of JAYRZA010000007.1, read as the reverse complement.
ATTTTCGCTCAGGCGGGTCGACCGCACCTCGACCGGCAGCTGCAGTTCCCGAATCGCGGTTCTGAGGAAGGCCACCTTCTTGCCGATCGGTTCGACCAGCGTAAATCGCCAGGGCCCCCCCTTGGCGGCGATGGCCAGTGGCAGGGCCGGCAGTCCCCCGCCGCTGCCGATATCCAGCACGCGACGGGGATAAGTCCGTTCAGCAAGGTGACCGATCAGTGGCAGAACCTGGAGGGAATCGAGAATGTGCCGCCGCCAGGCGTCGGCCTCGGTTTCACGTGAAACAAGGTTCTGCGTGGCGTTCCACTTCAGCAGCAGTCTCAAGAAGGCCCTGAGGTCCGCATCCACCTCGGCCACGGGGCGCGTAAGCCATTCCGAATACGCGTGAAATGCCCCGGCGACCGTCACTCAGCCCGCCTTGCGCATCGCGCCGCGCCGGATCACGGAGAGCAGCAGCGTGATGGCGGCCGGCGTCACCCCGTCAATGCCTTGCGCCTGGGCAATTGTGGCAGGGCGCTGCCGCGCCAACTTATCCCGCAACTCCATCGACAGCCCGGGGAGGGCCCCGTAGTCCAGCCAGTCCGGAATCTCTCGGGACTCGTCCCGCCGCATGGCGGCAATGTCCGCCCGCTGCCGGTCGAGATAGACGGCATACTGCGCGTCGACCGTCAGCTGTTCCATCACCGACGGCTGGATGCTCGCGAGTTCCGGCCAAACGCTGCACAACGCCTCGACGCTTGCTTCCGGGTAGGACAGCAGTTCGAAGGCGCTGCGCCGCTGTCCGTCGGCATTGACGTTGAGCCCAGCCCGCCGGGCGGCGCTCGGCGTCGTGGTTAGCTGCTCCAGCAGCGTCCGGCCGGCGGCAAGCTGCGCTGTCCGCTGCCCGAACCGCTCCCGCCGCTCCTCCCCGACGAGGCCCGCCGCGATGCCGACCGGGGTCAGCCTCTGATCGGCATTGTCGCTGCGCAGATGCAGCCGGAACTCGGCGCGCGAGGTGAACATGCGATAGGGCTCGCTCACCCCGCGCGTCACGAGGTCATCCACCATGACGCCCAGGTAGCTCTCGGTGCGCGACAGCAGCAGCGGCGCCGCGCCGAGCGCCGCCCGGCCGGCATTGGCGCCCGCCAGCAGTCCCTGGGCCGCCGCTTCCTCGTAGCCCGTCGTGCCGTTGATTTGGCCCGCCAGGTAGAGGCCCGGCAGGCGCTTCAGTTCCAGCGTCGGTCGCAGTTCGCGGGGGTCGACATGATCGTACTCGATGGCGTAGCCGGGCCGGATCACCCGCACGTCCTGTAGTCCCGGCATCGAACGGAGGAAGGCGAGTTGTACCTCGGCCGGCAGCGAGGTCGACAGGCCGTTCGGGTAGATCGTCGGGTCGTCGAGGCCCTCGGGCTCGAGGAAGATCTGGTGGCTGTCGCGATCCGCGAAGCGGACAATCTTGTCCTCGATCGATGGGCAATAACGCGGGCCCCGGCTCTGGATGCGCCCGGAATACATCGCCGACCGATGCAGGTTGTCGGCAATGATGCGATGCGTTTCCGCCGTCGTGCGGGTGATGAAGCAGCTGACCTGCGGTGTGGTGATCGCTTCCGTGAGGGCCGAGAACGGCTCCGGCGGATCGTCTCCCAGCTGCTCCTCGAGCCCGGAGAAGTCGATCGAGGTCGCATCGAGGCGGGCCGGAGTACCTGTCTTCAGCCGTCCGAGCGCGAGGCCCAGCTGCTCGAGCCGCCGCGAGAGCCCCAGCACCGGGCCTTCCCCGATCCGTCCGGCCGGCACCGTCTCTTCACCACGATGGATCAGCCCGCGCAGGAACGTCCCGGTCGTCAGCACCACGGCAGCGGCCGAGAGGCGCCGCCCGTCGAGCAGCACCACACCTTCGATGCGGCCGCCCTCGACCACGAGATCGTCCACCTCGCCCTCTATGACGGTGAGGTCGGACTGGCTCGTGATCGCGGCCTGCATGGCCTCGCGATAGAGGCGCCGGTCCGCCTGGGCCCGCGGCCCGCGCACGGCGGGTCCCTTGCGCCGGTTGAGGACACGGAACTGGATGCCGGCCGCATCTGCAACGCGACCCATCAGCCCGTCCATCGCATCGATCTCGCGCACCAGATGGCCCTTGCCGAGCCCCCCGATGGCTGGGTTGCAGCTCATCTCGCCGATCGTCGCGAAGCGGTGCGTCACCAGCGCGGTGGCCACCCCGAGGCGCGCGGCGGCGGCGGCGGCCTCGCAGCCCGCGTGGCCGCCCCCCACGACAATCACGCCGAAGTCGCTCATTGCGCCTGCCCTTCCCTCGCTCACCGGCGTCTTAAGCCACTGTTTCACGTGAATCAACGCCGGCAGCAGTCGACGCACGCGCCGGTCTCACGTGAATCACTTGCCTATGCAGAACGCGCTGAACAGCCGATCCAGCACCGCTTCCGCGTCCATCCGGCCCAGCAGTCGCTCGAGCGCGTGCGAGGCTCTCCGCAGGTCCTCCGCCGCCAACTCCGGCCTTCCCAGATGTTCGCCAGCTTCCCGCAGCGCCACTTCGGATAGGCTCAACGCCTCCCGGTCCCGCTCGCGGCTGGCCAGCAGCTCGCCAACATTGCGACCAACGGCACCCGACGCCTGGTAAAGCCCCTGCAGCAGTCCCTCGATCCCGGTCCCCGTTGCGGCCGAAACCGAGTAGTCGACACCCGCCATCTCCCCGAGATCCGCCTTTGTGCCGACGCGCAGGATGCGTGGGCCGCCGTCAACCCGACCAGAGCGCAGGAGCGGCGGCTCCGCCGCTCCGAGGTCCGGGGCAACCAGCCACAGCACGAGGTCGGCATCCGCCATGGCGTCCAGCGCCCGACCGACGCCCAGCGCCTCCGCCTTCGACGTCGTCTCCCGCAGCCCCGCGCTGTCGATCAGCAGTACCAGTTGGCCGTCGACGTCGAGGGGCACCTCCTTGAGATCGCGCGTGGTGCCGGCCTCATCGGAAACGATGGCCGCCTCCGAGCGCGACAGGGCGTTCAGCAGGCTCGACTTTCCGGCGTTCGGCGGTCCGGCCAGCACCACCCTGAAGCCCTCGCGAACGATGCGACCCTGCGCGAGCGCCCCCAATACGTTCTCATGTTCGAGCCGTAATGCCTCGAGCGTCGTCCCGTAGGTCTCGGGGAGCTCCGCGACGTCGCCTTCGTCCGAGAAGTCCAGCTGCGCCTCGAGTTCCGCCCTGAGGTCGAGCAACCGCTCCCGCCACCCCTCCACCTGGCGGGTTAGGCCGCCGCTCAGCCGGGCGTGGGCCAGCTGCCGCTGGCTCTCCGTCTCCGCACCGATCAGGTCGCCCAGCCCCTCCACCTCGACGAGGTCGAGCTTGCCATTCTCGAATGCCCGGCGGGTGAACTCGCCGGCCTCGGCCAGCCTTATAGCCGGTTCTGACGTCAGCTGCCGCAAAACGGCCCGGACGACGGCGGGGGACCCGTGCAGATGCAGTTCCGCGCAGTCCTCGCCTGTGAAGCTCCTCGGTCCCGGCATCCAGGCGATGAGGCCACGATCCAGTGTTTCCGAGCCAATGCGGATGTCGCTCAGCCTGAGTTGCCGGGGGAGGGGCAACGACCCGAGCATCCGGGTGACAAGCCCGCCCGTGGCCGGCCCCGACAGCCGGACGACGGCAATTCCCGACGGTACGGCTCCCGACGACAGGGCGACGATGGTGTCGCCGTCGCGCACGATTGGCCTAGGTGTTCATCGAGTCGAAGAAGTCGCTGTTGGTCTTGGTCTGCCGGACCTTGTCCATCAGGAACTCCATGGCGTCGACCGTCCCCATTGGGTTGAGGATGCGGCGAAGCACATACATCTTGCGCAGGATATCCGGCTCCACCAGCAGCTCTTCCTTGCGCGTACCCGACTTGGTGACGTCCATGGCCGGGAAGATGCGCTTGTCCGAGACCTTGCGGTCGAGAATGATTTCGGAGTTGCCGGTACCCTTGAACTCCTCGAAGATCACTTCGTCCATCCGGCTGCCGGTATCGATGAGCGCCGTCGCGATGATCGTCAGCGAGCCGCCGTCCTCGATGTTGCGCGCCGCGCCGAAGAAGCGCTTCGGCCGCTGCAGCGCATTGGCGTCGACACCGCCGGTGAGCACCTTTCCCGAGCTCGGCACCACGGTGTTGTAGGCACGGCCAAGGCGAGTGATGGAATCGAGCAGGATCACCACGTCCCGCTTGTGTTCGACGAGGCGCTTCGCCTTCTCGATCACCATTTCGGCAACCTGCACGTGGCGGGAGGCAGGTTCGTCGAAGGTCGACGAGATGACTTCCCCCCTCACCGAGCGCTGCATGTCGGTGACTTCCTCCGGCCGCTCGTCGATCAGCAGCACGATCAGGTAGCACTCGGGATGGTTGATGGCGATGGACTGCGCAATATTCTGCAGCAGCACGGTCTTGCCGGTGCGCGGTGGCGCAACGATCAGGGCGCGCTGGCCTTTGCCGAGCGGCGCCACCAGATCCATGATTCGCGCGCTCTTGTCCTTGACCGTCGGGTCTGGAAGTTCGAGCCGCAGCCGTTCATCGGGATAGAGCGGCGTCAGATTGTCGAAGTTGATCTTGTGCCGGACCTTCTCGGGGTCCTCGAAGTTGATCGTGTTGACCTTGAGCAGCGCAAAGTAGCGCTCGCCTTCCTTGGGCGAACGGATCTGTCCTTCGACGGTGTCTCCGGTCCTGAGCGAGAACCGGCGGATCTGCGAGGGACTGACATAGATGTCGTCCGGGCCCGGCAGGTAGTTCGCATCCGGCGAGCGTAGGAAGCCGAAGCCGTCCGGCAGCACCTCCACCACACCTTCCCCGGTGATGTCGACCTCGCGCCCCGCCAGTTCCTTGAGGATCGCGAACATCAGCTCCTGCTTGCGCATCGTCGAGGCGTTCTCGACCTCGACCGACTCTGCGAACTCCAGCAGTTCGGCCGGAGTTTTCGCCTTGAGCTCGCTGAGCTTCATGTTTTCCATTGCGCGGGAGACCCTTGGAGAATCGAGGAGACGGGAGAAATGTCTGGGAAGGAAAGCTGCCCGCGCCAGCGTCGGGGAGACGCGCGATGAACCGGACCACGTTGGCGCCTCAGATAGCGAAAACCACCGACATGATCAAGATCGATTAGGATTTCCGGCCGGATTCAGGCGCAGCCCGGCTCACCGCGCCCCTAGAACGGTCGCACCACGACCGCTATGACGATGACGATGGCGATGACGAACGGGATTTCGTTGATCGCCCGGAAGAAGCTCCCCGGCTTGCTGTTGCGGTCCTCGGCGAAGGCCCGCCTCAGGCTGCCGAAATAGCCGTGCACCCCGCTCAGCACCAGCACCATCACCGCCTTCAGCCACATCCAGCCCTGGCTGAAGTCGACGAGCCCGAATCCAAAGGCCAGCCACAGCCCGAACACCCAGCTCGCCAGCATCGCCGGCGTGGTGATGCCCCGGTACAGCCGCCGCTCCATCACCTTGAACGTCTCGGACTGCACCGAGCCCATCTCGGCCTCCGCATGATAGACGAACAGCCGCGGCAGATAGAGCAGCCCGGCCATCCAGGCGATGATCGACAGAATGTGCAAAGCCTTGACCCATTCCATCGGTCAGCCTCCTCGTACTGCCGCAATCAGTTGCTCGACATGGCCGATTGGCGTCTGCGGGACGATGCCGTGGCCGAGATTGAAGATGTGCGGCCGGTCACGGAACGACGCCACGATCTCCCGGGCGCGGATGACCATCTGCTCGCCGCCGACCACCAGCCGCAGCGGATCCAGATTGCCCTGCACTCCAAGCCCGGCAGGCAGGCTTTCCCCCACCCGCAGCGGCGTTCCGTAGTCGAGCCCCAGCACATTGACTCCCGTCTGGTCTGCATATTCGGCCAGATTACCCGCCGCGCCGCGCGGAAAACCGATGATCGGAGCCCCTGGTATGGCCCGCCGCACTGCCTCGACGATGCGGCGATTCGGCTCGATCACCCAATGGCGAAACGCAACCTCGTCCAGATTGAGGGCCCAGCTCTCGAACAGCTGAACCACATCGGCCCCGGCCCGGAACTGCGCCACAAGGTAGGAAACGCTGGTCTCGACGAGCACATCGATCAGGTGCGCAAAGGCCTGCGGCTGCTTCAGGGCGAACAGCCGCGCCACGGCCTGGTCCGACGACCCCTCGCCCGCCAGCATGTATGTCGCCACCGTCCATGGCGAGCCGCAGAAGCCGATCAGTGCCTTGTCCGGCGGCAGCGCCGACCGGATGCGAGCCACCGTCTCCATCACCGGCGTCAGGCGCTCCACGGCCCGGCCTGTCTCGAGACGAGCAATGCTGTCGGCCGTCAACGGCTCGAGCCGCGGTCCTTCCCCCGTTTCGAAGCGCACGGACTGACCCAACGCATCGGGCACCACCAGGATGTCCGAGAACAGGATGGCTGCGTCGAGATCGAATCGCCGCAACGGCTGCAGGCTGACCTCGGTTGCAAGTTCGGGCGTATAGCACAACTCGAGGAACGTGCCGACCTCGGCCCGGACGGCCCTGTACTCGGGCAGATAGCGGCCGGCTTGCCGCATGATCCAGATTGGCAGCCGTTCCGGTCGCCTGCCCAGCACCGCCTCGAGCAGCGGTTTGACCACGGGATTGGCGGTCACGCTCCCCTCCAAACAAGTGAATCCAGATTCTTCAGCATCATTATCATGGCGGTGTTTATCCGGAATTCCCGGTTGCGCACAACCGCGGGCCGGTGCGCCACGACGGCACAGAGCGACTGATCCTGCCCTGTGGAAATCTCTTCCTGCATATCCTCGGCCACCGGCCGGAGACCGCTGTTTACCTGGCGTTAACCATGTCGCGGCGGTTAACAACCGGTTAACGGGCCTGTGCACCTGACGCAGGGTGCGGCCGTAGCCTTCCCCGCTGCTCACATTAACGGCTCGCTAACCATACCCAGCCCGTTCCTGTGGATGCCGCGTGAGGCAGCGGGGAGAAGTCGGCGCCAGGGCCGGATGCGGCGTTTGTCCACCGACCTGGCACTTGAGCGAACGAGGACAGTGTGGAAAAGCTCGGCCATGCTGATCCTTGCCTCCCGAAGCGCGGCGCGACAGTCCCTGCTGGCCGGGGCCGGGCTGCGATTCGCCGTGAGTCCAGCCCCGATCGACGAGCGGGCGATCGAACGACAGGTGCTGGGGAAAGGCGGTGGACCGATGGAGGTTGCCCGACGGCTCACCGAAGCGAAGGCGCTGTCGGTGCCGGCACGACCGGGACAGGTGGTGATCGGTGCCGATCAGGTCCTCGCCCTGGGTGACGATCTGTTGCACAAGCCGGATTCCCTGTTGGCGGCGCAGTCGCAACTCGATCGGCTGTGTGGCCACACCCACCGCCTGCACGCCGGGATCGCGCTCGTTGTCGATGGTGGTCTGCGCTGGTCGGCCGTCGACACGGCGGCCCTCACCATGCGGGCCTTCTCCCTCGCGGAGCGGGATGCCGTTCTCGCCCTCGAGGGCACCGCGGCCCTTGCTTCGGTCGGTGCGTATCGGCTCGAAGGCCCGTCCATCCGGCTGTTCGAACGGATCGAAGGCGACTATTTCACCATTCTGGGCCTGCCGCTGCTGCCGCTTCTCGCAGCGCTCCGACAGTACGCGCCCGCCGTCATGGAGGACCCCTCGAGGTGAAGAAGGCCTTTGTCATCGGCTCCCCCATCCGTCACTCGCGCTCACCCCTGATCCACGGCACCTGGATCGCGCAGCACGGTATCGCGGCCAGCTACGAGGCCATCGAGGTATCGCCTGAGGAGTTGCCCGGCTTCCTCGATCGGGTCCGCCGTGGCGAATTCGTCGGCGGCAATGTCACCATACCGCACAAGGAAGCGGTCTTCGCGCTCTGCGACGAGGTCGATCCGCTGGCCCGTACCATTGCTGCCGTCAACACCCTGGTCGCCGGCCCGCATGGCCTGCGCGGCCTCAACACCGACTACATGGGCTTTCTGGGCAATCTCGATCAGGCCCGCCCCGGATGGTCGGAGGGGCTTGATCGCGCCATCGTCCTGGGCGCCGGCGGTGCCTCGCGCGCCGTTCTTGTCGCCCTGCGCGAGCGGGGGGTCGGCGAGATCGCCCTACTCAACCGCACCTTCGAGAAGGCAGCGCTGCTCGCCGGCGAGATTGGCGGGCCGATCGTTCCCGGCGGCCTCGAGGACTACGCGCGGCACGCCGGCGGCGCCGGGCTGGTGGTCAACACCACCTCCATCGGCATGCACGGAAGCCGCTTCGAAACCGTTGACCTGGGCCTGCTGCCCCCGCACGCCCTCGTCACCGACATCGTCTACGTGCCGCTGGCGACCCCGCTGCTCGCCGAGGCCCGGGCGCGCGGGCTTGCCACGGTCGATGGGTTGGGCATGCTCCTGCATCAGGCGGTACCGGGTTTCGAGGCCTGGTTCGGCATTCGCCCGCAGGTGACGCCGGAACTGCGCCGGGCGGTCGAGGCGACCCTCTAGATGCTGAAGCTTGGCCTCACCGGCTCGATCGCGACCGGCAAGTCGACCGTCCTCGAGACGTTCCGTTCGCTCGGAGTGCCGACCTTTTCGGCTGACGAGGCAGTGCATGAGCTCTACCGCGGCGCCGCAGTCGGTCCGGTCGGCCGCGCCTTTGCGGGGGTGGTCCAGGATGGCGTGATCGACCGTGGTGCCCTGAGCCGCATGCTTGTCGCCGAGCCCGGACGGCTGCGAGAACTGGAGGAAATCGTTCACCCGCTGGTGCGGGCGCGGATAGCCGATTTTCTCGCCGATGCCGAGGCGGCGGGCGCACGCCTCGCCGTGGTCGATATTCCGCTGCTGTTCGAGAACGGCGTCGACTGGGGCTTCGATGCCGTCATTGTCACCACCGTCGATGAGCAGGAGTTGCGCAGGCGGGCGCTCGCCAGGCCGGGCATGAGTGTGGAAAAGCTCGAGGCGATCCTTGCCCGGCAGGTGCCACAGGCCGAAAAGATCGGGCGCGCCACCTATGTCTTCGATACGTCCGGACCGATCGCGGCGACCCGGCGGGCAGTTGCCGCCCTGGTCCGGAGGCTCGAGCCGGAACCAGCCGATGCAGCGTGAGATCGTCCTCGATACCGAGACCACTGGTCTTTCGCCGGTGACCGGCGATCGCATCGTGGAGATCGGCTGTGTCGAACTGATCAACCACATCCCGACAGGCCGGCACGTCCACGTCTACCTCAATCCCGAACGCGACATGCCGGAGGAGGCCTATCGCGTGCACGGCCTCTCCACCGAGTTCCTGCGCGACAAGCCTCGTTTTGCCGAGGAGGCGGACAAGTTCCTCGCCTTCATTGCCGATGCGACGCTGGTCATCCACAACGCCCCGTTCGACATGGGGTTTCTCAACGCCGAACTCGAGCGGATCGGCCGCCCCGGCCTCGACAACCCGGTGATCGACACGGTGATGCTGGCGCGCGAGGTGCATCCGGGGGCCCGCGTCAGCCTCGATGCGCTGTGCAAGCACTACGGCATCGACAACTCCCGGCGGACCTTGCACGGCGCCCTGCTCGACAGCGAGATCCTCGCCGATGTCTACCTCGAGTTGATCGGTGGCCGGCAGGTGGCGCTGACGCTGATAGCCGAGACGCGGGTCGAGGTCAGCGTCGATATCGAACTGCGCCCGGCGCGGGTCCGGCCGACGCCGTTGCCGCCGCGGCTGACCGAGGCCGAGCGCGAGGCACATGCCACCCTCGTCGGCACCCTGGGCGCCGACGCGGTATGGCTGAGCTACGCGGAGGCGGCTGTCGCCGCACAATAGTCGTCAGTGGGCGGCGTTCGCGGCCGATTGCGCCTGCAGGTTCTTGAGGTTCTGCAGGTAGAGCCCGTTGAAATCCACCGGTTCCATCATCAAAGGCGGGAAACCGCCGAGCTGCACCGTGTTGGCCAGCACGTGCCGGGCGAACGGGAAGAGCATGCGTGGGCACTCGACCATCAGCAGCGGCGGCAGCGTGGTTTCCGGCACGTTGCGCAGGCGGAACACGCCGCCATAGACCAGTTCGACATTGAACAGGACGGTGCTGTCGCGCTCGGCCTTGGCGGTGAGGTTGATCTCGACCGCATAGAGATCCTCGGCCTGCTTCTTGACCCCCACATTGATGCTGACCGAGAACTGCGGGTTCGGCCCGCCCAGCATCACCGATCCGGGCGCGCCCGGATTCTCGAAGCTGAGATCGCGGATATACTGGCCGACGAGGCTGTAGCTCGGGGCGGTCGCGTTGGCCGGCGCGGCGCCGGTCGGGGTTTCGTCAGCCATGGTGGGTTCCTCGTGGGCCTATTTTGGCGCGCTCGCTAGCATCTTTGGCTCGCACCGACAAGGAGAACGCCACGTTCAGCGCGGGCGCCACTCCTCCTCGTCGAGTTCAAGCGTATCCGGCCCCCGGCTGTAGCCGTAACCTCGGCTGCTCGCCGAGACCACCGTGAAGCGGGTGCGCAGGTACGCGTAGATCAGCCCGCGCACCGGCGGCACCAGCAGCAGCAGCCCCATCAGGTCGGTGAAGTAGCCCGGCGTCAGCAGCAGGACGCCGGCCACCGCCACCAGCATGGCATCCGCCAGCGCCCGGGCAGGGAGCTCGCCGCGCCCCATCCGTGTCCGGATTTCGGCGAACAGCGCGGTACCCTGTCGGCGCAGCACCACCGCTCCGACCAGAGCGGTGACCAGCACGCCGGCCAGCGTCGGCCACAAGCCGATCGCCTGCCCGACGAGAACAAAGCACGCGATCTCGATCAGCGGCACGGTGAGAAAGACGAGAAACAGGGCGCGGCCCACGGGCACTCCTTTCGCACTGGCAGTTGCGGACAACCCTCAGCCAAACGTGAACTGGTTTCCGGCAAAGCCTTTCCCTATATATAGGGCCATCATTCCGGCTCTGCGAGCCGTCCCTTCTCCGAGACCCCGCGAGTACCCGCACCGATGGACGAGTTCTTCGACATTCCCACCCTGATCGTCATCGGCCTTGCGATCGTGGTGCTGTTCCGGTTGCGCCAGGTGCTCGGTACCCGCACCGGTCGGGAACGGCCTCCCATCGAGCGGCGCAGCGAGGCGCCGGCCAAGGCCGCCGACGAGAATGTCGTACCGATGCGGCCGCGTCCGGCCGCCGAACAGGCCAACGAGGATGCCGAGCGCCAGGCCCGCAAGCTCGAGGCAGAGGTGACCCAGTTCGCGCATGGAGACGAGGCCGTCGCGGCCGGCCTGAAGGCCATTATCGAAGCCGATCCCAGCTTCTCGCCCAAGAGCTTCATGGACGGCGCCAAGGCGGCCTACGAAATGATCGTCACGGCCTTCGCCGCCGGCGACCGCCAGACGCTGAAGAACCTGCTGGACAAGGAAGTTTACGACGGCTTTGAACGCGCCATCAAGGACCGGGAGGCGGCCGGCCGGCGCATCGACTTCACCTTTGTTGGCCTGCCGAAGATCGAAATCTCGGCCGCCGAGGCCGACAAGCGCGCCGTGCAGGTGAGCGTGCGCTTCCATGCCGAGGTGGTTTCGGCGACACGGGACAAGGATGGCGCGCTGATCGAGGGCAATGCCGACCTCGTGACCGGCATCGCCGACGAGTGGACCTTCGCGCGCAATCCGAAATCGCGCGACCCGAACTGGAAGCTCGTGGCCACCAGCCAGCTCGAGTGACCCGGACGGCCGGGAACGCCCATGTCGAAGCGCCGCAGCGACGGCCGGCCGCATCTGCCCGACTGGCATTTGTGGACAGAGGTGTCGCGGACCGTATCGCCGCTGCGCCCCCAGCATCTTCCGCTGGTCGACCTGAGCGATACGCCGCTCCCCATTCCGGGGCCGGCCCCCGCGGCCAAGCCCCGCCGGCTCCTGCCTCCTATGCCGGCATATCAGTCCGACGGCCGTCCATCGCGGCAGCCACGCCAGGGCATCGAGCCCAACCTCCGTCAGCGCTTGCAGCGCGGTCGCGAGACCATCGATGGTACCATCGACCTGCACGGCATGCGGCAGGTGGAGGCGCACCAGGCCCTCAACCGGTTCGTTGCGGCACGATGGGCGCGGGGTGACCGCACGCTCCTCGTCATCACCGGCAAGGGGCTGAAAAAGCTCTCCGACGATGCCGCCGTGATCGTCGAACGCGGCGTGCTGCGCGCCATGCTGCCGGTCTGGCTGCAGAGCCCCGAGCTTGGGCCGCTGGTCGCCGGCTGGGACGTCGCCGCACACGGCCACGGCGGCGACGGGGCCTTCTATGTGCGGCTGCGGCGCGAAAGGGACTACCGTTGACCCCGCTCGGCCTTCGGCTGCGGCAGCTGCGCGAGGAGCGCGGCGTGACGCTCAAGCAGATGGCGGGCGCTCTCAATGTGTCCAGCGCCTATCTTTCCGCCCTCGAGCACGGCCGCCGTGGCAGGCCGACCTGGATGCTGCTGCAGCGCATCATCCACTACTTCAACGTCATCTGGGACGAGGCCGAGGAACTGCAGCGGCTGGCCGAGTTGTCCGATCCCAGGATCACCATCGACACCGCCGGCATGGCGCCGGAAGCCACCGAACTCGCGAACCAGCTGGCACGTGCCATCGGCCGCCTGTCGCCGGAGGACCTGACGTTCATCAGGAACGAAGTCGTGAAGCGCACCCGCTAGCCCCCGCTGGCACTTGCGGCCGAAACATGCATGCTGGCCGCAATATCGGGAGGAGGGGATCGACGTGGGCGAGCGGATCAAGCTGACGGCATCTGACGGGTTCGTTCTGAACGGCTATCGCGCCGTACCCGAGGGCACGCCCAGGGCCGGGGTGGTGGTGATCCAGGAGGTCTGGGGCGTCAACAGCTGGGTGCGTTCGGTCGTCGACCGCTATGCCCGGCACGGCTATCTCGCCGTGGCCCCCGCCATGTTCGATCGCCTGGACATGGGCTACGAGAGCGAGAACTACGGGCCCGACCAGTTCGTGATCATCGGCGAGATGATGAAGAAGTTCGACAGCGCCACCGCCCCGCTCGATGTCGCGGCCGCAGTCGCGGCGGCGGCCGTCGCCGGCAAGGTCGGCATCACCGGCTTCTGCTTCGGTGGCCGCGTCAGCTGGCAGGCCGCGAGCCTCGGACTCGGACTCAGCGCCGCCTCGGGATACTATGGCGGCGGAATACCGGGCTACATCGAACTCGAGCCGAAGATCCCGACCGAGATGCACTTCGGCGACAAGGACACCGGCATCCCGCTCGAGCAGGTCGAGGCGCTCAAGGCCCGACATCCCGGTGTCGGCATTCACGTCTACGATGGGGTGCACGGCTTCTGTAACAGCGACCGGCCGCAGAACTTCAACGAAGCCGCCTGCAGGAAGGCCTCGGCCCGCACCCTCGAGTTCTTCCATACGCACCTCGGCTGATCTCGCAGGACACTTGGCCTACCTCGAGGCCGAGTTCGCGGCCGCCTGCGCCGCCCCGCTTTCATCCCGCAAGGCGTTGCTGTGCGCCATGCTCGCAGATGCACTGGCCGACCGGCTGTTCGCCGCCGATCCGGCCGCCGGCGACATCCTCGAGTTCCGCTACGGCCTGGCCAGCAGCCATCCGGCCCTCGGCCATCTCTTCGATCTCGCCGCCGGCCGGGCGCACCTTGTCGTCGAGGCGGTCGCCATTCCACTCGAACGCTACGGCGAACTCGGGGTCGCCGACTTCATGGTCAGTCTCTACAACGACCACACGGTGCAGCGCGTCCGCATAGCCCTCCCGGACGGCGGCCGGCTCGACGTCCATCCGGTGCTGGCCGAGGCGATCGCGGCGCTGCACGATACCGCGGGTCGAGGGTGATCCCTACAGCACGAAGCGGCTGAGATCGGTGTCGGCTGCCATCTTGCCGATGCGGTTCTCGACATAGGCGGCATCGATCCGGATGGTTTCGCCCCGCTTGTCGGGGGCCTCGAACGAGATGTCCTCGACCAGCCGCTCCATGATGGTGGAAAGCCGGCGCGCCCCGATGTTCTCGACCGTCGCGTTCACCCTGGCGGCCGCGTCGGCTATCGCCTCGATGGCGTCCTCGGTGAAGTCCAGCGTCAGCCCTTCGGTCTGCATCAGCGCCACGTACTGCTTGATCAGGCTCGCATCGGTGTCCTTGAGGATTTCGATGAGGTCCGATCGCGTCAGCGCCTTGAGTTCCACCCGGATCGGCAGCCGGCCCTGCAGCTCAGGCAACAGATCCGAGGGCTTGGAGACATGGAAGGCGCCCGAGGCGATGAACAGGATATGGTCCGTCCTGACCGGCCCGTGCTTGGTCGACACGGTTGTCCCCTCGATCAGCGGCAGGAGGTCCCGCTGCACACCCTCCCGCGACGGGCCGCCGCCATAGCTGCCCTCGCGGTTGGCAACCTTGTCGATCTCGTCGATGAAGACGATGCCGTGGTTCTCGACGAGGTCGACCGCTTCCTTGTTGAGCGCGTCCATGTCGAGCAGCTTGTCGGCCTCTTCGGCCATCAGCGGGGCATGGGCGTCCTTCACCTTGACCTTGCGCTTCACCGCCCGCCCGCCGAAGGCCTTGCCCAGCATATCCTGGATGTTGATGACGCTGGCCCCCGGCATCCCCGGGATCTCGAAGCCGCCCGACGGGCCAGGGGGCGCCATCTCGACCTCGATCTCGCGTTCGTCCAGTTCGTTGCTCCTCAGCTTGGAGCGGAAGCTGTCGCGGGTCGAGGGCGAGGCCGACGAGCCGACAAGCGCGTCGAGCACCCGCTCCTCGGCATTGCGGTGCGCCTGCGCCGCAACGTCGGTGCGCTTCTTGTCTCGCAGGACGGAAATGCCGGCTTCGACCAGGTCGCGCACGATCTGTTCGACATCGCGGCCGACATAGCCGACTTCGGTGAACTTGGTGGCCTCGACCTTGATGAACGGGGCCTGGGCCAGCTTCGCCAGACGACGCGAAATCTCGGTCTTGCCGACGCCGGTGGGCCCGATCATCAGGATGTTCTTGGGTGTCACCTCCTGCCGGAAGCTCTCCGGCAGCTGCTGGCGCCGCCAGCGGTTGCGCAACGCCACCGCAACGGCGCGCTTGGCGTCGGCCTGGCCGACGATGTAGCGGTCGAGTTCGGAGACGATCTCGCGCGGGGAGAGGTTGGCTTCAGTCATGCTTGTCACTTTCCGGACGCCCGTCACAGGCTCGTCCAAGGGGCTCCGTTGCGGCAGCCGGCTCAGGTCTCGATGGTTTCGACCGTCACGTTCTCATTGGTGTAGATGCAGATCTCGGCGGCGATCTTCATGGCCCGCCGGGCAATGTCCTCTGCGTCGAGCTCGGTGTTCTCGGACAGCGCCAGCGCCGCCGAATAGGCGTAGTTGCCGCCCGACCCGATGGCGATGGTGGCGTGGTCGGGGGTCAGGACGTCACCGGTGCCGGTGATCACCAGCGTGTCGCGGTGGTCGGCGACGATCATCATCGCCTCGAGCCGTCTGAGGTAGCGGTCGGTACGCCAGTCCTTGGCCAGTTCCACCGAGGCGCGCATCAGTTGGTCGGGATACTGCTCGAGCTTGGCCTCGAGCCGCTCGAACAGCGTGAAGGCGTCCGCCGTGGCGCCGGCAAAGCCACCGATCACCTTGCCGCCCGCCAGGCGACGGACCTTCTTGGCCGTGTGCTTCATGACCGTGTTGCCGACCGAAACCTGGCCGTCGCCGGCGATCACCACCTTGTGGCCCTTGCGCACCGCGACGATGGTGGTCCCGTGCCAGCCGGGGAAGTCGTTGTCTTGCGACATCGGGGAATGCTCCAGAACTGTTCCGCCTTATTTAGGGGGCGGACCCGAGATTGCAAACCGGACTAGCCGGCTGGGTAGTTTCCCCGGTGTTACCGCCGATGACCGAGCTGGTGGAGGGAGTGGCGGCCTGCTCCCTCCCTTCACCTCATCTTCACCGGCCCGGCTCTATCTGCTAGAGCCGCCTCGATAACCGGGACTCCACCATGCGCACCGCCGAGATTGTCCGCAAGACCAACGAAACCGACATCGCCGTTTCGGTGAACCTCGATGGTACCGGCAAGCATGACATGCAGACCGGCATCGGCTTCCTCGACCACATGCTCGACCAGTTGGCCAGGCACTCGCTGATCGACATCACCGTGCGCGCCAGGGGCGATCTGCATATCGACTATCACCACACCGCCGAGGACGTCGGCATTGCGCTCGGCCAGGCCATTGGTCAGGCGCTGGGCGACAAGAAGGGCATCCGCCGCTACGCCAGCGCCGACCTGCCGATGGACGGCACCCTCACCCGCGTGGCCCTCGACGTTTCCGGTCGGCCCTTCCTCGTCTTCAAGGTGGAATTCACCCGCGACAAGGTGGGCGAGATGGATACCGAGCTGTTCCGCGAGTGGTTCCAGGCCTTCGCCATGAATGCCGGGATCACGCTGCACGTCGAGTGCTTCTACGGCGACAACAACCATCACGTCGCCGAAAGCGCCTTCAAGGCGCTGGCGCGGGCGCTTCGCGACGCCGTCGAGATCGATCCTCGCGCCGCCGACCGCATCCCCTCGACCAAGGGCCTGCTCTAGGGTCTGCACAGGCGGGGATCGGCCGGGCGGCCCGGTGAAGGCCTTACCTGCCCATACCGGCCGAGATCAGCACCAACAGGCTGAACAGCACCACCAGCGCGATCAGACCGAGCGCCAGACCACCGATGAAGGTGCCCTGGGCGCTGGGATGCGATGCCGTCGCGCCGGCACCATGCAAATCGTGGGAATCATGCGCCATTCGTCGTCCTCCTCGTTGATGGGATCGAGCACGCCTCCCGCGTGCGGTTCGCGATCTTCCAACCGGACCGCTTTTGCTCTAGAGCGAACCCCCGAGCCAGCCGATCCTCGCCGTGAAGGATAGCCCGTGACCCTGTATTGCGTCTATGACCGCCCGGATTCCGCGCCTGTCGCCGTCGCGGACCGGTTTTCAGTCCTTGCCGCGCTGCTGCCCCCTGTGTTTGCGCTCATGCACGGGCTGTGGCTGCTGCTCATCGGCTGGGCGCTGCTGCTCGTTGCGATCGCCGGGCTCTCCGTGTTGGCCGGGGCCGAGGCAGCGTTCTGGGTCTATGGCGCGCTGGTCCTGCTGATCGGGCTCGAGGCGCCGACCCTGCGGCGGCTGCGGCTCGGCCGGCTCGGCTTCCGATACCGTGCCGAGATACTCGCACCGGACGAAGACCTGGCCGCGCTGGCCTGGCTGCAGTGCCGATGAGCACCGTCGCCATCATCGACTACGGCTCGGGGAACCTGCGCTCCGCCGCCAAGGCCTTCGAGCGCGCCGCGCGGGAGGCCGGCACCGCCGATACCGTGCTGGTTACCGACAAGGTCGAGGACGTGCGACGCGCCGACCGCATCGTGCTGCCGGGTGTCGGCGCTTTCGCCGATTGTCGCGCGGGGCTCGATGCCGTTACCGGCATGGTCGAGGTGCTGCAGGAGCGGGTCATCCGCGGCGGCGTGCCCTTTCTCGGTATCTGCGTGGGCATGCAGCTGATGGCCTCCGAAGGCCGCGAGAAATCGATCACCAAGGGGCTCGGCTGGATTCCGGGTGCCGTGGTGCGGATCGAGCCGGAGGGCGGGCTGAAGGTGCCGCACATGGGCTGGAACACCCTGACTGTGCTGCAGCCGCACCCGGTGCTGGCAGGCATCCCGGACGGACCGCAGGGCCTGCACGCCTATTTCGTGCACTCCTTTCACCTGAGTGTCGACCGCCCCGAAACGCTCCTCGCCACCGCCGACTACGGCCAGCCGGTGACCGCGGTCGTCGGCCGCGACAACCTGGTGGGCACCCAGTTCCATCCGGAAAAGAGCCAGACGCTCGGCCTCACGCTGATCGGTAATTTTCTCAGGTGGTCGCCGTGAGGTTCCGGCTTGTCGCACTCCCCCTCCCGACCTTCCCCGCAAGGGTGGAGGTGTCCGCCGGTGGTCGTGACCGCGAGCGTGCCGCGGACGTGATCGGCACCCTCCCGCTTGCGGGGAGGGTTGGGGAGGGGGGCGCCCCACGCGCCCACCGGGAATGCGGAGCCCTGCGATGATTCTCTTTCCCGCCATCGACCTCAAGGACGGGCAGTGCGTGCGCCTCAAGCTCGGCGACATGGCGCAGGCGACAGTGTTCAACGACGATCCCGCCGCCCAGGCGAGGAGCTTCGAGCAGCAGGGGTTCGAGTACCTCCACGTGGTGGATCTCAACGGCGCCTTTGCCGGCGAGAGCGTCAACGGCGCCGCTGTCGAGGCCATCCTCGCTGCGGTGAAGTTCCCGGTGCAGCTGGGCGGCGGCATCCGCTCGATCGCCCATATCGAGTCTTGGCTCGCCCGCGGCCTCGCCCGCGTTATCCTCGGCACGGTCGCCGTGCGCGATCCGGCGCTGGTGAAGGATGCGGCCCGCCGCTTCCCCGGCAAGGTGGCCGTCGGCATCGACGCGCGCGGCGGCAGAGTGGCCGTCGAGGGCTGGGCCGAAACCTCTGAACTGACCGCGATCGAACTCGGCCGGCGGTTCGAGGGTGCCGGCGTCGCCGCCATCATCTACACCGACATCGACCGCGACGGGGTACTCAAGGGCATAAACTGGCCTTCGACCCTGGAGCTGGCACGAGCGCTCGCCGTTCCGGTGATCGCCTCCGGCGGCCTCGCCTCGATGCAGGACATCGAGACGATGACCAGGCCCGAGTACCAGGTGCTCGAAGGCGCCATTTCCGGCCGTGCCCTCTATGATGGCCGCATTGATTCACGTGAAGCACTGGCGCTGCTCAGGGACCGAGCGGCGTGACCGGCGGGCGGCGCTTCCCCATGGGCCCATACTGGCTGGTGCTGGTACTGCTCTTCGCCCTGGCCATGGCGCCGGTAGCGCTCAGCGTGATGGCCGGACAGACCGCGGAGCGTCTGGGCTGCACGATCACCGACGGCGTACTTCTGCCGTGCCTGGACAACGGCGTCGACCGCACCGAGGAGCTGCAGACCGGACTGGGGGCCCTTTGGTACGTGCTGATCACTTGGCCCGCGGCCATTCTCGGCACGGTCGTCTGGCTCGGGGTGCTGATGCTGCATCGCGGCCATTTCCGCGAGGAGCGGGCCACTCATGGCTGACCTCACGAAGCGTCCAATCCTGCTGCAGCGCGTCAACCTGTGGTGGTACGCGCTGGCCATCCTGCCGATCGTGGCCGTGGTCTACATGGGCTTTTCCGGCATCCTCTCGCCCATCATCGGCCTGATCGGGCTCTTCGCCTCCTTCTTCTGGATTTTCAGCCTCGGCTTTGCCATCGCCAGCAAGCTGAGAAAGCCACCCCCGGACCCGCGCCAATGAGCCTCGAGACCCACATCAGTCCCTGCCTCCACATCGACGGCGACCGGCGTCACCCTGTGCGGCATGGCTGCGCGAACACGCAGACCTTTGAGGCGGTCGTCCGATGACCCTGAAAACGCGCATCATTCCGTGTCTGGATGTCAAGGACGGCCGGGTCGTCAAGGGCGTGCAGTTCGTCGATCTCATCGATGCCGGCGACCCGGTGGAGGCAGCGATCGCCTATGACGCGGCCGGCGCGGATGAACTGACCTTCCTCGACATCACCGCGAGCCACGAGAACCGAGACACCATCTTCGATGTGGTGGCGCGCACCGCCGAACACTGCTTCATGCCGGTGACGGTCGGCGGCGGCATCCGCAAGCTCGAGGATATCCGCAAGCTCCTCCTCGCCGGGGCCGACAAGGTTTCGATCAACACCGCCGCAGTGAACGATCCCGATTTCGTGGCTCGGGCCGCCGACAAGTTCGGCGACCAGTGCATCGTCGTCTCGGTCGACGCCCGCCGGCGCCAGACCCGCGCCCCTGGCCAGCACAATATGGACGAGTGGGAGGTCCATACCCACGGCGGCCGCAACCCCACCGGGCTCGATGCGGTGGAGTTCGCCGCACGCATGGTCGAGCGGGGGGCGGGGGAACTGCTGGTCACCTCGATGGACCGGGATGGCACAAAGTCGGGCTTCGACCTCAGACTCACCCGTGCCATAGCCGATGCCGTGCATGTGCCGGTGATCGCTTCGGGCGGCGTCGGCACGCTCGATGACCTCGTCGCCGGCGTTACCGAGGGCCATGCTTCGGCCGTGCTGGCGGCCTCGATCTTTCATTTCGGCACTTACACCATTGCCGAAGCTAAGGACTACATGGAGCGCCACGGCATACCCATGCGCCACGACCTGAGCCCGGAGGCCAAGCAATGAGTTTTACCCTCGAGGCGCTCGACCAGCGTGTCGGGCTGCGCTCCGCGGCCGATCCGGCCGAGAGCTATACCGCGCGGCTTCTGTCCGAAGGCATCGAGCGATGTGCCAAGAAGTTCGGCGAGGAGGCGGCCGAGCTCATCATCGCCGCGGTGACGCGCGACAGGAAAGGCACGGAGAGCGAGGCGTCCGACGTCCTCTACCACCTGCTCGTGCTGCTGCGCGCGACAGGCGTGCCGCTCGTCGACGTCATGGCACAGCTGGAGCGGCGCACCGCGCAATCCGGCCTTGCCGAGAAGGCCTCGCGCGGCAGGGGAACCCCCTGATGCCCGCCAGCAAGCTCGAGCCTTACCATCACTTCAGCAAGGCCGAGTGGAGTCGCTTCCGCGCCGACGAGCCGATGACGCTGGAAGCCGCCGATATCCGGCGCCTCAGGGCCCTCAACGACCCGATCTCGCTGACCGAGGCCGAGGAAGTCTACCTGCCGCTCTCCCGCCTGATCTCGCTCTATGTCGAGGCGACGCAGGAGTTGCACCGCGCCTCCACCCGGTTTCTCGGTGCCGACGGACGACATGTGCCCTACATCATCGGCGTCGCCGGCTCGGTGGCGGTGGGCAAGTCGACCACCTCGCGCATCCTCAGGGCCCTGCTGCAACGCTGGCCGAGCTCCCCCAAGGTGGACCTCGTCACCACCGACGGGTTCCTCTACCCCAACAAGGTGCTGGACGAACTCAGGCTGGCCGACCGCAAGGGCTTTCCAGAAAGCTACGATCGCGCCGCCCTCATCCGTTTCCTCTCTGACATCAAGTCGGGCAAGCCCGCGGTACGGGTGCCGGTCTACTCCCACCTGGTCTACGATGTGGTCGAAGGCGAGTACCTGACCGTCGACCGGCCGGAGATCCTCATCGTCGAGGGGCTCAATATCCTGCAGCCGGGGGAGTTGCCGAAGTCCGGCAAGCCGATCCTGTTCGCTTCCGACTTCATCGATTTCTCGATCTTCATCGATGCCGACGAGGCCGACCTCACCGCCTGGTTCATGGAGCGCTTCCGGAGCCTGCGCCAGACGGCATTCGCTGACCCAAAGAGTTTTTTCCACCGCTTCAGCCAGATGAGCGCCGAGGAGGCCGAGGCCTTCGGGCTCTGGGCCTGGACCGAGATCAACCTGCCGAACCTGCGCGACAACATCCAGCCGACCCGCAGCCGCGCCGACCTGGTGCTGACCAAGGGTCCGAGCCACGCGATCGAGCGGGTGGATCTGCGGAAGGTGTAGGGTCGTTCGCCGGTGGCAAGGGCTCACGGCGCAGCAGGCAGAACGCCACCGACCCTAGATGGCCACGCCCTTTTCCGCGGCCAGTGCCCTCAGGTCTGCGACCGGTCGCGCCCCGATATGGCTGATCACCTCGCTGGCCGCGAGGCACCCCGCCTGCAACGCCGTTCGGAACTCCCGACCGCGCGCGTAGGCGAGCAGGAAACCCGAGGCGAAAAGGTCCCCCGCACCGGTTACGTCGACGACATTGGCCACCGGGTAGGCCGGCACAGTGATCACCTCTCCCTCGTGGACCACCATGGCGCCATCAGCCCCCATGGTGATTGCCGCGAGTTCGGCATCCCGGGCGATGCCTTGCACCGCGTCATGAAAGCTCGAGGTCTGGTAGAGCGACTTCAGCTCCTCGATATTGCCGAACACGATGTCGATGGTCCGCGAGCGGATGAGGTCGAGGAACTCCTCGCGATAGCGATTGACGCAGAACGGGTCCGACAAGGTGAAGGCGGTAGCGCGCTCATGCTTGTGGGCGTAGTGCGCGGCCGTCACGAAGGCCTTTTTGGCTTCGACCGGATCCCACAGGAAGCCCTCCATATAGGTGACCGTCGCCGCCCCGATCTCCTCTTCCCTGATGTCGGCCGGGGTAAGCTGGTGGCAGGCGCCCAGGTAGGTGTTCATCGTCCGCTCGCCATCGGGCGACAGCAGGATCATCGACCGCGCCGTGGCCGGGCCGTCCTTGAGCCGCGATACGCCGTAGTGCACTCCGATGCGGGCAAAGTCGGCGGCGAAGACCTCGCCCAACGCGTCGTCGGCCACCTTGCCGATGAAGGCCGCCCGGCCTCCGAGCGAGGCGACACCCGCCGCCGTATTGCCCGAACTGCCACCCGAGATCTGCTGCTTGTGCGCCGGCATGCGCTCGTAGAGATACGCGCTGCGCTGGGCATCGACCAGATGCATGATGCCCTCGACCAGCCCCTCGTGCTCGAGGAACCCCTCCTCGATCGGGGCGATCACGTCCACAATGGCGTTGCCGATGGTGAGAACATCGAACCGGGTCTCGGCCATCGGTAGTCCTTGGGATACGAGCGGGTGGAAAAAGGCCGCGCCGCAATAGCCGAGATTGGACGGTTTCGCAACGCCGCCGGCGCTCAGGTGGCCTTCGGAGCAGGGGTTTTCGGCTCGTGGCGGCACCAGTCGCGGATCGGGCAGCGCCAGCATTCCGGCTTGCGTGCCTTGCAGACGTAGCGCCCGTGCAGGATCAGCCAGTGATGCGCGTGCAGCAGGAAGGCCTCGGGTACCACCTTGAGCAGTCCCTGCTCGACCTCCAGCGGCGTGGCGCCGGGCGCGAGGCCGGTCCGGTTGGCGACGCGGAACAGGTGCGTGTCGACCGCGATGGTGGGTTGCCGGAAGGCAATGTTGAGGACGACATTTGCCGTCTTGCGACCGACCCCAGGCAGGCTCTCCAGGGCTTCGCGGGTCCGCGGCACCTCCGAGTTGAATCGTTCGACCAGAGCCTGGCTCAGGGCGTGCACATTCTTGGCCTTGTTGCGGAACAACCCGATGGTCTTGATCTTCTCCTCGATCGCGGCCGGTCCGAGCGCCGCCATCTTTTCCGGGGTGTCGGCGAGGGCGAAGAGGGCCGGTGTCGCCTTGTTGACCCCAGCATCGGTGGCCTGCGCCGAGAGCACGACCGCCACCAGCAGGGTGAACGGGTTGCTGTGGTCCAGTTCGCCTTTCGGTTCCGGGTCGGCCGCCGCAAAAGCGCCGAAAATGGCTTCGACATCTGGTTTCGGCATTGTTTTCAATTTTCGCTGCGGCATTTCCGTCATCCCGATTCTGAGCCTATACTGATGCGCAAGATGACGACGCAAACGCAAGCAAGACCGCTCTTTGCGGCGCGGCTGACCCCGCAGCGCTCACTGGGGCGCCGTGGCTTGCGGCTCGTCCTGGCCGTGCTTGTGATGGGTTCCGCAGTTCCGGTGGCGATCTATGCCTCGATCGGTGCGTGGCCGATCGTCGGCTTCGTCGGACTGGTGGTCGGGCTTGCCTGCTGGGCCTTCCTGTTCACGTTCAAGGACGGAAAGCGCTACGAGCAGGTGACGCTGTGGCCGGATCAGCTCGAACTCAAGCAGGTCGACGGCGCCGGCAAGGAGACGCTGAACCGCTTCAGCCCCAACGGGGTCAAGCTGGTGATCGATCGTGACTTCAACGAACGTACCACTGGGCTGCATCTGAGGACCCGCGATCGCGATCTGGTGCTCGGTGCCTTTCTCAATGCCGACGAGAAGTCGAGCTTCGCAAAGGCGTTCGGCACGGCGCTGAAACGCGCCCGGCAGTAGCTCGTAGGGCACCCCCGTCAAAACCGGGTCGATTCGGCGGCGGTGCACGCCTAGTGTCGCACCCATGAGCAGACACGACCAGATCATCGCCAATTCCGACTACGAGACGGTGCAGGCCGCTATCGCCTATCTGAGCGGGACGCTGCCCGACGAGATCGACCTCGAGCGCTTCGCCAGGGCGTTGGGTGTGACGGAGCGCCAGTTGACCGACCTCTTCCGGCGCTGGTGTGGCCTGAGCCCGAAGAGTTTCGCGCAGGCCGTAGCGCTCGATCATGCCAAGCGTCTGCTGGCCGAACAGCGGAGCGTGCTCGACACCACCTACGAGGTCGGCCTCTCCTCCACGTCGCGGTTGCACGACCTGTTCGTGACGCACGAGGCCATGCCGCCCGGTGCCTGGCGGGCGCGCGGCGCCGGCCTCGACATGGTCTGGGGGGCGGCGCCTTCGCCCTTCGGTACGGCGGTACTGACCGTGACCGAGTATGGTCTGTCGGGCATCGGCTTTGCCGACGCGACGACCAGCGTCGAGGCGGCCTTCACGGACTTGGCGGATCGATGGCCAAATGCCCGCTACCGTCGGGACGACGCCGCCATCGCCCCGGTCGCCGCCCGCATCTTCGATCCGCGCCGCTGGAACCCGGATGAGCCGGTGCGCGTGGTGCTGATCGGTACCGATTTCGAGGTGCGGGTCTGGGAAACGCTCTTGAAGATCCCGGTGGGCAAGGCAGCCACCTACCAGACCGTCGCCTCCCATATCGGCCGTCCGACGGCGGCCCGCGCCGTCGGTGCCGCAGTCGGCAAGAACCCGATCAGCTTCGTTGTGCCGTGTCACCGCGTCGTCGGCTCGACCGGCGCGCTCACCGGCTACCATTGGGGTCTGCCGCGCAAGCGCGCGATTCTCGGCTGGGAATGCGGGGTGGTGGGTGGCTGAGTGTCCCGGACTGGGTCGTCTCTAGATCGCCACCTTCGCCGCGAGCGTCCCGTCGTCGCCGATCCTGTAGATCACCGGTTCGCCGGTCGCCAGTTCGCGCTTGAGGATCTGCTCGGGCGTCAGGCCTTCGATGGCCATGACGATCGAGCGCAGCGAGTTGCCATGCGCCGCGACCAGCACTGTCTTGCCCGCCTTGAGTGCCGGAACGATCGCTGCTTCGTAGTAGGGCAGGGTACGTGCCGCGGTGTCCTTCAGGCTCTCCCCGCCGGGCGGTGGGACATCGAAAGAGCGCCGCCAGATGTGCACCTGCTCCTCGCCCCATTTCTTGCGCGCGTCGTCCTTGTTGAGGCCCGAGAGATCGCCGTAGTCGCGCTCGTTGAGGAGCTTGGAGCGGGTGATCGTCACCTCGGTGACGCCGAGTTCGTCGAGGATCAGGTCCAGCGTGTGCTGGGCACGCTTTAGCGCCGAGGTGAAGTAGACGTCGGGCCGGTAGCCGGCCGCCCTGAGCCGCCGGCCGGTCGCGCGAGCCTCCCCGATACCCTTCTCGGTGAGGTCCGGATTGCGCCAGCCGGTGAACAGGTTCTTGAGGTTCCACTCGCTCTCGCCGTGGCGGACGAGGATCAGCGTTCCGGTCATGGGCAATCCTTCAGCTGTTGAAGCCGAGTACGTCGGCCATCGAATACAGTCCTGCCGGCTGTCCGGCTGCCCACAGGGCGGCGCGTACCGCGCCCTCGGCGAACAGGGCCCGGTTGTCGGCGATGTGAGAGAGCGTGATGCGTTCAGAGGGTCCGGCGAGGATGACGCTGTGCTCGCCGATGACGTTGCCGCCTCTCAGCGTGGCAAAGCCGATGGTGCCGGCGACGCGCGGGCCGGTATGGCCGTCGCGGCTGCGCACCGAGTGGCTGGCGAGGTCGATGCCCCGGCCCCGCGCGGCGGCGGCTCCCAGCATCAGCGCCGTGCCCGAAGGGGCGTCGACCTTGCGGTTGTGGTGCATCTCGAGGATTTCGACGTCGAAGCCCGGCAGCGCGGCTGCCGCCTGCCGCACCAGCCCGACCAGCGTATTGACGCCGAGCGAGAAGTTGCCCGACTTGACGATCCGCGCGCCGGCCCTGGCCGCAGCCGCGATCGCTGCGTCGTCCTCTGCAGAGCAGCCGGTGGTGCCGATGACGTGCACCAGTCCCCGCGCGGCGGTGTTGCGGGCCAGGGCCACTGAAGCGGCAGGCGCGGTGAAGTCGATCACTGCCTCGGCGGCGTCGAGCGCCGCGTCGACATCGGCGGTGACCGGGACACCAAGCCGCGGCAACCCTGCGATTTCGCCCGCATCCCGGTCGATGGCGGGCGAGCCCTTGCGCTCGAATGCGGCGACCACCACCAGCCCGGCCGTCTCGGTGGCGGCCCTGATGTTGGCCGCGCCCATCCGGCCGCCGGCACCGGCAACTGCGATCTTGAGGTCGGCCATTCACATTCTCCGGGCGAGCTGCCCCGCCTATAGCCCATGCAGCGGCGGGCGCGAAAGCCCCTAGGCGAACCGCGTGCCGCTGCCGGCCATCTCGGCAAGGATGACGCCCGCTGCTTCGGCCGGATCGGCGGCGGCGGTGATCGGCCGGCCGACAACGAGGTGAGTGGCCCCGGCTGCCAGCGCCGCGGCCGGCCCCATGACTCGTTTCTGATCCCCGTGCGCCGCCCCTGCTGGGCGGATGCCCGGAGTGACGATCGCCATGTCCGGACCGGCGATGCTGCGCACCATTTCGGCCTCGAGCGGCGAGCAGACCAGCCCGCCGATTCCGGCGGCCTTCGCCTGTCCGGCGCGCAGCGCCACCAAACCCGCCGTGTCGCGGGCGAATCCGGCTTCGGCGACATCGGCATCGTTCATCGAGGTCAGCACCGATACGCCGAGGATCTGCAGGGTACTGCCCGCGGCACCCCTGATCGCGGCGCGCATGCACTGGGGATAGGCGTGCACGGTCAATAGGCTCGCGCCTGTCCGCGCAATCGCGGCCACGCCTTTCTCGACCGTGTTGTCGATATCGAGCAGCTTGAGATCGAAGAACACCCGCTTGCCGGCCGCGATCAGCGCCTTGCCGAGCGCCAGTCCGTCGCCACCGTAGAAGAGCTGGTAGCCGATCTTGTAGAAGTCGACCCTGGCGCCCAGGCGCTCGATCAGTGCCTCCGCCTCCCGGCGGCTGTCGAGATCGAGGGCGACGATCAGTGTTCCGGTCATCTCAGGGGCTCCATTTCGGTGTGGGTCGCACGATCAGCTGAAACCGGCAAGCGCTTTCCGCCATCTGCCGACATGCTATGGCACCATACGAGCACCGCGGCGATTCGGAGTTGTCGATGCAGCAACAGGCCTTGTCGGCGCTCGTCGCCTTCGTGCGGCTCGAGCGGGCGCTCGAGGCGTTCAGCGCGGAACTGCGCAATCGTCATGGGATAACCGCCCTGCAGCACGCCGTTCTGGTGATCTGCGGCGAGCGCCCACAGTTGCCGCTGTCGGCGCTGAGGAAGACCCTCGTCGCCCATGCCGCGACCCTCGGGCAGGCGATCGACGAGTTGCGGCGCAAGGACCTGGTGACCGTCCGGACCGATCCCAAGGACCGTCGCGCGCGGCTGGTCGGCCTGACGGAGCGAGGTGTCGCGCTGCTGGCCGAAGTGCCGCTCGCCGGCCCGGTGCGGCTGCGCCAGGTCGACAGCGAGATCGCTCGGCTCGACGCGCTGAAGACCGCACTCGAGGACGCTGTCGATTTGTTCGATCTCGGCCCCTGGCTGCCGGGGCGGAAGGGGCGCTAGCGATCGAGCGGCGTCACCGTGATGCCAGGGCAGGGTCGTCGTCAGCTCTCGTTGCGGCGCGGACGCCGGCTGCCGGCGATCCTTCCACGCTGTTCCCGCGTCTTTCGACGCCTCAGGCGCCGCCCCGTGAGAAGTGCGTCAGCTCCTTCACCATTTGGCCGACCTTTGCCTCGACGGCCGGCTCAGCGGGGTGGCCGTCCGCATCGAAGGCACCGGCCGACGGGCCCACGCCAAGCAGCGTCGGGGCCACCAGCGCCCCCAGCTTGCCGAGTGTGTCCCTCAGGTGCGACAGCGACCATATGGTGCCATACTTTCCCGAACTGACCCCGCCGATGCCGAACACGGCGTGCCGGAACGGGCTCGGCTTCTGCCGGCTGAGCCAGGTGATGGTGTTGACCACCAGCGGCGGCACCCCGCCATTGTATTCCGGGCTGGCGAGGAAGACGATGTCGTGGCTGCGGAACGCCTCCGCCAGCTGCACGGCACTGCCCGGCACATGATCCGGTTCGAGATCCTCGTTGAAGATCGGCATCTCGAAGTCGGCGAGGCTGAGATCGATGACCGTCACGCCGGCTTGCCGCAGCCTGTTCGACATGTGCCGGCGCAGGAGTTCGTTGACGGAGCCCCTGCGGAGGGAGCCGCAGAGCGTGATGGCGGTCGTCATTGGGAGGTCCTTGGGGTGGGGCGATGGCGAGCAGAGTGCAACGGCGGCGCCGCACATCGCAAGTCCACACGGGCGTAACCCGGCCTTGTCGTCGCTGCGCCGGACTGCGAGACTGTCGAGGCAAGGAGGATCCGGCCATGCCGAGCCAGTTGACCATCACCCATCTCAGCCACGACTTTGCGGCGAAGAAGTCCTTCGTCTCCTATGTCTGGTCGGACGACCCGGGCAAGCGGCTCGGCCTCGAGGTTCCGTTCGGTACCGCGCTCGACCATGTCGAACAGGCGGCACGAATCGCTCTCGTGGCGCTGTCGACGGAACTCGGGTCTGCGGTCGTCACTCGGCCCTGAGCCGCCTCAGGCCTCGAACATCTTCTTGAGCTTGTCGAAGAAGCCGCCGGAGGTGGGCGAGTTCTCCCGGGTCGACTCGCGTTCGAATTCTTCGAGCAGTTCGCGCTGCCGGCGGGTCAGCGATTGCGGCGTTTCGACATCGAGCTGGACGTAGAGATCGCCGAAGTCCTTCGAGCGCAGCACCGGCATGCCCTTGCCCTTGAGCCGCACGCGCTGGCCCGGCTGGGTCCCCGGTGCCACCTTGACGCGGGCCCGCGTTGTATCGAGCGTCGGAACTTCGAACTCGCCACCGAGCGCTGCCGTGGTCATGGCGATGGGCACGCGGGCGTAAAGGTCGGCGCCCTCGCGCACGAACAGATCGTGCGGCTTGATCGAGATGAAGATGTAGAGATCGCCCGGCGGGCCACCACGCAGCCCGGCCTCGCCCTCGTTGGCGAGCCGGATGCGGGTGCCATCCTCGATGCCCTTGGGAATGTCCACCGAGAGCGTCCGGCTCTGCTGCCGCCGGCCCTGGCCGCCGCAATCGGTGCAGGGCTGCTCGAGGATCTGGCCGCGGCCATTGCACACCGGACAGGTCCGCTCGATGGTGAAGAACCCCTGCGCGGCCCGCACCTTGCCCGCGCCATTGCAGTGCCGGCAGGTCGACATGCCGGTGCCGGGCTTGGCGCCGGATCCGTCGCAGGTCTCGCACGTCGCCAGCGTCGGCACGTCGATGTCGACGGTGCGCCCCAGAAACGCCTCCTCGAGACTGATCTCGAGATTGTACCTCAGGTCCGAGCCGCGCAGCCGGGACTGCCCGCCGCGCCCGCGGCCGCCCATGAAGTCCCCGAAGATATCCTCGAAGATGTCGGACATCGAGGAGGTGAACTCGGGCCCGAACCCACCCGGCCCGCGTCCGCCGCCGTTTTCGAAGGCAGCATGACCGAAGCGATCGTACGCCGCCCGCTTCTGCGGGTCCTTCAGCGTATCGTACGCCTCGTTGATCTCCTTGAACTTGTGCTCCGCCTCGGCATTGCCGGGGTTGCGGTCGGGGTGGAACTGCATCGCAAGCTTGCGATAGGCGCCCTTCAGCACCGCCTCGTCGGAGCCCTTGGGCACCCCGAGCACTTCATAATAATCGCGCTTCGCCAATCGGCCTCGTCCCCAGTCACCTGAATGCCCCGCCCCGGCATTCGGCCTAGATAGGTATTGCCCTGCGCTCTTACCACAGGTGCCGCCGCGTTCAACTGCGCATGGTGCCGCCTGACCGAGGATTTCCGCCCAGTGTTGCGGGCAGTCACGTCCCGAGCGCCAGCGACAGGTTTCGCGCCAGTTGCGCCTGTGCGAACATCGCCTTGTTGACGATCTGGTAAAGGCCGAAGAAGCCGTGCGTGACACCTTCGTAGAGTGTCATGTCGACCCACACTCCGGCGCGCCGCAGCGCGTCGGCGAGCGCCTCGCCCTCCGAGCGCAGCGGATCGGCCGCCGCGAGGATCACCGTTGTCGGCGCCAGCCCGGCGAGGTCGAGTCGTCCGGCGATGTTCATTCGCGCATCCCTGAGGTCATCCCTGCGGCGGAACAGCTTCCGCGATGCCCAGCGCAGGGCGTCGGTGCTCAGCGCCCCCGGCTCGCTCGGCTCGAGATGCGACGGCAGGTCGAACAGCATGGCCGCCATCGGGCTGACCAGCCCCAGATGCGCCGGGCCGATGCGGCCATCCTCGCGTGCCCGCAAGGCCACGTTGACCGCAAGATTGCCCCCGGCATCCTCACCCACAAGGGCGGCGCGCAGCGGATCTGTGCCCAGTGCCCCGGCGTTCTCCAGCGCCCAGATCCACGCAGCGTAGGCGTCCTCGTGTGCCGCCGGAAAGCGGTGCTCCGGCGCCTGGCGATAGTGCGCCGAGACCACCACCGCTCCGGTCCGGTAGGCCAGGTTGCGCGGCGTCGCGTCGAAGTGCTCGAGGTCTCCGAGGGCAAAAAGGCCGCCGTGGAAGTAGACGATCATCGGCCTTGCTGCGCCGCCGTCCGGGCCGGGCGGATGGTAGATACGGGCCCGCATCTCGCCCTTCGGTCCGGCGATCAGCCGCATTTCCGTGGCGACGCCGAGGTTGCCCGGCGGGTCGCGCAGGATGTGCCGCAGGGCCATGTCGAGGGTCGGCTGCGTCCGCGCCTCTTCGGTGGTCCGGCAGGCTTCGATCGGCCGGGCCCCCATCGCAGTGCGCACGCCCAGCACATGCCGCATGTCGGCATCGAGCCGGTCGGCCGCCAGTGCCGGCAGCCCGTCATGGGCGATCCGCCAGATATCCATCGACGACATGACGTTGCCCCTTTCGAATGCGCCTGCGAGACCGGGCACACTCCTGCTTCGCACGGATCACCGCTGCCGACGGCGGGCCGGGCCTTCCATTCCGCCTCTAGTCTAGCGGTGGATATGAAGGCAGTTGGGCCGGCCCACGGCTTTCCTGCGGCGAGCGTTCACAATCCGGCCGCGATTGATTCACGTGGAACGCGCTCGACAAAAAGCGAGAGCCCGGCCAACGGGCCGGGCTCCGCGGGTTGCCTGCGTGCTGTCGCTCAGGCCGAACGCTTGTCGTCCTTGACCTCTTCGAACTCGGCGTCGACCACGTCGTCGTCGGCCGGTTTCTCGCCACCCGCCGCCTTGGCCTCGGCCTCGGCCTGGCTCTGCTTGTACATCGCCTCGCCCAGCTTCATCGAGACCTCGGCGAGCGCGGCCGATTTCTCCTTGATCGCCTCGGCATCCTCGCCGTCGAGCACGCCCTTGAGATCGGCGATCGCCGTCTCGATGGCGGTCTTCTCGTCGACCGAGACCTTGTCGCCATAGTCCTTGAGCGACTTCTCGGTGGAGTGGATCAGCGACTCGCCCTGGTTGCGGGCTTCCACCGCCTCGCGCTTCTTTTTGTCGGACTCGGCATTGGCTTCGGCTTCCTTGACCATGCGCTCGATGTCGGCGTCGGTCAGGCCGCCGGAGGCCTGGATGCGGATCTGCTGCTCCTTGCCGGTGCCCTTGTCCTTGGCCGAAACCTGCACGATGCCGTTGGCGTCGATGTCGAACGTCACCTCGATCTGGGGCACGCCGCGCGGCGCCGGCGGGATGCCGGCCAGGTCGAAATTGCCGAGCAGCTTGTTGTTGGCAGCCATCTCGCGCTCGCCCTGGAACACCCGGATCGTCACGGCGTTCTGGTTGTCCTCGGCGGTCGAGAAGGTCTGGCTCTTCTTGGTCGGGATGGTGGTGTTGCGGTCGATCAGGCGGGTGAACACGCCACCCAGCGTCTCGATTCCGAGCGACAGCGGCGTCACGTCGAGCAGCAGCACGTCCTTGACGTCGCCCTGCAGCACACCGGCCTGGATGGCGGCGCCCATGGCGACGACTTCGTCCGGGTTGACGCCCTTGTGCGGCTCCTTGCCGAAGAAGCTCTTCACCGTCTCGACGACCTTGGGCATGCGGGTCATGCCGCCCACCAGCACCACTTCGTCGATCTGGCTGGCCGAGACACCGGCATCCTTGAGGGCCTGCCGGCAGGGCTCGACCGTCTTCTGTATCAGGTCGTCGACCAACTGCTCGAGCTTGGCGCGGCTGAGCTTGAGCGTCAGGTGCTTGGGACCGGACGCGTCGGCGGTGATGAAGGGAAGATTGATTTCCGTCTGCGTCGAGCTCGACAGCTCGATCTTGGCCTTTTCCGCCGCTTCCTTGAGGCGCTGCAGCGCGAGCTTGTCGCGGCGCAGGTCGATGCCCTGGTCCTTCTTGAACTCGTCGGCCAGGTAATCGACCAGCCGCATGTCGAAGTCCTCGCCGCCGAGGAAGGTGTCGCCATTGGTCGACTTCACCTCGAACACGCCGTCGCCGATCTCGAGCACCGAGATGTCGAACGTGCCGCCGCCGAGGTCGTAGACCGCGATGGTGCCGGTGTTCTTCTTGTCGAGGCCGTAGGCGAGCGCTGCGGCGGTCGGCTCGTTGATGATGCGCAGCACCTCGAGCCCGGCGATCTTGCCGGCGTCCTTGGTCGCCTGGCGCTGGCTGTCGTTGAAGTAGGCCGGAACGGTGATGACCGCCTGCGTCACCGGTTCGCCCAGGTAGGACTCCGCGGTTTCCTTCATCTTGGTGAGGATCATCGCCGAGATTTCCGACGGCGAGTACTTCTTGGAGTCGACGCTGACCCAGGCATCGCCGTTGTCGGCATTGACGATCTTGAAGGGGACGAGGCCCTTGTCCTTCTCGACCATCGGGTCGTTGTAGCGGCGGCCGATCAGGCGCTTGACGGCGAACAGCGTGCCTTCCGGATTGGTGACCGCCTGCCGTTTGGCCGGCTGGCCGACGAGGCGCTCGCCATCCTTGGTGAAGCCCACCATGGACGGCGTCGTGCGGGCGCCTTCCGCATTTTCGATGACCTTGGGGGTCGAGCCGTCCATGACGGCGACGCAGCTATTGGTCGTACCCAGGTCGATACCGATGACTTTACCCATGCTCTGCCTCTTTCCTAGCGAAACCGGATGGAACCCCGTGCGGCAGTTCCTTGACCCCGTTGCGGGAGTCCGGATTCCTTGCTTGAGATTACGCGATCTGACCCGTCGCCGGGCCTTGAGCGCTATATAGGAGGGGGCCTTTGGGCCTGCAAGCGCGCGCCCGTCACAAAGTCACGAAAGCGCGACATCGGTGCAAGCCACCCGTTGCTGCCGCGGGGCGGCCCGCCCTGTCCGCCGAAAGGCGACAGGGGGTGCGACCACCCCGCCCGTGTCGAACCTACTGGGCGTCGTTGAGCGTGTACTCGCCCAGTTCGCACAGGTCGATGCCCTGCTCGATGAACTCGGAATCGTCCTCGAGGACGAACTTCATGTCGTAGACGCACTGCTCGCGCCCGTCCCCGATGGTGACGTTGACCTGGTTTCCGGACGGCAGCATCTTGTCGCCGAAGATGTCCTCTTCCCAGCTTTCGACATCGGCCGGTGAGGTGAAGAAGGCCTTCACCGTGTAGGACGAGTTGTTGGTCAGAACGAAGGTCAGGTCTTCGGCCAGTACGCTGGCAGGCGCGAGGATGGCGAGCGCGGCGAGGCCGGCAGTCAGCAGATTCTTCAAGGACTACCCCATGGATGCGCGCGGTGAGTCGCGACGCTCGGGGTCGATAGCATTTGTGCCACATCTGCCTCAAAGTCCGCCTACGACATTGGTTACGAGACCGTTCTGCTGATCCTCCGATGCCTGTTCTTGCCCCGCCCGAGCCCCCGGTGCTGCTGTCGCTGGACCCGATCCGCCAGCTGGAGCTGCTCGACGCGATCGTCGCCGGCCTCGCCGCGGCTCCGTTGTTTCGGCCCACCATGCCGCGCTGGGGGACGCCCTTTTCCGTCGAGATGAGCAATTGCGGACCGCTCGGCTGGGTATCCGACAAGTCGGGCTACCGCTACCAGCCATGCCATCCCGTTACCGGCGCGCCCTGGCCGCCGATCCCCACGCTGCTGCTCGAGCTGTGGGAGCAGCTGTCCGGCTATCCGGCGCCGCCCGAGGCCTGTCTCGTCAATTACTATGCCGAAGGCGCACGCATGGGCCTGCACCAGGATCGCGACGAGGCGGACTTCACCGCTCCGGTGCTGTCCGTGTCGCTGGGCGACACCGCCCGGTTTCGTCTCGGCGGCACCCGACGCAACGATCCCGCGTCGACTTTCGAACTCGCCTCGGGCGACGTCATGATGCTGGCAGGCGCGACCCGGCTCGCCTTTCACGGCATCGACCGCACATTCGCGGGCAGCAGCCAGCTGCTCCGCCGGCATCCCGGCCGGTTCCCCGGCGGCGGTCGCCTCAACCTGACCTTGCGACGGGTCCATGCGGCAACGGGGTTGTAGTTCGTCAACCGGTTATGGTCTATGAAACCTCGCTCACACAAAGGAACGGGGCCGTATGCTGAGGGTCCTTGCGATTGCCGCCGTGCTGTTGCCGGTCGCTGCCACTGCCCAGGAGGTGCCGGCCGCGGCGGTCATGGACCTGTGGTGCGGCACGGCCTTCGACCTGATGACCCGGGATGCCGCCGCCGATGCCAGCCTCGAAAAGCTTGCTTCTGCGAGGCTCTACGCCGAGGGGGGGCAGAGTCTGATCCAGCGCGCCATCCCGATCTACCTCGAGTCCGGTTACTCCGACGCGGCGCTGGCGGAGCTGCGCGCCGAACTCGAGGCGGAAGTGGCGCGCGTCGTCAACGGCGCCGGCCGGGCCGGCGAGGATGTCGCCTACTCGTTTCAGGATTGTTCTGCCCTTATCGGGCAATAGGAAGAAGATGCCGATTACGCCCCGCTCCGACGACTTGCTGCTCGTGGTCGATCTGCAGCACGATTTTCTCCCCGGCGGCCGGCTGGCCGTCGCGGGCGGCGACCAGATCATCCTGCTGATCAACCGCCTCGGGCGTCGCTTCGAGAATGTCGGCATGACCCAGGACTGGCATCCGGCAGGGCACATCTCGTTCGCCTCGAGCCACCCCGGCACCCGGCCGTTCGAGGTGATGCAACTGCCCTACGGGCCGCAGGTGCTGTGGCCCGATCACTGCGTCTGGGACACGCATGGCGCCCAGTTCTCGGCCGAGGTCGAGCTGCCGCACACCCAGCTGGTGGTGCGCAAGGGCTACCATGAGGTGGTCGATTCCTACTCCGGCTTCCAGGAAGCCGATCGGCGAACCAAGACCGGTCTCGAGGGCTACCTGAGGGAGCGCGGGATCAGGCGGCTGTTCATCGCCGGCCTCGCCACCGACTTCTGCGTCAACTGGACGGCGGTCGACGCCGCCGCCGCGGGCTTCGAGACGCACGTGATCGAGGATGCCTGCCGCGCCATCGACACCGGCGGTTCGCTCGCCAAGGCCTGGGCCGACATGAATGCGGCGGGGGTCAGGCGCATCGTTGCCGGGGATATCGTCTGAGGACACCATGCGCGGCATCGTCTGGACGGTACTGCTGGGTTTGGCGCTGTCGGGTACCGCCGGCGCCGCGGAACTCCCACCCGGGGCGGACCGCGTCCTGTGGTGTGGCAGTGCCTTCTACTGGCTGGGCAATGATGCGTCCGACGCGGGCGAGGACGCCGAGGCCGACCAGTTCTTCACCTGGGCCGATACCTTGCTGCTGCAGGCGACCGACCTGATGGATGCCGCCGGCATCGACGACGCGACCGCTGCCGATCTGGTCGAGCGCTACGATGCCGAAGTCGTCGACCAGATGGGCAAGCCCGAGGCGCGGCACGACGTCACCCGCTGCACCGAACTGGTCGGAGGCTAGCGCGGTCGACCGCGGGTTGCGGCCTAGACGCTCTTGTCGACGCTACCTTCGGCCGGGGTCGCGCCGGTCGCGCCACCCTTGGCGACACCGACCATGGCGGGCCTGAGCACGCGCTCGCCGATGGCAAAGCCGGTCTGCACCACCTGCACTACCGTACCCTCCGGGCGCGACGGATCCGGCACCTCGAACATCGCCTGGTGCTTGTGCGGATCGAACTTCTGGCCCTCCGCCTCGATCGGCTTGACGCCGTGCTTGGCGAGCAGCCGCTGCATCTCGCGCTCGGTCATCTCGATGCCCTCGATCAGCGACTTCATCGTCGCGTCGGCGGATTGCCGGGCTTCGGCGGGCAGCACCATCAGCGCCCGGCTGAGCGAATCGGTTGCCGTCAGCATGTCGCGGGCGAACCCGGCGATGGCATACGAGCGGGTGTCGGAGATCTCGCGCTCGGTGCGCTTTCTGAGGTTCTCCATCTCGGCGATGGTCCTCAGCAGCTTGTCGCGCAGGTCGGCATTCTCGGCCTTGAGGCCTTCGACCGGATCGGGGAGTGTCGGCTCGGCCCTGGGCGCCTCCGGCTTGGCTTCCGTCGCAGCGGTGGGCTCGGCGGCCGCGTCGGGCGCGGTCTTCGGTTCCTCGGGCTTGCTGGTCTCGTCTTTCATCACTGGCCTGGAGTTGAGGCGCCGCCATGCGGCGCAAAGATTGCCCCGGATATCGGCCAAAGGGCGCCAAGATTCAAGCCCGACTCAACCCTTGCGGGCCATCAGCGCCGAGACGACATTGGCGGTATAGTCGACCACCGGCACGATGCGTGCGTAGTTGAGCCGGGTCGGCCCGATCACACCGAGCACGCCCACCACCTTTTGGTTGGCGTCCTTGTAGGGCGACAGGATCACCGACGAGCCGGACAGCGAGAACAGCTTGTTCTCCGAGCCGATGAAGATCTTGACCCCCTGCGCGGTCTCGGTGTCGCCAAGCAGCTCGATCAGCCCGTCGCGGCTTTCGAGTTCGTCGAACAACTGCCGGATGCGTCCCAGGTCCTCCGAGGCCATGGCGTCGTTGATCAGGTTGGCGCGGCCGCGCACGATGACGGTCGGGGCGCTGCTGCCGGTATCGGACAGCGTCGCGAGGCCCGTCTCGACCAGCTTCTGGGTCAGCGCGTCCAGTTCGCTGAGCGTCTGCTCGCGTTGGTTCTGCACGACTCGCCTGGTCTCGCTCAGTGTCTTGCCGACGGCGAGGTGCGCGAGGTAGTTCGAGGCTTGCGCCAGCGCATCGGCAGCAAGGCCCGGGGGCAGCGGCAGCACCCGGTTCTCGACCGAGCCGTCCTCGCCCACAAGCACCACCATGGCCCGCTCCGCATCGAGTCGGATGAACTCGATGTGCTTGAGCACGAGGTCCGATTTCTGCGCGATCACCACACCGGCGCCGTGGCTGAGCCCGCTCAGCAGCTGGCTCGCCTCGGTCAGCAGGTCCTCGACCTGCCCGGTCGCCGCGGGGGTGCGGATCTGCTTGGCGATGGCCGCCTTCTCCTCCTCGTCCACCGCGCCCACTTCCAGCATGGCATCGACGAAGAACCTCAGCCCGTGCTGGGTCGGCAGCCGGCCGGCCGAGGTGTGCGGGGCCGCGATCAGCCCCAGATCCTCGAGATCGGCCATGACGTTGCGCACCGAGGCGGGGCTGAGCCCGACGCTCAGCATGCGCGCCAGATCGCGCGAGGCGACCGGGGCGCCGGTCTCGAGATAGCGCTCGACCAGCTTTCGGAAGATGTCCTGGCTGCGCGAATTGAGCTGGGACAGCATGTCTTCGGGGATTTTCGGACGCTCGGCCATATTCACCATTTAGGCGGAAACCCCTGCTCCGCCAAGTTGGCGCTGCTTGTTCACCGGCCCCCCGAGGGTTAAGAGGCGGTTAACAGTGGTTCTGAGCGAGTGATTTGATCCGATGCGGCCTTCCGGACGGCGACTGGACGAGATGCGGGCCGTGACGCTCGAGCGCAATGTCGCGCCCAAGGCCGAGGGCAGCTGCCTCGTCAGTTTCGGCTCGACCAAGGTCTTCGTCACCGCCAGCGTCGAGACGACGCTGCCCTCCTGGCGCCGCGGCTCCGGCCTTGGCTGGGTCACTGCCGAGTACGGCATGCTGCCGCGCGCCACCGGCAGCCGCACCAAGCGCGAGGCGGCGCAGGGCAAGCAATCCGGCCGCACCCAGGAGATCCAGCGCCTGATAGGACGGTCGCTCCGCGCCGTGGTCGACATGCAGGCGCTCGGCGAGAACCAGATCACGCTCGACTGCGACGTGCTCGAGGCCGATGGCGGCACCCGCACCGCCTCGATCACCGGCGCCTATGTGGCGCTCGCCGAGGCGATCGGCTGGCTGGAGGCGCGTGGCCTGACCAAGGGCAAGGCGCTGCGCGATACGGTCGCGGCGGTCTCGTGCGGCATCTTCCGTGGCGCCCCGGTGCTCGATCTCGACTATCTCGAGGATGTCGAGGCGCACACCGACGCCAATTTCGTCATGACCGGGGCCGGCAAGTTCGTCGAGATTCAGGGGACTGCCGAGCAGGTCCCGTTCACCCGGGCCGAACTCGACAGCCTGATGGGGCTCGCCGAGAAGGGGATCGGCGAGCTGACCGTGATGCAGCGGGCGGCGCTCGCATGAGGACCGGGACGCGCTGATGGCCGACAAGCTCACATTGCGGCGCGGCGATCGGCTGGTGCTGGCCACCCACAATGCGGGCAAGCTGAGGGAATTCCGCGACCTGCTGGCGCCTTTCGGACTCGATATCGTCTCTGCCGGCGCGCTGGGACTGCCCGAGCCGGAGGAGACCGGCACCAGCTTCGTCGAGAACGCCAGGCTCAAGGCCCACGCCGCCGCGAGCGTTTCCGGGATCCTCGCCCTCGCTGACGATTCGGGGCTTTCGGTCGATGCCATCGGCGGCCGGCCCGGCGTCTACACCGCCAACTGGGCGGGCGTGACGGCGAGCGGGGGGCGCGACTACATGGTCGGCATGCGCCGCGTCGAGGACGCCCTGCAGGCCGTCGGCGCCACGACGCCGGGCCAGCGCCGCGGCGCCTTCAATGCCACGCTGTGCCTCGCCCATCCCGACGGCCGCGAGCAGGTCTATGTCGGCCGCGCCGACGGCACGCTGGTCTGGCCGCCACGCGGCGACAAGGGCTTCGGCTTTGATCCGGTGTTCATGCCGGATGGCTATGACATCACCTTCGGCGAGATGCCGGCGGAGGCCAAGCACTCCTGGTCTCCCGGACGCGTCGGGCTCAGTCACCGGGCGCGCGCCTTCGCGCTGTTCGTCGAGGATGTGCTGGGAGGCGGGGTTGAGCACTGAGGCCGGCAACAGCGTCGATCCGCGCTCGAACGGGCTGTTCGGCGTCTATGTCCACTGGCCGTTCTGCGCGGCCAAATGCCCCTATTGCGACTTCAACAGCCACGTCCATCGCGGACCGTTCGACGAGGCCGGCTTCGTCGTCGCCTACGCCGCCGAACTGGCGCATTTCGCCCAGAAGGTGCCGGGCCGCATCGTGCAGTCGATCTTCTTCGGCGGCGGCACGCCCTCGCTGATGGACCCGCGCTCGGTCGGCGCCATCCTCGAGGCGATCGGCAGGCACTGGACAATCGACGCGGGCGTCGAGATCACCCTAGAGGCCAACCCGAGCTCGGTCGAGGCCGATCGGTTCCGCGGTTACCGGGCCGCCGGGGTCAATCGCGTTTCGCTCGGCGTGCAGTCGCTGCGCGCCGGTCCGCTGGCCGAACTCGGCCGCCGGCACTCCGTCGACGAGGCGGTGGCCGCGGTCCGCCTCGCCCAGTCGATCTTTCCGCGTTCGAGCTTCGACCTGATCTATGCCCGCCCCGGCCAGACCCTCGAGGACTGGCAGGACGAGCTGACCGAGGCGCTCTGGATGGCGCAGGGCCACGTCTCGTTGTACCAGCTCACCATCGAGATGGGCACGCGCTACTACGACCTGTTCCGCGCCGGCAAGCTGCAGATGCCCGGCGAGGATCTCAGCGCCGACTTCTACGAGCTGACCCAGGAGCTGACGCGCAACGCGGGCCTGCCCGCCTACGAGATTTCCAATCACGCCCGCCCCGGGCAGGAGAGTCGGCACAACCTGATCTACTGGCGCTATGGCGAGTATGTCGGGGTCGGTCCCGGCGCACATGGTCGGCTGCTGGTCAACAACCAGCGCCACGCCACCGCCGCCGAGAAGCTGCCCTTCGACTGGCACAAGAAGGTCCTGGCGCGGGGACACGGCATGGTCACCGACGACGTCCTCACCTGGGAGGAGGAGGGTGACGAGATGCTGGTGATGGGCCTCCGCCTGCGCGAGGGCATCGACCCCCGGCGGTTCCAGCGCATATCCGGCCGCGCCATTTCCGAGCGGCAGATCGCCGAGCTGAAGGCCATCGGCTTCCTCGAGACACTGCCCAACGGTTTCCTCAGGGTGACCGACAAGGGCTGGCCGGTGCTCGACGCGGTAGTGGCCGACCTCGCGGCGTGACGCTGCCCTGGCGCCCGGGGAGCTGGGGCGCGTGGTCCGGATCGCGCATCGCCATTGCATGCGGCTTCGTAAACCGCTTTACTCCGGTCTCGGCCCGACCCGAACGAGCGCCCCATGCAGTATCCCGACGACCTGATCCTCAGCCCCGAGGACGAGGTGACCATCCGTCAGCACTTGACACTGGTAGCCCTCGGCAAGCGTCCCGCCGACCTTGCCATCGAGGTCGGGCGGCTGCTCGCCGTGCACTCGCGCACCTGGCTCGAGGATCAGGAAATCATCGTCGCGGGCCGCCGCATCGCCTATCTGGGGCCGCGCGGCAGTTACCGCGGCGAGGTGGCGCGGCGCGTCGGCTACCCGCGCCTCAGTGCCGTCCCCGGCTTCGGCGAGGTGCACAAGCATATCGAATCGACCCATATCACGCCGGAGTTCGAGGCGGCGCTGGTCATCCCCCGCGGCAATACCTGGACCTGCGAGGCATCGCACGAATTCGCCAATGTCAACGGTCCGAGGAATTCCGAGTTCTGGCAGAAGGCGCGCGCCGCGGGCTCGCCGCTCAAGATCTTCATCCAGCCGGGCTCGGCGGTGCCGCCCAGCGCCTGGGAGGAAACCGGCGGCTACTACGGCTACGAGGAGCAGCGGGAATTCCTCGCCGGCGACATGGGCACGGTGAGCCTCGACGAGGTGATGGACTGGCCCTCGGTGTGGAACCCGGACAATCCGGGCTACCTGCGCATGTGGGGCATGATCGGCGCCACCATGGAGATGCGCGGCGTCGTCGAGGGCCACGGTTCCGGCCTGATCGACCCGCACGACCTCAGCGCCTTCGCTTCGGCGGGCATCTCGTCCGACCACGAGGTCTGGGCCTACGAGGAGGCGCGGCAGCGCCTCGCCCACGGCATCTTCACCGAACTCAGGCCGTTCTCCTACGACGTGATCCTGCCGCAGCTCATCGACTGGCTGCCCGATTGGCAGAACGTCGCGTTCACCACCGATGATCGCTCGGCCACCGAGACGCTGCACAAGGGCGCCTCCGACTACAACGTGCGGCTGGCCATCGAGTACGGCCTCGCGCCCGAGATCGCCATCCAGTGCGCCACCATCAACCCGGCCCGCCACATGCGGATCGACCAGTGGGTAGGCTCGATAACGCCGGGGCGCTATGCCGACATAGTACTGCTCGACGACGTCAAGACGCTGTCGATTGCCCATGTCTATGCCGATGGCCGGCTGCAGTCCGAGGGGAAGACCTTCACCGGGCCGCTGACGCCGATCGACTGGCCGGACTGGGCGAAGAGGACGATGAATGTCGGCCGCACGCTCCATGCGTCGGACTTCGCCATCAAGGCCGATCCGGGGCGCGATACCATGCAGGCCGCCATCCTGCGCCCCTTCCACTGGAACGAGGACTACTGGACCGAGACGCTGCCCGTCGTCGACGGCGAGGTGCAGCGCGACACGTCGCGGCTGATCACCAAATGGGCGGTGATCGACCGCTACCGCGGTGATGGCGCGGTAGCGAAGATGTTCTGGACCGGCTGCGGGCCGGTGGACGACGACACCGCACTGTGCTCGTCGGTGGCCCATGACAGCCACAATGTCTGGTGCGTGGGCTCGTCGGACTCGGCGATGGCGATGGCCGTCAACCGCCTCGAGGAAATCGACGGCGGCTGGGTGCTGGTGCATCGGGGCAGGGTGGTGGCCGAGATGCGCTTCGAGATCGGCGGGCTGATGACCGCTCGCTCCGCCGAGGCCTATGATGCGGACATGCAGGCCTTCTACGCCGCCGCCGCCAAGGTCGAGTGGATGTACCGCCCGGGCGGCGACAACCTCTGGAAGCCAGGCTTTCCCGAGCACCTGAAGTTCGCGACCCTCACCTGCTCGCCCTGGCGCTGGGTGCTGGTCGCGCCCACCGACGCCTGCCCCGAGGGTTTCGTCAACGTGCAGACGGGCGAGCAGCGCCGGGTGGTCTGGTGACGACCGGTCTGCGCGGCCGCCCCCTCCGCGGCCGCTTCCTGCATGCGCCCGAGCTGGGCAGCCTCGAAACCCTCGACGACGCCATCCTGCTGATCGGGCCCGATGGCAGCATCGCGGCGCTGGCCCGGCCGGGCGAGTCGGCGCATGCCGATCTCGCCGGCCGCCCCGACCTCGTGACGGTGCCGGCGGGCCGGCTGGTGCTGCCCGGCATGGTCGATCTGCACGTGCACGCCCCGCAATATCCGCAGCTCGGCCGGGCGCTGGATGTGCCGCTCGAGGTCTGGCTGCATCGATACACCTTTCCGCTCGAGGCGCGCTACGCGGACCTCGACTTCGCCCGCCAGCGCTACGAGGTGCTTGTCGACGACCTGCTCGCCGCGGGCACCACGACGGCGCTGTATTTCGCCACGGTGCACCGCGAGGCCTCCGAACTGCTCGCCCGCATCTGCCTCGACAAGGGCCAGCGGGCGCTGGTGGGCAAGGTGGCGATGGACGATCCGGCTGCCTGTCCCGAGGACTATCGCGACGCCTCGGCGGCGGCGGCCATCGAGGAGACGCGCGCCTTCATCGACGCGGTACGGGCGCTGCCGGGCAATGACCGCGTGCTGCCGGTGGTCACGCCGCGCTTCATCCCCTCATGCACCGATGCGGCACTTGCCGGCCTCGGCGCGCTGGCCGCCGAGTGCGACTGCCACATTCAGACCCATTGCTCGGAAAGCGACTGGGCACACGGCCACGCCCTCGCGCGCTACGGCATTACCGATACCGCGGCCCTGGACGGCTTCGGACTGCTCACCCGCCGCACCGTGCTCGCCCACTCCGTCTTCCTCACCGGGCCGGACATGGCGACGATTGCCGGCCGAGGCGCCGGCATCGCCCACTGCGCGCTGTCCAACGTCTATTTCGGCAATGCGGTGTTTCCGCTCCGCCGGGCGCTCGAGCGGGGCCTGCATGTCGGGCTGGGCACGGATATCTCGGGCGGACCGTCCGCCTCCATGTTCGAGGCCTGCCGCAGCGCCGTGCAGGTTTCGCGCCTGCTCGAGGACGGCGTCGATCCGACCGTTTCACGTGAAACGCGCGGCACCCCGCGATCCCGCGTCGACATGCTCACCGCCTTCCACCTGGCCACCGCCGGAGGTGGCGTGGCGCTCGATCTGCCGATCGGCCTGTTCCGGCGGGGCTATCAGTTCGACGCCCTGGTCCTCGATCCGGCGGCACCGGGCGGGAATGTCCGGCTGTTCGGGGAGACCGAGCCGGTCGCCCTGCTCGAGAAGATTCTCTATACGGCGGGCGCCGCCAACATTGCCCAGGTCTATGTTTCCGGCGATCGGGTCGGGCCGGCATGACTCCCGGCAGCAGGTCCTGTCCGAAAAACGTCGCATTGCGGTCACGATGCTGAACGGACTTATCCCCGCTTTGCGGGATAAGGCAGCGTCGATTCCCGCTCGATCAGGCGCGGCTCGAACAGGTGGACCGCGGACGCGTCGGAAGGGTCGCCGCGGATCAGGTCCAGCAGTCGGCGTATCGCGCCGTCGGCCATCTCGAGGATCGGATTGACGACCACCGTCGGCCGTACCGCCAGGAGGGGCGCCAGCTCCAGGTCGTCGATCCCGACCAGCGAGACGTCGGCCGGAATGGCGATACCCAGCTCGCGTGCCGCGAGCAGCGTACCCACGGTCGTCATGTTGGAGACCGTCACCAGCGCCGTGGGGCGGTCGGCGCGTCCCAGCAGCGACAGGGCGGCGAGGCGCGACTGCTCCTGGTCGAAACGGCCGTGCACGGTCAGCCCGGGATCGACCGCGACGCCCGCCGCGGTCAGGGCGTCGGTATGGCCGCGGCGGCGATCCTCGCTGGTGGCGAGGCCCGGAATGCCGTCGATGATGCCGATGCGGCGGTGGCCAAGGCCCAGCAGGTGCTCGGTGGCCAGCCGGCCGGCCATGACGTTGTTGGCTTTGACGACCTCGAAGGGCAGCCCCTCGACCTGCATGTCGAGCAGCACCGCCGGCCCCCTGATCTGTCCGAGCAGCTCGGCGCCGTGGCGGGCGTCGGAAC
The DNA here is from genome assembly GCA_041916695.1 of Devosia sp. Classification (GTDB taxonomy): domain Bacteria; phylum Pseudomonadota; class Alphaproteobacteria; order Rhizobiales; family Devosiaceae; genus Devosia_A. Next base: position 22,029 of record JAYRZA010000007.1, on the reverse strand, counting down.
GGGCGGGAACGAGGATGACGCCGGCCACGCGCTGCACGCGCAGCATGGTGAGGACCTGGCTTTCGCGATCGGCGTCCTGCCCGGTCGAGTAGACCACCGAGACATAGCCGGCGCGCAGGCAGGCATTCTCCACCTGGCGCGCAACGGAGGCGAAGTGCGGATTGGCGATATTGGGGACCACGAGCCCGATCAGCCGGGAGCGGCCCGAGCGCAGGCTCTGCGCAGCCCCGTGCGGCGTGTAGCCGGTCTCGGCGATGGCGGCATTGACCCGCTCGATGGTCTCCTCGCTCACCGGGGCCGAGCGGTTGATCACCGCGGACACGGTCGAGATGGCGACGCCCGCCCGCCGCGCCACGTCCTTGATCGTTGCCACCTGACCCTCGCTTGCACGTCCCCGTGTTTCATGTCATATACGAAACGTTTCGAATACCGAAGGTCAAAAAAAGCGGCGCCGGGTCCATCGGTCGCCGCCCGGCCGATCCGGGAGGTCGAAACGTTTCGTACGGACCATCACAGCAGCGGTGCCGTGGCACCTAGGGAGGACATCATGGGTTTCAGGAAAGCCGCAGCCACTGCGGGCCTTCTCGCCATGGCCGCGTTCGGCCAGGCCGTCCCCGCCAGCGCGCAGGACATCATCTTTCTCGCCGGGCCGAGTTCGGATCCGTTCTGGAGCGCGGTCCAGGCCGGCTTCGACACGGCCGTCAAGGAACTGGGCGTCGACGCCCAGTACAGCGCGCCGCCGGACTTCAACGACATCGTGCCGAACTACACCCGCCTGTTCGAGGCGGCCATCGGCCGCAAGCCCGGCGCCATCGTGGTCGGCAACTTCTTTCCCGATCCGACCAACCCGCTGATCCAGCAGGCGGTGTCCGAGGGCATCGCCATCATCGTCTGCAATTCCGGTCGCGACACGCATCGCGAGCTGGGCGCGGTCACCTTCATCGGCGAGGATTCCTACCTGATGGGCAAGCGCGGCGGCGAGCGCGCGGCGGCCGCCGGTGTCAAGAACGGCATCTGCGTCAACCAGATCGCCGCCAACCCGGTGCTCGAGCAGCGCTGCCAGGGCTATATCGACGGGGTGAGCGAAGGCGGCGGCACCGCCAAGATGGTGACGCTGCCCTCCGAGGACATCGGTAACGACCAGAAGGTGACGTCGTCGATCGCCGCGCTGCTGCAGGCCGATGGCACCATCGACGGCGTGATGACGCTGGGCGCCGCGCCGGGCGTCAATGCCGTGGCGGCCGCCAAGCAGTTCCCCGACCGCAAGATCTTCATCGGAACCCTCGACCTGTCGACCCCGGCGCTCGAGGCGATCAAGGCCGGCGACCTAGCGTTCACCATGGACCAGCAGCCGTTCCTGCAGGGCTATTACGGCGTGCTGTTCGCGCACCAGTTCCTCGAATACGGCGTGGCGCCGGCCGAGCCGGTGACCACCGGTCCGCTGGTCATCGACCAGTCCAATGTCGACAAGGTGCTCGAGGTCGGGAAAACTCACCCCGGTGTGCGCGGCGCCAGCTGAGTCGGCTGCCTTCGAACGCAAGGGCCGCCGCCCGCGGCGGCCCGACTTCCCACGGACCATTCCATGTCGCAGACCGCCACACCACACTCCTCCCGGCTCGGGCAGCTGCTCGGCAAGAGCTGGTTCGGGCCGCTGCTGGCCGCCCTCCTGATGTTCGCCTTCTTCGCCGTCACCGGCGGCAGCAAGGGCTTCCTGTCGCTCTCGGGTACGGCCGGCTGGCTGAACACCGCGGCCGAACTCGGCATCATCGCCATCCCGGTCGGGCTCTTGATGATCTCGGGCGAGTTCGATCTGTCGACCGGCTCGGTGGTCGGCGCCGCCTCGATCATCGTCGCGGTGGGCACCGGCTTCTACGGGCTGCCGATCGCCCTCACCGCGGGGGCGGCGCTGCTCCTGGGGCTGATCGTCGGGTCCTTCAACGCCCTGCTGGTCAACGCGACGCGGCTGCCCTCCTTCATCGTGACGCTGGCGTCGAACTTCCTGCTCGCAGGCTCCGCGCTCGGCCTCAGCCGGCTGATCGCCGGCTCGAGCAACGTGTCGCTCAAGGATGCCGGCTGGCTCGAGCCGGTCCTCGCCGGCAAGGTCGCCGGCTTCAACATCTCCATCCTGTGGTGGGCAATCGCGGCGCTGCTCGCCGCCTGGGTGCTGCAGCAGACCCGCTTCGGCAACTGGATCTTCGCCACGGGCGGCAATCTCGACGGGGCCCGCCGGGCCGGCGTGCCGGTCAACCGCGTCAAGTTCCTGCTGTTCATCTGGACCAGCGTGAGCGCCGCCTTCGTCGGCATCCTGCAGGCCGTCGCGTATAATTCGGGCAATGCCGTCTCGGGGCAGGGCTACGTGTTCCAGACCGCGATTGCCGCGGTGATCGGCGGCGTCCTGCTCACCGGCGGCTTCGGCTCGGTGCCGGGCATCGTGTGCGGCACCATGATCTACGGCATTGTCAGCCTGGGACTGTTCTATACCGGCTGGCCCACGGACTGGCTGGCCACCTTCATCGGTGCCCTGCTGGTCGTTGCGGTGCTGACCAACAACGTGCTGCGCGAGGCCGCCCTGCGCCGTGGCAGGAGCCGGACATGACGTCGCCGCTGCTCTCGCTCGCCCATGTCTCCCGCCGCTTCGGCAACAGCCTCGCGCTCGACGACGTGTCGCTCGAACTGCAGGCGGGCGAAGTGCACTGCCTGCTCGGCGACAATGGCGCCGGCAAGTCGACGCTGATCAAGATCATGTCGGGCGTCATCCCCGCCTCGAGCGGGGAGATCCGCTTCGAGGGCCGGCCGGTGCTGTTCCAGTCGCCCCGCGACGCGCAGCGCTACGGCATCGGCACCGTGCACCAGGATGTGGGACTGGTGCCGCTGATCTCGGTGGCCCGCAACTTCTTCCTCGGCAACGAACCGACCCGCGGCTGGGGACCGTTCCGCCGGCTCGACCATGCCGCGGCGCGGCGCATCGCGCTGGCGCAGATCGCCGAGATGGGCATCACCCGCGTCACCGATGCCGACCAGCTGGTGGGCACCATGTCGGGAGGCGAGCGGCAGGCGCTGGCGATCGCGCGCGCCCTGCATTTCGGTGCGCGGCTGCTCATCCTCGACGAGCCCACGGCCGCTCTCGGCGTCAAGGAGGCGGCGATCGTCATCGACCAGATCAAGCGGGCCCGGGCCAAGGGCGTGGCGCTGGTATTCATCACGCACAACGCCACCCACGCAATGGCGGTGGGCGACAGCTTCTCGGTGCTGATGCAGGGGCGGGTGCTGGCCCGCTTCCGCAAGGGCGAGAAGTCCCGCGGCGAAGTGCTGGACCTGATGGCCGGCGGCGAAGCCTACACCGCACTCGAGCTGGCGGACTGAACCCGATGTGGGACGACCTGACGGCAGTCGATCCGCACTTCGCCTATCTGGGCGAGCGCTCGAAATACGTGCGGTTTCCGCTGGGCGGCATCGGCTCGGGGGGCTTCGCCATCTCCGGATCGGGAAGGCTGGTGGACTGGTCGATCCGCAACCGGCCGGCGCTGGGCACCTACAACGGCTACACCCACTTCGCGGTCAAGGCCGTGCAGGACGGCAGGCTGCTCGACGCCCGGGTGCTCAACGGACCCTATGACGATGTCCCCGCCGGTGGCGACGGCATGCGGCCGGCCTTCGACGGGTTCGGGCATGGCGCCATGCGCCAGTCGCTGGCCGGCCTGCCGCACTTTCGCGAGGCGCGGTTCCACGGCCGCTTCCCGGCGGCCGACCTGGTGTTCGCCGATCCGCGGTTTCCCGGCGCGGTGCGGCTGACGGCGCTGTCGCCGTTCATTCCGCACCGGGACCGCGACAGCTCGATGCCGGTCGCCATGTTCGCCTTCGAGCTGGTCAACACCACGGCCGCGCCGATCACTTATACGCTCGCCGGCACGCTCGGAAACCACGGCACGAATTCGGGGCGGCATCGGTTCGTCACGCATGACGGCGTCTCGTCCATCACGCTGACCGGCGACGACCCCGGCATTGCCGAGGTCGACCGGGGCGACCTGACCATCGCCACCGACGCCGGCGAGGTCGAGCACCAGGACCACCACTATCGTGGCCAGTGGTTCGACGACCTCACCGTGTTCTGGAAGGACTTCGCAACGCCCGGCCCGCTGCCGGAGCGGCGCTACGCGGCGCCGCGCGCCACCCGTCACATGGGGCAGCTGCCCGAGCACGCGACACTGGCGGCGCGCCTCACCCTCGCCCCTGGCGAACGGAAGACGGTACGCTTCGTGATCTCGTGGAGCTTTCCTCGCGGCGACATCGCCTGGGCGCATCGCGACAAGCCGGACAGCCCCAATCCACCCGGGCCGACGCCGAGCTGGACCAATTACTACGCCACGCAATGGGCGGATTCGCTGGCGAGCGCGCGGGACGCCCTGCGGCGCTTCGACACCCTGAGCCGGCAGACGCTGCAGTTCCGCGATGCCGTGTTCGGCTCGGCGCTGCCGGCGCCGCTCGCCGACGCAGCGACCGCGACGCTGGCCGTGCTGCGGACCGCCACGGTGATCCGGCTGGCTGGCGGCGCGCTCTGGGCCTGGGAAGGGCAGCACCGCTCGGCGGGGTCGTGCGAGGGGTCGTGCACGCATGTATGGAACTACCAGCAGGCGCTCAGCCAGCTGTTCCCGGCGCTGGAGCGATCGCTGCGCGACACCGAGTGGCGCTACAACCAGCTGCCGGACGGCGGACTGACCTTCCGCCAGAAGTTGCCGCTGGGATCGGGCCACGACGTGATCGGTCCATGCGCCGACGGCCATTTCGGCGCGGTGATCAAGACCTATCGCGACTGGCGGCTGTCGGGCGACACGGAATGGCTGCGTGACCTGTGGCCCGGTATCCGGCGGGCGATGGAATATGCCTGGAGCGCCGCGAACCCCGATCGGTGGGATCCCGGCCGCACGGGCATCCTCTGGGGACGACAGCACCAGACGCTGGACATGGAGCTGTTCGGGCCGAACGCCTGGCTGAGCAGCTTCTACGTGGCGGCGCTGCTCGCCGCCGGCAGCATGGCCGAGGCGCTGGGCGAGCCGGAATTCGCCGCGGAGTGCGCCGCCCTGGCCCGCCGGGGCGCCGCCTTCATCGATACCCGCCTGTTCAACGGCGCCTACTACCACCAGGCGATCGACCTGAACGATCGCGGCCTGCTCGAGGCATTCGACACCAGCCGGGCGGCCGGCGTGCTGGCGGAGTCCCTCCTCGACGCCTACTGGTCGGCCGAACATGGCGAGATCAAGTACCAGTTCGGCGAGGGCTGCATCGCAGACCAGATCCTCGGGCAGTGGCAGGCCGAGGTGGCCGGCCTCGGACTGTTCCTCGACGCCGACAAGGTCCGCACGGCACTCCGCTCGGTGCATGCCAACAACTTCGCCGAACGGCTCGAGGCGTGGGCGAATCCCTGCCGGGTGTTCTCCTACGAGGACGAAGGCGGGCTGCTGATCGCCACCTATCCCGAGGGCGTGCGCCAGCCGGTGGTTGCGGCCCCCTATGCGCAGGAGACTTGGACCGGCATCGAATATGCCTCGGCCTCGCACATGATCATGCACGGCCTCGTCGACGAGGGCCTGTCCATCGTGCGGGCGGTGCGGCAGCGCTACGACGGTGCCCGGCGCAATCCGTTCAGCGAGATCGAATGCGGCTCCTACTATGCGCGCTCGATGTCGGCCTGGCAGCTGGTCGGCGCCTGGAGCGGCTTCCGGGCCGACCAGGTCGACCGTCGCTTCGCCTTCGATCCGGTCGGCGACGACGGCGCGCCGCTGTTCTGGTCGTCCGGCCATGGCTGGGGGACGGCCCGGTTCGACGGCGTCCGGATGACGCTGTTTGTTGCCGGCGGCAGTGTCGACATCGACACGGTGACGATGCGGGGCGTCGGCGTGCCCTGGCAGCTGGAGCCCTTGCCGGAACCCGCCGCCTTGGGCTAGGCGTTGCCGCCGGCCCCGGAGGCGGGGTGGCCCGGCGTCACCTCCCCGTGTTTCGGCCTGATCCAGCGGTCGACCAGGGCGCAGCTGGTGCATTGCGCCCGGACGGGTGAACCGCTTAGTAGAGGGGCTGCCCGAGCCCGGCCCTGTGCCTGAAGGGCCGCCCCGGGGGGCAGCCGATGCGCGCCGTCGGGGCTATGCGGAGTGAACATGCCCAAAGCCGTCTACCTTGCCGGACCCGAGGTGTTTCTCGACAATGCCCGCGAGATCCTCGACCGCAAGATCGCACTGACCCGTGCTGCCGGCCTCGTTCCGGTCTCTCCCGGCGACCTCGAGTTCCCCAAGACGGCCAGCAAGTGGGACCTGGGGCTCGCCATCAGCGCCATCGACGAGAAGCTGATGAACTCGGCCGACGCGATCATCGCCAACCTCACCCCGTTCCGCGGCATCGCCGCCGATACCGGCACCTGCTTCGAGCTCGGCTACATGTGCGCGCAGGGCAAGGCCGTTTTCGCCTATACCAACGTGCGGGCCGACCACGGCACCCGCACCAAGGCGCATTTCAAGGGCGTCCACTCGGTCGATGCCAACGGCCATCCGCGCGGGCCGGACGGCATGATGATCGAGGACATGGGGTTCATCGACAACCTGATGCTGCATGGCGGGGTGCTGAACCGCGGCGGCCATGTCGTCGTCGGCGACGCCCCGCCGGGCGCCGAACTGACAGACATGAAGGCCTTCACGGCCGTGCTGGAACTGGCGGCGCGGCAGCTGGGATGAACCTCTACCGCAACTTCCTGTCGGTGGGCGGGCTGACGCTGCTCAGCCGGGTGTTCGGCTTCGTGCGCGACGCGCTGATGGCGGCTGTGCTCGGCATCTCGCCGGTGTCGGACGCCTTCAACGCCGCCTTCCGTTTCCCGAACCTGTTCCGCCGGCTGTTCGCCGAAGGCGCCTTCAACACCGCCTTCGTGCCGATGTTCGCCGGCGCGCTGGAAACCGAAGGGGCCGACGGCGCGCGGGACCTGGCCAGCCGGATCATGAGCTGGCTGGTGGCGGCGATCCTGCTTGTGACCGTCCTCGTGGAAGTGTTCACGCCGCAGATCATGGTGGCGTTCGTGCCCGGCTTCGTCGGCGATGCGGCGAAGTTCGAGCTCACGGTGTTTCTCACCCGCATCATGTTCCCCTATCTCGCCTGCATGTCGCTGATGGCGGCGTATGCGGCGATCCTCAACAGCCTCAACCGCTTCTTTGCCGCCGCCTTCGCGCCGGTGGTGCTCAACCTCGTCAACATCTCGGCGCTGATCCCGCTCGCGCTACTCACGCTGGAGGACCGGGATACCGCCTTCTGGGTGGCGGTCGCCACCATGGCGGGCGGCATCGCGCAGCTGGCGCTGGTCTGGTGGGCGATCCGCCGGGCCGGCTTCCTGCCGCGGCTCAGGCTGCCGCGGCTCGATGCCGAGGTGCGGCGCTTCTGGGTGCTGGCGGTGCCGGCGATCGTCGCCGGCGGCATCACCCAGATCAACATCTTCGTGGGCACCATCATCGCCTCGGGCGCCGACGAGGTGATGTCGATCATCTACAATGCCGACCGGCTCTACCAGCTGCCGCTCGGCATCATCGGCATCGCCATCGGCACGGTGCTGCTGCCCGAACTGAGCCGCCACATCGGCGCCGGCCGCACCGACGATGCCCGGCAGAGCCAGAGCCAGTCGCTGTTCCTGTCCATGCTGCTGACCATGCCGGCCGCCGGGGCGCTGGTGGCGCTGGCGCTGCCGGTGGTCCGCGTGCTGTTCGAGCGGGGCGCCTTCGGGCCGGACGACAGCGTCTCGGTCTCCGAGGCGCTGATCGGCTTTGCCGTCGGCGTGCCGGCCTTCGTGCTCATCCGGGTGCTGCAGCCGGGCTTCTTCTCGCGCAAGGACACCACCACCCCGACGGTCTTTGCCGCCATCTCGCTGCTGGTCAATATCGGGCTGTCGCTCGCCCTGTTCGCCAGTCTCAGGCATGTCGGCATCGCGCTCGCGACCTCCGCCGCGGCCTGGGTCAACGTGCTGCTGCTGGCGGTCTTCCTCGCCCGCCGCGGTCACTTCACCCTCACCGCCGCCGAGTGGCGGCAACAGGGGATGATTGCGCTCCTGACCCTGCTCATGGGACTGGGGCTGTGGGGCGCGGTCGTGCTGCTCGGGCCGGTGTTCGATCCGGGCTACAACTTCCTGCTGCAGGCCCTGGCGCTGGCGGCGCTGTGCGTCTTCGGCGCCGGCGCCTACTTCGCGCTGGTGCACCTGAGCGGCGTGCAGCGACTCGGTGCGCTGCTGCGGCGGCTCAGGCGCACAAAGCCATAGGGTCCCGGCCTGCCGCTCCCCCTCCCCGGGCCCCCGCGAAGGGGAGGGTGGCCGATCGAGCTTGTTTCGCCGCCGTCGCCCCGAACGCGGCGCGGCACCTCCCCCCTTGCGGGGGAGGTTGGGAGGGGGGTAGAGGCAATCACCGCCTTCTCTGAACTGTCAGGTTCGCAATGCCCTTCACCCCGCGCGTCTTTTCCGGCATCAAGCCCTCGGGCGACCTGCACCTGGGGAACTACCTCGGTGCCATCCGGCGATTCGTTCCCCTGCAGCAGACGCACGAGACGATCTATTGCGTGGTCGACATGCACGCGATCACCGTCTGGCAGGAGCCCGAGGACCTCAGGCGCTGGACCTACGAGATCGCCGCCGCCTACATCGCCGCGGGGCTCGACCCGAAGCGGTCGATCATCTTCAACCAGTCCCAGGTGGTCGAGCACGCCGAGCTGGGCTGGATCTTCAACTGCGTGGCGCGCGTCGGCTGGATGGCGCGCATGACCCAGTTCAAGGACAAGGCCGGCGGCGAAGGCGGCGAGAACTCCGAGGCGGTGTCGCTCGGGCTGTTCGCCTATCCCTCGCTGATGGCGGCCGACATCCTGCTCTACAAGGCCACCGGCGTGCCGGTGGGCGAGGACCAGCGCCAGCACCTCGAGCTGACGCGCGACATCGCAAAGAAGTTCAACCACGATTTCCGCAAGCAGATCAAAGGGCTGGGGCTGGATGAAGAGTTCTTCCCGCTGACCGAATCGATGGTCACGGGCCCGGCCACGCGGGTGATGAGCCTCAGGGACGGCAAGAAGAAGATGTCGAAGTCGGATACTTCGGACATGTCGACCATCTACATGATGGACGATGCCGACACGATCGCCAGGAAGATCAAGAAGGCGACGACCGATCCCGAGCCGCTGCCCTCCGAGGCGGCGGGGCTCGAGGGCCGCGCCGAAGCCGCCAACCTCGTCGCCATCTATGCCGCGCTCTGCGATCGGTCGGTGGACGCGGTGCTCGGCGAGTTCGGCGGCTCCGGCTGGGGTCGCTTCAAGCCGGCGCTGGCCGACCTGGCCGTCGCCGTGCTCGCCCCGATCGCCACCGAGATGCAGCGGCTCGTCGCCGACCGCGCCGAGATGGACAGGATCCTCGGCAACGGGGCCGACCGGGCTCGCGCCATTGCCCAGCCGGTGATGGATGACGTGCGCCGCATCGTCGGCTTCGTCCGCTGACTGGACGCCGCCTTTGCCATTTGGGACAATGGGCGGCATCGGCAGAGAGGAAGCGGCGCCTTGGCTGAACCCGGCAACGACTACAAGCGCAAGTTCCTCGTCGTCATCGACGACAGCAAGGAGGCCGACCGCGCCGTGAGCTTTGCGGCGCACCGCGTCAGGCGGACGGGCGGCACCGTGGTGCTGCTCTCGGTCATCGAGACGCAGGACTTCGCCCAATTCCTCGGGGTCGAGGAGGTGATGCGCGCCGAGGCCCGCGAAGCGGCGGAGCGGCTGATCGACGCGCGACGGGCGCGCATCGCGCAGATCGGCGACATCCGCACCGAGACGGTGATTCGCGAGGGCGATCTCGTCACCGAGATCGGCCGGGTGATCGCCGCCGACCCGGCCATCGCCATTCTGGTACTGGCGGCCGCCAACTCCAAGGACGGGCCGGGGCCGCTGGTCACCGATTTCGCCGCCCGTGCCGGCAACGCCGCCCTGCCGGTGATCGTCACCATCATCCCCGGCACCATGACCGACGAACAGATCGTCGCCGTCACCTGAGGGCGCGCCGGGTCGCCGGAAGCCCTTGCCTAAGCGCCGCCGAAACCCTATTTAGAACCATTCTAACCGCAAGCTCTGGGACCTCGATATGTTCATCCAGACCGAAGCCACGCCCAATCCCGCGACGCTGAAATTCCTGCCCGGGCGCGATGTGCTGGCCGGCGAGCCGCGCGACTTCCGCAGCGCCCAGAGCGCCGAGGCCTCGCCCCTGGTCACGGCGCTGTTCGAGGTGCCGGGCGTCGAGGGCGTGTTCCTCGGCTCCGACTTCATCTCGGTCACCAAGGACACGGCGGAGTGGAGCCACATCAAGCCGGCCATTCTCGGCGTGATCATGGAGCACTTCCTCTCCGGCAGGCCGGTGCTCGCCGAGGGCGCTGCCGAGGCCGATACCGGTGAGGAGTTCTTCGACGCGACCGACAGCGAGACGGTCGAGGTGATCAAGGAACTGCTGTCGACACGCGTCCGCCCGGCGGTCGCGATGGATGGCGGCGACATTACCTTCAGGGGCTTCAAGGACGGCACGGTGTACCTGCACATGCAGGGGGCCTGCTCGGGCTGTCCGTCCTCGACGGCGACGCTGAAAAGCGGCATCGAGAACCTGCTCCGTCACTTCGTCCCCGGCGTCGAGGCCGTGCAGCAGGTCTGACGCCGCGCGCGCCCCGCGGGGTTCTGCTCCCCTCGAGGGGCGGCGCGCAGCCCCGGGGGATGGACTGACCGGCATGGACAAGACACAGCGCCTCTTTGCGGTGATGGACGCCCTGCGCCGCCACCGCCGTCCGGTCACCGCGGCAGCGCTGGCAGCCGAGCAGGGGGTTTCGGTCCGCACCCTCTATCGCGACGTGCAGACCCTGATCGGGCTCGGCGCCCCGATCGATGGTGAGGCCGGGATCGGCTATCTGCTGCGCGCCGGCTTCTTCCTGCCGCCGCTGATGTTCTCGGCCGAGGAGCTCGAGGCGCTGGTGCTGGGCGCACGCTGGGTCGAGGCGCAGCCCGATGCCGGGCTGGCCGATGCGGCCCGCAACGCGCTGGGCAAGATCGCCAATGCCTCGCCCGAGGATTTGCGGGACCGCATCAGCGATACCGGGCTGTGGCCCGTGCTGATGCGCGGTGCGGCGGAGCCGCGACCGGTGCTCGGGCTGTTGCGCGCCGCCATGCGCGAGGAGCGGGCACTGGTGCTGGTCTATACCGACGATGCCGGCCAGAGCTCGGAGCGCGAGGTCTGGCCGGTGCAACTCGCCTATTTCGAGGGCAAGCAGATCTTCGCCGCCTGGTGCTGCCTCAGGGAGGATTTCCGCCACTTCCGCACCGACCGGGTGGTGTCGCTGCTGCCCACCGACAGGCGCTATGGCCGACGGCGGGCAGAGCTCGACCGCGCCTGGCGCAAGGCATGGGCGGAGCGCAACCCGGGCTCGGGCCGCGAGCCCTGAGGCGGGCGGTCAGCCGGCGACCAGCTCGACCGCGTGTGCCTTGCGGATCAGGTCCGAGTAGGGGCAGATGTCGTGGGCCAGCGCCATCACGCGCTCGACATCGGCCTTCTCCAACCCCGGCGCATGGGCGGTGAGCCTGGCGACGATGGTGAAGCCGACATCGTCCTCGCGGTCGGCAAAGCTGATCGCCGCCTCGACCGTGGTGTCCTCCGAGAGCTTCAGCTTCAGTCGCCCGGCGGCGGCGCGCATGGCGCCCAGATAGCAGGCCGAGTAGCCCACCGCGAACAGCTGCTCGGGATTGGTGCCGGGGCCGTCATCGCCGCCCATGGCCCTGGGGACGGACAGCTTCACCGAGACCTTGCCGTCGTCGGTGGCGGCGGTGCCGCCGCCGCGCCCCCCGTGATAGGCGGTGCCGTGGGCGGTGTACTTGATCTGCATGATACGAAATCCTCTGCGATAGGGGGTGGACAAGCGGTCAACGCCGCTCCCATAGCGAAGGTTTCGATTGTGCGCAATCAAATTGTGCGCTATTAAATTGGCCATGATCGATGCCGCCCCGCCACCCGCCAAGGATCTCCGTCTCGACGAGCAGCTGTGCTTTGCCGTCTACTCGGCGGCGCACGCCTTCACCCGCTTCTACCGGCCACTCCTCGGCCGGCTCGGGCTCACCTATCCGCAATACCTGGTGATGCTGGTGCTGTGGGAGGCCGACGGGCTGAGCGTCGGCGCCATCGGCGAACGCCTGCGGCTCGATTCCGGCACCCTCACGCCGGTGCTGAAGCGGCTCGAGAAGCTGGGCTTCGTCACCCGCCGCCGCGACGCGCGCGACGAACGGCAGCTGGTGGTGAGCCTCACCGAGGCCGGGTCAGGGCTCAAGACGGTCGCCCAGGGCTTTCCCGCCCGCATCCTCGATGCCTCGGCCTGCGGCGGACCCGAGCTTGATCAGCTGCGGCGCGGCCTGGTGGACCTGCGCGGAAATCTCGACCGGGCGGCGGCGTGATCGACGTGGGTTTCACCGGGTCGTGCGGAGCGCCTTCAGGGTCCGACGGCCCCCCGGGAGGGCGCCCGCGAACGGGCTCCCTCACCTGAGGACGGCGGCCAGGCGGTCGATATTCTCCTCGTTGGCGGTCTCGATCAGGGCACGGATCGCTTCACGCGCCTCGGCGCCCTCGAAGCTCATCGCCAGCGAGAACAGCGTCCTGCCGCCGGGCGCCGCCAGGAAGCGCAGCGTGAAGTGCTTGCCCGAACTGTGGTCGAATTCGATGCTGCTTGGCGCCTCGATGGCGGTAAAGCTGGCCAGGTTCGGATAGTCCGTGCCGTCGGGACCGTGCAGCACATGCCGCCAGGTGCCGCCGACGCAAAACTCGAACGTTTCGATCGTGTCCGAAAACCCCTTGGGTCCCCACCATTTCGCCAGCGTCACGGGATCGGCGAAGCTGCCGAACACCCGTTCGGGGGGCGCGTCGAGCAGCCGGCTCGAGACCAGGTCGAAGCGCTGATCGCGGCCGGATGCGGCGGTGTCCATGCGACCTCCTTACTTAAGCAATAACCTTAGTAAAGAACCCGCAGCGCCACTGTCAATGGCAGAGACCGTGCTTCGGCCTGCAATGGTCAGCCGAGCCGGACTCCTCCCAGCAGCAGGCTCGCCAGCAGCCCCGCATGCAGCAGCCAGATGGCGCCGGTGATGGTCGCGAACCCGGCCTTGGCCGTCTTGTGCCGCAGCATCTGCTGCGCCACCAGACCGCCGGCGATGCCGCCGAGGAGGTCGGTGACGTGCAGCCTCAGTTCCGATACCCGCCAGCGCCCGGCCTCGGCCGCCCGCTTGTCGCCCAGGTAGGTCAGCCCGCTGAGCACTCCCAGCCCGAGATAGATGCCGGCCAGCCACAGCGGCGCGCGATCGAGGAACAGGGCGGCGAGCAGCAGCATGAACAGCAGTACCACGCCGCCGATGCGGAAAGGGTCGCGCGGCGGACTCATCCTCGCATCAGCTCGTCTTCGCTCCAGCCCAGCACCTGCATGTCGGCGAGGCGATCGCGATGATCGCTGGCGGTGAGGAATTCGTCGAGCTGCGGCGGCCTGACCGAGCTGCCCGACAGCATGGCATGCACCTGTCCGCGATGGTGGGTCTGGTGCATGAACAGGTGCAGCAGCAGGTCGTCGGTACGCTCGATCTGGATTCGGCCGGTGCGGTGCACCCGCGTCTCCGCCGCCAGCCCGGCATCGGTCAACCCCGCGACAAAGGCCAGCAGCCGCTCGTCCACTGCCGCCTGGGCGGCCACCAGCGGGGCCACGGCGTCGAACGGCTCCTCCGGGTCCCATGCCGCCGGCCCGAGCGCGCCCCCCTCGAGGGCGTCGACATAGAACCAGTCGACCGTGAGGATGTGGTTCAGCGTCGCCCGAAGCGAGGGAAAGAAGCTCGTGCGCACCGCCTCGAACTCGCCCGGCCCGAGCGCGAGGCAGGCCGCGCCCAGCCGCCGGTTGGCCAGCCGGTTGTTCTGCGCCAGCTTGCGCATGATGCGGGTCGCGATGCTCATCGGGCGCGCTCGAAGCGCTGGCGGTACTGGCGTGGCGTCATCGCCTTCAGGGCCTTGAACTGGCGGTTGAAATTGGCGAGCGAGTCGTAGCCCACATCGACCGCGATATGGGCGATCGGCCGCGAACCCGTCGACAGCAGGGCACAGGCCTCGCCGATTCTCAACCGGGTCACGTAGTCGGAAACGCTGCTGTGCACCTCGCGTGCGAACAGCCGATGCAGGCCGGATGGCGACAGCGCCGCGATATCGGCGAGTTCGGCGATCGACAGTCCCTCGGCATAGTGGGTGTGGATGTGGTCGAGCACCCGGTCGATACGGGTCCGGTCGGCGCCGGCCGACGGCAGCGCCGCCGCGGGGCTGGCGAGCGGAACGGCGTCGCGGTCCTCCGCAAGAAGGCGCAGGATGTCGATGAGGATCGCCAGGCGGTCCCCCGGAGCCCGCGCGAACAGCGCCGCGATCGGCGGGCGGGCCCGACGCGCCGCGTCGGCGGAGAAGGCCAGCCCGCGGCGGGCGCGCGCCAGCAGGTCCGCCACCGGCCGCATCTCGGCGAGCAACGCGGCAAGGCTTCGCGCCCAGTCCGGATGGAACCACATCACCTTGGCCTCGTGCGGCGCCCCGGCGCTCAGCTTGTCGCGGCTGGCCCAGGTATGGGGCAGGTTGGGACCGACCAGCACCAGGTCGCCGTCGGCATATTCGCCGATATGGTCGCCGACGAAGCGCTGGCCCACCGAGTTGAGGGTCAGGGTCAGTTCGAATTCGGGATGATGGTGCCACTGGAACGGGATGGCGTCGTCGAGCCGACGGTCGAGCCACGCCCAGGACGCACCCTCCGCGGGCAGGACCTTTTCGAGAAGCGGCCTCATCGCGCCACAAGCTCCCTCACAACGCCATAATAGTATCAGAACCGGCGCGGCAATGACAACTTGTCGCAGCCTCGCTCCGCTACGCTCTCCCCATCGCACGACACCCCCGAGGGGGAGGAACAAATGGAGGCATTCGGTGTCTATGGCTCAGGGTATGGCCCCGCAGGGCATGGCGCAGGGAATCAAGCGGGATTCGCACCCCACCACGCAGAAGCTCACCACGCAGCTCAAGGACATCAGGAAGACCCTGCCGCTCAGGGTGCTGTCGGAGGAGGATTTCCGGCACTGGCAGCAGAAGGGCTATGTGATCGTCCGCAATGCCGTGCCTGCGGAAAATGTCGAGCGCTTGAAGGCCTTGCTCTGGGAGTTTGAGGAGAAGGACCCCAACGACCCCTCGACCTGGTACACGCCGCAGCGCCGCGACCACATCATGAAGGAACTCAACGGCACCGGCATGGTGGAAATCTACAATCACCAGCTGCTCTGGGACAACCGGCAGTATCCGCGCATCTACGACGCCTTCGTGGACATCTGGGACATCGAGGAGCTGTGGGTGTCGATCGACCGGGCCAACCTCAATCCGCCCAAGCAGGTTCCCGGCCCCAACCAGAACGGCTTCATCCACTGGGACAGCGACACCTCGCTCGACCCCCTGCCGATCGGCGTGCAGGGCGTCCTGAGCCTCGTCCGGCAGGACGGCGACATCGGCGGCTTCCAGTGCATCCCGGAGCTGTTCTACGATTTCGAGACCTGGGTGAAGACCCAGCCCGCCGATCGCGACCCGATGCACCCGGACTGGTCCGGCTTCACCATCACCAATATCGAGATGGAACCGGGCGACCTGATGATCTTCAACACCCTGCTCGCCCACGGCGTGCGCCCCAACCATTCGGGCAACCGGGTGCGCATGGCGCAGTACATCTCGATGTATCCGGAGAACGAGGACGACGAGGCCGACCGCGCCGAGCGCATCCGGCTGTGGCGCGAACTCGACCACCCCAAGCGCGACGCCTTCCCCGGCGATCCGCGCGAGTGGGAGAAGCGGAACGCCACCACCGCGAAACTCAGCGAACTGGGCGAAAAGCTGCTCGGCCTCAAGTCCTGGTACTAGGCGTTTACATCGGCGCGCTCCTCGGGGATCATCCGCCCCGAGGAGATCGCCCATGTCGCTTCTGCACACCACGCTCGGCCCCAGGCGCGCCGACGAACTCGGCATGATCCTGCCGCACGAGCACGTCTTCGTCGATTTGCGCACACCCGACCAGCCCGGCTATGCCGAGGCCGACCCCGCCGATGTGATCCGGCTGATGGGGCCGCAGATCGAGGCGATCAAGGCGCGCGGCGTCACCGCGCTGGTCGAATGCTCCACCGGCGGCGTCGGCCTCAGGGTCGACATCGACCTCGCGGTCAGCCGCGCCACCGGCTTTCCCATCGTCGTGGCCACCGGCAATTACCGCGAGCCCTGGATCCCGGACCGGGTGCGCCATGCCGGCGAGGCCGAGCTCGAGGCCTGGATGCTGCGCCACCTCACCGAGGGGGTCGGCGATACCGGGGTGAAGGCCGCCTGGATCAAGCTCAGCGCCGGCGACGACGGCATCACGCCGCTCGAGGCGAAGATCCTCCGCGCCGCCGCCCGGGCCTCGGCCGCGACCGGGGCGGTGATCGGCAGCCACACCATCAGGGGCCGGGTGGTGATGGACCAGCTCGACATCATCGAGGCCGAAGGCGGCCGGGCCGATCGCTTCATCTCCATCCACACCCAGGAGGAGAAGGATTTCGGGCTCCATGTGGCGGTCGCGGCGCGGGGCGCCTTCATCGAGTACGACCATGTCGGTCGGGCGCCGGACGACGAGGTGGCAGGCCTGATCATGCGGGCGCTCGACGCCGGGCTCGCCGGACAGCTGCTGATCAGCCACGATCTGGGCTGGTACGACCCGGCCCGGCCGGGCGGCGGGGTGCCGCGTCCCTACACCCGGCTGAGCGACGTCATGCTGCCCCTGCTCGCGGCGCGCGGCGTCCCCGCGGCGACGCTGCGACAACTGACCGTCCACAACCCGTTCACGGCCTTCGCGCGCTGAACGTTCCGCCGGCCGCAAGGCCCGGCCGGTCCCAGCCGGCAAGCCGCATCACGGCCTCGGGCGGCGGCGGCCAGACGCGGTTGCGGCCGGCATGCTTGGCCCGGTACAGCGCCTGGTCGGCGGCGAGCAGCAGGTCGGCGGCGTCCTCGCTCGAGGCGAGCTGGCCCGAGGCGGTGCCGAAGCTCGCGGTGACCACGCCGCCCTCGCGATCCGGATGGACGAGGCCGCTGGCCTCCACCGCGCGGCGCAGGCGCTCGGCGACGAGCAGCGCGTCGGCCATGCCGGTCCGCCTGAGCAGCAGCAGGAACTCCTCCCCGCCATAGCGGAACACGCGATCGGGGCCGCGGGCATTGAGCAGGGCGACGTCGGCAATGCACTTCAGGCACTCGTCGCCGGCCTGGTGGCCGAGCGTGTCGTTGTAGGTCTTGAACAGATCGATGTCGAAGAGCACGAGGCTGACGCTCTCGGCGCGGCCGGCACCGACGATGTCGGACAGCGCCAGGTCCAGCGCCCGGCGGTTCTCGAGCCCGGTCAGCGGGTCGTGCAGGCTGGCCGCCTCGAGCGATCGTCCGCGCAGCCTGAGCGTGACGTTGAGCAGGTAGCCGCGACGCCACTCGCGTTCGAGTTCGAAGGTGGCGAACAGCGACAGCACCAGCGCCAGGCCGATCAGCACCGTTTCGACGGCGGCCGGATCGTGCAGGTCGCCATCACCGAGAAACAGCATGGCGATGCCGTACAGGGCGAAGATCAGCAACCCGGCGACCACGGCGTAGTAGAAGCGCAGCCGCTGCACCACGGCCAGGAAAAGCAGGGCGACGACGATCGAATGCAGGTGCACCGTGCGCAGCGGCGCTTCGCTTGCGAGGACCACGATCAGCGTCGACAGCGTCGCCAGGACCGGCAAGGCGGCGGCGACCGTCTCGCGCAGCCAGGGCGGCGGCGCCGTCAGCAGCACGAGGCACAGCCCGATCCCGAGCGGCAGCATGACCACGAGCCGCACGGCGAACGCGATGTGCAGCACGTCCGGCGTCAGCGCCCAGTCCACCCACAGATAGGTGAGGAAGATGGCGATGCCGATCAGCCCGGCGCCGAGCAGCTGCCGGGCCCGGTAGTGCTCCGTCTCGGCCTCGAGCAGCGCCTCGATCGCCGGCGGGAACGGCCGCCCGAGGAACGGCGCCGCCAGCGCCCGCTCGACGGCGCTCGCGTCGATCCCCGCCAGCCTCTCCCGATCGCGATCCTCCTGCCTCACACCCCTGTCCCGCTGCGTCCGGCCAAGACAGCATCATAGATCGTCGACGTTAAGCGGTTCCTTCCGGTCCGGAAGCAAACGCCACCTCGGACCGACTTGGCAGACGCATCCCGCACCGCTAGCATAACAGCGTTGTGCCAAGGGGTTAGCGATGAACTCTGGGCCCGGACGATACTTTGCGGATATCCTGAGGCGGGCCGGAATCGCCATCGGCGGCGACCGACCCTTCGACATTGCCGTGCATGACGAGCGGCTCTGGGGGCGCGTGCTGAGCCACGGCACCCTGGGGTTCGGCGAAGCCTACATGGACGGCTGGTTCGATGTCGCGGCGCTCGACCAGTTCATCGTGAAGCTGCTCGAGATCGACATCTACGCCCACCTGAAGCCCGATCTCGGGCTCGCTTTCAGTTACCTGCGCGGTAGGCTGCTGAACCTGCAGCGATTGCGGGTCGGCGAGGTCGGCGAGAAGCACTACGATATCGGCAACGACCTCTATGCGGCCATGCTCGACCGGCGGCTCATCTATTCGTGCGGCTACTGGAAGGACGCGCAGACGCTCGATGCTGCGCAGGAGGCCAAGCTCGACCTGATCTGCCGAAAGGTCGGCCTCGAGTCGGGCATGAAGGTGCTCGACATCGGCTCGGGCTGGGGCGGGTTCCTCAGGTTCGCCGCCGAGCGCTATGGCATCGAAGGCGTGGGCATCACCATTTCGAAACAGCAGGCGGCCTATGCCGAGGCCAACAAGGGCAGCCTGCCGATCGAGACCCGGCTGATGGACTACCTGGCGCTCGAAGGGCGCTTTGACCGGATCATCTCGATCGGCATGTTCGAGCACGTGGGCTACAAGAACTACGATGCCTACTTCGCCAAGGCCCGTGCGCTGCTCGCCCCCGACGGGCTGTTCCTGCTGCACAGCATCGGCAACAACTTCTCCTCGACGCACGGCGACCCGTGGACGGAAAAGTACATCTTTCCCAACGGCATGCTGCCCTCCATCCAGCAGATCGGCGCCGCCATCGAGAAGCGTTTCGTGATGGAGGACTGGCACAATTTCGGCGCCGACTACGACCGGACCCTGATGGCCTGGTGGGCCAATTTCGATGCGGCCTGGCCAGGCCTCCGCGACCGCTACGGCGACCGCTTCTGGCGCATGTGGCGCTTCTACCTCATGACCTTCGCCGCCATGTTCCGGACACGCAACCTGCAGTTGTGGCAGGTGGTGCTCAGCCCCGCCGGCCTGCCCGGCGGCTACCGGCGGCTCTCGTAGGCCAGGCCGATCGCCACCGCCATCCGCCGCATCTCCGCCTCGTCCAGTTCGACAATGCCGTGCTCCGCCATCAGGGCATGGTACTGCTGTTGCGCCAGAGGGACGCCACGCGGCAGCGGCACGACATGGAAATGCACATGGCTGTTGGCCGCCATGCTGCCCAGCGAGAGCACGTAGATGCGCTCCGCGTCGAACACCTCCCGCAGGGCGCGCGACAGATCGTGCACCCGCCGCTGCAGGCCCAGGTAGGCATCGCGGCTCAGTCCGTCGGCCAGATCTTCGACATGAGCCTTGGGCGCCACCAGGCAGTAACCGCGCTGTGTCGGATAGCGGCTGAGGAAGATGATGGTGTCATCGTCCTCGGCGACGACATGGTGCAGATACCCCTCCCGGCCGGCCAGCAGCGCACAGATGAAGCAGGGCCCCGTGGTGGCGCGCCGAATTTCCCCGGCCAGGTCGAACGGCCTGCGCTCGTCCATCACGCCCCCGAAAAGCCGATGCGGTAGCTCAGCGCCTCGGCGATGTGCGGTCGCGCCACGCGCTCGACGCCGGCGAGGTCTGCAAGCGTGCGCGCCACCTTCAGCACGCGATGATAGGCCCGGGCGGAGAGGCGGAACCGCTCGGCGGCCTGCAGCAGCAGGGCCTGGCTCTCCCTGTCGGGGTTGACCACCTTCTCGATCAGCGTCGGCCCGGCCGCGGCATTGGTGAAGACGGCGGGCTCGCCCGCTTCGGCATAGCGCTGCCGCTGCCGCTCGCGCGCCTGCCCGACCCGCCCTGCGACCGTGGCCGAGCTCTCCGCCTCGGCCGGGCCGATCATGTCGGCGGCCGACACGGCAGGCACGTCGACCTTGAGATCGATTCGGTCGAGGAAGGGCCCCGAGACGCGCGCCTGGTAGTCGGCGGCGCAGGCATCGCCGCGCCGGCAGGTATGCCCGGGCGTGCCAGCCAGCCCGCACTTGCACGGGTTCATCGCCGCGATCAGCTGGAAGCGGGCCGGAAAGGTCACCCGTGCATTGGCCCGCGCGATCACCGTCTCGCCGCTCTCGAGCGGCTGGCGCAGGCTGTCGAGCACGCCGGGTGCGAACTCGGGCAGTTCGTCGAGGAACAGCACGCCGTTATGCGCCAGGCTCACCTCGCCCGGGCGGACGCGCAGCCCGCCCCCGACCAGCGCCGCCATCGAGGCCGAGTGGTGCGGCGCCCGGAACGGCCGCCGGTCGGAGAGCGCGCCCCCCGACAGTTCCCCGGCGATCGACTGGATCATCGAGACATCGAGCAGTTCGCGCGGGTTGAGCGGCGGCAGGATAGAGGGCAGGCGCGCGGCGAGCATCGACTTGCCGGCCCCGGGCGGGCCGATCAGCAGCAGGTTGTGGCCGCCGGCCGCCGCCACCTCGAGGGCCCGCCGCGCCACCTCCTGGCCGCGCACCTCGCCCAGGTCGGGCAGGCCGGCGGGATCGGCCCGCCGCCGCGCCACGGGCCGGCCGACCAGCTGGAAGCCGCCCAGGTGGTTGCACAGCGCCAGCAGGCTCTCGGGCGCGATGATGTCGATCTCGTCCCCCGCCCAGGCCGCCTCCGGCCCCGAATCGGCAGCGCAGATGATGCCGAGGTCGCGCGCCGCCGCGGCGATCGCCGCCGGCAGCACGCCCGCCGTCGGCGCCAGCCGCCCGTCGAGCCCCAGTTCGCCCAGCGCCAGGTGCCGGCTCAGCGCGTCCGACGGAATGGCGCCGATCGCCGCCATCAGGCCGAGCGCGATCGGCAGGTCGTAGTGGCTGCCCTCCTTGGGCAGAGGTTGTGAGTTCGAATCTCGCCGGGTGCGCCAATGTTTGTGGCGTCTTGCGGACAAGCCGGCACCTAAGCGGCGGCCCCTAGCTACCACATAGCTACCTCGGTTGGTGTCGCCTCGTGGACGGGCACACCGGAATAACCCAACGTCGTTGCACTCGGGCCGACATCTTATCTCGAGGCCTCGGTTTGGAAACTGCAGTAGTGGTCTCGGTCGCTTGAGGCGCGCCTCGGGTGGTGGACACCTAAGACGCTGTCACAGCGAGCAGCGCTGCTGTGGTGCGCGCGGCGGTTGAGTGCGGGGTCGTTCGATCGCCGCGGCGTTTGCATACCCCCTCCCCCCTAAGTCGCGATCGGGACCCACAGCATCTACCCCAAGCCTTTTCGGTCGCTCCCTTTCGAGAAGCCTGGGAATTCAGGTACTCGCAGCTGAGCGCTCGCTGTTTTTTTCTACGAAATTTTTCGCGCACTTCCTGGGCCCGCCTGACAGGTCGGATCGGAGCATCCGGGCGGGAATCAGTGCGCCGCTCGGCCCTACAGATGTGGACTTGCGGCATGGGCCGCCGCCGCGGCTTGCCCGTCAAGAAAGTGATCTGCAGCCGTTGAAGTCGAAGGTGAGTTCGCGTTGCTCGATGAGGAAGGCCCTGATCTGGTTGATGGTCGCCGTGATCGTGTCCCTTGCCGTGGTGTAGCTGACGGCATTGGTCGCCGAGCTTTTCCGGCTTGGGCCGGGATGATCAGCTTGCCACGGCTGGCAGGCTGACGAGGGGATCATCGCTCATCTGGCCGATGGT
>JAYRZA010000006.1:0-163088 GCA_041916695.1 Devosia sp. | reverse complement strand
ACCTGCCCGGAACCATGGTCACGAGCCGCCGCGAGCCGCCGGCCAGCCGCAGCCTGCGGCGGGCCTCATCGAGCGACACCCCGGCGCCGAGGACCAGTTCCTCGGTCACGCGGCGATAGCTGCCCGCCGACTGCGCCGAGGCGGGGCGGTTTCCGCGCAGGTAATCCGGCAGCGAGTCGCGCGCCAGGCGGCGAAAGGCCAGGGCATGGCGAGCCAGCCAGGCGGCATAGCGCCGCCCGGTCGCCGCGTAGGGGACGGCGATCTGGTCGATCACGGGCCCCTCGTCGATGCCCGAGCCGAGCACGTGCAGGCTGGCGCCGGCGCACTCGTCACGCTCGTCGAGAATGGTCCCGAGGAACGGCGAGGGGCCCCGGTAATGCGGCAGGAGCGCGGGATGGAAGTTCACCGCCCGTGCCCCGAAGAGCTCCAGGACCTCGGGCCGGATGATCTGCATGGTCACCGCCGTGATCAGCGTGTCCGCTGCGATCCGGCGCAGCTCGGCCCGGGCATCCGCCAGCGCGCGGACGCGGACCGCGCGCTGGACGATGCCGTGCCGCTTCAGCAGCCCACGCACCGTCCAGTCGGGCACCAGCAGCGATTCGAGGCTCGGACGCGGCCTCGGCGGATAGTCGGTCCAGTACTCGGCAACCGTGTTTCCCGCCTCGAGCCAGCCGCGCAGGGCGCCGGCCGAGAGGATGCCGTCGCTTCCGATGAACAGCGCAACGGCCAACGCGTCAGCCGCCGACGAAGTCCCCCTTGCCCACCGGCACGCCGTTGTGCCGCAGGATGGCGTAGGCCATGGTCAGATGGAAGTAGATCTGCGGGATGGCGTTCAGCGTAACGTGCGGAACCGAGGGCACGTTCTGCTCCTCGCCGCGCACCTTGAGCGTCACCGGCCGGTCTTCGCTGCCGGCAAGGTCGGCCTCGCTGAAGGACGCGACATAGTCGAGCGCGGTGCGCACCCGCGCCCGCAGGTCGGCCAGCGTGACCTCCGTGTCGGCCCAGCTCGGCGGCGTCCGGCCGGTCAGCCGGGCCAGCACGAACTTGATCCGATCCGTCGTCGACTGCACCTGGAAGGTCAGCGGCAGCATGTCCGGCGCAAGCCGCGAGGCGGGCAGTACCTCGGGCTTGATCTTCCGTTCGGTCGCGTTGGCCTCGGCCTTGGCGAGGATCGCGTCCAGGTTGTTGAGATAGCGCGTGAACACCGGCACGGTGATCGCGTACATCGACAGGCTCATCATTTTCCTCGGGATTGCGGGCACTCGGCCCAGTACGGTCGAAAGTCTACCAGCTGTGATCGACGCTGCGCTCATGCGGGTCGGGTTGCGGCAGGGCGGGCCAGGCGTAGTCCTCCGGCAGCACCAGCTCGAAATCGTAGGCGGCCAGTTCGGCGCCGTCCATTTCCACCTCGATGCGATGCGGCCCCGGCGGATCGCCCTCGGCGACGCACCAGCCATTGGTGATCCAGCCGTCGCTCGGTTCGGGAACAAAGGTCGAGGTGGCGAGGCGGCCATCCTCCGAAATCTCGACCCCGTCATCCGGGTTGACCGCGGCATCGCCCCAGTCGGCCGGCGCGGCCGGGAGGATCAGACGTTCGACGGCGGTCTTCGGCGCGTCCCCCTCGGCGAGGCGGATCCACCAGTTGTAGCAGGCACCGGCCACGAGCGGCACGCGGCTGCCGTCGAGTCGCTGTTCAACCCCGCCATAGGTGAACGTCGTCTCGAACACCGAATCGATGATCTCCACGGCCCCGGCGGGCATCGCGGCCAGCACGCTCAGCACAATTGCGGCAACCGATCTCACCGGTATCCTCCCCTTCGCCGCCGCGACCATAGCACCGCCCGGCGAGCCGCCGGAAGCGGGAAAACCGTCTCGCGGCGCCCCTCGCCAAGCGCCGGCGAAGCTGGCATTCTTGCTGCCGGGACTGCAGGAGGCACGCGTGGGGTCGCTCAGAGTCGTCACGATTTCAAGCCTGTGCGCCGTGCTGTTGGCCGCGCCCGTACAGGCGCAGTCGACGGATGGCATGCCGAGCGCCCCGTTCGACGACTTCGTCCCCGAACCCGGGTTCACCACGACACTCGAGGAGACGCCGCCGGATACGGAGCTGGTCCGGCGCCTGTTTGCGCTGGGCTATGCCGACCAGTGCCGCTTTGCCATCGAGAGCGACGTGCTGGGGACCGAGCCGGAAGTCTGGGACCTCACCTATCGCGACAGCTACCAGGAGGCGGACGAACCGGACCGGACCTTCCGGCTCTACCAGTTCAACTGCGACGCCGGTGCCTATAACGTGATTTCGGTGTTCCTGACCTGGGACAGCTTCAATGGACTCGCCCCGCTGTCCCTCGCCCGTCCCGAGTTCGACATCACCTACGAGAACGGCGATTTTGACGGCGCAGTGCTGGACATCGCCTACCGCGGGATGAGCGCAACCAACCGGCTGGTCAATGCCTGGTTCGATCCCGATACCGGCACGATCGGCGCGTCCGGCAAGTGGCGCGGCCTTGGCGATGCCGCCGACTACAGCACCTGGGTGCAGCGCGGACCGGTCTTCGTGCTTGATGTGTTCGATGTGGACGCCAGCTACGACGAAGCCATCAACCCCTGGCGGATCGTGGCAGGTGGCAAGGTGCTCGACGTCCCGGAGCGCCTACCCGAGGAGCAATTCGATGAGCCCACAGAAGACGACGCAGACGGGCAGTGACGTCGGCGCCTTTCTCGCCCAGGTCGAGGGCGAGGCCCGGCAGGCCGACTGTGCGCGACTGGTTGCCATGATGAGCGAAGTCGCCGGCGAAGGCCCGGCCATGTGGGGGCCGTCGATCGTCGGCTTCGGCCGCTATCACTATCGCTATGCCACCGGACACGAGGGCGACTCCGCCCTGATCGGATTCTCGCCGCGCAAGGCGGAGTTCTCGATCTACCTGACGGGCGTCTACTTCCCCGAGAGCAAGGACAAAGCCGAGGCTCTGCTCGCGCGGCTGGGCAGGCACCGGATGGGCAAGGCCTGTCTCTACGTCAAGCGGCTGTCCGATATCGACGAGGGCATCCTGCGTGAACTGCTGGAGCTGTCGGCCCGCGAGCTACGCGCGCACTACGGCTGACCTTCGCGCCAGCGGTGCGCGGCAACGAAAAGGCCGCAGCACCGTCTCCGATGCTGCGGCCCCGAGAAGCGCGGCCGCCATGTTGAGGGCTTGGGGGCAACGGCCGGCAACTTCTCCACGTTCACCGGTGCATGGGTCGCTTGCAGAATTCCAGTGAACTGCCACCACAGATGGGTGTGCATTGCGGCAGGAAAAGAGCCATCACCGGAAGGTGAAGTTCATGAACAACCGGTAAGCTCGCTCGTTGCTCAAGTCCGTCGCAGCCCGTAACTATGGGCCGCACGGCGGTCGATCGGTTGCCGCGCCAGCGAGAACAGCATGAACACCATCTCCCCACCATCCCTGGCGCAGAAGGCCTTCACCGATCCGGAAGCGGCCTGGGACTACCTTGCCCAGATCTATCGCCGCAACACCGGCTTCATCCGCCAGCACCTGATCGCACTGACTCGCGGCCACGTGCCCAAGGGGCGGGTGCGCGCCTTCTACCCCGAGGTGCAGGTCACCTCGCGCAGCTATGGCAAGACGGACAGCACCCTGCCCTACGGATACCTGCATACGCCCGGCATCTATCGCACCACCGTGACGGCGCCCGAGCTGTTCAGGCGCTACCTGATCGAGCAGTTCGAGGTCATCCTCGCCAACCACGGGGGCGCCATCGAGGTGGGCGAGTCGACCACCCGCATCCCCCTGCACTTCGCCATCCCGACCAACGAACGCATCGACGGCGAGGCGATCAACGCCCTGCCGATCCCGTTGCGCGACCTCTTCGACGTCCCCGACCTGCAGGACACCGACGACGAGATCGCCAACGGCACGTTTATCCCTCCGGTCGGTGGCCCCTACCCGCTGGCGCATTTCACGGCGCCGCGCGTCGACTATTCGCTGCAGCGGCTGAGCCACTATACGGGCACCGAGGCCGAGCACTTCCAGAACTTCGTGATCTTCACGAACTACGGCTTCTACATGGACGAGTTCGCGCGCACCGCTCAGCGCTACATGGAGGAGGGTCATGCGGATTACGACGGCTTCGTCGAACCGGGCGGCCACGTGACGCACAACAGCCGGCTGGGTGGCGGCACGACCGGCACACGGGCCACCCGCATCCCGCAGATGCCGGCGCTGCACCTCACCATGCCGCGCAATCGGGGCATCACCATCGTCAACATCGGCGTCGGGCCATCCAACGCCAAGACAATCACCGACCACATCGCGGTGCTCCGCCCGCATGCCTGGATCATGCTCGGCCACTGCGCCGGCCTTCGCAACTCGCAGGAGCTGGGCGACTACGTCCTTGCCCACGCGTACCTGCGTGAAGACCACGTGCTCGACGCCGACCTGCCGGTCACCGTGCCGATTCCGGCGCTCGCCGAAGTCCAGGTGGCGCTCGAGAAGGCCGTCGCCGAGATCACCCATCTCGAGGGCATCGAAACCAAGCGCATCATGCGCACCGGCACCGTCGCCACCTTCGACAACCGCAACTGGGAACTGCGCGACCAGGCCTCGATCACCCGCCAGCTCAGCCAGTCGCGCGCCGTCGCCCTCGACATGGAATCGGCCACCATCGCCGCCAACGGCTTCCGCTTCCGCGTCCCCTACGGCACCCTGCTCTGCGTCTCCGACAAGCCGCTCCACGGCGAGCTGAAACTCCCCGGCATGGCGTCCGACTTCTACCGCACCCAGGTCAACCGCCACTTCCAGATCGGCCTGAGGGCCATGGAGATCCTGAGGGATCAGCCGCCGGAGCGGCTGCATTCGCGGAAGCTTCGCAGCTTTGCGGAGACGGCGTTCCAGTAGAGGACTTGCAATCGGCCGGACGCGCCCTATTCTCAGAGGCAGGAGACGAAAGATGCGCCCGTCCGTGCTGTTCGAGCAGAACAGAAGCTTCGTGCGTGAAGTGGTAAGCCGCTATCCGGTGCGCAACCCTCGCATCTTCGGCTCGGTGCTGCACCGCACCGACAAAGACACCAGCGACATCGACATTTTGGTCGATGCGCCCTTGGGCACCACGCTGCTGGACCTAATTGGTCTTGAACAGGAACTCCAGAAGCGGCTTGGGGTCCCGGTACAGGTTGTCACGCCTGGGAGTTTGCACCGCTTCTTCCGCGACAAGGTGCTCTCCGAGGCGCAGCCGGTCTGATGGCCGAACGGCTGGCCAGTCATCTGGACAGCATGAAGACGGCGGCGGCCAATGCGGTCGAGTTTCTGGACGGAATGCCACTGGACCGGTTCGTCGCGGACCCGAAGACGCAGGCAGCCGTCGCCATGTGTCTGGCCCTGGTAGGCGAAGCTGCCAACCGGATTGCGGTTCATCGCGGCGCACCCCGGGTGGCCGTGGGACCAGATGCGAGGCCTGCGCAATCGCATCGTTCACAGCTACGATTCACTCGACCTTCCCGTAGTCTGGTCGACGGTGATCGACTTTCTGCCTTCGCTGCTCTCCGCCATTTCGAAAGCTGAGTCGCCAACGGCTGGTAGCCTAGTCTAGGATCACCGGCTGTGGCCGGGTCAAGTCCGCCGTCGCGGCGGCCAGTCCGTGCGTCTTCTGATCGGTGCTGCATGGTGCCGACAAGGACGGTAGAGACATCGACACCCTGGTCGAACGCCTCATCCACTGATCGCCTCGTAGTCGATCTCCAGAAACCGCTCCACTTCCCTCTCCCAGCGCTCCCTGACGAACTTCACGTGCACGGGGTGCTCGTTGTAGGCGTCATAGGCGGCCTGGTCCTTGAACTCCATCGAGAAGCCGAATTCGTAGTCGTTCTTCCGGCTCACCTGCTTGAGCTGTTCGAACTTCTCGACGCCGGGAATGCCGGCCAGCACCTTGGCATCGCGCAGGAAGGCCTTCTCCTGCAGGGAACCGTGCGCGTGCTTGAGCACGAATATCACGCTGTGCCGGATCATGCAGCTTCCTCCTCCAGCGCCACCGCTTCGCTGGCGGCAATTGCCGCCATATTGACGATTCCGCGGCTGGTGGTCGAGGGGGCCAGGATGTGCGCCGGGGCGCGCGGACCCATCAGGATCGGCCCGACCGCCAGGGCGTTGTTCATCTCCTTGAGCAAGGTCATCGACAGGTTGGCGCTGTCGAGAGTCGGGAACAGCAGCAGGTTCGCCTCCCCGCCCAGCACCGAATCCGGGATGTAGCGGCTGCGCAACTCCTCGTTCAGCGCCACGTCGCCCTGCATCTCGCCCTCGACGATCATCTCGGGCGCCACGGCCTTCAGCTTGCGGTAGGTCTCGCGCATCTTGAAGGCGCTGTCGCCGTCGCGCGAGCCGAAGTTCGAGTAGCTGAGCAGCGCCGCCTTGGCCTCGATGTTGAAGCGCTTCAGGTGATCCCGCGCCTGCAGGGCGATGCTGACCAGTTCATCCGGCGTCGGGTCGACGTTGACATAGGTGTCGGCGAGGAAGAACACGCCGCGCGGCATGATCAGCATGGAGAGCGCCGAGACGTCCTTGACCCCGTCCTGCAGCCCGATGATCGAGCGGATGTCGCGCACGTGCTTGATGAAGCGGCCCTGGAAGCCGCAGAGCATCGCGTCGGCCTCGCCCCGCTTGACGCTCAGCGCTGCGATCACCGTGGTATTGGTGCGCACGATGGTGCGGGCGATATCCGGCGTCACCCCGCTGCGCCCCACCAGCGAATGGAACAGCGTGACATAGTCGCGATAGCGCGGATCGTCCTCGGGGTTGACCACCTCGAAGTCGCGGCCGGGCTTGATGGTCAGGCCGAAGCGCTGCAGCCGGCTCTCGATCACCTGCGGCCGGCCGATCAGGATCGGCTGCGCCACGCGGTCCTCGATCAGCACCTGCGCCGCGCGCAGCACCCGCTCGTCCTCGCCGTCGGCGAAGGCAATGCGCTTGTTGTGGCCCTGAACCCGGTCGATCACCGGCTTCATCACCAGCCCGGAGCGGAACACGAAGCGGTTGAGGCTGTCGTGATAGGCGTCGAAATCGCGGATCGGGCGCTTGGCGACGCCGCTCTCCATCGCCGCCCGCGCCACCGCCGGCGCGATCCTCAGGATCAGCCGCTGGTCGAACGGATTGGGGATGATGTGGTCGGGCCCGAACACCGCCGGCTGGCCGGAGGGCGACACCTCGAGACCGGGATCGTGCGCCAGCCGGGCGATCGCCTTCACCGCCGCCAGCTTCATCTCCTCGTTGATCGCGGTAGCGCCGACATCGAGCGCGCCGCGGAACATGTAGGGAAAGCAGAGGACGTTGTTGACCTGGTTGGAGTAGTCCGACCGCCCGGTGCAGACCATCGCGTCGGGCCGAAGTTCCCGCGCCACTTCCGGCATGATCTCGGGCACCGGGTTGGCAAGCGCCAGGATCAGCGGGTTCGCCGCCATCTTGGCCAGCATCTCCGGCTTCAGCGCCCCGGCGGCGGACAGCCCCAGGAAGACATCGGCGCCATCGAACACCTCGGCCAGCGTCGTCGCCTCGCTGTCGGGCCGGCAGAACTTGCCCCGCCACCTGTCGTTGACGTCGTTGCGCCTGTAGGTGAGCAGGCCGTCCTTGTCGGCCACCCAGATGTTCTCGAGCCGGGCGCCCAGCGCCAGCAGCACATTGAGGCAGGCGATCGCCGCCGCCCCGGCGCCGGAGGTGCAGATCTTCACCTCCTCGATCTTCTTGCCGCTCAGTTCCAGCCCGTTGAGCACCGCCGCGCCGACGATGATCGCCGTGCCGTGCTGGTCATCGTGGAACACCGGAATCTTCATGCGTTCGCGCAGGGCTTCCTCGATCTCGA
The DNA here is from genome assembly GCA_041916695.1 of Devosia sp. GTDB lineage: Bacteria > Pseudomonadota > Alphaproteobacteria > Rhizobiales > Devosiaceae > Devosia_A. The sequence goes on along the minus strand of JAYRZA010000006.1, from coordinate 155,246 downwards.
AGCACTCCGGCGCCTTGATGTCCTCGAGGTTGATGCCGCCGAAGGTCGGTTCCAGCGGCCGCACCACCTCGATGAACTTCCTGGGGTCGGTCTCGTCCACCTCGATGTCGAAGACGTCGATGCCGGCGAACTTCTTGAAGAGCACCGCCTTGCCCTCCATCACCGGCTTGCTGGCAAGGGCGCCGATGTTGCCCAGCCCCAGCACCGCCGTGCCGTTCGAGATGACGGCGACGAGGTTGCCGCGGGACGTGTACTTGGTCACCGCATCCGGATCGGCGGCGATTTCCTCGCAGGGCGCGGCCACGCCGGGCGAATAGGCCAGGGACAGGTCGCGCTGGTTGCCCAGCGGCTTGATGGCCTGGATCTCGAGCTTGCCCGGCTTGGGATACTGGTGGAAATGCAGCGCCGCTTCACGCAGCGCCTTCCTCTGTTCGGTCATGTCGGCGGACATCTTTGCCCCTCATCGCAAGGGCTGAGTGAGTGCCACTAATCGCGACGAATGGAAAGCGGCTGTTCGGCCGGCACCCGCTCAGGCCGCAACCCTTGGCGGCTCGGCCGGCCGGGCCGAACCGTTGAGCGCGAGGGCCAGCTCCCGGAATGCCGCGCCCTTGAGCGGCGGGGCGAAGAGATAGCCCTGGGCCAGCGTGACGCCGTGCGACCTGAGATAGACCGCCTGCTCCTCGTTCTCGACGCCTTCCGCGACGATCTCGGTGCCCAGGTCCCGTGCCATCGAGATCAGCCCGTCCAGCACCGGCACCTGGGACAGCCCGGGCTTGATCATGTCGACGAAGACGCGGTCGATCTTGATCACGTCGACGCCCAGCGGCTGCAGGTAGGCGAGATTGGAGTGTCCGGTCCCGGCATCGTCCATCGCGATCCGGCAACCCAGCGCATGCAGTCCGGCAATGACGCTGGGGGCGGTTGCCATCCGGTCCATCGGCTGGCGCTCGGTCAGTTCGAACACCAGCTGGCGGAACGAGATGGTCGTGCCGGAGAAGATCGTGTGCACGTCATCGACGACGTTGCCGTCGCGAAAATGCCCCTCGAACAGGTTGATCGAGATCTTGAGCTCCGGCATCTCCCGGCAAAGGTCGGCCAGATCGTCGCGCGCCTGCTGCATCAGGCTGACCGTCATCGGAATGGCGAGACCAGTCACCTCCGCGTATTCGATGAAGGCGCCCGGCGACACCACCTCGCCCGACCGCTTCTCCCAGCGGGCCAGCACCTCGCACCCGGCCAGACCCCCGGTCCGGAGATTGATGACCGGCTGGTAGTAGGGCCTGATCTCGCCCGCCTTGATGGCGCGCTCGAGGTCGAATGCCGGCAGGTCCGAGCGCCGCACGTATTGCAGCGCCAGGATGAGGAACGCCGCGCTCATCAGGCTGGAGATGATGGTGAAGCTGGTGTCGAGATCGGCATAGTCGGCCCGCACGATGGCGAAGGGCACCGCGGCGGTGACCCGGATCGGCAGGGAGCCCGCGAAGCTTTCCACCGACAGGAATTCGGTCGTTCCCCGCGCGTCGTAGCCGGTGGCGTCGCCGGCCGTCAGCATGGCCGTGCCATCGGACAGCGCGACCCGCACGACGCTCGCCGTCTTGAGGCCGTTCAGCAGGCTCGCCGCCTCCCCGGCGATCACCGGCACGAAGGTCGATACCTGCCGCGACTGGCCGAAGCCCTGCGTGACCTTGATGAAGGGCGCCGCCAGATCGGCAAAGCGAACCACTTCCATGGTCTCGGTCTGGCTCGGGATGGTGAGCGGCCTGGTCAGCGGGGCATACCGCACCTGCTTGCCCAGCGCGTCGCAGTACTGCACCCCGTCGTAGTTCTCGACCAGCACCTGCTTGAGATAGAGGCTCTGCTCCATCTGCCGGTGCACGCTGGTCACGAAGCCCGGTGTGCACAGCGATGCGCTGTCGGCCAGGATGTGTCGCAGCGAGCCGATGGCATCGTAAACCGTCGCCTGTACGCGCGCCGCAACCGCGTCGGCGGTCCCCTGCAGCACGGCCCGCTCACGGACCCGCACGTAGGAGTCGAGCAGGAAGTCCACCGCCATGACCGGCAGGAACGCGGCAATCGCCGCGATCAGCGTCAGCACGTGCGCGTATTTCGACTTCACGTCGCCTCGAATCCAGCCGGTCTGCTAGGCAACAAATGCCTAGCAGCGGGCGGCTTAAGGGAGCGTTAACGAAGTGCCGGCGGCGGGATGGGACGGCTCGTGAATGCCCCCGAAGGGGGGCGGCCGCCCCTACGCCTCAAGCACCCGCACATGCAGCTCGCGCAGCTGCTTCGGCGTTGCCGGGCTCGGCGCGCCCATCAGCAGGTCTTCCGCCTGCTGGTTCATCGGGAACAGCGTGATCTCGCGCAGGTTCTGTGCCCCGCACAGCAGCATCACCACGCGGTCGATGCCGAAAGCGGCGCCGCCATGCGGGGGTGCGCCGAACTGGAACGCCCGATACATGCCGCCGAACTGCGCAATGACCTCCTCGCGCGACTTGCCGGTGATCTCGAAGGCCTTGACCATGGTCTCCGGCAGCTGGTTGCGGATCGAGCCCGAGGCGATTTCGAAGCCGTTGCACACCGCGTCGTACTGGAAGGCCTTGATGGTCAGCGGGTCCTGGGTGTTGAGCGCCTCGATCCCGCCCTGCGGCATCGAGAACGGGTTGTGCGCGAAGTCGACGCGCTTTTCGTCCTCGTTCCACTCGTAGAACGGGAAATCGACGATCCAGCAGAACGCGAAGCGGTCGAGCTGGGTCAGGTTGAGGTCGAGCCCGACCTTGACGCGCGCCTCGCCCGCGAAGCGATACATCTTCTCCGGTCGGCCGAGCACGAAGAACACGGCGTCGCCGTCGCCAAGTTCGAGTTGGGCGCGGATGGCGGCGGTGCGTTCTTCGCCGATGTTCTTGGCGACCGGTCCCGAGCCGGCCCCATCCTTGAAGAATATGTATCCGAGCCCCGGCTGGCCCTGCCCCTGAGCCCAGGCGTTCATGCGATCGCAGAACGCCCTGCTGCCGCCCCCCTTGGCCGGGATGGCCCAGACCTCGACCTTGTCGTCGCTGGCGATCTGGTTGGCGAACACGCCGAAGCCCGAGCCGCGGAAATGCTCCGTCACGTCCTGCATCTCGATGGGATTGCGCAGGTCGGGCTTGTCCGAGCCATACTTGCGCACCGCGTCCTGATAGGGAATGCGCGGCCAGCCTTTGGTCACGGGCTTGCCGTCACCGAACTCCTCGAACACCGAGGTGATCACAGGCTCCATCGTCTCCCAGATCTCCTCCTGGGTGACGAAACTCATCTCGAGGTCGAGCTGGTAGAACTCGCCCGGCAGCCGGTCGGCGCGCGGGTCCTCGTCGCGGAAGCACGGCGCGATCTGGAAATAGCGATCGAAGCCGGCCACCATCAGCAGCTGCTTGTACTGCTGCGGCGCCTGCGGCAGCGCAAAGAACTTGCCGGGGTGGATTCGGCTCGGCACGAGGAAATCGCGGGCTCCCTCCGGCGAGGAAGCGGTGAGGATCGGGGTCGAGTACTCCGCAAAACCGATCTCGCCCATCCGCCGGCGCATCGACGAGATGATCCTCGTGCGCTTGACGATGTTGGCATGCAGCGTTTCGCGCCTGAGGTCGAGGAAGCGGTAGCGCAGGCGGATATCCTCGGGATAGTCGGGCTCCCCGAACACCGGCAGTGGCAGTTCGGTGGCCTCGCTCAGCACCTCGAGTTCGCGGATGAAGACTTCCACCGCGCCGGTGGGCTGCTTGGCGTTCACCGTCTCGGGGGTCCGCGCCTTGACCTCGCCGTCCACTCGGATCACCCACTCCGAGCGGACCGCTTCGGCCAGCTTGAAGGCCCTGGAATCGGGATCGACCACCAGCTGGGTCAGCCCATAGTGATCGCGCAGGTCGATGAACAGCAGCCCGCCGTGATCGCGCACCCGGTGCACCCAGCCCGATAGGCGCACATTATTGCCCACGTCACCAGTCCGGAGGGCGGCACAGGTGTGGGTGCGATAGCGGTGCATCTGGGTCATTTCTGGTCTCGGAGAGCGGCGGATTCAGGCGCGGGACAAGCGCATGCACGCCCGACTTTGTCAAGTTGCCGGGGGCCGGCCGGCGGGCACGGCGATTCGCTGCTGGCAGGCCGGGGATTCGCCTGTTATTCAGATTCCACAGTCTGGTTGACGAAAGAGTCCTGATGGAACTCATTACCTCGACCGACGTGCTCGCAGCATTCTGTACGCGGGCCGCCGGCTATGACTTCGTGACGGTCGACACCGAGTTCCTGCGCGAGACCACCTACTGGCCCAAGCTGTGCCTGTTGCAGGTCGCCACCCTCGACGAGGCGGTACTGGTCGACCCCCTGGCGCCGGACCTGGACCTGCAGCCCTTCCTGGCGCTTCTCGGCAACGACAGGGTGCGAAAGGTCTTCCACGCCGCGCGGCAGGACATCGAAATCTTCGTCAAGCTCACCGGCAAGGTGCCATCCAACATCTTCGACACCCAGATCGCGGCCTCGGTCTGCGGCTTCGGCGACAGCGTCTCGTACGACAATCTCGTGCGTTCGATCACCGGGGTCGAGCTCGATAAATCATCCCGCTTCACCGACTGGGCGGCGCGTCCGCTGAGCGAGAAGCAGAAAGTCTATGCGCTCGCCGACGTCACTCACCTCAGAGACGTCTACGCCTCGCTGCTCAAGCAGGTCGACGATACCGGCCGCTGGGATTGGGTCGAGGACGAACTGGCGGTGCTCGAATCCATCCACACCTACGTCGTGCAGCCCGAGCACGCCTGGGAACGGCTCAAGGCCAAGCTCAACAAGCCGCGCGACGTGGCCGCGCTGAAGGCCCTCGCGGCCTGGCGCGAACGACGCGCCCAGGACGGCGACCAGCCGCGCAGCCGGGTTCTCAAGGATGACGCCCTGGTCGAACTGGCCATGCAGCGTCCCGCCTCCCCGGAGGCGTTCGACAAGCTGCGTGCCGTTCAGCGCGGCTACGGACGCTCCTCGGCAGCCGCCGAGATCATCGCCATCATCAAGGACGTCGAGGCGCTTCCCAAGGCGGACCTGCCCAAGCTGCCGGAGCGCTACCGCGGTCCCTCCCCCAAGGGGGCCGTCGGCGACCTGATCCGCGTGCTGCTCAAGTCGGTCGCCGAGGACAACCGCGTCGCCTCGCGCATCATCGCCACCTCCGACGAGATCGACGCGCTGGTACTCGACGACGATGCCGATGTGCCGGCCCTCAAGGGCTGGCGCCGCAAGCTGTTCGGCGACAAGGCCCTGGCGCTCAAGCACGGACGCATCGGCCTCGCCGCCAGCAAGGGCGGCGTGATCGAGATCGAGATCATCGACGACGACGAGTGAGCGAGAGGGCCAGCCCGGCCCTCCGAACCCTAACGGTCGAACCAGGGCAGCAGGTTCACGGTATCGGGAACAACCCGCGTCACGCCTGGCAGTCGGTTCAGCCCGACGTACTCTGTAACATCTACAAGGACGACCTCGGCCCCCTCGAACGCGCCGTCGAAGCCATGATCGCCACCTACTACCCTATCCCGTAACCACGGCCATCGCCTTGATTCCCGCCACGCCGGCGAGTTGGTCGAGGCGACCCCGCAGGTGCTCGCCGTCGAGGAACGCGAGTTCCGGCGCCAGGTGCAGGTGCAGGCTGCCCTTGTCCAGCGCAAAACGGGTCTTCCCCAGCACCCCCGGCATGGCCGCGGACATCGGGTAGGCCACCCGCAGCGCCGCACCCAGCAGGCGGGCCCGCTGGCTCGCCGCCGGACCTGCCAGCGCCAGGACGTCCTGGCTGATGGATTTCTGCTTGAGCCCCATGTAGCGCACGGCCAGCACTTCGGCGAGGAAGGCCCGGCCGGGGTGATCGACGCCGGTCATCGAGCCATAGGCAACCATGTCGACGGCCTGCTCGCCGCGATAGTCGGGATGGCCCCGCCAGCCGATGTCGGCCAGCAGGCAGGCGACCATGCGCAGCCGCTTCTCCGCGGCCGTCTCGGCGATGTCGAGGGCGTGCAGCAGCCCCGAGGTGAAGTCGACCAGGTCACCGGCGTGCCCGGGCGCACGCGAGCGCAGCACGTTTATCTCCTCGGCGGCCTGGACGAGCGGATCGAGCGCGCGTTCCCGCTCGTCCAGCAGCCCGTAGAGATACCCCTCCCGGACGCCGAGGGCCGAGAAGACGACCGAGTCGAAGCGCCCCGCCTTGAGCACCTCGATCATCACCGCCGCCCCGTACGGCACCAGATCGCGGCGTCCGGAACTGGCCACCTCCGCCCCCGGATAGGGCTTGCCGGCCGCGCTTGCCGCGACGATGTCCTCGCAAAGCTTGAGGATGTCGGCGACCCGCGCGGAGTAATGCTGCACCATGTGCAGCGGGTACCCGCGCAGGATCTGGTGTACCTTGGCCAGCGACCGCCAGGTGCCGCCGATGGCGCAGAAGACGCCCCCCTGCCCGGTCAGCAGTTCCGACCGCTTCAGCCTCTGCCGGGCGACCGCCTGGGCCTTGGACGGGCTGTTCTGCGAGTCGTCCTGGATGCGGATGACGCCGAGGCCGTGGGTCTCGCCGGTCGAATCGAGTCCGGACCGGATCATCGACAGCTCGAGGCTGCCACCCCCGAGGTCGCCGACGAGGCCGGCGAAATCGGGCATGCCGGAGATGGCCCCGAGAGCGGCGAAATGCGCCTCCTCCTCGCCGCTCAGCACGTTCACCGGCGCGCTCATCAGTTCCTCGACGGCGGTGACGAAGCTGGCCGAGTTGGCGGCCTCGCGCACGGCGGAGGTGGCGAGCACGAAGGTCTTGCCGACCCGCATCAGCTTGCACACCAGCGCAAAGCGCTGGATGGCCGTCAGCGCGCGATCGATGTTCTCGTAGGCGATCCGACCGGACTGGGCGAGGCCGCGCCCGAGCGAACAGGCCGACTTCTCGTTGTAGAGGGCCGTCAGCGAGCGGGCGTGCCGCTCGTAGACGACGAGTCGCACCGAGTTCGAGCCGATGTCGAGCACGGCCACCGGGCGGGCGCCCTTGATTCGGCCCTGCGCCGTGGGGTCGGCATCAACGCCCCAGTACTGATTCAATCGTCGCTGTCCTCGCTGTCGCGCTGGGAGGCGCTGCCGCGGCCCGAAAGGCTCGCATTGGTCATGAAGTACTCGTGCGCGCTGAACGGCTCCTCGCCCTCCTGCATCCGCACGCGGTCCGAACTGCCATCAGGCAATACCTCCCAGCTCTGCTGGTTGTCCTTGAGGTATGTCACCATCATCCGGTCGAGAATCTGCTTATGCACCGTCTTGTTGAGGATGGGAACCATCACCTCGACACGCCAGTCGAGGTTGCGCTGCATGACGTCGGCCGAACTCATGTAGACCTTGGCCTTGCGCGAGGGCATCGGCTCGCCCTGCCCGAAGCAGAAGATGCGGGAATGCTCGAGGAAGCGTCCGACCACGGACTTGACCCGGATGTTGTCGGAGAAGCCGGGGATGCCGGGCCTCAGGCAGCAGATGCCCCGCACGATCAGCTCGATCTTCACGCCCTTCTGGCTGGCATCGTAGAGCGCATCGATGATCTCCGGATCGACGAGCGCGTTCATCTTGAGCCAGATGGTGGCCGGCTCGCCGCGTTCGGCGTGGCCGACCTCGCGGGCGATGCAGTCGAGCAGCGTCTGCCTCAGCGTCACCGGTGAGAACGCGATCGCCTCCATTTCCGCCGGCCGGGCATAGCCGGTGATGAAGTTGAAGACGCGGCTCACGTCGCGGGTGATCGAGGGCTCGGTGGTGAAGTAGCTGAGGTCGGTATATATCTTGGCGGTGATCGGATGGTAGTTGCCGGTCCCCAGGTGGCAGTAGCTGACCAGCTTGCCCGCCTCGCGCCGCACCACCTGGCTCATCTTGGCGTGCGTCTTTAGCTCGATGAAGCCGAACACCACCTGCGCCCCGGCCCGCTCGAGGTCGCGGGCCCAGCGGATATTGGCCTCCTCGTCGAAGCGCGCCTTGAGCTCGACGAGGGCCGTCACCGACTTGCCTGCCTCCGCCGCCTGCACCAGCGCCTTGACGATCGGGCTGTCGCGCGAGGTCCGGTACAGCGTCTGCTTGATCGCCACGACATCCGGATCGCGCGCCGCCTGCATCAGGAACTGCGCCACCACGTCGAAGCTCTCGAAGGGATGATGGACCAGGAGGTCCTTGGCCCGGATCGCCGCAAAGATATCGCCGCCATAGTCCCGGATCCGCTCGGGATAACGCGGCAGGTAGGGCTGGAATTTCAGGTCGGGCCGGTTGATCTCGCAGATCCTCGAGGCATCGGCCAGCCCGAGGAAGCCTTCCACCTCGAAGGTGTCGCTCGATTCCACCCCGAGCCGCTCCGAGATGTGGCGCCGCAGCGCCCGCGGCATCTTCTTTTCGATCTCGAGGCGGATCACCTGCCCGCGCCGGCGCTGCCGCAGCGCCGACTCGAACTCCACCACGAGGTCGGCCGCCTCGTCGTCGATCTCGATCTCGGTATCGCGGATGATCCGGAACGCCCCCGAACCGGTCACCTCGTAGCCGGGGAACATCTTGGTGATGAACAGGTTGATCATCGTGTCGACGGTCACCACCTCGACGCGGTTCTCCTGCGTCAGCTCGTTGGGCAGGGTGACGAAACGGTCGAGATTTGCCGGGACGCGCACCAGAGCGGTGAGCGTCTGCGTCGTGCCCGGCCGTGCCATCTCGAAGGCGAGCGTGAAGCCGAGGTTCGGGATGAACGGAAACGGGTGCGCCGGGTCCACCGCGATCGGCGTGAGCACCGGGAAGACCTCCTCCCGGTAGAGCTTCTGCAGGTACTGGATCTGGTCGGGGCTGAGGTCGTCCGCCTCGTGGATGACCACGTCCCTGGCAAAGAGCTCCTCGCGCAGCTGTTGCCAGTGATCCTGCTGTTCGAGATGCAGGTGCTGGGCGAGGTTGGCGATCTCGTCGAGCTGCTCGGCCGGGGTCAGACCGTCCGCGCTCTGCTTCATCATGCCGGCGCGCAACTGGCCCTTGAGGCCGGCCACCCGGACCATGAAGAACTCGTCGAGGTTGTTCGCCGAAATCGACACGAACCGCAGCCGCTCAAGCAGCGGATGGTTGGTGTTCCCGGCCTCCTCCAGCACCCGCATGTTGAACTGCAGCCAGCTCACCTCGCGGTTGACGAAGCGCGCCGGGCTATGGCGCAGCTCCGACACGTCGGGGGCGTCGGCGGGCTCGGCGATTTCGCTAATCTCGTTCATCTTGTCGTGCCTCGTCGGCGAGTTCGAGTTCCATCTGGGCGTCGTCGCGTCCGACACCGCGCTGTCTCAGCGCCTCGGCCGCGATGCTCCTGGTTATGGCCGTTCCGCGCTCCAGCGCTATGCGATCCATCAACTGCGTCAGCGCAACCACCTCTTCCGGCGAGCGCTCCATGCGGGCCACGATGAAGCCGATGAGCCGGGGCTCCACGGCCACCTGGCGATCGCCGAACAACTTCACGAACATCTGTGACAACTGGATGTCGTCGCTCACCGCCACGTCGAAGCGCGCCGCGAGTCGGGCCCGCGACTTCAGATCATCGGTCGCGAACGGCCAGCTGGCAACGGCATTGCGGGCGGTCAGCAGGGTCGGCCGCCAGTCGCGCATCGACTGGTTGATCAGATGGAAGAGCGCCGCCTCGTCAAAGCCGGCCCGATCCGCATCCTCGACCACCAGCGGCCCCCCGCCGCCGCGGCGCGACAGTTCGTCCACGCTCTCGGGCGTGACGAAGCTGGCGCCTGAGCGCTCGGCCCAGACGCGGGCGAGATGCGACTTGCCCGAACTCGCCGGCCCCTCGAGCAGCGTCAGCGGCCCCGGCCAGTCCGGATAGGAGAGGATATGCGCATGCGCCATCCGGTTCCCGTCGCCGACGATGAAATCGTCCTCGGCATGCGAGGGGCGGTGCCCGAGGTCCAGCGCCAGCTGACCCGGCCGGCGATGCGTCGAGTCCGGCTGGGTCATGTCGCCTTGGTCGTTCGCCGCTTCGGCGCTGGCGCCGCCGTCGAGGCCGGCGGCGCCGGTGGCGGCGCGGGATCGTCCAGCCCCAGATAGAGGCTCGATCCCTGGTAGCGGTGCAGGGCGTAACGCGTCAGCACTCCGGTGATCGCAGCCAGCGGCACCGCCAGCAGGAGCCCCACGAAGCCGAACAGCAGCGCGAAGGCGAACAGCGCAAACATCAGCCAGACCGGGTTGATGTTGATGCTCTGCCCCACCAGCTTGGGATAGAGGATATTGGCCTCGAGGAACTGCCCCACCAGGTAGATCGCCAGAATGATCAGCACGAACACCCACTGATCCGGCCAGAACTGCACCAGCGCCACCGTCATCGAGAGCGCAAAGCCGGTGAGAAATCCGACATAGGGCACGAAGCTCAGCAGTCCCCCGATCAGGCCGATGGCGAGACCGAAATTGAGTCCGGCGAGCGTCAGGGCCGTCGCATAATAGACGCACAGGACGAGGATCACGCCGCCCTGCCCGCGGATGACGCCGGCCATGGCGCGATCGATGTCACCGAGGATGCCGCGAATCTCGGCCTGATGCTGGCGCGGCAGCAGTTGGTCCGCCTTGGCCATCATCCCTTCCCAGTCGACCAGCAGGTAGTAGGCGACGACCGGGGTGATGAACAGCACGGCGATGGTGTTGAGCACCGTCAGCCCGCTCTGCGCCAGCGTCGCCGTCACGAGGCCAGCGAACTCGACGCCGCGTCCGATCAGGTCGGCGAGACTACCCTCCAGCTGCGCCGCCCGCTCCGGTCCCAGCCACTCGTTGAGCTGCGGCGCCCAGGTCTGCAGGAGGGCCTGCAGGTCCCCCACATAGCTCGGCAGCCGTCCGACGAGATCGGCCACCTGCTGCGCCACCAGCGGCACCAGCGACAGCAGCAGCCCGGCGATGACCGCGATCATCAACGCCAGCACGATCATCGAGCCCCAGGTGCGCCCGACGTGCCAGCGCTGCAGCCAGTTGACCACCGGGTTCAGCAGATAGGCGAGCGCCAGCCCGACGACGAAGGGCAGCAGGATGGAGCGGAATACCCATAGCAGCAGGATGGCGGCGAGGAACAGGCCGACCCACACCAGCACCTGATTGCGAAGCGTCATCGAGAGGGCGTCTCTTGCGTGAGTGGGGTGGAGCGGCTATCAGCGCACCAGTTCTGCGGCCCAGGGAAGTCCGGCTCAAGCCCATGTCCGACGCACAAAACCTGCCACCAAACGCTCTCTCGTACAAGCAGGCTGGTGTCGACATCGATGCCGGCAATGCCCTTGTGGAAGCCATCAAGCCCGCGGTGCGCTCCACCCGGCGGCCCGGCGCGGATGCCGAGATCGGCGGTTTCGGGGGCCTGTTCGATCTGAAGGCGGCCGGCTTCGTCGATCCGATCCTCGTGGCTGCCAATGACGGCGTCGGGACCAAGCTCAAGATCGCCATCGATACCGGCAATCACGCGACGATCGGCCAGGATCTCGTTGCCATGTGCGTCAACGACATCATCGTGCAGGGGGCCGAGCCGCTGTTCTTCCTCGACTACTTCGCCACCGGCCGGCTCGACGTGGCAGCCGGGACCGCCATCGTCGAAGGCATCGCCGAGGGGTGCCGGATTGCCGGGTGCGCGCTGATCGGCGGCGAGACCGCCGAAATGCCGGGCATGTACTCGGGCAAGGACTACGATCTCGCCGGCTTTGCCGTCGGCGCGGCGGAACGCGGCACGCTGCTGCCGCGCAGCGATCTCGTCGCCGGCGACGTGCTCGTCGCCGTCGCCTCCTCCGGCGTGCACTCCAACGGCTACTCGCTGGTGCGCAAGATCGTCGAGATCGCGGGGATCGACTGGTACCTGCCGGCGCCGTTCGACCCCCGCAGGACACTTTCCGAAGCGCTCCTCACGCCCACGCGCATCTACGTGAAGCCGCTGCTCTCCGCCCTCCGGGCCGGCATCGGCATCAAGGCGCTTGCCCACATCACCGGCGGCGGCTTCATCGACAACATCCCCCGCGTGCTGCCCGACACGCTGGCCGCGCATATCGAACTGTCGCGCATCACCGTGCCGGGGGTGTTCGCCTGGCTAGCGCGTGCCGGCGGCATGAACCAGCGCGAGATGCTGCGCACCTTCAACTGCGGCGTCGGCATGCTGTGCGCCGTCGCCAGAGAAGATGCGGAGCGCCTTGTCGCGCACCTTGCGGCCGCCGGCGAGACCGCCGCGGTCGTCGGCGAACTGCGGCAGCGGACCGGCGACGCCGTCACCTTCAGCGGCAGTCTGGCGCTGTGAAGAAGCGCGTCGCCATCCTCATTTCAGGCCGCGGCTCGAATATGGCGGCGCTCATCGAGGCGGCCCGCGATCCCGCCTATCCGGCTCAGATCGTCGGCGTCTTCTCCAACGTCCCCGATGCGCCCGGACTCGCCACGGCGGCCAGCTACGGCATTCCGACGGCCTGGCGCTGGCACAAGGACTACCCCAGCCGCATCGGCTTCGAACTCGCCATCGGCGACGTGCTCAGGCTCTGGCGGCCGGACTTCATCGCGCTGGCCGGCTTCATGCGGATGCTGACGCCCGAGTTCGCGCGCAAGTGGCAGGGCCGGATGATCAACATCCACCCCTCGCTGCTTCCCGCCTTCCCCGGCCTGCACTCGCACGAGCAGGCGCTGGCGGCCGGGGTCGCCGAGCACGGATGCACGGTTCACTTCGTCACGGCGGGCATGGACGAGGGGCCGACGATCCTGCAGGCAAGGGTCCCCGTCACGCCGGGCGACACCGCCGAGACGCTTGCCGCGCGCGTCCTCGCCGAGGAGCATCGTATCTACCCGCAGGCCCTCGCCATGCTGGCCCGTGGAGAGATCGGCTTTCCCGATCAAGGTTAGTCCGCGATCATCCAGCGATTGCGTCCGGCGTGCTTGGCCCGGTAGAGCGCCGTGTCGGCGCGTTCGAAGAGGCTGGTGAAGCTGTCGGCCGGACGAAACACGGCCAGCCCCAGCGACACGGTGACGTTGCCCACGATCGCGTCGCCCATGCACCGGGCGAGATCAATGTCGGCGACGGACCGCCGCAACCGCTCGGCGGTGCCCTCGAGCCTGGCGCCGTGGGTGTCGTGGACGATCACCACGTATTCGTCACCGCCGAAGCGGAACACCTTCTCGCCCGCACGCACCGACGAGGTCAGAGCCCGCCCGACCTCGCGCAGCAGGCGGTCTCCAGCCTGATGGCCGTAGCTGTCGTTGAGCACCTTGAACCGATCGATATCGACCAGGATCAGGGTCAGGCTCGCGCCGCCGCGGCGCGCCTCGTCGACGGTCGTCAGCAGTTCGTCCTCCGCGCCGAGCCGGTTCGGCAGGCCGGTGACCGCGTCGAGCTGCGAGTCGCGCGCCGCCTGCGCCAACTGCTCGCGCGTTGCGGCCAGTTCCATCTGGGCGGCCGTGAGGGCAGACCGCAACAGCCCCTTCGCGCGGATGAGCGCATCGTGCTGTGCGGCGGCCGTACGCACGACGCCGCGCAACGCGTCCCGGCTGACGCCCGAATTGCGCAGGGCCGACTGCGTGGCCAGCAGCGCGTCGCGATGCTCGCAGGCCGAAGCGCTGGCGCTGTCGAGGCTGTTGCCCAGCCGGTCCAGCTGCATGGCCAGTTCGGCGGCCAGCCTGAGACTGGTGTCGCTCGCCCCGTCCCAGGGCGTGGCGTCACGCAGTGCTTCGCCCAGCGGACGGCCGCTTCGTTCGCTCTGTCGGACCGCACCGTCGACGATCACGCTCGTCACCGGACTCGCACCCAGCGTATGCTCGAACAGCAGCCCGTATACCGGTGGCGTCGGAGGAATCAGTTCGCGCACGAGGAGACCGAGAACTTCGGCGGAAATGCTCTGCGCCATCGCCAGCGTAGCATCGGGTGGTCCAGGCGTCCGGGTCGCGACAGGGGCAGGCACGTCGTTCGCCTCCTGGCGAAGAACCTCGACCAGGACAGCCTGCCTCAACTTGGTTAATGGACCACCAAGCCGGCCGCTAAGTGTCCATCATTCGTACCTTTTTGACCGGCAGGAAGCGCGATTCACGGCACGTTAAGTGCAGGACCGTACCCTGCGGACATTCAGCAAGACTATTTCCAGCAAGAGTTTCAGTCATTGCCACATTTCGGAATACCCGCACTTGCCGATACTGCGGTGCCTTTCCTGGTTGTCTTTGACCCGTCGCGCGTGGAGCTGGCCCGCGGGCTGGCCCACAGCCTGGCGCTGCCCAGCAGTTGCGTGTTCGATATCGAGGGTGGCGGACTGGCGACACAGTCACGTCTCCTGGTCGACATAGACTTGGCGGACGCCCGTTCCGTCGACCGGTTCCGACAGGCCATGGGGACTCCGCCGACGCGGCGCGACTGGCTGTTCATCGTGGCGAACGCCGATGCCCGCCACCAGACGCAGACGCAGGCCAACGCCCTCAATGCGAGTCGCAACATCGTCCGCAGCGAGGCCCGGCCGACCCTGCTGCGCAAGATGTCCGTGGCGAACCAGCGCAATGGTTCCCGGGCCGCCGCCGAGGCGCTGCTCGCCGCGCCCGGCGGCCCGGCCGTCCATGCTGCGGGCGACGAGCTGGCGGGACTGTTCAGCAGCTTTACCGAGGCACGACCGTTCTCGCTGCAGGCGGTGCACGCGGTGGGCACCGAGATCATCGGCAGCGTGGGCGACACCGGCGCCGCGAACTGGCTCGACACGGTGCGCGGCCATCACGAGGGCACCTTCCAGCACTGCCTGCTGGTCGCCGGTGTCGCGGCGGCCTATGCGGCCCGGCACCTGAGAGGAACCCGCATGGCGCGGCGCCTGACCGACGCGGCGCTGCTGCACGATATCGGCAAGGCCCGCGTCCCCCTGCACGTCCTCGACAAGCCGGGGCGTCTGGATGAGGCAGAATTCGAGCTCGTGCGGTCCCATCCACGCGCCGCCGTGGACTATCTCGCGGCGACCCCGGGCCTCGAAGCGGAGGTACTCGATGCCATCCTGCATCATCACGAGGCGCTCGATGGCAGCGGCTATCCGGACGGCATCGGGGGCAGCCGCATCACCGCCCTGACCCGCATTCTCACGGTTTGCGACATCTTTGCCGCACTGGTGGAGCGTCGCGCCTACAAGCCGCCCCTCTCGGACGAGGACGCCATCGCCATCCTCGTCGACGGCGCGCTCGACGGCAAGCTGGACTACGTTCGCGTGCGCAGCCTCGCCGAGGTCTTCGGCATGACCCTGCCGGCGACGCTGGACGATGTCCGCGCCAAACTGGCGCAGGCCGTGCATTCGCGCGCCGCCTGCTGATCCCCGCCCGGGCCGCCCGCGTAAAGCAGGCATGGCAACCGACCACGATATCGTCGAAGTCCGTTCCCGCTCCGAGCTGCGGGCCTGGCTGGCCGCCAACCACGATCGCAGCGGCAGCATCTGGCTCGCAAGCTACAAGAAGCACACCGGGTGGTACCTGCCCTACGACGCCATCGTTGAGGAGGCGCTCTGCTTCGGCTGGATCGACAGCCAGCCGCGCAAGCTGGATGCCGACCGATCACTGTTGCGGCTGTCACCGAGGAAGCCGGGGAGCGGCTGGTCGCAGGTCAACAAGACGCGCATCGAGCGACTGCTGGCCGAGGACCTGATGACGCCGGCGGGCCTCGCCTGCATCGAGCGGGCCAAGGCCGATGGATCCTGGCAGGCCCTCGACGAGGCCCATGCCGGCACGGTGCCGGACGACCTCGCGGCCGCCTTCGCGGGCCACCCGGGTGCCGCGCAGCGCTTTGCGGGGTTTCCTCCATCCGCCCGCCGGGCCATCCTCGAATGGATCACGAGCGCGCGGCGGGTCGAGACCCGTGCCACCCGTGTCGAGGAGACCGCCCGCCTCGCCGCGCAGGGTATCAGGGCAAACCAGTGGCCCCGGTAGCCATCACCGCAAGTGATCGCTGCCATCGTCAAAATCGGTTCGACGCCGCACTCCCGGCCGCCTATACGGGCACAAACGGAGAACGTGTCGATGCCGCTGCGCTACTGGGTCCTGATCATATCGCTCGGCGCCGTGTGGGGCGGCTCGTTCTTCTTCAACGCCATCCTGATCCGCGAGCTGAGTCCGCTCTGGGTCTCGGCCGGGCGCGTCACCATCGGCGCGGCGATCTGCTGGGCCTATTTCGTCGCGACGCGACGCAAGCTGCCCCGCGACCCGGCTCTCTACCCGCAACTGCTGGCGCTCGGACTGATGAACTACGCGGTGCCGTTTGCGTTGTTCCCTTATGCCGAGCAGCACCTGCCGAGCGGCATTGTCGGGGTGATCAACGGGCTGACGCCGATGACCACCGTGATCGTCAGCCAGTTGTGGGTCGGCGGGGAGAAGGCCACCTTCAACAAGACGCTTGGCGTGCTGGTCGGGTTCGCCGGAGCCGCGCTGCTGGCCTACCCCTCTCTGGGGGCCGGCGCATCCGGCCAGGTGCTCGCCTACCTCGCCGCCCTGTTCGCCACCTGCTGCTACGCGGCGACCCTCAACTACGCACGCCGCTTCAAGGGGCTCGATTCGGCGACCATCGCCGCCTGCTCGCTGACCGGTGCCGCGCTCGCCTCGGTGCCCACGGCCTTTGCTTTCGACGGCATGCCGGTGATCGCCCTCCCCGAGACCTGGGCGGCGTTGTTCGCCATCGGCGTCCTCTCGACCAGTTTCAGCTTCCTGCTGGTCTACTGGCTGCTGCCGCGCGTGGGGCCGACCAATCTGTCGCTCAACACCTTCATCACGCCGATCTCGGCCCTGCTGCTGGGCGCCCTCGTGCTGCACGAGGCGCTGGCGCCGGTGCATTTCGTCGGCATCGCGGTGATCTTCTCCGGCCTCATATTCATCGACGGTCGCCTGCTCAAGCGGTTCGGGCGGGTGTCCGCCTGATCAGCCCTCGAAGCCCTCGACGATGACGAAGTCGGCGACGCTCGCCG
Organism: Devosia sp.; assembly: GCA_041916695.1. GTDB lineage: Bacteria > Pseudomonadota > Alphaproteobacteria > Rhizobiales > Devosiaceae > Devosia_A. Next base: position 138,324 of record JAYRZA010000006.1, on the reverse strand, counting down.
CCAGCCGATCCTGCATGCCCCGCTGGTACTCGGCCGACTCGTAGACGCGAACGGCATCGGCGTAGCTGGGGAACTCCACCACCACGGTGCGCGACGAGGCCCGCCCCTCCACCACCCTCTGCTGCCCGCCTCGGATGATGAAGCGCCCCGCATTGGCCGCGAGGAACGGCCGCACGAACGCCTGGTAGACCTTGTAGGACTCGGGGTCGGTGACCTCGATATGAACGACCCAGTAGCCCTTCGCCATCTCACTCGATCCCCAGCTTCTTTTTCAGCAGCTCGTTGAGCGCCTGCGGGTTGGCCTTGCCGCCCGAGGCCTTCATCGCCTGGCCGACGAACCAGCCGAGCATGGTCGGCTTGGCCTTCACCGCCGCCACCTGCCCCGGGTTCGCCGCGATGATCTCGTCGATCACCTTCTCGATGGCGCCCAGGTCGGTGACCTGCTTCATGCCGCGCCGCTCGACGATCTCGGCCGGCTCGCCCTCCGGCTCCTCGGCGATGATGATCTGGAGGAGGTCCTTGGCACCCTTCGACGAGATCGTGCCGGCCGCCACCAGATCGACGATGCCGGCGATCTGGCCCGGCTTGATGTGGGTCTCGAACGCCGAGAGCCCCTGGCTGTTGGCATAGGCCGCGATGTCGCCGGTCACGAGGTTGGCCACCGCCTTGCCGTCGCGCCTGGCGCCCCCGAACGTCGCCGCCGCTTCGTAATAGTCGGCCGTCTCGCGCTCGAGCGTCAGCACCATCGCGTCATAGGGCGTCACGCCGTACTCGGCGATGAACCGCGCCTGCCTGTCGTCCGGAAGTTCCGGCAGGTGCTGGGCCAGGGCGTCGATGAAGGCCTGGTCGAACTCCAGCGGCAACAGGTCCGGATCGGGGAAGTAGCGGTAGTCGTGTGCCTCTTCCTTGGAGCGCATCGAGCGCGTTTCGCCGGTCCTCGGGTCGTATAGCCGCGTCTCCTGGTCGACCGAGCCACCGCCCTCGAGGATGTCGATCTGCCGCCGCGCCTCGAACTCGATGGCCTGCCCGGCAAACCGGATCGAGTTGACGTTCTTGATCTCGCAGCGCGTCCCGAAGGCACCGCCCGGCTTCCTGACCGAGACATTGATGTCGGCCCGCATCGAGCCCTGCTCCATGTTGCCGTCGCAGGTGCCGAGGTAACGCAGGATGGTGCGCAGCTTCGAAAGATAGGCCTTCGCCTCGTCTGAGTTGCGCAGATCGGGCTTCGAGACGATTTCCATCAGCGCCACGCCGGACCGGTTGAGGTCCACGAAGCTCATGTTGGGGTGCTGGTCGTGGATCGACTTGCCGGCATCCTGCTCGAGGTGCAGCCGCTCGATGCCGATCTCGATGCGCCCCTCCGGCATGTCGAGAAACACCGATCCCTCGCCGACGATGGGATCCTTGAACTGGCTGATCTGGTAGCCCTGCGGCAGGTCCGGATAGAAGTAGTTCTTGCGATCGAAGATCGAGCGCTTGTTGATCTGCGCCTTGAGCCCCAGCCCGGTGCGCACCGCCTGTCGCACGCATTCCTCGTTGATCACCGGCAGCATACCGGGCATGGCCGCGTCGACGAAGCTGACATTGGCATTGGGCGGCGAGCCGAACTCGGTCGAGGACCCGGAGAAGAGCTTGCTTTCGGAGGTCACCTGGGCATGCACTTCCATGCCGATGACGATCTCCCAGTCGCCGGTCGCGCCCTTGATGAAGCTCTTGGGGTTGGGAGTGCGGGTATCGATGATGGTCAAGTCGGCTATTCCTGTTCCTTGTCGGTCACGGGACCGCGATACGGGTTCAGGCTCTTTTCGAGCCGGATGCTGGTCTGCGGGTCGGGGCCGCCGGGCCCCTCCCGCTTCAGCACCAGGATGCGATAGCCCTGGTGCTGGTAGAAGTTGACGGCGCGCACGTTGTCGCTGAGCGTGTCGAGTTGCACGTGGTCGGCGCCGGCCAGTTCGAGGAGCGATTCCATCCGCCTCAGCAGCAGCGTGCCGACGCCCTGGTTCTGCAGCACCGGCGTCACGAAGAGGAAGGGAATATACGACCTGGAGCGGGCCCTGGCACACCAGCCGACGGCCATGCCGTCCAGTTCGGCGACGATGGTGCGATCGAGAAGTTCGTGCACCGCCGCCCCGAGCCGCCGCCGCTCGGCCTGCCGGCTGGCGGCCTCGCCGGTCAGGAAGGGCCGCAGATCGCGGTCCCAGGCGAGATAGCCGATCTCGGCCAGCCGCTCGGCCTCGCTCGCCACCGCCTTGCGCATCAGCACTTCCGATGTGATCGTCATGGCAGTGCACTCCTTGGCCGGGCGCGCGGCTACCCCTGTCGCTTTCGCGCGGCGATAATGCCCTTTTCGTAGTTCACGTTCCAGTTGATCAGCGTGCGCCAGATCAGTTCGGCCTGGTCCTCGTCGAGGTCGAGCTCCTCGGCGCGGCCGCGCTGCTTGCTGATGATCGCCTCGATGCGGGTGGGATCGTAGGCCTCGTGCGGATCGGTCTTGATCTCGGCCATGCGCGTCACGTAGCGGTGCCGCTCGGCGAGGAGCTGAAGCAATCCCTGGTCGATGCGGTCGATCTCGGCGCGCACGTCTTCCTTCGTCATGCAGTCGGCAGGGGGCTTGGTCACGGTCGAACTCGGGCAGATCTGGTCTGTTGCTGGTTTGCACCGTCGTGCCGCCGAATGCAACCGGGGCTGGCGTGGCGCCCGCGCAACCGCTATGCAGCCACTGTTCAGCAACGGACCGGATCGCGGTGCCGTCGCCAGATACTGGGGACGTTCCATGTCCAGCCTGTCGGAGATTGCGTAATCCCCCGTTTGCCCGGGTGCCCTAGGCGCCCGTGACGCAAGACGGGGTTGTTCAACCTGGCGGCCGCCACGCGCGATGCTGGCGGCGGCTCGTTGCTACGCATCCCAAGGCCTTCCAAAAGATGGATATCTCCCGCGAGGAACAGCGGGTACTGCATGCGCTTGCGCAGGGCGGTGCCATTCACGTCCACAAGTCAGCAAACGGCAAGATCGTCGCCGTCGAGTGTTTCAACCGGGAGGGCTGGCTGATGCAGTGCAGCCTCGACCTGTTCAGGAAACTCAAACGGCGCAATGCGATAGCCTCCGCTGACGGGCGCCCCTATCGGGTCACCCGCCGCGGCCTCGAACTGGTCCGCAGCGAGTTCGACAACCGCTGACACAGCCTGGCCGTCGCCCCCCGGGAGGCGACGGCCAGCGCTTGACAAGGCGGCGTCTGTTCCTGTTATGTTCTGGTTGTGGAGCACGTCCATGACCGCTGTCGCAAACATCCTGCACGCCGATCTCGATGCCTTCTATGCATCGGTGGAGCAGTTGCTGAACCGCGACCTGCGCGGCAAGCCGATCGCCGTGGGCGGCGGCGTGGTCCTGGCCGCCTCCTACGAGGCGAAGGCCTTCGGCGTGCGCGGCGGCATGTCCGGCCGCAAGGCCCGGGAGCTTTGCCCGCAGCTCATCTTCGTCGACGGGCACTACCAGGAGTATCAGCGCCTCGGCGATGCTGCGATCAGGGTACTGGACGACTTCACCCCGCTGGTCGAGCGCATCTCCATCGACGAGGCCTTCGCCGATGTCTCGGGCACCGCTCACCTGTTCGGACCTCCGGGCGCCATTGCCCGCGCCATCCGACGGCGCGTCCGCGACGAGCTCGGCCTGCCCATCTCGATCGGCATCGCCCGCACCAAGCACCTCGCCAAGGTCGCCTCGCAGGTGGCCAAGCCCGACGGGCTGATCGAGGTCGATCCGGCCAACGAGCTGGCATTCCTGCACGACCTGCCGGTCGAGCTGATGTGGGGCGTCGGCCCGGTAACGCGCGCCAAGCTCGAGGCCGAGGGAATCCGCACGATCGGCCAGCTCGCCAATACGCCCGGCCACTCGCTGCGCGGCCTGCTCGGAGAGGCCGCGGGCGACAAGCTGGGCGCCCTGGCCTGGAACCGGGATCCGCGCGAGATCGTGACGAGGCACCGGGCCCGCTCGGTCGGAGCCCAGTCGGCCCTGGGACGCAGGCCGGCCACCGAGGCGACCTTCCGTCCGGCCCTGCTGCATCTTGCCGACCGCATCGGCACGCGACTGCGCGCCAAGTCCCTGGCCGGCCGAACCATCACCGTTCGTATCCGCTTCGCCGACATGCGCGCCATCACGCGGTCCGTCACGCTCCCAGTGCCGATCGCCGCGACGGTCCTGTTGGCGGAGGCGGCCGAGGACCTAGTGCGCGGGGCCCTGTTCGAGCATCGCGACGAGCGGGTCTTGACGCTGCTCGCCATCTCGGTTTCGCATGTCGAGCGCAGCCCCGAGCTGCAGCTCGAACTCGAACTGGGGCTGGCCGACGAGAGATACCGCCCGGGAGCCCGCCGCGGCGCGGCGCGCTGGATCGCCGATCGCGCCGTGGACGCCGTGCGCAGCCGGTTCGGCCGCGACGCCATTGCCTACGGCCCGCTCGCGTTCGATCGAGCCCGGGCCGTCCCCGACGCCTTCCGCGAGCTGGCCGAGAAGGAGCTGTGAGCGCGACGGCCCGAGACCGCCTCCCCACAAGCATGCCACACTGCGTTGCCCTGCGGCACCGGCCGCGCTCTGGTCCCGGTATCGCAGGCGATTCGAAGGGGAGGTCGCCATGGACCACGGGGATATCTGGGACGCCGAGGCGGCCGAGAGCTACGACACGCCCGGCACCGGGATGTTCGATCCGGTGCTTGTCGCACAGACGACGGACCGGCTCGCGGCCCTTGCCGACGGTGGCCCGGTGCTGGAATTCGCCATCGGGACCGGTCGGATTGCCATCCCGCTGGTCCAGCGCGGGGTGCCCGTCTCGGGCATCGAGATGTCCGCGGCCATGCTCGAAGTGCTGCGCCGCAAGGTCGATGCAGCCACCCTGCCCGTCGTTCTCGGCGACATGACCGCGGCCAGGTTCCCCGGGCGGTTCGCGCTCGTCGCGCTGGTCTTCAACGGTATCTCGAACGTTCTGACCCAGGACGCGCAGGTCGCCTGCTTCGCCAATGCGGCCCGCCACCTGTCGCCGGGCGGTCGCTTTGTCGTCGAGCTATGGGTGCCCGATCTGCGTCGCCTTCCCCCGGGCAGCAGAGCCGCTGTCTTCGCGGCGGATCCGGGCTATGTCGGGCTCGACACCATCGATGTGCTGAGACAGGTCGTGGTCTCGCACCACTTCCACTTCGGCGACGGGCGGGAAGCGCGGCTGTTCCGTTCGCCGCATCGCTACGTATGGCCCGCCGAACTCGACCTGATGGCACGGCTCGCCGGCTTCACGCTGGAATCGCGCCACGCGGACTGGGTCGGCTCGGCCTTCACCGCCGAGTCGCGCTCGCACGTCTCCGTCTACCGGCTGGCCGGATGATCAGTGTCGGGTGACGCCGCTCAGTTCGCGCGCCATGTGCTCCCACTCGGCGGAGACGCTGGCGGTCGCCCGCCGCTTGCCGGCCCGACGATACCAGTAGTCGGCATTGCCCATGTCGGCTTCGATCCAGTGCAGCAGCGCATGCACCCAGTCGAACTCGAAGACGCCTTCCATGGTCTGCACGATGGCGTGCGCTTCCTCCCATTCCGGGCCGACCTTGAGCCCGCCCTTCTTGAGCCACCACAGGGCCTGCAGGGGCTTGGACAGGTCCTTGGGCGGGGCCGACCAGTCGAGGGTGGTGAACACGTCGGCCATGGAGCCAGTCCTCCGCAAGGGGGCCGCGGGCTTCGCGGGCAGGTCTACAAGTCTGAGTTTGCGCATGGGCGGGCAGATAGTGCCGAAACCGCCGACCTTCAAGCGTTTTCGAGTCTCACCACCAGCGGGCAGGACTGAAATCGATGGCGGCGCTGCGTTCGATCACCCGCCCGGCGGCGAACAGCGTCTCCTCGTCGAACGGCTTGCCGATCAGCTGCAGCCCCAGCGGCAGGCCGGATGCATCCTTGCCGGCAGGAACCGCGATGCCCGGCAGGCCAGCCATGTTCACGGTCACAGTGAAGACGTCGTTCAGATACATCTTGACCGGGTCGGCCTTCATGTCCTCGTCGCCAATGCCGAACGCGGCGGACGGTGTTGCCGGCGTCAGGATGGCGTCGATGCCGTCGGCGAACGCCTGCTCGAAATCGCGCTTGATCAGCGTCCGGACCTTCTGCGCCCGGACATAGTAGGCGTCGTAATAGCCCGCCGAGAGCACGTAGGTGCCGATCATGATGCGGCGCTTCACCTCGCGGCCGAAGCCCGCGGCGCGGCTCAGTTCGTAGAGGTCGGTGATGTCCTTGCCGGTGACCCGCAGCCCGTACTTCACCCCGTCGTAGCGGGCGAGGTTGGACGAGGCCTCCGCCGGCGCGACAATATAGTAGGCGGGCAGCGCGTACCTGGTGTGCGGCAGCGAGATGTCGCGGACCGTCGCGCCCTCCGCCTTCAGCCAGGCGATGCCCTGCTGCCAGAGCGCCTCGATCTCGCCGGGCATGCCCTCCATGCGATACTCGCGCGGGATGCCGATGGTCAGTCCCCTGACGCCGCGCTCCACGGCGGCCGCAAAGTCCGGCACCGCCCGTTCGGCGCTCGTCGAGTCCCTGGGATCGAACCCCGCCATCGAGGTCAGCATGATCGCCGCGTCCTCGACGGTGCGGGCGATCGGCCCGGCCTGGTCGAGGGAGGAGGCGAAAGCGACAATGCCCCAGCGCGAGCAGCGGCCATAGGTCGGCTTGATGCCGACGGTTCCGGTGAGCGCCGCCGGCTGGCGGATCGAGCCGCCGGTGTCGGTCGCCGTCGCGGCCGCACAGAGCCACGCCGAGACCGCCGCCGCCGAACCGCCGGAGGAGCCGCCCGGCACCAGCTGCGCGTTGGAGTTGTCGGCGCGCCACGGATTGATCACCGGCCCGTAGTAGGAGGTCTCGTTCGACGAGCCCATGGCGAACTCGTCCATGTTGAGCTTGCCCAGCATGACGGCGCCGTCGCGCCACAGATTGGACGTCACGCTCGACTCGTATTCCGGCCTGAACCCGTCGAGGATGTGGCTCGCCGCCTGCGTGTGGACGCCCCTGGTCGCGAACAGGTCCTTGATGCCTAGCGGCACGCCCTCGAGGATGCCTCCCTGCCCCTGCGCCAGCCGGGCATCGCTCTGCCCGGCCATGGCCATCGCCTGCTCACCGGTGACCGCGACATAGGCGTTCAGCTTGGGGTTGGCCGCCTCGATTGCCGTGAGGTAGGCGGCGGTCAGTTCGGCAGAACTGAAGGTCTTGGCCTTGAGCCCGTCTCGGGCGGCGGCAAGGGTCAGGCGGGTCAGATCGGTCAAGGTGCGGCTCGCAGCACAACGGCGGAGGGGTTGGACGTTCCTACAGAGGTGTTGCGATTATCGCAACATCACGCCGTCGCAGGGTCGCGCAGCCACTTCTCGAAGAAGGCCGAGTAGGCGCTCTCGGGATAGTCGAGAAACGCCCCGCAGCGGGTGAAGCCGGCCCTGGCATACAGGCGGTGGGCCGGCTCGAACCCGGCCACGTCGCCGGTCTCGAGCATCAGGTGGGCGATGCCCTTCTCGCGGGCCAGCCCGGTGATCGCTTCGAGCAGGGCCGCGCCAATGCGTTTTCCGCGAATCTCCGGCCGCGTGTACATCCGCTTCACTTCGGCCATTTCCGGGGATTCCACCTTCAGGGCCCCCATGCCGACGGCCCGGCCCGACTCGTCGCGCGCCACGAACAGCGTCGTCGCGCTGTCGGCCATCTGCTCCACCGTCATCTGGAACTGGAATTCCGGTGGCGACAGCGGGTTGAGATAGGCGTTTAGCTCCCGCACCAGCTCCCGGACGTCGTCCTGAAGCGGCGTCTCGATCGCGATGGTGACCGGCATCGCCTACTCCACGACCTTGGGCACCATGAAGAAATTGTCCTCGGTCAGCGGCGCATTGGCGACAACGCGCTCCGGATAGCCGCCATCGGTCACCACGTCGTCCCGCCGACGCAGCTGCATCGGGGTCACCGACGTCATCGGCTCGACGCCCGCGACATCCACCTCGCCCAGCTGCTCGACAAAGCCGAGTATCGCGTTGAGTTCCTCCTGGTACTTGCCGACCTCGTCCTCCTCGATGCGGATGCGGGCCAGGCGGCCAATGCGCTTCACGGTCTTGGCGTCGACGGACATCAGGCAACTCCGAAAGGCTCAACTGGGCGCGTTCTAGCAATGCCGGGCGCCCAAGAAAAACGAAAAGCGTTGATGGGCGCCATCAAACTTCCAGGGCCAATCCCGGCTCGAGGGCGACCAGCGAGGTTTCTTCGAGCCGGTCGCGCAGGGCCGCAAAAACCTCGTCTGCCGCCGTGTCCGCGGCGGCGACGGCGATCAGGCGTGGCCGCATCTCCTCCAGCACCTGCCCCGACCTCCGGGCGATATCGGCGCCGAGGGTCACCACCACCGCCTCTTGTCCCCAGCGACCGGTCCGCACCGGCTCGCCGGTGAGCAGCAGCAGCGGCGGCTCGCCGATTGAAGCGACCAGGGCCCCGCCCGCCACGCCGTGCACCAGCACCTCGGGCAGATCGGCGTCCGCGATCATCGCGCCGGCCCGGTGCGGTCGCCACAGAACCGGATCGATCTCGGGCAGGCCGGCCTCGAGCGAGAACGTCACGTCGGCGCCGGAAAGCAGCTCTTCCGGCACCACGCCCTCGGCGTTTCCGCTCCCGACGACGAGTATCCTGCCGCCGACATGAATGCGGAACGTCGTGCCGCCGAACCAGGTGAGTTTCATTGCTTGCCTCTTTGTCGGGGCACAGGTAGCCAAAGCCGGCGCGCAAGCAAAGGCGGAACGTTTGACAGAACCCGGTTCGATGCCACTTTCCGCCCTGCCGCCGACCGGCAAGCTGCTCGGCCTCGACCTGGGCACCAAGACCATCGGTGTCGCCGTTTCCGACGGCATGCGGTACTCCGCCACGCCGCTCGAGACCATCAGGCGCAGCAAGTTCACCCAGGACGCGATCCGTATCGACGAACTCATCGCCGATAACCACGCCGTCGGCATCGTGCTGGGCCTGCCGCTCAACATGGATGGATCGGAGGGGCCACGGGTGCAGTCGACGCGGGCCTTCGCGCGCAACCTCGCCGCTCGCATCGCCATTCCGATCGTCTTCTGGGACGAGCGGCTCTCCACCTCCGCCGTCACCCGCACGCTGATCGAGGCCGATGTCCGGCGCGACAAGCGCGCCGAGGTCGTCGACAAGCTCGCTGCCAGCTATATCCTGCAGGGAGCGCTCGAGCGGCTGCGCCGGGGATAACGGGACCGCTCGCTTGCCAGTCCCTGCCCCCTGCGATAGACCCCGGCAGCATTCGGAACGGAGCGGCATGGTCAACTCCCCGCCAGCATCGGCCAGCGGCGGCCAATCGGCCGTCCGGTCGCCATTCCCGCATCGCAACCTGCTCGCCATCAGCCAGCTCAACCCCTTTGAGATCGTCGATCTGCTCGACCGGGCCGAGGCGATGATCCCGATCTCCCGCCAGCCACGCAAGATCCTGCCCACGCTCGCGGGAAAGACCCAGATCAACCTGTTCTTCGAGAACTCGACCCGGACCCAGGCCAGTTTCGAGATCGCCGGCAAGCGGCTCGGGGCACAGGTCACCAACATGTCGGTGCGGACGTCCTCGATCGCCAAGGGGGAGACCCTGATCGACACCGCCGCCACCCTCAATGCGATGCAGCCGGATGTCATCATCGTGCGTCACTCCGCTTCGGGCGCGGTGGAACTGCTGAGCCAGAAGGTCGGCTGCGCGGTGATCAACGCCGGCGACGGCGCGCACGAGCACCCCACCCAGGCGCTGCTCGACGCCCTCACCATCCGCCAGCACAAGGGGCAACTGGCCGGTCTCACGGTGGCCATCTGCGGCGATATCGCCAATTCCCGCGTCGCCCGCTCGAACCTTCTGCTGCTCGGGGCGCTGCAGGTCCGCACCCGCGTCGTGGCGCCGCGCACGCTGCTGCCGCGCGGCATCGAAGCGCTGTGCAGCGAGGTTCATACCGACATGCGGACCGGGCTGGCCGGGGCCGATGTCGTCATGATGCTCCGCCTGCAGCACGAGCGCGCCAGCGGTCGCATGATCCCCTCGATCCGGGAGTACTATCATTTCTACGGGCTGGACGCCGACAAGCTCGCCTGCGCCAAGCCGGACGTCATCGTCATGCATCCCGGGCCGATGAACCGCGGCGTCGAGATCGACCCGTCCATCGCCGATGGCCCGTACTCGGTGATCAACGAGCAGGTCGAGATGGGCGTCGCCGTGCGCATGGCCGTGCTCGACGCGCTCCTCGCCGACGACCGGGGCGCCGCATGACCCGCCCGGTGCTGATCTCGCATGCCCGCATCGTCGATCCGGCGAGCGGCCGGGATGGACCGGGCGCCCTGCTGATCGCGGATGGGCGCATCGCCGGCATTTCCGCCGGTGCCGCGCCGGGTCTGCCGGAGGGGGCCGAGCACCTCGACGCACGCGGCCTGGTCGCGGCGCCGGGCCTGATCGACATGCGCGTCTTCACCGGCGAGCCGGGTCACGAGTATCGCGAGAGCCTCGCCTCGGCCGGCGAGGCCGCCGCCGCGGGCGGCGTCACCAGCTTCGTGCTGATGCCCGACACCAGCCCGGTGATCGACGATGGCGCGCTGGTGGACTTCCTGCTGCGGCGCGCCGAAGCGACGTGCGCGGTGAATGTCCTGCCCGCGGCCGCGATCACCCGCGGCCTGCGTGGCGAGGAAATCACCGAATTCGGCCTGCTCCGGGAGGCCGGCGCCGTCTGCCTCACCGACGGTCGCGAGTCGATCCAGTCCGCCGGCCTGCTGCGCGCCGCCTTCAGTTACGCCCGGAATTTCGACCTTCCCGTCGTCCACCACGCGGCGGACCGCACGCTGGTCGGCGACGGGGTGATGAACGAAGGCACGCTGGCCACCATTTCCGGGCTCAAGGGCATCCCCATAGAGGCCGAGACGGTGCCGCTGGCGCGCGACCTGCAGCTGGCCGCACTGACCGGGGTACGGTACCACGCCGCGCAGGTGTCGACGGGGGCCGCCGTCGAGCTGGTGGCGTCCGCCAGGCGCCGGGCCGAGGCGGTATCGTGCGGCGTTTCGATCAACAATCTCGCGCTCAACGAGAACGATGTCGCGCCCTGGCGCACCTTCTTCAAGCTCGCGCCGCCGCTGCGCTCCGAAGACGATCGTCGCGCCGTGATCGAGGGGCTGAACGCGGGGGTGATCGACGTCATACATTCCGCGCACGATCCGCAGGACAGCGAGGTCAAGCGCCGCCCGTTCGCCGAGGCCTCCGACGGGGCCATCGGGCTCGAGACCCTGCTGGCGGCCGCTCTGCGGCTGGTTCACTCGGGGGACGTCCCGCTGATGACCGTGTTGCGCGCCATGACGGCCCGCCCGGCGGAGATCCTCGGGCTTGCGTCGGGGCGGCTCGCCGTCGGGGCGCCGGCCGACATCGTGCTGTTCGATCCGGAATTTCCCTGGGTGGTCAGGGAGCGCGAGCTCCGGTCGCGCTCGCGCAACACCGCCTTCGAGGGCGGGCGCATGCAGGGCGCGGTGATGCACACGTTCGTTGCGGGGCGCCGCGTCTTCAGCCATGCTGCGGCCAGCGGGGACCTACGACCATGACCTTCCTCATCGCGACAGCCATCGGTTACCTGCTCGGCTCGATCCCCTTCGGCCTGCTGCTGACACGCGCGGCGGGCATCGACATTCGCAAGATCGGCTCCGGCAATATCGGCGCCACCAACGTGCTGCGTACCGGCAATCGCTGGATGGCGGCGGCGACGCTGCTGCTCGATGCCGGCAAGGGCGCCGCGGCCGTGCTCGTCGCCCGTTTCTTCCTCGTCGGCGACGCCGCGCAGCCCGCGGCAGACATGATCGTCTACGGAGCCGGCGTCGGCGCCTTCTTCGGCCATGTCTTCCCGGTATGGCTGGGCTTCAAGGGCGGCAAGGGCGTCGCCACCTATATCGGTGTGCTGCTCGGCCTCAACTGGATCACCGGACTGGTCTTCTGCGGGGTCTGGCTGCTGATCGCCGTGACGCGGCGGTTCTCCTCGCTCGCGGCGCTCACCGCTGCCGCGATGGCGCCGCTGTTTGCCTATGGCCTCGCGGCCAGCGAACAGTCGGCGCTGTACCTTGCCGCCGCCTGTGCCCTGATGACCATCGTTCTCTACCTCAAGCACTGGCCCAATATCCGCCGGCTGATCGACGGCACGGAGCCGAAGATCGGCGCCGACGGACCCAAGGCCACCTGAGCCTTGGCGCGGAGCGGCATCGCCCTGACGCCGTCTCAGCGCATCGCCTGGCTGCGCCTGATCCGCACGGAGAACGTCGGCCCCCAGACCTTTCGACAGCTGCTGAACCGCGAAGGCTCGGCCGAGGCCGCCATCGCGGCCCTGCCCGCCCTTCTCGGCCGGATCGGCGCCTCCGCCCGCATCCCGTCGATCGGCGAGGCGGAAGACGAGATCGCCGCACTGGCCCGGCTCGGCGGCAAGCTCGTCGGCATGGGCGAACCGGACTATCCCGAGCTGCTCCGCTACATTTCCGGCGTGCCGCCGATGGTGGCACTGATCGGCGGCGGGACTCTCGACTGGCGCAACACGGTCGCCATCGTCGGCGCCCGAAACGCCTCCGCCGCCGGCCAGAAGATGGCGCGGGTGCTCGCCGCCGACCTGGGCAAGTCGCGCTATGTCGTGGTGTCGGGGCTGGCGCGCGGAATCGACGCCGCCGCCCACCAGGCGGCCCTCCGCTCCGGCACGGTCGCCGTGCTCGCCGGCGGCATGGACCGGATCTATCCCACCGAGAACATCCCGCTGGCCCGCGAGATCGTCGACAGCGGCGGCGCACTGCTCACCGAGATGCCGCTCGGCTGGGAGCCCCGGGCCCGGGACTTCCCCCGGCGCAACCGCCTCGTCTCCGGACTGGCGCTCGGCACGGTGGTGGTGGAGGCCGCAAGGCGCTCGGGCTCGCTGATCACGGCCCGGCTTGCCCTCGAGCAGAACCGGGAAGTCTTCGCCGTGCCCGGCTCGCCGCTCGACCCACGAGCCGAAGGCGGCAACGCCCTGATCCAGCAGGGCGCCAAACTGATCACCGGAGCCGACGACATCATCGAGACGCTGCGCGAGGCGGACCCGTCGCGCGTGAGCCTGCTGGAGCCTGACTGGTTGCCGGAGGGCGAAGCGAGCGACGCCGCCACGCCGACCGACGACGAGCGCGCGATCCTCGCCGACGCGTTGAGCCTGACCCCGATGCCTGTCGACGATCTCGTCCGCAGCACCGGCCTGGCGGTGGGCCGCATGCAGACCCTCCTCCTGGAACTGGACCTGGACGGTCGGATCGAGTGGTCAAGCGGTCAGCTGGTCGCGCTGCGCCCGTAGTCCGGCGAGCGCCGCCAGCAGGATGAAGCCGAGCCAGACCGGGATGATGCGCGCCGCGCTCAGCAGGCCGGTATCGGTGAAGAACCGGGGCAGCAGCAGATCCACCAGCGGGTCCGGGTAGTTGGCGCCGGCGAACATGATGGTGCTGGCCGCGATCACCGACAGCACCAGGCTCACGGCAAGCAGCAGGAGGACGGCCAGCCTGTGCAGGAGCCGCCGCGGCCAGGCAAAGCCCAGCGCGAGGCAAGCGACCGGCAGCATCGCCACGAGGTGGCGGGGTCCCGTCGACGATCCCCCATCCCAGTAATGATAGCCGGCGTTGATCAGCAGATAGCCGGCGGCAATCGCCATGACGGCCAGCGCTGCCGTCCGCTGGCCGCGGCGCCACATGGCGATCAGGCCGAACGGGACGGCGACGAGCACCGGCGCCAGCGGCAGCAGTCCGCGATAGCGGCCGAAGAGCAGCTCCATGAGCACCACCGGATCTGGCAGCGTGATGCCGAACAGGCCCTCACGCATCCCGTCAAAACCCACCACCTGCGCGTAGCCGAGACGGAACGGCGAATCGAATGCGGCCCAGTTGTAGGCCAGCAGCGGCAGGATGCCGAGGACGGCGCCGCCGCCGATCGCCAGCGCACACCCCAGCCGACCCGATCGGCAAGCGGCGATCGCCACGGCGGCCACGACGAGGGTCGCCGGGCCCGCCACCAGATCGATCGTCAGGGTCAGACCCAGCGCAAGCCCGACGACGGCCGATCTCGGCACCGCGCCGCGCCGCGCTTCGACCAGGGCCATCGCCATCGCGACCAGCAGGAGCACACCGGTCGGCACGTGGCTGAAGAAGGCGGTGGACCAGCCGAAATAGGGAGTCCCGAGGGCGAGTCCCGCGGCTGCGAACAGTGCCCCGCCCTCGCTGGCCCCGAGGCGGACCGAGAGCAGGTACAGCACCGACGCCCCGAGTGCCCCGAGGAGCGAGACCGTCGTGACGACGGCGACCTGCGCATAGAGCGCAAAGCCCGCCTCGTCCCGGCCGTCCGTCGCGCGTCCCGCGCGTCCGAGCAGATCGCGGACGACCGCCACAGCGGGGACCGCGAGCAACGACAGGCCCGGCGGCTTGTCGGCATAGGTGTGGCCGTCGTGAAGCGCCTTGTCGACCGTCTCGGCGGCAAACGCATCGATGTCCAGCCGCCCCTGGCTGAGCGCCAGGGAGAGCGCAACCCGCGTCACCTGCTGTGGATTGTAGAGGTCCTGGGGCGCGAAGGTGAAGTAGGCGAGGTAGGCCAGGGCAAAGACGATAGCTGCTTTGACGAACCGCATCGTGGCCGCCGGCCCCCCCTGATCAAGCGAGCAAAGCCTGGCAGGAATGCATGAAGATTCTTCCCCTACGGGGAACGCCTCGGACCGGCGGCATCTCGGTTGACAGCCCTACCCCGCTTCACCATGTTGCGCCGTCGTTTGAAGGCCACTGAAAGTTCTGCACATGAAGCTCGTGATCGTTGAAAGTCCGGCTAAGGCCAAGACAATCAACAACTATCTCGGCAAGGACTACGAAGTCCTGGCGAGCTTCGGTCACGTCCGCGACCTGCCGGCCAAGGACGGTTCGGTGTTGCCGGACGAGGATTTCGCGATGAGCTGGGAGGTCGACGCAGCCTCCCGCAAGCGCCTTTCCGACATCGGCAATGCCCTCAAGGAAGCCGACGAGTTGATCCTCGCGACCGACCCCGACCGCGAGGGCGAGGCGATATCGTGGCACGTGCTCGATGTGCTGCGCGGCAAGAAGCTGCTCAAGGACAAGCCGGTGAGCCGCGTGGTGTTCAACGCCATCACCAAGTCGGCGATCAGCGAGGCCATGCAGCATCCGCGGCAGATCGACGAACCCCTCGTCGATGCCTATCTCGCCCGCCGCGCGCTCGACTATCTCGTCGGCTTCACGCTCTCGCCGGTGCTGTGGCGCAAGCTCCCCGGCTCGCGCTCGGCCGGGCGTGTCCAGTCCGTGGCGCTCCGGCTGGTGTGCGAGCGCGAGTCGGAGATCGAACGCTTCCGTCCCCAGGAATACTGGTCGGTCGGCGCGCGCCTGAACGAGAAGGGCAAGGCCTTCGAGGCCAGGCTCTTTTCGGTCGACGGCAAGAGGACCGACAAGCTGGACATCGCGTCCGCCGCCGAGGCGGAAGCGCTGAAGAGCGCCATCGAGGCGGGCGCCTTCAGCGTCACCGCCGTCGACAGGAAACCCACGCGGCGCAACCCCTACCCGCCCTTCACCACGTCGAGCTTGCAGCAGGACGCCTCCTCGCGCCTCGGGTTCTCGCCCAGCCGCACCATGCAGATCGCCCAGCGGCTCTATGAAGAGGGCATCATCACCTACATGCGAACGGACGCCGTGCAGATGGCGCCCGAGGGGATCGAGCAGGCACGTCGCGCCATCGTCAAGTCGTTCGGTTCGGACTACCTTCCCGAGAAGGCCCGCATCTACCAGACCAAGGCGAAAAACGCCCAGGAAGCGCACGAGGCCATCCGCCCGACCGACCTGTTCCGCCATCCAGACACGCTGCGGGGGGACGCGGATCGGCATCGGCTCTATGAGCTGATCTGGAAACGCACGCTGGCCAGCCAGATGCGCTCCGCCGAGATCGAGCGCACCACCGCCGACATCGCGGTATTCGCGACCAGCCGCGACATCGCCCTGCGCGCCGTGGGATCGGTGGTCAACTTCCCCGGCTTCCTCGCCCTCTACGGCATCGAGGCCGACGCGGACCGCGACGAGGGCGACCAGGACAGCCGCGAGCTGCCGCCGCTCGCCGTCGGCGACCGCCCGCGCCTCGAGGAGGCGCTGATCGAACAGCATTTCACGCAGCCGCCGCCGCGTTACACCGAGGCCAGCCTGATCAAGAAGATGGAGGAACTCGGCATCGGCCGTCCCTCCACCTACGCCGCCACGATGAGCGTGCTGCAGGAGCGCAACTACGTCCGGCTCGACAAGCGCACCCTCATCCCCGAGGACCGGGGCCGCATCGTCACCGCGTTTCTGGAGAGCTTCTTCAACCGCTACGTCGAGTACGGATTCACCGCGCAGCTCGAGGAACAGCTCGACCTGATCTCGGACGGCAAGCTCGCCTGGAAGGACGTGCTGCGCCAGTTCTGGGCCGAATTCTCGGCGCATGTGGAGCAGATCAAGGACCTGCGGGTGTCGGAGGTGCTCGATGCTCTCAACGACCTGCTGGCCGATCACATCTTTCCGGCACGGGCCGACGGCTCGGATCCGCGCCGGTGCCCGACCTGCGGGACCGGCCAGCTGTCCCTCAAGCTGGGCAAGTTCGGCGCCTTCATCGGCTGCTCGAACTACCCCGAGTGCCGCCACACCATGCAACTGTCCGATGCCGCCACCGGCGCCGCGACGGAGGCGCCGGGCGACGGCATCCTCGGCACCGATCCCGACAGCGGACTCGAGGTGGCCTTGAAGTCCGGGCGCTTCGGACCATATGTGCAGCTGGGCAGCGGCGACGAGCCGAAGCGCTCGTCGCTGCCCAAGGGCTGGACGCCCGACTCCCTGACGCTCGAAGCCGCGCTGCGCCTGCTGTCGCTGCCGCGCGAAGTGGGCCTGCACCCCGAAACCGGCAAGCCGATTTCCGCCGGCATCGGGCGCTACGGGCCGTTCGTCCTGCACGACGGGACCTACGCCAACCTGCCCGACGCGGAGGAGGTCTTCACCGTCGGCCTGAACCGGGCCGTCGATCTGCTGGCCCAGAAGGCGGCGGGCGGCGGGCGTTTCGGCAAGGGACGGAGCGGTACCATCGCCGCCATCAAGAGCTTCGAGCACGAGGCCGGCCCGATCGCCGTTCGCGCAGGCCGCTATGGTCCGTACGTGAATCAGGGCAAGGTCAACGCAACCCTGCCCAAGGAGCTGAAGCCCGAGGACGTGACGCTCGCGCAGGCGCTCGAGCTGATCGCCGCCAAGGCCGGCGCCTCGGGAACGCGGAAAACCCCGTCGCGGACCGCCAGTGCCAAGAGGACCCCGGCGAAGAAGGCGACGGCAAAGCAACCCGCGGCGAAGGCTCTCAAGCCTAAGGCCGCACCGAAGAAGAAGACCGCGGAGGTCTGATCACTCTACGAGGGGCCGTCCCGCATGGGCGGACCCCCGTTTTCAGGGCCTCCGCCGACAACGGGGATCCTCGCGCCAGCGGGGAGGACTCCGAGTGTGAACATGGCTCAGAAAAGCAAGACCACCACTCCCCCAAAGGGCCCCCGACACTACCTTGTCGGCACCCTGCCCAGCCGCGAGGCCATCCTCGAGGCGATGACGCAATTCCCCGAGCTCGACGGCAAGCGCGACCTGGCGCGCCATTTCGGCATCAAGGGCGACATGCGCACCCCGTTCAAGGTGCTGCTCAAGCAGATGGAGGGCGAGGGATTCCTTGCCCGGCGTCGCAAGCAGATCCGGCGCACGGCCACCCTCCCCGCCGTCACGGTCCTCGATATCCCGCCCGATGCCGATCCGGAGGCCCTCCACGCCTTCCCCGCCCAGTGGAGCGACGATGACGGCGAGCCTCCGCGGGTCCACGTTCTGAACGCGCCGAATGCCCGCGTCGCCCCGGGACCGGGTGATCGCATCCTCGCCCGCATCGACGCCGGAGACGGCGAACTGCCGCGCTACACGGCCAAGGCGATGAAGATCCTCGACAAGCCGCGCCGGGGTCAGATCGGCATCGTGCGCATGGACGAGGACGGAGCCCGCCTCGTCCCCGTCGACCGCAAGCAGAAGGAGATGCGCATCGACCGCGGCGACAGCGCCGGCGCCGCGGACGGCGACCTGGTCGAGGTCGAGGTCCGCATCACCGGCCGGCTGATGATCCCGAAGGCGCGCGTCGTCAGCGTGATCGGCAACCCGCGGAGCGAAGGCGCGGTCTCCCTCATCGCCATCCACGCCCTCGACATCCCCTACCGGTTTCCGGCGACCGTCCTCAAGGAATCCGAGGATGCGCAGGAGGCCAGCCTGAAGGGGCGCGAGGACTGGCGCCACCTGCCGCTCGTCACCATCGACCCGTTCGACGCCAAGGACCACGACGACGCCGTCTATGCCGAGCCCGATACCTCCGCCGACAATCCCGGCGGGCACATCGTCTACGTGGCCATCGCCGACGTCGCCGCCTATGTCCGGCCTGGCACGGCGCTCGATCGTGAAGCCTACCTGCGCGGCAACTCGGTCTACTTTCCCGACCGGGTGGTGCCGATGCTGCCCGAACGCATCTCGAACGACCTGTGTTCGCTGCGCGAAGGGGAGAATCGTCCCTCGCTGGCGGTGCGCATGGTCTTCGACCAGAACGGGCGCAAGCGCAGCCACAGCTTCCACCGGGTGCTGTTCCGATCGGCCGCCAAGCTCAACTACCAGCAGGCCCAGGCCGCCATCGACGGTCGTCCCGACGACAGGACCGGCCCCATTCTCGACACCGTCCTGAAGCCGCTCTGGACGGCATACGCGACCATGACGCGGGCCCGCGACCGGCGCGGGCCGCTCGACCTCGACCTGCCCGAACGCAAGATCATCCTCGACGGCAAGGGCATGGTTGCCGACGTTCACGTGCCCGAGCGGCTCGATGCCCACCGGCTGATCGAGGAGATGATGATCGCGGCCAATGTCGCGGCGGCAGAGACGCTGGAAAAGCACCGCAGCGCCCTGCTCTACCGGGTCCACGATTCGCCCAGCGAGGAGAAACTCGCCGGGCTGCGCGACTTCCTCGCCTCGCTCGACCTCGCCTTCAGCCGCTCCGATGCCGTTCGTCCAGCGGATTTCAACCGGGTTCTCGACAAGGCGCGGGAGGCCGGCAAGATCCAGCAGGTCTCCGAAATCGTGCTGCGCACCCAGGCGCAGGCGGAGTACGCGGCGGAAAACTACGGCCACTTCGGTCTCAACCTCGATCGCTACGCGCACTTCACCTCGCCGATTCGACGTTATGCGGACCTGATCGTGCACCGGGCACTGATCGCTGCCCTCGGGCTCGGCGACGATGGCCTGACGGACGGCGAAGTGGCGCGCCTGCAGGGCATCGCCCAGCACATTTCCTCGACGGAACGGCGGGCCATGCTGGCCGAGCGGGAGACCGTCGACCGGCTGCTGGCGCACTTCCTCGCGGAGCGGCTCGGCACGCGCTTCGAAGGCCGCATATCCGGCGTCACCAAGTCCGGGCTGTTCGTTCGCCTGCTGGACACCGGAGCCGATGGCTTCATCCCGGCGTCGACGATCGGAATGGACTACTACAGGTTCGTCGAAGTGCAGCAGGCGCTGGTCGGCGACCATAGCGGGGAGACGTTCCGCATCGGCGATCCGGTGAGCGTGCGGCTGCTGGAAGTCGCGCCGCTGGCGGGAGCGCTCCGCTTCGAACTGCTCAGCGAGGGCAGCCGCGGCGATCCGTCATCTGTTCGGGGCAGCCGCAGGTCGCCATCTAGGGGCAGACCGGCATCGGCGAGCTACCGCAAGCATGCCAGGAAAACGAGGTAGGCATGTCGCTGGGAATGGAACTCCACAGACCCCGTCGCGCGCTGGGACAAGCCATCGGCAACGGCATCAGATGCCGGTGTCCCCGCTGCGGCGCGGGCAAGCTCTACCGCAGCTACCTGAAGGTCGCCGACAGCTGCGACATGTGCGGCGAAGAACTCAGCCACGCGCGGGCCGACGATTTCCCGCCCTACATCGCCATCTTCATCGTCGGGCACGTGCTGGTCGGGTGGATGCTGCATGCCGAGATGAGCGGCCCCGTCGACCCCATGTTCTACGTCTGGACGATGATCCCCATGGCGGTCCTGCTGCCCCTGGCGCTGCTGCCCTCGATCAAGGGCGCGGTGATCGGTCTGCAGTGGGCCAACTACATGCACGGGTTCGATCCGTCGCACGATGACCCGGCGGCACCGGACCGGCTCTAGCCGTCAATCGCCTTGACATCCGGTCGCAAATCCGTAGTTTGCGGCCAAATTTGAGCGGCCGTCGTGCCGGGTGAATTCAGCGCCGCGCGGCAAACCGCGCGGCAAGCCGTTTCAAGGAACGTGAACCATGGCCAAAGCCGTATCTCTGAAGATCAAGCTCGTGTCGACCGCCGACACCGGCTACTACTATGTCACCAAGAAGAACTCCCGGACCCAGACCGAGAAGCTCAGCTTCAAAAAGTACGACCCGGTGGTGCGCAAGCACGTCGAGTTCAAGGAAGCCAAGATCAAGTAATGGTGCGACAAGCGCCGGGCTGACCCAGACCCCGCACTCCGGTGCGGGGTTTTTTGTTTGCCGGCATCCTCGGCGAAAGCAGAAACGCCCGCCCCTCTTCTGGAGGAGCGGGCGTCTGGATTAGTGGCTGGTCCGAAGCGGCATGTCGAAGAGGCCACTCTTGTCCGCTGCGGACCAGCCGCCCTACGGACCCAGGAGTTGCGGCGGACCTGAGGAGAACCGTAGGGTGTCTGGTGAGGCACGCCAGTTGCCCGGCGCGTCCTCGATGACCCAACCTACACAACTGCGATTGTGGCATGAAGCGTTAGCCAACAACGTAACTAATCGTTAACCTTAATCGGCCCGCAGAGACTGGTACGGCAGCTCGAAAGCCGCCTGGATGCTCAGGCCGCGTCGAAGACCACGCGGTTGCGCCCTTCCCGCTTCGCCCTGTAGAGCGCCACGTCGGCCCGCTTCAGCATGACCTCTGGCGTATCCGTGTCCTGCTCGTTGAGAGCAACACCCACCGACACCGTCACCGCGAGCGGTCGCCCGCCGCCGGCGTCGAAGCCCTTCTCGGCGACGGCCGCCCGCACGCGCTCGGCGACGCTTTGCGCCTGCTGGAAGTCGGTGTCCGGCATCAGGACGACGAACTCCTCGCCGCCGAAGCGGCAGGCCAGGTCAACGCCGCGGATATTGCGGCGCAGTCGATTGGCGAATTCCCTCAGAACGGAATCGCCCGTGTCATGTCCATGGGTGTCGTTGACGGACTTGAAGAAGTCCATGTCGATCAGCATGACCGCCATGTCGCGATCCTGCTGCTGCGCCTTCTCGAGCATCAGCGACAGGTGCCGATCGAAATAGCGGCGATTGTAGAGGCCGGTCAGTTCGTCGGTGACGGCCAGCGCGAGCGTGTTGGTCACGCTCTGCCGCAACTCGACAGCGTAGCGCTGGCGCCGGATCTGCGTGCGGACCCGCGCCAGCAGCTCGTTGCGTTCGACCGGTCGCATGATGAAATCGTTGACCCCGAGATCCAGTCCGCGCACGACGCGCGGGCGATCGTCCTCCTCCGCCACGAGGATGATCGGGAGCGTGCGGGTGGTCTCCGCGGTGCGCATCTGCGAACAGACGCGCAGGGGGTCGAAATCGGCCAGCGACATCGACACCAGGGCCAGCTCGTAGCCACCGCCGCTGACCGCCAGCGCGGCGTCGGACGGACTGGTCAGCACATCGACGCGATTGGTCGGCGCGAGGAAGGCGCGCAGCCGTTCCGCATGGCGCGCGTCCGTATCGACGATCAGGATTCGTCCGCCCTCGGAGTCGATCGAGGCCATCGCGCGCATCGCGTCCTCGATGGCGATCTCCTGGCCGGTAATCGCGCGGGCGCGCAGTTCGTCGGTCAGTGCCTTGAGCCGCACCAGGCTCTTCACCCGGGCCATCAGCTGCACGTCGTCGACCGGCTTGGTCAGGAAATCGTCCGCGCCGACCTCGAGGCCCCGCACCCTGTCGGAGGGCTGGTCGAGGGCCGTGACCATCAACACCGGAATGTGGCTGGTATGGGCGTCCGACTTCAGCCTGCGGCAGACTTCGAAGCCGTCCATGCCGGGCATCATCACATCGAGCAGGACGATGTCGACGTCTTCGCCGGCGCAGATACGCAGCGCCTCCAGGCCCGAGGATGCGGTGAGCACCTCGAAGTACTCGGCCGAAAGCCGCGCCTCCAGCAGACGCACATTCGTCGGAATATCGTCGACGATCAGCACGCGCGCCGTCAAAGAGGAACAACCCCCGCGATCTTCGGGAAAACGCCCGTCTGCCAGCTAGTTGGCAGTGCCAATGTAGCGGGCAATCGTTTCCAAAAAGTGAGGCACGGAGATCGGTTTGGAGATGTAGCCCTCGCAGCCTCCCTGGAGGATGCGTTCCTCGTCGCCCTTCATCGCGAATGCCGTGACGGCGATGACGGGAATCGCCGCAAGCTCCTCGTCTTCCTTAAGCCACTTGGTGACGACGAGTCCGGACACCTCGGGCAACTGGATGTCCATCAGGATCAGGTCCGGGTGATGGGCCCTTGCGAGGTCGAGTGCCTCCAGGCCGTTGCGGGTCTGGATGATGGCGTAGCCGCGGGACTCCAGCAGGTCGTTGAAGAGCTTCATGTTGAGCTCATTGTCTTCGACGATCATCACTGTCTTGGGCATGGGGACTCGCTTCTGCCCTCTGGGCACCGGGCAGGCACTCGTTTTCTGCCCGAAGTTCGGAGTAACATCAATGCCGTTACGAAAGCGCCAACGCCCCCTCCGAGGCCAGCTTCTTGAGCAAGTCCGCACACCTGACATCCCGCGCGCTCGGCGAACTCTGCCTGCACCATCTGGCCGAGAATCCGCCGCAGCTGGCCGAATTCATGTCGGTGACCGGCTACACCCCGGACGGTCTGCGCCAAGCCGCCGGGAAGCCGGGACTCGACCGCGGCCTGATCGACTACTTCGCCGCCACCGAGTCCCTGCTGCTCGCCCTGTGCGCCAATAACGGCCTCCGTCCCGATGACTTCATGCGCGTCTGGGCTCGCCTGAACCCAGCCGGATGACACGATGGCCGGTCTCTGCCGCGACTGCCTGCGGACGATCGAGGCCACCGGGCCGGCGCAGCGCTGCCCGTCCTGCGGCTCGCCCCGGCTGGCCGTCCATGACGAACTGACCGCGCTCGCCATCGCGCATGTCGACTGCGATGCGTTCTATGCCTCGGTGGAAAAGCGCGACGACCCCGCCCTGCGCGACCGGCCTCTCATCATCGGCGGCGGCACGCGGGGCGTCGTCTCGACCTGCTGCTACATCGCCCGCCAGTTCGGCGTCCGGTCGGCCATGCCGATGTTCAGGGCGAGGGAACTCTGTCCCGATGCGGTGGTGATCCCGCCGAACATGCGCAAGTACGTCGCCGTCAGCCGCAGCATCCGCGTCATGATGGACGAACTGACGCCGCTCGTCGAGCCGCTCTCCATCGATGAGGCCTTCCTCGATCTGTCGGGGACGGAGACGCTGCATCGGGCGTCCCCCGCGATGTCTCTCGCCAGGTTTGCCCGGCGGGTGGAGACCGAGATCGGCGTGACGGTGTCGGTGGGCCTCAGCCACAACAAGTTTCTCGCCAAGCTGGCCTCCGACCTCGACAAGCCGCGCGGCTTCGCGGTGATCGGACGCGCCGAAACGCTGTCGTTCCTGGCGCGGCAGCCGGTCAGCCAGATCTTCGGCGTCGGCCGGGTGTTCACCGAGACCCTGCGTCGGGACGGCTACGAGACCATCGGCCAGTTGCAGCAGACGCCCGCCGAGACGCTGATCCGGCGCTACGGCGACGCGGGCGCGCGGCTGGCGCGGCTCGCCCGCGGCGAAGACACCCGACGGGTTTCGGCGGATGGCGCGTCCAAGTCGGTGTCGACCGAGACCACCTTCACCGCCGACCTCAAGGACTACGAGGCGCTCTCCACCGAGCTCCTGGCGCTGTGCGAACGCCTGTCCGAACGACTGAAGTCCAGCAGCCTGGTCGGCGACACCGTGACGCTCAAGCTCAAGTCGGCGGGATTCCGCTTGCGCACCCGCGCCCGGCACTTGATGATTCCGACGCAACTTGCGAACGTGATTTACGAATCCGGGCTACAGCTGCTGCAGCGCGAAATCGACGGCACGGCCTTCCGGCTGATCGGCATCGGGCTCTCGGGTCTGGCCGGGGATAGTGGTGCGGACGATCCGGCTGACCTCATCGAACCGGGGGTGGCCCGCCGCGCCGCGGCGGAACGGGCCATCGACCGGGTGCGCGAGCGGTTCGGCCGGGATGCGGTGATCCGCGGCAAGCTGTATGGTCGCAACCAGTCCCGGACCGCCGGGAACAAAATGAAACAGGACCGAGAGAAACCAGAATGACCAATCCCGTCGACAAGCTCCGCGAGTACGGCTACGAGCTGCCCAAGCCCAAGGCTCCTGTGGCGACCTACATTCCCGTCACCCGCACCGGCAACATCGTCTACGTCTCGGGTCAGATCTCGTCGAGCGACCAGGGCGTGGTCTCGGGCAAGCTGGGCGACACCATGAACGTGGTTCAGGGCGGCAATGCCGCCGAGCTGGCGGCGGTGAACTTTCTCAGCCAGATCGCCTACAGCGCCGGCGTCGACCTCAGCAAGGTGCGGCGGGTGCTCAAGCTGACCGTCTTCGTCAACTCCACCCCGGACTTCGCCGAACACCACCTCGTCGCCAACGGCGCATCGAACCTGATCGTCGGGGTCCTGGGCGACCGGGGCAAGCACGCCCGCTCCGCCATAGGCATGGCCGCCCTTCCGCTGGGCGCCGCGGTCGAGGTCGAAGGGATCGTCGAGGTCGAGGATTGACGCGAGGCCGTCATCGGGACCTGCTAGCGCCGCCACGTCCGCAACCCCATTGATGGCCGTTTCCCATGTGCGCCAAACCCATCTTCGACCGTCCGATCGCTCACCGGGGTCTGCATGACCGCGGCCGGGGCGTGATCGAGAACTCGAGCAGCGCGTTCGCGGCGGCCATCGAGCACGGCTACGCCATCGAGTGCGATGTGCAGCTGAGCCGCGACGGCATCCCGGTCATCTTCCACGACGACGACCTCGATCGCCTGACGGGCGTGCCGGGCCCGGTGGGCGCGCGAACGGCGGCCGAGCTGGAAACCTTCCGCCTGCTCGGCAGTTCGACCGGCGACGCCCCTCCCCGGCTTTCCGATTTCCTCGCGCAGGTTGGCGGACGGGTCATGCTGCAGATCGAACTCAAGCAGCAGCCCGATGCGGCCGCCACCGAGGTTCTGGCGCAAACGGTGATGGACGCCCTGAAAGGCTACCGCGGCCCTGTCACCCTCGAGTCCTTCGATCCCAACCTACTCGTCGCGGTGAGGAAGCGCGGCGCACAGATGCCGGTCGGCATCGTCACCTATGGCTACGACGAGCCGGAATGGGACCAGCATCTCACCGGCGCGCAGCGCTTCGTGCTGCGGCACCTGCTGCACTGGCCGCTGACCAGCTTCGATTTCATCTCGTGCCGAGACAAGTCGCTCGACCTGCCCGCAGTCCGCCTGTTCCGCTCGCTCGGCGTGCCGGTCACCGCCTGGACCATCAAGAGTCCGGCCGCGGCGATGGCGGTCATGGGCAAGGCGGACCAGATCGTCTTCGAAGGGTTCGTGCCCCCAAGTGCCTGACGCCCCGCAGAGTGCCGGCGTCGTCCACTCCGTCGGCGAAATCGCCGCGGAGTCCTGGAACCGGCTGCTGCCGGGCCACGACGGCCGGCCCGACAATCCGTTTCTCGAACATGCCTTCTTCGCGGCCCTGGAGCGGTCGGGATCGGCGGGACGACGGACGGGCTGGCTACCCCATCACCTCGTACTGACCGACACGGCGGGCGAGACGGTCGGGCTGATGCCGCTCTACCTCAAGTCGCATTCTCAGGGCGAGTACGTGTTCGATCACGGCTGGGCCGAGGCCTTTCAGCGCGCCGGGGGGGCCTACTACCCGAAGCTGCAGTGCTCCGTTCCCTTCACCCCGGTGACCGGTCCGCGTCTGCTCGCCGGAAGCGATGCCCGCCGGCTCTCGCTGCTGGCCGCCGCCAGCCAGTTGGCCGAGCGCGCGGGGATCTCCTCGGTCCATGCCACCTTTGTCGAGGCGGACGAGGCCGAACTCGCCCGCCAGTCCGGCTGGCTGTTGCGGTACGACACCCAGTACCACTGGAGAAACGACGGCTTCGCCTCGTTCGAGGATTTCCTCGGGGCGCTGTCGTCCCGACACCGCAAGGCGATGCGCCGGGAGCGACGCGAGGCCCTCGGCAGCGACGGCCTGACCGTTCGCTGGCTGACCGGCGGGGACCTCACGGAGGCCGCCTGGGATCACTTCTTCGCATTCTACCAGGATACCGGCAGCCGCAAATGGGGACGGCCATACCTCAATCGGGAGTTCTTCTCCCTGCTCTCGGAGGCGATGGCAGACCGCGTGCTGCTGATGTTCGCCTATGACGGCGAGGTTCCGATCGCCGGCACCCTGAGCCTGATCGGGCACGACCGGCTCTACGGCCGCTACTGGGGTGCGATCCGCGACGTGCCGTTCCTGCACTTCGAGCTGTGCTACTATCAGGCCATCGACTTTGCCATTTCCCATGGGCTGAAGGTGGTCGAGGCCGGGGCACAGGGCGAACACAAGCTGGCGCGCGGCTACGCGCCGACCACGACCCGATCGGTCCACTGGATCGGCCATCCCGGCCTGAGGGATGCGGTGACGCGGTTTCTTGCCGAAGAGCGCCGCTCGGTGGAGCATGAGCAGCTGGCGCTGGCCCGCTACACGCCATTCCGGCATGGGGAACCTCCGACGTGACCCATTGCATGCCGGGCGGCGCTGTGGTTCGAAGGCGCCGCTGGACGTGTGAGTTGGCAGAACGGTACCATCTGCCGCAAGGCGGCCACACTCTGATCGGATGGGACTGCGGCACTGGGTCGGAGGCATTGGACAAGGCATGGGAAAGCGCATCGCGATAGCGGCGATCGGCACGATGGGCGACGTTCAGCCCTTCGTTGCACTGTCGCTGGCCCTGATGCGGCGCGGTCATTCCGTGGTGCTTTCCGCGACGTCCGATTTCGAGAGCTTCGTGACCGGTCACGGCGTCGAGTTCCAGACCCTGGGCGGCGATATCCAGGCCTTCATGCGACAGTCGCAGTTCGACAACGTCATGTCGAAGAACTCGCTGCTCTATGCCCCCAAGCTGCTTCGCGACGGCCAGCGCATCATGAAGGAGGCCTGCCAGCACCTGTGGGGAGCCGTGCAGGACGCCGACTGCATCATCTTCCACCAGACCACCAACTTTGCCGTCGACATCGCCGAGGCACTCGACATCCCGGCGATCATGACGGCATTCCAGCCGATCAATCCCACCGGCGAGTTCCCCTATTTCGGCTACGAGGGGGTGCCGCCAGAGCCGCTGTTCAATCGCATCAGCCTGGACCCCCTGTTCAACCGGCTGAGCTACGTGGTGCAGGCGGCGCAGCAGAGCTACTACGATTTTCCGCGCGACCGGATGCGCAGCAAGCTGCTGGGCCTGCGCAGCCGCAAGCGCAGCGGCTTCGCGCGAAACGCCCGCGGCGAGCCGATCACGGCTCTGCACGCCTATTCCCCCGCCATCTCACCCCGCCCCGGCGACTGGCCGGAAACCACGGTCGTTACCGGGTTCTGGCGCCTCGACGACATCAGCGGCTGGAAACCGGACGCGGCGTTCAGCCGCTTCCTGGACGCCGGGGAAGCGCCGATCTATCTGGGCTTCGGCTCGATGCCATGGGGCGCCCAGCGCAACACGGAGATCATCACCAAGGCGCTGCGCGCCTGGGGAGGCCGCGCCGTTGTCGGCAAGGGCTGGGGCGGCATCCGGTCCGAGGACCTGCCCGACACCGTCTATTCGATCGACAAGGCGCCACACACCGAACTGTTCCCGCTGATGAAGGCACTGGTCCATCACGGCGGCGCGGGCACCACCCATACGGGTCTGTATGCAGGCAAGCCCACGTTCATCGTCCCCCACTTCTTCGACCAGCCCTATTGGGGGCGGCGGATCTATGAACTGGGATGCGGCCCGGCACCGGTGCGGCTCAGAAAGCTGACCCCCAGCATCCTCGCCGCGGCGCTCGACGAGCTCTCGAACGACGCCTCCTACCTGCTCGCCGCAACCGAGCTGAGGGAACGGCTGCTGCTCGAGGACGGCACGGGCCTCGCGGCCGATATCGTCGAGGAGACGATCGAGAGCTACCCCGGCAACCACTACGCCCAGCACGACCTGATCGGAGAAGCCTCGTGACCGCCTACGACCCCGGCAACATCTTTGCCAAGATCATTCGTGGCGAGATCCCCGCCCACAAGGTGTTCGAGGACGCCGGCGTGCTGGTGATGATGGACATCTTCCCACAATCGAAGGGTCACGTGCTGGTCATTCCAAAGGCCGCCTCGCGCAACCTGCTCGACGCCGAGTCGGCGGCCCTCTCGACCGCCATCCTCCAGGTGCAGCGGGTGGCGCAGGCGGTGCGCAAGGCCCTTGCCCCGGACGGCATCCGGGTGATCCAGTACAACGAGGCGCCGGCCGGCCAGTCGGTGTTCCACCTGCATTTCCACGTCATCCCGGTCTATGACGGTGTCGACATCGGGCGGCACGGCCAGGGACGGGCCGACGACGCGGAACTCGCGGCCCAGGCCAGGGCGATCGCTGCCGCGCTATAGCGCCGCAGGTCGGCGGCATACCAAGCGCCGCGCCTTCGGGTTCGCTCTCCCCGGCGTTGCCCTGAAACACGAAAGGCCGGGATCGCTCCCGGCCTCTTCCTCACCCGAGGAATCGTTCAGCTGTTCTCTTCGGCCGGCCGGTCGGCCTTCGGCTTCTTGGCCGAGGCCTTGGGGCCCGGGATCGCCTTGGGCCGTGCGGGCCGAGGCGGCACTGCAATCAGCTCCAGCTTGGCATCGGGTCCGATGCCGACGACGGCCACCGTCACCGATCCGCCATTGACCAGTTCCCCGAACAGCACCTGGTCGGCCAGCGGCTTCTTGACATGTTCCTGGATGACGCGGCCCAGCGGGCGGGCGCCCATGCGTTCGTCGTAGCCGCGTACCGCCAGCCACTCCGCCGCCTCCGGGGTCAGTTCGATCGTCACGCCGCGCTCGGCAAGCTGCCCCTCGAGCTGCAGCACGAACTTCTCCACCACGCGACGCACCACCGCCGGCGGCAGCGGGCCGAACGAGATGATGGCGTCGAGCCGGTTGCGGAACTCCGGCGTGAACATCCGGTTGATGGCCTCTTCGTCATCGCCGGCCTCGCGCTTCCGCCCGAAGCCGATCGGAGACTTCTGCAGTTCCATCGCGCCGACGTTCGACGTCATGATGAGGATGACGTTGCGGAAATCCACCGACTTGCCGTTGTGGTCGGTGAGCTTGCCGTGGTCCATCACCTGCAGCAGGATGTTGAACAGGTCCGGATGTGCCTTCTCGATCTCGTCGAGCAGCACCACGCAATGCGGATGCTGGTCGACGCCATCGGTCAGCAGGCCGCCCTGGTCGAAGCCGACATAGCCGGGAGGCGCGCCGATCAGCCGGCTCACCGTGTGCCGCTCCATGTACTCCGACATGTCGAAGCGCAGCAGCTCCACCCCCAGGGTGTCCGCCAGCTGCTTGGCGACCTCGGTCTTGCCGACGCCGGTCGGGCCCGTGAACAGGTACGAGCCGATCGGCTTTTCCGGCTCCCTGAGGCCGGCACGCGCCAGCTTGATCGCCGACGCCAGCGCGGTGATCGCCATGTCCTGGCCGAACACGACCGTCTTGAGGTTGCTCTCGAGGTTGGCCAGCAGTTCGGAATCCGACTTCGACACCGACTTGGGCGGGATGCGCGCCATCGTGGCGATGGTCTGCTCGATGTCCTCCACGTCGATGACGGTCTTGCGGTTCTCCGGCGTCAGCAGCATCTGGCTGGCGCCGGTCTCGTCGATCACGTCGATCGCCTTGTCCGGCAGCTTGCGGTCGTTGATGTAGCGCGCGCTCAGTTCCACCGCCGCCTTCAGGGCGTCGTCGGTGTATTTCAGCTTGTGGTAGTCCTCGAAATACGGACGCAGCCCCTTCACGATCTCGATCGCATCGGGGATCGTGGGCTCCGCCACGTCGATCTTCTGGAAGCGGCGGACCAGCGCGCGGTCCTTCTCGAAGAACTGCCGGTACTCCTTGTAGGTCGTCGACCCGATACAGCGGATATTGCCCGATGCCAGGGCCGGCTTCAGCAGGTTCGACGCGTCGAGCGCCCCGCCGGAAGTGGCGCCGGCCCCGATCACGGTGTGGATCTCGTCGATGAACAGGATGGCGTCGGGGTGCTTCTCGAGTTCCTTCATGACGGCCTTCAGCCGTTCCTCGAAGTCGCCGCGGTAGCGCGTCCCGGCCAGCAGCGACCCCATGTCGAGCGCATAGATCACTGCCTCGCGCAGTACCTCCGGAACGTCTCCCTCGATGATCTTGCGGGCGAGGCCCTCGGCGATCGCCGTCTTGCCCACGCCGGCATCGCCGACATAGATCGGGTTGTTCTTGGAGCGCCGGCACAGCACCTGAATGGTGCGACGCAGTTCCGAATCCCTGCCGATCAGGGGGTCGATCTTGCCGGCCCGCGCCTTCTCGTTGAGGTTCACGCAGAAATCGGCAAGGGCGGAACTCTGGCCGCTGCCGCCGGTGCGCTCGCCCTCCTCGCCCGGGCCGTTCCCCGCCGGACTCTCGGCGCCGCGCACCCGCCGCTCCTCGCCGGCGCCCGACTTGGTGATGCCATGCGAAATGAAATTGACCGCGTCGAGCCGCGTCATGTCCTGCTGTTCGAGGAAATAGGCCGCGTGGCTCTCGCGTTCGGCGAAGATCGCCACCAGCACATTGGCGCCCGTAACCTCTTCCTTGCCGGACGACTGCACATGAATCACGGCCCGCTGAATCACCCGCTGGAACGCCGCGGTCGGCCGGGCGTCCTGCCCGTTGGGCACCACCAGACTATCCAGTTCCTCGTTGATGAAGTCCTCGAGATCGCTCTTCAGCGCCTCGATGTCGACGTCGCAGCCGTTCAGTACCGAGATCGTGTCGCGGTCGTCCGTCAGGGCCAGCAGCAGATGCTCGAGCGTTGCAAACTCGTGGGCGCGCTCGCGCGCCAGATTCATCGCCTGATGGAGGGCCTTCTCAAGTCCGCGGGAAAATGAGGGCATGTCTCGGTTCCTATTGCTTTTCCATCACGCATTGCAGCGGGTGCTGGTTCTTGCGCGCGGCATCCATCACGCGGGTGACCTTGGTCTCGGCGACTTCGTAGGGAAACACCCCGCATTCCCCCACGCCATGATTGTGCACGTGCAGCATCACCCGCATCGCCTCTTCGCGGGTCTTGTTGAACACGTCCTGCAGGATCAGGACCACGAACTCCATCGGCGTGTAGTCGTCGTTCAGCAGCAGCACCCGGTAGAGGTTGGGTCGCTTGCCCTTGGTCTGCGGCTTGGTGATCGTCGCCGTGTCGGAGCGACCGCCGTCCCGCCCGGGGTCCTTCGGCCTGTCATCCCGTCGCCGCGGCGGCTCGTCTGCCGAGCCGGTGACCGCCGCGATCGGAAGAGCGAGGAAGCGGGAACCGGTATCGAATGGGTCGTCGCGATGCAGCATGGTGCCCGCATTATGTAGGCAAAACCGATCCGGTGTTAAGTGGCCGCGCACCTAAACTTTGGGGCAGGTCGCGCACCGCGGGGCTCGGTCAACAAGCCACCGCAATGTGTTGCATTTTACCGAATGGTAAGGCGCTGGGGGTTAGTCTCTCGGTCGAGTTCGGATGCGGCTGGCCTCGTTGGGGAGGGCACCTCGGCCGCTTGTCCAGGCATTGCGTACGGGCCCCTTCGGCGCCCGATTGTGTTGGAGTACCGGGTGCTTTCCCACCACCGATCACCCCTTGCGGCCTCACCGATCGCACGATTTCTGCTCGCCTTCATCCTGGCCCTGGCGGTAGCGCTGTCCGCATCGATGCCGGTCGAAGCCGCCTCGGTGCCACGCAAGTTCGCCGGCATCGTCGTCGATGCCAAGTCGGGCAAGGTGCTGTACGAGAGTTCGGCGGATGCCGCGCGCTACCCCGCTTCGGTCACCAAGGTGATGACGCTCTACGTGCTGTTCCAGGAACTGGCGGCCGGCAACATCACGCTGAAGACCAAGTTCAAGGTCTCCAAGTACGCCGCCGCGGCAGTGCCGACAAAGCTCGGCGTCAAGGCCGGCTCGACGATCACGGTGGAGAACGCCATCAAGGCGCTGGTGACCATCTCGGCGAACGACATCGCCCGGGTGATCGCGGAAAACATCTCGGGCTCGGAAAGCGCCTTCGCCAAGCGGATGACCGCCACCGCCAAGGCGCTCGGGATGACGCACACGACCTATCGGAACGCGTCCGGCCTGCCCGACAAGGGCCAGGTGACGACCGTGCGCGATCAGGCCCTGCTCGGCGTCGCGGTGTACCAGCACTTCCCCAAGTACTACGAGTACTTCCAGACCCGCAGCTTCTCCTACGGCAAGCGCACCTACGGCAATCACAACCGGCTGCTCGGCTCGAACGGGGTCGATGGCATCAAGACCGGCTATACGAACGCCTCCGGCTTCAACCTGCTTACCGCCGCGCGGGCCGACGGGCGGCACATCGTCGTCGCCGGCTTCGGCTTCGATTCCAGCGGCGCCCGTGACGCCAAGGTCCGCGAACTGGTCAAGAAGTACCTGCCCAAGGGCCGCAGCGGCGGCTACCTCGCGGCGGCCCTCGTACCGGAGCCGGGGCGCAAGGGGGCGACGGTGATGGTGGCCTCCGCCGAGCCGCAACCCGTCATTCCGATGCCCTATCCGGCATTCCGGCTCGAGGCCGGCACGCTTGCCGCCGCAAAGCCCGTCGAGGCCGCGCAGCAGCCCGACGACATCGTCGTCGCCTCCATCGACAGCGCGCCGCTGCCGGCGATACGCCCCGGCGACACCGCCTTCGACGCCACGACCGAGGTGGCGGTGCGCGCGGGCTCCGTCCGGCCGCGCGAGCGCGCCTTTGACGTCATCGGCGCATGGCTCAGCGATACGTTCTCGCTGGGGGGCGCCCCGGCGGCGCTGGGCGAGACGGTGCCGTCGGCCCCGCTGCTTCCGCCGGTGGGCATCGGCGACCAGGGAGAGCCGATCGACCTGATGACCTCGGGCGGCATCGGGGACCAGGACCCGGAGATCCTGAACGACCAGCCGGAGCCGGCTCCGATTGCCATCGCGGCAGTGGTCGAGCAGCCGATCTCGGGCGGATGGGTGGTCCAGGTCGGCGCGGCGCCGACGGAAGGCGGAGCGCAGCAACTGCTCCTCGATGCCTCCGCGAAGATCGACCGCCTGGCGGGCTTCCGCTCCTACATCGAGCGCTTCGAGAAGAACGGTCAGGTCTTCTTCCGCGCCCGCTTCGGAGGGTTCGACGGTCGCGAGGCCGCCTCGGGCGTCTGCGGAGAGCTGAAGAAAGTCAAAATGAGCTGTCTCGCGATGCAGTCCTAGCATCGACGGACAGCCGTCACCGGGGAAGCGAATTGTGGCCCGTGTCTGGAGTAGCCCCAATGAGCGATACATCTAGTCTCAGCGAACTCGCCCGCTTCGTCGGGCGCTCGGCCCTCGCCGCCGAGGACGCCGACGCGCGGCGCCTGGCCGTCAACGCCATGGTGTCGGGCATCCTGCCCACCTATCAGCGTCGCAGCGTCGGCGAACTGCTGGCAGCCGTCATGGCCTTGTCCGCCCGCACCCGGCGGATGCTGCTGCCGCCGGCCGGCGTGGACCTGGACGTGTTCTCGCCCGGCGGCGGCAGGGCCGTGCGGATGACGTTGCCGCCCCGCTGAGCGGCGGCTATTCGGCTCCCTGGGCCATGTGCTCGAACGCCGCCGGCTCGGCGGCCGACCTGGCCAACGCCTGACTGGCCTCCATCCTTGCCCGGGCGCGCTCGCTGACCGGCAGGCGTAGGGCCTCGACAAGCGAGCGGTACTCCTGCCGGGCGCTCAGGTGCGACATCGACGGCAGACCGCCTAGCATCTCCTCGTTGAGCGGATCGAACACCGTCATCCCGGTGGGGAACAGGGAGCGGAAGATCACCCGTTCCGCGATCCCGTCGGCCACCCGGCACCCCAGGCGCAAGGCGATCTTGTCGATCGCCGATTGCACCACGCGCGTCGAGCGGGACGGCAGCATCGAGATCCGGTTCCGCACGATGACCCAGTCGATGGTTCGCCCGTCGATCGACAGCCGCTCGGTGCGAGCCCGCTGCACCAGGCGCGCATAGTGGCTCATTTCCCGCGGATCGCCCGTCACCGGGTCGACATGGGCCATGACGTCGAGGTCGATGATCGAATCGTTGAGCGGCGTCACCAGCGTGTCGGCGAGGGAGTGTGCAAGCCGCGTCAGGTGGGTGTCGAAGCCGGGCGTGTCGACGATCAGGAAGTCGGCATCCCCCTCGATCTCGATCACGGCCTGGCGGAACAGGTCGAATTCGAGCCGCTGGTTTTCCCGAATCGAGTCGGCCTTCGACAGCGGCAGGTGGAAATGCGTCGCATGGGGGAGCTTCAGGTCATGCGCCTGGGACCAGTTGCGACGGTTGCGCACGTACTGGGTGAGCGTCTGCTGGCGGCTGTCCACATCGATCGAAGCGACGCGGAAACCCTGGTACATCAGGTAGACAGCCAGATGGAACGCGGTGGTCGACTTGCCCGAGCCGCCCTTCTCATTGCCAACGACAATGACATGCGTCCCTGTCCTGCCCATCACACTCCCCTGCCGCCAGACGCATGTCGTCAGCGACGCAACCCACGGGATTCGGCGAATTCTTCACCGAGGGAATTAATGCGGGGATCGCCCCGATCCTTCAAGGGGTGATTCACCATGAGCCCGTGACGGCTTCACGAATGCCGCTTTTCTGCCGCAGCAGCGACCCACCCGGCCGTGTCGCCAATGGCGGTGGCCGGACGCCTAGATGAGGCCGAGCCGGGCCAGTTCCTCGGCCAGTTCGACCGACCCGCCCTGTTCGGAACTCGCCGCCGCGATATCGGCAGGCGCATCCCGGGGCTCCAGGTAGCGCCAGCCCTGGAACGGCGACTTCGGGCGGGGCACCGTGCGCACCATGTCCGGGGCCATGACGATGTCGCAGCACCTGAGTCCCTGCTCGTCGACGGCCTCGACCAGCCGGAGGATCGGCTGCCGGCACCGGATCACCCCCGAAATGACCCAGTAGATCGACCCCTGCCCTTCGATCTCGGCGCGCCGCTTCGGCATCGTGCGGGTGCGATGAACGTGCACGTCCTCGCCGTAGTCGGCGCCCCACCAGTGGGCGCGTTCGCTGCGATAGCCCTCAAGTTCCTCCAGCGTCGCCACCCCGACGCAGAGCTTGATCATGTGGATCATGCCGGCCTGGCCGCAGCCTTCCGCGCCAGCAGCACATCGATCTCGTCGTCATCCACCACCCAGGGTTCCTTGACGGCCTCGGCGAGCCATTCCTGGAACGCCGGCAGCGCGTAGATCGCCTCGACATACTCCCCCGCGACATCGGTCACCGGCAGCGCGTAGGTCCGGATGCGTGCCGCCACCGGGGCGAACATCGCGTCGGCCGCCGTGAAGCTGCCGAAGAGATAGGGTCCGCCCGAACGCGACAGAAGTTCGGCCCATAGCCGCTCGATCCGCTTGAGATCGCCGGCGACCTCGTCGAGGTCGACCTTTCCCGGGTGCGAGGCCCTGAGGTTCATCGGTGCAGCGTTGCGCAATGCGCCGAAACCACCATGCATCTCGGCCGCGGCAGCCCGCGCCAGCGCGCGCTCGACCCGGTTCGACGGCCAGATTCCCTTGGCCGGGTACTTGTCGTTCAGGTACTCGATGATGGCGATGGTCTCGGGCACGGTCACGTCGCCATCCACCAGCACCGGTACCTTCCCGGTCGGGGATTTCCGGCGGATCGCCTCGCGCCAGCCCTCCCCGCTCAGCATCACCAGGTCCTCGTCGAACGGGATACCGAAGTGCCGCAGCACCAGCCATGCCCTGAGCGACCAGCTCGAGTAGTTGCGATTGGCGAAGATCAGCTTCATCGGCATTCCTCAATGCGAAGGGCGCCGATTGGCCCGGCGCCCTTCTGTAATTCTCTCACTCTTGTCGGACCCGCAAGGCCCAGCTGCAGTCCTGCTTCAGGCGCCCGCAACGATCAAGAAAACCATCGACATCGCCAACAGGCTGACCAAAGTCCAGGACACCGTGGGTAGCGTCGAACGCCACCAGTCGGTTTTGGAATGGCTGCGCATCGGTACTCCTTCATGCCGACTTCGGAACCGCCGCCGCCCATATGGCAGAATTGCGACGGCAACGAATCGTTAACCCGGCGACCGCCCGGCGGCAAGATGCAGGAATGTCACAGTGGATTAGTCGAGATTAGTAAAGCCCGAACCAGACCCCGGCGAGGCCGAGAAACGCAAAGAAACCAACGACATCGGTAACGGTGGTGACGAACACCGAGGAGGCGATGGCAGGGTCGACCTTCATCCGGTTGAGGGTCAGCGGGATCAGGATGCCGGCGGTTCCCGCCGCAATCATGTTGACGATCATCGCCATCCCGATCACCGCACCGAGGCCCGGGTTCACGTAGCGAATGGCCGTCACCGCACCGATCAGCACCGCGAAGATGCAGCCGTTGACGAAGCCGCCACTGACTTCGCGCACGATGAGACGACGCACCCGCGTCCGGTCGAGGTCGCGCGTTGCCAGGGCCCGCACGGTGACGGTCATCGTCTGGGTTCCGGCGTTGCCGCCCATCGATGCGACGATCGGCATGAGCGCGGCGAGGGCCACCATCTGTTCGATGGTGGCGTCGAACAGGCTGATCACGAACGAGGCGAGCATGGCCGTCAGCAGGTTGACGAGCAGCCACGGGGCGCGGCTGCGCACGGCCCGGAAGACGTTGTCGGACACTTCCTCGTCGCCGACGCCGCCCAGCAGCTTGATGTCCTCGGTCGCTTCCTCGTGGATCACGTCGACGATGTCGTCGACGGTCAGCACGCCGACCAGCCGCCCGTTCTCGTCGACGACGCCGACCTCCACCAGATCGTACCGCTCGAAATCGCGCGCCGCCTCTTCCTGGTCCTCGGTGGCGTCCACGGTGAGCACATCGCGGTTCATCAGGTCCTCGATGCGCACCGTTCGCTGCGCCCGGAGGAACTTGTCCAGCGGAATGGTGCCCAGCACCCGGTACCCCGGATCGACGACATAGAGCTGGTAGAACTCGTCGGGGAGGTCCTTGTCGACCCGCAGGTAGTCGATCGTCTGCCCCACCGTCCAGAATGGCGGGATGGCGATGAACTCCGTCTGCATGCGCCTGCCGGCGGACTCCTCGGGGAAGTCGAGGCTGCGCTTCAGGCTCAGGCGCTCGAACGCCGGAAGCTGTTCGAGGATGCGTTCGCGATCCTCTTCCTCGATGTCCTCGAGGATGTAGACCGCGTCGTCGTTGTCGAGGCTCGACACGCCGCGCGCGACGTCGTGGGCCGGCAGTTCCTCGATCAGGTCGGAGCGGACGTTGTCGTCCACTTCCGTGAGGGCGAGATAGTCGAAGCGGTCGCCCAGCATGCGAACCAGTTGCACGCGCTCGCCGGCCTCGAGTGCTTCCAGCACGTCGCCGGCGTCTGAGGCATGGAGGGGCTCCATCATGCCGGCCAGCGCATCCTGGTCGCCGGCTTCCAGATGGCGTCGCAGGCGCTCGATCCAGGCGGGATTCAGGTGGTCGTCCGCATCGCGCAGCGCGCTCGGATCGAGACGGGTCTCCCCGCTTTCCGCGATGTCGGATTCGTCGCTCATTGGGAGTCCCGTGAGACGCAGGCTTCGGGTTCCCGACCGGTGTAGCCAATCGGATTCGATTGCGCCAGACTCGGCGCGGCAACAAAGGATGTTTGCCTCGGCGGCAGGGAGGTCATCGATGCCGGGCGAGACCGACATGGGTCGCATGCTGCGGCTGTGCGAGGAACGTGGGCTGCCGGCGGTGAAGATTGGCACGAGCTATGGACGACCCGCCCTCCTGGTCGCAAGGAGGAGCTTCGCCGCGGTCAGGAACCCCGGGGAAATGGTGCTTCACTGTCCGCTCGAGCACAAGGAACTGCTGATGGAGATGGCGCCCGACCTCTACTGGCAGACCGAGCACTTCAGGGGATGGCCCGGACTGCTCGTCCGCCTCGATGCGATCTCCGACGAGGAACTGGGTCTGCGCCTCGAGGACGCATGGCGCTTCAGGGCGCCCGGGCGACTGCAGAAGAGCTTTGCGGCCGGGCGTCGGGCCTGACCCTCAGGGCGTCAGATCCCGCGGCGGCTGCAACCCGTTGATCAGCGATGCCGTCGTCACCGTGTTGGCCAGCAGGCAGACGATGGTCATCGGGCCCACTCCGCCGGGCACCGGCGTGATCGCCCCCGCGACTTCGGCGGCGGCGGCGTAGTCCACGTCGCCGAGCAGGCGCGTCCGGCCCTCGCCGCGCTCGGGCGCCGCGATGCGGTTGATGCCGACATCGATCACCGTCGCACCCGGCTTGATCCAGTCGCCCTTGATCATCTGCGGGCGGCCAACGGCCGCTACGACGATATCGGCCTGCCGGACCATATCGGCCAGGTTCCTCGTCTTCGAGTGGGCCACCGTCACGGTGCAGTTTTCGCGCAGCAGCAGTTGCGCCATCGGCTTGCCCACGAGGTTCGAGCGCCCCACGATCACCGCGTGCAGGCCCTCGAGCGAGCCCAGCGTATCCCGCAGCAGCATCAGGCAGCCGAGCGGCGTGCAACTCACAGGTCCCGGCAGGCCGATCTGCAGCTTGCCGACGCTGGCCGGCGTGAAGCAGTCGACATCCTTGTCCGGCGAAATCGTCGCGATGATCCGGTTCGGGTCGATCTGCCTGGGCACCGGCAACTGCACCAGTATGCCGTGGATCGCCGGATCGGCGTTCAGCTTCTCGATCAGCTCCAGCACCTCGGCCTCGGACGCGTCCTCGGGAAGCTCGTACTTCTCCGAATGCATGCCGACCTCGACGGTCTGCCTGGCCTTCTGCGACACGTAGATCTGGCTGCCCGGATCGTGCCCGACGATGACCACCGCAAGTCCCGGGGTAATCCCGTGCTCCCGCTTCAGGCGGTCGACATGACCGCCGATCCGGACCCGCAGCCCGTCGGCGAAGCTCTTCCCGTCGATGATCCTGGCGCTCATTGTGCGGCTCCTCTGGCAGAGGCGCCATATCGCGCAAGTCTCGGCCGGACGCAACCTCAGTCGGGCGCGGCGACGACCACGCCGCTGGCCTCGAGGGCAGCGCGGACCGCGCGAGCGATCTCCACGGCGGCGTGGTTGTCGCCATGCACGCAGACCGACCTGGCCGACGAGCGGATGATGCTGCCATCGATCGCCTCGATCTCGCCGGTCTCGGCCAACCGCAGGACCCGATCGACGATGAGTCCCGGGTCGTGCAGCAGCGCGCCGGGCTCGCTGCGCGGCACCAGCAGGCCGCTGGGCAGATAGGCGCGATCCGCGTAGGCCTCGCGGACGACCCGGAAGCCCATCGCCTCCGCAACCTCGACCTGCGCGCTGCTGTCGATCGCCAGGATGGCGAGATCGGGAACGAGGCCGGTCACCGCGGCGAAGCACAGCGCCGAGACCGACGGCTCCTCCGCCGCCATGTTGGCGAGCGCGCCGTGCAGCTTCATGAATCGCACCGCCCCCCCCTCCTCTTCGGCGATCTCGACGAGGCGCCGTACCTGACCGCGGACCTGCCGGTCCAGTTCGTCGGGCGGCAGCAGCAGGCGCCTCCGGCCGAAATTCTCCCGATCGGCAAAGCCCGGGTGGGCTCCGGCCGCAACGCCATGCGCGCGCGCCAGCCGCAGCGCGGCCCGCATCGTCTCGTCGTCGCCCGCGTGGCCTCCACAGGCGATCGAGGCAGACGAGGCGATCGCCAGCAGGGCCTGGTCGGCCCCTCCCCCTTCGCCAAGATCGGCATTGATGTCGAACGTCTTCACTTTTGCACCCCCTGGGCCCGCGCCACGCCGATGGGCTGAAAGCGCACGGCTGTTCCCGGACGCGCCTGCGCGAAGCGGTCGAGATCGGCGTCGATGATGGTGGCGATGCGTGGGTACCCACCCGTCGGCTGATGGTCCCGCATCAGCACGACCGGGGTAGCGTCCCCGAGTATCTGGATGTCCCCCGGCACGACCGCATCCGATACCAGCGAACGGGCGGAGGCGCCCTGGAAGACCTGGTGGCGATCGATCAGTTGCACTCCCATCCGATCGAGGCGCGAGCCCACCACAAAGTCTTCCGTAACGAAACGGTCACGCGTCCCGCCGCTGAAGCGGTCCGCATGCAGGCCCCAGACGACGCGCAACGGCCCCTCGACATATGCGCTGGCCCGCGGATGCGGTGCGGCGCGGCGCTCGATGGCTGCACCGAGGCGAAGGGTATCCCCGGCCGCCAGAACCCTC
Source organism: Devosia sp. (assembly GCA_041916695.1). Lineage (GTDB taxonomy): Bacteria > Pseudomonadota > Alphaproteobacteria > Rhizobiales > Devosiaceae > Devosia_A. The sequence goes on along the minus strand of JAYRZA010000006.1, from coordinate 97,775 downwards.
CCGCCCAGCCCGACCGCCGTGTTCGTCGAGCGGCTGCCGAGAACGGCGTCGATGTCGATGTCCGCTCCGAAGCGGACGTAGCCGTAATTGCCGAGGGCTCCCGACGCGATCTCGACCTTGTCGCCCGGCCTGAGCAGCGCGCGTGCCGGCCACGCCAGCGGCTCGCCATTGATGGACAGCCGGTAGCTCCCGCCGTCGAGGCCGATCGCCAGCGCCACGTCCGCCGTGAAGGCCAGGCCGAGCGTGAATTCGATGCCGGTCGCCCCCGCCCCGCCGATCCACCGCCCTGCCCGCTCGAAGGCGCCCCGATCCATCGGACCCGACGCGCTGACCCCATGGGCCAGCCAGCCCGGTCGGCCGGCATCCTGCAGCGACGTCAGCGGACCGGCCGACAGGATGCGGAGCTCGGTCACGCGGCGGCCTCGAAGCGTACCCGGTCACCCGCGGCCAGATGCGTGGGCGGCTCCGCCGACAGGTCGAGATTGCGGAAGGAAGTATGTCCGATCACGTGCCAGCCGGTGGGGATCGGCGTCGAGGTGATCGCAGTCTGCCCGGCCGCGAACAGCACGGTACCTCCCGGGACCCTCGGACGCACGACTTCGCGGCGCGCCACGTGCAGGCCCGCGGCATGAAAGCCGCAATACACGAACCCCGGAGCGAACCCCGTCGCCAGCACCCGCAGGGGCATCTCGTTGTGCGCCACGACAAATGCGGCCGGGCTCATGCCCAGCGCGTGGGCCACAGCATCGAGGTCTTCGCCGTCAAAGCGCACCGGAATCGCGTGGCTGGCCCCCTCGGCCGGGGCCTCCGGCGGCCCTGAGAGCAGCAGTCGCACCTCCCCCGCCAGCCTGTCGAATCCGATCACCCCCGGATCGTAGCGCAGCAGCACCGACACCAGGCTGGGCACCACCTCCACGACGCCGGGAAGCTCAGCGACCGCCGCCCGGCGTCCGAATCCGATGGCGGCCGCATTGCCGGCTTCGGACAGGCTGTCGGCAAAGCGGATCAACAGCGCGCGATCCCCGAGCGGCAGGAGCGTTGGCAGCATGGCTATTCCTCGTCTGCCGATTCCCCGTTTCGCCCGCAGTCATTCGACGCTATGAGCGCTGCGGGGAACGGTGGCAACGGCCTTCCGGTCAGGAGGTACTCACTCTTCCGGGGCGCTGCAACACGGAGATCTGCGAGGGGTCCGGCGCTCAGGCGGCGCTGAACCGACCGCGAGAGTGCGAAAGACCAGACCATGTCCATTCCGGGCTCCGACGTTCACATCGAAGGGCATGCGATCGTGTCGAGTGACGGCATGATCGCCGGCGCCGACGGCACGATGCCCGACCCGCTGCGGGTCGAGGCCGACTGGCGCTGGTTTCAGGCTGCCCTGGACTGCGCGGCGCTGGTCGTTCTCGGCCGGCTCGGTCACCTCCGCCACCGCAATCCGGGACGACGGCGCCTGGTTCTGACCGGTTCGGTGAGCGACCTGGAGGCCGACCCGGTCGATCCGCTGGCCACCCTCTGGAACCCGGCCGAACTCGAGTTCGCCGAGGTGCTGCGCCGCCTGTCGATCGTTCGGGGCACGATCGCCATCACCGGTGGAACCGGTGCCTTCGACCTGGCGGTGCCGTTCTATGACAGCTTCGTGCTTGCGGAGGTGCGCGGTTTCACGATCCCCGAAGGCGTACCCTGCTTCAGCACCGGTCATCCCCGCTTCGTGCTGCCGGGCGCCGGACTTGGCCCCACGGACATGCATGCGATCGCTCCAGGCGTGATTCAGACCACGTGGACGCGCGCCGCCCGCGTCACTCCGGGTAGTTGCTGAGCGTCAGCCCCTCGCCGGTGCCACCCGCGGGTTGAACGGCGCCTCGCCGAGCCGGTCACGACGCAGCGGCTCCGGCCGGGACCACTCGCGACGGGCCGCCTCGTTAAGGACGAGGCCGTGGCCAGGCCGGTCCGGGGCGTAGGCGTAGCCATCGCGGATCTCGATCGGCTGGTCGACCAGATGGTCGTAGTTCTGGAACGAATACTCCAGCCACTCCACCTCCGGCAGCGCGCAGGCGGCATGGATGCCCATTTCCAGAAAGGTGTTGCCCAGCGAAAGCGGGATGCCCATCTCGGCCGCCAGCCAGCCGATCCGCATCACGTCGGTCACCGGACCGTGGACATTGAGGATGTCCGTGCCTTCGGCGAGCAGCAGCTGGCGCTTGCCGGCGGCGTCGAGGTATTCTCCCGAGTTGATCATCGTGAAGGGCACCGCCTCGCGCAGCATCCTCAGCCCCTCGAAATCGTTGCGCAGGATCGGATCCTCGACCCAGAGCAACTCGTAGCCGGCATCGCGGATGGCGATGATCTTGGCGGCCGCCTCCTTGGCTCCCCAGGCCTCGTTGGCATCGATCATGATCCTGGCGCCCGGACGGACGGTTGCGGCCAGCAGCTTCAGCCGGTTGAGGTCCCAGTCGAAATCAGGGTGCCCGACCTTGATCTTGAACGCGCGATAGCCGATTGCGTCCGCATGGGCGAAGAAGCGCACGAACTCGTCGTCGCCGAGATGAAAATCGAGCCCGCTGGCATAGGCCCGGACGCGGTTGCGCCGGCTGCCGAGATACCGGTGCAGCGGCAGGCCCACTTCCTTGGCCGCGAGATCCCAGCAGGCCACCTGCAGGGCCTCGTGGAAGGGTAGCGAGAACGGGCGCTGGTTGCCGCCCCTCGGGCGGCCGATCCGATGCACCAGCGCGGCCGGCGGCTGCCCCTCGAGTGCCGGCCAGGCCTCGGCGCGGAACACGCGCTCGATCTCGCTCACCGCGGGCAGCGGAAAGAACAGCGTCTGGATGAATCCGAGGCCGATTTGCCCGTCATCGCCGATCAGCTCGAGGGTCGCCACGTTGACGTCGTCGATGCGGACCTGGCTGTCGCCAATGACACGGTCGCGCGCGTACTGGAATCGGGTTATCCGGAAATCGGCAAGGCGCATGTCAGCCCGTCTCCTGATCGACTAAGCTTTGCTTCTGATATATCATCTTGCGGTTCTAATAGACCAAGCCCGGGACTGTCACAAGTGGCGGGTCGATTGCGGGAGGACTCCCGACATGGATGACGGACCGGACAAGCGGCGGCTCAGCGACATCGCCTACGAGCGCATCCTCGAGAGCCTGTTCGACAAGCGCCTGCCGGCGGGTGCGTTCGTATCGCAGAACGACCTCGTCCGGCTGCTGGGCGTGCCCGTGGCACCGATGCGCGACGCGCTCAAGGTGCTCGAAACCGAAGGCGTGGTCACCATTCATCCCCGCTCGGGCATCCAGTTCGTCAAGCCGGGCATGGAACTGACCCGATCCACCTACCAGTTCCGCGGCATCATCGAGCGCACCGCCGTCGCCGTCTACGCGGAGACCGGCGACGAGGCGGAACTGGCCGAGCTCAAGCGGCGCCACCTCGCCCTGATCGCCCTGATCGAGACCGAGGGCCTGTCCGCCAGGGCGCGCGAGGAATACGAGGCGCTCGAGAACGGGCTGCACAACAGCATCGTCGCCAGCCTCAACAACCCGCTCATCGAGAAAACCTACAAGCGCATGCACAACTATGTGCGGCTGGTGCGGCTGGACCGCAAGTTGACCGGGCCGATCGTGCTGCGTTCGCTGCGCGAACACATGGACATCATCCACGCCTGCGAAGCGCGCGACGCCGAGCGCGCCGCCGCCGCGCTTCAGGCCCATTTCACCGCCGCGCTGCAGCGCCTGATGGGCATGTACTGATCGGCGCGCCTACGGCTGCTGCGGACCGGACGACGACCAGATGACGCTCAGCACCCGCGCCTCGCCCGCACCGACCGAGATCAGGGCGTGGGGGATGTTGCTGTTGAAGTAGAAGCTGTCGCCGGCGCGCAGCCGGAACGTTCCCGTGTCGGCGAGCACCAGGTCGATGGCGTCCTCGAGCACGTACAGGAATTCCTGCCCCGGATGCGCCAGCAGCGGACCGAACTGCTCGAGCGAGCGCGCCTTCACCGTGTTGATCACCGGCACCATGCGGCGCATGTTGTAGTCCGAGCACAGGTAGCTTGCCGCATAGGTCTCGCTGTCGTGGCGCTGCCCCTCTCCATGCCGGGTAAGCGTCCAGCTGTTCGAGTTGGCATCGGTGAGATCGGGGTGGAACAGGTCGGCGACGTCGATGCCGAACCCGGTGGCGAGCTTGACCAGGTTGCCGAATGTCAGCGACAGCTGGTTGTTCTCGATCCGCGAGATGGTCGACAGCGACAGGCCGCAGCGGCGGCTCGCCTCCGCCAGCGTCCAGCGCCGTGTCTCACGCAATCGCCGGATCATGTCGCCGAGCTCGCCGCGCTGGCCGTTGGCCGCGGCAGTCGGCGGTTCACCGAGAAGATCGGGAGGCGAGGCTGGTTGGGGCATATGGGCCTTCGTGATGATCTGGCGCGCGTGGTGCCTAGCGGCGCGACCGGGCGCCAAGGAACGCAGCGTACTCCGGATTGAATTCATCGTCGAAGGGGAAGAGCGGCCGGCCAGCCTTCGGAATCGCGATGTGCCTGAGGTCCGGCGTCGTCGGCCCGGGCGTATCGAGGATGTACGTCGCCGCGGCATCCTCGTAGACCTGCTGGTAGTTCATCGGGTTCTTGACCACGATGAACTTCAGCTTGCGAACGTCGAGGCCGAGCGCGCGGAACTGCTCGTCGGCATACTCGTAGCTCGGGAAGCTGGCGACGACGACCAGCGCCGCGCCGATCGAGAGCAGCGCCGAGGGCCCCATCTCGGCTTCGGTGTTGCCGTAGATCCCGCCCGAATAGCGGAAGCGCCCGTCCGACACCCGCTCGACCCTGGCCGTGCGGGCCAGCGGGGACCCGTAGCCGGGGTCCAGCTTGTTGCCCAGGGCCACGTCGATCTCGGCGCCGACGCCGGCCGCCACCGCCTGTGCCGCCGTCTCGGGGTCGACGATGATCGTCGCCGCCGTCGCGTCCGGCGCGAGTTCCAGCAGGCGCTGCAGCGCCGCGACACTGTCACCGGAGGCGCCGCCGCCGACGCAGTCCGAGGCGTCGACGAGAATGACCGGGCTGCCGGGGAGCCTCAGGCCGCGACGGATGGCGTCGTCGACCGGAACGATGTCGATGTCGAAGTCGTGCCTGAGTTCCCAGCCGCGATGGGCGATCGCCGCGGCGATCTCGGTCGCGCGAGCGGCGTTGGCGTCGGTCACCGCAACGCCGGTGAAGCCAAGCCCCGGCAGGTCCAGCCAGGGCTGCGGGGCGAAGTAGCTGACCGACAGCGCGCCGCCCGCGGCCTCGTAGCTGCGGGCCAGCCGATAGAGCTGCACCATCGGCGTGTGCCCCCTGGTGCGCTGCTTGAGGCTCGGGATGATGGCGGGAATCCGGCACATACTGGTGACCGGCCGGATCTCGCCGTCGAGCGTTCGCAGCAGCAATCCGACAGCCCTTTGCCCCGTCTCGAACCCGTCGTCGTGCGGATAGAGCTGGTAGGCCAGCGTGATGTCGGCCGCGTCCAGCATGCGCTGGGTCAGGTGTCCGTGCAGGTCGTAACTGACGGCAATCGGCACCGTGCCGACGATGTCGCGGACCTCGTCGAGGATCTCTCCCTCCGGATCGTCCACGCCTTCGCACAGCATGGCGCCGTGCAGCGCCAGGTAGACGCCATCGACGGGCATCGCCCTGCGCAGCCGGGTCAGCAGCTCGCCCTTGAGGTCGGCCCAGCAGGCGGCGGTGACCCGTCCGCCGGCGCCGCCATGCGTGGCGAGCAGCGGCAGGACCTCGGCGCCGCGCAGCCGCAGCACCGCGAGGGCGCCCGCATGCTCGGTCGTGGTATCCGCCAGGTCGGCGATCGCCTCACCGACCTTGAGGTACTTCTGCTCGAACGCATCCCGTGCCGACCGCATGGGGGAAAGCGAGTTGCCCTCGAACGCAATACCGCCAATGGCGATGCGATAGCGACGCTGCAACGACATTCCGGTTCTCCGTATCGACGGTGGCGGGCTTTCGTCTTTTCGTATACGCAAATTCGAGACACCTCAAGCCTGCACCGCTTACGCGAACAATAGCAGCGGGCTGAAACCGACTACACTCGTCGACTGTTCGTTTTGCGGATACGCAACTTCCTCATTGACCACGCCGCGCCCTCCCGATAGCGTCGCCGGCACAACGAAGGAAGGCGCCGGGCATGCGAGTAGACGACATCCGAGTCACCACCCTGGTCTTTGCCTACCCCGAGCATCACCGGTTCCGATACGCCGGCGGCCGCTGCACGCATCGCGTCACCTCGCTGATCGAGGTGGTTGCCGACGACGGTACGATCGGCATCGGGTCGGCCTACTCGCACCCGCGACTGGTCGAGATCGCCATCACCGACCAGGCGTTGCCGCTGCTGCGCGGCGAAGAGATCGACGACATCGGGCGGCTCTGGCGCTCCATGTACGCGGGCACGCGCTGGTTCGGCCGCAAGGGAGCGGTGATGTCGGCCATCGGAGCTGTCGAGGTGGCGCTCTGGGACCTGAAGGGCAAGCAGCGGGGGCTGCCGGTGCACCGGCTGCTCGGTGGAGACCGCGTCCGTTCCGTACCGGCCTATGCGAGCGCCCTGCTCTGGGCCGATCACCTGCCCGACCTGACAAACGAGGCGGAACGGCATCGCAATGCCGGCTTCCGCCGCATGAAGATGCGCCTTGGTCGCGGATCGGACTACGACATCGCCGCCCTCGATGCCGTCGTCGCGGGCGCCGGACGCGACGCGCAGGTGATCGTCGACGGCTCCATGCGCTACTCGATGGAGCAGGCCCGGCAGCTCAGCGGGGAACTGGCACGACGCAAGGTGTTCTGGTTCGAAGAGCCCCTGCAGCCGGAGGACGTCGAGGGCTTCGCCGCGTTGCGCCCGCAATCGGCCGTGCCGCTCGCTGCCGGCGAGAACGAGTTCGGCGTCCAGGGCTTCGCCGAGTTGCTGCGCAGCAACGCCGTCGACATCGTGCAACCCGACGTGTCGCGCTGCGGCGGCATCGGCGAGGCCCGGGCCGTTGCCGAACTGGCGGCGACGGCCGGCAAGCGATTTGCGCCTCACAGCTGGTCCGACGCCATCGCGGTCATGGCAAACGCCCAGGTCGTCGCCAGCATGCCCAACGGCATCACCGTCGAGATCGACCAGTCGCACAACCCCTTCGTCGACGAGTTGCTGACATCGCCGCTGACGGTGCGGGACGGCCTGCTCGAGCTTCCCGATTCTCCCGGCCTCGGCGTCGAGCTCCGCCCCGAAATCGTCGAGCGGTATCGCCTCCCGGCCGGCGCGCCCCTGCCCGCCGGCACCTACTCCGACATGATCTTCGGCGGCGAGCGGCTGCACCAGATCGGCCCCTACAGCTGACGACTGCAGAAAGTATCATTGCCGAAGGGGTTGATCTATCATAGCCTAATGAATGATATATCAGGCGAGCGGCGGACCATCGGGAGGATGATCGGGCCCGACCGCCACGGCCGCTCGCACGGCGATACCTGTCTCCGCGGGCGCATTTTCGACCGCTGGCCGAACGCATGCGACCGTGGGTCCACGCCTGAACTAGGTGCCTGAGCAACGCGAGTTTTTCGCACAAGGGGAGGACTATCCGATGACCACCAGATTTGACCGGCGTTCCACGCTGAAGCTGGGTGGCGGCGCCCTAGCCGCCTCTGCCCTGCTGCCGCGGGGCGCGTTCGCGCAGTCGACGTCCATCAATTACTGGCACACCTTCACCAGCCAGTCCGAGCAGGCCGGCCTCGACAGCGTGATGGCCCTGTTCAAGGCCGCCCACCCGGACATCAGCGTCACGCCCGAGAACATCCCGAATCCCGAGTTCATGGCCAAGATCACCGCCGCCGTGGTGTCGGGCAGCCGCCCCAACGTCACCATGGTGTCCTCGGAGCGCTTCCGCGACCTGCTCGCGATGGGCGCCCTGATCGACATGACGGACCGCGTTTCCGGCTGGGAGCGCCGCGCCGACTTCGACGACTCCCGCTTTGCCTCGATCAGCCTCGACGGCAAGACCTACGGCGTGCCCGGCTTCGCCTTCGTCGACTGGATGTACTATCGCAAGGACTGGTTCGAGGAAGCCGGCATCGCCGTGCCGACCACCTGGGTCGAGCTGCGCGAGGCCGCCATCAAGCTGACCGACGCGTCCAAGGGGCGCTATGGCTACGGCCTGCGCGGCGGCCCCGGCGGCCAGAACATCATCATCAACATGATGGAGGCCTTCGGCTCGCCGGTGCTGCATGCCGACGGCACCATCGGACTCGATCGCGACAAGGCGATCGCGGCGATCGACTTCTTCGCCGGCCTGCTGGTCAAGGACGGCGCGGTGCCGCCGAGCGCGGCCAATGACGGCTTCCGCCAGATCATCGAAGGCTTCCAGACCGGCCAGACGGCGATGATCTACCACCACACCGGCTCCTATCAGGACATCGCCTCCAAGCTCGAACCCGGCAAGCAGTTCGGCACCATGGCGATCCCGGCCGGACCGGCGACGCGCGTCGCCCGCCTCGCTTACGCGTACAACACCATCACCAAGGAGGAAGGTGCGGACGCGGCCTGGGAGTGGATCAAGTTCTGGGGCGAACCGGACGCGGCGGTGGCCTTCCTCGAGAAGACAGGCTACTTCCCCGCCTCGACCGTCGCGGCCCAGGACCAGCGCATCATCGGCAACCCGATGTACGCCGCCGCGGCCGACACGCTCGCCTTCGGCATCCCGCAGCCGAGCTTCCCCGGCGCGGCCGGCTGGGCGGAGAGCTCCGTGCTGCCGAACTTCCAGCGCGTGCTGATCGGCGAAGCGACGCCCGAGCAGGCCGTCGACGAGATGATCGCCGGGCTCGCTGAGGCCACCGCCTGAGTGACGCGGGCGGTCGGGCCCCTTCCCGGCCGCCCCATTCGACACCGCCGTGCCAACCGGGAGGCCCGATGAGCCGCGCCGCCTATCCGCCACCGCGCACGATCTGGGAGAGCGTCAGCCCGGTCCGGCTGATCTCCGAGCTCTCGGAGACCAGGTACTGGATGTACCTGCTCCTGCTGCCCAGTGCGCTGCTGATCACCGCGGTGGTGCTCTACCCGACCGTCTACGGGATGCAGATGAGCTTCCGCGAGATGCGGCTCAACCGCCCCGATCTGGGCACCGACTGGGTGCTGTTCAAGCACTACGCGCGCATGCTGGCCGATCCGATCTTCTGGACGTCGCTGCGCAACACGGCCGTCTGGGTCACATCCTCGATCGCCCTCGAGTTCCTCATCGGCCTCATCGCGGCACTGGCGCTGAACCGCAACCTGCCGGGAACGAAGTTCCTGGCGGTGCTGATCCTCTTGCCCTACTTCCTGCCCAACGTGGTCGCCGGCCACATGTGGGCGCTGATGCTCGATCCGCGGATGGGCGTGATCAATGACCTGCTGGTCCGGACCGGCCTCCTGACCGGCTACAAGGCCTGGTTCGCCGATCCCTCCACCGCCATGGCCGCCGCCATCATCGTCGAGACCTGGCACAGCTTCCCGTTCTTCACGCTGCTGATCATGGCGGGCCTGAAGGGTATTCCGTCCGACCTCCACAAGGCCGCCGACATCGACGGCGCCGGCCCCTTCGCGCAGTTGCGCCTGATCACTTTGCCGATGCTCAAGACCATCATCGCCGCCGCGGTGATCCTGCGTGTCATCGGCCTCGTGAACTCGCCCGACCTGCTGCTCATCCTCACCAGCGGCGGACCGGGGCGCTCCACCCAGGTGCTGTCGCTCTATGCCTTCCAGATGGCCTACAAGGACTTCAATTTCGGCTACGCGGGCGCGCTCTCGGTGGTGATGTTCGTGCTGCTCATGCTGTTCGCCTGGGCCTATATCCGGCTCTCCAAGGTCAATCAGGATTAGCCCCATGGCCCAGACCCGAACCGGCTCGAAGATGCTGTGGGACGTCGCCAGCTACGCCGTCCTGGTGCTGCTCGCCCTGGTCTGTGTGTTCCCGATCATCTGGACCTTCCTGACCTCGATCAAGGTCGAGGCGGATATCGTCACGCGCGAGATGGTCTACTTCCCGACCCGCTTCACCTTCGACTGGTACGTGCGGCTGTGGTCGCAGTCGGGCTATCCGGTGCTGGTGATGAACAGCCTGATGGTGACGAGCCTCACCGTCCTCATCTGCCTGTTGACCGGCACGATTGCCTCCTACGCCTTCTCCCGGTTCCATTTCCCGGGCCGGACGCAGCTCATGCTCGGATACCTGGTCGTGCGCATGTTTCCGGCCGTCCTGATGATCATCCCGCTGTTCATCGTGATGCGCCAGGTGGGCCTGCTCGACAGCACGCACGGCCTCGCCATCGCCTATACCAGCTTCCTGCTGCCGCTGTTCGTCTGGATGCTCAAGGGCTTCTTCGACGCGGCCCCGAAGGAACTGGAGAGCGCGGCGCGCATCGACGGTTCGACCCGCCTCGGCGCCATGTTCCGCATCGTCATTCCGATCGCCCGCAACGGGCTGGTCGCCACCTGCGTCTTCGTCGCCATCGCGGCCTGGAACGAGTACCTGTTCGCCCTGATGCTGACCACCAGCCAGGGCTCGCGCACCTGGCCCGTCGGGTTGCAGCTGATGGTGGGCGAGTTCCAGCTCCCCTGGGGGATGCTGGCGGCGGGCGGCATGATTTCCATCCTGCCGGTGATCGTCCTGTTCGCCTTCGTGCAGCGCGTCATGGTTGCCGGCATCACTGCCGGCGCAGTCAAGGGTTAGCAGCCGATGGCAACACTCTCCATCAAGGGCGTTAGGAAGAACTTCGGCTCGGTCGAGGTGCTCAGGAACATCGACATCGAGCTGGAGGACGGCGGCTTCCTGGTGCTTCTGGGCCCGTCCGGGTGCGGAAAGTCCACCCTGCTGTCGATCATCGCCGGGCTCGAGCCGAGTTCCGGCGGCGACGTCCTGATCGGGGCCCGCAACGTCAACAACGTCCACCCCAAGGACCGCAACATCGCCATGGTGTTTCAGTCCTACGCACTCTACCCCACCATGTCGGTGCGCCGGAACATCGGGTTCGGCCTGGAGATGCGCAAGGTCGATCCGCAGACCCGCGAGGCCGAGGTCAACAAGGCAGCGTCCATGCTGCAGATCGAGCATCTGCTCGATCGCAAGCCGGGACAGCTGTCCGGAGGCCAGCGCCAGCGCGTGGCGATGGGTCGGGCCATCGTCCGCGATCCCGACCTGTTCCTGTTCGACGAACCGCTCAGCAATCTCGACGCCAAGCTGCGCGTCGAGATGCGCACCGAGATCAAGCGGCTGCACGACCGGCTCGGCACCACGGTGGTCTACGTGACGCACGACCAGATCGAGGCGATGACGCTGGGGACGCGCGTCGCCGTGATGAAGGGCGGCGTCATCCAGCAACTGGCCGAACCGCAGACCATCTATGAGAAGCCGGCCAACATGTTCGTTGCCGGCTTCATCGGCTCGCCGACCATGAACTTCCTGTCCGGCCGGCTCGAGCGGGTCGATGGCGGCCTCGTGCTGAAGCACGGCGATGCGGCGTTGCCGCTAGCCGACCTGTCGCAGGACGCCGGCGCCTGGGTTGGCAGGCCGGTGGTTGCCGGCATCCGCCCGGAGACCCTCCACCCCAGGACCGCAGGCGCCGCGCTGACCGGCACGGTCGACGTGGTCGAGCCGACGGGGCCCGACACCATGGTCATCCTCAATGTCGGCGGACAGATGGTGACCGCTCGCGTCGGCTCACGGGATCGTCCGAAACTGGGCGAGGCGATGACCCTCGGCGTCGACACCGCCGCCATCAACCTGTTCGACCCCGACAGCGGCGACCGCATCTAGGCCCATCCCGGAAAGCAGACCGATGAAAGACCTTCGCATCAAGCGGCTCACCGTCCACGAGTACAAGTGGATACAGCGCGAACTCGGGTTCGACTATAACGGCTTCAACCATGTCTACCTCAAGGGCGGCGGGGTACCGCGCACCGACTACGTCTTCACCATCGAGACCGAGGCGGGCATCACCGGGGAATATGCAGGAGGCGTCGGCGTCTCCTACGCGCAGGTGGCGATGGCGGCCCAGTACCTGATCGGCAAGAACGCGCTCGAGCGCGAGAAGATCTGGAACGACCTGAAGCGGGCGCTGCGCAAGCACGACAAGTTCGGCATGGGCCCGATCGACATGGCGCTGTGGGACATCGCCGGCAAGGCCTATGGAGTGCCTGTCTACGAGTTGCTCGGCGGCTACCGGAAGAAGCTGCCGGCCTATGCCTCGACCTATCATGGCGACGAGAACGGCGGCCTCGACAGCCCCGAGGCCTTTGGCGATTTCGCCGTGCAGTGTCGCGAGATGGGCTATCCGGCCTTCAAAATCCACGGATGGGGGAACGGCCCCGTCGATCGAGAGGCCGCCACCGTGCTGGCGACGCGCAAGGCAGTGGGGGCGAAGATGGACCTGATGATCGACCCCGGCTGCGAATATCAGAACTGGAGCGACGCGCTGAAGGTCGGCAAGGCCTGCGACGAGGCCAACTACTTCTGGTACGAGGACCCCTACAAGGACGGCGGGCTGTCCGCCTACGCCCACAAGAAGCTCAAGCAGTTCATCAAGACGCCGATCCTCCTCGGCGAGCATGTGCGCGGCATCGAACTCAGGGTCGACCAGCTCATCGCCGAGGGTACCGACTACGTGCGCGCCGACACCGACTACGACGGCGGCATCACCGGCGTCATGAAGCTGGCCCATGTCGCCGAGGGCTTCGGCATCGACGTCGAGATCCATGCGCCCGGACACGCGCCCCGCCACTGCATGGCGGCGATCCGCAACACCAACTACTACGAACTGGGCCTCGTGCACCCCAAGGTCCCGGGCTGGAAGTCGCAGAACCGCATCCATGCAGACGGCTACTCCGACGATCTCGATGCGGTCGACGCCAATGGCTGTGTCGACGTGCCGGAGGGTCCGGGGCTCGGGGCCGTCATCGACTGGGACTGGCTGAAGACGGTCGAGACCGGCAAGGCCGTCTACGAGTAGCGGCCGCGCCCGACCCCATGAGCATCCCGTCCATCACCATCGACACGATCGCGCCGATGCCGCGCTGGGCCCTGCTCGAGCGGCAGATCATCGCAACCCTCGACCAGGCCGCCATCGAGTTCGCCGACCGCTACACCAGGGCCGACGGTACGCTGATCTGGCGCGACCGCTGGCCGGGCATGGATGGCTCCGACGACCCCTACGAGGGGTTCATGAACATGCCGCTGTACTACGCGCTCGGTGGCAGCGAGCAGGTCTATCGGCGCTCGCGTACCATCTGGGACGGCATCACCTGGCAGTGGACCGAGTACGGCCAGATCCATCGCGAGTACGACGCCTACTACGACTGGATGCATCACGGCGAGAGCAACCTGTTTTTCTACTTCTTCGGCCTCGCCGACCCGGCCGTGCTCAAGGACCGCCAGCGGGCCCGACGCTTCGCCGGCCTCTACAACGGCGAGGACGCCGAGGCCAGGAACTGGGACGCCGCGCGCCGCCTGATCCGCTCCCCCATTACCGGCAGCCGCGGCCCGCGGTTCGTGCAGACGGCGGAGGACTGGTCCACCCATCGCGAGATCCTCGACAACTACCTGCCTCCCTTCGAGGACCTTCCCGGCATCGATCGCTACGGCAGCCGAACCCCGTGGTCGGACGACGCCACCTATGCCGAGATCCTGCGACGCATCAACGAGCGGCAGTCGCGGGGCGACGTACCGCTCAACCTGGGCGCGACATCGCTGATGACCCACGCCTTCCTCTACACCGGCGAGGAAAAGTACCGCGCCTGGGTGCTCGATTATCTGGGCGCGTGGCGAGAGCGGACGGCCCGCAACGGCGGCATCACCCCGGACAATGTCGGGCTCTCGGGCGAGATCGGCGAGTACAACGACGGCAAGTGGTGGGGCGGCTACTACGGCTGGCGCTGGCCGCACGGCTCGTTCTCGCTGCTCGAACCGCTCTGCGTCGGAGCCACCAACGCCGCGCTGCTGACGGGCGACATGGGCCATCTCGACCTGCCGCGCTCGCAGCTGGACATGCTGTGGGCGCTGCGCCGCGATGAAGCCGGCAGGATCGTGGTTCCCAACCGTCGCTACGACGAGGGCTGGCGCGACTATCGCCCCATGCACCCGATGTACGGGGTCTACCTGTGGAACCTCTCGATGGCGGAAGAGGACGCCGAGCGCGCCGAGCGCGGCTGGGCCGGGGAGCTGTTCGACAGCGTCAATCCGGCCTATCACGGCTATGGCGCCAGCAATGGCGGGCACATGGGCTTCAACGGCAACACCGCGCAGTGGTTCCGCTTCATGCGCGGCCATTATCCCGGCTATCCCGAGGCGGTGCTCGAAGCCAACCTCGCGACCATCGCCCGCCAGATCGCCAACTTCCGGCGGCCCGAGAACGATCCGCTGACCATGGATCACTACCGGGAATCGATGACCATCCACATGTGGCAGCAGCTGACCCCGATGGTCATCGAGGGGTTGGCGCAACTGACCCTCGGCGGGCCGATGCACGTCTACCATGGCGGCCTTCAGCAGGCCCGCCTGCGCTATTTCGATGCTGTCGCCCGGCGCCCCGGCCTGCCGCCGGACGTCGCTGCACTTGTGGAGGGCCTCCGTGCCGACGAGGCCACCGTGACCCTCGCCAATACCAGCCTCACCGAGGCCCGCGAACTGATCATCGAGGCGGGCGTATTCGGAGAGCACGACTTCGTCAGTGCCCGGCCGGGGAGCGGCGACGCCATCCCTGTGTCCGGCCGCTGGCTACGCGTCGTGCTGCAACCGGGAACCGTGGCCCGGCTGACGCTCGGCATGCATCGCTTCGCCAACCGGCCCTCCTACGATACGCCCTGGCAGGCGGCCGCCGGTGCCGTGGAGCTGCTGGCCGGGCGCGAGGGCTGAAGCGGCGCGGGTCCGGTTGCGTCAGCCGCCCTGCCGTGGGCCGGCACGGGCGATCTCGCCGATGCGGCGTCGGGCCCGGAAGATCCCCCATTGCTGGTCGACCAGGACGCCGATCAGGATGACTCCGCCCATCACCGCGAAGTTCAGCGAGGAGGGAATGCCGAGCAGGTTCACGAGGTTCTGCAGTTCCTGCAGCAGCACCGTACCCAGCACCACCCCGACGATCGAGCCTTCGCCGCCCCGCAGCGAGAAGCCTCCCAGCACCGCCGCCGCGATGGCGTAGAGCTCGTAGAAATTGCCCTGCGAGGAGGGCTGCACGGACCGGGTGTACATGGCGAAGAAGATCGCCGCGAGCGCCGTCAGCCCGGCGCAGATCACATAGGCCGCCGTTACCACCATGCCGGTCCGGATGCCCGAGAAGCGGGCGGCCTCCTCGTTCTTGCCGATCGCGAACAGGTAACGCCCGAACACCGAGCGGTGCAGCGTGAACCAGGCGATGACCGCGACGATGGCCAGCACGAACACCGAGATGGGCACCCCGGCGATGCGCGCGACGAAGAAGTCGAGGCCGGGGTACTCCGACCCGAACGGAAACCCGGCCGTCGCGTCGGCCGTGTAGCCGCGCGCGACGCCACGGTAGATCAGCAGGCCGCACAGGGTGACCACGAAGGGCTGCATCTTCAGCCGGGTGATCAGCAGCCCATGGATCAGCCCCAGGAGCAGGCCGAGCGCGATGACGATGGCCATCGCGATCGGCCAGGGTACCCCCTTGCTGCCGACCAGGTCGACGAACAGCACGCCCAGCAGCGCGATCATCGATCCGGCCGACAGCTCGATGCCCCCGGTGATGATCACGAAGCCCTGGGCGATCGCGAACAGGCCGAACAGTCCGATCAGGTTCGCCGTGTTGGCGAGGTTGTTGGGGCTGAGAAAGAGCGGATTGCGCAGGTAGACGACGAGGCCGACAACCACGATCAGGACCAGCAGGCCCAGGTCTTTCTTGTTCATTGCAGGGATTCCCCGGTCTGCCCCGATCGGGCAACGCTTCGCCCGACGGCGAGCAAGAGTATGTTGTGCTCGGTGAAGTCGACGCGCTCCAGCACGCCGGAAATGGCACCTTCGTGCATCACCGCGATCCGGTCGGAGACACCGATCACCTCCTCCATGTCGCTGGAGATCATCAGCACCGCCACCCCGTTGTCGGCCAGGTCGCGCATCAGCCTGTAGATCTCCGACTTGGCGCCGACATCTATGCCGCGCGTCGGTTCGTCGAAGATCAGCACGCGGGGCCGCATCGCCAGCCACTTGGCCAGCACCACCTTCTGCTGGTTGCCGCCCGACAGGCTGCCGGTTCTGGTCTCGACCGTCGGTGCCTTGATGCCCAGTTCGCTTCGACTTGCCTCGGCCTGCCTGCGTTCGCGGGTCTTCGACACGAAGCCGCCTACGGCGTAGGCGCCCAGGTTTGGCAAGGTGATGTTCTCGACGATGGGGAGGTCCAGCAAGATGCCGGCCCCCTTGCGGTCTTCGGGAACGAGGAACACGCCGGCGGCAAGGGCATCGGAGGAGTTGCGGACGCGCAGCGGCTGCCCGTCCAGCGTGACGCTTCCGCCGAAGCGCTCGTCGATGCCGAACAGGGCACGCGCCAGTTCGGTCCGCCCCGAACCGACGAGGCCGGCCAGCCCCAGAATCTCCCCGGCATGCAGATCGAAGTCCACCGCACGATGCGGATAGGCGGCTGTGCGGATGGCGCGCGCCGACAATGCGACCGATCCCCGGGCGCTACGAGCGGTGGCATCGGCCACCTTCAGGTCGCGCCCGATCATCAGCCGCACCATGCGGTCGTGCGAGATTTGCGACCGCTCGAGTTCGCCTACCAGTTGCCCGTCCCGCAACACCACCACCCGATCCGCGACCCGCTCGATCTCACCGAGCCGGTGGGAGATGAAGATGACGGAGACCTGCTCGTCCCTGAGGGCGGCGATGACGTCGAGCAGCCTGTCCGTCTCCGCGAGCGGCAAGGACGAAGTCGGCTCGTCGAGAATGACGAGCCGGGCGTCGAGCGAGAGCGCCTTGGCGATCTCCACCAGCTGTTGCTGGGCCAGCGACAGCCGGCTCAATGGCGTGTCCGCCGAGAAATTCGCGCCCAGTCGCTTCAGGAACGGTGTAACGGCGGCCCGCATGCGGCGCTCGTCGACGAGGTTCAGCAGTCCCGCGGTGCGCGGTTCGCGCCCGATGAAGACGTTGGCCGCGACGTCGAGATTGTCGAACAGGTTCAGTTCCTGGTGAACGAAGGCGATTCCGGCCTTCATCGACTGGGTGACCGTCAGGCCGTCCAGCGCCACGCCGTCGATCTCGATGTGGCCGGAGTCGGGCTTGATCACCCCCCCGAGGATCTTCATCAGCGTCGACTTGCCCGCACCGTTCTCGCCGACGAGGCCGATGACCTCGCCGGCCCGCACCGACATGTCGAAGCCGGCAAGCGCCACCACCCCGGGATACGCCTTGCGCACCCCCGTCAACCGAAGAAAGGGGCGGATGGCCTCCGTCGGACCGTCGCCAGTTGGCATAGAACTTCCCCACACGTCCCGCCGTCGGAACGCTAACACCAACGCCCTGCGGCGCCCAGACACCGATCGGGCGGCGGGGCCCGGGAAGGCCCGCACCGCCCGCCGGAGGAACCTCAGCCGTTGATCTTGGCCTTCAGGTCGGCCTCGAACGCATCGACATTGTCCTTGTTGATCACCTTGGTGGGCACGATGATCAGCTCGTCCGCCGGCACGCCCGACTTGTCGCCCTCGAGATAGGCGGCCATCAGCTTCATGCCCTGGTAGCCCCACTCGAACGGCTGCTGCACCACGGTCGAGGCGAAGGAACCCTCGCGCACGGCCCCGAGGGTCACCGGGTCCTCGTCGAACGCCACCACCGTGATCTGCCCGAGCTTGCCGGCCGCCTGCAGCGCCTCGTAGATCTTTGGCGGGTTGTAGGAGTAGAAGCCGACCATGCAGTTGACGTCCGGATTGGCGACCAGCACGTCATCGACATTGGTGCGGGCGCGCGTGAAGTCGACATCGTCGCCGCGGACGTCGATCAGCTCGATGCCCTTGCCCTCGATCGCCTGCTTGAAGCCGGCGATCCGCTCGATGGCATTGTCGGCCCCGAGGAAGCCGACGAAGCCCATGCACTTGCCGGGCTGGCCGTTCATGGCCTTGACCATCTCCTCGCCGGCCTGGACGCCGGCCAGCGTGTTGGACGAGCCCAGATAGGCGATGCGATCGGAAGCGGGTGCGTCGGAGTCGGTGGTGAACAGCGGCACTTGCGCCGCAATCCGGTTGAAGGCGTCGATCGAGTTCTTCGGATCGGCCGAGGAGATCATGATCGCATCCGTGCCGGCGGCGACCAGATCATCCATCAGCGCATTCTGCAGCGCCGCCGTCCCCTGCGCGGGGTACTTGAACTCGAGTTCGTAGTTCGGCAGTTCGCCCTGGGCCTTCTTGACGCCGGCCTCGGCCAGCTTCCAGAAGTCCGAGGCGGCGTTGACGACGAAGGCCAGCTTGGGCTTGTCCTGCGCCAGCGCGCCACCCGACAGGGCAAGGCTTGCGGCAAGCGCCGCGGCCAGACCGACTAAAGTTCTCATATCTTCCTCCCAATGTGCCGCAGCGCGGCTGATGTGCGTACCTCAGTGCCTGCTTGCGGGCCCACGCCCGACCCCTCGGTCGGAGTGGAAGCAGTCGTTTTCAGTCAGTTCGCGACGGCCCCGAGGGTCCTCGCCGGGGTCCGGCCGGGCCGGCCCCATCCTCCGCCCTGCCCGCGCAGGACGGAGCCGATCGTCGTGTCACTCGCCGGTCTCGGTGTTGCGAAGCCGGTCGAACGCCACGGCCAGAACAATGAAGGCGCCCACGAAGGTGCCTTGCCAGAACGTGCTGATCCCCAGCAGCGTCAATGAGTTGCGGATGATCTCGATGAGTGCGGCGCCCACTATCGCGCCGAGCGCCGTGCCGCTGCCCCCGGCCAGGTTCGCGCCGCCGATGACCGCTGCGGCGATCACGGTGAGCTCGAGCCCGGTGCCGAGGCCGGTGGTGACCGAGCCGAGCCAGCCGGTCTGCAGGAAGCCCGTGACGCCGGCGCAGAACGCCACGAACATGTAGACCGAGACCTTCATCGCCTTGACCGGCACGCCGGTCAGGATCGCCGCCCGCTCGTTGCCGCCGATGGCGAACAGGTGCCGGCCCCACCGGGTCCAGCGCAGGGCAAAGCCGGTGATCAGCGCCAGGACGATCATGGCGATCAGCGGGTTGGGCACCGGCAGCCCGAACAGCGACACCGAGCCGCCACCGATAGCGAACAGGATTGCCTGGTCCGGACCGAACTCGTAGATCAACGCATTGTTGGACAGCACCATGCCGATCGAGCGGGCGACCGACATCATGCCCAGCGTGACCACGAAGGCCGGCATGCCGGCAACCGCGATCAACAGCCCGTTGATCAGACCGACGAGCAGCGATGCCGCCATTGCCGCCGGCAGGGCCAAGGTGATCGGCAGCCCGGCATGCATGATGATGGTCGTGACCATTGCCGAGATCAGCACCGTCGCGCCGACCGACAGGTCGATGCCCCCGGTGATGATCACCGCAGTCATCCCCAGCCCGACGATCCCGACGAATGCGAAGTTGCGGGTGACGTTGAACAGGTTGTTCGGCGTCGCGAAGGTGGTCGTCAGCATCGACATGGCGATGATCGCCAGGACGACGGCGAGGAGGATCCAGAAGATCTGCCTGCTGACCAGCCAGGACAGCGGCCCGCGATGGGTGCGCTGGTCGATGACGTCCTTGAGCGTAGCGTCGGCACTCATTGGGCGATACTCCTAGGCCTGCTCGATGGCGCCGGTGATGAGACCGGTGACTTCCTGGGGCGACGAATCCGCGACCCGCTTGTCCGCCACCTTGCGTCCGCGCCGCAGCACGACGAGGCGATCGCAGACGGCGAAGACGTCCGGAATTCGGTGGCTGATCAGCACGACCGCGATGCCCTGCTCCTTGAGCCGGTGGATCAGCGCCAGCACCTCGGCGACCTGCCGCACGCTGATCGCGGCGGTCGGCTCGTCCATCAGCACGATCTTGGGATTGGACAGCCGGGTCCGCGCGATGGCCACGGCCTGCCGCTGTCCGCCCGACATGCGCTTGACGATGTCGCGGGGGCGGGTCTCGGACTTGAGTTCGGCGAAAAGTTCGCCTGCCCGCCTGTACATGGCGCCGTAGTCCAGGATCTCCGGAACCAGCCAGCGCCACCCGCGACGGCGGCGATGCGCGGGCTGCTCGGCTTCCTGCGGCGTGCGGGCCAGGTTGGTGAGCTCGCGACCGAGGAAGATGTTGGCCGCCGCCGTCAGGTTGTCGGCCAGCGCAAGGTCCTGGTACACGATCTCAATCCCCTTCGAGCGTGCGTCCTTGGGCCCGTGCAGTTGCACCGGGTGGCCATCCAGCCTGATCGTACCTTCGGAAGGGTTGAAGTTACCGGCGATGATCTTCACCAGCGTCGTCTTGCCGGCACCATTGTCGCCCACCAAACCGACGACCTCGCCGGCATTGAGTGTCAACGATATGTCGGTCAGCGCCGTAATAGCACCATAGTGCTTGGCGATATTAGCCAGCTCCAAAACGGCCATGCCCCTCCCCTCGCGGATATAGTTTCCGCTTGTCATTCGTCGACGATCTTGCGGGCACGGTCGCTCGTCGTCAATCGACATTCTTCCTAGACTGCGCGCCACCAATGTATTTGTATGACAAATACATTTTCCTCTGCCAGGCATATAGTTAGCTATATTGTCATACCAGTTCTTGCGCCGAGATGTGCACGTACGTCAGACCCATTGACACTTCCCAGAGTAGTAATATTATATGCATTGACGGTCCCGGACCGCTCGAGGCAGCCCTTACGATCGGGGCCGCGGACCACGCGGGATCAATGAGCTCATCGCGACGGCGACACCGCCGGGCCCCGGCCCGGCCGAGGATAGGTGCGCTCCGAAATCGCGGGGGGGCCTGCTTGAGGCGGGTCGAGACAGCAACGTGGGAGGAGAAAGAATGCGCAAGACGACTTTGATGCTCGCGGGGGCCGCCGTGGTGGCGGGTCTGGCGAGCGGGGCGGTAGCCGCCGACAAGAAGATCCTGGCGGTCGTGGTGAAGGGCCTCGACAATCCGTTCTTCACGGTCATGGGCCAGGGCTGCGCCGACTGGAATGCGGCGCACGCCGACAGCGAGTACGAGTGCCTCTACACCGGTCCGGCCTTGAGCTCGGACGAGGCGGGCGAGGTGCAAATCGTCCAGGACCTGATCAGCCGGGGCGTCGCCGGTATCGCCATCTCCCCGTCCAACGCGCCGGCCATGGCCAACATGCTGCGGGCGGCCAACCCGCAGATGCCGATCATCACGGTCGATGCCGACCTGCTGCCGGAGGACAAGGCGCTCCGCAAGACCTACTTCGGCACCAACAACTACGACATGGGCGTCGGCATGGCCAAGGAAGCCATGAAGCTCAAGCCCGCCGGCGGCACCGTCTGCCTGCAGCTGGGCAATGTCGCCGCGGCCAACATCAACGAGCGCGCCGCCGGCTTCCGCGACACCATTGCCGGAGCCAAGGGTGTCGACCGTCTCGACAACACCAATGGCTGGACCGAAGCCGCCGGCTGCCCGGTCTTCACCAATGACGACATCCCCACTGCCAACCAGCAGATGGCCGACGTCTTCACCGCCAACCCCGACCTCGATGCCTTCATCCTGGTTGGCGGCTGGGCGCAGTTCGGGCCGCAGGCCTATGCGCAGAACACCGACCAGGTCATGGACAGGCTCAAGAGCAAGGACCTGATCATCATCGCCGGCGACACCCTGCCGCCGCAGACCCAGGCCTTCCGCGAGGGACGCAGCCACTTCCAGATCGGCCAGCGGCCCTACCAGATGGGCAACGAGGCGCCCGATATCCTGATCTCGCTGATCGGCGGCGCGACCGTCGAGGACCCGAAGTTCACCGGGCTCGACCTGTGCACCATCGAGGAGCCGGGCATCTGCGCCCAGTAGCCGTCGACTGATCGTGGCGGGGGCGCGCGTCGTGCCCCCGCCTCCTCCCCCGCCGACGCAGCGCCATCCGGCAATCCCGATGGCGGAACCAGGCAGTCGGCGGCACAGGTTCTCCCCGGCGCCGAGCGGCACCGGCACGCAACGACACGGGCCGCGCGGCGCAGCGCCGTTCGGCCATCCGATCAACGGCGTGTCGGCTGTCGTTCCGGTCATTCGCTCGGCGCCGTCCCTTTCCCTGTTGCCGGTTCGTCTCCGATGGTGATGACGGCCTTGATCAGGCCGGATTTCTGCGTCGCCCAGCGCGGCAGGTCATCCGCCGCCCGCGCCAGCGTGGTGCGATGCGTCAGGATCCGGTCGAGCGGCACCATGCCCGCTTCGATGGCCTCGATCACGCGCCGGAAGTCCGCGTCCGTCGCGTTCCGGCTACCCATCAGCGTCATCTCCTTGCGATGGAAGTCGGCGTCCTCGAACCGGATGGCGCTGCGCACCACGCTGACCAGCACATAGCGACCGCCATGCGCGACGAAGTCGAAGCCGCGCTCCATCGAGGTCGGGTTTCCGGT
This sequence comes from Devosia sp., assembly GCA_041916695.1. Classification (GTDB taxonomy): domain Bacteria; phylum Pseudomonadota; class Alphaproteobacteria; order Rhizobiales; family Devosiaceae; genus Devosia_A. Next base: position 75,262 of record JAYRZA010000006.1, on the reverse strand, counting down.
CGCGTCGAACACCACGTCGAAGCCTTCGCCGTCGGTCGCCGCCGCGGCGGCGTCGGCCACCGAGGCGTCGGCGAGGATCGTGTCGGCACCCGCGATGCTCCGGGCCGCCGCGAGGCGCTCGCCGTCGACGTCCATGACGGTGACTTTGCCGCCGGCGAGCCCGGCAAACAGCGCCACCCCAAGTCCGATCGGCCCGGCGCCGACCACCATCACCTTCTCGGCGGCGACCAGGCCGGCGCGGCGCACCGCATGCGCGCCGATGGCGAGGAATTCCACGGCGGCGCAGGCGTCCGGCCCCAGCCGATCGGCCCGTACGAGGTTGCGCTCGGGCAGGACGAGCAGCTCCGCCATGCCGCCGTCGCGGTGCACGCCGAGCACGGCGATCCGCACGCAGCAGTTCGGTTTTCCGGCCCGGCACGCGATGCAGGCGCCGCAGGCAACATAGGGGTTGACCACGGCCATCTCGCCGGCGCTCCAGCCCGAACCGGCGGGCGCCTCGACGACTTCGACCGCCAGCTCGTGCCCCATCACGCGGGGGTACTCGAGGTAGGGGTGCTCGCCCTGGAAAATGTGGTAGTCGGTTCCGCAGATGCCGACGCGACGGGGGCGCACAAGCACGTCGCCGGCGCCTGGCACCGGCGCCGGCCGTCTCTCGAGACGCAGGGTCCCGGGCTGTTCGCACACAAGCACGTCGATGAAACTGGCGCTGGACATTGTGCTCCGCCGAGCCGCGACACGATGAAGGAAGCGAGGGGCCGGCACGCGGGCCGGCTCCCCGCCGGTCGTCACTGGAAGCTGGCCATGTTGTCCCTGGTGACCAGGGCCGCACCGGAGTCGATCAGCGATTCGACCGCCTCGCCGCGGATGGCCCGGACGAGCGCGTCGACCCCCAGTTCCGCCATCTTAGTCGGAAACTGGGCAACCGTGGCGTCCTCGATCCCCGCCTCGAGGGCTTCCGCCTCGCCGCAGCAGAAATCGAACCCGACCAGCACGATCGCATCGCTGGCTATGCCGGCGTTCTTGATGGCCTGGGCCGCTCCGGCCGCCGGCGGACCGCAGGCGGCGTAGATCGCCTTCAGGTCGGGATTGGCGGTCAGCAGGTCCTGGGCGACGTTGATGCCCAGTTCCTCCGTGCAGTTGGTGCCGCCGCGCCCCACGATGTTGAGCTTGAGGCCGTCGAGTCCCTCGAGCATGCCGCTGACGCGGTCGTCGAGCGCCGGGACACCCGGCACGCCTTCAAGGATGCCGAGGCTGTCGCCTTCCTTGAGCACCGACTTGAGATAGCCGCCGGCGATCTTTCCGGCCGCGTAGTTGTCGGTTGTTGCGAGCGCCGTGCGGCCGGTCCAGTCCGGGATGTTGTTGTCCATCAGCACGACCTTGACTCCCGCGGCGATTGCCCTGTCGAGCGCCGGCGCCACGGTCGGGTCGACCGGCGTGAGGGCGATACCCTGGACGCCCTGCGTCACCATCGATTCGATCAGGGCGATCTGTCCTTCGATGTCGGTTGCCGATGTCCCCTGCCCGAAGACGATCTCGACGCCCGGGTTCTGGGCCGCGTAGGCCTTGGCCGCATCTTCCATGGTCGCAAAGAACGGCACAGGAAACTTGGTGATGAACCCGATCTTGACGTTGTCGGCGGCCACGCCGGCCCCCGTGGCGCCCGCCAGGGCGAACGCCAGGCCTGCCAAGAGTTGCTTCACTTTCATGTCTACCTCCCGATTTTGTCGCATCGACTGACACGACAGCGATCCGGAACCCTCCCGAGGCACCGGATTTCAGACCTCCGCCCCGACGATCATCGAGACGAGTTGGTGTTGGTTGTCGCGGCTGGGCCGCAACTCGCCGACCTTGCGCCCCTGGCGCAGCACGACGGCGCGGTCGGCGAGTTCGACGACGTGTTCCATGTTGTGGGTGATCAGGATGACCGCATTGCCCTCGGCCTTCAGTTGCGCGATCAGGTCCAGCACCTTGCGGGACTCGCGCAGGCCCAGCGCGGCGGTGGGCTCGTCCAGCATCACCACCTTGCGGGCGAACACCGTGGCGCGCGCCACCGCGATCGCCTGGCGCTGGCCGCCCGACATCAGCGCCACTGGTGCGTCGAACCTGGGCAGGCTGACCTTGAGCCGCTCGATCACGGCCGCGGCCTCCCGGTCCATGGCTCGGGCGTCGAGAAACCGCAGCCCGCGGGGCAGCCAGCGCGGCCCGGCGATCTCACGGCCGCAGTAGAAGTTCTGGGCCGGCGTGAGGTTGTCGAACAGCGCCAGGTCCTGGTAGACCGTCTCTATCCCGGCGCGCCGCGCCGCGGCGGGGCTGTGCAGCGTCGTGCGTTCGCCGTCGAGCAGGATTTCGCCTGCGTCGAGCCCGTGCACCCCGCTGATACACTTGACCAGCGTCGACTTGCCGGCGCCATTGTCGCCCAGCAGGGCCAGCACCTCCCCGCGATAGGCCTCGAGGCTGACGCCCCTGAGCGCATGTACCGCGCCGAAGCGCTTGTCGGCGTCGCGAACGGCCAGAACCGGGGACGCGGCCACCCTGCTCATGGCGCCCTCCCCGCCTGCAGCACCCGGACCTTGGCCTCGAGATGGTTGCGCAGCACGTCGGCTTCGACCGCCAGCACGATGATCAGGCCGATGGCGATCATCTGGAAGAAGGCGTCGACGTTCAGCAGGTTGAGGGCATTGCGGATGATCCCGATCATCACCGCCCCCACGAGGGCGTGCCCGATATGGCCGCGGCCACCCAGGAAGCTCGCCCCGCCGATGATCACCGCGGCGATGGTGTCGAGTTCGAGCAGGTTGCCGTAGAGCGGCGATCCGGCCTCGGTGCGCCCGGCCAGCACGATCGCGCCGACCCCCGCGCACAGCCCGGAAATGACATAGACCGAAACCAGCACCCACTTGACCGGGATGCCCATCTGCACGGCGGCCTCGGGCTTGCCGCCCACCGCATAGATCCATCGCCCCCAGACCATGGCGCGCACCATGATCAGCGCGACCGCCACCACGGCGGTGACCACGAAGAAGGAACTCGGGATGCCGAACAGGCTGCCGCCGCCGAGCGCGGCGATCTCGGCGGGCATGCCGCGCATGGTGGTGTGTCCGATGGCGACCTCGAGGGCAACGCCGCGCGCGATGCTCAGTGTCGCAAGGGTGATGATGAACGGATGCGGCAGTCGCCCGAACACGTAGACGAGGCCGTTCACCGCCCCGACGGCGGCGCCGGCGAGCAGCATGGCAAGCATCACCAGGGCCGCCGAGTCCGTCACCCGGTAGGCCAGCGCGCCGACCACGGTTGCGAGCGCCAGGTTGGCGCCCACCGAAAGGTCGATGCCGCGCGTCAGGATGACCAGGTGCTGGCCGATCGCAACGATCGCAATCACTGCCGTCTGCGCCACGATGTTGCCGATGTTGACCGGCTTGAGAAAGTTCGGCGTCAGCAGGCTGACCACGACGACGAGCAGCAGCAGGATCAGCAGCGGGCCGGCGGCCAGCAGCCGCAGCCCGAGCGATACCGCCGCCGCCTCCACGCCCTGACCGCGGCGTGACGGCACCGCAGACACGTTGCCGTCGCCGCCTCCACTGACACTCGCCAAGACGCACTCCCATGGTGTCCCTTATGTACAAAAAACGTTTCTGCGGTTCATCGTCAATTTGTTTTTTATCCGCTAAAGACAGGGCAGCATCCGAAGCCAGAGGCACCGATGAAGACCGACACCCTGTTCAAGCGCGCCTATAATGACGCGCTCGAGCTCATCGCCCGCATGCGCCCCGGCGATATCGTCCCCTCCGAAAACGCGCTGGCCGCCGGCTTGCGGGTCAGCCGGACCACGGTCAGGAAGGTCATCGCCACCCTCGACGAACAGGGCATCGTCGCAGGTGAAGGGCGGCATCGCGTCATCCGCCGCCTCGCCGGTGCCGACGGACGCTTTCCCGATGCGGAGACCGTGCCGACCGCCGTTCAGGTCGAGAAGCAGTTCATGGAGTGGATGCTGCGCGGCGACGCCCGCGCCGGTTCGCTGATCAACGAGCTGGATCTGGCCCGCCAGTTCGGGGTGGCAACCACCGTCATTCGCGAGTTCCTCAACAGCTTCCAGCGCTTCGGGCTGATCGAGCGACGCCCCAGCGGCGGCTGGGTCTTGCAGGGCTTCACCATGAGCTTCGCCCTGGAACTGTTCGAGATTCGCGAAATGTTCGAACTCAGGTCGGCACACGCCTTCGTCGGCCTGCCCGAGGACTCCCCGCTATGGGACGAGTTGCGTGCGCTGCGCCGCGAGCACGTCGACCTGCTCGATCAGGTCGATCGCCGCTACCACGACTTTTCCGACCTCGACAGCCGTTTCCATCGGCTGGTGAACGCGGCCGCGCCGAACCGCTTCATCGATGGCTTCTACGACATCATCACGCTGATCTTCCACTACCACTACCAGTGGAACAAGCAGGACGAGCGGCAGCGCAACGAGGTCGCCCTGCGCGAACACCTCAACTATATCGACGCCCTGCTGAGCCGGTTTCCCTCGGTCATCGAACTGGCCTGCCGCACCCACTTGGCCTCGGCACGGAAGACGCTGATCCGCTCGACGTCGACTTGAGCCGGCCGACCGGCGCCCGACAGATTTGCGCTGCGCGGCGGCGCGAACCGGCCGTATTCTGGGCCGACACCGCTCGCTGGACCCAAGCAAGTCTGCTTATTACGTATAATGGTCAGTCTAGAATGGCATCGCCACGGCCGCAAAAAGAACCATGGGGGGCGTATCGGCCTCGTCTCGACTCTACGGCGGTCGCGATACGCGACGCCGGCACAGTCGGCATTTTCCTGGCCGCTGAGTGCTAGCTGTTCTTTCCGGAGAACGGCGACATGTCTCCGATATAGCGGTCCATCGCGAGGTCGCGTTGGGCGGCCCTGCGGTGGATCTGCGCGAAATAGGGTTCGAACACCCGGTTTCGCACCTCGAGCTCGGCGTGATGGGAGAGATAGGCGGGCAACTGCTCGCGCAGTTCCTCCAACACTGCCGGTTCGTCGATCGTGGTGATTCGACCGTGCTCAAGCACGATGCGCCCATCGATCATCACCAGTTCCAGCGACCGGCCGTTCTCGGCAAAGACGAGCTGCCGGGCGACATCGTTGAGTGGGGTGAAGCCGACGGTGGAGAGGTCGAGAAGCAGAAGGTCCGCCGCCTTTCCCACTTCGAGCGAGCCGGTGCGCTGCTCCAGCATGGCGCTCGACGCGCCATCGATCGTTGCCATGCGCAGGATGTGGCCGGCGTCGAGCCACTGCCCGGGATCCGGGCCGGGGGCGGCATGCACGAGGCCGGCCACCCGCATCAGGTCCCACACGCTCGCCGTGTCGTTGGAGGAGACGCCATCGGTGCCGAGCGCGACGGTGACGCCCGCATCCAGCAGCCGCCGCACCGGCGCCACGCCCGAGCCGAGCTTCAGATTGGACACGACATTATGGGCGACGGCGACGCCCGCCTCGCCCATGCGCTGCATGTCCCGGTCGGTCACCCAGACGGAGTGCGCGATGGCGGTGTTGCGGCCCAGCACCCCGAGCCGCTCCATGTAGGCGATCAGGCTCTCCCCATAGAGATCCGCGCCGGTCACCGCCTGCACGCGGGTCTCGAGAACATGGGTGTGGAACGGCACCCCCCGCTCGAGGGCCATGTCGTAGCAGCCACGATAGAAGTCTGCCGAGCAGCGCTGCGGCGCCGAGGGGGCGAGCATGAAGCGCAGGCGGCCCTCGAAGCTGTCGTGCAGTGTCGCGAAGGCGGTTTCGGCGAAGCCGCGATAGCTGGCGAAGTCGAGCGGCGGGCCGAAATCGAGCAGCGCCTTGAGATGGTCCGGGAACAGCTCGTGCGCGCCGGGAACGGCATCGAGCGGCGGCACGTTCATCGTGCCTGCCGAGACGTTGGCGCGCAGGCCCGCCTCGCCATAGGCGCGGAACACGGTCGACAGCCGCTCGAGATCGTGCCGCGGCGGATCGAAGAAGTCGTCGCACACGGTGGTGACGCCCGCCCGGATCGACTCGATGGCGAGGAGCTGGCTGCGCAGGAACAGCAGCCGCAGGCCGATCGGGTCGTCCATCAGGAACGGATAGGCGTAGAGCAGCCAGATTTCGAGCGGCATGCGCTCGTAGCGGCCGCGCAGCAGCATCTCGCTCGAATGCATGTGCGCGTTGACGAGCCCCGGCATGAGCAGCTTGCCGCGAGCGTCGATGACGCGCGCCTGCGGCAGCGGCTGCAGGTCAGGGCCGACAGCGGCGATGCGGCCGTCCTCGACGAGCAGATCGGCCAAGAAGGTCTCGCTGCCATGCAGCGCATCCATCGCCAACACCGTCGCGCCCCGGAACAGGCAGGCCTGGGCCCCCACTGTCATGGCAGGTTGCCGATGGCGGCGGTGATCAGCCGGTAGTAGGCCTCGGCATCGCCTGCGCGCACCCAGAAGGCATTGTGTGGCTTTCCGGTGATCTGCCAGTAGTCGACCACGGTCATGCCTTGCGTCAGCCTGCCCTGCAACTCGACTTCCACCGCACAGGCGCGACCCTCGAAGATCTCGGGGGCAAGCATGTAGGCCGGAACGCAGGGACCGTGCAGCGGGGCGCCGTCCCATCCATACTTCTTCAGATCGAAGGTCTCGGAGAAGCTCAGCATTTCGTCGGTCGCACGACCGGAACGGTTTCCCAGGGCCGAGAAGGCATCGAGACGCGGCCTGGTCGAGCGCATCTGGTGCGTCACGTCGAGCGGCAGCAGCGTGATCGGCAGCCCGGAGCGCAGTACCACGTCGGCGGCCTCCGGATCGACGTAGCAGTTGAACTCGGCCGTTGGAGTGATGTTGCCGAGCTCGAAATAGGCGCCGAGCATGGCGACGATCTCCTTCACCCGCGGCATGATGTCGGGTGCCATGCGGAAGGCGAGCGCGAGATTGGTGAGCGGTGAGAGGCCGCAGATCGTCACCGAACCCGGCGGCCGCGCGCGCAGCGTATCGATGATGAACGCGACGCCATGCTTCGGCGCGGGTCGGATCGCGGGCCTCGGCAGGTCTGGTCCGTCGAGCCCGGTGGGTCCGTGCACGTGTTCGGCCATGACCAGATCGCGCCGCATCGGCAGCGGTGCCCCGGCGTGGACCGGGATGTCCGGACGACCGGCCAGCTCGAGGAGCTTGAGGCAGTTCTCGACCGTGTGGCCGAGCCCGATATTGCCGGCGGTGGCAACGAGGCCGAGGACGTCGAATGCGTCCGGCCGCCCCAGGATGGCGAGGATTGCCGCCGCCTGGTCCTGCCCCGGATCGGTCAGGATGATCAGCTCGCGCTTCATGGCGTGATCGTCCCGGGCGCCCCACCCGGCTGCCAGGCATAGAGTTCCCAGACCTCGCCGTCGGGGCCGTGGAAGTAGGCGCACCAGGCATTCCACGGCGTGTCGTGCGGCGGCGCGATGAAGATCACTCCCTTGTCCGCCAGCTCGCGATAGGCCGCATCGAGCGCTGCCGGGCTCTCGAACTTCACCGCGATCAGCATGTTGGACTGGCCGCGATCCGTCTTCGCGCCGGTATGGGTGGCGAGGTGCTCCCGTTCCCACAGCGCCAGGGTCAGCCCGGCCCCCTTGAAATCGGCAAAGCCGGGAGCGCGGTGCCACAGCTCGAATCCCAGGCGGTCGCGATAGAAGGCGATCGAAGTCCCCATGTCGCGGACCAGCACCACGACGTCGTTGATCGGATTGGACTGGGCAAAGGCGGTCATTGCAGGGTGGTCCTAGTTGTCGCGAAGTTCACCGAAGCCCCCGCCTGCGGCCCGCAGGCCGCCGCGGAGCTTGCCGCTGAGCCAGACGCCGAGCACGGTGGCGAGATATGGCAGGGCCTGCAGCAGGTCGTGCGGCACGGCATCGCCGAACATCAGCTGCGCGCGGATGCCGAGCGCGCTGACCACGGAGAAGAACAGCGCCGCAAGGGTCGCGCCGATCGGATGCGCCGCCCCGAAAATCACCGCCGCGAAAGCCATGAAGCCGCGGCCGGACGTCATGTTCTGCGCAAACAGGTTGAGGCTGCCGGCGGCGAGTTCCGCGCCGCCGATGGCCGCGAGCACACCACCCGCGAGCAGCGCCAGCAGGCGCATGCGCGAGGGGTTCACGCCGACGCTGCGGGCGGCGAAGGGATGCTCGCCGGCTGCCGCGAGCCGCAGCCCGAAGCGCGTGCGGCGCAGCAGCACCCACATCAGGAACACCACGACGGGCAAAGCCAGCACGAAGATCGACAGCGGCGCGAAGGGGCCGAACAGGGGCCCGATGCGCGGAACGCCGAAGGGCGCGTTGACCGCCGCGAGGCTGCCGTAGATCGACTGCACGGCGAGCGCGGTGCCGCCGATTCCCAGCCCCGTGAGCCCGAGGCCCGCGATGATCGGATTGGCCTTCAGCCGCTCGATGACGAACCACAGGAGCGCCGAGGCGAGCATGCACAGGCCGACCGCGATCAGCATCGCCACGAGGAAATTGCCGGTGACGATGATGCCCAGAACCGTGGCGCAGGCGCCGATGATCATCAGCCCCTCGAGCCCCAGGTTCCACACTCCGGCGCGCTGCGCGATGACCCCGGCGAGCGTCACATAGACCAGCGGCGTGCCCGAGCGCAGGACGGAAATGATGAGTTCGATCATCGCGCGGCTCTCCTGAGCTTGAACAGGCGTTCGAGCAGTGACGACTTTGCCGTGATGAACAGCGCGATCGCGGCGTTGATGATGTCGATTGCGGCCGCGGGCAGCCCGGCCATAACCGGCAGGTACAGCGCCGCCGAGGCGAGGCCGCCGAAGAACAGCGCCACGACGGCGGTTCCGATCACCGACAGGTTGGCGACGAGGGCGATCAGGATGGCGGTGAAGCCGTGCGTCGCAAGGAAGCCCGAGGCGATGCGGCCATTGGGCCCCATGAACTCGATGGTGCCGGCGAGCCCGGCAAGCGCGCCGGAAATGGCGAAGCTCCACAGGCCCAGCCGATCGATGCGCGCGCCCTGCCAGGCGACCATCGTTCCGTTGCGGCCGGACAGTCCGGCCAGTACGCCGAAGGCTGTGCGGTTGACGAGCAGCCACATGACGATGCCGACCAGCACCGCGATGCCGATGATGACCGGCGAGATGCCGGTGGATGTGGAGAGCCGGTAGGCCGCCTCGAGCGGTCGGCTCGACGCCTGCTGGCCGGAGCCGGAGGGGTCCTTGAGCGGCCCCGAGGTGATCCACACCAGGATCAGCCCGGCGATGAAGTTGGCCATCATGGTGGTGATCACTTCGTCGGTGCCGGAGCGGACGCGCAGGAGGCCCGGCCAGAGCGCCCAGAGCGCGCCGCCGGCCATGCCGGCGGCAAGGCAGAGCGGGATGACAATCGGCGCCGGGGCGCCGCGCATCAGCTCGGCCACCACGGCGGCCGCGATGGCGCCCATGTAGAATTGCCCTTGAGCGCCGATGTTGAAGAAGCCGACGCGGAACGAGAGCGCCACACCTGCCGCTGTGATGAACAGCGGGATGGCCCAGCGCAACGCCTGCGGCAGGGCGCCCGGGCGCAGGAACGCGCCATCGACGACGCTCTGCAGCATCAGTGGCGCCGAGAATCCGGCCAGTTGGAAGATCGCCGCGCACAGCAGGAGTGCCACCACGACGAAGACCAGGGTGCGCAGGATGACGGCAAGCTGGTCCTGCATCAGCGGGCTCCCGTCATGGCCGCGCCGACGGCCGCCAGCTCGTAGGGTGCGGAAAACTCCGCGACGATCCGCCCCGAGAGCATCACGACGATCCGGTCCGAGATGTCGAACAGTTCGTCGAGGTCGGACGAGATCACGAGGACGCCGGAGCCGCGGGCGGCGGCGGCGCGCAGCGATTGCCAGACGAAGGCGGTGGCGCCGATATCGAGGCCTCGGGTGGGCTGTGCCGCAATGATCAGCTTTGCCTCGTCGTCGATTTCGCGGGCGAGAATGACCTTCTGCGCATTGCCGCCCGAGAGGGAACCGGCACGCTGCGTGCTGGTCTCGTAGCGGACGCTCCAGGCCTCGAGCGCCTTGTCGCAGCGCTGCCGTATGGCTCTGGGCGCGATCAGGCTCAGCAGCCTGCCCTCGACCAGATGCCGCGCCGCCCAGTTCTCCCAGAGCGGGCTGGTGAGGCTCAGGCCTTCGACATTGCGCTCGAACGGGATGATGCGAAGGCCCAGCCGGCGACGCTCGGCGAGAGTCAGTCGGTCTGTCGCCACTCCCGCCAGCGCCTGCGCTCCCCCGGTGGCCTCGACCAGCCCGGCGATCGCCCGCACCAGGGTGCGCTGTCCGTTGCCCTCGACGCCGGCGACACCCACGATCTCGCCGGCGTGGATCGACAGTCTTGCCTCGGCGAGGGCCGGTCCCTCGGGGTCCGGCCGGGTCGAAACGGATTTGAGGCTCAGGACGGCGGGGCGGGATTCGAGGCCGGGATGGGCCGCGTGTATCACCTGCCCGGCCCCCAGCGCCGCGGCGACGTCCTCGCCGGGCGCGGCCGCCTCGCCCACGATCAGGTTGGCCAGCTGCGAGGCACTCACCTGCGCGATCGGCAGCGGGCCGGCGACCAGGCGGCCACCACGCAACACGGTGACGGTATCGGCGACCGCCAGCACCTCGCGGATCTTGTGCAGGATCAGCAGGATGGTCACGCCCTGCGCCTTGAGCCGGCGCACGCGCGCAAACAACGCCTCTATACCCGTCGGCGACAGCACCGCCGTCGGTTCGTCGAGGATCAGAACCCGTGCTTCGGTGACGAGCGCGCGGGCGATCTCGACCCCCTGCTGCGCCTCGACCGGCAGGTCGCGGATGCGGGCGGCGGGCGACACCGCGATGTCGAGGGCTTCGAGGTGGCCCTGCCATCGTCGCCGCAACTGCGCCTGGCCGTAGACCGCGCCGCGGCCGGTGAAGCCGTATTCCAGCGCCTCCGCCACCGTGAAGGAGGGTGGCAGGGCAAAGCTCTGGTGCACCAGTTCGACGCCAAGGGCGCGCGAGGCCGAGACACTGCCCGCCGCGACCGGGCTACCGTTGACCGCGACATCGCCGGAGGACGGCGAGACGAGCCCCGCCACGACGCGGGCGAAGGTGGTCTTGCCGGCGCCGTTCTGGCCCACAACCGCATGGATGCAGCCCGGCGCGAAACTCACGGAAACGTCGCTGAGCGCCTTGAGGCTCCCATAGGCGACGCTGATCTCGCGGCAGGCAAGTGCGGGTGCGGTCATGCGGACTCCTCGGCCGGTCGGCTGGCCGGTCCGCTAGCTTCGATAGCGGACCGGCAGGTCATGCGGTCAGAGTTCCGTGTTGAACGGAACCTTGATCGAACCATCGAGGATGCCCGCCCTGGCCGCTTCGATGTCGGCCCAGACTTCGCGGGCCTTCGCGGCGATCTCCGGGTTCCCCTCGGCATCGAAAACCGGAGAATAGACGAAGTCGATCACGCCGGTGCCGAGCCCGGTCGGCACATGCGTGCCACCGGCCCAGTCCGGTCCGATCGCCTTGGCCACTTCATTGTAGAGCGACACGCCGAAATCCAGCGCGACGAGGCCGATTACCGACTTGGGGCCGAGCTTGTACTGGGCCGGGCTGATGGCGCTCACCAGCCGGCCATCGGCCTCGTTGGCAGCGGCGATGATGCCGCCGTCGGTGGCCGCCGAGTCGGTCTGGATGTAGTCGATGCCGTCATTGTACATCTGCGTGGCGATCTCCTGCCCCTTGGCGGGGTCCTGGAACGAGCCCGCGAAGGCGGCCGTGACGGTGGCGTTCGGGTTTACCGAGAGGGCGCCCGCCTTCAGCGCGTTGAAGTCGGCGTTGAGCGGCGGAATCGAGATGCCCCCGATATAGCCGATCTTGCCGGTCTTGCTGATCTTGGCGGCAAAGATGCCCGACAGGTAGCAGCCGAGGTAGTAGTCGTAGGAGACGGTGACGACATTGGGGATCGCCGGCTCGATCGGATCGCCGAAGATCTGGATCCACTTGGTGTTGGGGTATTCCGGTGCCAGCGCCTTGAACGGCTCGGCGACCTCGTTGAAGGTCGACACGATGACGGCGGCGCCGGCGTCGCCGAGCGTGCGGAAGATGCTCTCGTAGCTGGCCGGATCGGAGGCGTAGACGGCGCGGTACTCAAAGCCCTTCTCGCCCGCCAGCTGCTTCAGTTTCTCGATCATCGAGTCCACCGGGCCGGAGTCGCCGGCGGCCTGGGTGTGCACGAGCGCGACCAGCCCGGTCTGGGCCTGCGCCAGGCTGGGCAGGAGCCCCGCGGCCAGGCCTGCGGCTGCGCCGGCCCTCAGGAAGCCGCGGCGGTCCATGGTATTGAGTCTATCCGTCATGATGCTACCCCTTCATGCCCCTGTGGGCGGTTGATGTCCCTTTTGCGGTCCCTCCGGCTCACCCCGCCGGAGATCAGGTTTCTGTGCTCTCGGTTATTCTGTGCTCAGACGCCGGGAGAGCTCGGCGCCGGATTCATGATCATCACGTCCTGGCTCTGGATCGCCTCGAGCGCCCAGACCTCCGCGATGAATTTCTGCCAGTCCGGGTCGGCATAGAGCGTGGCCCGTCGCGCCTCGCGATCGGCGAGGCTGTCGTAGGCCCACATCAGCACGATCGTGTGCAGCCGGCCGATTTCGGCGATGTACAGCCCGACATAGCGGTTGAGGTGCCGCTTCTGGATGGCGAGGCCCTCGGCCTCGTATTTCTGCCGCCACTTCTCCACCATGCCCGGCTTGAAGGTGTAGGTGCGGTGTTCGAGGATCATGGCATCCGGTCCCTAAGCGGCAAGAATGAAGTCGGCGCAGCGTTCGCCGATCATGATGGCGGGGGCATTGGTGTTGCCCGACGAGATGATCGGCATGATCGAGGCGTCCGCGACGCGCAGACCCGCAATGCCGTGAACCCGCAGCCGCTCGTCGACGACGGCCATCGGGTCCGATCCCATCTTGCAGGTGCCGACCGGGTGGAACGTCGTCATGGCGGACGCGCGCAGCCACTGGGTCAACTCGGCATCGGACTGCTTGCCCGGCCCGGGCGCGACTTCGGCGCCGCGATAGGGGTCGAAGGGCTTCTGCGCGATCACCTCGCGGGTGAGGCGGATGCCGCGGATCATGGTGTCGATGTCGAACTGGGTGGAAAGATAGTTGGGCTGGATCTTCGGTTTGTCGAGCGGATCGGTCGAGCGCAGGGTGATTTCGCCGCGACTCTCCGGATTGACAGGCCCCACCCGCAGCGTGAAGCCGTGCACGTCCTCGATCGCCTGCCTGCGGAACGGGTTGGGCAGGTGCAGGTTGGCCGTCGCCTCGAGCGCGGGCATGAAGTGCAGCTGCACATCGGGCGCGACGAGTTCCGGCCGCGAGCGGACGAAGGCACCCGCCTCGTAGGGAAAGGTGGTGGTGATGCCGGTGCCCAGCAGCATGCCCTCGACGACCGAGAAGGCAATCCGGTCGGCGCGCAGGTCCCTGTAGAGTGTCACGGGCCGGGTGCACTGCCAGGCCATCACGCAGTCGACATGATCCTGCATGTTCTTGCCGACCCCGGGCAGGTCGTGCACCGGCACGATCCCGAGGGCCCGCAATTCGTCCGCCGGCCCCACGCCCGAGAGCAGCAGCGCCTGCGGAGAATTGACAGTGCCCGCCGAGAGCACGACCTCGGCGGCGGCGGTGGCGCGCCGCACCGACCCGTCCTGCAGGTATTCCACCCCGGTCGCGCGGCCGTTCTCGATCACGATGCGGGTCAGGTGCGCACCGGTCTCGACCACCAGGTTGGGCCGCCCGATCGCCGGGCGGAGGAAGGCGAAGCTGGTCGACCAGCGCTTGCCGTCCCGGATGGTGAAATCGTACTTGCCGAAGCCCTCCTGCTCGGCGCCGTTGAAGTCGTCGTTGGCGGGGTAACCCGCCGCGACGCCCGCCTCGATGAAGGTATCGAACAGTGCGTTGCGTCCGCGCGAGCGGGTCACGGTGAGTTCCCCGTCGGGATTGTGAAAAGCGTCGCGCCGCTGCTCGTGCGCTTCCGAGCGGCGGAAGGCCGGCAGCACCTCATCGTAGGACCAGCCGGAATTGCCCAGCTGGGCCCAGCGGTCGTAGTCGTGCCGGTTGCCCCGGACATAGATCATGCCGTTGATGGTGGACGACCCGCCCAGCACCTTGCCGCGCGGCCAATAGAGCTTGCGTCCGTTGAGCGTGGGTACCGGCTCGGTGTGGTAGTGCCAGTTGTAGATGCCGGACTGGAACAGCTTCCCCATCAGCATGGGTAGCCGGAACAGCGGGTTGCGGTCGCGCCCGCCGGCCTCCAGCAGCAGCACCCGGCGGGCCGGATCGACGCTCAGCCGGTTGGCCAGCACACAGCCGGCGGACCCGGCTCCCACGATGATGTAGTCGTAACTCGTGCCCTGCATTCACCACGCGATGGGGGCAAGCCCCTTCGCCTCCAGGAACTGGTTGGCCATAACGAACGGATTGGACTCGGCCAGCAACCGGTCGGCGAACGCCGGATGCACGCGCCGCACGATGAACAACTGCGGCCCCTCGGTGAGCCCGGCGCGCTCGAGCGTCGCGGCGGCGGTATCGCCGAACGCAAGCACGACCAGCGGTCTGCCGCGGCCCACCAGCCACTCCAGCGTCCTCAGCATCAGCGGCTGCCACAGCGGCAGGTGACCCCGCGACTGGTGCGGATCGACCTGGACCTGGAAGCGGCTGAGGGTGAGCGCCGTGTTGAGCAGCAGCACGCCCTCGCTTACCCAGCGGTCGGCCAGGACGGACGGCGCCTCGAAACCCGAAGACGGGTCGGTGATGGCCGCACGCACCGCCGGCCAGTCGGCGAAGGAGCGCGCATGGTCGGCCACGCCCGACCGCGCCGCATAGATCTGCTGCATGAAGGCGCGCACGCTCTTCGAGAACATCTTGTCGAGTTCGGCCCAGCTGGCCAGGTTGCCGGCCTCGAAGGCGCGCCCTGTGGCAAAACCCGGCTCCGGATAGGGGTCCTGTCCGAGGATCACCGCCCTGACCGCGTCGGGTGCGATGCCGTCATAGGCGGCAAGCATGTGCGCCCCCTTCGGTGCTCCCGGGAACTGTCTGCCGCGTCGCGCCGGGAAGATCGGCTCCCACGGCTCGAGTTCGAGCGTCGGATCGATGGCGTCGAAGCCGAGCGCCACCGGCCCCAGCGCCGCGGACCAGGACGCCGGCAGGTCGGACTGCCAACCCTCCAGCACCTCCGCCATCGCATCCCTGAGCCGCACGGGCATCCGCAAGTTCCCTAGGCGCACCAATTCAGCAAGTAAGGCAAAACCTGACCGATGTGTCAACTTCGCAAGTGTTGAACCTGACCGAAACGTCAGATTTCGGCGCGGCACCCGCCCTGCCCCTTTCGTCCGGGACGCAGCGCGGCTATAGCGGGAGGAGAAGCGGAGAAGGATCGACGGCCATGGCGGATCTTGCGGCAGCGGCGGAGCGCAAGCCCAGGGGACGGCGCGAACCCAACGACGAGCGCATCCGCGCGCGCAACCAGCGCCTGATCCTCAAGGCCGCCATCGATGTCTTCTCGAAGAAGGGGTTCGACGGCACGCCGATCAGCGAGATCGCCGAGCGGAGCGGCCTGCCCAAGGCCAATGTCTACTACTATTTCGAATCCAAGGAGGCGATCTACCGCGCGGTGATCGCGCACCTGATCCAGGGCTGGGACGATGCCCTCACCCATATCACGCCCGAAGCCGAGCCGCGCGTCGCGCTCGCCGCCTACGTGCGGGCCAAGCTCGACTACACCCGCAGGAACGCCAGCGAGTCGCGGCTCTTCGCGGCTGAGATCATCCGTGGCGCCGAGTACCTGACCCGCGCCGATCGCAGGCACATGATGGACGTGACCGACAGGGCCGCCGCCGTCGTGGACGGCTGGATCGCTGCCGGCCGGCTGCGGCCGGTCAATGCCCGGCACCTGTTCATCATGCTGTGGTCGGCAACCCAGTTCTACGGCGATTTCGAACCGCTCGCCGCCGACGCCCTCAAGGCCAGGAAGCTGACCTCGCGCCACTTCGACGACGCGGCATCGACGATCGTCGACACGGTGCTGGGCGGCATACTGCCGTAGCCACCCTGCCCGGCCCGCGCCGGATGCTCATCGGCGGCCGACATCGGCGACACGAGGCCCGGCGGTTCCGAGCGTTGTCGACCGTATCCTTGCTCACCTGACGTGAAATCGATGGTTGATCAAATGGGATGGGAAGCACTCGGGCTTTGGGGAAAGGACGCCACCCGCATCAGGCGGCTCACCGGCGGCGTCGCCAATGATGTGTGGAGTGTGCAGCTCGATGGAGGCATGGCAGTCGCGCGCCTTGGCACCCGGAGTGATGCCGATCTGGCTTGGGAGGCGGGGCTTCTCCAGTATCTCGACGCCAGTGGCGTTGCAGTTCCCGTTCCGATCCCGAGCCTGGATGGTCGTCTCTTCGCCGACGGCCTGATGGTGATGCCGTACCTGGAAGGCGGACCGCCTCACACGGAGGGCGACTGGCGTCGGGTGGCCGATACCCTGCGGACAATACATCGACTTACGAAACACTGGCCGCAGCGTCCAGGCTGGCGATCTTCCATAGACCTGCTGGAGGCCGACAGGGGGACACGGATAGACCTCGCTGCGATGCCACCAGAGGGCGTCGCGAGATGTCGGGCCGCCTGGTCACGACTGGTCGGTCGTCCAACCTGTGTCGTTCACGGCGACGCAAATCCGCGCAATATCCTCATGACCAAGGAACGGGTCGCGCTGATCGATTGGGACGAGTCACATGTCGACGTCCCCGATCTTGATCTCGAACTGCCACACAACGCAGCGCAACTTGACGCCGCCGCCTGGGATATCGCTCATCAGGCTTCGGCGGCCTGGGAGGCAGCAGTCTGCTGGGACGACGACTACTCAAGACAGCGGCTTGCCGAAGTAAGGAGTGCGTAGCTGGCTTCTGTGAGTGGAGTGCCCTCTGACAGGGGACCGGGTCAGAGGTTCTCCGCCCATCACCGCCTTGTGGACATTGCCACCCGACCTGGTGACCGCTCGGCCCAGGAGCAGAGGGCCGGGAGCGGACACCCTCGTCAGTCCGCGCTGCGCAACGTATGGACGGCTGGGGACAGGCTGGGGGCCATGCCCATCACGCGGCGCCCCCCTGGGTGGTCGCGGCGGCGCGGAAGGGCTCGCGCGTGCCGAGGAAGGTGCGGACCACATAACGCCAGGGCACGACGAAGACGAACGGCAGCACGACGGCACAGTTGAACAGGATCGAGAGCGAGGCCTCGTCGAGGGAGCCGTCGAGCCATTTGGGCAGGGCGACGGCGGAGACCCAGATCAGCTTCCAGCCGATCTCGAAGACCAGGAGGGGCAGCATGCGGATGGGCGAGAAGAGCCCGGCCACGGAGAGGACGCCGAGAGCGCTGAGAAGCGCGACGACCACGCCATCCATGCGGGGAAGACCCGAGAGGCCATCGGCGAAGACGGGTCCGTAGCGGAGCGAGAGGCCAACCACGAGGACGGCATAGCAGGCGCGGAGGAGCGAAAGGTGGAGGGTGGATACGGGAGGCATGGCGATCTCCTGATCGGGGTGGCGGCGAGCGGCGGCGGGCCGCTCGCCGAATGGGGCCTAGCGGGCGGCGGCGGGGCTCAGGGCACCGGCGACGTCGGCGGAGGCCCTGCGCGGGAACCAGATGGCGAAGCCGAGCCAGATGAAGGCGAGGCCGACCGGGATCGCCGCGTAGCGCTGGAACTCGTGCGGCACGAGGGCGGCGGCGGGCGTCACCAGCGCGGCGACAGCGAGGAGGACCGAGGGGCCTTTCGGCAGAACGCCGGCGCGGAGGGTGCCGATGCCGAGCAGGATGCCGCCGAGGAGATAGAGCACGCCGAGGACGCCGTAGGCCGGCACGATGGCGCCGATATCCATGGTGCCCGGGTGCTGGTTGACGATGCCGAGGAAGCTGTCGACGAACTGCGGGGCGGCCGCGGCAAGCGGCGGCAGGATGAAGAGCTCGGCGAAGATGAAGCCCGTCTCCAGCCACCAGGCGAGGCCGAACAACACGAAGCCTGCGAGGGCCACCCAGCCCGACCGGCCGACCTGCCGGACGTAGAGGCCGGTGATGGCGATGATGAAGAACAGGGACATGGCTAGCTTGAGCGACATGAAGACTGCCCAGCTCGGGGTGGTGACCGAGGCGAGGAAATCGGGCGGATGGATGGGCTGGATGCCGGCGTAGATGAGGCCGGCGAGGATGGCGAAGGGGCCGGTGGCGCGGATCAGGTTGTCGGCGGTCAGCAGGCGGTTGGCGGTGGTGGTCCTGGCGGTCTTGGTCATTGCGGTATTGGACATGGCGGTCTCCTCGGGTTGATGGTCAGTTGCTGGTCGGGGGCGGGACGTGGGTCACGGAGATCAGGGACACTCCGAGATCGCGGATGCGCTGAAGCAGGCCGTGCAGCGCCGCCTGGTCGGCCGCGACGCCGCGCAGCAGCGTGGTGCCGCCCGGCTCGTGGATCAGCTCGGGCACGCCGAGCCGTTCGGCCCAGTGGTGGTCGAGCTGGCCGCGCAGGCGAATGTCATAGGTGCCGGTGTGCTCGGGTCGGCCGGGGCGCGGATTGAGCGTGGTCATGGTGCTCCTCAGCGTTCGTGCTGGCGCGAACCGGGGTTCGCTGAGGAGGACTATGGCGGGGCACATGGTGAGCCCGGCTCACCAGATGTGGTGAGCGGTCGTGGGATTTTGCGCTTTTTTTGTCAGGCGCGGGCGTCGCGGGCGAAAAGCTGCATCTGTTCGGCGCGACGCACCGCGGCCCGCCGGTTGTTCACGCCCAGCTTCTCGAAGATGTTCTTGGTGTGGGTGCGCACGGTGTTGAGCGAGACCGCCAGCTCCTCGGCGATCTCGGGGCCGCTCAGATCGGTGCGCAGCAGGCGGAGGACGTCGGCCTCGCGGTCGCTCAGCGGCTCGATGAGGTCGGGGTGGTCGGGCGCGGGAGCTTCGGCGGCGGCTGCGCCCGCCGTCGCGATGGTGCGGACGAAGGCGGATGCCGCTTCGCGCTTGCTCAGCTGCCGGAGCAGCGGGGCAAGGGCATCGGCGTCGTCGAGGAAGGGGCGGCGGAGGCTCTCGGGCTCGGCCAGCGCGATGGCGCGACGCAGCGCCTCGAGGGCGGCGGGAAGCTCGTGGCGCGCGCGATGGGCGAGCGCGGCAAGAATGTGGAGGTCGACGAGGCTCCGGCCCCTCCCGCCTTCCGCCGCGGCCGCGGCCAGGCCGCCGATGAGGCCGAGCGCGGAGTCGAGGGAGCCGCCATCGCCTCGCGCGACGAGCAGGCGGGCGAGCGTGATGTGCTCGAACTCGCGGAGGTAGGCCGGCGGCTCTTCGGGAGTGATGCCGACGGCTTTGGCCCAGCGCTCGGCGGCATCGAGCTGGCCGAGCCGGATGTGGACACTGGCGATGAGCGCCGGCACGGGCCGGACATTGGGGAAAAAGTCGCTGACATAGCGGCGTTCGGCCTCGCGCAGGTGCTCGAGGGCTTCGGCCGCCCTGCCCTCCACCAGGTCGAGGCGCGCCTCGGCCACGCGGGAGCGGTAAGGAAATTGCAGCAGGCCCCAGACCTCGCCGAGCTCGCGGCAGCGCTCGAGGTGTTCGCGGGCTGCGGCGAGCTCGTTGCGCTCGAGGTGGAGGCGGGCGCGGCTGGCATGGGTGTCGGCGACGCCGCGGGCCAAAGGGCGGCCGCTGTCGGTGGCGAGGGAGAGGGCCAACTCGCAGAGGCGCATCGCTTCGCCGAGCCGGCCCTGGGTGTCGCGGATGTCGGCGAGGGCGATGGTGGTGCCCTGGACGTCGGCGATGTGCCCCTCCGCCCGCATGCCGTCCCGGCACTCGGTCCAGAAGCGCGCGGCGTCCTCGAGCTCGCCCCGGGTCCACGCGACGATGCCGAGGAAGCCGGCGGCGCCGGAGCGGGTGAGATGGTCGCTTTTGGGGGCGAGGTCGAGCACGCGGTGGGCGTGCTGGCCGGCGGCCTCGACGTCGCCGCGCACCTGGGCAAGTGCCGTGCGGTAGAGCTCGACCTGGGCAAGGTACGGGGCGGGATCGGCGAGCTTTGCGATCTCCGCCTCGGCTGTACGGAGACGGTCTTCGATGCCGTCGAACACGCCCATCGACACCAGCACGCCTGCGTAGGCAATGCCGAGCGCCGGCCGCTTGCGGACAATGGCGTCCGGAATGGGCGTCAACCAGGATCGCAACACGGCTTCCTGTCGAGACCTGATCATCTCAGGAATGGCGCGCTCGACGAGCTCGGCCGCCCACTCGTAGTCGTGCGTTTCGAGGGCGTGGTGGATCGCCTCGGCGCGTTGGCCGTGGGCCTCGAACCACTCGCTGGCCCGGCGATGGATGGCGGGCAAGGCCTCGACCTGTGTGTCGCCGAGGTGGGCGCGCAGCACGTCGGCGAACAGGTGGTGGTAGCGGAACCACTGGCGGTGGGCATCGAGGGGGACGAGGAAGAGGTTCTGGCGCTCGAGCCGATCGAGCAGCTTGCGGCCGCTGCCCGGCCTGCCGGTGACGGCGTCGCAGAGCGGCGCGCTCATGCGGCGCAGGACCGACGTGGTCATGAGGAAATCGCGCAGATCGTCGGGGAGGCGGGCGAGCACCTCGTCGACGAGATAGTCGACGACGTAGCGGCCGCTGCCGGCAAAATCCTCGATGAAGGCGGAGGCGTCGTCGCGGCCTTCGAGGGACAGCACGGCCAATTGCAGCGCCGCGATCCAGCCCTCGGTCTTGCGCTCCAGCGTCGCGGCGTCGGCGGCGGAGAGGCCCAGAAGCATGACGTCGTTGAGGTAAGCCGCGGCTTCCTCGGCGGTGAAGCGCAGGTCGGCGGAGCGAACCTCGACGAGGTCGCCCCGCACCCTCAGCCGGGCGAGGGGCAGGCCGGGATCGGCGCGCGTGCTGACGACGACATGGACATGGGGCGGCAGGTGCTCGACGAGGAAACCGAGCTGCTCGTGGATATCCGCCCGGTCGACGAGGTGGAGGTCGTCGAGAACGAGGACGATGGGGGTTTCACCCTCAGCCAGCTGGTTGACGAGGAGCGCAACGAACCCCTGGTCGGGCTGCAGCGCCGAGGGCAGATCGGGGAAGGCCGCGCCGACCCTGGCGGAGGCCGCCTGCAGGGCGGCGACGACGTGGGGCCAGAAAGCGGACGGCTCGTTGTCGCTTTCATCGAGCGAGAGCCAGGCGATGGCGAGGCCGGGGCGCGCGCGGGCCAGCCAGTCGGCGAGGAGCGTGGTCTTGCCGAAGCCTGCGGGCGCCGAAATGAGGGTGAGCCGCGCCTCGAGGCCGCGGTCGAGCAGTGCGCGGAGCCGCGGCCGCGCCACGACACGGGGCCGCAGGAGGGGCAGGTTCAGCTTGGTGGCAACGAGCGGCACGGCCATGTCGCCCCACTTCTGGGCCCGGGCGGCGGCCGAAGCAAGCTGGCAAAACGAACGAAAGGGAGGGTGCGGGCCCTCCCCTTCCAGTCGTGCGATCGGCGACATTGCCGGGGCGGGCGCGGCGGCGCGGGCCCGGCCGCGCCAGGCGGTTCAGCCCCTGCCGGTGGCCTCGCGCTCCGGCCCGGCCTGATAGGGCAGCAATTGCAGGACGCCGAACAGAAACTCGAACGCCGTAAAGACGAGGATCAGCGGCGTCGCGCCGCCGGCCACCGCAAAGATCTGCCAGGCCGCAAAGAGGAACCGGGCGATGGCGTCGTAGCGGCCGAGGACCGGGAGCTTCAGCCGGAGCCGGGCCAGGGACCAGACCACGACGACGGACCCCATGAGGCCCGCAAAGAGCATGTGGGTGGGCCCGAACGTCGGGACGCCGCCCGGAAGGCCGAGGCGCAGATGGAGCTCGTTGATCAGGCCGAGGACGAGCGTGAGCGTCCAGGGCGTCATGAACGGGGCCGTCACCAGAAGGTCGTAGAGGGCGCTGGCCCGTACGATGGACGCATAGGTCCTGGGTCGCAGCAGAGATTTGCCGGAATTGGTGGCGCCGGCCGAGGCCGGCGGTGCGATCGTCGTCATTTGGTATCCCCTAGCGTTTGTGCGAGCGCGAAGCGCGTTTCGCTGACGAGGACTATCGCGGGCGATGTGGTGAGCCCGGATCACCACATGTGATGAGCGCGCAGGGGAAACTGCACTTTCTTGCGCAGAGACCGCCCGGTATCGAGCGCCGTGCCGGTCAGCGCGGCTTGCGAGCGGCGCAGACGCCGCGCAAACAGGCGCGCAGCCAGCGATGGGCGAGGTCGCCGTCCATGCGCGGGTGCCAGATCATGGAGATCGTGAACGGCGGGATCGCGAAGGGCAGCGCGAACGTGCCGACGCCGCGGCGCAGGCCCTCGGTGTGCCGCTCCGGCACCGTGGCGACGAGGTCGGTGTCGCGGGCGAGCGCGATGGCGGCGGCGAAGCCGTTGACGATGATGCCGATGCGCCGTTCGGTGCCGTTCGCCGCCGCCGCCTCGTCGATGTCGGAGCTGTGCAGGCCCCGGCGGCGGATCTGCACGTGCTCGGCGGCCGCGAAGCGCCTGAGGGTCACGCGCGCGTCGAGCACCGGGTGGCCTTCGCGCGCGACGCCGACCCAGCGGTCCTCGAACAGGGGCAGCGCCCGCAGTTCCGGGGCCGTGGTGAGATCGATGACGCCCGTTTCGATGTCGACCTCGCCTGCGCGGAGCGGCGCACTTTCCTTGTCGGGCTTGGCGACGAATTGCAGGGTCACGCCCGGTGCCTGCTCACGGGTTTCGGCGATGAGGCGGGGGCCGAAGGTTTCAACGAAGCCTTCGCTGGTGCGCAGGACGAAGCACCGCTCCAGGGTCGCCAGGTCGAGCCTGTCTGCAGAACGCAGGATCGCTCGCGCGCCATCGACGATCATGCCGACCTGACCTCGGAGCTCCACCGCCCGCGGCGTTGGCACGAGGCCGCGGCCTGCCCTGACCAGGAGCGGATCGCCAGTGACCTCCCGCAATCGCGTCAGGGCGCGGCTCATCGCCGAGGGACTGAGCCCCAGCCTCCTCGCGGCGCCAGCAACGCTGCCCTCGTCAAGCAGAACGTCGAGAGCAATGAGCAGGTTGAAATCGGGCATTGGCCATCTCATGTGACATGCGGCGTCTGGCGCATGAATATGATGCGAATGCTGCGCGTTCCGCAATCTCCGTCGAGCTCGTAGGTGTGGAGCCTCCAACAACAGGAGTTCCAGGTGCCTGCCCGTTTTGCCCCCGTCCTTTTCGGCTTCATCCTGTCTGCCCTGATGTCCTTCCTCGTTTCGGGCATCGCCACGTTTCGCAACGCCGGCCTCGTCGACGGCTTTCTCGGGGCCTGGATCAGCGCTTGGCTGCCGTCCTGGCTGATCGCTTTCCCGGTCGTCATTGTCGTCGCTCCCGTGGCCCGGCGCCTGGTGGGCTTGCTGGTCAGGACGCCCGCCGCCCCAGCGAACTGACCGAACGATGACCGTGACCTTCATGAGCGATCGGCGTTGGCGGTTGACTGCCCTCGCCTTGACCATGTTGCTGCCATCGGCTGGAACAAGCATCGCCAATGTCGCCCTGCCGACATTGGCGATGGAGTTCGGTACATCCAGTCAGGATGTGCAGTGGGTCGTGATCGCCTACCTCCTTGCGACCACCACGATCGTGGTGGCCGCGGGACGCCTGGGCGACATGCTCGGGCGTCGCCGGATTCTTCTCATCGGCATAGCGCTGTTCGGAGTCGCCTCCGTCGCGGCAGCCCTGGCACCGTCGTTGTGGCCGCTCGTCGCAGCTCGTGCTGCCCAGGGTCTTGGGGCAGCGATCATGATGGCGCTTGCCGTTGCCGCCGTCGGAGACGTCGTTCCCAAGGAAAGGGCGGGCGCTGCGATGGGGCTCCTCGGCAGCGTTTCGGCGACCGGTACCGCGTTGGGACCATCACTGGGTGGCGCGCTGATCGCCGTGTCAGGCTGGCAGGCCGTCTTTGCCTGCTTGGCACTGATTGCGGCGGCGACTCTCGTTCTGGGATCTCTGGCCTTCCCGCACGACCGGCCTGCGGGGCAGGCACGTGTCGAGCTGGATATCCGAGGCATCGGAACTCTCGCAGTCTCCCTGGGCGCCTACGCTCTGGTCGCGACGCTCAGGGTCGATCTCCAGAGCACGCTGTTTCTGGCGGCCGTCGCTCTGGCGGCGATGGTGGCGTTCGTCACCGTCGAGTGGTCAGCAGCCACCCCGCTCGTCCAGCTCCGGGAGCTTCGTAACAGAACACTCGGCGCAGGCCTCGCTGCGATCGGCCTGATCTCGGCAATCATGATGTCGACGCTGGTGGTCGGACCCTTCTATCTGTCGCAGGTCCTCAACCTGGACTCGTTTGCGACTGGATTGGTCATGTCCGTGGGGCCCGCGGTTGCGGCCTGCTTCGGCGTACCGGCCGGGCGACTGGTTGATCGCATCGGTGGCGGCCGCGTCACAATCATCGGACTTGGTGGCGTCCTCACCGGCACGGCGCTGCTGGCGCTGCTTCCCGCCGCAGCCGGCGTGCCCGGCTACGTTGCGGCCCTGACGTCCATTACGGCCGGCTACGCCTTGTTCCAGTCGGCCACCAACACGGCGATCATGACCGAAGCGCCAAGCCACCGACGGGGTGCCGTCTCAGGGCTCCTGGCCCTTGCGAGGAACCTTGGATTGATCACTGGAGCTTCCGTGATGGGCACCATCTTTGCTGGCTCCTCCCAACTACCGATCGATGGTCTCCCCGCCGGCGCTGAGACCGGCCTGCATCTGACCTTCCTTGTGGCAACCCTGATCGCCGTTGCCGCGACCGTGATCGCCTTGTGGGGTGGCGCGCAGAGTACCACGACGCAGCCGTGATCCCCCATGCCAACCTCCGGCAGATGCCGAGCGCATCGATGGAGACGATCCCGGCGCCGGCCATCTCGGTGCCGACGGTGACGAGACCGGCGCGGGTTGAGATTGAGGCCGTCGACCGGCGAGGTCCGACGTCCAGCAAGGACCGCCGGAACCGGGTGTGCGGCCGAAACACCGGGTAGCCCAGCACGCCGCCTCGAGGAGGCTGCGACACAGGCCGAGGCCGTGCACATGCCCTCATTCGAGACGGCTGCGCGGACGGTCTTTGCGGAGGTCTCGCGCAGCTTCCGCAATGCCAAGCACAAGGAGCAGTGGATCCATTCGCTGGAGGACTTCGTCTTCCCCCGGATCGGGTCCCTGCCGGTCGACGAGCTGCGCGCCGCCCATATCGCCGAGGTTCTGAACCCCATCTGGCTGAGTAAGCCCGAGACGGCGTCTCGTGTGCGCCAGCGCTGTGACGCCGTGATGAAGTGGTGCGCGGCGCAGGGCTTCATCGTTGCCAGTCGCTGGGGGTGGTCGGCCAGCTGCTGGCCAAGCAGCCCGGCAAGCGCGAACGGGTCGAGCACCACCCTGCCATCCCGTGGCGGGACATCCCCAGCTTCGTCTCAGCCGAACTCTCGGGCAAGCATGCCACGGCCGGGCGACAGATGCTCGAGCTGCTGATCCTCACCGAGGCCACCTATCACCGCACAGATTGTGGCGCATCACAGAGTGTGGAAGGCTCCCGTTCGGACGGAAGGACCTGTCTCCACCAGACCGGGGAGGACGCGGAGGGCTTTCCCTACAAGCGATCCGCATCCCCATGCTCCGGGCTGAACGTCGGCCTCCGCGCTACCCCTTCACCGCACCGGCCGTCATCCCCGCCACGATCTGCCGGCTGAAGAACAGGTAAACGACCAACGGCGGAACGGTGATGAGCAGGATGTTCATGAAGAGCAGGTGCAGCGATGTGTTGAACTGGCCCTGGAAGTTGAAGAGCGTCAGCTGGACGGTCACGTTCTGCTTGCCCGGCAGGTAGTAGAGTGGATTGGTGAAGTCGTTGAAGATGGCGACCGACTGCACCACGATCACCGTCACGACCACCGGCCTCAGGAGGGGCAGCACCACCTGGAAGAACAACCGCAGGGGCCCTGCCCCGTCGATGATTGCAGCCTCGTCGAGTTCGCGCGGAATGGTGGCAACGAAGGCCCGGAACAGCAGGATGGTGAAGCTGAGGCCGTAGGCGACCTCGATCAGGATCATGCCGTGCATGGTCTTGAACATGCCAATCGACTGCAGCACCCAAATCGTCGGCACGACGGCGGGTGGGATGATGAGCCCGGCGAGAACGAGGAAATTGACCACGGGCGTCCAGCGTGATGGGCGGCGCTGCAGCACGAACCCCACCATCGCCCCAAACACGACCAGCAGTGTCACGCTGGCAATAGTCAGGATGATCGAATTGATGAAGGCGGTCACCAGCATGTAGTCCTGCGTCCTGATCACTTCGACCAGGTTGTCCCAGGCATGCCAGCTTGCCGGCCAGTCGAACGATCGGGTGGCCGCCGCCCGCCGGTCCTTGACCGCGGTCAGAACGATGAAGGCGAACGGCAACAGAAACACCACGACGGATGCGGCGATGGCGAAGCCGCCGACGAGGAGCCTGCCTGGGCGCCTCATCGATCGACCTCCCGGCGATTGAGTAACATGGAGAGCGGAACGATCAGCAGGGTCACCAGAGCGAAGAGGACGACATTGCCTGCTGTCGAGAGTCCGTAGAAGCCGGCCTGGTACTGCTTGTAGATCACCGACGCGATCACGTCCGACGTGAAGCCCGGGCCCCCCTTCGTCATCGCCCAGATCATGTCGAAAGACCGCAGACCGCCAATGAAACTGAGGATGATCACCGTTGCGGTTGCCGGATGCACGAGGGGCAGCGTCACCGTCCAGAAGCGCTGCCATGCGGTAGCGCCATCGATTCTGGCGGCCTCGTAGTACTCCAGCGGGATCGAGACGACACCGGCAATGTAGATGACCGTCGCGAGCCCGACCCCCTTCCAGACATCGACCAGCGCGACGGAGTAGAGCGCCAGGCGGGGATCGGTCAGCCAGCCTGGTCCCTTGATGCCGATGGCCGCAAGGGACTCGTTGATTAGCCCCTGGGTGGGATGCATCATCGCCGTGAACGTGATGCCGACGCCGACGGTCGACACCAGTACCGGGAAGAAGACGACCGCCCGCAGATATCCCCTGCCGAGGATATCGGTGGTCAAGAGCAGGGCCAGCAGCAGTCCGAGCACCACCTTTGCCGCCGACGTGACCACGCCATAGATCAGGGTGTTGACCAGCCCCTGGAAGAGGAAGGGCTCGCGGAAGAACTGGACGAAGTTGTCGAGGCCGATGAAGTCGGCCTTCTGCAGGGTCCAGCGCGTCAAGCTGAAGAACAGCGAAGCGACGGTCGGCAACAGAAAGAGGACGGCAAAGATGACGGCCGCCGGGACGTAGAACCAGCTCGGATAGAGGCCGGCAGTGCGAGACTTCCGCCTCGGTGCCCTGGCCGTCATCGCGGCAGCAACCAATTCGTCCTCCCCTCGACGCGCGGCGTCCGGCCCTAAGGGCCGGACGCCTTGTCTCATCTATCGGATCGCGGGATCACCAGCCGGGCAGGCCGAGCTGCTGGGCCTGCTTCTTGACGTCCTCGTCGTAGAGCGCCGCACCATCGGCGGCCGTGCGGATGCCCGATCCGACCTCCACCGTGATCTGCTCAAGCGCCGGTCCCTTGATGGGGGAGAGGAACTCGAGGGCGGGCGCCGATCGGCCTCCCTCCTGGAAGTAGGGCAGGAGATCGGCGACTACCGGCGGGACATCCGCAGGCAGAGTGCAGCCCTTCACCAGGTAGGGACCCGCGGCGCCGGCGGCCTGGGTCTGGATGTCGCACCCCTCGATGGAGGCGACGAAGGCGACAAAGGCCTTTGCCTCGGCTTGATGCTGGCTGGTCTTGGGGATGTAGAGACCGGCGGGCATCCAGGTCGTGAGGCCGTTGTCTGCCGGGTCGTCGCCGGGAATGGCGAAGAAGCCGACATCGGCCACGTTGTCGGGCGCCAGTTCCTTGATATTGGAGACGGCGAAAGACAGCATGGGATAGTGTGCGCCCTCGCCCGTCGCGACCTTGGTCACGCCATCCTCGAAGGTTGCGGCCGCGAAGTCCTCATTGAGATAACCGCCCTCGAAGACCTGCTGCTGACGCTGGAAGCCCTTCAGGGCGGCCGGCGACGAGGCATACTTCGCCTTGCCGGCCGTATAGTCGGCGGCGAAATTGGGTTCGGAGGCCAGCACGTTGTAGAAGTCTCCCAGCACGAACAGCTGGCTCGTCCAGGTGGCGCCGAACGACTGGATGACGGCCGCCTTTCCCGCCGCCTTGATCTTGTCGTTGTTGGCCATGAATTCCGCCCAGGACTTGGGCACGGAAAGCCCCAGCTCCTTGTAGATCGGGATGTTGTAGAGGATGCCGCCCCCCATGGCGGTTCCGATCGGGGCGCCGTAGACACGACTGTCGGTGCCCGTCACGACCGTCTTGAAGCTGTCGATGACATTGGCCTGGAACGGCTCGTCGGTAAGGTCGACGAGGTTCTGGGTCGGGTTGATCGCCTGGAAGAGCGAACCCGAATTGTACAGAAAGACGTCGCTCATCTCGCCGGTCGCGAGCCGCGTCTTGATCAGATTGTCACCGTCGCCGCCGCCGGGACGGCTTTCGGTCTCGACGTCGATGTTGGGGTTCTTTGCCTCGAATGCAGCGGCGAGTGCCTCCGCCATGGCGACCGTAGAGGGGGCGTTGTCGAACAGGAAGGTCAGCTTGACCTTATCCTGTGCGAGGCCGGCGCCGCTGAGGGCCGTCATTCCCAGCAAGGCGGCAGCGAAACCCGCCGATAGCAAACGGAAAGTCGTCATCCTTAGTCCTCCCTATGGCCCGCACGCTACGGGCCGCTGCAGTTGGCTCGTGCACCGGTCTACGGTGTGCGGGCGTTGATGCTCGGCCCCGTGTTCTTCTCTAGCCTGGGGGGCGAGTAGGTGAAGGTGAGCTCGTGCCGGCCCGGCGCCATTTCAGTCGTCGGCGATTCGAGGGGGGCGCCGTCGAGCACGGCATTGCGGTAGTCGCGGGCGAGGACGAGCCTGCCGCGGCTCTGCGCGGGGACTTCGAAGCGGTAGTGGACCTGCGTGCCGGTCACGGTCCACTCCGCCTCGATGGTGCCGCGGGGGCTGTCGTGGCGGGCGCTCACCGGCGACAGTTCGGGGATGATGATCGGTTCGAACACCACGGTGGCGAAGCCGGGATCAATTGGGTCCGGCCTGAAGCCCGCCACGGCCTCCAGCAGCCACTGGCAGACTGCGCCGTAGGCATAGTGGTTGTACGAGTTCATCTGCGGGTTGTAGATGGTGCCGTCGGGCTGAATGGCGTCCCAGCGCTCCCAGATGGTGGTTGCCCCCATCTTCACCTGGTAGAGCCAGCCCGGCACCTCCTCCTGGAGAAAGACCGCTGCGGCGAGGCCCGGCTCCCCGATCTTGACCAGGGCCGGCAGGAGGGCGGGCGTGCCGATGAATCCCGTTCCGATGCGCCCGTCCGCCCGCGCGATGGCATTGCGGAAATAGCCCCTAGCCGCCTCGCGGAGTTCGACCGGGATGAGGTCATGCAGGAAGGCGAGCGCATAGGAGGTCTGGTCGTCGTAGGCGAGCCGCCCCGAAGGCGTCACGAACTCGCGGGCAAATGCGTCGCGAACCTGCCCGGCCATGGCGGCCAGCCTCGCGGCGGTCGCGGTGTCGCCGACAATCCCGGCGATCTCCGCCACCCTACCCGCCGCCGCATGGAGGTAGATCGTCGCCGCGGCATCGTCGCCGATGGTGGGGAGCGGCTTGGCACTTGGCCCCTTGGGTTGCAGCCAATCGCCGAAGCTGAAGCCGCGGGCGCCCCAGGCGCGCGGCGGCCTCACAATGGGTCCGTCGCTGATCGACCAGACGAAGTCGACCCACCTGATCATGGCGGGCAGCGCCTCGCGCAGCAGATCGACGTCGCCGTAGTGCAGGTAGACCTGCCAGGGGATCATGTAGATGGCGTCGCCCCAGCCCGTGCTGCCGGCAAAGCCGGGATAGTCCTTCGGGTTGAGCCGCGTGGGGTCTGGGCAGACATGCGGTACCGCCCCGTCCTCGCGCTGGTCGGCCATCAGGTCGCGCATCCACTTGCGGAAGAACGCGTGCACATCGCCCATGTAGCAGGCCGTGCCGGCGAACACCTGCGCATCCCCGGTCCAGCCGAGCCGCTCGTCGCGCTGGGGACAATCGGTCGGCACTTCGATGAAGTTGCTGCGCTGCGACCACAAGGTGTTGAGAAACAACCGGTTGACCAGGGCGTTGCCGGTGGTGAAGGCGGCCTTGGCCTCGCTCACCGACGAGATCGGCACCGACACGATGTCGATCAGCCGGACGTCGCCCTCGAGCGTCATCCGGACATAGCGGTAGCCCTGGAAGGTGAAGTAGGGTCGATAGTGCTCTTCCCCGGTGCCGGCGAGGATGTATTCGAGGCGGGCCTCGGCGGTGCGATAGTTGCCGTTGTAGAACTGACCGTCCTTGTCGAGCACCTCTCCGTGTTCGACCGTGACCTTCGCGCCCGCGGCACCGGCAACCGTGATCGCCACATTGCCGGCGACGTTCTGGCCGAAGTCGTAGACCGTTCGACCCTGCGCATCGACCCAGCTCTGCACGACCGGCAGCGGCGTCAGTTCGCGGACCGGCGTCGCCTCGTGCGGAACGAGGATGCCCGTCTCGAACGCCAGGACGGCGCTGCCGGCCGAGACGCGGGGCACGACGCGGGCATCGAAGATCTCGCCGAAGTAGATTCCAGACCTGCGCACCGGGAGTTCGCCACTCTGCCAGGTGGCATCGGTCGCGACGAGGATGGCGCCCTCCTCCGACCCGATCTCGGCGATC
Source organism: Devosia sp. (assembly GCA_041916695.1). Classification (GTDB taxonomy): domain Bacteria; phylum Pseudomonadota; class Alphaproteobacteria; order Rhizobiales; family Devosiaceae; genus Devosia_A. The sequence continues at coordinate 44,492 of JAYRZA010000006.1, read as the reverse complement.
GCCGCGATCTGCTCCCCCCAGGCGTTGAAGATCGGCGCCTGACCCCACATCATCTGGGAGCGCATCCAGCCGTCGGCGAGCCAGATCTCGATGCGGTTCTCCCCCGCCTTGAGAAGGTGGCCGACCGGATAGCTCTGGTAGCTCAGCCGCTTGTCGTAGGCCGTCCAGCCGGGGGTGAGCAGGTCGCTGCCGACCCGATGGCCGTTGATGAAGGCGCGATAGAGGCCCAGCGCACTGATACGCAGCACCGGGTTGCCGGCCACCGTGTCGAGGACAAAGGTCTTGGCGAGAAAGCTGGCAGGCGTTCCGACACCCCTGTCGGCCAGCGGCCGCACCATCTGCGCCCGCCACCCTGACGACGCCTCGCGCTCGTCCCCTGCCCGAACAGCCGCCTCGCCCACGCCCGCCTCCCAGTTCCGCCGCCTCTCCACGACAGGTCCACACAGTATTCGGCCCGAGCAGGCCGGAAGGATCGCAGCGGCACCAGCCTGTGTCCATCGGGGACATCGATCTCGAGCGTCTCGATGTCCAGGATGCTGCGGATACACGACCATGGTGTCGTGAACACGCCGTAGCGCTCATCGTAGGTAACGAGCCACTTATGGATCCCCGCAAGGAAGTCCGATTCGGGCCGCGCACGGCCGCGGACAGCAAAGCGGCAGCCCTCGAACTCAACAGATGCCTCGAACCGGTCGCCATCGCGGCGGTAGACCGGTGTGCCCGCCCGGAACTGGTGGCCGTAGTGCCGCGGCAGGAGGACTCCTGCTCGGCCACTGAAAACCCCGGTATTGAGGTACCAGGCCTCGCTATCGTCCGGCGAATCGTGGCCCTTAACGGTCGTCCCGGAGTAGAATGCGGTGAAGGGACCAAGACCATAGCCGCTCGCTGCCTCGTAGAAGACTAGGTTGGTCGCTCCGTGGTCCGTGGGCTCAAGGCCGGGCGGGACCAACGCCCTTGCCGATGGTGGTTCCATCATGCCTACCAGGAAGAGCATGTTGACGCCGCCTGTGTGAAACGGCGGCGTCGCGTCAGGTGACACGTCCTCTGCCTGAAGTAGCCGCGCATGCGTGCGGCGCTTCCCGTTCCCCCCTCTCATTCCGTTGCTCCCCGCACCACAAAAACGGTAGCAGACCACCGCGGCAAGCAGCAAGCGCGGGCGCCCTTCGGCAGGAGTGTGCTTCGCCGTCCAGCGTGGCGGCCTCGGCCGATGATCGCGCGCACGCGGCGAGCGATGATGGGGGCGTGGCACACTCCCTGCGTCTGCGGATGACAGCTTCGCGCCCCAAAAAAGCTGACGTGCCATGATGGCGGCCCCTCTGGCCACAAAGACGGAGATCGGCAACCTCCGCCTTGGACACTAGGTCGGGCTGGCGGCCTGGAAGCCGTCAGCCCGGTGGTGTCGGGGCATCAAGAGCATAGGTCATCGATCTCCACGGGCTCGCCGACCACCGTCAGTACCACGCTGCCCCTCTTTCGACCCGTGTCTACGTAGGCGTGGGCCTCGGCGGCATCCTCCAGGCGGTACACGCGATCGATGACCGGCCTGTGTTCGCCCTTTTCGGCCAGCGCCGCAACGTAGCGCAGGTCCGCTGCCCTGGCCGGCACATAGCCCGATACGACCTCCTTGCCGCTTCGCTTGGGAGGCCTGCCGATGCCGAGTGTCTGCGCAAACGACGCCTGTATGAGCACCAGGCGCCCGTTGGGAGCCATCGACGCGGAACACCTGTCATAGTTCGCCGTGCCGGTCGTATCGATGATGATGTCCCAGGTCTGGCCGAGCGCTGCAAAGTCGGTCGTCTTGTAGTCGATCACGTGATGCGCGCCGATAGCGCTGACGAGCTGGACGTTGGCGGTGCTGGTCACCCCAGTCACCTCCGCGCCAAAGTGACTCGCGATTTGCACTGCGGCCGTGCCAACCGCGCCCGATGCGCCGATGACGAGCACCCGGTCGCCGCGCTTCATTCGAGCCTTGTCACGCAGGAACGGCAGGGCCGTCATGCTGCCGAAGGACAGGGAGGCCGATTCTTCGAAGGAGAGGTTGGCCGGCTTGAGCGCAATCAATCCGTCCTCGTTGATGGTGCGAAATTCGGCGTGACTGCCGTACGCACCGCCAGGGAAGGCTATGACCTCGTCACCTGGCTTGAAGTGCGTCACGTCGCTCCCCACACCCTCGACGACCCCGGCGAGCTCTGTCCCGAGGATCTGCTGGCGCGGCGCGGTGATACCGAACACCATCCGCCCGATAAGCCCGAAGCCGGCAGGCAAGTCGAGGCTGCGGGCACGGTGATCGCCGGAAGTCACGGTGGTCGCATGAATACGGATGAGCACTTCGTTGCGCTTCGGCGTGGGCTTCGGAACGTCGCTGAGGGTGACAACGTCGGGTCCGCCGTACTGGCTGTAGGTCATGGCTTTCATTTTCGATTTCCTTGCAGTGGGCCGCGCGGGGGCGGCTTGTCTTCGGTTTTGGGTTGTTCAGTGGTTGGATGAGGCTGGTTCGTCGCGCACGGCGGAGACGATGTCGTTGACCGCGTCGATGACGACGGTCGGCTGCTCCAGCTGGACGAAGTGGCCGCTATCCGCGGTGACGAGTCGGCCGTGGGTGCTGAGCGTCGCCATCTGGTGCTGCGCGTCGTTCCAGGCCTGCATTCCTTCCATGTTTGCCTTGGAGCCGATGACGACCAGCGGGATAGCCCCGAGCTTGGCGCCGGCGAGTTTCCCGTCATCGGCGGCGCGCGACATGCCTTCGGCGGCGGTTGTCGCGATGTCGGCGTCCTGCGTCTGCTGCAGCGCCATCGCGGTCGCGACATCGGGCGGCACCAGCGGTTCGCCGACGAACTCCGACGCGAAGGCGCGGGCGAGGCCGAAGTGGCGGAGAAGCCAGTAGATGCCGCCCTGCGCCTCGAGCATCTTGCCGAAGCCCTCAGCTTCGGCTTCAGGCAACTGGGCGTCGAGTAGCTCGCTGCGGGCGTCCACCAGCACCATCCCGGCAACCTCGTCCGGATACGTCCTGGCAAAGAGGCGTGCATTCTTGCCGGCCAGCGAATGGCCCACCAGCACGTAGGGACCTGGCACCTCCGCGTCCTTGAGGAGGGTGTGCAGTTCTTCCGCTAGGTTGGCGGGGTTCCGCCCACTGACGGCGGCCTCGCTGCGACCCATGCCGGCACGGTCGAACGTACAGACACGCGTTACCTTGGCGACGTCGGGCTGCACTAGGTTCCAGTCGAGCGAGGAGCCGCCGAGGCCCGCATCCATCACGACCGTGGGCGAACCCTCGCCACGGCAATCGATGTACATTCGGTGGCCACCGACGTCGATGAGTTGCCCGACCGCCGGGTAGCGCTTCGCGTCACCGGTGCTCGAGATCCATTCGTAGGCCGCGCCCGAAGCGGCGGTCGCGGCGACGACGCCGACGATACCGAGGGCGATCTTGGCAACGACCGATTCCCGCGGGGACCTGCGACGAGCCGTCGGGGTCGTCCGGGTGATTCCGGGCGAGTTGATGTCTGTGGCGGATGAGGACATGTGCGTCTCCTGTTCAGATGACGCGACAATGCACTTTCACTTGTCGGCAGACTTGAACGCAGGGGCTAATCTGCGCCGTTCAGGCCGAAACGCGGGCCGCGCGGGAAGTGCGTTCGATGCGGCCGGCCGTTGGCGCCAGACCGAACATCCGCCGGCAGGTGCGGGAAAGATGCGCAGAATCGGCGAAGTTAGCGGCGTGCGCCGCCTCGGTCCACGACGCCCCGCCAAACCCCAGGGCCAGCGCCGTATTCAGGCGTTCCCATAGGATGTACGCCTTGCATGACACGCCGGTTTCGTCGGCGAACAGATGGCGAAGTCGGCTGGGCGAGATATGCACGGCCGCCGCCAGTTCTGTTAAGGAGATGCGATCGTCGATATTGGCCCGGATATACTCGATCGCCTTGAGGACCCGCTGGTCTGCCGCCCCCTGTGTGACACGCCTGCCGGAGAGATCGGCAATGACGGCCTTCGCCAGCACGATGAGCTGCGCGTCTTCCGCATCGGCAGCGTATGCAGCGGCAATGGGAGCGACCAAGCGGGCTGCATCGTGTTCTGGGAGGCTCGCGATGCCAAGCTCGCCGTAGCGATCGATCAGCGCCCGGCCGGCGGCGCTTTCGGGCTCAAAGAGGATATTGGCAACAACTCGACCCGGCGCATCGAACGCATGCGGCAGGTCGGGGGCAATGACCGCGCCGGCAAACTCCTGCCAGTCCGTGCTTTGTGATCGCCGAAACCTGACCTGCCCGTCGAGCGGCAGGCTGATCTGGACCGCGTGATGGAAATGGAGGCTGCCTGCTGATGTGATCAACGCCAGCCACAGGCTCCCGCCCTCCCAGAAGATGACCCGACCTATGCCAGCCAGTTGCATCTCAACGGCCCTGTCTAGACCTGAGCTTAGTCCCGCCTTCTGGTAGTGCCAAGCCGCCTCCTAGCTGGTCGCGATCGCGGCGAACCACGCGAGTATGTTGCAGAGTAGAGCGATCAGGGCGATCTGCAGCGCCGCGCGCAGGCGTCTGATGATCAGCCAGTTGTTGGCCATGTCCCGCTTCAGCCGAAGCGCCAGGGCGCGGTGCATTTGCGGCAACGTTGCCGCTGTCTCGCCGTCGAGGTAATCGCGCAGCAGGTCCTCGGGATCGAAGCTGAATGAGTACCGGTGATAGGGCCAAAGCATGAAGACAATCAGGGCGCCGATGACGAACAGCAGGGTCGCGGCAATCCAGTCCCAGCCTCCCAGCCCGTCCGAGAGGGCCCTGCCACCAAGCAAGGAGTTTGCGAACGCCGTCGCAAATATCACACTGCCGGCGCGAGAGTTCATGTTCTCGACAAAGCTTTGCTGGTGACCGAGAGCCCGGATTGCTTCGCTGTAGATGAACGCAAGGCAAGGACCGTCGCCAGCGGGCGCCGCACCAGCCCCGGTCGCAGTCGACATTTGCTCCGCCATGCCCCCATATCCCAAGCTGTTGCGCTCTCGAGGATAGCGCAGTGGGCACCAGGAACAACAGGCCGCGCGGGCCCACAAGCAAACGGCCTCGCGCCCGAAGCCAATCTGGTCTCCGAGGCCAAGATTGCAGATGAAGTGCCCGCTTCGGGCTGCCAGACACTCGACAATGCCCGCTAAGGGCTGAGGGTCGGACCTAGGCTGCGGGCAACAATGGGGTGCCAATTTGCTCGCGCCAGCATGAACCTGCAGCGTCGGGCCTTGGCGCTGGGCGCCCCACACAGTTGATGATGAGGGGGTCGCTTATGAGGACTGCAGCGCAACGAGCACCAAGGGCCATCCCGGCGAGCACGCGGCGTGACGTCGACTGCCATCAACGTTCCCTCACCCGAATGGCCAGGCCGGGCTTGCCTGGCAGCTTCACGCCGAACGCAGCGTCGGCCTTTCCGCCGCGCACGACGTCACCATGGCGGGTCGGATGCGGGATGAGCGCCGGGATGATCTCGGCCTTGCTCACGGTCATGTTCCAGGTGTCGATCACATCGACATCGTAGTTGCCCGGTTCCTTGGGAAGGCCGGTGGTCCACTGGTCGGGCTGGTGCTCGCCCAGGTAGATGTAGCTCACCCCGGCGTCGCGTGCGCCCGATACACGGCTCCACGGCCAGTTCGCATTGCCGCCCATCGGCGTAAGCCCATGCGCTACATCCTCTTCAAGCAGCGACCGCAGGAAGCCGATGCGCCTCCACGCCTCGCCATGCAACCTGCCACCCTTGGCCCACCAGATGAGGTCATCGGGATGCGAGTAGGTCTCGCCATGGCCGGCATAGCCGCCGCGCATGACCGTCACCCAGAAGCGATGGGTCAGTTCCTGCGTCGAGATGTTGCCCCAGGCGGGCCAGATGTTACCCTCGTATTCGGGCTCATCGTTGACCACGGGTTTGCCGTACTGCTCGCGCCATTCGGGCGTACGCTTCACATCCCAGTTCTGAATGCAGGCATGGCTGACCCAGGCCTTGCGATGATCGAAGTTCATCGTCTGGTCGCCATTGTGGATCGACTTCAGGTGCCCGTAGAGATCGTTCTGCTCGAGGATGTGAAAATAGCGGTCCCACTGGGCAAGGGGTTTGGTATCGAGCAGAAAGTCGTACTCGTTGGCCAGCGACCACCGGACATTGGAGTAGGCGGCGAGGCGGGCTGCCAGATAGGCCACGTAGCGGAAGTCCTGCTCCGCCGTCATGTCAGAGTAACCCCAGCGGTCGTAGGGGTGAAAGATGATGATGTCCGCCTCGATTCCCATTTCTCGAAGCCTACCCACCTGTTGCTCGAAGTGCTGAAAGGCCTCGGCATGGGGCCGGTCGAAGTCGTGCTTGCCGTCGGGGCCGGTGAGGAAGATGTCGAGCAGCGGCTCGTTTGTGGACCGGGCACGGTCGTGATGGGCTGGATGTGGGGCTGAAAACTGGATAGCCCAGCATAATTGTTATTTTTTTCAGTAACTTATGAATAAGTTGTGGCGGGCAGGGAGGGATTCGAACCCCCGGGACGCTTGCACGTCCGCCGGTTTTCAAGACCGGAGCAATCGACCGCTCTGCCACCTGCCCGACGCGACAGGCTTTACCCGCGCCGCGCCGTCCGGGCAAGTCGCGTCTCCTAGGGGATGAGCACGGTCGATCCGGTGGTCTCGCGGGCCTCGAGCGCGCGGTTGGCTTCGGCAGCCTCCGACAGCGGCAGCACCCGGTCGATCGCCACCCGGATCTTGCCGCTCGCCAGCATCTCGAACAGCGCCGCTGCCGCCATGCGGATGTCGTCGGCGGTGCGGAAATAGGCCGCGCCCGTGGGGCGGGTCAGGAACAGCGACCCCTTCTCGGCGAGGATCCCGAGCCTCGGAATCGAGACCGGGCCGGAGGCGTTGCCGAAGCTGACCATCAGTCCGCGCGGCCTCAGGCAGTCCAGCGAGGCCTCGAACGTCGCCTTGCCGACACCGTCATAGACCACGTCGACCCCCCTGCCCCCGGTGAACTCGCGCACGCGGGCGACGAGGTCGTCGGTCCGGTAGTTGACGGCGAGATCGGCGCCGCAGGTGCGCGCGATGTCGCACTTGTCCTCCGAGCCGGCCGTGGCGATCACCGTCGCGCCGATCGCCTTGGCCCACTGCACGAGGATCTGCCCGGTTCCTCCGGCGGCGGCATGGACGAGGATCGTCTCGCCGGGCTTGAGCTGATGCGTCCAGTGCAGCAGGTAATAGGCCGTCGCCCCCTTGAGCAGCGCGGCCGCGGCGGTCTCGTAGGAAACGGCGGCGGGAAGCGGCACCGCCTTGTCGGCCGGCAGCAGCCGCTCGTCGGCATAGGCGCCCGCCGGTCCCTGGTAGGCGACCCGGTCGCCGGGCCGGAACTCGGTGACGCCGGTGCCGACCGCCATCACCTCGCCGGCGCCTTCATTGCCGGCAACGAAGGGCAACGGCATCGGGTAGAGCCCGCTGCGCTGGTAGACATCGACGAAGTTCAGCCCGATCGCCCGGTTGCGCAGCTTGATCTGGCCAGGTCCGGGCATGCCGACCTCGACCTCCTCGAGCTTCAGCTGCTCCGGCCCGCCATACGCGCGGACGATGAAGGCGCGGCTCACTTCTTCCTCCTCGGTGCCGACTTGGGCCGGGCCTGTGCCCGCGAGGCAGCGGTCGAGCGCGACCTCGCCGGCGCGGGCGGGACCGCCACCTCGGCCGTCGGCGCGGCGGCGTGGGCGGGACCCGCGCTGCCGCCGCCGGTCAGTCCCCGCCGCGCCAGCCGGCGCTGCTTGGCGACGATATTGACCGCCTCGACCAGCACCGAGAAGCCCATCGCGGCATAGATATATCCTTTGGGGATGTGGAAGCCGAGCCCGTCGGCGACCAGCGAGACGCCGATCAGCAAGAGGAAGGCCAGCGCCAGCATCTTGGTGGTGGGATGATCGGAAACGAACTTCGCCACCGGCCCCGAGGCGACGAACATCACCGCCACCGCCACGATGACCGCGGCGATCATCACCTCGACATGCTCGGCCATGCCCACCGCGGTCACGATCGAATCGATCGAAAACACCAGGTCGATGACGATGATCTGTCCGATGATCGCGGCAAAGGCGCGCGTCGCCTGCCGGCCCAGGTCCTCGCCATGCGGCTCCTCGATCTCGGCGTGCATCTCGTGCGTCGCCTTGTAGATGAGGAACACGCCGCCGCCGATCAGGATCAGGTCCTTCCACGAGGGCGCGAACCCGGCAATGTCGAAGGCCGGCTGCGTCAGCCCGATGATCCAGGAGATCACCAGCAGCAGCAGGATGCGGAACACCAGCGCCAGAGACAGGCCGATCTGGCGGGCGCGGTCGGCCTGCTCCTTGGGCAGGCGCGACACCAGCACCGAGATGAAGACGATGTTGTCGATGCCGAGGACGATCTCCATCGCCGTCAGGGTCAGGAACGCCGCCCACACGTTCGGGTCGGCAAGCAAGTCGAGCATCGCATTCTCCGCAAGTTGGCTGGGAGACCTTTCTACGGTTCTCCGCCGGCAGTGGGAAGATGCGCCGCAGGTCTTCCCACTGGTGCGGTTTTTCATCGCAACCGGGTCGGCGGAGAACGAAACCGCTGGCATGCGGCTGGCTCGCGGGGGCCCCGGCTGCTAGAATAATCTTCTCATTATCTAGGACACCCTCGGGCAGATGGACGCTTTTTCACCCATTCCGGCACTGGCGGGCGGTGCGCTGATCGGGCTGGCTTCGGCCGTGCTGTGGCTGGGCAATGGCCGCATCGCGGGCATTTCCGGCGTCTTCGGGCAGTTGCTGCCTCCGGCCCGCACGGTACTGTGGCGGCTGGTGTTTCTCGTCTCGCTGGTGCTCGGCACGCTGGCCGCCGCCTGGCTGCTTCCGGGCCTCGGCGTCGGCGGACCGGGCGGGGCGCCGGCGGAACTCGTGGCCGCCCCGGCCGGCTGGGGCGTTCCGACGCCGCTCTGGCTGGCAGTCGCCGGCCTCTTGACCGGCTTCGGCACCAAGATCGGCAATGGCTGCACCTCCGGGCACGGGGTGTGCGGCATTGCCCGCCTGTCCACCCGCAGTTTCGTTGCCGTGGGCATCTTCTTTTCGGTCGCCATCCTGACCGTCGTCATCACCGGGGTCGTGTGACATGGCCGCTTCCCTTCGCCTGCCCTACCTGGTGACCGCCGCCATCAGCGGCGCCCTGTTCGGCGCCGGCCTCTACGTTTCGCAGATGGTCGACCCGCTCAAGGTGCTGCGCTTTCTCGACTTCACCGCAATCCCCGAGGGCGGCTGGGATCCCAGCCTCGCCTTCGTCATCGTTGCCGCGATCGGCGTGATGTTCGTGGCGGTGCGGATCGGGCGCCGGCGGCCGGCGCCGCTGTTCGACACCCAGTTCCATGAGCCCGAGTTCAAGCGGATCGATGCCCCCCTGGTGATCGGCTCCGCGCTCTTCGGCATCGGCTGGGGCATGTCCGGCATCTGCCCGGGGCCCGCCATCTCGTTGATTGCCTTCTGGCCGAGCAACCTGCTGCTCTACCTGGTGGCGCTCTTCCTCGGCTCCTATGCCGGGGCGCTGGTGGTGCCGAGCGGTCGCGACCGCCGGCTGGCGGTGGCCGGCTGATCATGATGCACGACGTTGCGGTGGTGGGAGGCGGCCTCGCGGGCATCGCGGCGGCCATTGCGTCGGCCAAGGCCGGGCTGCGGGTCCTGCATGTCGCGCCGAAGGCACCGCCCGATCGCCGCACCTCGGCCCTGATGCTGCCGGTGGTCGACTACATGGTCGCTTCCGGCCTGATCGGCGACCCGGCAGAACTCGGCACCGCCTTGACGCAGATTCGGATCATCGACGCGACCGACCGGCTGATCCGCGCCCCCGAGGCGCTGTTCGACAGCCGCGAGGCCGGGCACGCCGCCTTCGGCTGGAACTTCGCCAACACCGCCCTCCTCGCCCGCTTCGAGGCGGCGCGCGCCCGGCTCGACACTCTGGTGACGGTTGAGGCCACCCTCACCGACCTCGAGCGCACCGACGCCGGCTGGCATCTGTCGCTCGGCAATGGCGGGACGGTCGACGTGCCGCTCGTCGTCGGTTCGGACGGCAAGAAGTCGCTGGTCCGCTCGCTCGGCGGCTTCCGGGTGCGCGAGAACGGTTTCGTCGAGGCGGCGCTGGTCGCCGATCTCGAGCTCGGCCGACCGCTCGATGGCGCTTCGGTCGAGTTCCACTACCCGCGCGGCCCGTTCACCCTGGTTCCGGCCGGCGACAATCGGGCCAATCTCGTCTGGATCGACGATCGGGAAGTGCTGCGCGCGGCCCAGGCTCGTGGCGCCGACGGCCTTCGGGCCGTGTTCCTGGAAAAGTCGCAGCACCTGTTTGGCGATATCCGCCTCGCCAGCCCCGCGCACCTGTTCCTGCTCAGTTCGCTGAGCGTCGACGAAGCCGGGCACGATGGCGTCGTCCTCGCCGGCGAGGCCGCGCATGCCTTCCCGCCGCTGGGTGCGCAGGGCCTGAACCTGGGGCTGCGCGACGTCGCCGATCTCTCGGCCGCCCTGGCCGGCGTCGATCGCGATGCGACCGGCTGGGCCGTCCGCGTCAGCGAGGACTACAGCCGTCGGCGCGCCGCCGATCTGCTGCGCACGGGCACCATGGTCGATACGCTGTTCCGCTCGCTGCTCAGCGACTTCCTGCCGGCGCAGGCGATGCGGGCCGGCGGCATCTGGGCCCTGAAGCTCATCCCCGGGCTGCGCCGCCAGGCCTTCGGGCTCGGCATGGGCTTTCGCTGATCGGGGACCTCGGCCGATCCCCCAAAAACGAACGGGGCGCCCTGCGGCGCCCCGAAATCCTTCGACGGCCGGCCGCTTACTGCGCCGGCTGCTCGGGCGTCGTGCCCTCGTCGAGCTTCTTTCGCAGTTCCTCGGCACGATCCTGCAGCTGCTTCTCGAGCGCCGTCGGTCCGGTCGACTGCTGGTTGAGTTCGTCGAACGTCATGGCGGCATCGCCATCATAGACGGCCGTGAAGCCGGCGAGGTTGATCTCGATGACGAGATCCTTGTTCGAGCGGTTCTTGGCGGTCAGCTTCAGCTTGCCGCCCTTCTTGAGGCTGTTGACATAGGCCTCGTTGATCACCAGCTGGGTGGCGCAGGACTGCGGGTCGCACAGCATGAACGGCACGCGGATCGGCTTGGCGGTGTCGATCTGCCAGGTCAGTCCGAACGGCAGCAGCACCCCGAGCGGCACGGCGGCGACCGCCAGCAGCCGGCTCTCCTGGCCCGGGTCGTCGCGCAGCAGGAACGAGCCGAGGAACTGCCCGTTCGCCACCACCACCTGGCGCATGATGCAGACCTTCTTGCCGTCCTCCAGCGGGTCGCAGACCTTGAGCCAGTTCTTTGTCGGATCGACCGGCGTGGCATTGGGGTCGGTCTGCCCGACGGTGCCCTCTCCGGCTGCCGGCGTGGGATTGTCCTGCGCGAGCGCTCCGATAGGGGCCAGCGACAGCGCGGCGACCGCGAGGCCGGCAGCAACGAGCGTCTTGAGGGTCATCGACTTTCCTTGTGGTTTCCTACCAATGGTGACTCTCCCGGCCACCTGAATTCCCGCGCTCTTCAAGGCACGAATTCGGGCAATAACATGACCGAGCCGGGTTCCGGAAGCTTTATCCGGCGAGTGTTGCCGCCGCACCCGTCTCCCCCGCGATCCGGGCCATTCGCGACAGTATCGCCGCTGTACCCTTGAGCCGGGCCTCGGCCGTGGGCCAGTCACGACTGAACACGAGTTTCTGATCTGGCTTGATCCGGACCTGCATCTGCGGGTCCGAGACCATGCGCACCAGCCCGGCCGGATTGGGGAACTCGCTGTGGCGCAGTGACACCACCGCGCCCTTCGGGCCGGCCTCGACCTTTTCGACATTGGCCGTGCGGCACAGCGCCTTGACCAGGATCACTTTGAGCAGGGCCTCCACCTCCTCGGGCAGCGGTCCGAAGCGGTCGATCAGTTCCGCCCCCGCCGCGTCGATTTCGCGGGCGTCGGCGAGATCGCCCAGCCGCCGGTAGAGCTGCATGCGAACGGTCAGGTCGGGCACGTAGTACTCGGGGATCATCACCGGCATGCCGAGCGAAATCGTTGGGCTCCACTCGTTCTTGTCCTCGAAGTCGGTGGTCCCGTCGCGCAGCGCCGCCACCGCCTCCTCGAGCATCGCCTGGTAGAGTTCGAACCCGACCTCGCGGATGTGTCCGGACTGTTCGTCGCCGAGCAGGTTGCCGGCGCCGCGGATGTCGAGATCGTGGCTCGCGAGCTGGAAGCCGGCGCCCAGCGACTCGAGCGACTGCAGCACCGTCAACCGGCGTTCGGCGGTGTCGTTGAGCTTGCGGTCGGCCGGGATGGTGAACAGCGCGTAGGCACGCTGCTTGGCCCGCCCGATGCGGCCGCGGATCTGATAGAGCTGCGCCAGTCCGAAATTGTCGGCCCGATGCACCACCAGCGTATTGGCGTTGGGGATGTCGAGCCCGCTTTCGACGATCGTCGTCGACACCAGTACGTCGAACTTGCCGTCGTAGAAATCGTTCATGATGTCGTCGAGCTCGGCCGGCGGCATCTGGCCGTTGGCGACGACATAGCTGACCTCCGGCACCTGCTGGCGCAGGAACTCGGCGATATCGGGCTGGTCCTTGATTCTCGGCACCACGTAGAACGCCTGCCCGCCGCGGTACTTCTCGCGCAGCAGCGCCTCGCGCACGCTGAGCGGATCGAACGGCGAAATGAAGGTGCGGATCGCCAGCCGGTCGACCGGCGGCGTCGCGAGCAGGCTGAGGTCGCGCACCCCGGTCAGCGCCAGCTGCAGCGTGCGCGGGATCGGCGTCGCCGTCAGGGTCAGCACGTGGACATTGCCCTTGAGCTCCTTCAGCCGCTCCTTGTGGGCGACGCCGAAATGCTGCTCCTCGTCGATGATCAGGAGCCCCAGGTCCTTGAACTCGATGCTCTTGGCCAGCAGCGCATGCGTGCCCACGACGATATCGACGGTGCCGGCCTTCAGCTCTTCCCGGGTGTTCTTCAATTGCTGCGCCGAGACCAGCCGCGAGGCCTGCGCCACGCGCAGCGGCAGGCCGGAAAAGCGCTCGCGGAAGGTCTTGTAGTGCTGCCGGGACAGCAGCGTCGTCGGTACCACCACGGCCACCTGCCGGCCGGACATGGCGACGGCGAAGGCGGCGCGCAGCGCCACCTCGGTCTTGCCGAAGCCGACGTCGCCGCACACCAGCCGGTCCATCACGCGGCCCGAGGCGAGGTCGGTGAACACCGCGTCGATCGCCGCCAGTTGGTCTTCGGTCTCCTCATAGGGGAAGCGCGCTGCGAACTCCTCGTAGAGCCCGGGCTGCACGTCCATCGGCGGTACCGACGTCACCTGCCTCAGGGCGGCGATCTTGATCAGCTGCTCCGCCATCTCGCGGATGCGCTTCTTCAGCCTGCTCTTCTTGGCCTGCCAGGCGACGCCACCGAGCTTGTCGAGTTCGATGGTCGCATCGGCGCCATAGCGCGACAGCAGCTCGATGTTCTCGACCGGCAGGTAGAGCTTGGTGTTGCCGGCATATTCGATCTCGACGCAATCGTGCGGCGCGCCCGACACCTCGATCGTCTTGAGCCCCACGAAGCGGCCGATCCCGTGGTCCACGTGCACCACGAGGTCGCCCGCCGCGAGGCCCGCCGCCTCGGTCAGCGCGTCCGCGGCACGGCGCCGCTTCTGCGGCCGCAGCAGGCGTTCGCCGAGAATGTCCTGCTCGGAGAGCACCAGCATCTCGTCGGTCTGGAAGCCCGTCTCGATGCCGAGCACCACCAGCGCGGTGGTCTCGAACGAGGTCGTTTCCGCATCGCGCCAGTTCTCCGCGAGGCGTGGATGCGCAAGGCCATGGTCGGCCAGCACCTGCGCCATGCGGTCGCGCGAACCGTCCGACCAGCAGGCGATGATGGTCTTCCGCGCCTTCTTGCGTTCCGTCCTGAGCAGGTTGACCACCGCCTCGAACAGGTTGACGTCCTGCGCCTGCCGCTCGGCGGCAAAGCTCGGCGCCACCCGGCCGCCGGCATCGTCGGGCCTGCGCGTGCCGGGGGCCGCGAACGGCGACAGCTGGACCACCTGCCCCGCCGGGGCAAGGGCATAGGGGTGCGCTCCCATTTCGTAGAGCTGTTCGGGCGGCACCGGCTTGTAGGGGGCGGCCGCGGTGGCCGGCTGCTTCTCGTGTCGCGCCTGTTCGCGCGCCTGATAGTAGTCGGCGATCTGCGCCAGCCGGTCGGCGAAGGCCTGCTCGGCCTGGTCGTCGAAGACATGCACGGCGTCGCCGGCATAGGCCGTGAAGTGATCGAGCTCGTCGAAGAAGAACGACAGCCAGTGCTCGACGCCCGGGAAACGCTGCCCTGCGCTCACCGCCGCATAGAGTGGATCATCGACGGTGTTGCCGCCGAACATCGCCGTATAGCGAGCCCGAAAGCGGCGAATGGTCTCCTCGTTGAGGAGGATCTCGCTCATCGGGGCCAGGGCCACCTGCTTGCGGTTGCCGGTGGTGCGCTGCGTGTCCGGATCGAAGGTGCGGATGGTCTCGAGCTGCCGGCCGAAGAAATCGAAGCGCAACGGTGCTTCGGTGCCGGCCGGGAACAGGTCGATCAACCCGCCTCGCACCGCATACTCGCCGGTCTCCCGCACGGTCGGCACGCGCAGGTAGCCGTTGTCGGTGGCCCAGCCGACCAGGCGGTCGCTGTCGACCACCTGGCCGGCCGCCGCCGCAAAGCTCATCCCCGCCACCACCTGGCGTGGTGGCAGCTTCTGCACAAGCGCGTTGACCGTGGTCAGCACGATGGCCCCGGGTGCGGCGCCGCTCGCGAGCGCGGACAGGGTCGTCATCCGCGCTGCGATGGTGACGCCGTTGGGCGAAACGCGGTCATAGGGCAGGCAGTCCCACGCCGGCAGTGGCAGGATCGGGTGCCCGGGCAGCAACTGCTCCAGAATCTCCGACATGCGCTGCATCCGGCGCCCGTCCCGGGCGATGAACACCACGCTGACCGGCGCCTTGGGCGCCGCCTTCAGCCGCTCCTCGACGAGCCGTGCCAGCACCACCGGCTGCATGCCGTCGGGGACGTTGGCGAGGGTGCGGTCGGCGCGATGCTCAGCCATGGGTCTGCATCCGGAAGGCGAGGAGTTCCGCCAGCAGGGCCCGGTCGGCATCGGCCGGCGCGGGTTCCTGCCCGGTCAGCCACTTGAGCAGATCGGTGTCCGCCTCTTCGAGCAGCGCCTCGAACCGATCGAGTTCCGCCTCCGCCATGCCGCCGAGCCGCGCATCGGCAAAAGGCCCGAGCAGCAGGTCCATCTCCTTGGTACCGCGATGCCAGGCGCGAAACCGCAACCGGCGCAGCCGCATAGGCAATTGGTCACCGGCGTCTTCTGAGGGGGCCATGATCGGGAGGTCTCTGCGATGTTGGGCTGGCTGTTTACGCGCATACACGCTCAACGGCAATGCGTTTGTCGTATATACAAGAATTGCGGTTTGTTGTGGGACATCGCATATTGCCGTCATGGAGATCAGCTTCGATCCTGCGAAACGCGAGAAGACACTCCGGGAACGAGGTCTCGATTTCGTCGATGCCGGCGAGGTCTTTGACGCCACGACCTACCGCTGGGTGGATGACCGGTTCGACTACGGCGAGGTCCGGACCGTCTCGATTGGCAGGCTGCGTGGTCGCATGGTCGTCGTCTGGACGCAAAGAGGCACCGCGCGACACGTAATATCGATGAGGAAAGCTAATGACCGCGAAGAAGCCCGCTACGGAAAGTACCTGGATTGATCCTGACGACGCACCGGAACTCACCGATGAGTGGTTTCGCAAGGCGGATCTCTACCATGGTGAGAAGCTCATCCGCCGTGGCCGTCCCCCTGCGGAGAACCCCAAGAAGGCGATCTCGCTGCGGGTGGATGCCGATGTCCTCGATCGCTTCAAGGCCGACGGGCCCGGCTGGCAGGGGCGCATGAACGAAGCCCTCCGGAAAGCCGCCGGCCTCTAGCACAGGTGCCCCGTCCCTCCAGCCTCGATCCGCTGTTCCGCTCGCTCCATTCCATCAAGGGCGTCGGGCCGCAGCTGAGTACGCTCCTGACCCGCTTCTTCGGCGCGCCCGAGGGACAGGAGGCGATTGCGCTCGATCTGTTGATGCATATGCCGACCGGCGTCGTGGACCGGCGGCGGATGGATGGCATCGCCAGGGCCGTGCACAACACCGTCGCGACGCTGAAGCTCCATATCGACCGCCACGTGCCGCCGCCCAGGGGCAAGCCGCATATCCCGCACCGGGTGTTCGCCCACGACGAGACGGGCGAGATCCAGCTCGTCTACTTCCGTGCCCAGGGCGGCTGGGTGGAAAAGCTCCTCCCCGTCGGCGAGGTCCGCTACGTCTCTGGAACCATCGGCTTCTTCCAGGGCGAAAAGCAGATCACCCACCCCGACTACGTCGTGGAGGCCGACCGCTTCGACGCGCTGCCACTGGTGGAACCGGTCTACCCGCTCACCCATGGGCTGAGCTCCAAGGCGCTGATCAAGCTCACCCGCCAGGTGCTCGACAGCCTTCCCGACTTGCCCGAATGGATCCCGCCCGAACGGCTCGCGCAGTTCGGCTGGCCGTCCTTCCGCGCCGCCATGCGCGCCTCCCATGCTCCCGAGCACCCCGACGACGCGCAGCTCTGGTCGCCAGCGCGCATGCGCCTCGCCTACGACGAGTATCTCGCCGGCCAGCTGGCGCTGCTGATCGTCCGCTCCCAGCTGGTCGCGCCGCGCGGCATCGCGCGCCGCTTCACCGGCGAGATCACCCGCAGGGTCGAGGCCGCCCTGCCCTACAGCCTCACCGAGGGGCAGCGGCTCGCCGTCGAGGACATCCGCCGCGACCTCGCTGCGCCCGAGCGCATGTCCCGCCTGCTGCAGGGCGATGTCGGCGCCGGCAAGACCGTCGTCGCGCTGATGGCGATGGCGGCGATGGCCGAGAGCGGCGCGCAGTCGGCGCTGATGACCCCGACGGAAATCCTCGCCGGCCAGCACTACCGGACGCTGAAGCCGCTCTGCGACAGCGTCGGGCTCGGCGTCGTGCTGCTCACCGGCAGGATGAGCGCCGCCGAGCGCCGCGCCGCCCTCGCCGGCATCGCCGACGGGTCGACCACCATCGTGGTCGGCACGCATGCGCTGTTCCAGTCGGGCGTCGAGTTCCACAATCTCGGGCTGACCGTCGTCGACGAGCAGCACCGCTTCGGTGTCCACCAGCGCCTCGCGCTCTCCGAGAAGGGCGCGCATGCCGATCTCCTCGTGATGACCGCCACGCCGATCCCGCGCACCCTGGTGCTCACCCATTTCGGCGACATGGCTGTCAGCGTGCTGCGCGAGAAGCCGCGCGGACGCCAGCCCATCGATACCGCCGTGCTCTCGATCACGGAATATCCCCGCGTTGTGGCGCGGCTGCATACTCGCATCGCCGAGGGGGCGCAGGCGTTCTGGGTGTGCCCGCTGGTGGAAGAGAGCGAAAATCTCGACGCGGTTTCCGCCTCGGAAAGATTCCGTGAGTTGCAGCAATCGTTTGGCGACCAGGTCGCGCTCGTTCATGGACAGTTGGGATCGGTTCAGAAGCAGGGCGAAATGGAGGCATTCCAGCGCAACGAGAAGAAGATCCTCGTCGCCACCACCGTGATCGAGGTCGGCGTCGACGTCCCCAACGCCACCATCATGATCATCGAGCATGCCGAGCGCTTCGGCCTCGCGCAACTCCACCAGCTGCGCGGCCGGGTCGGCCGGGGCAGCCAGCGCTCCGCGTGCCTCTTGCTCTACAAGGAGCCGCTCAGCGAAACCGCCAGGGCGAGGCTCGACACCGTCAAGTCGACCGAGGACGGATTCGTCATTGCCGAGAAGGACTTGGAGCTGCGCGGACAGGGCGACCTGCTGGGCACCCGCCAGTCCGGCATGCCCGGCTACCACCTCGCCGTTCCGGACGTCCACCGCCACCTGCTCGAATGGGCCCACGACGACGCCAAGGCCGCCCTCACCCGTAGCCCCGGCCTTACCGGTGTGCACGGCGAGGCGCTCCGCACCCTGCTCTACCTGTTCCGCAAGGACCTGGCGATTCCTTTGCTCCGGGCCGGCTGAGTGCTATATGACCATCTGGATGGTCAGGAGACGATGATGCGCACGGTTGGAGTTGCAGAAGCCAAAGCCAAGTTGAGTGAATTGCTCAACGAAGCAGAAGCCGGACAGCCGGTGGCGATCAAGCGTCGCGGCAAGGTAGTCGCACGCTTGGTGGCGGAGCCGCCTCGGAAACCGATCGACGTGGATCGGCTGCGCGCCCTCACGGCCAATATGACGTATCAGGAAGAAAGCGCCGGGGATTTCATTCGGCGGATGCGCGACGAAGCGCGCTATTGAACTTCCTGCTCGACACCTCGGTTCTGGTTGCCGCGCTCACGCGCGAGAAGTATACCGCGGCGGCTCAAGACTGGCTTGCGGGTCACGCGGCAGACGAAGTCCTGGTCAGTGCATGGGGGCTGACAGAATTTTCCGCGGCGCT
This sequence comes from Devosia sp., assembly GCA_041916695.1. Taxonomy (GTDB): domain Bacteria; phylum Pseudomonadota; class Alphaproteobacteria; order Rhizobiales; family Devosiaceae; genus Devosia_A. The sequence continues at coordinate 25,970 of JAYRZA010000006.1, read as the reverse complement.
CTCGTTCAAGGTCCGCACCCGCCAGATCACCACGGAAGAGCAATTCCAGTCGCGATTGGAACTCGACCACATGCTGCGCGAATCCCTCGTGCGCCTTGAGGTGACCACCGCACACTTCAGGCTCGCCGCCGACCTGGCCGCGCAAGTCGAAAGTGGCCTTCGCAGCGGCGATGCCCTGCATCTTGCAACTGCTGCAGCGATCGAAGGAACAATAGCAACCCTTGACCGCGGTATGTCACGGGCCGCCCAGCTCCTGCGCGTCAACTCTCACTTGTTGGGGACCTAGCCGCGTCACTCCACCGCATACCGCCGCAGCACGTCGATCTCGACATAGCGCAGCACCGACTGGTGCGTCGCCGCAAGCACCACCCTCGGCGCCTCCCCCGCTTCCAGCGCCTCGACCCAGCGCGGCGCCAGGAGGCACCAGTGGTCGCCGGGCTTGAGCCCCGGGAACGCGTATTCCTGCATCGGCGTCGTGAGGTCGTTGCCGCGCGCTTTCGAGAAGGCCAGGAACGCCTCGGTCGCCTCGATGCAGACCGTATGCCGGGCCTGCCCGTCCGGCCCGGTGATACAACTGCCGGTGCGGAAGAAACCGGTCAGCGGGCTCATCGAACAGGGCCGCAGCGGCTCGCCGAAGACGTTGAGTTCGGGCTGCTGTTCGAAGAACGGCTTATTCAACGGTCACGGACTTCGCGAGATTGCGCGGCTGGTCGACGTCGGTGCCCATGAACGTCGCCGTGTGATAGGCGAGCAGTTGCACCGGGACGGTGGCAAGGATGGGCGCCACGAAGCTCGAGACCTTCGGCAGCACGATCAGTTCGGCAACGCCGTGGCCGACGGTACGGGCGCCCTCCTCGTCGGTGATCAGGATGATCTTTCCGCCGCGCGCCGCCACTTCCTGCATGTTGGAGAGGGTCTTCTCCATCAGCTCGTCAGACGGCGCGACGACGATCACCGGCATCAGCTCGTCCACCAGCGCGATCGGCCCGTGCTTCAGCTCGCCGGCGGCATAGCCCTCGGCATGGATGTAGCTGATCTCCTTGAGCTTCAGCGCGCCTTCCATGGCGATGGGGAACATCTGCCCGCGCCCCAGGTAGAGCACGTCCTTGGCCTTCGACAGCCCCTTGGCGATGCGCTCGATCTCCGTCTCGGTGCCGAGCGCCGCGGAAATCGCGCTCGGTAGCGCCACGAGGCTGTGCACCAGCGCCGTCTCCTGCTCGCGCGAGATCACCCCGCGCGCCACCCCCGCCGCCACCGCGAGGCTCGCCAGCGCCGAGAGCTGCGCGGTGAATGCCTTGGTCGAGGCGACGCCGATTTCCGGCCCGCAGAGCGTCGGGAACACCACCTGGCTCTCCCGCGCCATGGTGGATTCGGGCGAGTTCAGCAGCGACGCCACGTACTGGCCCTGCCCCGCGCAATAGCGCAGCGCCGCAAGCGTGTCGGCCGTCTCGCCCGACTGCGAGATGAACAGGCTCAGCCCGCCCTGCTCCAGCGGCGGCTCGCGGTAGCGGAACTCGGAGGCCACGTCGACATCCACCGGCAGCCGCGCATAGCGCTCGAACCAGTACTTGGCGACCAGCCCGGCATAGTAGGCCGTGCCGCAGGCGGAAATGGTGAGGCGCGACAGCTTCGCGAAATCGAACGGCAGCGTCTCACGCAACGCGACCCGCTCGGCGCCCATGTCGACGAAGTGGCTGAGCGTGTGCGACACCGTCTCGGGCTGCTCGTAGATCTCCTTGGCCATGAAGTGGCGGTGGTTGCCCTTGTCGACCAGCAGCGCCGAGGCGGCGGAGACCAGAGTTTCGCGCTGCACGATGGCATCCGTGCCGTCCCGGATCACCACGCCCTTCTTGGTCAGCGCCGCCCAGTCGCCGTCGAGCAGGTAGCTGAGCCGCGAGGTGAAGGGCGCCAGCGCCATGGCGTCCGAGCCCAGGTACATCTCGGTGGCGCCGTAGCCGATGGCGAGCGGCGCGCCCGAGCGGGCGGCGATCAGCAGCGCCTCCTCGCCCTTGAACATGAAGGCCAGCGCGAAGGCGCCGCGCAGCACCTTGAGTGTCCGCGCCACCGCCATCTCCGGGTCGAGGCCGCGGTCGAGCTCGCGCGTCACCCACAGCGCCACCGATTCCGTGTCGGTCTGCGTCTTGGGCAGGTACCCGTCGCCCGCCAGGTCGGCGAGCAGCTCGCGGAAATTCTCGATGATGCCGTTGTGCACCACCGCCACCTTGTCGGTCGCATGCGGATGGGCATTGCCCTCGGTCGGCGCGCCGTGCGTCGCCCAGCGGGTGTGGCCGATGCCGATATTGCCGTCGAGCGGCTCGAAGCTCAGCTTCTGCGCCAGGTTGCCGAGTTTGCCCTCGGCCCGCCGCCGGCTGATCTGGCCGTGCTCAAGCGTCGCGACGCCGGCGCTGTCGTAGCCGCGATACTCGAGGCGCTTCAGCGCATCGACCAGCCGTGGCGCGACGGGTTCCACACCGATGATTCCGACAATGCCGCACATGCGATGCTCTCCTAGTTGCCCGAGGATGCTGTTCCGGCCGCCTTGGCCTCTTTGGTGGCGAGCGCCCGGGCCTTCAGCCGCGGCGCGTAGCCGTCCTTGTTCTCCTGCCGCGCCCGGCCCACCGCCAGCGCATTGGCCGGCACGTCCCGGGTGATGACGCTGCCCGAGGCGACATAGGCATTGGCGCCGACCGTCACCGGCGCCACCAGCGAGGCGTTCGAGCCGATAAAGGCGCCCTCCCCGATCACGGTCCGCGACTTGTTCACCCCGTCGTAGTTGCAGGTGATCGTGCCGGCGCCGAGGTTGGCCTTGGCGCCCACTTCGGCATCGCCGACATAGCTGAGGTGCGGCAGCTTGGCGCCTTTGCCAACCCTGGCATTCTTCACCTCGACGAAATTGCCCACCTTGGCGCCGTCGGCAAGATCGGCGCCGGGCCTCAGCCGCGCGAACGGCCCCACCGAGGCGCCGGGCCCCACATGCGCACCCTCGAGGTGGCTGAAGGCATGGATCACCGCGCCCTCGTCGATCCTGACGCCCGGGCCGAACACCACGTTGGGCTCGATCACCACATCGCGCGCGATCTGCGTATCGTAGGAGAAATAGACCGTGCCGGGGTCCTTCAGCGTCACCCCCGCCGCCATGAAGTCGTCCCGCCGCAGCTGCTGGAACTGCGCTTCGGCCTTGGCGAGCTGGGCACGATCGTTGACCCCCTGCACCTCGCTTTCGTCGGCGCGCGTGAACTCCACGCGGCGGCCGTCGGCATTGGCGATCTCGATGGCGTCGGTGAGATAGAATTCGCCCTTGGCGTTCTTGTTCTCGATCCGGTCGATCACGCTGCGCAGCACCTCGGCCCTGAAGCCGATGATCCCGGAGTTGCAGAGCGCCAGCCGGCGTTCGGCCTCGGTGGCGTCCTTGTGCTCGCGGATCGCCAGCAGCCGCCCGCCATCGGTGATCATCCGGCCGTAGCCGGTGGGGTCGGCGGCGTCGAACCCGACCACCGCGATATCGGCCCCGGCGTCGAGCCGCGCGCCGACCTCGGCGATCGTCTGTGGCGAGATCAGCGGCGCATCGCCGAGCAGGACGACCACGTTGCCCGCAGCACCGGCAAACGCCGCACGGGCCTCGCGCACCGCGTGCCCGGTGCCGAGCCGATGCATTTGGCTCGCAAACGACAGCTCCGGCATGCGCGAAGACAGCTCCGCCTGCACCGCCTCGTGGTTGGGGCCGATCACCACCGCAATGCTGGTCGATCCGGCGGCACGCGCCGCCTCGAGCACATGCGCCGCCAGCGGCAGGCCGCCGACCTCGTGCAGCACCTTGGGCAGGGCCGAGCGCATGCGGGTGCCCTCGCCCGCGGCCAGGATGATCGACAGCAGTTCAGTCATGGCGTCCGCCCTCTTCGGGGTCGTGGTTTCCCCCGTGTTTATGGCACCAAGATGTTGGGAATCCGATAACGCGGTTAGTGAGTGGTAAACTGTGTGACGCTCGATTCGTAGGGCGCCCGGAGGTCCCTCGTTTGGCCAAGGCCGCAGATCAGTTTCGTTCGTCCGACGTCACCGTGTGGGGCATCGTCGCCCTCGTGGCCTGGGGCATCGCCGTGCTGAGCGCCAACCTGTCGGCGCTGGTTCCGCCGAGCGTCTACGGCGCCCTGCACGCCTCCCGCCTCGAGGGCAGTACCCTCAACCAGCTGCGGGCCGAGGTGGCGACGCTCGGCGCCGAGGCGGCGCGCATGCAGCGCGACGCCGGCCAGCTGCAGCAGCGCTTCGCGCTGACCGAGGAGAGTGCCGGCGAGATCACCAGGAGGGTCGGGGCGCTCGAGATCAGCCTGCCGGCGCTCATCGAGGCCCAGTATGAGGCCTTGCGCCCGGCCGAGCCGGCACCGCAGCCGGTCGATCCCACGCCCACCGGTGCGATCGACGCGACGCCGGTCGCCGTCGCCCCGGTTGCCGCGGACGAGCCGCCGCCCGTGGCGGCCGACCCGACCGAGACCGCGGCGATCGGCGACAAGCCCGTCGTCTTCGAGGTCGATGGCGGTCTCGTCATGGTGCAGCAGCGTCCCCTCGTTCCGGGCTCGGACGAGGTGCGCCTGCGGCTGGTTCCGGTCGATACGCCGATGCCTGCCGAGCTCGCCGGGCCCACGGGGACGATCGGGCTGGCGATCGGCTTCCCGGTGCGTCCCGACGAGGCGGAAGCGCGCTGGCAGGAGGTTCTCTCGCTCGCCGGCACGGCCCTGGTCGGCATGAGTCCGATCCTCGGGGAGTCCGAAGGTCCGGGCGGCAAGAGGCTCGTCGCCGGCCCTGTCCTGGACCGGGCTTCGGCGCTGGAACTGTGCGACGAGCTGGCCCGCAAGGGCATCCCCTGCGAGGCCGTGCCGTTCACCGGCGACCCGCTTCCCCTTCTGAACTGACGGCAAAGAGCTGCAGTCAATTCCATTGACAGCGCGGGGACGATCTCTATGTTCCGCGCCGATCCGCCCAGCGGCTCACAAGCGCCCGTAGCTCAGTGGTAGAGCATCCGACTTTTAATCGGATGGTCCCGGGTTCGAATCCCGGCGGGCGTACCATCGCCGCCTCCTCCTCATTCGTCATCCTGTGGAACCTGCCGCCCGCGCGCGGGTTGGTCCGGCCACGGAAGCGGATCGCACGGAGTGAGACATGCAGGGTGGATTGTTTCAGCGGTTTTCCAGCGCGGTGGCCGTGGGCGCGGGTCGCCCGGCGGCGTTTCTCGCGGCCGTAGTTCTGATCGCCGTCTGGGCGGCCAGCGGCCCGCTGTTCGGCTTTTCCACCACCTGGCAACTGGTGGTGAACACCGTGACCACCATCGTCACGTTCCTCATGGTGTTCGTGCTGCAGCACTCGCAGAACCGCGACAGCGAGGCACTGCAGGCCAAGCTGGACGACCTCATCGTCGCGGCGGGCCGCGCCGACAATCGCCTCGTCGGCGCCGAAAAGCTCAGCAGCCACGAGCTCCACGCCTTGCGTCGGGCCATCGAGCGGGAGGTGCTCCAGGGCGCGGCGACGATCGACACCGACCCCGGAGGGACCGGCGTCGCGGCCACGGCCGATCGTCACGGGTGAGCTGCGAACCTGTCCCCGTGCAGGCAACCTTTGCCCGCTTTCGCGGTTGTGCGGTTCATGCCCCGCTTTCAAGGAGCCGCGCAATGAATGGCATCATCTATCTGGTCGGCCTGGTCGTGGTGATCATGGCGATCCTGTCCTTCTTCGGTCTGCGCTGAGGGGGCGGAAATGACGGAACCGACCACAACCGGCGGCACCGCCGCCTTCCAGGCGAATGGCGCTGCCTCATATGTCGACTGGTCCGCGATCCTTGCCGGCATCCTGCTTGCCTCGGCCGTCTCGCTGGTCCTGCTGACCTTCGGCTCGGCCATCGGCCTGAACTATGCTAGCTTCGAGGCGGCCGATGACGTCGCGCCCGTCTGGGTGGCGGTCGCCGCGGCGAGTTGGCTGCTCTGGGTCCAGGTCTCGAGCTTCACTGCCGGCGCCTACCTGGCCGGTCGGCTGCGCCGACGCGTGAACGACGCCACCGGGCACGAAGTCGATGTCCGGGACGGGGCGCACGGGCTGCTCGTCTGGGCCGGGGCGCTGGTGATCGGGGCGGGGATCGCAGCCGGCGGTTTCTCCGCCAATGCCGGCGGCGTGGGCTCCGCGACGACGGCTCTGGCCGGCGAGACGCCCGCCCCTGCGGAGTATCTCGCCGACAGGCTGCTCCGGCCCGCCGCCCTTGCGGTCGCGACCGAACCGGGCGCCACCTCCGCGTTGTCCGAGAGGACCCTTCCGCGTGCCGAGGCCGGCCGGATCGTCGCTCGCGTCGCCGCCGGCAGCGCCCTGGAGGACGACGACCGGAGCTATCTCGGTCAGCTCGTGGCGCGCACCACCGGGCTCGCACCGGAGCCCGCCGGCGCCCGCGTCGAGGAGATGCTCGCCGCGGCCGACACGCTTCGGGTCGAGGCGGCACGGGCCGCGGAGGCCACCCGTCGCACCGGGGTGGTCGCCGCGTTCCTGGTCGCCGCGTCGCTGCTGGTCAGCGCCGCCGGCACCTTCTGGGCCGCTCAGATGGGCGGCAACCACCGGGACGGCAATCTCGTGTTCGGCAGCATCTTTCGCCGGGCCTGAACGGAGAGGAGAACCGACATGTTTCGCGCCCTTGGACTTTGGCTGCTCGGCGTGCCGATCTGGCTGATCATCATCATCCTGCTCTTCATCCACCGCTGAGCGGCCGAAAGGGAGGTGGACGCGGCAGCGCTCCGGTGCCTGCCCGGTCCGGTGCGAATCGGTCTCCGGCCGGACTAGTCGGAGAGCTGCCGCCGGGTCGGATCGAGCGGAGCGAAGAGTTGCGCGATTCGCGCCGTCCCGATGCCGTCCTCCAGCCGTTCGAACAGCGCCGTGAACGCCCCTTCCACGTCATCCGAAAGCGGCAGGTCGACGGCGGACTCGACCTGGTGCCAGCGCCGCACGGCATCGAGCGTGAAGCTCGCCGCGAACACCAGCCGGTTCCCGCTCGGCGCCGACCGGACATCGACCCGGAGGTAGCCGCAGCGATCGAGGTTGCGCGACAGGAAACGGCTCTTGTGACGGGCGAAGGCGCTCGCCGTGTCCCTGTCGAAAGGTGGCATGGAAGGCTGCTCAGTCATCGGTGGCCCCCGATCTGCTGCGAGGGCGTCGACGCTAAGGAGCCACTGTGGCCCACTCTGGACTGCATTGCGGCGGAATGGCGATGCGAACAATTGCACCTATAAGTCGGGCCGGCCGCCCGATCGCATGCGCGAGCGGTGCCGTTCCGATGGGAGCGTCGGGTGGCGACGCCGCCTTCAGCCCTTCAGCTTGAGATAGGCGGCGACCAGCCCGCGCGTCGAGCTGTCATGGCTCGTCGTCCGCTCCTTGCCCTGCACCTTGGGCAGCAGCGCCTTGGCGAGCTGCTTGCCCAGTTCCACGCCCCACTGGTCGTAGGAGTTGACGCCCCAGATCGTGCCCTGCACGAACACCTTGTGCTCGTAGAGGGCCACGAGGCTGCCCAGCCGCTCCGGCGTCAGCCTGGGATAGATCAGGGTGTTCGACGGCCGGTTGCCGGGGAACAGCTTGTGCGGGGTCAGCGCCTTGATCCGCGCCTTGTCGAGGCCCTGCGCGGCGAGCTCGGCCACCACCTCGTCCTTGCTCTTGCCCAGCATCAGCGCCTCGGACTGGGCGAAGACGTTGGCCACCAGCTTGTCGTGGTGCGGCGGCATCGTCTCGTGCGGCTGCGCGGCGACGAGGAAATCGACCGGGATGACGTCGGTGCCCTGGTGGATCAGCTGGTAGAAGGCATGCTGGCCGTTGGTGCCCGGCTCGCCCCAGATGATCGGGCCGGTCGGATAGTCGACCGGCTTGCCCGCCAGCGTCACCGATTTGCCGTTGCTCTCCATGTCCTGCTGCTGCAGGTAGGCCGCGAAGCGGGACAGCCGCTGGTCGTAGGGCAGCACGGCATGGGTCGAGAACCCCCAGGCGTTGCGATACCAAACCCCCAGCAGGCCCATGATCACCGGCAGGTTCTTTTCCAGCCTGGTCTTGAGGAAATGCTGGTCCATCTCGTAGGCGCCCCTGAGGAACGCCTCGAAATTGTCGAATCCCACCGCGATGGCGACCGGCAGGCCGATGGCCGACCACACCGAATAGCGCCCCCCGACCCAGTCCCAGAAGCCGAAGATGCGGTCCGGCCTGATGCCGAAATCGGCGCAGGCCGACAGGTTGGTCGAGAGCGCAGCGAAATGCTCGGGCACCGCCGCCTCACCCAGGGCATTGGCGATCCAGGCGCGGGCCGAGGCCGCATTGGTCATCGTCTCGTCGGTGGTGAAGGTCTTCGACGCGACGATGAACATCGTGCGCCTGGGGTCGAGGCGCTTCAGCGTGTCGTGCAGGTGCGCGCCGTCGACATTGCTGACGTAGTGGGCGCGGAGGTCGGCGCGGGTATAGGGCTCGAGCGCCAGCGTCACCATCACCGGCCCGAGATCGGAGCCGCCGATGCCGATATTGACCACGTCGGTGAAGCCCTCGCCGGTGGAGCCCCTGATGGTGCCGTCGCGGACCTGGTCCGAAAACGACTTCATCGCCGCCAGCACGGCGCGCACCTCGGGCATCACGTCCTTGCCGTCGATCCTGACCGGCTTGCTGCCCTGGTAGCGCAGCGCCATGTGCTGCACCGCCCGATCCTCGGTCGAGTTGATGTGCTCACCCTTCCACATCGCGTCCCGGCGCTCCTCGACGCCAGCCGCCCGGGCGATGGCGAACAGCGCCTCCATGGCCTTTTCGTCGATGCGGTTCTTCGAATAGTCGAGCAGCAGGTCGCCGGCCCTGGCGGAGAAGCTCTTGAACCGGTCGGGGTCGGCGGCGAACAGCTCGCGCATGCTGGTCTCGTCGAGACGCTTGCGCGACTTCATCAGCGGATTGAGGAGGGACTTGCGGCTCGACGCCATGACGCATTCTCCCGACGTGTCAAAGTGCGGGGATATCGCCCGCTGCCCAGGTTGCCCGTGTTTGTGCCGCATAATCGGCGAAGGTGCCAGCCTCGATCGCCTGCCGGGCACCGATGCAAAGCTGCTGGTAGTAGGCGAGGTTCACCTGGCTGAGGATCATGGCGCCGAGCATTTCCTCGGTGCGGATCAGGTGGTGCAGGTAGGCGCGGCTGAACCGGCGGCAGTTCGGGTTCGGCGAGGCCTCGTCGAGCGGCCGCGCATCGTCCTTGTGCCGTGCGTTCTTGAGGTTGATGACGCCCATCCGCGTATAGGCGTGGCCGTGCCGGCCGGCGCGGGTGGGATGCACGCAGTCGAACATGTCGACGCCGCGCTCGATGCCGCCCAGGATGTCGTCGGGCTTGCCGACACCCATCAGGTAGCGCGGCTTGTCGGCCGGCAGTTCCGGGGTGATCTCGCTGAGCACCCGGAACATCGTCTCCTGCGGCTCCCCCACCGCCAGCCCGCCGATCGAGTAGCCGGAAAAACCGATCGACTTGAGCCCCGCCGCCGACCGGCCGCGCAGTTCCGCATTGTCGCCGCCCTGCACGATGCCGTGCAGCGAACGGTGCGGCTGGCGGCCGAAGGCGTCCTTGGACCGCTGCGCCCAGCGCAGCGACAGCTCCATCGCCCGCTCCATCTCCCTGAACTCGGAGGGCAGCGGGATGCACTCGTCGAGCTGCATGATGATGTCGCTGTCGAGCAGCGTCTGGATCTCGATCGAGCGCTCCGGCGTCAGCTCGTAGGCAGTGCCGTCGATATGCGAGCGGAAGGTGACGCCCGTCTCGGTAAGCTTCCTGAGCTTGGCCAGCGACATCACCTGGAAGCCACCGGAATCGGTGAGGATCGGGCGTTGCCAGTCCATGAAAGTGTGGAGCCCGCCCAGCGCCGCGACGCGCTCGGCGCCGGGGCGCAGCATCAGGTGATAGGTGTTGCCGAGCAGGATGTCGGCGCCGGTATCGCGCACCTGTTCGGGGTACATGCCCTTGACCGTGCCGACCGTGCCCACCGGCATGAAGGCGGGGGTGTGGACCTCGCCGCGTGAAGTATCGATGCGGCCGCGCCGCGCCATGCCGTCGGTGGCGATCAGGGTGAAGGAGTAATCGGTCATGCGGCGGGTCTTAGCCGCATGACCGCTTCCTGTCATCCCCGTGTTCAGGCAGGTCTGCCGGCTCCGACGGCATAGCGCAGCAACACGCCGCCGCTTCCGAGGGCACGGGCATCGAGGAGGGACAGCGACGTCGCTCCCGCGGCGGGCTTGAACAGCGGCGTGCCGGCCCCCAGTATCCCGGGCGCGAGGCAGATGCGGTATTCGTCGACGAGGCCGGCGGGCAGCAGGCCGGCCAGCAGGTCGGCGCTGCCGAAAACGAAGATATCGCCCCCCTCCTCGGCCTTCAGCGCCCTGACCGCCGCCACGGCATCGCCGGAGAGGAGCCGGGTGTTGTTCCACTCCGCCGATCGCAGCGTGTTCGACGCCACGGCCTTCGGGATGGCGTTCATGCGGTCGGCGACCGCGCCGGGCTCTTCCCTCTGCCAGTAGTCGGCCATGCCCTGGTAGGTCCGGCGCCCGAACAGCAGCAGGCCCATCTCGTCGAGCTGCTGGATCGAGAAGGCCTCCAGTTCATCGCCCCAGACCGAGCTGTGGAAGCTCAGGTCCCAGGGGTTCGCGCCCTCGAAATAGCCATCGAGCGACATCACGTTCCACACCAGCAGCCGGCGCATCGATCTCTCCATCACTTATGCGTTGACTTAAGTATCCGGGCAGCCGGAGAACTGTCAAGCGATCGCTTAACTAATCCGCCCGGAACAGCAGGCTGGCATCGCCGTAGGAGTAGAACCGGTAGCCGCTGTCGATGGCGTGGCGATAGGCCGCCCGCATGGTCTCGGTGCCGGCGAAGGCCGAGACCAGCATGAACAGCGTCGAGCGCGGCAGGTGGAAGTTGGTCATCAGCACGTCGACCGCGTTGAAGCGGTAGCCGGGGGTGATGAAGATATCGGTATCCCCCGAGAACGGCTGCAGCGTGCCGGTGGCGCGCGCCGCGCTTTCCAGCAGCCTGAGGCTGGTCGTTCCCACCGCGACGATCCTGCCGCCCTTTGCCCTGGCCGTCCGTATGCGCTCGACCACCTCGGCGGGGATTTCTCCCCATTCGGCATGCATGACGTGGTCTTCGGTGTCCTCGACCTTGACCGGCAGGAACGTCCCCGCCCCCACATGCAGCGTCACCCGCTCGATGCCCACTCCGAGATCGGCCAGGTGCTGCAGCAGCGCCTCCGTGAAGTGCAGACCGGCCGTCGGCGCGGCAACGGCGCCGTCCTTTTCCGCATAGACGGTCTGGTAGTCCGTCTTGTCCCGCTCCTCGAGTTCGCGCTTCAGTCCGATATAGGGCGGCAGCGGCATCGCCCCGAAGGCCTTGATCGCCTCGTCGAGATAGGCGCCGGCGAGATCGAAGCCGAGCGTCACCTGCCCGCCCTCTTCCACCGCCGCGACGCTGGCCCCGAGCAGACCGGCATCGTTGGTTTCGTGCCCGAAGCTCAGCCGGTCGCCGGGCTTGAGTCGCTTGGCGGGGCGGGCGAAGGCGAGCCAGGTGCTGGCATCGACCCGCTTGTGCAGGTTGAACGAGACGCTGGCGCGGTATTCGCCGCGGCTGCGCGTGCCATGCAGTTCGGCCGGCAGCACCTTGGTGTCGTTGATGACCAGCACGTCGCCGGGGCGGAGAATGCGCAACAAGTCGGTTACGCGCGCATCCTCGAGCGGCTCGCCCGGCCGCACCACCAGCATGCGGGCCGCGTCGCGCGGCTCGACCGGATGGAGCGCGATGCTTTCGGGCGGCAGGTCGAAATCGAAGGCGTCGACGCGCATCAGGGGCCGGTGCAGCTCACCGCCCAGACGCCGTGGCCGGGGATGCGCAGCGTGCCGCCATAGACGAAGGCATCGCCTTCGCTGGCCTTGAACAGTCGCAGTTCGGCGATGCGGACGGCCATCGCCTCGTCGACCGCGTCGATGAGGATCATGTCACCGCTCTCGTAGGCCTGGCCGACGGCGACCGGCTCGCCGGGGCCGTAGGCGGCGGAACTCGCCCACACCTGCTCGCCCACCGAGACGTTGAGCCCGGCGATGGCGAGGAAGTCGACGCTGCCGACGAGGAAGTCGAAGGTCGCCTCGCCGCCGGGCGCGACGCAGTTGACCCACTCCGTCGCCAGCGACGGGGTGGCGAGGCCGCAAAGGCTCACGGCGATTGCGGCCGGCCGGATCACGCAGGCAGGTCCGCCGCCACCTTGACGGTGACCATCTTGTCGGGATCGCGCACCGGTTCGCCGCGCTTGATCTTGTCGACATTGTCCATGCCGTCGATCACCTGCCCCCAGACCGTGTACTGCCGGTCGAGGAAGCGGGCGTCGCCGAAGCAGATGAAGAACTGCGAGTTGGCGCTGTCCGGGTTCTGCGCCCGCGCCATCGACGCGGTGCCGCGCACATGCGGCTGCGCGTTGAACTCCTGCTTCAGGTTGGGATATTTCGATCCGCCCATGCCGGTGCCGGTCGGATCGCCCGTCTGGGCCATGAAGCCGTCGATGACACGGTGGAACACCACGCCGTCGTAGAAGCCCTCGCGGGCCAGCTTCTTGATGTGCGCCACATGGTTGGGCGCGAGATCGGGCCGCATCTGAATGGCGACGGTACCCTTGGTGGTCTCGATGACCAGGGTGTTCTCGGGGTCGGAATAGGCCATCGGCTCGGTCCTTACTTGTATTCGATCTTGGCGGAGATGATCTTGTCCGGGTTCGCCGGCGGCTCGCCCTTGGCGATCATGTCGATGAACTCCATGCCGGAAGCGACCTTGCCCCAGATGGTGTACTGGCCGTCGAGCCAGGGGGCGTCGGCGAACATGATGAAGAACTGCGAATTGGCGCTGTCCGGGTCGTTGGTGCGGGCGGCCGCGACGATGCCGCGCGAGAAATGCACCGTGGTGTTGAACTCGGCCTTGAGGTCCGGCAGGTCCGAACCGCCCATGCCGGTGCCGCTCGGGTCGCCGCCCTGCGCCATGAAGCCGTCGATCACCCGGTGGAACACGATGCCGTCGTAGAAGCCCTGGCCGCTCAGGTCGATGACGCGCTGGACGTGATTGGGGGCCAGTTCCGGCAGCAGCTCGATGTCGACGACGCCGTCCTTGAGCTCGAGGATCCAGTGCGGCTTGCCGTCCTGCGCCGCGGCGGGCTTCGGACTGGCGAGGGAAAAAGCGAAGACCACGGCCACGGCCGCGAGGAGGACGCCGAGGATAAGGCCGGCGCGCTTGAGGGATTCGGTCATGATTTCTTGAGGGCCTCGAAGACGATGGGCGGGACGAACTTGGAGATGTCGCCCCCGAGCTGCGCGATCTGGCGCACGAGCGTGGCCGAGATGTGGCGGACGGGCGGCGAGGAAGGCAGGAACACCGTCTGCAGGTCGGGCGCCATCTGGGCGTTCATGCCCACCATCTGCATTTCGTAGTTGTAGTCGGTGGTGTCACGCAGGCCGCGAATGATCAGCTTGGCGCCATGCTCGCGCGCGGCGGTCACCGCCAGTCCGTCGAAATCGACGAACTTGAACTCCGTCTCGGTACGCCGGCCGACCGGCTCGAGCACCGCCTTGAGCAAAGTCAGGCGATCCTCGTGGGTGAACAGCGGTGTCTTGGTGGCGTGCCGTCCGACCGCGACGACCAGCGTGTCGACCAGCTTGCAGGCCCGTTCGATCACATCGAGATGGCCATTGGTCAGCGGGTCGAAGGAGCCCGGATAGAAGCCCACGAGTTTGGCCATGGTCGGCCCCCTCCCCTTGGTGTTCGCGCCGGTTTGTGTCACGGCGGGGCGAGGATGGCAAGCCGATGGCCGGCCCGGGACGGATGCATCATCGGGCACCGTCCCGCCGGGGTGCGATCCGTCGCCCCTGTCCGGACGCTCCGCTCCGGCTCAGGCCTTCTTCATCAGGGCCAGCCACACCCCTCCGGCCATCAGCACCACGCCCGACACCCGGTTCATGATCCGGACCCGGGCGGCCGTCAGCAGGTCGCGGGCGCGACCGGCGATCACGGCGTAGACCGAATCGGTGGCCGTCGCCACCGCCATCACGATCAGCCCGAGGACCATGATCTGCTCGAAGGCGGGGCGGCTCATATCGACGAACTGCGGCAGGAACGCCCCGAGGAACAGCAGCGTCTTGGGGTTGGACCAGTTGATCAGCGCCCCCTGCCAGATGTAGCGCCCGAGCGGCAGCCGCTCGCCGGTCTCTCCCATCTCGAGCCGGCCGGAGGACGTGAACATCTTGAAGCCGATCCAGATCAGATACGCCGCCCCGACCAGCTTGATGAGGGTGAAGGCCTCGGCGACGAGGTTCATCACCACCTGCAGCCCCAGCGCGACGATGAACACCATCGACAGCATGGCGATCTCCGTCCCGAGGATGGTGAGCAGCCCGGCCTTGGTGCCGCGCGCCAGCGAGTTGGCCACGACCACCGTCACCGACGGGCCCGGGACGATGGAGAACACCAGGCACGCCGCGATGTAGGGGAACAGAATGGCGGGATCGATCATCGTATGGCCTCCAACCGGACCTACCCAGCCACAATCTGCGCTATCGCGCAAGCCACAAAACAAACGGAACTACACACGAATTGCCGTTGAAACAACGGATACGCGTCACGTTACCGCCATTTCGCCGGATCAAGCCGTGTCGGCAGAACGATCGTCGTCGGTTTCCGAGTCCTCGGGTTCGCTGATCCGCTCGACGGCCACGACCTTTTCTCCCGGCGCGGTACGGAACACCCGCACGCCCTTGCCGGCGCGGCTGGTGTAGCGGATGCCGTTGACCGGCACGCGGATCAGCTGGGCCCCGTCGGAGATCAGCATGATCTGGTCGGCGTCCTCCACCGGGAAGGCGGCGACCAGGTTGCCGATCTCCGCGGTCTTGGTCTGGTCGGTCGCCTTGATGCCCTTGCCGCCGCGATTGGAGATGCGGAATTCGTACGAGGAGGAGCGCTTGCCGAAACCCTGATCAGTGATGGTCAGCACGAACTGCTCGGCGGCGCCCATTTCGATGTAGCGGGCCTCGTCGATGGTGGCGGCCTCGCTCGATGCGCCCTCTTCGCTCTCCTCGCTGGTGTCGACCTCCGGTTCCGCCTCTTCCCCGGTTGCGGCACGACGGATCGCGCCGGACTGCTTCAGGTAGGCCTCGCGCTCGGCGGGCGTGGCGTCGACATGGCGCAGGATCGACATCGAGATGACGCTGTCCCCCTCGCCCAGGCTGATCCCCCGCACACCGGTCGAGGTACCCGTCGAACCGTTGCCGCCGAACACCCGGATATCCGAGGTCTGGAACCGGACGGCCTGTCCGAGGGAGGTGGTGAGCAGCACGTCGTCGGTCTCGTGGCTCAGTTCCACCCCGATGATCGACTGGCCCGGCTCGTCGAACTCCATCACCCGCTTGCCCAGCGTCGTGCGCGGGACGCAGTCGCTCAGCTTGTTGCGCCGGATACCGCCCGTCGAGGTGGCGAACATCACGTCGTGCGCCTCCCACTCGCGTTCGTCCTCGGGCAGCGGCACGATGGAGGTGATGCGCTCGCCGTCGTCGAGCGGCAGCAGGTTGATCAGCGCCTTGCCGCGCGTCTGCGGTTCGCCGATCGGCAGGCGCCACACCTTCAGCTTGTAGACCTGGCCGAGCGAGGAGAAGAACAGCACCGGCTGGTGGGTGTTGGCAACGAACAGGCGAGTGACGAAATCCTCGTCGCGCGTGGCCATGCCGGAGCGGCCCTTGCCGCCACGCTTCTGCGCCCGGTAGGCCGAGAGCGGCACGCGCTTGATGTAGCCGCCATGGGTGACGGTCACCACCATGTCCTCGCGGGCGATCAGGTCCTCGTCCTCGAAGTCGCCCGCCGCCTCGTCGATGGTGGTCAGCCGCGGCGTCGAATACGCCTCCTTGATCTCGGTCAGCTCGGCGCGAATGATGCTGACCACCCTCTCGCGCGAGCGCAGGATATCGAGAAAGTCCGCGATATCGGTGCCGAGGCCGTTGAGCTCGTTGCCGATTTCGTCGCGCCCCAGCGCCGTGAGGCGGCTCAGCGTCAATGCCAGGATGGCGCGGGCCTGCTCGTCGGAGAGCTTGAACGTGCCATCCGCATTGATCCGGTGCCGCGGATCGTCGATCAGCGCGATCAGTGGCGCCACGTCGCGGGCCGGCCAGTCGCGCTCCATCAGGCGTTCGCGCGCCGCCGTCGGATCGGGCGCCGTGCGGATCAGGGCGATCACCTCGTCGACATTTGCGACGGCGACCGCCAGTCCGACGAGGATATGGGCGCGGTCGCGCGCCTTGTTCAGCTGGAACCGGGCGCGCCGCGTCACCACCTGCTCGCGGAACTCGACGAACGACGCCAGGATCTGCCTGAGGCTCATCAGCTCCGGCTTGCCGCCGTTGAGCGCAACGAAGTTGCAGCCGAACGAGCTCTGCAGCGGGGTGAACCGGTACAGCTGGTTGAGCACCACGTCGGCCACGGCATCGCGCTTCAGCTCGATCACCACCCGCATGCCGGTCCGGTCGGACTCGTCGCGGATGTCGGAAATGCCCTCGATCCGCTTGTCGCGCACCAGTTCGGCGATCTTCTCGATCATCGCCGCCTTGTTCACCTGATACGGGATCTCGGTGATGATCAGCGCTTCGCGTTCCTTGCGCATCTCCTCGACATGCACCCTGCCGCGGATCAGGATGGCGCCGCGGCCGGTCTCGTAGGCCTGACGGATGCCGGAGCGGCCGAGAATGATCCCGGCGGTCGGGAAGTCCGGGCCGGGCAGCACCTGCATCAGGTCCTCGGTGAGCGCGCCCGGATTGTCGATCAGCATCAGCGCGGCATCGATCACCTCGCCGAGATTGTGCGTCGGGATGTTGGTGGCCATGCCCACCGCGATGCCGCTGCCGCCGTTGACCAGGAGGTTCGGGAAGCGTGCCGGCAGCACCGTCGGCTCCTGTTCGGAGCCGTCGTAGTTCTCCTTGAAGTCGACCGTTTCCTTGTCGATGTCCTCGAGCATGGAGCCGGTGATCTTCTCCATGCGCACTTCGGTGTAGCGCATGGCCGCCGGCATATCGCCGTCGATCGAGCCGAAATTGCCCTGCCCGTCGATCAGCACCACGCGCAGCGAAAATTCCTGCGCCATGCGCACGAGGGAAAAATAGACCGCGTCGTTGCCGTGCGGGTGGTACTTGCCGATGACGTCGCCGACCACGCGTGCCGACTTCACGTAGCTCTTGTTCCAGACGTGACCCTGGTCGTGCATCGAGTAGAGGATGCGCCGGTGCACCGGTTTGAGGCCATCCCGCACGTCCGGCAGCGCCCGGCTGACGATGACGCTCATCGCGTAGTCGAGATACGACTTGCGCATCTCGTCCGAAATCGAGATCGGGGCGATGTCCGAGGCGAACGGAGCGCCGGGGGTGTCTTCGGTCTTGTCGGTCACGGGGACGTTTCGCGTTTGAATGGGGCTGTGGTGGGTCTATGCGATTCCTCGCGGCGAGACCAATTGCACGGGCTCGATACGCTCGGCATTCGGCAGTCTTCCACGCCTATCGCGCGTGAAGGCGGGCCAGTGCATCACGAATGGGCCGAAAACGCGGCATTTCGGGGGCTTCGGTGGGGTCTCGCAACTTTACGGACGCGTTTCGAGGCCTTAGTAATCCGCGCCACGCCGCGCGAGGGCGGCCGGGGGGCTGATTCTTTTGTCCGAAGAGAGCATTGGATCGCGACTGTGGAAGTGGGCCTTCGGCCACAATCGGTCCATCGGCTTCGGGCTCGAGTTTCTGGGGCACCTGACGCTGCGCTACCCCGTCGTCCTCGGGGCATTCGTCATCCTCGCCACGGTCTTCTGCGCCATCCAGCTGCCGCGCATGAGCGTCGACGGCGACATGCTGCGCGTCTACGCCCATTCGGGGCCTGAGTACGACGCCTACGAGCACCTGTCGCAGACCTTCGGCACCTTCGAGAACGACATCAACATCCTGGTGACGACGCCGAAGCTGACCGATCCGGAGGTGCTGGAGACGATCCGCACCATGGCGCTCGACCTCAGCAATTCCGAATACGTCTCGGGCACCATGTCGGCCTTCACCCTGCGCAAGCCGGGGCCCGACGGCACCACCCTGCCCGCGGTGCCGGAGGGCCTGACCGATCCGGTCGCTGTCGGCGCGGCTTTGACCGAGCTGTACCAGACCGATCCGATGATGCGGAACCTCATCAACCCGGACCTGTCCGGGGTGGTCATCATCGTGTTCCCGAACCAGCCGGCGGTGAAGGCCAACGGCACCAAGGCCATGATCAAGGACCTGCGGGAGCTGACCGCCGATTACGCCGGCCCGGACCTCAATGTCGAACTTACCGGTCCGCCGATCTGGACCTCCGAGATGCTTGGGGCCGCCGTCAACGACCAGGTCAAGTTCACCATCTGGGGTTTCGGCCTCGGCGCGCTGATCGCGCTCCTGGCGTTGCGCTCCTTCTGGGGCGCCGTGCTGGTTGCCGCGACACCGTTCATCGCCGTGACATGGGTGATGGGCATCATCGTCTTCGGGTTCGGCTCCTTCTCGTTCCTCACCATCATCGTCACCACCATCGTCCTGGTGATCGCCTTTGCCGAAAGCCTGTTCTTCATCTTCAACTGGCTTGCCTACTGGCGGGAGGGCGTCGATCCCTACAAGGCGGTCGACGAGACGGTGCGCGTCGTCGGCCCCGCCAGCGCCCTCACCATGCTGACGACGCTCGTGTCGTTCGCCTCGCTGTCGCTGACCCCTGGCCAGGGCATCCAGGAATTCTCGCTGGCCGGCACGGTCGCCTCGCTGACCAATTTCATCTGCCTGATGACCTTCCTGCCGCTGCTGCTCAAGCTCGCGGTCAGGCTGGGGTTCAAGGCGCCCAAGCCGAGCTTCGCCATCACCGCCCCGATTCCGGTGGCCTGGCTGGTGGCGCGCAAGTTCGGCCGCGTGATCGCCGGCGCCGCCATCATCGGCACCATCCTGCTGCTGGTCCCTTACTCGCAGATCCAGCCGCACTTCTCGTTCGAGGACTTCATGTCGAAGGACTCGCAGGCCCTGGCCGCCGCCGAGAGCATCGACGACGGCGTCGGCGGGGTGGCGCCGATCTACATCAGCGTTCCGCTCGAGGAGGGGATCGCCGACGTCGGTGACAAGGACTTCGAGCGCGTCAAGCTCGTGCACGAAATCGTCGAGAAGCACCTGGGCGTCAACAAGGTGATCTCCGCCGCCGCCTTCACCCACTACGCCGACAGCGGCTTTACCCGGGAGCAGATCTTCAACGCCGTCGGCGACCTGAAGCGCCGCTTCGTCACCGACGACGGCATGAAGGCGCTGGTGACAGGCTTCATGCCGCTCATCATCAGCTCCGACGACCTGGTGCGTCTCAAGGAGTCGATCCAGTCCGATATCCGCGAGGCCGGCATCGAGGGTGCGGAGGTTGGCGGCTTCCGTGTCATGACCACCTATGCCACCGACAACATCGTGCGCGGCCTGCAGCTCGATCTGACCATCTCGGTAGTGGTCAACCTGTTCCTGATCGGGCTCGCGTTCATGTCCTGGCGGGTCGCCCTCGCCACCGCCATCCCGAACCTCTTCCCGATCCTCGGGACCGAGGCGTGGCTCTACTTCGGCGGCAACGGCCTGCAGCTGACCACGGTGCTGTCGCTGACGATCGCCTTCGGCATCGCGGTGGACGACACGACGCACTTCCTCTCGCACTACCTGCACTCGCGGCGCGAGGAGGGCCACAGCCACATGGATGCGATCAAGCACACCATGGACCGAATTGGCGGCGCCATCGTTGCCGCCACCATGATCCTGTGCTCCGGAACGGCCATCGTCATGTTCTCGGAGCTGCCGCAGGTGGCCTTGTTCGGCACCCTGTTTGTGATAACCCTCGCACTGGCACTGATTGGCGATGTCTTCATCCTGCCGTCTCTGCTGGTCGCCGGGGGGCGATTCTTTCATCCACTTGGAGGCGTAAAGAAATGAAACTGTTCGGCCCCCTGACGCGAACCGTCGCGCTCGCCGGCCTGCTCGTGACGACCCTCGCGGCGGCAACGCCGGCACTGGCCGCGAAGGCCGATGTCGACCTGCTGAAGTCCTATATCGGCAGCTGGAAAGGTCGCGGCGAGCTCATCGGCGCCGAGAAGGAAGCCGTGGTCTGCCGGCTCACCCTTTCGGAGGGCAACCAGGACAAGGTGAACTACTCCGGTCGGTGCACGCTCGCCGGCACGACCCTGTCGGTGAATGGCTCGCTGGCCTTCAGCGATGCCAATCGGCGCTACGAAGCCGCCATGACCTCCAATGTCAGCTTCTCCGGTCTCGCGGTCGGCAAGCGCCAGGGCAATTCGGTGGTCTTCGACCTCAAGGAACGCAACAAGGACGAGGCCGGCAACGATTTGACCGTCTCCGCCCGGATCGTCCTGTCCGCCGAGAAGATCAATGTCGGCTTCAGCGTGATCTTCAACGCGACCGGCGACAGCCTCCGCGCCGACGTCCCGTTCAGCAAGTAGCCGCCGGCGCCCGCCGGGGGTTACTGCCGAAGATGCCGTGCTTCATTTTGGCCCGGCGTTAACGCCGGCATGTCAGTTTCGACCGCGTCGCCAATGAGCGCGCGGTCGAAGTGTGTTTGAGAGCCTGCAGAAATCGCTGGGCGGCCGGACAGCGCTTTACGTCGCCGCCATATGTCTCGTCATTCTGGCGCTGGAGGGCTGGCGGGAGTGGACCTCGCGCAGCGCGGTGCTCGGCCATTCCCGTGAGGATGTGGCGGGGCTCGCCCACGCGGCCCGGCAGCATGCCGAAGACACCTTCGAGATGGCGTCGGCAGCCGCCACCGCCGTGGCCCGCAGCCTCGACCGGCAGCATCATACCGATGAGTTGCTGGCGCGCGCCGCCGAGCTGATGCGCTCGAGCGTCAGCGCCAGTTCACGCGTCGTGGCGCTGTACCTGTTCGATGCCGAGGGCAGCTGGCTGGCGTCGAGCGAGGGCCTCCCCCTTGCGGCCGATGCCGGAACGCCGCTCGTCGCGACGCTCGGGGAGGGCCAGAGCTACGCGCCGCTGCTCGCCGACCCGGTTCGGCTCGGCCCCGACGGCAGGCTGGTCATCCCGCTGGTCAAGGGCGTCGTCGGGGTGGACGGGACCATGTCCGGCTTCGTTGTCGCCGCGGCGGATCCGCGACACTTCAGCGACTTCTACGCGCGGCTCGGCCTCGGCCCCCGGGACTATATCGCCGTTGTCGCAACCTCGGGTCGCCTGCTCGCCCGCTCCACCGGAAGCACCGGCCCTCCCCTGGCCGACGCGCCTGCCACCGAAGCGCTCCCTGCGCGGTCCGGCGTCGAGCTGCGGCTTTCGCCTGCCGATCAGGTCGAGCGCATCACCGCCTGGAGCGCCGCTTCCCAGTTTCCCGTGGTCGTCGAGGTCGCGCGCTCCGTCGACGACGTGCTGGCCCCCTGGCTGCGGGAGGCGATGCAGCGGCTTGCCCTGACGCTGGTGCTGGTACTGGCGCTGGCCATCGGCGGCCTGCGCCTGGCCGACCAGATCTGGCGCCGGCACCGCAGCGAGGCAGTGCTGGCCCGAAAGGAGTCCGAGTTCCGCCTGCTGGCGGAGAGCGCCAGCGATCTGGTGGAGCGCTTCGACACCGATGGCCGTCGCCTCTACTGTTCCCCGGCGCTTGAGCGCATGACCGGACACAGGCCGGACGAGGTGGTTGGCACCAGAGCGTTCGACGTCGTGCTTCCCGAGGACCGACACGTGGTCAAGACCGCCGCACGGCGCCTTCGCAACGGTCAGTCCGACCAGGAAACCGTCACCTACCGTATCCGCCACAAGGACGGCCGCGAGCTGTGGTTCGAAACGGCGCTGCGCACCGCCGCCGACAGCACGCCGGAGCAGCCGAGCGTCGTCGGCGTCACCCGCGACGTCACGGCGCGAAAGCTGCTCGAGATCCGGCTTGCCGACATGGCGCGGGTGGATGGCCTCACCGGGCTCGCCAACCGCCGCGCTTTCGACGAGGCCCTGCATCGGGAGGTTGCGCGCGCCCATCGCAGCCAGCGCACGCTCTGCCTGCTGATGATCGACGCCGACCGCTTCAAGCGCTTCAACGACGACTATGGCCACCTCGCCGGCGACGCCTGTCTTCGCGCCATGGCCAAGGTGATCGCGCGCCATGGCCGGCGTCCGTCTGACCTCGCGGCCCGCTACGGCGGCGAGGAACTGGCCCTGCTGCTCCCCGAGACCGACCTGGCGGTCGCCCGCAAGCTCGGCAATGAGATCTGCCGGGACATCCAGGCGCTCGGCATCGTTCACGCACGCAACCTGCCCTGGGGCTGCGCTACGGTCAGCGTCGGCGTCGCCGAACTCAAGCACGACCCCGCGGCCCCGCGCGACGGCAGTTCGCTGGTCGCCGCCGCCGACCTGGCGCTGTACGACGCCAAGGCGCAGGGGCGCAACCAATGCGTCGCGGCGCCGCTGGCTGCGCGGACCTCGCTGCTCGCCGGGTAGGCCCCGGAGGTCAGAACGGGATGTCGTCGTCCATGCCGCCGGACTCGAAGGCCGGCGCGGAACTGGGGCGGCGCCCCTCCTGCCGACCGCCGCCGCTGCCGTAGGAGTCGCGCGGGCCCGAGAAGCCGCCCGAGCGGTCGCCACCGCCCTCGCCCTCGCCGCGTCCGTCGAGCATGGTCAGGTTCGAGTTGAACCCCTGCAGCACGACCTCGGTCGAATAGCGGTCCTGTCCGGATTGGTCCTGCCACTTCCGGGTCTGCAGCTGACCCTCGATGTAGACCTTGCTTCCCTTGTGCAGGTATTGCTCGGCCACCTTGGCCAGGCCCTCCGAGAAGATCACCACCCGGTGCCACTCGGTCCGCTCCTTGCGCTCGCCGGTGTTCTTGTCGCGCCACTGCTCGGAGGTCGCGACGCTGAGATTGACCACCTTGCCGCCGCTCGGCAGGTTCCTGACCTCGGGCTCGTTCCCCAGGTTGCCCACCAGGATGACCTTGTTCACGCTGCCTGCCATGGCATGTTCCTTTTCGTGCTTTCCCGGATCCGTGACCCGGTCCAAACCAAGTCGCGCATCCTACCGCTCTCCATCGCGGTTCGCCCGCAGCTTTCGCCGCTCGCCCACAGGTTCGACCGCTTGTTCTCTTTATGTTCTATTCGACCATCGCAAGTCAAGCCTCGGTCGACAGGTCGCGGACGGAGAGCCGATCCGTCCGGGCGTGACGTGCCGCGGCACCGCCGGCGCCCGGCGCCTCACGGCGACCGACGGGCCGCACGGGATCGGCGAGGCCGCCTCCGGCCATCCGGCACACCGGCGGCAGCCGTCGCCCGCCCTTGACCGAATCCGATCCGTTCTGCTTATGTTCGCGCCGACTTGCCCCGCGGGATCGATCCGACGCGATGACAGGGACGTATCGGACGTGATTATGTTGTGCAGCAGTGGGCGGCCGCCCGGATGGGCGAAAGCTGGCCACGCCGGAAAACCCTGACACGATTTGGCAGAGAGCGGCCTTAAGGTCGCGTCTCTCCCAGGTGGAATATTATGGCCAGCAGACCCAACCCGAACCGCGACCTCGTCATCCGTGGCGCCAAGGAACACAACCTCAAGAACATCGACCTGAGGTTGCCCCGCGACAGCCTGATCGTGATGACCGGGCTGTCCGGCTCCGGCAAGTCGTCGCTCGCCTTCGACACCATCTATGCGGAGGGCCAGCGCCGCTATGTCGAGAGCCTCTCGGCCTATGCCCGGCAGTTCCTCGAGATGATGCAGAAGCCCGATGTCGAGCAGATCGACGGGCTCTCCCCGGCCATCTCCATCGAGCAGAAGACGACGAGCCGCAACCCGCGCTCGACCGTCGGCACCGTCACCGAGATCTACGATTACCTGCGCCTGCTGTTCGCCCGCGTCGGCATCCCCTACTCGCCGGTCACCGGCCTGCCGATCCAGAGCCAGACCATCTCGCAGATGGTCGACATCGTCATGGCGCTGCCCGAGGAAACGCGTCTCTACCTGCTCGCCCCGATCGCGCGCGGCCGCAAGGGAGAGTACAAGCGCGAGCTCAACGACCTGATGCGCAAGGGCTTTCAGCGCGTCAAGATCGATGGCGAGTTCCACGACATCGAGGATGCCCCCAGCCTCGACAAGAAGCTCAAGCATGATGTCGAGGTGGTGGTCGACCGCATCGTCACCGGCGGCGACATCGCCGGCCGCCTCGCCCAGAGCTTCGAGACCGCCCTCAAGCTCGCCGATGGTATTGCCTTCGCCGAGTTCGCCGATCAGTTCGAGGAGGACGGCACGACGCCGAAGCGGCTGATCTTCTCCGAGAAGTTTGCCGATCCCATCTCGGGCTTCACCATCCCCGAGATCGAGCCCAGGCTGTTCTCGTTCAACAACCCGTTCGGCGCCTGCCCGGTGTGCGACGGCCTGGGCACCGAGCAGAAGATCGATCCGAACCTGATCGTCCCGGACGTAACGCTGTCGTTACGCGATGGCGCTATCCTCCCCTGGTCCAAGACCAGCGCTCCCTACTATCAGCAGACGCTGCAGGCGGTGGTGAAGCACTACGGCGCGTCCACCGGCACCGCCTGGGAAGAGCTGCCTTTCGACGTGCAGCATGCCGTGCTCTTCGGCACCGGCACCACGCCGATCAACTTCATCTACGACGATGGGCTCAGGACCTACAAGTCGACCAAACCCTTCGAAGGCGTGATCGGCAATCTCGAGCGGCGCTACAAGGAGACCGAGAGCGCCGGCATGCGCGAGGAGATCGAGAAATACATGTCGCAGGCGCCCTGCCTCGCCTGCAACGGCTATCGGCTGAAGCCCGAGGCGCTGGCGGTCAAGATCGACGGACTGCATATCGGCCAGGTCTCCGACAAGTCGATCCGCGCCGCCGCCGACTGGTTCCGCGACCTGCCCGCCAAGCTGACCGAGCAGCAGCGGCAGATCGGCGAGCGCATCTTCAAGGAAATCCGCGAGCGGCTGGGGTTTCTCAACGATGTCGGGCTCGACTACCTGACGCTGGCCCGCAACTCCGGCTCGCTGTCGGGCGGCGAGAGCCAGCGCATCCGGCTGGCGAGCCAGATCGGCTCCGGCCTCACCGGCGTCCTCTACGTGCTGGACGAGCCCTCCATCGGCCTGCACCAGCGCGACAACGAGCGCCTGCTCGAAACCCTCAGGCGCCTGCGCGACCTCGGCAACACCGTGATCGTCGTCGAGCACGACGAGGATGCCATCCTGACCGCCGACTACGTGGTCGATATCGGGCCGGGGGCCGGCGTCAATGGCGGGCACATCGTCGCCGAGGGCGCCCCGGCCGACATCATCGCCAATCCGGCCAGCATCACCGGCAAATACCTCTCGGGTGCGCTGGCCATCCCGATGCCCATCGAGCGGCGGCAGCCGAACAAGGCCCGCAAGCTGCATATCGACGGCGCCACCGGCAACAACCTCAAGGATGTCTCGGTCGACGTCCCGCTCGGGCTGTTCGTCGCGATCACCGGCGTGTCCGGCGGTGGCAAGTCGACGCTGATGATCGACACCCTCTACCAGGCGGTGGCGCGGCGGCTGAACGGCGCGCGGGTCAATCCGGCGCCGCACAACCACCTCACCGGGCTCGAGTTTCTCGACAAGGTGATCGACATCGACCAGTCGCCGATCGGCCGCACGCCGCGCTCCAACCCGGCCACCTATACCGGCGCCTTCACGCCCATGCGCGAGTGGTTCGCCGGCCTTCCCGAGGCCAAGTCGCGCGGTTACGGCCCCGGCCGCTTCAGTTTCAACGTCAAGGGCGGGCGCTGCGAGAAGTGCGAGGGCGACGGAGTGCTCAAGATCGAGATGCACTTCCTGCCCGATGTCTACGTCACGTGCGACGTCTGCAAGGGCAAGCGCTACAACCGCGAGACGCTCGAGGTGCAGTTCAAGGGCAAGTCGA
>JAYRZA010000005.1:0-176242 GCA_041916695.1 Devosia sp. | reverse complement strand
CCGAATGCACAATGACGAGGCACCTTCGGAGACATGGGATGCCTCGTCGAGTGGCTTTCGAGCCGGATGTAACTTTGGGAGACCTTTTGGTCTTGGCTCGTCTGGGGGCATTGGTCCACGGAGACGAAGCCGTCTTTCCCACCACTGCGCTCAAGCAGCAGACCGGCGCCAGCAGCACGCGTATCAGGAACGCCATGATCCGCATCGCCAACGTCCTCGGCCCGGTGGAGGTCGGCGGCAACAAGCGTCGGACCCAGAGACCCAGTGGCAAGGGTCGCAACTTCGGCGGCGCCGCCGTTCTCGCGAGCATGCTTATCGAGATCGCGCAGGATGAAGAGACGGACCAGGACCGGCTTCGGCACGAGATCACCCAGCTGGTCGACCACCTCGATCACCAGCGCAAGCAGGGCGCATTCAAAAGGTCGCGGACACCCCCGCGGTTCTGAAGAGTCGGCGATCTCGGCTTGCGTCGGCCACGTGGAGCGTCCCCGCTGCGGAAGCCTGTGGATCCCGGTCGAGGCGGCTTGCCCGCGACCGATTCGCAGACCGTATTGGCGGGATGGCAAACAAACATCGCGAACCCCTCGGGCGGCGGCTGGATCGAGCCCTGTTCACGCGGCCATTGTTCGAGACGGTGCTGTTCGAGAACCGACTGACGGTAGCCGACCGGGCGGTGGTGGTCGCCTGGACCCTTCGCTCCGTGGCAAGATACCGTTGGAACCAGCTTCGTTCGGTCACCGGCGAGATGGCCGACATCATCCTCTTCCGCGTGCTGGCGGGAGGGCGTGTGCCTTGCACCGGCATGACGCCCCTTCTTAGGGCGGGAGCACTGGTCTGGTATCAGGTAACCGACTGGTCCGTGGCCCAACGCGTCCGTCGAGCGTTCGGTAGGGTTTCGATG
The DNA here is from genome assembly GCA_041916695.1 of Devosia sp. GTDB lineage: Bacteria > Pseudomonadota > Alphaproteobacteria > Rhizobiales > Devosiaceae > Devosia_A. The sequence continues at coordinate 175,341 of JAYRZA010000005.1, read as the reverse complement.
CGATATGACTGCACCACCCTCTATTGCGGCTGGCGTCAAAACGCGAAGCGGGACGAACCGCTCCCCGTCTTCGTCCTGCTGGATGCAGACCGGCATGTCCTCGAAGTCGCCTATGCCGATATCGGGGAGCACGGCGTCGATAGCCTGTCGCCGGGGATCGGGCCTGATCTGCGGCCCATGCAGGCAGAACTCGTCCCGGCCCTCATGGCATTGGCGACATTCTTGGGCGTAAAAGATTTCGACGACCAGTTGCCTCGGTTCACCGACACGTAGCCGGTCGGTGGACCGCAGCGTCGTGGGTCGGGCGAAGACGTCCCCCTCAACGCTTGAAGCGATCGAACGAATCCTCCTCGTCCGGAGCCTCGGAATGCCATGAACGCGCCGATTGCGTGCCGAGGTGCAGGAGCGTGAGTTCCATTTCATAGCGGGAGGACGCTATGCAGGATTCCTCCACCGGCTCGTCGAACCAGACGCCGGCACTCTGCCTGACCACGACGGTGGGGTCGACATCGGCACCCATGGTGGCGACCAGCGATGCCCCCGGCAGCTCGAACACGGAAGCCCGTGTTCGTATGAACTTGCCCGAACGGAATGCAGGGCCGCTGGCCTTGGCCCAGCGCGCAAAACCTTCGTTCGAAACCACCAGGATGGAGCGGCGGTTGGTGTATTCGAGCCAGCGCAGTATCGCAGCTGTCAGCGATACGCCGTAACGCTTGGCGCATTCGCCGAGCTCCTCGAAGGTGGGCTTGTGGTCCGGCGGGATCAGCGCCCGGAAGTCGTGCAAGGGCATCAGGAGGAACGCGGCGAAGGTGTCGGCTTCCTTTTCGATGCCTTCGACCTCGCGGCGCACGATGGCGTCCTCGCCACACCAGAACCCCTTGGGCTGCTTCTCCCGATGCAGGAGATAGTGGCCCAGTTCATGGGCGACCGTGAACCTGGCGCGCTCAGCCGTTTGCTTGCTGTCATAGAGGATGCCCCATAGGTTCTTCCTGGTCTCGCCGGGGAGAAGCGCCCCCTCGAAGCCGTCGAGATCGTCGGCCTCGACGCGCTTGATCGGAGCATCCGGAAATCGCTGGGCCGAATATTGCAATGCCAGTGACCGGACGTCGATCGGATAACGGTCAGGGCCATCACGGTGGGCGGCGTCCAACAGTTTCGTCAGTTGTATCGCCCAGCCCTCTGGCCCCATCAGTCGTCCTCGTCGAGCGCCTTAGCCAATCGTCGCAGCCGCGCCCGAGCTTCGGGACTCATCTGGCTGTACTTGCGGAAGAATGCCTTATCCTCAGCAGCTTGCAAGTTCCCGTCGTCCACGCCCATGAGATAGTCGCCGGTGACGTCGAGCGCCGCCGCGATCTTGGCGATCTTCTCCGCCGAGGGTCGTGGCGGGTCCTTGTTCTCGAGCTCCCAAATATAACTCTTGCTCGAGTCAGTGGCGGTCGCGAGCTGGTCAAGCGTCATGCCCTTCTTCTTACGAAGCTCGCGAATCCTGTCGCCAAACGGTGCGGCCATGCGTGTTCAAACTCCTGCCAAACGCACCGAACGACAAAAGTTCGGTGTAGACGCATTGTAGCACCCTTGACAGCAGCAGCAAGGAGTTCCATTTGTTCGGAGTAGACGTACTTAACGGGTCGCTAATTCACTATGGAAGGGCATACTCGACATGACCAGGCTTACCTTCTTCCCGCTCGGCAATGCCGACACCACCTTGATCCGACTGGCCGACAACCGCCTGGTCCTTCTCGACTATGCGGACATGCGCAACCCGAACGACCAGTTCGACAGTCGTTGCGACCTTCCTGTCGCGTTGCGCAAGGAAATGTCAGAAGCCGGCCAGACCGACTTCGCCGTAGTGTGCTTCACCCATCTGGACAACGACCACATCTGCGGCGCCAGCGACTTCTTCTGGTTGCGGCACTCCACCGCCCATCAGGGCAAAGGCCGCCCGAAGATCGATGAATTGTGGGTGCCGGCCGGCGCGATCACGGAAACCGGCCTGGTGGGCAATGCCGCCACCATCCGCAAAGAGGCGCGCCATCGCCTCATCGAAGGTACCGGCATCAAGGTCTTCTCCCGTCCTGAACTGCTAAAGGAATTCCTCGCGTCACACGGCCTGACGCTCGAAGACCGCAAGCACTGCATCGTCGACGCAGGTAAGCTGGTGCCGGGGTTCACCAGGGAAGGTTCGGCTAAAGCGGAATTCTTTGTGCATTGCCCCTTCGCCTGGCGCACCGACGAGCGGGGGCTCGAGGACCGCAACAAGGATTCCGTCGTACTTCACGTCACCTTCATCGAGGGCGGCGTCGAGACAAAGGCCCTGCTCGGATCGGACGTAGAATACGGAACGCTCTGCGAGATCGTAAAGACCAGCAAGAAGCACGGGAACGAGCACCGCCTCGAGTGGGATGTGCTCAAGCTCTTCCACCACTGCTCCTACAAGTCCATCGGGCCCGAGATTGGCGAGGACGAAACGGAATCCGTGGACGAGACGCGCTGGCTCTTCGAGGAGCAGTCTCGCGATGGATGCATCATCGTGTCGCCCAGCTGGGAGATCCCGCAGAAGGGCACCGCGGAGGACGACGACGTTCAGCCGCCGCACCGCCAGGCCGCCAATCATCACAAGCGCGTCGTCGCCGACCGGGGTGGAGAGTTTAAGGTGACCATGGAGACGCCGGACAGGATCAGGCCGAAACCGTTCCGGATCGACATCACCGCGTTTGGCGCTGCGATCAGCTATATCAGCAGCAGTTCGACCGGGACGGCAACCTCCACGCCGGTTCGGGGCGGCTGACATGCAGCCCTGGATCGCCTCCTTTCCCGTGGTCGAGTATTCGGCCCTCGGAAACCCCCTTGCCAGCGCCTTCGTCGATCACGTGCGCGATGGCGGGGACGGCATCTTCGAGTTGGTAGAAGCCCGCTGCGATCGCGGCATGGAGCTGATCCTGGCTAATGTGCGGACCGAACGCCCACAGCGCCCGGTCGTCGCAATCGACCGGGTTGAGCCCATCGCGATTGTCTTCGGGGATGGAAGGCACGGCCCTTGCGTAATGGCGCTTCGTGAGGATTTCCCGGATACGCCGCACCAAGCCCGCCTGCCCAAGGGCATGCCGTTCTGTATCTGCATCGACGACCGGCCATGGTCGGAGGCGAAATCGTCATATGGCCCGGCAGAGCTGGGTCATCGCATCCTGCAGTGGTTCCGGAAGGCGGCACGTGGCCAGTTGCACGACGCGGCCCAGCCCCTCGAACCATTCTTCTCGCTGCAATCACCATATGAATTGATCATGCCCCGCGAGGTCTGGGCTTGCGATGCCGACAAGGTCACGGAGCTGATCGGCATCGTTCAGGATCACCAGCGCCAGACGATGGTGACATTGCTGCCTGCGGAACGGCGACAAAGCGCCACCCCGGTGATCTCCGTGATTGCCTACGACCTGTCCGCGGAAGCCATGTCCCGAATGCGCCAGGCGCCGGCGACACTGGCCGATCTCGCCGAGGAGACCCTGCGACGTGGCGTGGACGTCGTCGCGGACCTAAAAGCTCGGCTGAAGACCTGGTATGCCGACGAGACGCGGCGTGCCGCCGTTCTCAACTCTCATCCGTGCATCCTGCTCCGCTTGCCCATGATCAACCCGGTCACAGGCCATCTAGAAGGGCTCGACACGGTCGGCTTTATGGTCGACGGCACTGTCGGCGACATCGGGGTGGCGCTCGGCCTGTTCTATTGCGACCGGAGCAGCGACCTGAACAGTATAGGATATCAGCTCCGCTTTCCTTCCGGCGATCCTGATCTAGACGCCGTTCGCCTCGAAGGATGCCTGGTCCACGGTGCGTTCGACACCCAGTTGGCTCGGGCGATTTCCGGGGTGGCTTCGCCCGTGGTGGGCAAGGCCGTGATGATTGGCGCCGGTGCCATCGGCTCCTCCGTTGCGGAAATCCTTGCGCGTGAAGGCGCTTTCGACAGCATGGCCGTAATGGACGACGACACCCTTCTTCCGCACAATCTTGCCCGCCATACGCTGACGTCCAATGAGGTGACGCGGCCGAAGGCGACCAGCATTGGTCAGCGCCTGCAGTCCATTAGGCCTGACCTCGACGTGTCGGCGATCGACGGGAACTTCCTGGCCGAACCATCCCCCGAGGCGGAAGCGTTGCTGCAGGCTGCTGACACCATCGTCGACGCCTCGGCTTCGGTAGCCGTTGGCCGCAGGCTAAGCGACCTTGCCGGCCATGCGCGGCGCGTGTCGATCTTCTTCAACCCGACCGGTACCGCGGTCGTGCTGTTCGCCGAGGACGAGGATCGCCGCATCGACCTGCGCGCTCTGGAGGCGATCTATCATCGCGCCATCCAAACCGATCCCGTCCTCGAGAACCACCTCGTTGACAGCGAGATGATCCGGTACACCGGTGCGTGCCGAATGCTGACCAGCCGCATACCCGCGTCGCGGGTGCAGGTATTGTCGGGTCTGGTGGCAAGCGGGCTTAGCCAAGCGCTCGGCAGCAGCGAAGCCTGCGTCAAGATCTGGTCCCTCGGCGAAGAGGGGGAAGTCTCCTTGGTCTCACCGGAAGTCGGTTTGGCCATAGATCATGCGGGGGACTGGACGATCAGGATGCCCGATACCCTTTCGGCTGAGCTCGCCGCCCAGCGCCTGAAGCGGCTGCCGAACGAAACGGGTGGCGCATTGCTTGGCATAGTCGATCCGCAATCGAAGCGTATCGAACTGGTGGCCGCGGTTCCTGCTCCGAGCGACAGCACGGAAGCGCCGACCGAATTCATCCGCGGCACGATGGGACTGCGCGAAACCGTGGAGGCAGCCATTGCCCGTTCCGCGGGGCAGATCAGGTATGTGGGCGAATGGCATTCTCACCCCAAGGGCAGTTCAAGCCGGCCCAGCACCATCGATATCGAACAACTTGCCTGGTTGAGCACGACCATGGCCGGTGATGGCATGCCCGGCGTGATGTTCATCGTCGGGGAGAACGAGGCCCGGCATCTGGTCGGGACGATGCGATGACCGATACGACATTGGGGGTTGCCGGAGCCGAACAACCCCTCCGCCTCGGGCTGGCACTGTCGGGCGGTGGGACTAGGGCTGCAGTCTTTCATCTGGGGTTGCTGCTCAGGCTTGCCATTCAGGACCAGCTCGAAAGCGTTTCGGCAATATCGACGGTATCGGGCGGCAGCCTGGTGATCGCAGCGGTGTTCGGCAACAACGGCAATAAGTGGCCAACATCGGCGGCCTTCAGGGAAGAGGTATATCCGACCGTAAGAAGTCTCTTGACCGAGAGGGATCTCTTCAGCATCCCGGCCTTGTTAAATCCTGGCAGCCTGCTCAAGCACAATTTCCGGCTCGTGAACCGGCGTGCTCACGTATTGGCCGATCGACTCGGCACGGAATGGGGCGTCACCGGCAACCTTGCGGATTTGCCCACCAGTCCTAAATGGTGGATCAACGCCGCCTCCATCCATTCCGGCAAGAACTGGCGCTTCAGTAACGGCGAGATGGGTGACTGGAAATTCGGTCGGCACTACTCGCCTGCCGTCAAGATCGCCGAAGCCGCCGCGGCCTCGGCAGCGGTGCCCTACGCAATCGGTGCCCTTCGGCTCGAAATACCGCAGGGCGGCTGGTATCGAACCGATCCGGCTACGAGGAAACCGCAGCAGGCCATCGATCCCAACGTTCGGGTCCTCCTCATCTGGGACGGAGGAGCCTATGATAATCTTGCTCTGGAAGCCCTGGTGAAGCCGGGCCAACCCTCGACCGATTTCGATTTCCTCATCTGCAGCGATGCATCCGGGGTCCTGGCTCCGCCTTCCGGGGGAGTGGTGGCCAATCTTTTTAAAGGGAATTTGGCCACGCCTCGCCTATTCGACCTGATGGGGGACCAGGTCAGAAGCCTGCGGTCGAGGATGCTCATGCGCGAGTTCGACTACGGGCCCCTGCGCGGCGTCATAGTACGCATGGGTAACTCGATCCGCGATATCGACCTTAAGGCGGGCTTCATTCGACCAGAGTCGGAGCATGCCGCATATCTCAGCGATGAACTGACGAAGGCTGCCGTCGCTCATCCCACGGCACTGAATAGGCTATCGCCTGCAGAATTCGACCTCATTGCCCGCCACGGCTTCGAATGTTCGGATGCCACGCTTGCGGCCCATGCCGGAACCGAATTCGATAAGCGCAGCACCTGGCTGTCGACCAACGAAATGCCGCCAAGAAAAAGCTGAGAGCCGGACCGTGACGATCCGACTCTCGTATTGCAGTTCAATCGACTCACGACTTTTGGTCGATGCCCGGTTTTCCAGGGTCAAATCGACTCAACATTTTTTGGTCGCATTACGCAACGGGGAGTGGTGGGCCCACCAGGACTCGAACCTGGAACCAGACCGTTATGAGCGGTCGGCTCTAACCATTGAGCTATGGGCCCCGCCGGCCTCTTAGCAAGACCGGGACGGGCTGGGAAGGCGGGTCAGGTTGCGGCGGGCGCGGCCTGGCGCAGCTGCGCGAGCTCTGCCTCCGCCCGCAGCGCCCGGTCGCGCCACGCCTCGATGCCGAGGCCGTCGAGCAGCAGCCCGGACGGCGGGGCTTCGGTCGGCTCGGGGGCGGGGGCGCCGGTCAGCCGGGCGTGCAGCGCGGCGATGTAGCCGGCGTCGTCCGGATGCAGCGTGCCGGCCTCGAACTCGGCCAGCATGCGGTTGAGATCGGCGGTGGTGTCCTCGTTCATGCTGCCGCTTTGCAGCAATTCCTTGATCAGCGCGTCGATCGGCACGTGGCGGTCTCCCTGGATGGTCTGGCGCGCACCCTATCCAAAGCCCGCGCGCGAAGGAACCCGTTCCGCCACCTCAGCCACATCAGGATCGTGGAAAGCCGCGGCTGAGGAACGGCGATCCCGCGAGGCCGAAGCGCCACGGCAGGTCGACGGCCTTGCTGATGCCGATGCGCGGACCGGTCAGCATGGGGGCCTCGCCGGTGGCGGGCTCGAACGCAAAGGGGGGCTCGGCGAGCCGGTGACCATCCTCGCGCCCGCTCAGGCCCATCGCGGCGCACAGCGTCCCGGGCCCCGAGCAGAGGTCGCGCAGCGCCATCGGGCCGCGCCGCCCGATCATCGCGGCGAGGCCGGCGGTGGGCTCGAGGGCGCGAATCAGCACGGCCGCGCCGTCGGCGCAGACGAAGTTGAGGCACCAGTGGATGCCGTAGATGCGATAGATGTAGACATGGCCGGGGCCGAGGAACATCGCAGCGTTCCGCCGCGTCGGGCCGCGATGGGCATGCGAGGCCGGCTCGGAAGGGTGGTAGGCCTCGGTCTCGGTGATGGTGCCGCCGACGCCGTCGACGAGGAGCCGGGCGCCGACGAGGCCGCGGGCCACGGCCACGACATCGCGGTCGAAATAGCTCTTCAGATCGACGATCGGGCCGCTCATCGCTCCAGACATGCCGCATCCGGCACGGGCGCGGCAAGCCGGACGTGGCCGGCGACCTGGCCCGTCCAAGACCTGGCCCGTCCAAGACCTGGCCCGCCTACGACTTGGCCCGCCTACGATTTGGCCTTGACGTTGATGCCCTGCTGGACGCGGGCCGCGGCGATGCGCAGCGTCAGATTGACGGCCTCGGTGGTGGAGGAGGTGCCGGCGCCGATCAGCCCGGAACTGAGGGCGCTGTTCCTGGCGATGTCGGACTGCGCCTGCGCCTTGCGCTTGAGCCGCGCCGTCTCGGCCTCCTCGAACATGGAGGGCCGCTGGATCCAGTTCATCGAGCGCTTCACGATCTGCATCCGGACACAGTGATGAACGAAGATGAACGAAACCCTAACGACTTGCCCGCCCCTCGCGGGACGTGAGAGGAGAGGCGCAGGGAGAACATCCGCATGAGCGACTCGCTGAAGTTCGGGACCAGCGGCCTGCGTGGACTGGCCGCGGAACTCGCCGGCCCGGCGGTACGCCGGTACACAAGTGCCTTCGTCGCGCACCTCGGGCAGGCCGGCGGGCTCGCCGCGGGCCGGGTGTACCTGGGCCGGGACCTGCGGGCATCGAGCGCCGAGATCAGCGCGGGCTGCGCCGCGGCCATCGCCGCGGCAGGTCTCGAGCCAGTGGATTGCGGGGTACTGCCCACCCCCGCGCTCGCCCTGCATGCGATGGCGCTGGGAGCACCCTCGATCATGATCACCGGCAGCCACATTCCTGCCGACCGCAACGGGTTGAAGTTCTACACGGCGCGCGGCGAAATCACCAAGGCGGACGAGGCGGGCATCGGCGCGGCCCTGTCCGACTGGGTGGCCGACGGCCTCGGAGGGGCCTCGGACGGCTTTGCCGCGGCGGGCGATCGCTACCGCCAGCGCTACCGCCACCTGCTGGCCGGCGACGCCCTTTCCGGTTGGCGCATCGGCGTCTTCGAGCATTCCTCGGTGGCCCGCGATCTCCTCGTTTCGCTGTTGACCCGCGCCGGGGCCGACGTTGTCCGGCTCGGCCGCATCGAGGGCTTCGTGCCGGTCGATACGGAGGCGTTTGCCGATCCGGTCTTCTCCCGGGTGCCGGGATGGATCGCCGAGCATCACCTCGACGCGGTGGTCTCGACCGATGGCGATGGCGATCGGCCGCTGGTCATCGACGGGGCGGGCGCGTTCGTGCGGGGCGATGTGCTTGGCATGCTGGCGGCACGTTTCGTCGGTGCCGGCCGCGTGGTGACGCCGGTGACGTCGAATTCCGCGATCGAGGGCGTGGGCTGGTTCGACGAGGTGGTCCGGACACGGGTCGGATCGCCGTACGTGATCGCCAGCATGGAGGCGCTGCTGGCGCGGCCCGGCGGAGCCGTCGTCGGCTTCGAGGCGAATGGCGGCACGCTGCTCGGAAGCGACATCGAGATCGGCGGCAAGGTGCTCGAGGCGCTGCCGACACGCGATGCCGTGTTGCCGATCCTCGCCGCGCTGGGGCTGGCGGCCAGCGGGGGGCGCAGCCTCGGCGAACTGGTCGCGGCCCTGCCTGTCCGGGCCGCGGTGTCGGACCGGCTGACCGATGTTGCGGGCGAGCGCAGTTCCGCATTCCTCGGCCGGCTGACGGAGGCGCCGGGCTTCGCGTCGTCGTTCTTTGCGCCGGTCGGGGAGGTCGAGCGGGTCTCGACCATCGACGGGCCGCGCTTCTCGTTCGTCTCCGGCGATTCGGTGCATTACCGCGCGTCCGGCAATGCCCCCGAGCTCAGGTGCTATGTCGAGGGGGTGACGCCGGAGCGGGCGGCGGAGCTGCTGGCCTGGGGGCTTGCGGCGGCGGCCGCGCAGGTGCGCTAGTCCCGACGCGCAGCGTTATTCCCGCGCCACCACGAAGACGGCGGCGCTGGCCATGATGACGCCCGCCGTCCGGTTCAGGTTGCGGATGGCGCGGGTCGACTGGAAGAAGTCGCGGGCGGCCGCGGCGAGGGCGGCGTAGGCGCTGCCGATGATCAGCAGGACGACGATGACGATCAGCGTCAGCTCGGTGAAGCCGAGCACGGTGATCGGGCGATCGAGCGGAACCACCGTCGGCAGCAGCGCCAGGTAGAAGACGATGGTCTTGGGATTCCCCATGGTCAGCGCGAAACCCGACAGGAATGTCTTCCAGGCGCTGCCGTCGCGCCTGGCGCCGATCTGCTCGGATCCCGGCTTCGCCGTCCAGAACTGCCAGGCGACGTAGAGCAGGTAGAGCGCTCCGCCCCAGCGGATGACGAGGAAGACCGGTCCGAACCAGGTGGCGATGGCGGCAAGCCCGAACAGCGCGAAGACGAGGTAGATCAGGTCGCCGACGAGGATGCCGAGCACCATCGGGAAGGCGGCACCGAACCCGCCGCCCAGCGCCCGCGCCACCACGGCGGCGACGCCCGGCCCCGGGACGATCACCGCGATGGCATAGGCGATGGTGAAGGCGGTGAGGGTGACGAAATCCACGGGCGGGCTCCGGTTCGGGCAGCGCCGGCTTCTAGCAAGCGGGGTCGAGCAATGACAAGCGCTCGCCCGCCCTCAGGGCAGGCGCGCCAGCCGCTCGGTCAGGAGCCGGTAGAACCCGGCCGCGTCGCCGGAGCGCAGGAAGTGGACATTGCGGGCGCGGCCGGTGACGCCCCAGTAGTCGGCGACGGTCATGCCCATGGTCAGTTCGGACGCGGTCTCGACGGTGACGTTGATATGCCGACCCTGGAACAGGCCGGGCTCGAGCAGGTAGGCGATGACGCACGGGTCGTGCAGCGGCGCGCCGGCGCTGCCGTACTTCTGCAGGTCGAAGCGCTCGGAGAAGCTGAGCATCTCGAACACCGCCTGGCCGGCGCGGTTGCCGAGGGCACGGATGCGCTCGAGCCGCTCGTGGGTCGACTGCATCATGTGGGTGAGGTCGAGCGGCGCCATCACGATATGCACGCCCGAGCGCAGCACGACGTCGGCTGCCTCGGGGTCGACATAGATATTGAACTCGGCGGCCGGCGTGACATTGCCTCCCTCGAAGCAGCCGCCGCCCATCATGACGATTTCCCTGATGCGCTCGACGATGGCGGGCCGCTTCACCATGGCCATGGCGATGTTGGTCAGGGGACCAAGGCAGCAGAGAGTGATGCTCGCCGGCTCGTGCGCCATCAGGGTGTCGATGAGGAAGTCGACGCCGTGCTGCGGCTGCAGCGCGATCCGGGGCGAGGGAAGGTCGGGGCCGTCGAGGCCGGTGTCGCCGTGCACGTACTCGGCCGTCACCAGATGCCGCCGCATCGGGCGCTCGCAGCCGGCATAGACCGGAATCTCGGTGCGGCCCGCGAGCTCGACGACCTTGAGGGCGTTGCGGGCGTTCTGGGCGAGGGAGACGTTCCCGGCGACCGCGACGATGCCCAGCACGTCGAAATCCTGGGGAGAGGCCAGCGCCATGAGGATGGCAACGGCATCGTCCTGGCCAGGGTCGGTGTCGATAATGATCTTGCGCGGCATGGACTTGAGCGGGTTCTCGCAGAAACTGATTCCGCCGGCATAATAGGGTGATGAGGCAGCGCCGTCGATGCAGGCGGGACGAACCGGGGCGAGCACACCGCATTGCGACGCAGAACCTCCTCCGCGAGGCGCGCCGGAGCGGCCGCCCGGGTCGCCGACCTGCCCGTTCCGGCAGCCTTGACGGGCGCGGCACCAGCCCGCAAGGCTACGCCTCTCACTTGCGGGGCGAGGTTCGGATGGCTGGCGAAGTCACACATGCGGTCGAAGCCGCGGCGCATGGCGGCGTTGATCTCGTGCAGGTGGTGGCGCTGCTCGCCGCCGGGGTGATCGCCGTGCCGGTGTTCAAGCGGCTCGGGCTGGGGTCCGTGCTCGGTTACCTCGCCGCCGGGCTCGCCGTCGGCCCGTTCGGGCTGCGGCTGGTCAGCGATCCGCAATCGGTCCTGCACGCGGCCGAACTGGGCGTCGTGATGTTCCTGTTCATCGTCGGCCTCGAGATGGAGCCGAGCAAGCTGTGGGCCCTGCGCAAGCAGATCTTCGGGCTCGGGGTGCTGCAGGTGCTCGCCTGCGGGGCCCTGCTGACCGGGGTCGGGGTGTTGCTCGGCTGGCCGCCCGCCGTCGCATTCGTCGCCGGCATGGGGTTCGTGCTGACATCGACCGCCATCGTCATGCAGCTGCTCGCCGAGCGGGGCGAGCTTGCGTCGCCGGGCGGACAGAAGATCGTGTCGATCCTGCTGCTCGAGGACCTGGCGATCGTGCCTCTGCTGGCGCTGGTGGCGCTGCTCGCCCCGGGCGGCGGGGAGGGGGGCGGTGACGTGCTGTCGCGCTGGATCAGCGTCGGTGTCGCCGCCGCCTCGGTGGTGACTGTGGTGTTCGCCGGCCGCTGGGTGCTGAACCCGGTGTTCCGGTTGCTGGCGGCCGCCAAGGCGCGCGAGGTGATGACGGCCGCGGCGCTGCTCGTGGTGCTCGGCGCGGCGCTGATCATGCAGCTGGGCGGGCTGTCGATGGCGATGGGGGCATTTCTCGCCGGCGTCCTGCTCTCCACCTCCACCTTCCGTCACCAGCTCGAGGCTGATGTCGAGCCGTTTCGGGGCATCCTGCTCGGGCTGTTCTTCCTCGCCGTCGGGATGTCGCTTGAGCTCAACGTGGTGGCCGCCAACTGGGTCACCGTGGCGCTGACGGTCGTGGCGTACATGGCTGTGAAGGGCGGTGCCATCTACGTGCTGGCCCGCGTCCTCGGTGCCGGCAAGCCGGAGGCGGTACAGCGCGCCGTGCTGATGGCGCAGGGCGGCGAGTTCGCCTTCGTGCTCTATACGACGGCCACCGCCGGCGGGCTGCTGGGTGCAGAGCTCAACGCGATGCTCACTGCCACGGTGATCATCTCGATGGCGATGACGCCGCTGACCATGATGCTGCTTCGCTTCCTGCCCGAGCCGGAGCAGTCGATGGACGGCGTGGAACTTGCCGACGGCCTCGATGGCACGGTGCTGGTCATCGGCTTCGGCCGGTTCGGCCAGATCGCCAGTCAGCCGCTGCTGGCAAAGGGCCACCGGGTGGCGATCATCGACAACGACACCGACATGATACGGGCGGCCGGGCGGTTCGGAATGAAGGTCTATTATGGCGACGGCACGCGGCTCGACATCCTCAGGGCGGCGGGGGCCGAGACCGCGGCCGCCATTCTCGTGTGCATCGACGACAAGGACGCGGCGCTGCGCATCGTCGAACTGGTCAAGTCGGAGTTTCCACTCGCGAGGCTCCACGTCCGCGCCTACGACCGCGGCCATGCGATCGAGCTCGTCAAGCTCGGCGTCGACTATCAGGTGCGCGAGGTCTTCGAATCGGCGCTCGCCTTCGGGGCGGCGACGCTGCGGGAGCTGGGGGCCGGGGAGGACGAAATCGCCAGCCTCGTCGCCGATGCCCGCGAACGCGACCGGCAGCGTTTCGCGGCCCAGGTGGTGGGCGGCATCCAGGCGGGCCGCGACCTGCTGATCTCGAACGCGGAGGACCAGGCGCGCGAAAGCGGGGTCGTCGCGGCGCCGTCCGAGCCGGTGCTGCTGCAGGCCGATGAGGCGGCCAAGGCCTAGCCATGCGCCAGGGGGGCCTTCCCCCGGTGTCGATTCAGTGCAACAGTGACCGGCAGAGGGGAATACATCGCCATGATGCCTGGATTGCAGCAATGCCGCAAAAGCACATCGTATTGGATGCCCCGACTCCGCAAAAGCGCGCGCTGACCGCCGAGGCGCTGCAGGCGGAGATCCTCGAAAAGCTCACCTATTTCATCGGCAAGGACCCGATCGTCGCGCGACCGCACGACTGGCTCAAGGCGACGATCTACGCCGTCCGCGACCGCATCATCGACCGCTGGATGGAGTCCAGCCGCGAGACCTGGCGGACCGGGCACAAGCGCGTCTACTACCTGAGCCTCGAGTTCCTGATCGGGCGACTGATGCGGGATTCGATGAGCAATCTGGGCCTCATGGAGGTGGTTCAGGCGGCGCTCAAGAACTTCAACGTCGACCTGCGGGAAATGCTGAACCTCGAGCCGGATGCGGCGCTGGGCAATGGTGGCCTGGGGCGCCTGGCGGCGTGCTTTCTCGAGTCGATGTCGACGGTGAACATTCCCGCCTACGGGTACGGCATCCGTTACGTGCACGGCCTGTTCCGGCAGGAGATGAGCGAGGGCTGGCAGGTCGAGCTGCCCGAGGACTGGCTGGCACACGGCAACCCGTGGGAGTTCGAGCGGCGCGAGAGTTCCTATGAGATCGGCTTCGGTGGCCATGTCGCGCCGGTGCAGGAGCCCGACGGCTCGACGCGGCTCGAGTGGCGACCCGCCGAGCACGTGCTGGCCGTGGCGTTCGATACCCCGATCGTCGGCTGGCGCGCCAATCGCGTGAACACGCTGCGGCTGTGGTCGGCGCAGCCGATCGATCCAATCCTGCTCGACAAGTTCAACTCCGGCGACCACATCGGGGCGCTCGAAGAGAGCTCACGCGCCGAGGCGATCACCCGGGTGCTCTATCCCGCGGATTCGACGCCTGCCGGGCAGGAACTACGGCTGCGCCAGGAGTTCTTCTTCTCCTCCGCCTCGCTGCAGGACATCGTGCGGCGGCACCTGCAGCAATACGGCGATCTCGGGTCGCTGAGCGACAAGGTCGCCATCCAGCTCAACGACACCCATCCGGCGATCTCCATCGCCGAGCTGATGCGCATCCTGATCGACGTCCACGGCATGAAGTGGGCGGCGGCCTGGAAGCTCACCAAGGCGACGTTCGGCTACACCAACCACACTCTCTTGCCCGAGGCGCTGGAGACCTGGCCGGTGGCCCTGCTCGAGCGTCTGCTGCCGCGCCAGATGCAGATCATCTACGCCATCAACGCCGAGGTGCTCACCGAGGCGCGCGCCATGGGCGGCTTCAGCGACGGCCAGATCGCCAACCTGTCGCTGATCGACGAGAACGGCCATCGCCGCGTGCGCATGGGGCAGCTGGCCTTCGTCGGCTCGCATTCCATCAACGGCGTCTCGGCCCTGCATTCGGCCCTGCTCAAGAAGACGCTGTTCGCGGACCTCGACCGGCTCTACCCCGGGCGCATCAACAACAAGACCAACGGCGTTACCCAGCGGCGCTGGCTGATGCAGTGCAATCCGGGGCTGACCAAGCTGATCACCGATCGGATCGGGCCCGAGTTCCTCGATGATTTCGGCCTGATCGCCAACCTCGACAAGCACGCCGACGATCCCGGCTTCCAGGACCAGTTCAAGGCCGTCAAGCGGGCCAACAAGGTGGTGCTGGCGCAGGTGATCAAGGACCGGATGGGCATCCTGGTGTCGCCGGATGCCATGTTCGACGTGCAGACCAAGCGTATTCACGAGTACAAGCGGCAACTGCTCAACATCATCGAGGCGGTGGCGCAGTACTCGATGATCCGTTCGCACCCCGAGAAGGACTGGGTGCCCCGGGTCAAGGTATTCGCCGGCAAGGCGGCGCCCGGCTACTGGAACGCCAAGCTGATCATCAAGCTGATCAACGACGTGTCCCGCGTGGTCAACAACGATCCGGCGGTGCGCGGCCTGCTCAAGGTGGTGTTCCTGCCGAACTACAATGTCAGCCTCGCCGAGCAGATCATCCCGGCGGCCGATCTCTCCGAGCAGATTTCGACAGCCGGCATGGAGGCGTCCGGCACCGGCAACATGAAGTTCATGGCCAATGGCGCGCTGACCATCGGCACGCTCGACGGCGCCAATGTGGAGATGCTCGAGGAGGTGGGGCCCGACAACATGGTGATCTTCGGCCTGACCACCGATCAGGTGGCGGAGAAGCGCGCCCGCAGCGAAGTGCCCCGTTCCGCGATCGACGCTTCGCCGGCCCTGCGGGAAGCGCTCGAAGCGATCGCCACCGGAGTGTTTTCTCCCGACGATCCGCACCGTTACCGCGACCTCATCGGCGGGCTCTACGATCACGACTGGTTCATGGTCGCACGCGACTTCGACGCCTATGCCAAGGCGCAGCGGGCGGTCGACGCGCTCTGGGTCAGGCCGCGGAAGTGGTACTCGGTTGCCATCCGGAACACCGCGCACGTGTCGTTCTTCTCGTCGGATCGGACGATCCGGCAGTATGCCAAGGACATCTGGTCGGTTCCGACGGTCGGGGGTAGTGCGTGACCAAATCCGCTTGGCAGGCCGAGGACAGCGACATCAGGGCGATCGTCGCGGGGCGGCACGCCGATCCTTTCGGTGTGCTGGGGCTGCACGAAGCAGGCGGAAGGTGGATCGCCAGGGCGTTCATCCCGCATGCGGAGTCGGTGTCGGCCCGGACGATCGACAATCGCATCCTGGGGGAACTCACCCAGCGGGACCCGGCCGGGTTCTTCGAGGGTGAGGTCGCGATCACCCGGCGCACGCCGATCAGCTACCACGCGCGCAACGCGGGCGGGGAGTGGAACGTCCTCGATCCGTACAGCTTCGGTCCGGTGCTGGGGCCGATGGACGACTACTATATCGGCGAGGGCTCGCACCTGCGGCTGTTCGACAAGCTCGGCGCGCATGCCATCGAGTTCGAGGGTGTCGCCGGCACCCACTTCGCCGTCTGGGCTCCGAATGCGCAGCGCGTCAGCGTAGTCGGTCCGTTCAACGACTGGGACGGGCGGCGCCACCCCATGCGGGTGCGCCTCAACACCGGCATCTGGGAGGTGTTCATCCCGCATGTCGGACCCGGCGAGGTCTACAAGTTCGAGATCGTCGGGCAAAACGGCAAGCTGAGGCCGCTGAAGGCGGATCCGTTCGCGCGGCAGTCCGAACTGCGGCCCCGGACCGCTTCGGTGGTAGCGGACCCCAGTCCGTTCACCTGGACCGATGCTGCCTATCTCGAGCGGCGGGCCCGGACGGACTGGCGGCGCGTGCCGGTGTCGATCTACGAGGTCCACCTGGGATCCTGGCGCCGTCGGGCGGATGGCGGCTTCATGAGCTACGACCAATTGGCCGAGCAGCTCATCCCCTATGCCGCCGACCAGGGGTTCACCCATATCGAGCTGCTGCCGATCAGCGAGCACCCGTTCGATCCGAGCTGGGGCTACCAGCCGACCGGGCTCTTCGCTCCGACGGCGCGCTTCGGCGATCCGGCAGGCTTTGCCCGTTTCGTCGATACCGCCCATGCGGCGGGGCTGGGGGTCATCCTCGACTGGGTTCCGGCGCACTTTCCGACCGACGAGCACGGGCTCGCCCGCTTCGACGGCACGGCGCTCTACGAGCACCTCGATCCGCGCAAGGGCTACCATCCGGACTGGAACACCGCGATCTACAATTTCGGCCGCCGCGAGGTGGTGAGCTATCTCGTCAACAACGCGCTCTACTGGCTCGAACAGTTCCATGTGGACGGGCTGCGCGTCGATGCGGTGGCCTCGATGCTCTACCTCGACTACTCGCGCAAGGCCGGAGAGTGGATCCCCAACCAGTTCGGAGGCAATCACAACCTCGAAGCGGTCGAGTTCCTGCGCCGGGTCAATGCCGAAGCCTACCGGTTGCATCCTGGGGTGATGATGATTGCCGAGGAGTCGACCTCGTGGAGCGGGGTGAGCGCCCCGGTGCATGCCGGCGGTCTCGGCTTCGGCTTCAAGTGGAACATGGGTTTCATGAACGACACCCTGCGCTACATGAGCCGCAACCCGATCCACCGGCGCTACCACCACAACGACCTGACCTTCGCGGCGCTGTACGCCTACGCGGAGAACTTCATCCTGCCGCTGAGCCATGACGAGGTGGTGCATGGCAAGGGCTCGCTGCTGTCCAAGATGGGTGGCGATGACTGGCAGCAGTTTGCCGGGCTCAGGGCCTATTACGGCTTCATGTGGGGCTGGCCGGGCAAGAAACTGCTGTTCATGGGGCAGGAGTTCGCCCAGCGCGAGGAATGGAACGAAGCCAAGGGGCTGGACTGGTACCTACTGGATGCGCCGGCGCACGAGGGGGTGCGTCGCCTCGTGGCGGACCTCAATGCGGTCTATCGCGAATTGCCCGCCCTGCATGCGCGGGACAACGAACCCGAAGGGTTCGAGTGGCTGATCGGCAACGACCACCAGAACTCGGTCTTCGCCTTCGTGCGACGGGCACCCGGCGAGAGCCCGGTGGTGGTGATCGCCAACATGACCCCGGTGCCGCGCGAGGATTACCGCGTGCCCATGCCGCTCGCCGGAAACTGGGTCGAACGCCTCAATACCGACGCCGGCTGGTACGGCGGCACCAACAAGGGCAACCAGGGGATGGTGGTGGCCCGCAAGAGCGACGTGGAGGGGCTCGGCCCATATGCCGACCTGTTCCTGCCGCCGATGTCTACGCTCTATCTCAAACACGACCCTGCTTAAGCGGGGCAGCCTTAGGAACGTCGCGTGATCGCAACAGAAGAGTCCGCAGCTTTTCCCGATCACGCTCCATTGGGAGGGAAGCATGGCTGACTATCGGACCCCATCGCCGCTGGCGCGCGAAGCGATGGCCTATGTCTTGGCGGGTGGGCGCGGCACCCGCCTGTTCGAACTGACGGATCGACGCGCCAAGCCGGCCGTCTACTTCGGCGGCAAGTCTCGAATCATCGACTTCGCGCTGAGCAATGCGCTGAACTCCGGCATCCGCCGCATCTCCGTGGCAACCCAGTACCAGGCGCACTCCCTGATCCGGCACCTGCAGCGCGGCTGGAACTTCCTGAGGACCGAGCGAAACGAGAGCTTCGACATCCTGCCCGCGAGCCAGCGCGTCTCGGAGACGCAGTGGTACGAGGGGACGGCGGATGCGGTCTACCAGAACATGGACATCATCGAGGACTACGGTCCGCGCTACATCGTGCTGCTGGCCGGCGATCACATCTACAAGATGGACTACGAGATCATGCTGCGCCAGCACGTGGATACCGGCGCCGACGTGACCATCGGCTGCCTCGAGGTGCCGCGCATGGAGGCGACCGGGTTCGGCGTCATGCATGTCGACGGGCGCGACCGCATCGTCGACTTCGTCGAGAAACCGAAGAACCCGCCGGGCATTCCGGACCGTCCCGACTTCGCGCTGGCGTCCATGGGCATCTACGTGTTCGAGACGCGCTTCCTGATGGAGCAGCTCCGGCGCGATGCCGCGACCGAAGGGTCGAGCCGCGATTTCGGCAAGGACATCATCCCCTACATCGTCAAGAACGGCTCGGCCTGGGCGCATCGCTTCCCGCGCTCCTGCGTGCGCTCGCCCAACGAGGAGGTCGCCTACTGGCGGGACGTGGGGACAGTCGACGCCTACTGGAAGGCCAATATCGACCTGACCGACGTCACCCCGCAGCTCGACCTCTACGATCGCGACTGGCCGATCTGGACGTTTGCCGAGATCACCCCGCCGGCCAAGTTCGTCCATGATTTCGACGGGCGGCGCGGGCAGGCGGTGAACTCGCTCGTCTCGGGCGACTGCATCGTGTCCGGCGGACAGCTGACAAGGACGCTGCTGTCGACCGGCAGCCGCGTGCACTCGTACTCGGAACTGCACGAGGCCGTGGTGCTGCCATACTGCTCGATCGGGCGGGGGGCCCGCCTGAAGAAGGTCGTGCTCGACCGCGGCGTTTCCATCCCCGAGGGCCTGGTGGTGGGGGAGGATCCCGAGTTCGACGCACAGTGGTTCCGCCGGACGCCCGACGGAGTGACGCTGGTGACGCAGCCGATGGTCGATCGCTATCTCGCTTCACGATGAACGGGGGCGGATGCCCATGATCGAAGTCCTCTCGATCGCTTCGGAGGCCTACCCGCTGGTCAAGACCGGCGGGTTGGCCGACGTCGTCGGTGCCCTGCCGGCGGCCCTTGCTCCGCACGGGGTATCGATGCGGGTGCTGTTGCCCGGCTATCCCAGGGTCATGGCGCGCATGGGGGCCGGACGCGAGGTCGCGGGCTGGCCGGACTACTTCGGCGGGACGGCCCGCCTGATCGCCGGACGGGCCGACGGGCTCGACGTGATCGCACTCGAGGCCGGCCACCTCTACGATCGTCCGGGCAATCCGTACGTCACGGCCGAGGGCGTCGACTGGGCGGATAACTGGCGCCGATTTGCGGCCCTGTCCTATGCCGGATACGAGCTGGCCCGCGGCACGGTCGAGGGGTACCGGCCGCAGGTGCTGCACTGTCACGACTGGCAGGCCGGCCTCGCGCCGGCCTATGTCCGCTACAATGCGCCGGTGCCGGTCAAGACCGTGCTCACCGTGCACAACATCGCTTTCCAGGGGCGCTATGGCTGGGATGTGTTCAACGCACTCCGGCTCGATCATCGCGCGGCGGCGGAGGGGGCGATCGAGTATTTCGGCGGCGTCGGGTATCTGAAGGCGGGGCTGCAGTGCGCCGACGCGATCACCACGGTGTCGCCGACCTATGCGCACGAGATCCGGACCGTCGCCTATGGCATGGGGCTCGAGGGGCTGCTGCAGGCACGCGCCGATGCGGTGCACGGCATCCTCAACGGCATCGACACCGCGGCGTGGGACCCCGGCCACGATCCGGCGCTGGCGCAGGGCTTCACCGCCAGCACCATGGTCAACCGCGCGGGCAACAAGCGCGCCGTCGAACAGCGCTTCGGGCTCGAAACGGGGGAAGGGCCGATCTTCGCCGTCGTGAGCCGGCTGACCTGGCAGAAGGGCCTCGACATGCTGGTGCCGCTCTGCGACGAGCTGGTGGCGCGGGGCGGGCGCCTCGTCGTGCTGGGTTCGGGCGATGCGGAGATCGAGAACGGGCTCAGGGGCGCGGCGATGCGCCATCCCGGCCGGGTGGGTGTCGTCGTCGGCTACGACGAGGGACTGAGCCACCTGATCCAGGGCGGCGCCGACGTGATGGTGATTCCGTCGCGCTTCGAACCGTGCGGGCTGACCCAGCTCTATGGACTGCGCTATGGGTGCGTGCCGCTGGTGAGCCGCGTCGGCGGCCTGGCGGACACGGTGATCGATGCCAACGAGGCGGCAATCGAGGCCGGCGTGGCGACGGGAATCGTGTTTGCCCCGGCCACCGAAGAGGCGTTCGGCGAAGGCATCCGGCGGACCATTTCGCTCTTCAACCGTCCCAAGGTGTGGCACAAGATGCAGCGCCGCGGAATGAAGTCGGACGTCTCATGGGAACTGAGCGCCGAAAAGTATGCCGATCTTTATGCGTCACTCCTGGGGCTGAAGCGCGATGACGATACTGACGATTGAAACCACGCCCTTCGCCGATCAGAAGCCGGGCACCTCCGGGCTGCGCAAGCGCACGCCGGTGTTCATGCAGCCGAACTATGTCGAGAACTTCGTGCAGTCGATCTTCGACAGCCTCGAGGGGTTCCAGGGCAAGACGCTGGTGGTGGGCGGCGACGGCCGCTATTTCAACGATGTCGCGATCCAGAAGATCATCCGCATCGCCTCGGCCAATGGCTTCGGGGCGGTGCTGGTGGGGCAGGGTGGACTCCTCTCGACGCCGGCCGCCAGCCATGTAATCCGCCATCACAGGGCGTTCGGCGGGATCATCCTGAGCGCGAGTCACAATCCCGGCGGGCCGGACGGCGATTTCGGCATCAAGTACAATGTCGGCAATGGCGGCCCGGCACCGGAGAAGATCACCGATGCGGTATACGCCCGCAGCAAGGCCATCGAGCGCTACCTGACGGTGGATGCCCCGGACGTCGATCTCGATGCGATCGGCACGCATCATTCGGCCGGTATGGTCGTCGAGGTGATCGACCCGGTCGCCGACTACGCCGCCCTGATGCAGACGCTGTTCGATTTCGATCGCATCCGGGCGATGTTCGAGGCCGGCTTCTCCATGCGCTTCGACGCCATGCACGCCGTCACCGGTCCCTATGCGCATCGCATCCTCGAGGGCATGCTGGGTGCTCCCGCCGGGACGGTGGTCAACGGCACGCCGTCGCCGGACTTCGGCGGCGGCCACCCCGACCCCAACCTCGTCTATGCCAGGCCGCTGTTCGACCTGATGATGGGACCGGACGCGCCGGATTTCGGCGCCGCCTCGGACGGCGACGGCGACCGCAACCTGATCATCGGACGCGGCCGGTTCGTGACGCCATCGGATTCGCTGGCCATCCTCGCCGCGAATGCCTCGTTCGCGCCCGGCTACGTCGCCGGAATCGCCGGCATCGCCAGGTCGATGCCGACCAGCGGCGCGGCCGACCGGGTCGCAGAGAAGCTCGGTGTCGAGATGCACGAGACGCCGACGGGCTGGAAGTTCTTCGGCAATCTGCTCGATGCCGGGCGGGTCACCATCTGCGGCGAGGAGAGCGCCGGAACCGGCTCCAGCCACGTGCGGGAGAAGGACGGGCTGTGGGCCGTGCTGCTCTGGCTGAACGTACTGGCCGCGCGCGGGCGGAGCGTCGATGCCATCGTCACCGACCACTGGGCGACCTATGGGCGCAACTACTATACCCGGCACGACTACGACGAGGTCGACGCCGGCGCGGCCTCCGGGCTGATGGATGCGCTCCGGGCGCAGTTGCCGGCACTCGTCGGACAGCGCCTCGAGGGCCGGGACGTCGCCTATGCCGACGATTTTGCCTATCTCGATCCGGTGGACGGCTCGACCAGCGGCAAGCAGGGGATTCGCATCGGTTTCGCCGATGGCAGCCGGATCGTCGTGCGGCTGAGCGGCACCGGGACGGTCGGGGCCACGTTGCGCGTATATCTCGAGCGCTACGAACCACCGCATGGGCAGCACGATCTCGATACCCAGGTGGCTCTCGCTCCCCTCATCGCCATTGCCGAGAGCGTCGCCGGGATCCGGGTGCGGACCGGCCGAGAGGCGCCCAGCGTCATCACCTGAGGATGCCCCTGCGTTGAAACCGGAACTGGTGCGCGGCGGCGGCAGCGCCGCGAGACTTGGCGCGACCATCACCCCCGAAGGGATCAACTTCGCCGTCTATTCGGAGGCGGCGTCGGCACTGTGGGTCTCGATCTACGACGGGCTCGACAACGAAGTGACCCGGATCGAGCTCGACGGGCACGACGGCCATGTTCACCATGGACTGGTGGCCGGGGCGGGCGAGGGCACCCGCTACGGCTTCCGCGCCGAGGGCCCCTACGATCCGGCGCAGGGCTATTTCTTCGATCCCAACAGGCTCCTGGTCGATCCCTACGCCCGGCGCCTCGACCGGGTCTTCGTGCGCTCGCCGCAGCTGTGCCTGCCGCGCGGCGTCACCGTCGATACCGCCCCGCTCGTTCCGCGGGCCATCGCGGTCGGCGCCGGCAACGACAGGCAGCGGCCGCGGCGCCGGCACCCCACGCTGTTCTACGAACTCAACGTGCGCGGCTACACGATGCGCCACCCCTCGGTGCGCGGGCCGCTGCGCGGCACGATTGCCGGGCTCGCGACGCAAGGCGTCCTCGATCACTTGCACCGTCTCGGCGTCGATACGGTGGAACTGATGCCGATTGCCGCGTTCGTCGACGATGGTCACCTGCCGGCACTGGGGCTGACCAACGCCTGGGGCTACAACCCGGTGTGCTACTTCGCCGTCGATCCCAGCCTCGCGCCTCACGGTCCGCAGGAGCTGCGCGGCCTGACCGACGCCTATCGCCGGGCCGGCATCTCGGTGATTCTCGATGTGGTCTACAACCACACCGGGGAGGGGGATGCCGAGGGCCCCATCCTCAGCCTCAAGGGGCTCGATGCGCGAAGCTACTACCGGCATGTCGAGGTGGACGGCCGACAGCGCCTCGTCAACGATACCGGGACCGGCAATACGCTGCGCTGCGACCATCCGGCGACGCAGCGCCTGGTGCTGGAGAGCCTGCGCTACTGGATCGAGGAGACCGGGGTGTCCGGCTTCCGGTTCGATCTCGCGCCGGTGCTCGGGAGGGAACCTGGGTTCAACCCGCACGCGCAGATGCTCGAACTGATCAAGTCCGACCCGGTGATCGGCAAGGCGATCCTCGTGGCGGAGCCGTGGGACCCCGGTCCGGGCGGCTATCAGCTCGGGCAGTTCGGCAAGCAGTTCCGCGAGTGGAACGATACCTACCGCGACGACGTGCGCTCGTTCTGGCGAGGCGACCAGGGCAAGATCGGGGCCCTGGCCGGCAAGGTCTCGGGTTCGGCGGAGATATTCAACTTCGCCGGTCGGCGGCCCAGCGCCGGCGTGAACCTGCTCGCCGTGCATGATGGCTTCACGCTGGCCGATCTCGTCGCCTACCTCGACAAGCATAACGAGGCCAATGGCGAGGGCAACCGCGACGGGCACAACAACAACCAGTCGTGGAACTGCGGCGTCGAAGGACCGACCGACGACCCGGCGGTCAACGCGGCGCGGCGCCGCGATGTCAGGGCGCTGCTGGCCACGCTGTTCATGAGTCGTGGCCTGCCCCTGCTGCAGCAGGGAGACGAGTTCGGGCGAACGCAGCGGGGCAACAACAACGCCTACGCCCAGGACAACGACATCACCTGGCTCGACTGGGAGCGGGCAGACGCAGCGCTGGTCGGCTTCGTTTCGGAGCTCAACGCGTTCCGCAAGCGACATCCCGTCCTGACGCGCGACCATTTCCTCTCCGGTCAGGTCAAGAATGGGGTGCGGGACGTGACCTGGCTGCACCCGGAGGGGAGGGAGATGACCGGTGGCGACTGGAACGACGCCGCGGCATCCGTGCTCGGCATGCGGCTGCAGCACGGCACGGAGGACCTGATCGTCTGGTTCAACAGACGCATCGAACCGGTTCTCGCGCGGCTCCCGGAGGGATATTGGACGGTGGGCCTGGTGTCGGACGACCGCGCGGTGCTGCCGCTGGCGGATCGTGCGGCCACGTTGCCACCGCGTTCGGTGGTGGTGCTGGTCAAGGGGCAGATTCCGCCGGAGCGGCCGCTTGCCGTGCCGTCCGACGAGCCGGAGGTCGAGGCCCCGGGGGGCGGATCGGGCCGCTAGGCCCTAGGCGGCGAACCCGAAGCGGCGGTAGAGCCGCTGGGCCGGCGCGTTGTAGATGTCGACCTTGAGCGCGACCTCGTCGACGCCGCGCCGGGCCAAGGCCGCGATGGCGCCCGCCAGCAGGGCGGCGCCCAGGCCCCGGTGTCGCCAGGCGGCGTCGACGGCGAGGTCCTTGACGAAGCCGGAGGTCCAGCACAGGCAGAAGCCCACGACCGCGCCCTGCCGATGTGCGACCACGGCGAGGTCGCGGTCGTATTCGCTGTCGGCCACGAGCGCATTCCACCAGCCCAGCGTGCTCTGCGGCACGCTGCCGTGCCCGTTGGCATAGGCCTGCTGCAGCAGCCGATGAACGGCTGCCGCATGCGCGGCCAGCAATGGCCCCACGGAGAGCCCCGCTGGCAAAGGCGCGGCGGGCACCGGTGCCGCTATCGGGCGGCGCATCAGGAGGTAGCCCTCGCTACGTCCCGTTGCGTGTTGCGCCGGCGGAGGCAACGCCGTTCCGGTCGGGGCGGGGCTTCGCTCGATACGGCGGGAGAAGGGGGATCTGGCTGGACGGCGGGGCTTCATCGCATGCTCCGCCGACCACGCTACTCCGCTGCTTGCGCCGACGCGAGCCCCCCCATCTTCTCGATGAAGGCGATGATCTCGTCGAGGTGGTCGCGGCGAAGCAGGTCGATGAACACGTAAGGCCGTCCCTCCCGGACCCGGATGGTGTCGGCCTCCATCACATCGAGGCTGGCGTTGACGTAGGGCGCGAGGTCGGTATGCGTGATGATCAGCAGGTCCGAGCGCGAGATGGCCGGACCGCCCTTGCGTGGGATCTTCTCGCCCTGCGCGACCGAGATGACGTAGAGCGTGACATCGGCCAGGTCGGGCGAAAAGGTCGCGGCGAGGTTGTCGCCGCCCGACTCGATGAGGATGATGTCGAGGTCCGGGAAGCGGCGATTGAGGTCGTCGATGGCCGCGAGATTGAGCGAGGCGTCCTCGCGGATGGCGGTATGCGGGCAGCCCCCGGTCTCGACCCCGACGATCCGATCCTCCGAGATCGCCTGCACCCGGTTGAGGATGAGCGCGTCCTCCCGGGTGTAGATGTCGTTGGTGACCACCGCCATCGAGTAGCGATCGCGCATCGCCTTGAGCAGCATTTCGCACAGGGTGGTCTTGCCGGAGCCGACCGGGCCGCCGATGCCGATGCGGATGGGTCCGTTGGGCGACTTCATATGAACCTCATGATAACGAGGGCGAGGAATCCGGCGCCGACCAGCAGGCACAGCGGGGAGTAGTTCCGGCGGTCGAGCGTCGCGAACGGCTCTTCGGGGAAGCGGGCGCGCCACCAGGGCGTGTAGCCGGCCAGCCCGCGTGCGATGAACGCCGCGCCGACGCCGCCGCCGAGCAAGGACAGTTCGAGGCCTCCGGCGGTATGGTCGGCGACCGACAGGGCCACGATGCCGGCGGCGAGGACCACGATCGCGACCAGGAGGGCGCCGAGCCGGGGGACGCGGGTGACGCCGGGTCGACCGATCACCGCGCGCGCCAGCAGGGCCGGATCGCGGATCGGCCACGGGCTGCCCAGGGCCCAGAGGAAATGGGCAAGGGCGACGGTCAGCAGCAGGACGAAGACCAGCGAGGCGATGCCCATGCTCATGACCGGAAGATCCTCGTAGCCAGCGTCTCGTGGCGCATCTGCGCGATATCGGCGGCATAGGCGATGCCGCCGATATCGGCAAGGCTGGATATCGCAGCGTCCCGCGCCAGCGCGGCGACCGCCGGCTCGACCTCGGCCATGACCCCGAGGCCGTCGCTCTGGCCCAGCGGCACGAGGCGCACGGCGACCGAAACCTGGCCGTGAACCGAGGCGGTGAGGAAGGCGAGCAGGGTCTCGACGAGCCCGATACGGTGCGCCGCCGCGATGGCGCCGACAGCGATGGGGTAGGGGCAGGGATCGGGGAGGCGCGAGGGAATCTCGGTGGGCCAGGCTGCTGTCGCCCGGACGAAGGCATCGCCGGTGATGGTGGTTTCCATCCGGCGCTCCTCGGCCGGGGTCAGCGCCAGGGCGAGATCGGCGAGGTCTTGCAGTGTCGCGCCGGTAGGGTCGAGCAGGTCCGAGCGCGGGTCCCGCCCCCTCCCAATTTCCCCCGCGAGGGGGGAGGCGCCCGCCAGTGCATCAGGCTCGACCGAGCCCAAGTCGCCGTCCTGTACCCTCCCCCTTGCGGGAAGGGTTGGGGAGGAGGGGGATACAGGGGATACAGGCTCGATGCCGGATACCGCGCGCCAGGCCGCCGCAAGCAAGATCGCGTCGGTTCTGATCCCGCCACTCGAAAGCGCGCCCTCGATCCAGTTCAGCAAGCGTACGGAATCGGTTACGCGACGATCTGCAATCGCGGTCTCAAGTCCGGCGGACCAGGCAAAGGCACCGACCGGGAAGGCCGGGGACAGCCAGGTGACCAGCTTCTGCAGCGCCTGGGGCGCCGTCATCGGTTCAGCAGGGCGTGCGCCGTGTCGCCGTGCGCGTGCGCATAAGCCCCTTCCTCCGGGTGGAATGGCTCGGAGATCTCAGTGACGGTGGCGCCCAGTCCGAGCAGCATGGTGCGGATGACGTGATCGCGCAGGATCAGGATGCGGTCGGCCTCGACCTGCGCCTTGAGGTGGCGGTTGCCGAGATGCCAGGCAAGGCGAAGCAGGTGGGCCGGATCGCGCCCACGCACCTCGTACAGCCACTCTTCCCCAGCGATGATCTCGGCGAGCCGTCCGTCCTCGAGCCGGAGGGCACTGCGGTCCTCGAGCGTGACGGGTTGCGGGAAATCGATCAGCACCTGATCGCCGTGAACGAGGGTGATCAGGCGTCGCCGGACGCGGCGTTCGTCATGGGGAAGGACGGCGAGGTCGAAGGCAAATCCGGCTTCGGCCGGCGGCACGTAGGCAACCGCGCGGAAGGTCTGCGGCATGATCAGTCCAGTGTCTGTCGAGGCTTCCCAACCTGCGGGGCACAGACTAGCCGCTGAGGCCCGGCTGTAAAGCCCGAACCGCCGTCAGGGCGTGTCGCTGATTTCGCTGCAGGCGAGCGTGCCGCCGTCGGTGACCTGCAGGTCGGTGAGCGTCGCCTCGCTGCCCTTGGTCCAGAACTCGAACTGACCCGACACGTACCTGGCGCCGGAGGCGGACATGACGTTGACGAAGACCAGCTTCTGCGGGCCGATCGGAACGATGGCGAGGAAGTTGGGCGAGGCGTTGATGAAGTCCACCGCGAAGGGCTCGAGGCCCTCGCACTGGTACTGCACGACGTTGCGCTCGAAGTTGCCCGACAGGCTCAGGACCACCTGGGCCGAGACGTCGACATTGCCGAGCATGGCGGCGGTGGCAAGAGCTTCCATCGGCGTTTCCCTCCTCGCGAGCGATGGTGGAACGCTAGCTGATTCTGTGGCTAGAGTTGGCCGGGCAGGTACTCTGGATCGAGGATTTGCGCGATCGTGTAGGGGCAGGATTCGGAAAAGAGCGGGAGGTAGATCGTCGTTTCTTCTGCTGCTTTCTCGCGCGCCCGAAGATACTCACGCTCGAACACTTGGCCGGGATACGGTCGCAAGCTGGGGCTATCCTCAATAAGGTCGAGAATGGCTTAGCGCTGGTCCCGAATTGACGATGACCAGCTACGAGAACGCTCCGCCGGCTGCCGTTCCCATTTCAGGAGGTGTAACATCAGCACTTGCAGCCGGCTGCGGATTTGTCGCTTGTCGGACTTGCCCAAGCTCTCAATCTCCTCGGCGACATTCTCCAGATCGACGCGGTCGAACTTGCCGGCGCGGATGAACGCAGCCTGCTCCGCGCTCCACAGCGCGAAATCGTCCTCATAGCCGGCGAGCCGTGCGGGATCGAGTTTGTTCATGCCGGCGTTATGCCCCCGGGCCGGGCGGGGTGCAAATCGTCCCTAGAACAGGAAATACCGCTGCGCCATCGGCAGCACCGTCGCGGGTTCGCAGGTCAGCAGTTCGCCATCGGCACGCACCTCGTAGGTCTCGGGATCGACCTCGATGCGCGGCATGGCCGAGTTGTGGATCATCGAGGCCTTGGAGATGCCGTCGCGGGTGTTGCCGACCGGCAGCATCGCCTTGGCGACGCCGAGCCTGCCCTGCAGGCCGGAATCGTAGGCGGCCTGGCTGACGAAGGTGACGGTGGAAGTGGTCCTGAGCTTGCCGAAGCCGGCGAACATCGGCCGGTAGTGCATCGGCTGCGGGGTGGGGATCGAGGCGTTGGGATCGCCCATCGGGGCCGCCGCGATCGAGCCGCCGAGCAGCACCAGCTCGGGCTTGACCCCGAAGAAGGCCGGGCTCCAGAGCACCAGGTCGGCGCGCTTGCCGACTTCGACCGAGCCGATATGGGCGCTCATTCCCTGCGCGATGGCCGGATTGATCGTGTACTTGGCGATGTAGCGCTTCACCCGGAAGTTGTCGTTGTCGCCCGTCTCCTCGGGTAGGCGCCCGCGCTGGCGCTTCATCTTGTCGGCCGTCTGCCAGGTGCGGATGATCACCTCGCCGACGCGCCCCATCGCCTGGCTGTCCGACGACATCATCGAGAAGGCGCCGATGTCATGCAGGATGTCCTCGGCCGCGATGGTCTCCTTGCGGATGCGGCTCTCGGCAAAGGCGACGTCCTCCGCGATGGACGGGCTGAGGTGGTGGCAGACCATCAGCATGTCGAGATGCTCGGCCAGCGTGTTCACTGTGTAGGGCCGCGTCGGGTTGGTGGAAGAGGGGAGGACATTGGGCAGGCCCGCTACCCTGATGATGTCGGGCGCGTGGCCGCCGCCGGCGCCTTCGGTGTGGAAGGCGTGGATGGTGCGGCCCTTGAAGGCGCGGATGGTATCCTCGACGAAGCCGCTCTCGTTGAGCGTATCGGTGTGGATCATCACCTGCACGTCGTGCGCATCGGCGACGGCGAGGCAGTTGTCGATCGTGGCCGGTGTGGTGCCCCAGTCCTCGTGCAGCTTCAGCGACGACACGCCGGCGAGGATCATCTCCTCGAGCGGAGCGGGGAGAGAGGCGTTACCCTTGCCGGCGATCCCCAGGTTCATCGGGAAGGCATCGAAGGCCTCGATCATCCGCTGGGCGTGCCAGGCACCGGTGCAGGTGGTCGCCAGCGTGCCGTGGGCCGGGCCGGTACCGCCGCCGACCATGCAGGTGACGCCGCTCATCAGCGCCTCCTCGATCTGCTGCGGCGCGATGAAGTGGATGTGACTGTCCATGCCGCCGGCGGTGACGATCTTTCCTTCCCCGGCGATCACCTCGGTGGACGGCCCGATGATGATGTCGACACCGGGCTGGGTATCGGGGTTGCCGGCCTTGCCGATGGCGTGAATACGCCCGTCGCGCAGGCCGATATCGGCCTTGGTGATGCCGGTGTGGTCGACGATCAGCGCATTGGTGATCACCGTGTCGACTGCCCCGGCGGCGCGGGTAACCTGGCTCTGGCCCATGCCGTCGCGGATGACCTTGCCGCCCCCGAACTTCACCTCCTCCCCGTAGGTGGTGAGGTCGCGCTCCACCTCGATGAAGAGCTCGGTGTCGGCGAGGCGGACCCGGTCGCCGGTGGTCGGGCCGTACATCTGGGCATAGGTGGCACGGGAGATACGAGCGGGCATGGGCAGTCCTTTCCGGCGACGCGTCATGCCATTTCAGCGCCTATTTTTGAGGCTGTCCAGCGTTTTGCCGGAATTGTCGGCAGCGGGGCGCCCCTGCGTTTTTCCGGAGGGGCGGATGGAGCGGGCCGCTGGCCTGTGGGTGGGCGACGACGTCATCGGCCCGCTGACGATTGCTGAGCACAAAAATCAAATTTGCGCCGCGACGAAGAGTCGCTATGTATCGCGGTGGGGCATAGGAAACCCTTGCGGTTCCATACATTTGGGAGATTCCTGATGAAGCAGGCGACGCGTCTGGCGTTGGCCGGCCTGGCGCTTTTCGGGCTGGGCGGCACGGGGGCATTGGCCGCCCCCTCGCTCGAGCGGGGCGACTACCTGGTCAACACGATCATGGGATGCGGCAACTGCCACACCCCGCAGGGACCCGAGGGCCCGGTCCCCGGCATGGAACTCACCGGCCAACTGGTCGATAAGTCCGAGGCCTTCACCGCTGTAGCGGCGAACATCACCCCGGCGGGCCGGGTCAAGGACTGGTCGGACGAGGAACTGGCGCGGGCCATCCGCGAAGGCATCCGTCCGGATGGTTCGTTGATCGGGCCCCCGATGCCCTTCGAGGTCTATAGGGGCATCTCCGACGACGACCTGGCCTCGGTGGTGATGTATCTGCGAACGGTGCCCGCGGTCGCGAGCGACCCGGGGGCGTCGCAGTACAATATCCCGCTGCCGCCCGCCTATGGCCCGCCGATCGAGAGCGTCGCTGCGGTGCCGGAGGGCGTGACGGTCGAGTACGGCGCCTACCTCGCCGGGCCGCTGGGCCACTGCACCGTCTGCCATTCGCCCATCGGGCCGCAGGGTGCCGATCTTGCCAACAACCTGGGGTTGGGCGGCAATCATTTCCCCGGGCCGTGGGGGGAGTCGGTCTCGGCCAATATCACGCCCGTCGGGTTGTCCGGCTACCGCGACGAGCAGATCGCCACCATGATCACCACGGGGATGCGCCCCGACGGCAGCCGCATGCTGCCGCCGATGCCGTATGGCTTCTACGCGAACCTCAAGCCCGACGACGTGAGCGCCATCGTCCTCTACCTGCGGTCACTGCCGCCGAAGGGCTGACGCACCGGGGCGTCCCGTCTTCAGGCGGGACGCTTCTCCCGCGCCTTGGCGCCGCGATAGACCACGACCATGGTCTGGATCATCTCGTCGAGCAGGCCGTCGCCGGCGCGGACCTGCTCGTCGGTCTGGGTGCGTGCGATCAGCGATACCGCCAGGACCTGGACGGCGTAGGCCGCCTTCTTCCTTCCCTGCCGGTGAAAGCCGTTGCCCTCGTCCTCGAAGTCCTTGAGCAGCTTGTTGAAGGCCTGCGGCGTCAGCGCCGCCTTGAACTGCGACCAGGTCTTGAGCTTGTACAGGTCGATGAGGCGGGCGGCGAGGCTGCCGATCAGCCAGGTGGCCTCCGCGTCCTTGGTGGCGTTCTCGCGCAGATCGCGCATCAGAGCGACGAAACGCTCCCTGAAGTCCTCTTCCTTGGTGCCCATCGTCCTGCTCGCGGATTGAAACCGGCGCATCCGTAGCCGATATTGCACGCAAATGCCAAACCGAAGCGGCAGGGGCCGCCTGGATACGCCGGGCCGCATGTCGCCCGGATGATCGGAGTTCCCCCGATGAAGCTCAGGTTCGCCGCCGTGGCGCTGGCGCTGGTGCTGTCGATGCCATCCGGGGCTGCTTTGGCACAGTTCATGGACATCAACACCATCATCTCCGAGATCGGGACGGTGAAGTACTATCGAATGGCCGAGCGGGCCGCATCGGCCTCCGGGCTGCGCGTCGTCCGGCTGTCGAGCCTTGCGGCGGCAGCGGGCAGCGCCGATCGCCTGCACACCAGCATCGTGCTGCAGCGAAGGGCAGTGCGGGAACTGCAGGACAGCCTGGCGCTCAATCCGGTTGCCCGCATCGCAATCCGCAATGCCGGCTTCGAGATCGGGGACATCGTGTCGGCCGAGATCGCCGGCGACGGGGGTGGTGTCCTCTACGCCGACGACCTCTAGCTGCGCGGGTCGAGCGGCCGCGCCTTGCCCCGGCGTCGCGCCAGGAACATGGTCAACAGCAGCGTTGAGATCGTTATCACGCACCGTCCTCCGCAAGCCGGATGCAGAAATCCGGCCCATACAGGACAGTCAATCGTCAGCGTCCGGCTAACCCGCAGCGCACAATACGATGCAAATTGCCGCGGCTAGAGCTTGCCCATGACCTGCTGGCGGAAGCCGTAGACTTCGCGTTTGCCGGAGAGCGGCACCAGCCTGACTTCGCGCGTCTGGCCGGGTTCGAAGCGCACGGCGGTGCCGGCGGCGATGTCGAGCCGCATGCCGCGCGCCCTGTCCCGGTCGAAGCGGAGCCCGGCATTGGTCTCGTAGAAATGATAGTGAGAGCCGACCTGGATCGGCCGGTCGCCGGTATTGGCCACTTCCAGCGTCACCTGGGGGGCGTCGGCGTTGAGCTCGATGAAGCCGGGAGCCGTGATGATTTCGCCGGGGATCAAGGTTACCTCCTTCACGCGGTCCGGGCCGGGGCACTGGCGCAGCCCCCGGGCCTGAAGACTCTTGCGGTCGACGACGGGCTTCCGGCGAGTTTGCCGGCCGGACGAATCGGTCGCGGCACCAGCGTGCCGCCGCAATTGGGGCAGATGCCCTTCAGCACCCGCTGCGCACAGTCGGCGCAGAAGGTGCATTCGAAACTGCAGATCATCGCATCCAGCGCCGCGGGCGGCAGATCGCGGTTGCAGCACTCGCAGTTCGGCCGCAGGTCCAGCACGGTTCACCTGATCGGTTCATGCACGGTCACCAGCTTGGTGCCGTCGGGGAAGGTGGCTTCCACCTGCACGTCGTGGATTATTTCGGCGATGCCGTCCATGACCTGCGCGCGGGTGACCACGTGCGCGCCGGCTTCCATCAGGTCGGCGACCGAGCGCCCGTCGCGGGCGCCTTCGACGACGAAGTCGGTGATGAGCGCGATGGCCTCGGGGTGGTTGAGCTTGACGCCGCGCTCGAGTCGCCGGCGCGCCACCATGGCGGCCATGGAAATGAGGAGCTTGTCTTTCTCGCGGGGCGTGAGGTTCATCGCGGTCGATCCTAGAGATGCCAGAGGCGGGGCAGCGACCCGGCGCTGGAGAGCCGGGCGATTATTGGCGTGATGATCCGGCGGAGCGCAAGCCCCGACGGCGCGAGCGCCCGCACGACGAGACGCTCGCCGACAAGGCTGGCGCCGGACTGTCCGGTCAGCAGCGGCCGGGCATGCTCGAGCATCGCCTCGGCGTCGCCGCCGACATAGAGCAGCGTCGCAAAAGCGTTGCCGCCGGCCAGCAGCGCCAGGCCATCGCGGCTCAGATCGTCGCCCTCGAGGCGGGTCGCCTCCGCGTGCAGCAGCCTGCCATCGCGCCGGATGCGCCAGTTGTCGCGCAGAACCGCACGCCGGGCGGCCTCACCCATGGCCTCGCGGCCGAGCAGGACGGCTTCGATCGCCAGCAGGCGCGCGTCTGGCGCCAGATCGACTTCGAGGCTGCGATCGAGCCGGGCACCCTCGAACAGGATGGTCTCCTGCGGCAGCCAGTCGAGGCGCGCACCGGCGCCGACTCTGATGCGGGTGGTGACCCTCGCATCGTCGCCGAGCGAGCGGTAGATCCGTTCGCAGGCCTGGGTGGTGAGCACCAGCCGGGAACCCGGCGCGGCGTCGACCTGCCAGGAGACTTCGTCGCCCCCGGTGAGGCCGCCGGCCGTGTTGATCAGGACCGCCTGCAGATCCGCCTGGTGGGTGTGCGGCAACCGGATCTTGGCGCAGCCCTCCTGGAAAAGCGTGGTCAGCCGGGTGCGCCCGTCGAGAACCTGGGTGTCGATGCGGCCGATGCCGCGGGCGCGCTGGTGACGGGGGAGGGAAGCTGCAACCGTCATGGCGTGGGGCACCCCCACCCTTGATCCCTCCCCACAAGGGGGAGGGGGACGGTAGAACCGAGCACTTGCGGCGCGTGCTCCCTCCCCCTTGCGGGGAGGGTCGGGGTGGGGGCGGCCGCAGGCACCGGAGCTTCGAAACGCGCCACGCGCTACACCATCAGATGCCGGCGCACGTCGGGCAGGTCGAGGTCGGCGGCCGGGCCGGCATGCATGATTTCGCCGCGATCCATGATGTAGATGTCGTCGGCGATCTCGCGGCAGAAGTCCAGATACTGCTCGACCAGCAGGATCGTCATGCCCTTCTCGTTGCGCAGGAACTGCAGGGCGCGGCCGATATCCTTGATGATCGAGGGCTGGATGCCCTCGGTGGGCTCGTCGAGCACCAGGACCTTGGGCCGGGTCACCAATGCCCGACCGATCGCCAGCTGCTGCTGCTGGCCGCCCGACAGGTCGCCTCCGCGCCGGCCGAGCATCGACTTGAGGACGGGAAACAGCTCGAAGATGTAGGCGGGAACGCTGCGCTCGCCCAGCTTCAGGCCGGCATAGCCGGTTTCGAGGTTCTCCCTGACGGTGAGAAGGGGGAAGATCTCGCGGCCCTGCGGGACGTAGCCCAGCCCCAGGCGGGCGCGCTTGTAGGGCGGGGCCTTGCGCAGCACTTCGTTGTCGAAGCTGATTTCGCCCGCCGAGACGTTGTTGATGCCGGTGACGGCGCGCAGGGTCGAGGACTTGCCCACGCCGTTGCGGCCGAGAACTGCGGTGATGCGGCCCGGCCTGCACTCGATGGTGATGTTGCGCAGGGCCTGTGCGGCCCCGTAATGCAGGTCGATGGCGCGGATGGTGAGGGTAGTCATGAGGCACGGACCTTTCGGCTGTGTCCTCTCTCCCCTTGAGGGAGCGGGTGGCGCGAAGCGCCGGGTGAGGGGCAGAACCGCCCCTCGCTGTCGCTCGGCCCGCGCATCGCAAGCGATGCGACAGCCCTCATCCGCCCTCCGGGCACCTTTTCCCTCAATGGGAGAAGGTAGGCAGTGCGTGGGGGCAGGGCAGCGGTCATCTCCCCAGGTACCGCTCGATCACCACCGGGTTGGCGCTCACCTGGTCGAGCGTGCCCTCGGCCAGCACCGATCCCTCGGCGAGGCAGGTGACGCGGGTGCCCAGTTCGCGCACGAAGCTCATGTCGTGCTCGACGACGACGACCGAGCGGGTGGTGGCGATGTCCTTGAGCAGCTTGGCGGTCTCGACCGTCTCGGCATCGGTCATGCCGGCGACCGGCTCGTCGACGAGCAGCAGCTTGGGGTCCTGTGCCAGCAGCATGCCGATTTCCAGCCACTGCTTCTGGCCATGGCTGAGATCGGCGGCCAGTTCGTCCTTGCGGGCGGTGAGCCGGACGGTGGCGAGGATCTCCTCGATGCGGCCATTGTCCGCGGCGCTGGGCGAATAGAGCAGGGCGGCGAAGACGCTGCGCGGCTTCTTCAGCGCCAGTACCAGATTGTCCCACACCGTATGACTTTCGAAGACGGTCGGCTTTTGGAACTTGCGGCCTATGCCCAGGCTGGCGATCTCGGCCTCATCGAGCCGCGTCAGGTCGGTGCGGCCGTCGAAGAACACCTCGCCGTCGTCAGGGCGCGTCTTGCCGGTGATGATATCCATCATCGTGGTCTTGCCGGCGCCGTTCGGACCGATGATGGCCAGCATCTCCCTGGGGTGGACGATGATCGACAGCGCATTGAGCGCCTTGAAGCCGTCGAAGGCGACGGAGACGCCGTTGAGGTAGAGCATGGTGCCGGACTTGTCGGGGATGGTCATTCCGCGGGCTCCGGGGCCGGCTTCGCATCGATGGTGGAGGGCTCCTCGCCGGCTTCGGCGGCCGCGCTCTGGCGGTCGAGCCTGGTCGAGTTGCGCCGGGTGGTCCCCGAGCGGATCTGGCCGACGAGGCCGACGAGGCCCTTGGGCAGGAACAGCGTCACCACCACGAACAGGCCGCCGAGCGCGAATAGCCAGTATTCGGGCAGGGCGCCGGTGAAGTAGCTCTTGCCCACATTGACCAGGATGGCGCCGATGATCGGACCGACGATGGTGCCGCGGCCGCCGACGGCGACCCAGATGACCGCCTCGATGGAGTTCTCCGGCGCGAATTCGCCGGGGTTGATAATGCCGACCTGCGGCACGTAGAGGGCGCCGGCAATGCCGGCCATTACGGCGGAGACGGTGAAGGCGAACAGCTTCACGTTTTCCGGGC
The DNA here is from genome assembly GCA_041916695.1 of Devosia sp. GTDB lineage: Bacteria > Pseudomonadota > Alphaproteobacteria > Rhizobiales > Devosiaceae > Devosia_A. The sequence continues at coordinate 139,225 of JAYRZA010000005.1, read as the reverse complement.
GCCAGCCGAGGAAGCGGGTGCGGCTCTCCGCATCGCGCACCGCGACCATCACCTTGCCGAGCTTGGAGGTGACGATCGCCGAGCAGATCAGCACGAACAGTGCCAGGAACAGGGCGCTGAGCCCGAACAGGGTGGCGCGAGTCGCCGGCGCCTGGACCGAGAAGCCGAGGATGTCCTTGAAGTCGGTCAGGCCGTTATTGCCGCCGAAGCCGAAATCGTTGCGGAAGAAGGCGAGCAGCAGGGCGAAGGTCATCGCCTGCGTGATGATCGACAGGTAGACGCCGGTGACCCGGCTTCGGAACGCGAACCAGCCGAACACGAAGGCGAGCAGGCCGGGCACCAGCACCACCATCAGCATGGCGAACCAGAACAGGTCGAAACCGTGCCAGTACCAGGGCAGGTCCTTGTAGTTCAGAAACACCATGAAGTCGGGAAGGATCGGGTTGGCATAGACGCCGCGGGCGCCGATCTGGCGCATCAGGTACATGCCCATGGCGTAGCCGCCCAGTGCGAAGAAGGCGCCGTGGCCGAGCGACAGGATGCCGACATAGCCCCAGACGAGGTCGAGGGCGAGCGCCAGCATGGCGTAGCACAGGTACTTGCCGAACAGCGTCACCGCGTAGCCGGGGACGTGGCCGAACTGCCCGGCCGGCACCAGCAGGTTCAGTGCCGGAATGGCTATGGCGATGGCCACGAGGATGCCGACCAGCCAGATCGCTTTCCTGTCGAGGGCGCGGAACAGCATCTGGGTGATCATGCGGCAATGCTCCGGTCGTCGATAGGTCCCCTCACCCGGTGTTGCGCGCCGCCCTCTCCCTCAAGGCGAGAGGGAAGGGCAGGGCGCGTGGCGCGATGGTGCCCCAGGGTTGAAGGGATGAGTGCGGCGGTCATCATCACTGTTCCACCGCCCGGCCCTTGAGGGCGAACAGGCCGCGCGGGCGGCGCTGGATGAACAGGATGATGAGGATCAGGATGACGATCTTGGCGACCACTGCGCCGGCATAGGGCTCGAGGAACTTGTTGGCGACCCCGATCGACAGCGCCCCGACCAGGGTGCCCCACAGGTTGCCCACGCCGCCGAACACCACCACCATGAAGCTGTCGATGATGTAGTTCTGGCCCAGGTTCGGCGAGACGTTGTCGATCTGGCTCAGCGCCACGCCGGCGAGGCCCGCGATGCCCGAGCCGAGGCCGAAGGTCATCGCATCGACGAACGGGGTGCGGATGCCCATCGCCGAGGCCATCCGGCGGTTCGAGGTCACGGCGCGCATCTGCAGCCCGAGCGGCGTGCGGTTCAGCACGGCGAGCAGGGCGAGGAACACGGCGATGGCGAACAGCACGATCCAGAATCGATTCCAGGTGATCGACAGTCCGCCGAGATCGAAGCTGCCCGACATCCAGCCCGGATTGGCCACTTCCTTGTTGGTCGGCCCGTAGAGGGTGCGGACCCCCTGCTGGATGATGAGGCTCAGGCCCCAGGTGGCGAGCAGCGTCTCGAGGGCGCGGCCATAGAGCCAGCGGATGATGCCGCGTTCGATGGCGATGCCGATCAGCGCGGTCACGAGGAAGGCAAGCGGCAGCGCAATGGCGAGCGACCAGTCGAGCATGGCGGGGAAGCTGCGCCGGATGATTTCCTGCACGGTGAAGGTGGTGTAGGCGCCCAGCATCACCATTTCGCCATGCGCCATGTTGATGACGCCCATGACGCCGAAGGTGATGGCGAGGCCGATGGCGGCGAGCAGCAGCACCGAGCCGAGCGAGATGCCGTACCACACGTTCTGCGCCACCCCCCATGCCGCCTGGGTCTGGTTGAGCGCATCGATCGCGGACTGGATCTGCGGCCTGAGTTCGTCGGGGGATGTGGCGAGCACGGAGGTCAGGAGGGTGATGGAGTCGCGGCCGCCGCGCGCCTTGAGGGTGGCGATGGCGGCGGCCTTCTCCGCCGCATCGCCATCCGATTTGAGGACGATGGCCGCTCGCGCCGTCTCCATGGTCGCCTTGACCTCGGAATCGGGTTCGGCGGCCAGGGCGGTATCGAGCAGTTCGAGGTTGTCCGGGTCGGCGTCGCGCAGGATCGACTGGGCGGCGCTGAGACGCGTCGCGCGATCCTCGCTCATCAGGGTCATCTGCCCGATCAGGGTCCGCAGGGCACGGCGCAGACCGTTGTTGACCTTTACCTTGTCGGTCTTTCCGAGCTCGGCGGGCGGGTTGCCGGTGGCCGGGTCGATAGCCTTGTCGCCGGCCCCGAGCAGCACCTTGCCGGTGTCCTTGACGACGTAGAGTTCGCCGTCGAGCAGCGTCTGCAGGACACGGACGGCGCGCGGGTCCGCGCTGGCCGCGAGCGCTGCCGCGGCAGCCTCGCGATCCTTGAAGTTGCCGGGTGCCAGCGCATCGACGAGCGGCGTGAAGGCGGCGTCGTCCAACTGGGCGATGGCGGAGCCCGGCAAGAGGAGGGCAAGGAAGAGCGCAATCACCTGCAACAGTCGCATCGCGTTCATCGTCGGCCTCGGCTCGAAACAGTCGGGGGAAGGAGGCGAGGGCGTTGTCGCCCTCGCCGGTCACGCGGGCTTACGAGGCGCCGCAGGTCTTGGTTTCGGTGTTGTAGTTGCCGCACTTGAGGTCGACCCAGTCGGCTTCCAGCACCTTGGATTCGGGCAGGAAGTCGGTCCAGGCGTCGCCGGGGACCTCGGCCTCGGTCTCCCACACCACGTCGAACTGGCCGTCGGCCTGGATTTCGCCGATCAGGACCGGCTTGGTGATGTGATGGTTGGCCAGCATCTTGGCCACGCCGCCGGTGAGGTTCGGCGTCTCGAGCCCGACGATCGCATCCAGCACCGGGTCGGTATCGGTGGTGCCGGCCTTCTCGACGGCCTGGACCCACAGGTTGAAGCCGATCACGTGCGCTTCCATCGGGTCGTTGGTGACGCGCTCCGGATTGCCGATGAAGGCGCGCCAGGCGTCGATGAAGGCGGCATTCTCGGGCGTATCGACCGACTGGAAGTAGTTCCAGGCGGGGAGGTGACCGACCAGCGGGCCGGTGTCGAAGCCGGCGAGTTCTTCCTCACCCACCGAGAAGGCCACGACCGGGATGTCCTCGGCCTTGATGCCCTGGTTGGCGAGTTCCTTGTAGAACGGCACGTTGGCGTCGCCGTTGATGGTCGAGACCACGGCGGTCTTCTTGCCGGCCGAGCCGAAGGCCTTGATGTCGGAGACGATGGTCTGCCAGTCGGAGTGACCGAACGGGGTGTAGTTGATCATGATGTCTTCGGCGGCCACCCCCTTGTCCTTGAGGTACTGCTCGAGGATCTTGTTGGTGGTCTGCGGATAGACGTAGTCGGTGCCGGCCAGAACCCAGCGCTCGACGCCCTCTTCGTTCATCAGGTAGTCGACGGCGGGGATCGCCTGCTGGTTCGGGGCGGCGCCGGTATAGAAGACGTTGCGCTCGGATTCCTCGCCCTCGTACTGGACGGGGTAGAAGAGGATGGAGTTCAGTTCCTTGAACACCGGCAGCACCGACTTGCGGCTGACCGAGGTCCAGCAGCCGAACACCGCCGCCACCTTGTTGACTTCGATCAGTTCACGCGCCTTTTCGGCGAACAGCGGCCAGTCGGATGCCGGGTCGACTACCACGGCCTCGAGTTTCTTGCCGAGCAGGCCACCCTTCTTGTTCTGCTCGTCGATGAGGAACAGCATGGTGTCCTTGAGGGTGGTCTCAGAGATCGCCATCGTGCCCGACAGCGAGTGCAGGATGCCGACCTTGATGGTCTCTTCCTGTGCATAGGCAGTCACCGGGGCGAGTGCCCCGACAGTCATCGCAACTCCCAGGCCGAGACCGGCCAGCATGCGGCGAACGTCTGTCATAATACCTCCGACAGTTTGGTTGTTTGCACCGCCCAGAGAACTGCAATCGCCGTGCCACCCCATGGAACGAGTGCCAACTGCTTGATTCCGTTGAGTCAGGTCCGCCCCGGCCGTGCGACTGATGTATGCAGGAGGCGATTCCGGGGCGGGGAGTGCCGGTTCTCTGGGCACGTGCGTCAACCGGTGCTCAAGAAATGAGCAGGGTGACGGACCCGGTGCATGAGGTGCCGGATAATCGGTGAAAGTCGCGGCGGGTCCTGCTAGGCTTGCCGCTACCGGAAGTTCGCTTCCGGCAGAGGTTGTTTGCACCGACACCTCGGGCCCCGCTTCCGCAAGGAGGCGGGGCCTTTTGCTGGCGGCCGCAGAAACCTGCGTGCCGGAGGGAACCTTTGGCTCGCCGCGGCGTTGATACGACGAGCCGCGGTCCCCGCGCGGCCAGAGGTCGGCAACGTGACGAGGGCCGACGCTCCCCTGTCGTCGAGCCGATGGGGCGCGGAGCTTCGGTTCCGCGTCTCTTCTCGGACGGCCCGGGCCTGCCGCAATTCCGCCGGTTCTCCCCCCGATCGTGGTCCGCGGGGGGGAGCGCCATGAGAGCACTGCTGATCGTACTGCTGCTGGCACTGGCGGGTCCGGCCAGGGCAGATTTCGAGGGCCTGCTGGCTGCGGCGCGGCTCAACGACCGGGCCATGCTGCTCGAGCTTCTCGCTGCCGGAGACGATCCCAATCCACCGCCCTACCATGATGGCTACGCGCCCCTGCAGTTCGCGGCCGAGCATGGCGACGTGGCGGCGGTCGAGGCGCTGCTTTCGGCCGGGGCGGACACCGAATACCGCGATCACAATGGCGACAGAGCGCTGCTCTGGGCCTCGCGCAGCGGGAACTCCGGGGTCGTCCGGCGGCTGCTCGAGGCCGGCTCGCCGCCGGACAGCGCCGACGATCCCTATGGCCGCACGCCCCTGATGGAGGCGGCGTCCGCGGGGAGCGCCGAGGCGGTGCGCCTGCTGCTGGCGGCCGGGGCCGATCCGCACCGCTTCGACCAGTCGGCGGAAACCGCGCTGCACTATGCCGCCGGCAGTCCCGGTGCGACCCGGCTGCTGCTTGAGGCGGGCGCCAATCCGAACGCCATCACCGAGTACCTGTTCTGGACGCCGCTGCACGACGCCGCGGCCTATGGCGACGCCGAGGTCGTCCGGCTGCTGCTGCAGGCCGACGGGGCACGGGAGGCCCGCAACAGCGACGGCAACACCGCGCTGATGCTGGCGACCCTGGCGCAGCGCACCGACAGCGTCGCCGCCATGCTGGAAGCTGGCGCCGACCCGAACCTTGGCAACGATGCCGGCCTGACCCCGCTGCTCGTCGCTGTCCAGCATGGTCAGGTCGAGCCGGTGCGCTTGCTGCTTGCCGCCGGAGCCAGGGTCGATGCGGTGGATCGCAACGGGCAGGGGATCGAGGCCTATCTCGCCTGGCATCCGTCCCCGACGGCGCTCCCCGAAGGCAGCCGCGCCGCCTCCGTCGGGCTCGATCCCGATCCGGCCGAACTCGCTCGCCTCGATGCCGCCCACGCCGAAATCCGGGCGCTGATCGCGGCGCGCTGAGGCACCGTCGCCGAGCTCGGATCCTAGGCGGCGGGTGCCGTGGAGGGGCCGGAATTCTCCAGGGTCCCGGCCAGGGCCAGCTCGCGCTCCAGCCGGGCCTCTTCCTCGGCCTTGGGTCGCGAGAAGCGAGCCAGCAGCAGGTAGGCGACCGGGGTGAGATAGAGCGTGGCGATCGCGGCGAAGCTCAGGCCGCCCACCATGATCCAGCCCAGCGCGGCGCGCGCCTCCGATCCGGCGCCGCCCGCGACGATCAGCGGTACCCCGCCGAGCACGGTGGCAATCATGGTCATCACCACCGGCCGCAGCCGGATGTTCGAGGAGTTCTCCACCGCCTCGCGCACCGACTGCCCGCGGTCGCGCAACTGGTTGGCGAACTCGACGATCAGGATGCCGTTCTTGGCCATGATGCCGACGACCAGGATCAGACCGATCTGGCTGTAGACGTTCAGAGTCAATCCGGTGACCAGCATGGCGAACACGGCGCAGGCGAGCCCGAACGGCACGGTGGTCATCACGATGACGGCGCTCCACACGCTCTCGAACTGCGCGGCGAGCACCAGCAGGATCACCACCAGGGCGAAGCCGAACGTGATGGCGAGGCCGTTATTGCTGTCGCCGAGCGTCTTGGCCTCGGCCATGGGGATGATGCCGGCGCCTTCGGGCAGCAGCGGCTGGGCGATCCGGACCGCCTCGGCATAGGCGTCGCCGAGGGCGAAACCCTCGCTGAGGGCGGCCGTCACCGTGACGGCGCGGCGCTGCTCCTCGCGGCCGAGCGAGGGCGCGATCGGGGCCTCGGCCAGCGAGGCGATGGTCGACATCGGCACATAGCGCCCGTCGGCCGTCTTGAGGAAGATCGACTCGAGGTCGCCCGGATCGTTGACCGGGCTGGAGGTGGACAGCATCCGAACCGAGAAGCTCTGGTCGTTGATGAACACGGTGCCGATGTCGGCACCGTCGATCATGGCCTGCATCGTGGTGGCGAGGCCGTTGATGTCGACGCCCAGCTGGGCGGCGCGCTCGCGATCGATGGTCAGCGTCATCTGCGGTTGCGTGGTCTCGTAGTTGACGCTGACGCGACCCCATTTCTCGTCGGCCTCGAGCGCCGATTTCACCTCTTGGGCGGACGCCGCGAGGGTCTGGTAGTTGTCGCCCACCAGCGCGAACTGCAGGCCCGAACCACCACCCCGAACGCCCAGGCTGTTGCCCTGTCTGATCGAGGCGCGGACGCCCGGAACCTGGGTGAGCAGGCCGTTGATCTCGGCGGTGATCTGCTGCTGGCTTCGGGTCCGCTCTTCCCACGGCGCGAGGGTCAGGATGATGAAGCCCGAACTGGTGTTGGACCCGAATCCGGAGATCGAGAAGATGCTGGTGGCCTCCCCGCTCGCCTTGTAGGGGGCCACCAGGTCCTCGATCTTCTGCATCTGGGTGCGGGTGAAGTCGAGGCTGACGGTATTGGGGGCGCTCACGCTGATGGCGATCGAGGACCGGTCTTCCGGCGGCGTCAGTTCCTGCTTCAGGGTGCCGAAGACGGCCCACGCGCCCATCGCGAAGAGCAGGGCGACGACGAGCACCACCAGCGGATTGTCGAGGGCGAGGCGCAGGGTGACCCGATACAGGCCGGCCAGCGCGGCACCGAAGCGCTCGATCGGGTTCGGCGGGCGCTCGATATGCGGCTTCAGCAGCCGCGAGGCCAGCATCGGCGCGAGCGACAGGGCCACCACCGCGGACAGCCCCACCGAAATGGCGAGTGTGAAGCCGAACTCGCGGAACAGCCTGCCGGTCTGGCCGGGAAGGAAGGAAATGGGGATGAACACCGCGGCGAGCGTCACCGTGGTGGCGACGACGGCGAAGAACACCTCCTGGGTCCCGAGCACCGCGGCTGCGCGCGGGCCCAGCCCCATTGCCCGGCGTCGGGTGATGTTCTCGAGCACCACGATCGCGTCGTCCACGACGAGGCCGGTGGCGATCACCAATGCCAGCAATGTCAGGATGTTGAGGGAGAATCCGAACGCATAGATTCCGGCGACGGTGCCGATCAGGGCCACCGGCATGGTGGCGGCCGGGATGATCGTGGCGCGCCAGTCGAGCAGGAACACGAAGATGATGGCGATGACGCCGAGCACCGCGATGACCAGCGAGCGCTCGACCTCGTGGATGGCGCCGTCGATGAAGACCGACTCGTCGGAGTTGATCCGGATGTCGACCCCGGGGGGAAGGGTGTCGTTCAGGCCGGCGACGGCGCGATGGATGCCCTCCGAGATCTGCACGGTGTTGGACTGTGCCTGCCGCACGATGCCGAGCCCGATCCCCGATTTGCCGTCGGCGCGCAGGCCGGAATTCGCCGCGCCGGGGCTGAACACCACGCTCGCCACGTCGCCGAGGCGGATTCGGTCGCGGATGATCAGGTTCTCGAACTGCTCGGGCGTGTTCACTTCCGCGACCGCCCGGATGGCGATGTTCTGGTTGGCGCCGTTCAGCGAGCCCGCCGGGCTGTCGAAGGCCATGGTCGAGAGCGCGGTGCGGACGTCGCCGACAGTGAGCCCCAGGCTTGCGAGCTTGACCTGGTCCACGTCGATCTCGAACACCCGCTGCTGGGTGCCGTTGACCTGGACCTCGGCGACGCCCTGCACGGCGGCGAGGCGCTCGGAGATGACGTCCTCCACCAGTTCGGTCAGCTGGCCGCGGGGCATGCTGTCCGAGGTCACCGACAGCTGGATGACCGCCTGGGCGTTGGAGTCGGCCTTGATGATGGTCGGGGCGTCGGCGCCGTCCGGCAGCCGGTTGGCGATGCGGCCCAGCGCATCGCGGATGTCGGAGGTGGCGTTGTCGAGGTTGGTGCCGTCGGCGAAGGTCAGCGAGACGCGGCTGCGGCCGTACGAGGAATCCGAGGAGATCGAGGCGACCCCCTGGACGCGGGCGACCGCTCCTTCGATCGCGGCGGTGATCTCGCGGTCGACGGTTTCGGCCGAGGCACCGGGGAAGCTCGTCGAAATGGACAGGGTGGGGCGCTCGACGCTGGGCAATTCGCGCACCTCGACGCCGAAGAAGGCAGCGAGCCCGGCGACGATGATCAGCGCCGAGACCACGATGGCGAGGACGGGACGCCGGACGAACAGGCCGGCGATGGCGCCGCCGCGCTCGTTCTGGGACGTGATGCTCATCGATGCCGTCCTTTCCTGCCGCTACGAGGGATTCGCCGACTGCCTGCCGCCGTCCCCGCCGCCGTCCCGACCGCCGCCTGGCCCGCCGGCCGGTGCGTCGAGCAGGCGCACGGTGGCGCCGGCGGTGAGCTGCTGGACGCCCTGGGTCACCACCTGGTCGCCGGCGGCCAGGTCGGCCTTGACCAGCACGCCGTCGGAATTGCGCTGGATGATCTCGACCGGCACCCTTTCCACCTTCTCCTCGGCGTAACGCCACAGGTAGGCGCCCGACGACGACCACTGGATCGCGAGCGGGTCGACGGTGGGGAAGCTGTCGCCGGGAAAACTCAGGCTCACAGAAAAGCTCATGCCCGGACGCAGGCGGCCGCTTTCGTTGCCGATCCTGGCTTCGACCCGCAGCGTGCGGCTCGCGGGGTCGATGCGGTTGTCGACGGCGCTCACCTCGCCCGCGAGGGCCACTCCTGGCAGGGCCACCGCCCCGGCGGTGATCGGCATCCCCGGCAGGACCGCGCCGGCATAGCGCTCCGGCACCCAGAAGCTGATCACCAGTTCCGATGTGTCCTCGATCGTCGTGACGACGGTCTGGGCCGTCACCGTGTTGCCCGGGCTGACCTGGAACAACCCGACGGTGCCGCCGAACGGGGTTGTGATGGTGCGTCGCCTGAGATCGAGATCGGCGCCCTGCAGGGCGAGCCGGGCATTGTTGAAGGCCAGTTCGGCGGCGTTCACCTGTACGGCAGTGGCATTGTTGGCGCCCGCCAGTTCGCGGGTCCGCTCGAGTGCCGTCCGCGCATCGTCGAAAGCCAGTTGCGCGCGCTCGAAGGCGATCTGCTCGACCTGCGAATCGAGGTGGCCGATCGTCGCCCCGGCGGCCACGGTATCGCCCGGTCGCACCAGCAGCTCGGTCAGGATGCCGCTCGCCGGGGACACGACGGTGACCGAGTTGGCCGCCGCGCCTTCGCCGATCGCCGTCAGCCTGTCGTTGATGGTGCCCATCACCACCGGCGCGGTGACCACGACCATCGGCCGACCGCCGCCACGGGCGCCGGCCTGTCGTTGTCCAACGCCCTGGCCGCCGCCCGGCCCCCCGGCCTGCGGACCACCGCTGCCGCCCTGGGGCGGCTCGGCGGCCGGCAGGGGCAACTGGATGCCGAAGCGCGACAGGGTCTCCGCGCTGCCGGGCACGAAGAACACATAGAGCGCGGCCGCAACCACGAGCACAAGCAGCGAGATCAGGCTCTGTCTCAGCACGCGGTGACCTTTTGAAATGCGTCCGGCCGGGGGCTCCGGACAATTGGCGCAAAGGCTAGCATCGGCGGCCTCCGACGCACATTAATTTGCCGTAACAATCGCTTGTGCGGCGTCACCGCAGCCGGGCGGCGAGCCAGCCGTGTCCGGCCGCGTCGGCGAGATCGGCGGCGTCCTGCCCCTTGCCGTTGCGCCTGAGGCGATCCGCGCCGAACAGCAGCAGCAGGCCGGCCGAGCTCGCATCGCCGTTATGCGCCGCGCCGTGCAGCGGGGTGAAGCCGTCGGACTGCGTCAGGTTCGGATCGGCGCCGGCGCGGAGCAGGCGCTCGAGCATCGCGGCGTTGCGGCGCGCGACCGCGGCGTGGATCGCCGCCACCTGCTGGGGGTTCTCGGCGCGACGATCGATATCGCGGGTGAGGGGCAGCAGGAGCGCGAAGGCCGCTTCGTTGCCGAAGAACGCCGCAAGGGCGAGCGGCGGGAAGCCGTCCGGCGACAGGGTTTCGGGATTCCACCCCGCCGCGATGGCGGTCCGGAGGCCGTCCGCCTCGCCGGTGATGATCGCCTCGTGCGGTTCGAGGCGGTCCAGCAGGCGGCGGACGATGCCGACGGCCTCCTGGTTGCCGACATAGGCCGCCCAGGCCAGCAGGCTCGCCCCGGCCGCGTTGCGGGCGCTGGCGCGCGAGGGCTCCACGGCCAGGGCGGCCTCGAGGCCCGCGGCGTCGTGGCGGGCGACGAGCTCGAACGGGTCGCTGATGGAACAGGCATCGCACATCGAAGGCTCCCGCGCGGCACGCCGCCGCCCGTCCGGCAGATGAACAGCGGCTGAAGGGCCGGCTCACCGCCGGTACATCATCCTGGTCGCATTGTGTCCCCAAGATGCCAGGGCAGCGGCATTCATGGACAACCAGAAGGAACCCCGAAATGAACCTCGCTAGCAAGTCTTTCCTCTCCGCCGCCCTCGTCCTCGCTTCGTTCGCCGCGGCCCCCGCCGTCTTCGCCGAGCCGCTGCGCTACGGCCCCGACACCTGTGCCGAGGGGTTTGTCTGGCGCGATGCGGCACCCGGCGACCATGTCTGCGTCAAGCCGGCCGGCCGCCAGCGCGCCGCCGAGGAGAATGCCCTCGCCGCCTCGCGTATCGATCCCACCGGGTCCTATGGGCCGCTGAGCTGCGTCGCCGGGTTCGTCTGGCGCGAGGCCTTCTCGGGCGACATGGTCTGTGTCACGCCCGACCGGCGCGATGCGGTGGCCAACGAGAACCGCCTCGGGCCTTCTCGCATGGCGCTCGCCTACGGTCCGGACACCTGCCGCGACGGTTTCGTCTGGCGCGACGCGGCGCCCGGCGACCATGTCTGCGTCACCCCGACCTCGCGCAACCGCGCGGCGAACGAGAATGCGGCAGCCCTGTCGCGCGTCGATCCGGCCGGCGCCTACGGGCCGTTCACCTGCGTCGTCGGCTATGTCTGGCGCGAGGCCTTCCGCGGCGACATGGTGTGCGTCACTCCGGCGCGGCGTGATGCGGTCCTGCAGGAAAATGCGATGGCCGCTGCCCGCCGGGTGCTCGGCTGATCCCGTCACCTCCGTCATCGCACGGGCCGGGTGCCACCCCGTGGCACCCGGCTTCGTGATGCAGCGGGGGGATTGCCGCCGGCGGCGGCTCGGTTAATCTCCCGGCACGGTCGACGGGGGACGGGGTTGAGCGAGGGGCAGGAGCCGGAAACGGAGAGCAACCGGCGCGGCGCCCCGGACCGCCACGGCGTCGGCCTGGTCGGCACCGCCGTCATCGTCTTCATACTCGGCGTCATCGTCGGCATTCCGATCGCCAATTTCGGCGCCGATGTGCTGTTGCGCTACACCGGCGAAGTCTTTGCCATCCTGTTCGGCATATTCCTCATCATCCTGTTGGTCGCCGGGCTCATCGCGCTGTTCCGCAGGCAGATCTGGGGCGCCATCTTTCGCCGGGCCGAGTTCGAGATGGAGCGCTTTGCCCGCCCGCTCTCGGAGGTGGCGCGCTTCGCCGCCGAGAAGCGGGTCGACGAGGCGACCGGGGCGGCACGCGACCTGGCCGAGCTGGTGCTGGCGCGCTACGCCTGGGTGTCGACCCGGCGCTGGCTGATTGCCACCATCACCGCGCTGATCGCCGCCATCGCCGCGCTCGCCGGCTCGGCCCTGCTGTTCCAGCAGAACCGGCTGCTGGCCGACCAGAGCGCGCTGATGGCGGACCAGACCACCCGCCTCACCGAACAGAACCGGTTGCTGGAATCCCAGATCGAGCTGGGCGAGGCGCAGCGCAGTGCCGCCATCGTCTCGGAGATTCTCAACATCTCGGCCCAGCTGGGGGACGAGATCGAGGCGCTGCAATTGCCCGATCCGACCGTCGGCACGCCGGTCGCCAGGCTCAGCTTCGGCCTCAAGGGCCGCATCATCGCGGCGACCAACATGGCGCGGCCGTACCGCTTCCTCAATGCCGGCCTGCTGGAGATCAACGATGCCGACCTCTATCGCATGGCCCTCGGTCGTCGCAGCGAACTGCTGTCGGACGAGGCCCGGTCGGCCGTCGAGGCGTCGATGCCGAAGACCGTGGCGGGGGAACTGATCGACCGCATCTCGAGTCCGGAGCGCGGCCAGCTTTTGGTCCTGCTCGCCAACGCGTTCATCACCGACACCGAGGAACTGACGTTTCGCGGCGCGGATTTCTCCTTTGCGCATGTCCGGATGGACACCCTCAAGGCCATGTCGCTCAACCATGGTTCCCTGCGCTTCGCCGATTTTTCCGGCACCGATTTCGATACGGTCAGCTTCCGAGGCGCCTATCTCGAGAATGCCCGCTTCCGCCGTTCGGTGTTCGATGACTGCGATTTCACCCCGATCGCGGCGCGGGATGCCGGGGGCCCGTTCCGCCGCGACGACGACTGGACCTACACCACCCAGGCGACCGGCACCGACTTCCGGTCGGCCCAGATGTACGACGTCAAGATGGCCGGCATTCACCTGATGGCCGCCGATTTCGACGAGTCGCTGCTGGTGCGCGTCGACCTGTCGGAGGCGGCCCTGACCGGGGCCACCTTCCGCAATGCCGTCCTGGCCAATGTCAGCTTCGACGGCGCGGAGCTCAAGGCCGTCGACTTCGACGGCGTCATCACCGATCGCGCCGATTTCATCGCGCATCTGGGCGAGGTCGCCGCCAGCTTCGTGACGGACCGCTACACCATCGAGCCGGTGTCTCGTGCCGAGCTGACCGCTCACCCGCGCACCTTCGAGCTGTGGCTGACGGAATGGCCGGAGGACCGGCAGCTCTATCGGGTCAAGCGCACCAAGCCATTCATCGAATAGGAGAAGACGATGGCGTTTTCGAGCTTCCCGGCGGAGACCCGGGCGTTTCTCAGGGGGATCGGCGAGCACAACGACAAGGCCTGGTTCGAGGCGAACCGGGGCCTTTATGAGACCGGCTACGTGCAGGCCGGCAAGGACTTCGTCGCGACCCTCGGTCCGTGGCTGACGGAGGTGTCGCCGCAGGTGAAGTTCGATCCCAGGGTCAACGGCTCGATCACCCGGGTGAACAGGGACACCCGGTTCTCCAAGGACAAGCGTCCGTACAAGGATCACCTCGACCTGTGGTTCTGGCATGGCGACAGCAAGAGCTGGGACCGGCCCGGGTTCTGGTTCCGCCTCACGGCCGAAAAGGTCATGCTGGGCGTGGGCATCCACATGTTCGAGAAGGACCAGCTGGAGCGGTTCCGGCAGTCGGTGATCCACCCCCGCTCGGGCAAGGCGCTGGTCGCGGCCGTCGAGGCGGTCAAGGGCGCGGGCGACTACCGGATCGGCGAAAAGACCCGCAAGCTGATGCCCAAGGGCTACGAGGCGGACCCGTCCCGCGCCGAATACCTGCTCTACGAGGGCTTGACGGCGGGCATCGACCTGCCGGTCGAGGCTGCCTACGCGCCCGGCTTTGCCGATCTGTGCCTCGGCCACTTCCGCGTCACCTGGCCGATCGGCCGCTGGCTCATCGCGGAAGTGGCGGAGTAGTCCGGGCTCAGCCGTTTCGGAAGGTGTAGCCGTAGCCGTTGAGGGCCGGCGCGCCGCCCAGATGGGCATAGAGCACCTTCGAGCCGGCCGGGAAGAAGCCCTTGTTCACGAGGTCGATCATCCCCTGCATGGATTTGCCCTCGTAGACCGGGTCGGTGATCATGCCCTCGAGGCGGCCGACGAGGCGGATCGCCTCCTTGGTCTCCTGCGACGGCACCCCGTAGATCGGATAGGCGTAGTCCTCGTTCAGCACCACGTCGTCCTCGGTGATGTCGCGGCCCAGTTCCACCAGGGCCGCGGTGTTGCGGGCAATCTCGAGCACCTGGGCGCGCGTCTGGACGGGGGTGCAGGACGCATCGATGCCGATCACGTGGCGCGCCCGACCGTCGGCGGCGAAGCCGACCAGCATGCCGGCATGGGTCGAGCCGGTGACGGTGCACACGACGACATAGTCGAACCGGATGCCGAGTTCGGCCTCCTGCGCCCGCACCTCCTCGGCGAAGCCGACATAGCCGAGCCCGCCATACTTGTGCACGGATGCGCCGGCGGGGATCGGGTAGGGCTTGCCGCCCGCCGCCTCGACTTCGGCGATGGCCGTCTTCCAGCTGTCGCGGATGCCGATGTCGAAACCGTCGTCGACCAGCCGTACGTCGGCGCCCATGATGCGGCTCAGCATGATGTTGCCGACGCGATCGTAGACGGCGTCCTCGTGCGGCACCCAGGCCTCCTGTACCAGCCGGCACTTGAAGCCGATCTTGGCCGCCACCGCCGCCACCATGCGGGTGTGGTTGGACTGCACGCCGCCGATCGAGACCAGCGTATCGGCGCCGGAGGCGATGGCATCGGGGATGATGTACTCGAGCTTCCTCAGCTTGTTGCCGCCGAAGGCGAGGCCGGAATTGCAGTCCTCGCGCTTGGCATAGATCTCGACCTGCCCGCCCAGGTGGGCGCTGAGGCGGGACAGCCGTTCGATCGGCGTCGGCCCGAAGGTGAGGGGGTAGCGGTCGAATTTCTCGAGCACGGGGGTGTTCTCCAGCATGGTGACGCGGTGAAGCTAGCACCCGGTCGGCAAAAGGTGCTTTCAATCTGTGCTTGAAAGAGGCCGCGAACCCTTCCGATCTGTGCTAGATGTACCGCACACCGTTCATCGACAGGCTGGATAATGGAAGATTCTTCCGACGCACTTGACCGCATCGATCTGAAGATGCTGCGCCTCCTGCAGCGCGACGGGCGGATCAGCAATGCCGAGCTGGCCGAGAAGGTCGGCGTCAGTGCCGCCACCTGTCATCGCCGCACGCAGCGGCTGGTCGAGGCGGGCTTTGTGACGGGCTTTCGTGCGGTGCTCGATCCGTCGCGGATCGAACTGGGCACGCTGGTGCTGGTCGGCGTGGTGCTCGATCGGTCGACACCGGAGAGCTTTGCAGCCTTCGAGGCGGCCGCCACCAAGCTGAAATTCGTCATCGACTGTCACCTGGTAGCCGGCGACTTCGACTATTTCCTCAAGATCCGCGTGCGCGACATGGCCGATTTCAACCGCCTGCACGGCACGCAGCTGATCGCGCTACCGGGCGTGCGACAGACGCGCACCTTCTTCGTCATGAAGGAAGTCGTCGACGGCGCGCCGCTGGACTTCTAGAGCGCTTCCAGGAGTGGTGGCGACGGTTTCCCGGTTCGAAAGCGCGACAAATCAAGAGCCTGGGCGATTTCGGCGTCTCAGCGAAACGGTGAAATGCTTTAGCCCAGCATGCGGCGCAACTGCTCGCGCAGCAGGTTGCGCATGACCTTGCCGTGCTCGTTGCGCGGGATGGCGTCGACCTGGAACAGGCGGTCGGGGACGCGTTCGGCCAAGCGCATGCGGGCGGCGCGGAGCAGGCGCTCGCCGTCGATCGGGGCGGTCGAGACGATGGCGGCCCAGATTTCCTCGATGCCGCTGGCGGCGGCCGCCCCGACCACGGCCAGGTCGGCGACGGATGGATCGCGGCGCAGCTCCTCCTCGATCAGTTCCGGGGCGACCACCACGCCGCCGCGGTTGATCACGTCGCCCGTCCGGCCGGTGACGATCAGCAATCCGTCCGCTTCGATCCGGCCATAGTCGCCGGGATAGAACCAGCCGTCCTCGAGGGTGGGCAGCGGCCGCCCCGCCTCGTCGACATAGGCCGCGAGCTCGTCGCTGCGGAAGCGCAGCACGCCATCCTGCCCCGCTGGCAGCGGGCGCCCGTCGTCATCCACGGCTTCTGCCTCTGCCCAGGGCGTCAGGTGCCCGGCGGAGCCCTCGTGCCGTTCGAAATCGGCGGCGGTCGAGAAGGCGACGAGGCCCAGTTCTGTCGAGCCATAGCCCCCGAGCACGTAGCTCGACAGGCGGGAGCGGATTTCGGCGAGCAGACGGTGCGGCAGCTTCGAGCCGGCGACCAGCACGCAGCGCAGGCTCGCCGGCGGCGGCGCCGTGCCGAGCGCCTTGAGGATGCCTTCGATCTGCACCACCGCCGCCATCAGCCAGGTGATGCCGAACAGGCGGCAGAGCTGCAGCGCCTCCGCATAGCCGGCGGCAAAGCAGAGCAGCGCGCCGCCGACATGCGAGGTCAGCGGCATGATGGTACCGGCAAGGGTCGAGAACCCCATCATGTTGAGCGTCGCGCCGGAGAGGGCGCGCTGCGGCAGGGTCTCGAACGCGTGCGCCACCCGCAGTTCGAGTCCGCGGTTGGTGACGGCGACGCATTTGGGCCGGCCGGTGGTACCGGACGAATAGAGGTAGCGCACCACGTCGTCGGGATCGGGGAGGCCCGGCATCGCCATCAGCGCGGCGAAATCCACCGGCCGGCTGTCGTCGAAGGCGAACCAGCGGGCGTCGAGCCGACGGACGGCGAGTCCGGGGACCTCGGTGCCGTCGACATCGGTCAGCAGCAGGGCAGGGCGGGGGCCCGATTGCTGCGTCACCCAGGCGGTGCCCACCGAGGCGCTCGGGTGGCCGAGCAGCGCCAGGGCGTAGATCGTCGCGGTGTGGTGCACCGGGTTGCGGATATCGAGGATGACGAGGCCCCGCTTCGGCAGGCCGAGCAGGCGGATGGCCTCGATCGCGGCGGCGGTGGCCGCCATCAGGGCGCGGAAGCTGACGACGCCGCCACCGAAGGCGATCGCCGGATCCTCCTGCGAGCGGCGCGCCTGGTGGACGATGGCCTTGACCAGCTGCACTTGCGGCTCAGAACTGGACGTTGACGCCGGAACGCACGACGAGACCCGACGGCGTGTACTCGCTGTCGAAGGCGCCCTTGCCGGTGTCGCCGGAGGCGGAGAGGGGGGCGAGGCGGTACATCATGCCTTCGGTCTTCAGCGACACGGTGTCGTTGACCGCCACCTCCACGCCGGCGCCGCCCACGATGCCGACGGCGAGGCCGGAGTTCGTCGCCGCGATGGGCGTGCCCCCATAGCCGTTGTCGACGACGGCGGAGAAGTCAGCCTGTCCGGCGGCAAGGCCCATCGTGCCGTAGGCGAAGACCGGACCGTTGGTGACGCCGAAGCGCGACCGCAGGGTCAGCAGCGATTCGAGCCGCTCGTCGAAGACATAGCTGCCGGGTTCCTCGACGCTGCCGTCGATGGCCGTCAGCGCGGCGTCCGCCTCGATGCCGGCGACGCCGTTGCCGACCTGGATATTGTAGCCGATATTCAGCGCCAGCAGCGCCCCGACCGTGCCGAAATCGGCCGCCGCTGGGCCGCTGGCCGAGGGGGAATAGGTCAGGGTGATGTCGCTGGTGGTCGACGCTCCGCCCACCGACAGGCCGGCATAGAAGCCGGACCAGTCATAGGCCGGCTGCGCCACGGCGACGCCGGGCACGGCAAAGAGCAGCGTCGTCCCGAGCGCCGTCGCGGCCAGAAACTCTATGCGCACGACACCCCCGCCGCCCGATTCAGTAGCAGAGATGATAGCGTGCGTCGGCGCGCTCTGGCCAGCCCCCGCAACCCCGCGAAGGCTCAGCCGATCGGATAGGCGACATAGGCGAAACGCCGGCTGTCGGGGGCCCAGGAATTGACGTTGATGGTGCCCTGGCCACCGTTGAAGGCGACGACGTCGCGCCGGCCGCTGCCGTCGGGCCGCATGAAGCGCAGGATCACCGCCTTGTCGGGCGGGTGGCCCTGCGTGCCCTCGGGATAGCTCAGGTAGACGATCGACTGCCCGTCGGGCGAAAAATGCGGGAACCAATTGACCCGCTCGTCCGTCGTCACCTGCGTGACCTCCGAGCCGTCCGGCCGCATGCGGAAGATCTGCGCGTGGCCGGGCGAGGCCAGCTCGGAGTTGAACCAGATCCACTGCCCGTCGGGCGTGTATTCGGCGCCATCGTCGGGGCGGGTGGAATCGGTGAGCTGGGTGTCCGGCCCGCCGGTGGCCGGGATGGTCCAGATGTTGACATAGCCCCAGCGGTTGCCGTCGCGGGTGTTGACGCCGGTGTAGACGAGGGTCCGCCCGTCCGGCGAAACCCCGTGCAGGTAGTAGTGGTGCCGCTCGGGATGCTCGTTGGAGATCCGGCGCGGCGTGCCGCCGCCGATCGGCAGCACGTAGAGGTGGGAATCGTCCGAACTCACGTAGATGGAGCGGCCGTCGGGTGCGAGCACGTGGTCGTTGTTGAGGTCGGCGAGCGGGGCGGTGTCGATCAGCACCGGATCGCCGCTGCCGTCGGCGGGGATTCGCCAGAGCTGGCCGCCGGCATTGAAGATCAGCAGGCCGTCGGCCGTCCAGTTCGGCGCCTCGATGATCTCGTCGGCGACCAGCACCACCCGCCGCCCGGTGCCGTCGGCATTGATCACCGTCAGTTCGGAGCGCTGGCCCGGCAGGAGCGAGCGCCCGCGGCGCGCAAAGGCGGGTTTCGATGGCATGGCGGCGACCTCCTCGGGTGACTTGTGCAACGTATTAACGATAATCTGCCGGCTTGGCTAGGCGGTTTCGGCCGGGGGTCCCGCAAGCGGGGCGCAAGCTTGCCCCGAGGCGGCACTTCACCTACATACGGCCCCGATTTCCCGGTATTCAGCGGCAGGACCTTCGCTTCATGGCGCGCCAGTTCATCTATCACATGCACGGCCTCAACAAGGCCTATTCGGGCGGCAAGAAGGTGCTCGACAACATCCACCTGAGCTTCTACCCCGACGCCAAGATCGGCGTGCTGGGGCCGAACGGCTCGGGCAAGTCGACGCTGCTCCGGATCATGGCCGGGATCGATACCGAGTTCACCGGCGAGGCCTGGGCGGCCGATGGCGCGCGGATCGGCTACCTGCCGCAGGAACCGCAGCTCGACGAGGCGCTCGATGTCCTGGGCAACGTGATGACCGGCGTCAAGGAGAAGAAGGACATCATCGATCGCTACAACGAGCTGATGATGAACTATTCCGACGAGACCGCCGACGAGGCGACCAGGCTCCAGGACATCATCGATTCCCAGAACCTGTGGGACCTCGAATCGCAGGTCGGGGTGGCCATGGAGGCGCTCGGCTGCCCGCCCGGCGATGCCGATGTCACCAAGCTGTCGGGTGGCGAGAAGCGCCGCGTGGCGCTCTGCGCGCTGCTGTTGTCGAAGCCCGACCTGCTGCTGCTCGACGAGCCCACCAACCACCTCGACGCCGAGACCACGGCGTGGCTCGAGAACCACCTGCGCGAATTCGCCGGCGCGGTGCTGATCATCACCCACGACCGCTACTTCCTCGACAACGTCACCGGCTGGATCCTCGAGCTCGACCGCGGCCGCGGCATTCCCTACGAGGGCAATTACTCGGCCTATCTGGGCGCCAAGGCCAAGCGCTTCGCCCAGGAGCAGAGCGAGGACGCGGCCCGCGCCAAGGTCTTGGAGCGCGAGCGCGAGTGGATGGGCCAGAGCCCGCAGGCGCGCATGGCCAAGTCCAAGGCGCGCATCCGCGCCTATGACGAGCTGGTCAAGGTCAACGAGGCGCGCACCCAGTCGAGCACCGCGCAGATCATCATCCCGCCGGGCGAGCGGCTGGGCCAGAACGTCATCAGCGTCGAGGGCATCTCGAAGAGCTACGGCGACCGGCTCCTGATCGACAACCTCAGCTTTAAGCTGCCGCCGGGCGGCATCGTCGGCATCATCGGGCCGAACGGGGCGGGCAAGACCACGCTGTTCCGCATGCTGACCGGGCAGGAAAAGCCGGATTCGGGCACGATCAGCGTCGCCGAGAACGTGCACCTGGGCTATGTCGACCAGAGCCGCGACAGCCTCGCCCCCAACAAGACGGTGTGGGAGGAAATCTCCGGCGGCAACGACATCCTGATGCTGGGCAAGCGCGAGATGAACAGCCGCGCCTACACCTCGGCGTTCAACTTCAAGGGCGCCGACCAGCAGCAGAAGGTCGGCAATCTCTCCGGCGGCCAGCGCAACCGCGTGCACCTCGCCAAGATGCTGAAGAGCGGCGCCAACGTCCTCCTCCTCGACGAACCGACCAACGACCTCGACACCGAAACCCTCGCCGCCCTCGAAGAGGCGCTCGAGGAATTCGCCGGCTGCGCGGTGATCATCTCCCACGACCGCATGTTCCTCGATCGGCTGGCCACCCACATGCTGGCCTACGAGGGGGATTCGCACTTCGAGTGGTTCGAAGGCAATTTCCAGGACTACGAGCAGGACAAGATCCGGCGGCTCGGGGCGGACAGCGTCAACAACCACAAGGTGACGTACAAGAAGCTGACGCGGTAACGGGGCTCTAGCCGGGCCCCTCCTCGCCTGTCCGTGGTGGGCGCGATCGGCCCATGGCAGCGGCGGCGGCCGTGTTCGCCTTCTCCCCTTGCGGGACTTCGAGCCGGTCGCACAGCGATCGATCGCTCCAGTGGAGCGATCGAAGGCGAAGAAGGTGCCCGAAGGGCGGATGAGGGGTCTCTCTCCACCATCGCCGACCCCTCATCCGGCGCTGTCGCGCCACCTTCTCCCTCAAGGGGAGAAGGGGGGTCGCCCCATCGCCGGTGTCAGGTGATGCCCCGCTTGGCCCCTCGCGGCCCTCAAGGAGGCGCTCGAGGAATTCGCCGGCTGCGCGGTGATCATCTCCCACGACCGCATGTTCCTCGATCGGCTGGCCACCCACATGCTGGCCTACGAGGGGGATTCGCACTTCGAGTGGTTCAAGGGCAATTTCCAGGACTACGAGCAGGACAAGATCCGCCGCTTCGGGCCGGATGGCGTCAATAATCACAAGGTGACCTGCAAGAAGCTGACGCGGTCGGGAGTTAGTCCGGCAACAGGACGTTGTGCAGTTCATCAATGAGTCGGCACGAGCCCTGATGGTATTTCTTAGTGCTTGTCAGACCGGTGCCATTGTCGCCACCGTGCGCCAGTTGGTCACGAATGGTCTTGAGGGAATCGACCCCGGATCGCGCCTCCTCGTTTACCTTGGACTTTATTGATGGCCACCATTTGGGGTCAAAGCGCTCGAGCAGTCGCTCGATTTTCTCGCAGTTGAGACTATTTTCCCATTCGGCGTTACGTTGAACGTAGCGGGCGATCTCGGGAGTTGACCTTAGGCGAGCATACTCGGCTAGTATCAACTGGACTGATCGCTCAACTAGCCCAGCGCACCGCAGTGCCATCTGGTTGGCGGCCAGTCCAAGCAGCCGTATGTCAATCTGGTCTTGCTGGCCCTCGATCAACTTGAACTGGAAATCGATCCGATCACGCTGAGAACGAATTTCGGTCAGCAGCATGGCTAGGACAGATAGGCGCTAGCAAGCTTGATTCGTGTAACGACGTTTGACTCGTCTGCCGTGCTTTTCCCGACGGCAAGAAGGTATTCCTTGTCCTCAAGTAGCTTTGCGTAGCCTTCGGCTATACGCTCCGCCGATAGATCGCCTGCTCGTGCCACCGCGACCATCACAGAGTCGAATACCGCGACGTTCAGCGCCCTTACCGGACGAAAGGGCTTTTCGCCCAGCGTCTCTGCTACCGTGCTGCATGTGCGCCTAAAGACGTCGGCCAGCTCGACCGCCTTCTCCGTCGCCAATTTGCGGTTTACGCGCATATAGTCGTTCAGGAACTTGCGCATCGGGGCGCGATAGGAAGTGTCCTGTTCAAGCAGAGCGAAGAACCGCAGGATCAATTCCTGATCCTTCCCACGGCGATTGGTGGGACCAAAGATAGTGCGCCAGTTGGGATCGTTGTTCAGCGACTCCAGCAGGTCTTGAAACGCGCCGTGGAAAATCGCCGCACGAATTTCTTGAGGTTGCAGCGGCGTTCCACCTGAATTGAGGCGGTCGAATATTTGGTAAACTGAACTCTTGTCATCTTCAGGTATACTTTGTTGTATAATGGTTGCATGGATCGTTGCATCGCGAAATCTGCGTTGGTCCGCAGGATCTAGCTCATCGATTGATCGGCCTTCGAACCTGGTCTTGACTCCCACCAGCTTGAACACCTTGTCGGATCCTTGGAACTTCCCGTGCTCAAACGCTTGCATTGTGGTCAAGCGCTGGAGGCCATCGATAATCAGATTCTTCTGAGTGTCCTCTTCGCGGTACAAAAATATCCCGGGGATTGGCAGGCCCAGTAGAATGGACTCAATAAATCTAGACGCCTGTGAAATGGTCCAGACAAACTGGCGCTGGAAGTCAGGACGGTAGATGTCACCTCGATCCATTCGGGAAACAAGGCCGTCGACCAAGAAATCGGCACCAAAACTATTTATCTGGTAGACGATATCCTCGTCGTCAATCGGTTGGATATCCGCGTCATCGTCCACTTCCGCGGCGGCGGGTGGAGCCGAGAGCTCCAGTTCTGGTATTCCGAGATCATCGGACATGAGGAAACCTGTTGAAAATGCGGACGCGCTAGAAGCACCTTATCCTGCGAGGTGCCGGCAATTCTAGGCCGGAATGGAAGCGGCGGGCAGATTGTGGTTCTGCGACCCGCCCCGCTACTCGTCCCCCCTCCAGCCTGAACATCTCCCCGCCTCTCCAATCGAAACCAACCCGGTCTTCGCGTAGATCTCCAGCTTCGTCCGCGTGTCCGGCCGGCCGTGTTCCCGCCTTCGGACCCAATCATCAGAAACCATTGATGCCTCCGCTGCGGCAAGCTGGCCTTCGCTATTCCGCGGTTCTATCATCTACATAGATCGCCTGTGTCATCGCAAAAACGAGCACCGGGCATCCGCCCGCGCCACCACCGACAATTCGCGGCTCCAGCTTGTCGAAGTGCGTCGTCGACGATCCATACGTCCCGGCGGCCTTGGCAAACTCGGCGAACTTGCCGCGCATCCACTGCATGAGGCCGGTCGAGCGCGTCACGACGACACCCACGTCGGCGACCCGCAGATCGTACAGCAGCCGGAAGTTGTTGAGGTCGCGGTCGTAGAACGGGTCCTTGTTGTTCCACTCGACCTCGAGCGCGATCTTGCCCTTGAAGCAGTCGACCAGATGGGTGGGGCTGTCGCTCTCGACGCCATCCACCAAGTGGCTAAAATTGACGCTATCGCGAGTCGCCTGAACGAGTCCCCCCGCTGTGTCGGAGAGTCTACAGCTATGACGGCTTTGGCCGGCCGTGGGACTGACCAGGCGCCATCCCCACGCACGGTGTCACCCCGGCGCAGGCCGGGGCCCATCCTGAAGGTTCGCCGCGTGTTGCACAGCCTCAGTATGGGTCCCGGCCTGGGCCGGGATGACATCGAGGAGAGACGATCGTCTGTATTCCGCACTCAGAGAGCGGAAGCCAATTCGGGAGACTCGAGAACGCCCCTCACTCCTTCTTCCCCTCCAGCCGGAACATCTCGCCGCCTTCGCCGATCGAAACCAGCCCGGTCTTCGAGTAGATCTCCAGCTTCGCCCGGGTATCCGCGATATCGAGGTTGCGCATGGTCAGCTGGCCGATGCGGTCGGCCGGGGTGAAGGGGGCGTCCTCGACCTTTTCCATGCTCAGCCGCTCGGGCGCATAGGTGAGGTTGGGGCTTTCGGTGTTGAGGATCGAGTAGTCGTTGCCGCGGCGCAATTCCAGCGTCACCTCGCCGGTGACGGCGTTGGCCACCCAGCGCTGGGCGGTCTCGCGCAGCATCAGGGCCTGGCTGTCGAACCAGCGGCCCTGGTAGAGCAGGCGCCCGAGCCTGAGTCCGTTGATGCGGTACTGCTCGATGGTGTCCTCGTTGTGGATGCCGGTCACCAGCCGCTCGTAGGCGATGTGCAGCAGCGCCATGCCCGGCGCCTCGTAGATGCCGCGGCTCTTGGCCTCGATGATGCGGTTCTCGATCTGGTCGCTCATGCCGAGGCCGTGGCGGCCGCCGATGGCGTTGGCTTCGAGGAACAGGGAGACCGGATCGGCAAAGGTCCGGCCGTTGAGCGCCACCGGCTGGCCCTCGGCGAAGCGGATCACCACCGTTTCCGGCTGCACGTCGACGTCGGAGCGCCAGAACGGCACGCCCATGATCGGGTTGACGATCCGGATGCCGCTCTGCAGGCTCTCGAGGTCCTTGGCCTCGTGCGTGGCGCCGAGAATGTTGCTGTCGGTCGAGTAGGCCTTCTCGGCGCTCATCTTGTAGGCGAAGCCGTTCGCCGTGAGGAAGGCCGACATCTCGGCGCGGCCGCCCAGTTCGTCGATGAACTGCTGGTCGAGCCAGGGCTTGTAGATCCTCAGGTTGGGGTTGGTCAGCAGCCCGTAGCGGTAGAAGCGCTCGATGTCGTTGCCCTTGAAGGTCGAGCCGTCGCCCCAGATGTTGACCCCGTCCTCCTGCATGGCAGAAACCAGCATGGTGCCGGTGACGGCGCGGCCGAGCGGGGTGGTGTTGAAGTAGGTCAGCCCGCCGGTCGAGATGTGGAAGGCGCCGGCCTGGATGGCGGCGATGCCCTCGTGCACCAGTTGCGTGCGGCAATCGACGAGGCGGGCCTTCTCGGCGCCGAAGGCCGTGGCCTTCTTCGGAATCTCGTCATAGTCCGCCTCGTCGGGCTGGCCGAGATTGGCGGTGTAGGCATAGGTCCTGGCGCCCTTGAGCTTCATCCACAGCAGCGCGGCGCTGGTGTCGAGGCCGCCGGAAAAGGCGATGCCGACCTTGTCTCCCTTGGGCAGGCTCTTGAGGATCGTGGTCACGGGGGCTCCAGTGGGATGAATGGCTATGACGCGTTTGCCGGCGCGAATAACAAATTTCGTACCGCTCGCCTAGCAGCGCGGCGTATCGTTGCTGCGTCGGGGCAGGGTGATCCGACGGCGGTGCCCCGGGCATCGCGATGTCATCGAAACACGCGGAAGCAGCACATGGCCGACTGGTCCCCCTCCACCTACCTGAAGTTCGAGGACGAGCGCACCCGGCCGGCACGCGACCTGCTCGCGCAGGTGCCGCTGACGGCGCCGCGGCGGGTGGTCGACATGGGCTGCGGGCCGGGCAACTCCACCGAGCTGCTGGTCGAGCGGTTCCCCGGGGCCGAGGTGATCGGGCTCGACAGCTCGCCCGGCATGCTGGCCGAGGCGACGCGGCGGGTGCCCGGCGCACGGTTCGCCAGCGCGGATGCCGGCGTCTGGGTGCCGGAGGCGGGGACGGACATCGTCTTCGCCAATGCCATTTACCAGTGGGTGCCCGAGCATCTCCAGGTGCTGCCGCAGGTCGTGGCGGCGCTGCCCGAGGGCGGGGTGCTGGCGGTGCAGATGCCCGACAACATGGCCGAGCCCAGCCATGTGCTGATGCGCGAGGTGGCGGCCGCCGGTCCCTGGGCGGCGCGCCTCGCGGGCGCGGCACGCCTGCCGCTGCCGCCGGCGACGACCTATTACGACGCGCTGCGGGCGGTGGCGGGGCGCGTCGAGATCTGGCACACCATCTACAATCACGCGCTCGCCGGTCCCGAGGCGATCGTCGAGTGGGTGAAGAGCACGGGCCTGAGACCGTTCGTCGATCCGCTGTCGCCCGGCGAGCGCGAGGATTTCCTCGGCCGCTATCTCGCCCGCATCGCCGAGGCCTATCCGCGGCGGTCGGACGGTCGGGTGCTGCTGCGCTTCCCGCGGCTGTTCATCATCGCGGTCCGCTGAGCGGGCCGCCTGGGTGCGCGACGGCCGGCGGGGCTCGCTTCCCGCCGGCCGTCGCGTCCTCCCGGGTGCGGGCGTCAGGCCGCGGGCGGGATGTTCTGGTTGAGCCGGAACAGGTTTTCCGGGTCGTAGCGGCGCTTGATCTCGCGCAGGCGCTGCCAGGTGGCGGCGGGGTAGGCGGCGGCAAGGCCGCGCGCACCTTCCTCGGCGAGGAAGTTGACATAGGCCGGGCCGTGCGTGTCGGGCCGCAGGCTCGCCATCGCGTCGATGGCCCAGCGCTCGTAGCCGGCGGCGCGCGAGCGGTCGCCGTACATGGCCATGAAGGCGACGAGCAGGCGCCCGTCGCGATGACCGAAGGCGGTGGCGTCGGCCGGCACGCGGCCATAGGCGCCGCCGAGGGTGCGGAGCTGGCCCATCCTCATCGGCGCGTCGCACGCTTCGAGCGCGGCCAGCAGCGCCGCCGCCTCGGTGACGCCGAAGCGGGTCAGGTAGCGCGAGCGGATGGCGACCGAGGTTCGGACCTCGGGGGGCGGGTCCATCGCATACATGGTCGAGTAGGGTCCCTCGCCGACGAGGTCGGCGATCGGCGCGGCGAGGGCGCGGAACGGCGCCAGCGCGGCCTCGGCGCCGTCGCGCTCGCCCGAATAGGCGAGCATGGCGACGAGGGCCAGGCGGCCGTGCAGCTCGGCCGGGACGAACGGCACCGGCGGCAGCGGCATGACATTGCCGATGGTGGAGAGCGTCTCCGGGGCCGCCTCGGCGGCCGCCACGTAGGCGGCGATCACCTCGGCGGTGGCGGGCAGGACCAGCGGGCCGCCGCAGAAGAAGGGCAGCGGGTGCAGGCGGAACTTCAGCCGGGTGACGACGCCGAAATTGCCGCCGCCGCCACGGATGGCCCAGAACAGGTCGGGGTGGGTCCCGGCATCGGCGACGACGATGTCGCCATCGGCCGTCACCAGTTCGGCCGCGAGCAGGGAATCGATGGTCAGGCCGTGCTTGCGGACGAGGTAGCCGACGCCGCCGCCGAGCGTCAGGCCGCCGACGCCGACCGTGCCGGCATCGCCGAAGCCGACGATCAGGCCGTGCTGCTCGACGGCGCGGGTCACCGCTCCGGCGGTCAGGCCGGTGCCGACCCAGGCCGTCCGGGCGGCGGTGTCGATCTCGATGCCGTCGAGGGCGCGCAGGTCGATGACGAGGCCGTGCTCGACGCTGCTGTGCCCGGCGGTCGAATGGCCGCCGCTGCGGATGGCGAGGGGCAGGTCGGTGGCGCGGGCGAAGTTGACGACGGCGGCGACGTCGGCGGCATTGGCGACACGGATCAGCGCGGCGGGCCGGCGGTCGAAGTTGTCGATCGCCACGCCGCGCAGCGCCTCGTAGTCGGCTGCGGCAGGGGTGACGACGCGGCCGCGCAGGGCCGTCGCCAGCATTTCGATCTGGTCTTCAATCGGGAAACGCTTGTCCATTTTCTGAAAACTCGTTCTGGGGGATCTGGAATGGGCGGGCCGTCTAGTCGCGGTCCCGTGAACGGCGGCTGAACGGGGTGCTCAGGCTGCGGTCAGTCCGGCGCGGGAGGCCCGCAGGCACTGGCCGTGGCGTCCGGCCGGTGCTACACGCCGCCCTTCATCGACGAGGAGCACAGCCATGCCGGCACCGTTTGAGATCGATTTCGATGGCGCCATCCTGCGCGGCGAGGCCGATGGCTTCGGCATTCCGGTCGTGTTCCTGCATGCCGGGGTGGCCGACCGGCGCATGTGGGCCGGGCAGATGCGGAGCCTCGCGGAAGAGGGGTACCATGTCGTCAGCTACGACCGGCGCGGCTTCGGCGAGACCGAGACCGCCGACGTGCCGTTCAACCACCTCGTCGACCTCGAGGCGGTGCTCGACCGGCTCAGCATCCACGCGGCGATTCTCGTCGGCTGCTCGATGGGGGGCGGGCTGGCCATCGATTTCGCGCTCGAGCATCCCGAGCGCACCATCGGTCTGGTGCTGGTCGGCACTGCCGTCACCGGCGCCGAGGGCTATGAACTCGACGACGAGGTGATGGCCCTCGAGGAGGCGGCCGACTATGCCCTCGAGCGCGGCAACATCGGCACCGTCAACCGCATTCAGGCGCATCAGTGGCTGGATGGGCCCTATGGCGAGGCGGGGCGTGTCACCGGGCCGGTGCGCGAGCTGTTCCTCGCCATGAACGAGATCCACCTCCACCATCCCCGGCTGACGCAGGAGGAGCGGCCCGAGTCGGCGTTCGACAGCGTCGGCAGCATCCAGGCGCCGACGCTGCTCGTCGTCGGCGAGCTGGATTGCGCCGACATCATCGCCATTCACGAGGATCTCTCGGAGGAGCTCGAGAATGCCTTCGCGGTGGTGCTCGAGGATACGGCGCACCTGCCCAGCCTCGAGCGGCCCGACCTGTTCGACCCGCTGCTGCTCGAGTTCCTCGAGGCGGTCACCGGACAGGGGGACGACGACGACGAGGAGGGCGACGCGGCGCCCTGAACGGCCGCGGCAAAGTGCCATTCCCGCACAAAATCCCGCTTGCCAGTCGGCCCTCGTCACAGCAAGCTGGAGTGGGGGAAATCCACCGAGGGACGCTCCGGAATGATCAAGTCTTTGCTTCTGGGCGCTGCGGCGCTCGTCATCAGCGCCGCGCCGGCGTTTGCCTGCGACACCATCAACAGCCAGAAGATCAAGCTCAGCGCCTGTATCGACGACAGTGACTGGGTCCTGCAGGCTCCGCAGGGGGCGCAGGAATTCCTCTACTTCTCGGGCGACGAGACGATCGGTTTCACCATCATCACCGAAAAGGAGACGGTGGCCGTCTCCGATTATCGCGCCGCCATCCTCAACAACGCGGCGGTCGGTTCGAACATCTCGGTCGATCAGGTGCAGGTGCTCAAGGAGCGCATCGAGAATATCGGCGGCCGGCCGTGGAACGTCATCGAGTACCAGGTCGGCGAACCGGGTCAGGAATTGCTGTTCCAGAACTTCTACTACGTGCAGCCGGGCTTCGGGTCGACGCAGTTCGTGTACTGGAGCATCGCCTCGGACGGGCGGTCGGCGGCGTATCGCGCCGGCCAGATGCTGTCGACGGTGCAGTTCACCAACTGACCGGCGAAGGACGGTCAGCTCTGGGGCCCGCGGCCAGCCGCGGGCCCCTGCTGTTCAGAGGGCCAGATGCGCGGAGAGATTGGCCTCGAGATCGCGCGTGGTCAGCTTGGTCAGGTCCTTGGGCAGTTCGAGCAGGATCACGTCACGCAGCGGCTTGCCGAGGGCCGGCCGCAGGTCGCCCAGCGCCGTCGGCGCGGCCGCAATGATCAGCCGGTCGAATGCTCCGGCCGCCAGCCTGTCGGCCAGCAGGTCGGCGAGACGCTCGACGAAGCGCCGCTCGCGCATGGCAACGGGATCGGAGGCGGGTTCCATCGCGCTGCGGCCATGGCCGACCGACGAGAAGCTCCGGCCCGGCCGATCGCTGGCGATCTCGCGCGCCTGCAGGTGCTCGTCCTCGAAACTGAGACCGGCGACGGGTCGCAGCCCCTTGCCGGGGCCGAGGTTCTCGAAGACCTTCGCCTGCCCGCCGTCGGCGACGAGGACCCAGGTGACCTTGCCTTTCATGACCGCTTCTCCTTGCTGAGTGCGTTGGCCGAGACAAACGCATTCAACGTGGTGTCGGTTTGACCGGCATCAAGCCCGGCACTGCCAGCAATCACAAACTCTGATTGGCTGAACGCCCCGGTGGCTGCTAGAAGCGCCGCGTCATCGGCCTCGGGCCGGGAAGGCTCGTCGTGGCATCCGTCTCCAGCACCACCGATCTCAAGCAGCAGGACAGCGGCCTCGCTGCCGGGGTCGCCGCCTACCTGCTGTGGGGGTTTCTCCCCATCCTGTTCGAACTGGTGCTGGATCGAGGCGTCGAGGCGCCGATCCTGGTGGCGGATCGCACGATATGGTCGCTGCTGCTGGTCGGCGTCCTGCTGGTGGTCGGCGGACGGACCGCGGAAATCCGGGCGCTGCTGCGCGACTGGCGGGCGGTCCGCTCGATGGCCGTCGCAGCGCTCTTTCTCGCGGCGAACTGGCTGATCTACGTCTACGCTGTGCAGACCAACCAGGTGCTGGAGGCGAGCTTCGGCTACTTCATCAACCCGATGGTCAACGTGGCGCTGGGCATGCTGCTGCTCGGCGAGCGGCTGAGCCGCTGGCAGGCGGTCTCGGTGGCGGTGGCGCTGGTCGCGCTCGCCATCCAGGCGGCCGGCATCGGGGGCGTCCCCTTCATCGCGCTCGGGCTCGCGGTGACCTTTGCGCTCTATGGCTACCTGCGCAAGACGATCAAGGCCAGTTCGGCGGCCGGCCTGTTCATCGAAACCCTGCTGCTGGCGCCCCTGGCACTGGGCTACATCCTGTTCACGGTGGTGCGCGACGGCTCGATCGGACCGCATGGCGATCCGCTCACCCTGCTGCTGCTGCTGATCACCGGGCCGGGAACGGCCGTGCCGCTGCTGCTCTTTGCCTTCGCCGTGCAGCGCTTGCGGCTGACCACGATGGGCATGCTGCAATACATTGCGCCCTCGATCGCGTTCCTGCTGGCGATCGGGGTGTTCGGCGAACACCTCAACGCCACGCGGCTCGCCAGCTTCGGGCTGATCTGGCTGTCGCTGGTGATCTACACCGCCGAGTCGGTGATCCGCCGCCGCCGGACCGCCTAGCCAGCAGCGGCCTCCGCGCCGCAGCGGCGGATGCACTCGGCGACGGCCTCGTAGATGCCGCCGAACGGCGTGCCTTCTCGCCAGACCAGCCGGAGCATGCGGCGGGCGCCGGGCGCCTGCAGCCGATGGATGCGGATGCGGTTGCCGGAGCTTTCCTTGCGCACTGCGATCTGCGGCAGCAGCGTGATGCCCTGGCCGTTGGCGACGAACTCGACCAGGGTCGAGAGCGAGGTCGCCGCGAATGTGCGGCGTCTCGTGGCCGGGTCGAGCGAGCAGGCGGCGATGGCCTGGTCCCGCAGGCAGTGTCCCTCGTCGAGCAGCAGCACGCGGTCCCCGTCGATCGCGGCGAGCGGCATGGGGTCGCCGGCGGCATCGTCCGGCGGCGTTGCGAGCACGAACTCATCGGCGAACAGGGGCGTCGAGACGAGGCGATGTCCGCTCGGGTGCGGGTCGCTGGCGATCAGCGCGAGGTCGAGGCTGCCGTCGCCGAGGGCGGCCAGCAGCTGGTCGGTGCGGCTCTCGCTCACCGAAAAGCTCACCTCACCCAGCTCCTTGTGCAGATTGGGAAAGATCCGCGGCAGCAGGTAGGGCGCAACGGTCGGGATCAGGCCGAACCGCAGCGTTCGGCTCGGCCGCCCGTGCCGGCCGGCAAGGAACGCGTCGAGTTCGGCGCTCAGCTCGAGAATCGGCCGGGCACGCTCGATGAGTTCACGGCCCAGCGGGGTCGGCCGGACCGACTTGCCGAGCCGGTCGAACAGGGGGGCGCCGCAGCTCTCCTCGAGCTGGCGGATCTGCTGGCTGAGCGCGGGCTGCGTGACATGGCAGCGTTCGGCCGCCCGGCCGAAATGCCCGGCCTCGGCGAGTGCCACGACATAGGAAAGCTGGCGAAGGGTTGTCGTCATAAATACAGATTATCACAACAAGTAGTGCAATCAATTGGCCTTATTCGATCGGCTTGGCCATAGTCCGGCGCAACACAACCACGGCGAGCGGTCGGGGTTCCCGCGGGGGAGCATCCGCGGGGCCCACGCCGCCGCCGCTTGTGGCTTGCTGCCAGGACCTTGAGGCCCCAGGGGCCGAAACCGATGGAGAGAATCGATGGATGCAATGGCTGAAGACGGCGCCGGCAAGTGCCCGGTGGCACACGGATCGACCGGGACGACCAATCGCCACTGGTGGCCCAACCAGCTCGACCTGTCCGTCCTGCATCAGCACTCGGCCCTGTCGAACCCGATGGGCGAGGCGTTCGACTATGCCGAGGCCTTCAAGTCGCTCGACCTCGCGGCGCTGAAAAAGGACCTCGCGGCGCTGATGACCGACTCGCAGGACTGGTGGCCGGCCGATTTCGGGCACTACGGTCCGCTGTTCATCCGCATGGCCTGGCACAGCGCCGGGACCTACCGGATCGGTGACGGTCGCGGTGGCGGCGGCGCCGGCCAGCAGCGCTTCGCCCCGCTCAACTCCTGGCCCGACAACGCCAACCTCGACAAGGCCCGGCGCCTGCTGTGGCCGATCAAGCAGAAATACGGCCGCCGCATCTCCTGGGCCGACCTGATGATCCTCGCCGGCAACGTGGCGCTGGAAACCATGGGCTTCAAGACGTTCGGCTTCGCCGGCGGACGGGCCGATACCTGGGAGCCCGAGCAGAGCATCTACTGGGGCGCCGAGGGCAAGTGGCTGGCGGACGAGCGCTACAGCGGCGAGCGGGAGCTCGAGAATCCGCTGGCCGCCGTCCAGATGGGGCTGATCTACGTCAACCCGGAGGGGCCGAACGGCAATCCGGACCCGGTCGCGGCGGCGCGCGATATCCGCGAGACGTTCGCGCGCATGGCGATGAACGACGAGGAGACCGTGGCGCTGATCGCCGGGGGCCACACCTTCGGCAAGACCCATGGCGCCGGCGACGCGGCGCTGGTCGGGGCCGAGCCCGAGGCGGCCTCCATCGAGGCGCAGGGTCTCGGCTGGATCAGCAGCCATGGGGCCGGCAAGGGCGGCGATACCATCACCAGCGGCCTCGAAGTCACCTGGACCACGACACCGACCAGATGGAGCAACAACTTCTTCTGGAATCTGTTCGGCTACGAGTGGGAGCTGACCCGCAGCCCGGCCGGTGCCCAGCAATGGACGCCCAAGCACGGCATGGGCGCCGGCACGGTGCCCGATGCGCACGACCCGGCCAGGCGCCAGACCCCGGCCATGCTCACCACCGATCTCGCCCTCCGGTTCGACCCGGCCTACGAGAAGATCTCGCGTCGCTTCTACGAGAACCCCGACCAGTTCGCCGATGCCTTCGCCCGCGCCTGGTTCAAGCTCACCCATCGCGACATGGGGCCGGTGGCCCGCTACCTGGGTCCGGAAGTGCCGGCCGAGGTGCTGCCCTGGCAGGACCCCATCCCGGCCGTCGACCACGTGCTGGTCGACGAACTGGATGTGGCGGCGCTCAAGGCCGGCATTCTCGCCAGCGGGCTGACGGTATCGCAGCTGGTTTCGGCGGCCTGGGCCTCGGCCTCGACCTTCCGCGGTTCGGACAAGCGCGGCGGCGCCAACGGCGCCCGGGTGCGGCTCGCTCCCCAGAAGGACTGGGAAGCCAATCGTCCGGCCGAGCTGGCGCGGGTGATCGCGGCGCTCGAGGCCATCCAGGGTGCGTTCAACGCCGCCCAGACCGGTGGCAAGAAGGTGTCGCTCGCCGATCTGATCGTGCTCGCCGGTGCGGCCGCGATCGAGAAGGCGGCCGCCGATGCCGGCACTCCGGTCAGGGTGCCGTTCGTGCCCGGCCGCATGGACGCCTCGCAGGCGCAGACCGATATCGCCTCCTTCGCCCCGCTCGAGCCGGCCGCCGACGGTTTCCGCAACTATATGCGTGGCAAGCTGAGGGTGGCGCCCGAGGAGGCGCTGGTCGACAAGGCGCAGCTGCTCAACCTGACGGCGCCGGAGATGACGGTGCTGCTGGGCGGGCTGCGCGTGCTGGGCGCGGGGGAACCGGCGCACGGGGTACTGACCGGCCGTCCGAGCGTACTCAGCACCGACTTCTTCGTCAACCTGCTGGACATGGGCACGCAGTGGAAGCCCGCCTCCGCCGACCACGGGGTCTACGAGGGGCGCGACCGCAAGTCGGGCGAGGTGAAGTGGACGGCGACGCGCGTCGATCTCATCTTCGGGTCGCACTCGCAGCTGCGCGCGCTGGCGGAGGTCTATGCCCAGGCCGACTCGGCCGACAAGTTCCTCGCCGATTTCGTTTCGGCCTGGAACAAGGTGATGAACGCGGACCGGTTCGACCTCGCCTGAGATCGGCCGGTTTCCCGGGGCTTTTCCGGCGGGCGCTCGCGAGGGCGCCCGCCGGTCTTGTTGGGACCCTTCGGCGCGATGGATTCAATTTGAGGCAAACTGCGCCGCCCTGCTTCAGGCCATGAATGCACCTCGCCCGCCATGGTGCAGCCAGTCGGCAGAAGCCGGAGGGAAGTGATATGTCTGAAATGGAAGAGGGCACCACGAGAGCCTTCTCGACGTTCAGGGTTCTCAACGGAGACTCGAACATCGTGGAACGTGACCAGCTGTTCCGCAACATGGCCCAGCTGTACTCCTATGTGTCGGATCGCTGCGACGACGAGCAGGTTGCGCAGTATGACGAGGTGCTGTGCCAGTTGGCGGAACTGGTGGAGTCGGAGGCCCGGGCGCATGTCGCCAAGCTCCTGGCGCCGCTCGATCGGGCTCCCGGCAATGTCGTGGTCAAGCTGGCCAATGACACCATCGAGGTCGCCCGGCCCCTGCTGGAGTTCTCCAACGTCCTCAGCGACGATGACCTGATCGAGATCATCGCCAACCAGAGCGAGGCGCACCGCGTTGCCATCGCCGGGCGGCCGCTGGTCCCGGAACGTGTCGGTGACGCCATCGTCGAGCATGGCGAGGCGCCTTCGGTGCACCGTCTGGTGCGGAACGCCAACGCCGAGATCGGACAGAGTGCCCTCGGCAAGCTGGTCGAACGCGCCGCCAGCGACGCCGAGATGGCCGCCGACCTGCGCGGTCGCGGCGACATCGACTGGAAGAGCCTGGGCGGGCAGATCAACCTGGTCGGCGACAAGGTGATGGAGACCATCGCCGCGATCGATCCCAAGATCGATCCGGTCACCGTCGGCAAGGTGTCGGCGGTGGTCTACAACCGGATGCGCAACCGGGCCGGCTTCTCGAGCCAGGACTGGAAGGTTGCCTACAACCAGGTCAAGGCCCTTGCAGACCGCCGGCAGCTGGACGAACGGGCGCTGGTCCGCTTCGCCCGCTTCGGCTATGGCCACCACACCGCCGCGGCGCTCACCATGCTGCTCCATGTCGGGCCCGAAGTGTTCGTCAAGTGGCTCGCCATGCAGGACTACGTCGCGATCACCGTGGCGCTCAGGGCGCTCGGCATCCAGCCCGACCTGTTCGAGGCGATGATTGCCTCGATGCCCTGGCGTGACCTGCCGACGGCGGCCGACCTCGCCAATGTCCGCCGCCGCTACGAGGCCCTCAGCAAGGACGAGGCCGTCGGCATCTTCGAGCTGTGGCGCACCCACGCCTTCCGCCGTCGGCACCCCAACGAGGAAGCCGCCGGCGCGGCCTGACGACGCGGCGGCAGGAGAGAATCGACAGCGGCGGCCCTGCGGTCGCCGCTTTGGTGCGTCGCGCTGGCGTTAGGCGCCGGCCTCCTTGAGGCGCTTCGGCAGCAGCAGTTCGACGACCGCGAATGCGAGCACGGTCGGTTTGTCCATTCCGGTCGCTGCTCGGGGGAGGATCGCCGCGCCCCCCAGATCAGTCGGGCACTGGACCTCGCGCGACATCAGACATAAACATATCTTTATGTGTGGTGAGCCGAGATGAGCGAAACGACGGAACTGGTGGGTGTGCTGCGCGCGGCCGGGGAGACCACCCGGCTGCGGCTGCTGGCCCTGCTCGCAGATGGCGAGCAGTCGGTCAAGGATCTCACCGAGATCCTCGGGCAGAGCCAGCCGCGGGTTTCCCGGCACCTCAAGCTGCTGGCCGATGCCGGCCTCGTCCGCCGCAATGCCGAGGGGGCCTGGGCCTATTACGGGCTCACCGATGACGGCGTCGGCGGCGAGCTGGCGCGCTGGCTGGTCGGGCGGCTCGCCGAAAGCGATCCGGAACGCCAGCGCGACCGGCTGCGTCTCGGCTCGGTCCGCGCCGCGCAGCAGGCGCAGGCCGCCGCCTACTTCGCCAAGGTGGCCGACAGCTGGGATCTGCTGCGCTCCCTGCATGTCGCCGAGGAAGCGGTGGAGGCGGCGATCCTGGCCGCGGTCGCGGATCGGCCAGTCGATACGCTGCTCGACCTGGGCACCGGGACCGGCCGCATGCTGGAACTGCTCGCCGGGCACTACCGGCGCGGCATCGGGGTCGATTCGAGCCGCGAGATGATTGCGGTGGCCCGCTCGAAGCTGGCCGCCGCGGGGATCAACCATGCACAGGTGCGCCTGGGCGACATCGCCGATCTCGAGCCGGCGGCCGGGCGGGCCGACCTCATCGTCGTCCACCAGGTGCTGCATTATTTCGACGATCCGGGCCGCCTGCTGGTGCAGGCGCGGCAGGCGCTGAAGCCCGGCGGCGGCACGCTGAGCGTCGACTTCGCCCCGCACGACCACGAGTACCGCCGCACCCCCCACGCGCACCGGCGGCTGGGCCTGTCCGACCCGCAGATGGCCGCCTGGGCCCGGGCGGCCGGCCTGAGGGTCTCCACCGCCTCCGCCTTTCCACCCATCGACGCCGCCGAGGGCCTGACCGTCTGCGTGTGGCAGCTGACCGACGATCCCGGGGACCACCACTGATGAGCATCGACCACTCCGACCGGACGAGCCGCCTGAGTGCGGCCGAGCGGCCGAAATTCCTCGTCTCGTTCGAGTTCTTCCCGCCCAAGACGGATGCGATGGAAGAGCGCTTCTGGGACTCGATCGGCAGGCTGGCTCCCCTGCATCCGCGCTTCGTCTCGGTGACCTACGGGGCCGGCGGCTCGACCCGCGAACGAACGCTGAGGATGGTGAGTCGCATCAAGTCGGACACCGGCATCGATGCCGCGGCGCACCTGACCTGCGTCGGCGCATCGCGCGACGAGGTGGACGCGGTCGTGCGGGGCTACCAGGCGGCGGGGATCAGCCGCATCGTGGCTCTGCGCGGTGACCCGGCGGATGGAATCGGCCGGCCGTTCACGCCGCATCCGTCCGGCTATCGCAACGCCGCCGACCTCGTCGCCGGCATCCGCCGCATCGGCGCCTTCGACATCTCGGTCGCCGCCTATCCCGAAAAGCACCCGCAGAGCGCGGACTGGCGGGCCGACATCGACAACCTCAAGGCCAAGCTCGATGCCGGCGCCACCCGGGCGATCACCCAGATGTTCTTCGACAACGACGACTATTTCCGCCTCGTCGATCGGGCGCGGGCGGCCGGGATCACCGCGCCGATCGTTCCCGGCATCCAGCCGATCCACCGTTTCCGGCAGATCTCCGGCTTTGCGGCGCGCTGCGGTGCCTCGATCCCGTCCTGGGTGGCGGAGCGCTTCGACGGCCTCGACGAGGATCCGGAGACGCACGCCCTGGTCGCCGCCGCGGTTGCCGCGGAACAGGTCCTCGAACTGGTCGACAAGGGCATCACCGAGTTCCACTTCTACACCCTCAACAGGGCCAACCTGGTTCTCGCCCTGGCCCGGTTGCTGGGTGCGCGACCGAACTGAGGCGCTCCGTTCAGCGCCGGTTCAGGTCCGGTCGGGCAGGGTGCTGCGCCATCCATCCACAAAACGGCCACGTTGGTCGGCTGTGTTGACGTCGGAGTGGGTGGGGGCAGTGCGTAAGGACAGCAGTCTATGAAACTCGATGCCAAGGTGAAGGGCGGACTTGCCTGGGCCGGCCTCTTCGTCATCCTGGCGGTACCCTCTGCGGACATCCTGTTCGGCCAATCCGAACCCGCCGCCAAGCTGGCGGTGACCACGGACACCGAGGCGGTTGCCGCACCCAAGCCGGCAAGACCCGTCCTCGCCGCGCCCGCAGCCGATCTGGCGAGCGAGAATCCGGTCAAGCCCGATGCGATCCGGACCGATCCGATCGAGACCGCCGGCCTGCCGGACGATGGCGCCGCGGTGGAGAGCTACCTCAAGTCCGGCAAGAAGCTGCCGAGCTACATCTCTGACGCGGAATCGGTTCCGGTCGCCGCGCCCGCCAAGCTGCAGCCGCTCGAGGCGAAGGCCGCCGAGCCGGATGCGGCCGAGGTCGCGGTGCTCGCGCCGGCGACCGTGACCCCGCCGGTGCCGCTGCCGCGCTCGGCGCGTCCCAGCACTCCGGCCGTCGCCGCGGCCCCGATCGAGGAGGCTCCGCTCATCCTCGATGAGACCGAGGTCAAGCAGCGCGAGGCCGCGCTGACCCCGGTCGAGCCGTTTCCGCTCAGCGATGGCGGCGTCGAGGCTCCGGCCGACGAAGTGGTGGTCACCTCCGACCAGCTGGAGGAATGGGACTCGGGGTCGCTCGCCGATTACCTTTCGCGCAAGGGCCTGCTCTCCGACGCCACCCCGGAGCAGCCGGTCTCGGAGGAATACGACCCCGACGGGTTCTTCCTCGACGAGGGGCCCAACCGTCAGCGCCGCCAGCGTCAGAACCAGGACTTCTGGCTATTCTGACACAGGTCCGGAAACCCATTGGTGGTTTCCGTGCGTACCGTCAGCCGATAGTGTGCGGCTGAATCGGAGAGGTCGATGTCCGTCTGGCAGCGTCTGGGCGCCCTGGTGGGTTCAGTCTCCGAGCGGACCGGTATCGTCGGTTCGCTCGCGGGCCTGCTCGACCCCGACAACTGGCTTCCCGGCGGGCGCGACGCCGCGTTCACGCTGGCGCTGATCGCACTTTCGGCCAAGATGGCGGTGTCCGACGGGGTGGTGACGGCGTCCGAACTGCGGGCCTTCCAGCGCACCGTCGAGATCTCCCCGGCCATCGAGCAGCAGGTCGATCGCCTGTTCAGGCTGGCCCAGCAGGACGTCGCTGGCTACGAGGCCTACGCGCGCAAGGTGCGGCGCTTCTTCGTCGACAGCCCGGAGACCCTCGAGCATGTCCTCGACGGGTTGTTCTTCATCGCCTCGGCCGATGGGATGATCCATCAGTCTGAGCTCGATTATCTCAAGACCGTCAGCGACATATTCGGCTTCGATGATGCCCGCTTCGAGCAGCTGACCGCGCAGCACGTGCTGTTCGAGGCCGGGATCGACCCCTACGTGGTGCTGGGGCTCGCCCCGGCGGCGGACCACAGCGAGGTGCGACGGGTATACCGATCGCTGGTGGCCGAGCACCATCCCGACCGGCTGATCGCGAAGGGCGTGCCGGAGGAACTGATCGACGTGGCGACCGCCCGGATGGCGGCGATCAACAATGCCTACAACCAGATCATGAAGCGCATCCCGGCTTGACGTTGCCGGGGACCGTCCGCCATATGCGCCTCGCCAGTTGACCGGGTGGCCGCTGCGCATGGGAAACCCCGTGCGGGGAG
The DNA here is from genome assembly GCA_041916695.1 of Devosia sp. Classification (GTDB taxonomy): domain Bacteria; phylum Pseudomonadota; class Alphaproteobacteria; order Rhizobiales; family Devosiaceae; genus Devosia_A. The sequence goes on along the minus strand of JAYRZA010000005.1, from coordinate 100,160 downwards.
GAAAGTCCGGGCTCCTTCGAAATACGGTGACGGCTAACGGCCGCCGGGGGCGACCCCAGGGAAAGTGCCACAGAAAGCAAACCGCCGATCCCCCGGGAACGGCAAGGGTGAAAGGGTGCGGCAAGAGCGCACCGCGGACCTGGCGACAGGGACGGCACGGCAAACCCCACCGGGAGCAAGACCAAATAGGGGTGACGCGGCGGCGGGAAACCGTTCGCCGGCCGGTTTTCGAGGCCAGTCACCCGGGTTGGTTGCACGAGGGCGTCAGCAATGGCGCCCCTAGATGAATGGCCGCCACGTCCGCCGGAAGGCGGGCCCTACAGAACCCGGCTTACAGGTCAACTGGCACTTCGACCTGCCGTTAGGCTCAACAGAATCTTAAGCTCCCGTTGCCAGATTGGGACGATGCCCCGCAAGGGGCAGAACCTCGTGCGGACCTGGGTCCGAGTGGAGTAACAGGCGGACATGGGTGAGCCGGGTCGCAGCGGGCGGGATTTGCCGCATGTCCCCGTTCTGCTCGAGGAGGTGCTGGCAGCCCTGGCGCCCCTCGCCGGCGCCCGGATCCTCGATGGCACCTTCGGGGCAGGGGGGTACTCGCGCGCCCTGCTCGAGGCGGGGGCGTCGGTCGTGGCGCTCGACCGTGATCCCTCCGTGCTGCCCTATGTCGACGATCTCTCCGCGGCGTTCCCGGATCGCTTCCGCTTCGTGCCCGGCACCTTCTCGCGGCTCGACGTACTCGCCGGGGCGCCGGTCGACGGTGTCGTCCTCGATATCGGGGTCTCCTCGATGCAGCTCGATCAGGCCGAGCGGGGCTTCTCGTTCATGAATGACGGCCCTCTCGACATGCGCATGTCGTCCGACGGGCAGAGCGCGGCCGATCTGGTCAATGTGCTGGAGGAGGCCGCCCTCGCCAACCTGCTGTTCGCCTACGGCGAGGAGCGCAAATCGCGTCGCATTGCCCACTCGATCGTCGCGGCCCGCGCGGCGGCGCCGATCACCACGACGGCCCAGCTGGCGCGGCTGATCGAGAAGTCGATCGGTCGCAAGCCGGGCGAGGCGCACCCGGCGACGCGCAGCTTTCAGGCGCTGCGGATTGCGGTCAACGGCGAGCTCGAAGAGCTGGTCGAGGGCCTGTTCGCCAGCGAGCGCCTGCTGTCCGAGGGAGGTCGGCTGGCCGTGGTCAGCTTCCATTCGCTCGAGGACCGCATCGTCAAGCGCTTCCTCGATCCGGAAAAGAGCGCGCCGACGCGCTCGAGGCACCTGCCCCAGGTGGCCACCGAACCACCCAGGTGGATCGGCCTCGGCAAGGCCGTTCGGCCGTCGCCCGCTGAGCTGGCACGGAACCCTCGCTCCCGGTCGTCGACGCTGCGCGCGGCACGGCGCACGGCGATGCCGGCGCGGCCAGCGAGCTCTGTCGGCCTCGGTGTGCCCAACTCGCGGAGTGCGGGATGATCAAGACGATCAACATCGTGCTGTTCTGTGCCAGCCTGGCCGGGGTGGTGGCGGTGTACGCCCTCAAGTACTCGGTCGAGGACATCGCGGCCGACAAGGCGGCGCTCGAGCGCCGGATCGACGCCCAGCAGGGCGAACTGTCGCTGCTGCAGGCCGACTGGTCCTATCTCAACCAGCCCGCGCATGTGGCACCGATCGTCGCCCGCCACCAGGAGGCGCTGAATCTGCTCCCGGCCAATCAGGAGCAGTTCGGTCGCATCGATACTCTGCCGATGCGACCGCCGGCGCCGGATACCGCAGCCCTCGATGCGCTGCTGACCGCGCTAGATGCCGGGATCGATCCGATCGAGCAACTGATCGAGGCAAACTAGATGGCGCTGCTGACCTATGACGATGTGAGCATCTCGCTCGACGGCGGGCGCAAGAAGCGCGGCAACCTCACCAGGGCGCGCATCCGCTGGGTGATCGCGGCGCTGCTGCTGGTCTTCGGCGTCGTCGCCGGACGATTGATCCAGCTGGGCGCGACCATCTCCGATTCCGCCATCGAGGGCGTCGCCCGCGATGTCATCACCGCGACGCGCCCGACCCTGCTCGATCGCAACGGGCTCGAGATGGCGGTCGATATCCGGGTGCCCTCGCTGTTTGCCGAACCCCGGCGCATCGTCGACGTGGAGGAGGCGGTCGCCAAGCTGCGCACCGTGCTGCCCGAACTCGACGAGGACTGGCTGCGCAAGCGGCTGACCGGAGAGAAGGGCTTCGTGTGGGTGAAGCGTGAACTCACCCCGGCGGTCCGGGAGAAGATCTTCCAGCTCGGTATCCCCGGGCTCGACTTCGTCACGGAAAGCAAGCGGTTCTACCCGTCCGGGCAGGAGGCCTCGCACATCCTGGGCGCCGTCAACATCGACAACCAGGGCACCATGGGCATCGAAAAGCACATGGATGACGAGGACCTGGCGCTGCTGCAGTCGGTCGGGCTGGCGCGCGGCAACGCGCTGAAGCCGGTGGACCTGGCCATCGACCTGCGCGTCCAGCATGTGATGTACGAACAACTGGTCGACTCGCTGACCCGCTACAAGGCGATCGCCGCGGCCGGCGTCATGATGGACGTGCGAACCGGGGAGGTGCTCGCCCTCGCCTCGCTCCCCGACTTCGACCCGAACGACCCCTCGACGCTGTTCCAGGACTACAACGGGGTCAAGAACCAGCGCTTCAACCGCATCACCTCCGGCATCTACGAGCTTGGCTCGACCTTCAAGACAGTCACCATGGCCGGGGCGCTCGACACCGGCCGCGTGAAGATCACCGACCAGTTCGACGCCCGCTTCGGCGTGCGCTTCGGCCGCTTCACCATCGACGATTTCCACGGCAAGCACCGCGTCCTCTCGGTGCCCGAGGTCTACAAGTACTCGTCCAATATCGGCACCATCAAGGTGATGCAGCAGATGGGCAAGGACGAGTTCCGTGCCTTCCTCACCAAGATCGGCTTCGACAAGACGGTCCCCTTCGAACTGCCCGAGATGCGGCAGCCCAAGGTGCCGGCCAGGTTCTCCGAGATCGTCGCCGCCACCTCCAGCTTCGGCCACGGCCTGTCGATCTCGCCCCTGCACATGGTTCGGGCGGTCGCCGCGTTCGTCAACGACGGCAACATGGTGCCCCCGACGCTCTACAGGCGGTCGGAGGAGGAGGCGCAGAAGCTCTATCACCCGGTCATCTCGCCCCAGACCAGCGAGCAGATCCGCTACCTGATGCGGCTCAATGCGCTCGAAGGGTCGGGGACGCGCATGAACAAGTACGCCAACGGCTATCGCGCCGGTGGCAAGACCGGAACGGCGGAAAAGGTCGTCGGAAAGACCTATTCGGCCAACAAGACCCTGGCGGTGTTCGCCTCCGCCTTTCCGCTCGACGATCCGCGCTATGCCATGGTGATCCTCGTCGACGAGCCGCAGAACGAGAATCCGCAGTCCGGACACACCGCAGGCTGGAACGCCGGCGAGATCACGGGCCGCATTGTTCAGCGCGTCGCGCCGATGCTTGGAATCAGTCCCGACTTCAGCGAAATGTTGGATACTGAACTTGTCCCAACAGCACTCCGCTAGAGTCGCGCCGCAACGGAGCTTCGACGTGGCCTTTCCGCTCAGAGACCTGCTGCAGGGTGCCGGCGCCGGGCCGGCGCCGGAGTTGGAGGTCGAGGGCGTCAACTCCGACAGCCGGTCCGTGGCGCCGGGCGAGGCGTTCTTCGCCCTGCCGGGGACGCGCGCGCATGGCGACGGCTTTGCGCCCGAGGCCGTGCGGCGGGGCGCGATCGCCATGGTCACCGACCGTGCGCCGGCCGTCGACCTGGGCGTCCCGGTCGTCGTGGTGCCGGACGTGCGGGCCGCCTACGCACGGGCGGCGGCGCTGCAGTTCGCGCCGCAGCCGGCAGTCAACGTGGCGGTGACCGGCACCAACGGCAAGTCGTCGGTCGTCTCGTTCGTGCGGCAGATCTGGACGGCGTGCGGTATCCCGGCGGCCAGCCTGGGGACCATCGGGGTCGAGACCTCGGCCGGAATCACGCCGCGCGAGCTCACCACTTCGGATGCGCTGTCGCTGCATCGCGACCTGGGGCGGCTCAAGGCCGCGGGCATCGATCACGTGGCCATGGAGGCCTCGAGCCAGGGACTGGACCAGCGCCGGGTCGACGGCCTCCGGTTCAATGCCGTCGCCTACACCAACCTCAGCCGCGACCATCTCGACTACCATATCGACATGGAGAGCTACCGGCATGCCAAGCTGCGGCTCTTCACCGACCTCATCGCCGAAGGCGGCGCGGCGGTGGTCAACTGCGACGATCCCGAGCACATGCCGTTCCTGTTCGCCGCGCTCGATCGCGGCGCCACGCTGCTGACCGTCGGGCGCGAGGGGGCGTTCCTCGAACTCACCCGCATCGAGAACGAGGGCTACGGCCAGCGCGTCACCGGCCGCATGGTCGGCGAGCCGGTCAGCTTCCATCTGCCGCTGACCGGGGCGTTCCAGGTCTCCAATGCCGCCGTCGCCCTGGCGCTGGCGGTCTCCACCGGAGCGCCCGCCGACCGGGCGGTTGCGGCCCTCGCCGGCCTCAAGGGCGCCAAGGGCCGGCTCGAGCTGGTCGGCGAACACAATGGCGCGGCGATCTTCGTCGACTACTCGCACAAGCCGGTGGCCCTCGAGACGGCCCTCGAATCGCTCCGTCCCTACGCGCGCCGGCGGCTGAACCTGGTGTTCGGGGCCGGCGGCGACCGGGATCGCGGCAAGCGCCCGATCATGGGGCAGGTCGCCGACCGGATGGCCGACGACGTCATCGTCACCGATGACAACCCGCGGACCGAGGATCCCGCGCTGATCCGTCTGCAGATTCTCGCCGAAGCAAGCCGGGCGCGGGAGATCGGCGATCGGCGCGAGGCCATCGCGGCGGCGATTTCCGACCTGCAGCCGGGCGACGTGCTGCTGATTGCCGGCAAGGGGCACGAGGACTATCAGATCATCGGTCAAACAAAACACCACTTCTCCGATCATGAGGTGGTGCTGGAGACCATCGGGGGAAGATAGGCGCAGATGAGACCGCTCTGGACCGTCGCCGAAGTCGTCAAAGCAACCGGCGGGCGGCCCGAGGGTCTCTCCGACGGACCGCTCTCCGCCGTCTCGATCGACTCGCGCGAGATCGCCCCCGAAGCGCTGTTCGTCGCCATCAAGGGCGACAGCCACGATGGCCATGACTATGTGCTCAAGGCGCTCGAGGCCGGCGCTGCGGCGGCGATCGTGTCGGAAGCCTATCACGCCGGGCACGGCGGCGACCGGCTGATCGTCGTGCCGGACACGCTCGAGGCGCTGCGACAGCTGGCACGGGCCGCCCGGACCCGCAGCCGCGCGTTCATCGTCGCGGTCACCGGCAGCGCCGGCAAGACCACCACCAAGGAAGCCATCCGCACCGCTCTCGCCGCTGCCGGGGAGACGCACTATTCGATCAAGAGCTTCAACAACCACTGGGGCGTGCCGCTGATGCTGGCGCGCCTGCCGGTGGAGGCGCGGTTCGGGGTGTTCGAGATCGGCATGAACCATGCCGGCGAGATCGCGCCGCTGGTCAGGCTGGTCCGGCCCCATGCCGCGGTGATCACCACGGTGGCGGCGGCGCATCTGGAGTTCTTCAATTCGGTCTCGGAAATCGCGGAGGCCAAGGCCGAGATCTTCCTCGGCCTCGAGCCGAACGGTACGGCAGTGCTCAACTGCGATCACGACTACCTGCACGTGCTGTTCGGGCGGGCCAGGGCCGCTGGCGTCGGCCGCATCGTCACCTACGGCTACGACGAAAGCGCCGACTGGTGGATCAAGGGAGTGACGCAGCTGGGCGAACAGATGGCGGCGGACGTGCGCCATGCCGGAGCCGCGCATCACCTGCGCCTGCGGGTGCCGGGTCGCCATATGGTCGCCAATGCCGTCGCGGCGCTCGTCGTCGCCGGGCTCGCCGGCGCGGACCTGGCGGTGGCGCTCGACGCCCTGGGCCAGTTCGGGGCGCCGGAGGGGCGGGGACTGACGCTGCGCCTGGGGCCGGACAAGAAGCCGCTGCTCCTCGTCGATGAGAGCTACAATGCCAACGTCGCCTCGATGTCGGCGGCGCTCGAGCTCTACGCGCAGGTCCGTCCGCCCGGCGGCCGCAAGGTGCTGGTGCTGGGCGACATGCTGGAGATGGGACCGCAGGGACCGGTCCTGCACGCCGGACTGGCGGATGCCGTGCTGAAGGCCGGGGCCGACCGCATCCACCTCGTGGGTCCGGTGATGCGGGCGCTCGAGGCGGAACTCCGGCGCCGCGCCGAGGCGGACCGCGAGGCGCCCGAAGTCGGTCACAGCGAGACTGTGGAGGAGTTGGCCGAGCCGCTGCTGGCGGCCCTTGCCTATGGCGATGCAGTTATGGTCAAAGGATCGAAAGGCGTCCGGCTTGCAGGACTCGTCGCGAAGATCCGCGAGCGCTTCTAGGGCGGTTGCTGGAAGAGTGGCACGTTCTTCCGGTTCGGAAGCGCGAAAAATCAAGGACATCGTTCAGTTCAGCGCTTCCGTGAAACGATGAACTGCCGAACGTCTGCGGCGACACTGTTGGGACAGGTCTTGGATGCTGTATTTTCTCGGGCAGTTGGGCGATAGCCTCGCCGCCTTCAACGTCTTCCGCTACATCACGTTCCGCACCGCCGGGGCGGTGGTGACCGCGCTGTTCTTCGTGTTCCTGTTCGGGCCGGGGATGATCGCGGGGCTGAGGATCCGGCAGGGCAAGGGCCAGCCGATCCGCGAGGACGGTCCGCAGGGGCACCTGCTCACCAAGAAGGGCACGCCCACCATGGGCGGGCTGATGATCCTCGCCGGCGCCGTCACGTCGATCCTGCTCTGGTCCAACCTCGCGAACGGCTATGTGTGGGTGGTGCTGTTCGTCACCGTTTCGTTCGGTGCGATCGGCTTCTACGACGATTTCCTCAAGGTCAAGCGGATGTCGCATGCCGGGTTCTCCGGCCGCCAGCGTCTCGCCATCGAGGCGGTTGTCGCGGTGATCGCGGCCTGGTTCCTCGCCTCGCTGACGGCGCCGGACATCGCCACCTCGCTGATGTTCCCCTTCGTCAAGGGCTCCGGGCTGCCGCTCTGGTACTTCTTCTACATCTTCGCGGGCTTCGTCATCGTTGCGGCCGGTAACTCCGTCAACCTCACGGACGGACTTGATGGCCTCGCCATCGTTCCGGTGATGGTGGCGGCCGCCTGCTTCGGGCTGATCGCCTATCTGGTCGGTTCCTCGACCTATGCCGAATACCTGCTGCTCAACAACGTGCCCGGCACGGCCGAGCTGTCGGTGGTCTGCGGGGCGTTGATCGGGGCCGGGCTGGGCTTTCTGTGGTTCAACGCGCCGCCCGCGCAGATCTTCATGGGCGATACCGGTTCGCTCGCCCTCGGCGGCGCCCTGGGCACGATCGCAGTGGCGACCAAGCACGAGATCGTTCTCGCCATCATCGGCGGGCTGTTCGTCCTGGAGGCGGTCTCGGTGATCGTGCAGGTGACGAGCTTCAAGCTGACCGGCAAGCGGGTGTTCAAGATGGCCCCGATCCACCATCACTTCGAGATGATGGGCTGGACCGAGAGCCAGGTGGTGATCCGCTTCTGGATCATCAGCTTCGTTCTGGCGCTGATCGGGCTCAGTTCGCTCAAGCTGCGCTGAGAATCGCAAAACGCGAGCGTCGTTCCGAACTTGGTAACCAACCCGCCGTAGACTCCGGCCCCGAGTAGAGTGCCGGGAGGCCGCCGGGCAGGGCGGCATCGAACATGTTTTCACGCGAGCGCAAGACCCCCATCGCCGAATGGTGGTGGACGATCGACAAGGCGCTGCTGTCGGCGCTTGTCCTGCTGCTGCTCGCCGGCGTGCTGCTCAGCTTTGCGGCGAGCCCGCCGGTCGCCGAACGCCTCGGGCTCGGGCCATGGCATTTCATCATCCGGCAGGCGGTGTTCGCCTCCCTTGCGCTGCCGGTGATGCTGGCCACCTCGATGCTGCCGCAGCGGGCGGCCCGCTTTGCGGCGCTCGGCGTGCTCGTCGTGTTCGTCATCCTGCTGTGGCTGACCCTGAAGCTGGGCGTCGAGGTCAAGGGCGCGAAGCGCTGGATTTCCTTTGCCGGCAATACCGTGCAGCCCTCCGAGTTCGTCAAGCCGGCCTTCGCCGTCATCGGGGCGTGGCTGTTTGCCGAGAGCATGAAGCAGAAGGGCGTGCCCGCGCGCAGCATGGCCACCGCCCTCATGCTGGCGATCGTGGGCGGGCTGCTGCTGCAGCCCGATATCGGCCAGACCGCGCTGGTGCTCGCCACCTGGGGCGCACTGCTGTTTCTGTCCGGCATCTCGTGGGTGGTGATCATCGGGCTCGGGGCGGCCGCGGTGGCGCTGCTGTTCGCCGCCTATACGATCTTTCCGCATTTCGCCAAGCGCATCGACGCCTTCGTCAATCCCGAGACCGGCGGCCACGGCACCTACCAGGTGGACAAGGCGCTGAGCTCCCTGCTCGAGGGGGGGTGGTTCGGGCGCGGGCCGGGCGAGTCGATGGCCAAGAAGGTCATCCCGGACGCCCATGCGGACTACGTGTTCTCGGCCGCGGCCGGGGAGTTCGGGATCCTGTTCTGCCTGGGGCTGGTGGCGCTCATCGCCTTCATCGTGATCCGCGCGCTGCTGGGGGCGCAGCAGCAGTCGAGCATGTTCGCCCGTCTGGGAGCCTCCACGCTCGCCATCCAGTTCGGGCTGCAATCGGGGATCAACCTGGCGGTGAACCTCAACCTGATCCCGCCCAAGGGCATGACGCTGCCGTTCGTCTCCTATGGCGGCACCTCGATGCTGGCGGTCGCTTTCGGCATGGGGCTGATGCTCGCGCTGACCAGAAAGAAGCCGGAGGAACGGATGGTCACGGGTCTTCCGGCCTATCGCAGCTCGGTGCTATCCCCCGCCGAGTGAGGCGCATGCGGAGTTACTGGATTTGACCACGATCGTGCTGATGGCCGGTGGCACGGGAGGACATCTCTTCCCGGCCATGGCGCTGGCCCAGGAACTGCGCCGGCGCGGCCACGACGTGCAGCTGATGACGGACCACCGGGTCGCGTCCTACGGCGCCGATTTTCCCGCCAGTGCCATCCATGTGGTGCCGTCCGCCACGCCGTCGGTCCGCAACCCGGTAACGTTCGTCCTCGCCGGCCTGCGGATCGTCTGGGGCATCGCCGTGGCCTTCGGCAAGCTCCGGCGGATTCGCCCGCAGGCGGTGGTCGGGTTCGGCGGCTACCCGGTGTTTCCCCCGTTTCTGGCGGCGAGCCTGATGGGCATCCCCGGCATCCTGCAGGAGCAGAATGCCGTGATGGGTCGCGCCAACCGCGCGCTGGCGCGCTTCGCCCGGCGCATCGCCCTCAGCTTTGCGCGCACCAAGCACGCCGAACCCTACGCGGCCAAGTCCGACGTGGTCGGCAATCCGATGCGCGACCGGGTGCGGGCGCTGGCCGCGTCCCGCTACCCGGCGCTCGATTCCGCCGAACCGCTGCGGCTGCTGGTCGTCGGCGGCAGCCAGGGGGCGCGCATCTTCGCCGATCTCGTTCCCCCCGCCATAGCGCTGCTTCCCGAAACGCTGCGCGGGCGCCTGCGCATCGTGCAGCAGGCGCGTGCCGAGGACCTCGATCGGGTGGCGGAGGCCTATCGGCAACTCAAGGTCAATGTCGAACTGGCGCCCTTCTTCGCCGATCTGCCCGAGCGGATGGCGGCAGCGCACCTGGTCATCTGCCGGTCGGGCGCCTCCACCGTCACCGAACTGGCCGCCATCGGTCGTCCCGCCATCTTCGTGCCGCTGCCCGGCTCGATCGATGCCGACCAGAAGAACAACGCGCTGGTCATGGAAGCTGCCGGCGGCGGTTGGATCGCCGAGCAGGCCACGCTTACGCCCCAATCGCTGGGCACTCGTCTGACCTCACTTTTCGGTGATCCGCCGGCGCTCGAGCGCGCCGCGGCCGCCGCCGCGGCGCTGGGTCGGCCGGATGCCGTCTCGACGCTCGCCGACCTGGCGATCACCATGGCCCAGAAGGGGAAGACCACATGAAGATGCCGCGCAACATCGGTCCGGTGCACTTCGTCGGCATCGGCGGCATCGGCATGAGCGGCATTGCCGAAATCCTGCACAACCAGGGCTACAAGGTGCGCGGTTCCGACAGCGCCGAGAACCCCAACGTGCAGCGGCTGCGCAAGATGGGCATCGAGGTGGAGATCGGACAGCGCGCCGAGAACCTCAAGGATGCGGCGGTCGTCGTCATCTCCTCGGCCATCAAGAAGGGCAATCCGGAACTCGACGCGGCGCGGGCCCGCGGGCTGCCGGTGGTGCGGCGGGCCGAGATGCTCGCCGAGATCATGCGCTTCAAGAACGCCATCGCCATCGGCGGCACGCATGGCAAGACCACCACCACCACGCTGGTGGCGACGCTGCTCGATGCGGGCAACATGGATCCCACCGTCATCAATGGCGGCATCATCAACGCCTACGGGACGAACGCCCGGCTCGGCGACGGGGAGTGGATGGTGGTCGAGGCCGACGAGAGCGACGGCACCTTCGTCAAGCTGCCGGCCGACGTCGCGATCGTCACCAATGTCGATCCCGAGCATCTCGACCACTACAACGACTTCGAGCACGTCAAGCAGGCCTTCCTCAACTTCGTCGAGAACGTGCCCTTCTACGGCTTTGCCGTGATGTGCCTCGACCATCCCGAGGTACAGGCGCTGGTCGGACAGATCCGCGACCGGCGGGTGATCACCTATGGGCGCAACCCGCAGGCGGACGTGCGGCTGGTCGATCTCGAGATCTACGACGGGGCGAGTCACTTCGCCGTCGAAATTCGCGATCGCATCCGCATGACGCATCTGCGCATCGAGGGGCTGGAACTGCCGATGCCGGGCGAGCACAACGCGCTCAATGCCACCGCGGCGATCGCGGTCGCCGACCAGCTCAAGGTCCCCGCCGAGGCCATTCGCAAGGGCCTCAAGACCTTCTCGGGCGTCAAGCGCCGCTTCACCCGGACCGGAACGGTGGGCGGGGTTACCGTCATCGACGACTATGGCCATCATCCGGTGGAGATCGCCGCCGTGCTCAGGGCGGCGCGGCAGTCGACGCGGCGCGACGTCGTCGCGGTGGTGCAGCCGCATCGCTACACGCGCGTCAACGACCTCTTCAACGAGTTCGCCACCTGCTTCAACGACGCCGATACCGTCATCGTGGCTCCGATCTATGCGGCGGGCGAGGTGCCCATCGAAGGGGTCACTCACGAGGAACTCGTGTCGCGCATCCGGGCCCGCGGCCATCGCGATGCGCGCGTGATCGACCGGCCCGAGGCGCTCGCTCCGCTGCTGGCGAGCCGGGTCGCCGATGGCGACTACGTCGTCTGTCTGGGCGCCGGCAGCATCACGCAGTGGGCCGCCTCGCTTCCCGGGGAACTCGCCGCGCTGATCGGCTCCGAGGCGGTGCAGCCATGACCCCGTGGCCCGACCTGATCCCGGACTTTGCGTGGCTGAAGGACGTGCGCGGCCGCTACGCGGCGAACCAGCCGCTCAGCGAGGTCACCTGGTTCCGCGTCGGCGGGCCGGCGCAACTGTTCTACCAGCCGGCCGACGAAGCCGACCTCGCCTTCTTCATGCGCAACCTGCCGGCCGATATCCGTGTCACGGTGATCGGGCTGGGCTCCAATCTGCTGATCCGCGACGGCGGCCTGGATGGCGTCGTCATCCGCCTGTCGGCCAGGGGTTTCGGCAATATCGAGATCCTCGACAACCACCGGCTGCGGGTCGGCGCGGCGTTGCCCGACGTCAAGGTGGCGACCGCGGCGGCCGAGGCGGGCATCGACGGGCTCACCTTCTACCGCGGCATTCCCGGCGGCATCGGCGGGGCGCTCTACATGAATGCCGGCTGCTACGGCACCGAGACGCGCGACCGCATGACCGAGCTGACGGCGGTGACGCGGGCCGGCGAGATCGTCACGCTTAGCAATGCCGATATGGGTTACCTCTACCGCAAGTCGAACGGGCCGCGCGGGGCCGTCTTCACCTCCGCGGTCTACCAGGGGTTCGCCGGCGACAAGGACGACATCCTCAACCGCATGCGCGAGATCACCGAGAAGCGCGAGAGCTCGCAGCCGACCAAGGCCAAGACCGGCGGCTCGACCTTCAAGAACCCCGAGGGCCATTCGAGCTGGAAGCTGATCGACGCCGCCGGGGGGAGGGGCCTCACCTTCGGCAACGCCCAGATGAGCGAACTGCATGCCAATTTCCTGCTCAACCTGGGCGAGGCCGACGCCTTCGAGGTCGAGACGCTTGGGGAGATGGTGCGCCAGAAGGTGCGCGACACGCACGGCATCGAACTCAAGTGGGAGATCCGCCGCATGGGTCACTTCGTGCCGGGTCGGGAAGTGCGCGAGTTCATGGACGGGCAGCCGTTCACCGGGGTGGTGTGATGCGCTGCCTCTCACCCGGCGCTGCGCGCCACCCTCTCCCTCGCGGGGCGAGGGCGGCAAGGGGCACGATCGTGCCAATACCCGTTTCCCTGGAGGGAGAGGGTGCCCGGAGAGCGGGTGAGGGGGTGTTCAGATGACCAAGCACGTCGCCGTCCTGATGGGCGGAGTATCCAACGAGCGCCAGGTGTCGCTCAGTTCGGGCCGTCAATGCGCCGACGCGCTGCGGCGGGCGGGCTACCGCGTGACCGAGGTCGATGTCGGCTTCGACATCGCCGAACGGCTGCGGCAGGTCGCGCCCGACGTCGCCTTCAATGCCCTGCATGGCCCCTATGGCGAGGACGGCACCATCCAGGGCGTGCTCGAGTTCCTGCGCATCCCCTACACGCATTCGGGCGTGCTGGCCTCGGCGCTGGCGATGAACAAGCACCAGGCCAAGATCATGTTCAAGGCCGTCGGCATTCCGGTGACCGACCACCTGATCGTCAACCGGGCGGAGGTGGCCCGCCAGCACGTCATGGCGCCACCCTACGTGGTCAAGCCGATCGCGGACGGGTCGAGCGTCGGGGTCTTCATCGTCCGGGCGGACCACAGCCATCCGCCGCAGGAGATCCTGCGCGAGGACTGGAATGCCGGCGAGGAGGTGATGGTCGAGCGCTACGTGCCGGGCCGCGACCTGACCTGCGCCGTCATGGGCGATGTGGCGCTGGGGGTGACGGAGATCATCACGGACCTCAGTTTCTACAATTTCGAGGCCAAGTACGCCAAAGGCGGCTCCAACCACCTTCTGCCGGCGCCGGTTCAACCGAATATTTACGACAAAGTGCAGAAGATTGCGCTCAAGGCGCATGCTGCGCTTGGGTGCCGGGGCGTCTCGCGGACGGACTTCCGCTTCAACGACCAGGCCGGGGCAGAGGGGGAACTCGTCTGCCTCGAGATCAACACCCAGCCGGGCATGACCGAAACGTCGCTGGCTCCCGAGCAGGCCCGTCACGCCGGCCATTCGTTCGAGGACCTTTGCGCCTGGCTGGTGGAGGACGCGAGTTGCAGCAGGTAGGGGCACAGGGTTTCGCTGATGCTCAGGTCGTCGACCCGCGCCGGCTGCCGGCTCCGCTCCGCACCGGGCGCCACCCCCTCGCGGTGGCCGCCAGCCACACCTGGGTGCTGCACAAGGGCCTGATCGTCCGCATCGCCGGGGCGGTCCTCGCCCTCCTGTTCATCGTCGGCGCGTTCGAGGCCCGCGATGCGCTGGTTTCGGCCGGCACCACGGCCTTCCGGTTCGTCCAGGGCGAGTTCGCCCAGGCCGGATTCGGGATCAAGGCCATCGAGATCTCCGGGCAGAGCCTGACGGCGGACAAGGACATCATCACCCTCCTGACGGTGGGGACCGGCAATTCGACGCTGACCTTCGACGCGCAGAAGGCGCAGGCCCGGCTCGAATGGCTCCGCGCGGTCGAGTCGGCGACGGTGCGCAAGGTCTATCCGAACAAGGTGATCGTCAGCATCGTCGAGAAGGTGCCGATCGCCCGCTGGCGGGTCGGCGACGTCACCTGGCTGATCGACAGTCGCGGGCAGAAGATCGGCACCGATATCGCCTCCTATACCGAACTGCCGCTGTTCATCGGCGAGGGTGCGGCCGACGACTCGGTTGCCATGGCGCGGGTCCTCGATCGGCACGAGGCGCTGAAATCCGGGCTGGCCGCGCTCAGCCGGATCGGCGACCGGCGCTGGGACCTGATCTACCGCAACGGCCTGCGTGTGCAGTTGCCCGAACAGGGCGTGGCGCAGGCGCTCGACCGGCTGGAAATGTACCAGCGGGACTATCAGCTGCTGGATCGCGACGTCACCCAGGTCGACCTGCGCGTGCCGGGCCTCCTCGCCCTGCGGCCGGGCGAACTGGCGAGCCAGCAGATCGCCGACGGCAAGAAGAAGAAAAAGCCTTAGGCCGCAGCATTCCAGGGCCAGGGACAACCGGAAGTACCGACGATGATGACCGATGCCATGACCGCCCGGCTCAAGCCGCTCCAGCCGGGTCGCACCACGCTGGTGTCCGTGCTGGACATCGGCTCGACCAAGATCGCCTGCGTCATCGCCCGCCTGGTTCCCCGTCCCGAGGGCAAGGCTCTCCGGCGCCGGACCCACACCGTCGAGGTGATCGGCTACGGCTACGGGCCGTCCGCCGGGGTCAAGAGCGGGGTGATCAGCGATCTCGACAAGGCCGAGCAGGCGGTGCGCACCGTGGTCGGCATGGCGGAGCGCGCCGCCGGCGTCACCATCCAGTCGGTGATCGTCAACGTCACCGCCGGAAGGCTGGGCTCGGAGACGTTTTCGGCCGCCGTCGATCTGGGTGGCCAGGAAGTCGAGCGTGCCGATATCCAGCGCGTGCTGCGCGCCGTCAACGACCGTTCCGTCCGGCCCGAGCGCTCGATCATCCACGCGTTGCCGATCGGCTATGCGCTCGATGGCCAGAAGGGCATCCGCGATCCCCGCGGCATGGTCGGGGAGAAACTGGCGGTCGACGTGGCGGTGGTCTCGGCAGAGACGCTCGCCATGCGCAACATCGAGCTGGTGCTGCATCGCTGCCACCTGCAGATCGAGGCGCTGACGGCGACCCCCTATGCGTCCGGGCTTTCGACGCTCGTCGACGACGAGAGCGAACTGGGGGTCGCCTGCATCGATTTCGGCGGTGCGACCACCACGGTCTCGGTGTTCGCCGACGGTCACCTCGTCTACGCCGACGCCATCGCCATCGGCGGCCATCACCTCACCCTCGACATCGCCCGCCATCTCTCGGTCGGCATCGCCGATGCGGAACGGCTGAAGACGATGTATGGCTCGGTGCTGCCGGGCCAGGCCGACGAGCGCGACCTGATCCCGATCACGCCGGTCGGCGCCACTCGCGACGAGGCGCCGGGGCAGATTCCGCGCTCGCACATCACCCGCATCATCCGCCCGCGGGTGGAGGAAGTGCTGACGGCCATCAAGGATCGCATGCAGTCGACGGGGATGATGGATGTCTGCGGTCGCCGCTTCGTGCTGACCGGGGGCGCCAGCGAGCTCACCGGGCTGCCGGAAGTCGCCCGCCGCATCCTCGCCCGCAACGTGCGCAACGGCCGGCCGATGGGAATCTCGGGCCTGCCGGACATGGCGAAGGGCCCCGCCTTCGCCACCGTCGCGGGGATGCTGATCTACCCGCAGGTCTGCGCGCAGGAATACGCCGAGCCCCGGCGCGTCGCCAAGCTCACCGGTACCGACGGCTACCTCGCCCGGGTGGGGGGCTGGCTCCGGTCAAGCTTCTGATTCTGCCCGACCGGCCCCCGCTGCCGCGCCGTTCGGGGCGACATGCTTAACGGGGCGTAAGCGGGGCGCTGGCGGTTGTCGCAAATTGCCATCCCGTTAACCGATTGGGCCGCATTGTTAGGGTCTGATTAACGAATTGGCGACTAATACTGGTCCCACACGCCACTCATGGGGCCATCATGACGATCAACCTCACCATCCCGGACATTCAGGAACTGAAGCCCCGCATCACCGTTTTCGGTGTGGGCGGCGCGGGCGGCAACGCGGTCAACAACATGATCGCGTCCGGCCTGTCGGGAGTGGACTTTGTCTGCGCCAACACCGACGCACAGGCGCTCGCGCTCAGCAGCGCCCAGCGCATCATCCAGCTCGGCGTGTCGGTCACCGAGGGGCTCGGGGCCGGTTCGCACCCGGAAGTGGGTCGCGCCGCCGCTGAGGAAAGCTACGACGAGATCAACGATCACCTGAGCGGCGCGCACATGGTGTTCATCACCGCCGGCATGGGTGGCGGCACCGGTACCGGTGCGGCGCCCGTGGTGGCGCGCGCGGCCCGCGAGCAGGGCATCCTCACCGTCGGCGTGGTGACCAAGCCCTTCACCTTCGAGGGCAATCGCCGCGCCCGCCTCGCCGAGGACGGGATCGACGAACTGCACCGGCATGTCGATACGCTGATCGTCATTCCGAACCAGAACCTCTTCCGCGTCGCCAACGAGAAGACGACGTTCGCGGATGCCTTCAAGATGGCGGACCAGGTGCTCTACTCCGGTGTCGCCTGCATCACCGACCTGATGGTCAAGGAAGGCCTGATCAATCTCGATTTTGCCGATGTGCGCGCGGTGATGCGCGGCATGGGCAAGGCGATGATGGGCACAGGAGAAGCCTCGGGCGAAGACCGCGCCCGGCATGCGGCAGAAGCCGCGATCGCCAATCCGCTGCTGGACGACGTGTCCATGCACGGCGCGCGCGGACTGCTGATCTCGATCACCGGCGGCCCCGATCTGACGCTGTACGAGGTCGACGAGGCGGCAAGCCGGATTCGCGAGGAAGTCGACCAGGACGCCAACATCATCCTCGGTGCGACCTTCGATCCGGACATGACCGGCACGATCCGCGTCTCCGTCGTGGCCACCGGCACCGACGCCACCATGGTGCAGGCGCTCGAGCCGATGAAGGCCAACCCGGCGCGCGTGCCGCTCAACGTGCAGACGATGCGGCGCGCGGCGCCCGAAGTCGCGGCACCCGTGCAGCCGGAGCCGGTTGCCGCGCCCGAGTTCGAAACCCAGGTGCAGCAGGCCGTGGCGGAAGCCATCACGCATGCCGAACCTTCCTACCCCGAGTACCACGAGGACGACGGCATCACCGTCGAGCCCTATATCCCGACTGCCGCCAGCAGCCATCACGTCGAGGAGGCGCCGCGCGCGGCCGAGGTGCCGATGCCGAGCGTCTACGTGCCCTCGAGCGCCGAGCGCCCCGACGGGCAGCGGCGGATGCCGCGCACCGAGGAACTGCCGGTTGTTGCAAGGCGGTCACTCGGCGAACAAGAAAAGCAGGAGGCCGAGCCGCGCAACGCTCGCGCGCTGTTCAAGCGCCTCGCCTCCAATGTCGGTCTCGGCCTGAAGCCGGCCGAACCGGTGCGTCAGCAGATGCCGCCGGACCTGTCGGCCGACGATGCGGCGGCGCGCAGTGCCATCGAGGCCGGAGCCTCCCGGAATCCGCGGGGTTCGGCGGCCGTGGAGGGCGCGCGCGGCACCCTCGACCAGCATGGCAGGGCGCCGACGCAGGCCGCTCCAAAGGAGCATATCGAGATCCCCGCCTTCCTGCGAAAGCACGGCTAGGGTCGAGCGCAGAAAGCGCTGAAGTCAGGTCCCGGTGCGGCTTCCGCGCCGGGATTTTATTGTCTATGACTGCTTCGGGTCACGGACGGGGCGGGAGTCCTTACAGAATGCAGAAGCTCTCGGCGCGGCAGCGCACCCTGGCTGATGCGCTGGAGTTCAGCGGCATCGGCGTCCACTCCGGTGCCCCCGTCTCGCTCGTCATGGAGCCCGCCGCCCCCGATAGCGGCTACACCATCACCCGGGTCTACGACGACGGCCGCAAGGTCGGTCCGGTCCCCGTGCATTTCTCCCGCGTCACCCGCACCACGCTGTGCACCACGATCGATCTGGGGGAAAGCGCATCGGTGGCGACGGTCGAGCATGTCGTCTCCGCCCTCAGCGGCATGGGCGTCGACAATGCCCACCTGGTGCTCAGGGGCGAGGAATGCCCGATCATCGACGGCAGCGCCTGGCCGTTCGTGCAGGGGATCATGGAGGTCGGCCTGACGGTGCAGCCGGCACCCCGCCGCTTCATCAAGATCATGCGCCAGGTGCTGGTGCGCAACAACGAGGCTTCGGCGGCTCTCGAGCCCTATAACGGGCGCATGCTGGACCTGGAGATCGATTTCGACAGCCGCGTCATCGGCCGGCAGCGGATGATCTTCGACTGGACGCCGCGCAAGTACTACGAGGACGTCTCGCGCGCACGGACCTTCGGTTTTGTGCGCGATGGCAAGATCCTGCGTCAGGCGGGCTACGCCCTCGGCTCCTCGATGGAAAACTCGATCACCGTGCACGAGGACCGCATCCTCAATCCGTCCGGGTTGCGCTACGAGGACGAGTTCGTGCGACACAAGCTGCTCGACGCGATCGGCGACCTGGCGCTCTGCGGCCTGCCGATCTACGGGCGCTTCCGCTCCTACAAGGGCGGCCATGCGCTCAACGCGCTGGTGCTGCACGGGCTGTTCGCCAGCGAGGCGAACTACGAGATCGTCTCGGCGGATGACCTCCCGGAGGTCTTCGAGGCGCTGGACGACATGCCCGACGGCATCAATGTCAGGTCTTACCTGCGGTCGGTCGGCTGATTGGCCGACGCCACAGTTTTGATCTTATTTGCGAGTAGTTGGCCGCCTCGCTTAAGGTGGCGCGTAGAGGAATGAGGCTGGTCGTGACAAGCATGATGCAAGCAGGGTCGTTTCAGCGCATGTCGCGCCTCGTGCTGGTCGGCGTCGTCGTGCTGCTGCTGGCCGGCTGCAACATGTTCGGCCAGCCCAAGATCAAGGAAGAGCCGATCATCCCGCCCGAGACGCTGTATCAGCAGGCGCTCGCGGAGATGGATGGCCAGCGCTACGTCACCGCCATCGCCACGCTCGAGAAGCTCGAACGCCAGCATCCCTACTCGGAGTTCAACGAGAAGGCGAAGCTGATGCAGGTCTACGCCAACTACCGAATCGGCCGCTTCCCCGATGCCATCCTCGCCGCGGATCGCTACATGGCGCTCTATCCGGGGTCGAAGGAGACGGCCTATGTCCTCTATCTCAAGGGCAATTCCTATTTCGGCCAGATCAAGGACATCACCCGCGACCAGCAGATCTCGCAGGATGCGATTGAGACCTACAGCCTGATCATCTCGAACTATCCCGAAAGCCAGTACGCCAAGGACGCGCGCGAGAAGTTGGTGATCGGCGTGGACAACCTCGCCGGCAAGGAGATGTCGGTCGGGCGGTACTACCTGGGCAACGGGCAGTACGCGGCCGCAATCAACCGCTTCCGCATGGTTGTCGAGAAGTTCCAGACCTCGACGCATATCGAGGAGGCGCTGTACCGCCTGACCGAGGCGAATCTGTCGCTCGGGTTGATCACCGAGGCGCAGACGGCCGCCGCCGTGCTCGGGCACAACTATCCCAAGAGCAACTGGTACAAGCAGGCCTTCGACCTGCTGCAGCGGCAGGGCGTCAGCCCGCAGATCCACTCCGGCAGCAGCCTGGCGCAGCTCAAGACCACCTGACCTGCAAGTTCTCTGTTGCCCGTTTGTTCCGGTTTGCGATAGTTTGTCCGGAACGTGCCGTCCCGGGCCGGGGGCAGGTTGTCGAGGGGCCAGTCCCGAATGCTGAGCACGCTTTCGGTTCGCAATATCGTTCTGATCGACCAGCTCGACCTGGTGCTCGACGCGGGGCTCACGGCGCTCACGGGTGAAACCGGCGCGGGCAAGTCCATCCTCCTCGATGCGCTGACGCTGGCGCTTGGCGGGCGCGGCGACGCCTCGCTGGTGCGCGCCGGGACGGACAGCGGCCAGGTGGTGGCGGTGGTGCAGCTGCCGCGTCGGCATCCGGCGCGCGAGGCACTGCGGGCCAATGCCATCTCGGACGACGACGAGGTCATCCTCAGGCGGGTGCAGTTTGCCGATGGCCGCACCCGCGCCTTCATCAACGACCAGCCGGTATCGGCCGGGCTGCTGCAGGCGATCGGATCGCTGATCGTCGAGATTCACGGACAGCACGACGATCGGGCGCTGGTCGATGTCGCGACTCATCGCGCCGCGCTCGACGCCTTCGGCGGGCACGACGCGCTGGGCGCCGCCGTCAACAGCGCCTACGAGGCGCTGGTCGAGGCCGATGCGGCGGTGGAAGGGCAGCGGGCGCTGATCATCGAGGCGCAGAGCCGCGAGGACTATGCCCGGCATGTCGTCGAGGAATTGTCCGATCTCGCTCCCGAGACCGGCGAGGAAGAGGTGCTGGCCGAGCGTCGCCAGCGACTCATGCAACTCGAGCGGGCCGCCGAGGAGGTGCGCGACGCCGACGAGATCCTGAACGGGCCCACGGCGCCGGGGCCGACGCTCGCAAGCCTGATGCGCCGGCTGATGCGCAAGGCCGATGCGGGAGCGGCGGTGTTCCGGCCGGTCGTCGATGCCCTCGATGCGACGCTGGTCTCGCTCGATGCGACATCGGAGGCGCTCGAGCAGCTGAAGCGGGAAATGGCCTTCGATCCCAGCGACCTCGAGCGGGTCGAGGAGCGGCTCTTCGCGCTGCGGGCCGCGGCGCGCAAGCACCACACCACCTGCGACGGCCTCCCGGGGGTCCTCGCGCGCTATCGCGCCGATCTCGAGGCGCTGCAGAGCGGCGAAGCCAGCCTCAAGGCGCTCGAGGACGCCGCCGCGGCGGCCCGGCACTCCTATACGACGGCCGCCGGCGCCCTGAGCGCCGCGAGGCACGCGGCGGCGGAACAGCTGTCGCGCGCCGTCGAGGGCGAGTTGCCCGACCTCAAGCTCGGCGCGGCCCGCTTCATCGTCGATCTCGAAACCAGTCCGGCGCGCGTCGCGGCCGCCGGCTGGGACCAGGTCGCCTTCCACGTCCAGACCAATCCCGGCACCGCTGCCGGGCCGCTGCTCAAGGTGGCGTCGGGCGGCGAGCTCAGCCGCTTCCTGCTGGCGCTCAAGGTGGTCCTCGCCGATCGCGGCTCGGCACCGGTGCTGGTCTTCGACGAGATCGATACCGGGGTCGGCGGCGCGGTCGCCGATGCCATCGGCCGGCGCCTCGCCCGGCTGGCCCGCAAGGTGCAGGTGCTGGCGGTGACGCATGCGCCGCAGGTCGCGGCTCGGGCCAACCGGCACATGCTGATCGAAAAGCAGGCGATCGAGGAGGGGGCGTTCATGCGCACCCATGTGCGCCATCTCGATGGCGCGGCCCGGCAGGAGGAGGTGGCGCGCATGCTGGCGGGCGCCAAAGTCACCGACGAGGCGCGGGCAGCGGCGGGCAAGCTCATTTCGGAGGTCTCGTGAGCGTCGACGATCGGGAAATCGAGAGCTACTCGGAGGCCGAGGCCAGTGCCGAGCTGGCACGCCTCCGGCAGCTGATCGAGGCGGCGGACGTCGCCTACCACCAGAACGACATGCCGGAGATCTCGGATGCCGCGTACGATGCGCTGAAGCTGCGCTACCAGGTGATCGAAACGGCCTTTCCCGAGCTGCGGCAGGCCGACAGCCTCACCGGGCGGGTCGGTGCGCCGGCGGCGGAGGGCTTCGCCAAGGTCCGGCACGCCGTGCCGATGCTCAGCCTCGCCAAGGCGTATAGCGATCAGGACGTGCTCGACTTCATCGAGCGCGGCCGGCGCTTCTTCGAGCGCGACCGGGACCTGGAGCTGGCCTTCACCGCCGAGCCCAAGATCGACGGCCTGTCGGCGTCGCTGCGCTACGAGAACGGCACCTTCGTGCAGGGCGCCACGCGCGGCGACGGCTCGGTGGGCGAGGACATCACAGCCAACCTGAGGACCATCGCCGATATCCCGCAGCGGCTCGCCGGCACCGGATGGCCGCAGACCATCGAGATCCGGGGCGAGGTCTACATGACCTTCGCCGAATTCGAGGCGCTGAAGGCCCGGGCGGCGGTGGACGGCAAGAAGGAATACGTCAATCCGCGCAACACCGCGGCCGGCTCGCTCCGCCAGAAGGATCCGGCGATCACGGCCAGCCGCAACCTGAATTTCTTCGCCTATGCGTGGGGCTATGCCAGCAGCGATCCGGCGCCGACCCAGTTCGAGGCGGTCCGGAAGTTCGCGCAGTGGGGGTTCCGCGTCAGCCCGCTGATGGTCCGGGCCAGCTCGGCCGAGGAACTGATCGCCCACTACCGGGCGATCGAGGCGCAGCGCTCGTCGCTGGGCTACGACATCGACGGCGTCGTCTACAAGGTGGACCAGCTGGACCTGCAGCGGCGCTGGGGGTTCGTCACCGGCGAGCCGCGCTGGGCGGTCGCCCACAAGTTCCCGGCCGAGCAGGCCTCCACCGTGGTGCGCGGCATCGACATCCAGGTGGGGCGGACCGGCACCTTGGCGCCCGTCGCCCGGCTCGATCCGGTCAGCGTCGGCGGCGTGACGGTCGAAAACGTCACGCTGCACAACGAGGACTACATCGCCGGTCGCGACAGCAGCGGCCTGCCGATCCGCGGCGGCAGGGACGTCCGCATCGGCGACACGGTGGTGATCCAGCGCGCCGGCGACGTGATCCCGCAGATCGTCGACGTGGTGATCGACAGGCGGCCCGCCGGGGCCGAGCCCTATGTCATGCCGCACACCTGTCCGGTCTGCGGCTCGCCTGCCATCCGCGAGATCAACGAGAAGACCGGCAAGGAGGATTCCCGCCGCCGCTGCACCGGCGAGCTGATCTGCGCCGCCCAGGCGGTGGAGCGGCTGCGCCATTTCGTGTCGCGCGGCGCGATGGACATCGAGGGGCTGGGGGCCGAGAACATCGACCTGCTGTTCTCTGCCGGTCTCGTCCTGACGGCGGCGGACATCTTCACGCTGCGCGACCGGCGGGCCGAAGTGCAGGTGGCCTTCGCCTCGCGGCGCGAGGAGCAGGCGCGCCAGCGCGAGGCGGCGTCGGGCAGGTCGCGCAAGGCCGTGCGGGCCGTCGAGGAGCGCAGCTTCGAGGGGCTCGACAAGCTGTTCGACGCCATCGACGCGCGGCGGGCGCCCGAGCTCGACCGCTTCATCTTCGCCCTCGGCATCCCGCATATCGGGGAAACCACCGCGGCGGTGCTGGCGCGGACCTTCTCGACGGTCGCGGCCCTGCGCGACACGGCGGTGGCGGCCGGGCAGCGCGACGGCGACCTGCACGAGGTGTTTCCCTCGATCAACGGCATCGGCGACACGGTCTGGAGTTCGCTGCGCGATTTCTTCGCCAATGAACGCAATGTCGAGGCGTTCGACAGGCTGCTCCGGCAGGTTACCCCGAAGGACTATGTGCTGACCGTTTCGGCCGACAGCCAGGTGGCCGGCAAGACCGTGGTGTTCACCGGATCGCTCGAGAAGCTCACGCGCGGCGAGGCCAAGGCCATGGCCGAGCGGCTGGGGGCCAAGGTGGCCGGCTCGGTGTCCAAGAACACCGACATCGTCGTCGCCGGGCCGGGCGCCGGCAGCAAGCTCAAGCAGGCCCAGGACCTCGGCATCCTTGTGCTCGACGAAGATCAGTGGCTTGATCTGGCGTCCAGGTAGCCGGGGGGCGACCGGGAGAGCCTCCGATGCTGAAACTGTTCGCCACCGCGTGCCTTGTCCTTTCGCTCGCCGTGCCCGCCGCGGCCGGCGAGGCGGGGGACATCACGCGCAAGGCCCTCTACTCCGGCGGGCTGGAACAAGGTCTCGCCGATCTTGCGCCGCTGCACGAACGGCTCGCCGAGGAGGGGGCCTTCGGGATCGGCCTGATCCGTTTCGTCGGTGCCGTCGAGCATCTGGCGCAGGCCTTCTATCGCCACGGCTTTGCCGCGCCCGACGGGGGACCGGTGGCCGGACCGCAGCTCGATCTGCCGATTCCGGCCAATGCCGCGCCGCAGCCGCTCGACTACGCGGGGTACCGGGCCATCCTGTCGCGGTTCGTCGCCGACATGGACGGGGCCCGCGCGTCGCTGCTCGAGGCCGGCGAGGCGGGCGAATACGTCGTTTCGGTGGACCTCGCCCGGATCCGCATCGACCTCGATGCCGATGGCCGTGCCGCCGAGGCGGAGAGCATCGGCAACGTGCTCGCGACGGCCTTCGGCATGCGGCCCGATGCCTCGACCGACCCCGCCGGGGCGCCCGACCTGACGATCGGCTTCGACCGGGCCGACGCCATCTGGCTCGCCGGCTACACCCAGGTCCTCGCGGCGCAGGCCGATTTCCTCCTGGCCCACGATTTCGAGAGCTTCACCGCCGCCGCCTTCCATCGCCTCTTCCCGAGCGCCGGGTTCCCGATGCAGCCCTTCATGGAGGGTAACTCGGTGATGCTGCTCGATCCCGAGTCCGACAAGGCCATCGCCGACCTGATCGCCGCCGTCCACACCATCAGCTGGCCGGTCGTCGAACCGATGCGTCTCGAGCGCGTGCTGGAGCGCCTCCGGTCGGTCACCGCGCTGTCGCGGCGGAACTGGGAGGCGATCCTCGCCGAAACCGACGACAATCGCGAGCTGGTGCCAAGCCCGCGCCAGACCTCGATCGTCCCCGAAGCCCGTGTCACCGAGGAGGTGGTCTCCGCCTGGCGGGCCACCCTCGATACCGCCGACGCCATCCTCGAGGGCCGGTTGCTGGTGCCGCACTGGCGGTTCCGGCAGGGGCTCGACCTCCGCGCCTATTTCCAGAACGCCACCCGTACGGATCTGGTCATGCTGCTGACCGGGCTGGACGCCTTGCCCTTCCTCAGGGATGGTCCGGTGGCCAGTGCCGACTCCTTTGCCGAGGCCAACCGCGTGTTCGGCGATCAGCTGTTCGGCTATGCCTTCTGGTTCAATTGAGGATGACCATGCGCCTGCCGCTCATTGCCGTTTCGCTTCTCGCCTGGTCGTTCCCGGCCCTGGCCGAGACTTTCTCCACCCCCGGGGCGGTCATCGAGGCGCTGTACGCCGGCTACCTCGATCCCAACGCCGTCCCGACCAGCCAGCGCGAGCTGCAGAGCGACCGGCTGAACGCGCTGTTCGACAAGGACGCCGAGGAAGCCGGCGAGGACATGGGGCGGCTCGGCTTCGACGTCTATGTCAACGGCCAGGACTACGACATCGGCAAGCTGGTCATCGACGAGCCCTATCTCCTGGGCGGCAAGGCCGCGGTGCACGTCACGTTCGAGAATTTCGGCACGCCGCAGAATCTGGGCTTCCTGCTGGTCAACGAGAACGGCGGCTGGAAGATCGACAATGTCTGGGGCAAGATCGAGGACTACACCTACGACCTGCTCGACATCCTGCAGGCGCCGCTGCCCTGATCGGGGCGCGGCGGCGCCGCCATTCAGCCGCAAGCTCCTGCTAGCAGGCCGCCATTTGCCGGAGCGGACACATGCGCCAGTTCATTGCAGCCATCCTCATCGCGTTCCTGTCGGTCGGCGGGGTCGATGCCTTCGATGATCCCAGGGCGCTGCTCGATGCCATCTACCAGCCCTATGCGAGCGGCGCGAGGCACGACGGGCTGGAGCAGTTCTACTCGGCCCGGCTCAAGGCCCTCTACGCGGCGAACCTGCAGCGCCAGAGCGCCGATCCGGCCGGCGTTCCGGTCGATCCCAATGCTCCCGACCTGCTGACGTTCGACCCCTTCATCGAAGGGCAGAACTCGCTGCTTCTCGATCTCGCCATCGGCCAGCCCGTGGTGCAGCGGGATCGGGCGCTGGCCACGGTGACCTTTCACAACTTCGACCACACCAGCCTGCTCGCCGTTGCGCTCGTGCGCGAGGCCGACGGCTGGAAGGTGGACGACATCGCCTCCATGGGCAGCGACGAGAACTGGCTGCTCAGCTGGCTGCTGCAATACGATCCGTTCGGGCTGAACTGATCCGCTTCAGCCCTTGGAGGTATCCGGGCAGACAAAGGGGACCGCTGCCGGCCGGTAGCGCTCCTCGACGGTGCCGCCGAGCAGCCGCAGGCTCAGCACCAGTTCCGCATCCGTCAGCGAGACGATCTCGGCGTCGATGTCGATGCCGTCCTCGTTCCAGCTGACCGTGGTCGCGGAAACGATTCGCCAGGGGCTCAGGCGGTGCGTCTCCCAGCACGAATCCTCGATCAGCGTGCCGTCGGACAGGAAGACCTTCATCGCGCCCGGCAGCCCGCCGTCGTCGATCTTGCTCCAGACGCGGTCGGTGAGGCCGGGCAGGGTGGCCCGCCCGCCGTCGGCCTCCCCTGCGAGCGCGGGCAGGCAGACCGGGGCACCGACCCCCCACATCGCGAGCAGGGCGAAAACTGCGGTCCTGGTGGTCATGATCTCGGCTCTCCGGTGGCCCGACCGAGATGGTGGCTCGGCCGTCCGGCCGCAAGGGCCGCCGGACGGTCGCGCGCGGGCGGGCGTGTCAGCCTGGTTGGCGGATGCCCATGGCCCGATCCTTGTCCCGGATGCGGGCCCGGGCCTGCTTCGGCCACAGGTCGTATTCCGCCCCGTCGAGCACATGGTGGGCATGGATGGCCCAGTTGGGATCCTCGAGCGCCCCGCGGGCCAGCGCGATGAGGTCGGCGTCGCCATGGGCGAGGATGGCCTCCGCCGCCGCCGGATCGTCGATGAGCCCGACCGCGATGGTGGGCAGGCCGCCGCGGCGCACGGCCTTGGCCAATGGCACCTGGTAGAGCGGCCCGGCCTTCAGCGCATAGCCGTCGAAACCGCCGGAGGAGCAATGCATGGCATCGACGCCGCGCGCCTTCAGTTCGCCCGCCAGCGCCACCGAATCCTCGATGGACCAGCCGCCTTCGCTGCCGTCGACCGCCGAAATGCGCACGAACAGCGGCTTGTCCTCCGGCCAGGCCGCCCGCACCGCCTCTGCCACCTCGAGCACCAGGCGCATGCGGTTCTCGCGGCTGCCGCCATAGCGATCGGTGCGCCGGTTGGCGAGGGGCGACAGGAACTGGTTGAGCAGGTAGCCATGCGCCGCATGGATCTCGACGACGTCGAAGCCGGCCCTGGCGGCGCGCCGCGCCGCGTCGGCGAAGGCCGCGATCACCCCGGCGATCCCGGCGTCGTCCAGCGCCGCGGGTGCCGTGAACCCCGGCTTGTCGGCGTGGATGAGGGCGCTCGGCGCCACCGGCGTCCAGGCTTCGAAGGCCAGGTCGGCCTTCTCGGCGTCGGTCTCGTCGAAGCCGTTCCGCCACGGGATCGGGGTTGCGGCCTTGCGGCCGGCATGGGCGAGCTGGATGCCGGCGGCCGCGCCCTCCCTGTGCAGGAAATCCACGATGCGACGGAGCGGCTCGATCTGCCCGTCGTCCCACAGGCCGAGGTCGCCGTAGGAAATCCGGCCTTCCGGCGTGACGCCGGTCGCCTCGAGGATGACGAGCCCGAAGCCGCCGAGGGCGAATCGGCCGAGGTGCACGAGGTGCCAGTCATTGGCGAGGCCGTGCCGCGCCGAGTACTGGCACATGGGGGCGACGACGGTGCGGTTGCGCAGCGTCAGGCCGCGCAGGGTATAGGGTGAGAAGAGCTGTGACATGGGTTCTGCTGCCGAGGAAGGCAGCCATTGTCGCATCCCGAACTCTTCATCGGCAAGTGCCGATGGAGAGTTCGGTCACCAGCCTGTGTAGTCCGGAACGTTCCCCGGGACGGGACGTTGGGTCTATGGTCGCCGGGTCATCCGGGAGGGCTCGCATGCGCTGGACCAAAGTCGTCGCCGTTGCCTGTGCCATGATTGTGCCGCTGTCGGCCGCCCAGGCGCAGCAGGCGCCGCTGGCCGGCAGCGCGGCGTTCGGCGATTTCCGTCAGGATGCGCCGGGAGTGCGGCGGCTCATCAGGGCGAGCGACAGTCCGGCGCCCGATCCCGGCGGCTCGGCATCCAATGCCCCCGGCGGCGTGTCCCGGCCCGGGGGCCTGTTGCCGAGCGTCCCGGAAGGATTCGCCATCGACCTGGTGGCCAGCGGTATCGACAACCCGCGGGCGCTGCGCTTCGCTCCCAATGGCGACCTGTTCATCGCCAATTCCGCGGCGGGCGAGGTCCTCGTGTTCAGGCGTGGCGAGGCAGGGCCGGTGCGGTTCGCGGCAGCACTCGACGCGCCGTACGGCATCGCCTTCCATCCCGCTGCCGCGCCCGAGTGGGTGTATGTCGCCGAGGCCAGTGGGCTCGTCAGGTTCCCCTATGATGGCGGCACCGTCGCGGCCGGGGCGCCCGAACAGCTCTTCGACGACATTCCTGACAATGGTCACTGGACCCGCGACATCGTGTTCTCGCGGGATGGTGGGACGCTGTTCTATGCGGTGGGCTCGCAGTCCAATGTCGCCCAGCGCATCGGCGCGGAGCCGCCTGGGGGCCTCGCGGCGTGGGTGGACAAGGCGCCCCTCGGCGCCGCCTGGGGCGAGGAGGCCGGGCGGGCCGCCGTCCTCGCCATGACCCCCGACGGCAGGGACCGCAGGGTCTGGGCCACCGGCCTGCGCAACTGCGCCGGCATGGCGCTCGATCCGGACAGCGGCCTGCCCTGGTGCGTGGTCAACGAGCGCGATGCGCTGGGCGACGACGTGCCGTTCGACTACGCCACCTCGGTCGTCGAGGCGGGCTTTTACGGCTGGCCCTGGTACTATATCGGGGCCAACCCCGATCCGCGCTGGCGGCAGGCGCCGCGCGCCGACCTCGCCGACAGCGTCACGGTCCCCGACGTGCTGTTTCAGGCACACTCGGCGCCGCTCGGCATCGCCTTCGCGGAGTCCGACGCGTTCGGTCCCGGTTACCGCGGCGACGCGTTCGTCGCGCTCCACGGTTCGTGGAATCGCGGCAGCCGCACCGGCTACAAGGTGGTGCGGCTGGAGTTCGAGGACGGCCGGCCGACCGGCGTCTACGAGGATTTCGTCACCGGCTTCGTGCTGGAGAACGGCGAGGTCTGGGGCCGCCCGGTCGGCGTTGCCGTCGCGCCGGACGGCGCGCTCTACATCAGCGACGACGGCAGCGGCTCGATCTGGAGGGTGAGCCGCAGCCGCCCGTGACAGGCCTCAGCCGTTGATGGTGTAGCGCGTTATGCCGCCGGCCGCGACATCCATGCGCTGCTTGGCATCGCCGACACCGAGGGTTCCCGCGTCGACGTCCCAGCACCCGGCCGAGACGGTGAAGGCAAAGCTGCCGCCGGGCGGAATGACGGTGCCCTCGGGCAGGCGGTTGAGGCCATAGGTGCTGGCATCGCAGTTGGAGATCAGCACGGCGTGGAGGTCGTCCGAAGTGGCGTTGACCACCTCGATGGTGCCCGTCGCCGTGCCGGGCGTCACGAGATCGCCTCCGGTGATCCAGTCGGCACCATTGCAGGCCGCGAGCGGCAGGACGAACAGCAGCGCCGCGAGGCCACGGGTACTCATGTGCATAGGTATTCCCCCAATCGTCGCCGATCGCGTCGGCGGCATCCCAACCTGGAACTGGTAACCGAGGCCTGGTCCGGCCTCAATAGTCCGACGCACCCGGCCTCGCGATCCTTGGGTTGCGGAGGTGGAAATCGTCGGGGAAGGGGGCAGAAAGTCCCGGCCGGTCCCGCCGCACGGGGACAAGTCCGTTCAGCAAGGTGACCGAAAGATGGCCAGTTCGTCAGAAAATCGTTTTATTTCAATTGGTTGTGCATTCATCTAGATGGCAGGAAGCGTTTCCCTCCTGGTTCCGCCCCACCATCCACCCTCATGCCCTAGTAGGTCGCGCGTCCGCCCGAGAGGTCGAACACCGCGCCGGTGGTGAAGGAGTTTTCCTCCGTCGCGAGCCAGCAGATCATCGCCGCGGCCTCGCTCAGTTCGAGCATGCGGCCGCGCGGGATCTTGGCGAGGATCATCTTGAGGAAGTCCGGCGCCTGGCTCATCGCCATGGTGGTCTTGGCGACCGCCGGCGTCACGGCGTTGACCGCGATATTGTAGGTCGCGAGTTCCTTACCCATCGACTTGGTGAGGGCGAGAACCCCCGCCTTGGTCGACGAATAGGCCGGGGCACCCGGGTTGCCTTCCTTGCCGGCGACCGAGCTGAGGTTGACGATGCGCCCGTAATTCTGTGCGATCATGTGCGGGATGACGGTGCGCGACACGAAGAATGTGCCGACGAGCCCCACGTGCACCACGTCCATGAAGGCCTGCGGCGGATATTCCCAGGTATTGGCGTTCGGGCCGACGATGGCGGCGTTGTTGACGAGGATGTCGATCCGGCCGAACTGCGCCACGACCCTCGCCGTCGCGGCCTCGACCGAGGCCAGGTCGCCAATGTCGACGTTGAGCACCTGCAACTGCGTCGCCGGAAACCGCGCGGCAAGCGCGTCGACCAGCTTCTGGTCGCGGTCCCAGACCGAGACCTTGCCGCCGCTCGCCAGCATGCGCTCGGCTACCGTGAGGCCGATGCCCTGGCCGCCGCCGGTGACGATGGCCACCCGGCCGTTGAAGTCGTAGCTGTTCATCTGGGGTTCCTCTGCCGCGTCGGCAGGCACATGCGAGATTGGGGGGAGGGCGCCGATGGCTCGGCGCCCTCGAGGTCGATCAGAAGTTGAAGTCGTCGATGTTGTTGATGTCGAACGTGGTCAGTTCGGCCTGGGTGTTCATCGCGTTCTTCTCTTCGATCTTGATGGTGCCCAGGTTCTCCACCTCGAAGGTGTTGCCGACTTCGTTCTTGATCGAGCCTTCGAGCACGCCGAGGGCGAAGTGCACGGCGA
This sequence comes from Devosia sp., assembly GCA_041916695.1. GTDB lineage: Bacteria > Pseudomonadota > Alphaproteobacteria > Rhizobiales > Devosiaceae > Devosia_A. The sequence continues at coordinate 69,530 of JAYRZA010000005.1, read as the reverse complement.
GCCAGCCTTCATTGTACGGCGACCACAGCTGGAAGGCCTTCACGGTGCCGTCCTTGATGAAGTCGCGCATTTCGCTGGGCAGGCCGAGGCCGGTCACCGCGACCTTGTCGGCGATGCCGCGGCTCTGCACGACCTGGGCGGCAGCGGCGATACCGACGGTGGTCGGCGCGATTACGGCCTTCAGGTTCGGGTAGTTGGCGAGCAGCGCTTCCATTTCGGTCGTCGACTTCTCGGGCTGGTCGTCGCCGTAGACGGTGGCGACGAGAGTCATCTTGGCGTATTTCGGGTCGTTCTTGAGGGTCTCGTTCATGGCCGCGATCCAGGTGTTCTGGTCCGGGGCCTCGGTGGTGGCCGACAGGATGGCGATCTCACCCTCGTAGCCGATCAGCGAGCCGGTCAGCTCGATCTGGTTCGGACCGGTCTTGGTGAAGTCGACCGGCAGGATGGTGGCGTCGCGGTGGCTCTCGTTGCCGACCAGGTCGCCGTTCACGGTGAGCACGAGAATGCCCTTGGAGCGGGCGTCGTCGAGCACCTGGTTGAGCGCGTCGGGGCTGTTCGGCGCAATGCCGATGACGTTCACGCCGCGCTGGATCTGGGCTTCGATGAACGGGATCTGCGAGGTGGCTTCGGCCGTCGCCGGGGCGACGAACTCGAACTCGCAGCCCAGCTTCTCACAGGCGTCTTCGAAGCCGCCGGTGATCGAGTCGAAATACGGGTTGCCGGTGTTCTTGCCGATATAGACGATCTTGATCGGGTCGGCGGCAAGTGCGCCGGTGACCATGGCAAAGCCCGCGGCCAGGCCGATGAGCAGGGATTTCTTCAACACGTTTTTCCTCCTGGTGTGGATGCCGGTGGGGCCGGCTTGCGCCCGCTACCTCTGGGTGCGGGAATAGATGAAGTTGGTTGCGACGATGGAGACGATGAGCAGCACGCCGAGCACGACGAGCTGGACGGCAGGGAGCACGTTGGCGACGATCATGCCGGTCGAGACGATGACCAGCAGCCAGGCGGCGAGGAACGTCCCGAGGATCGTGCCGCGTCCGCCGAAGATGTAGGTGCCGCCCAGCATGGCCATCAGCACCATCTGCAGTTCGCCGCCGAGGCCGAGGTCGTAGCGGACCGAGCCGAGGCGGGAAGCGGTCAGGATCCCGGCAATCGCGGCGACGAGGCCGATGCCGAGGAACAACCCCGTCTTGATGCGGGCGGTGCGGATGCCGGCATGCCGTGCCGCCACTTCGTTGGTGCCGATCTGGTAGATCTGTCGCCCGAAGATGGTGCCGCTCAGCACGAAGCCGAGAACGATGGCGAGCACCACGAAGGCCACGACCGGCAGCGGGATGTCGCCGATCATCACCTTGTCGATGCCGATGAACCACTCGGGCACGCGGATCGACTTGTCGCCGGCGATCACCTGGGCGAGGCCGCGGTAGAGGGTCAGCGTGCCGATGGTGACGATGATCGAGGGGAGCTGCAGCGCGATGACGAAGAACGCGTTCAGGGCGCCCATCGCGAGGCCGGATACCAGCCCGAGGCCCACCGCGACCGGAATCGGCACGCCGGCCTGCTGCAGCCAGGCGAACACACAGGCGGAAAGCGCCATGTTGGCTGCCGGCGACAGGTCGATCTCACCGGCGATGATGACCATGGTCAGCACCAGGGCGACGATGGCGAACTCGGCATAGAGGGTGAAGCTCTTCAGGATGTAGCCGACATCGAGGAAGAACGGCGACAGCAGGCTGCCGGCGAACACGCCGAGGATCAGCAGCACCAGGGTCATCGTTTCCGGACGGATCAGCAGGACCTGCCAGGCCGGCCTGGGCGGGGCCGCGTCCTGCGGGGTCGGCGCGGCCGGCATCTCGGAGGCGCTCATGGCCGCACCCTCCTCAGGCTGACGATGCCCTGCTGGCGGACGGTCCGGTCGATCAGCAGGGCGACCAGGATCACGGCGCCGTAGATCGCGGCCTGCGAGGTCCCGGGAATTCCAAGCAGCGGCAGCGCGGCCGCGACGCAGCCGAGCAGCAGCACGCCCAGGACCGTCCCCAGCACGGTGCCGACGCCGCCATTGATCGACACGCCGCCGATCACCACCGCGGCGATCACCTGGAACTCGAAGCCGTTGCCGGTATTGGACGGGTTCACGAAGCCCCAGCGGCTCGCATACATGATGCCGGCGAGGCCGGCGAGGGCGCCGGAAATGGTGAACACGGTCAGCGTCACCTGGGTCACGTTGATGCCGCGCAGCGGCGCCGCCACCGGGTTTGAGCCTATGGCGTAGATCTGCCGTCCCATGCGGGTGTGCATGACGAACAGGTAGGCGAGGATCGCGATGCCGAAGGCCAGTACGACGATCCAGGGAATGTTGAACTTGCCCACGATCGGCAGGAACTCCGGAAAGGTGAAGGGCGAGGTCTGCGACAGGCCCTTGATCTCCGACGGAATCCACTGCCGGTCGATCTGCTTGGCGTTGGAAATGATGAAGGTCAGCCCGCGGTAGAGGCTGAGGGTGCCGAGCGTCACGATGATCGCCGGCAGCCGGAACAACTGGATGAGGACGCCATTGCCGAAGCCCAGCAGCGCCCCGACGACGACCGATACCGGTATGCCTGTCCACCACGGCACGTCGAAGCCGAACCAGTCGACGTCGAAGCGGTAGAGCATGCCGCTCACCATCGCGGAAAAGCCGAGCGTCGAGCCGATCGACAGGTCGACGTGGCGGGCGACGATGACCATCATCTGGCCCATGGCGGCGATCATGATCAGCGGGGTGAGCAGCAGGATGATGCGCAGCTGGTCGAGGCTGAGGAACTGCGGCTTGACCGCCCCGACGGCGAGGCAGAACAGCACGATCATCACCGCGATGCCGGCTTCGCGCCGGACGAAGAGGGCCCTGAGCATGTTCATGCCGCGGCCTCCCGGAACTGCGGAACGGCAGCGCTCATGATCTTTTCCTGGGTGGCGTCGGCCCGTGGAATGTCGGCCGTCAGGTGCCCCTCGGACATCACCAGAACCCGGTCGCACAGCGCCAGGAGTTCGGGCAATTCGGACGAGATCAGCAGTATGGCGCGGCCGGCGGCGGCGAGTTCGCCGATCATGTCGTAGAACTCGGCCTTCACCCCGATGTCGATGCCGCGGGTCGGCTCATCGAGGATGAGCACGCTCGGATCGGTCAGCAGCCAGCGCGCGAGGATCGCCTTCTGCTGGTTGCCGCCCGACAGTTCGCCGATCGGCTGGCGCAGGGACGCGAGGCGGATGCGCAGGCGCCGCACCGAGTCGTGCGCCATCGCCTTCTCGATGGCGCGACGGATCACGCCCGAGGGCGCGATCTGGCGCGGCACGGCGGCGGTGATGTTCTGTTCGACCGAGAGCGTGCGGAAGATGCCGGCGACGGCCCGGTCCTCGGGCACGAAGGCCAGCCCTTCGCGGATCGCCTGGGACGGATCGGTGATGTTCACCACCTTGCCATTCACCGAGACGATGCCGCTGGCGGCCGGGGCGACGCCGAACAGGGCCCGCGCCACATCGGTGCGCCCGGCGCCCACAAGGCCACCCAGACCGACGATCTCGCCCTTCCGCACCTCGAAGCTGATGTTCTCGAAATAGCCGGGCAGGGTCAGCGCCTCGACCTTCAGCGCCACCTCGCCGATGTGGCTCTTGCCCTTGTGCATGTATTCCTTGAGCGGTCGCCCGATCATCAGCCGGATGATGTCGGCGTCCGTCAGGCCGCCGATATCCTCGGTGGCGATCTTGCTCCCGTCGCGGAAGATGGTGACCCGGTCGCACAGCGCGCGCACTTCCTCCAGCCGGTGGCTGATGAAGATGATGGTGCGGCCTTCGTCGCGCAGGCGCCGCGCGATGCCGAACAGCGTCTCAACCTCCTTGGGGGTGAGGGGCGCGGTCGGCTCGTCCATGATGATCAGCCGGCTGTCGGAGGCCAGGGCGCGGGCGATCTCGACCATCTGCTGGTCGGCGATGGACAACCCGCGCATCGGGCGGCTCACGTCGATCTTGACGCCGAGCAGGTCGATCAGCCGTCGCGCATCGCCGATGATGTCGGCCCAGGGCACGCGCGACAGCGGCGAGCCGCTGCCGCGTCCGAGCACCAGGTTCTCCGCCACCGACAGGTCGGGAAACGAAATCGGCTCCTGGTGGATCAGCGTGATGCCGAGGCGCTGGGCGGCGAGCGGGCTCGTCACCTCGACGGTTTCGCCGTTGAGCTGCAGCGTGCCGCGGGTCGGGCGGTGCACACCGGCGACGATCTTGGCGAAAGTGGACTTGCCGGCGCCGTTCTCGCCCAGCAGGGCATGGATCTCGCCCGGAACGAGGTCGAGATCGACATCGCGCAGCACTTCGACGCCGGCGAAGGACTTCGAAATGCCGCGGGCCGAGAGCAGCGGCTTGACGTTGGTGGTGGCGCCGGACATTCGCCTCGCCCTAATTGCCGGCCGGAACCGGGGCGTCCTTGACGATCAGGCCCTCGGACTTGAGATCGGACCAGAAGGCCGCCGGTATCGGGGCCGCGAGCGAGGCGATGTTGGCGGTGACCTCGCCGGGCCGCGCCGCGCCCGGGATCACCGAGGCGACGACGGGGTGAGCGAGCACGAACTGCAGCGCCGCTGCCGGTAGCGCCACCTTGTGGGCCGCGCAGACGGCTTCGATGCCGCGCACCTTGGCCTGGATTTCGGGCGACGCCTTGCCATAGGCATAGTGCGCCGGCCCCTTCGAACCGGTGACGAGAATGCCCGACGCGAAGGGGGCGCCGATGATCGCCGACATGCCGCGTCCGGCGAGGTTGGCCATGCCGCGGTTGAGGCTGTCCTGGTCGAGCAGCGTGTAGGGCATCGCAACGAGGCAGAAGTCGATATCGACCAGCGTCGAGGTATTCTCGAGGGCGTCGTTGGTGTTGATGCCCATGCCGTAGGCGAGGATGTCGCCGGCCTTCTTGAGCTCCTCGAGAGCCTTGATGCCGCCCGAGACGAGCTGCTTCTCGTAGCCGGCCTGCTTGTCCTGGTGGAAGCCGGCATCGAGGTCGTGGATGATCAGCGCGTCGACGGTATCGAGGGCGAGCCGCTGCAGTGCCTGCTCGTAGGAGCGCATCACGCCGTCGTAGCTGTAGTCGAAATTGACCTCGAAGTTCAGCCCGCCGGTCCACGGCGACCGATCGAAGGTCCTGGGGTCCCTGGGGCGGTGGAGCGTGCGGCCGACCTTGGTGGTGATCTGGAACTCGGCGCGTGGCCTCGTCCGCAGGAAGCCGCCGAGGCGATGCTCGGAGAGCCCGCGTCCGTACCATGGAGCGGTATCGTAGAAGCGCACGCCGGCATCCCAGGCGGCGTTCAGCGTAGCCTGCGAGTCGGCCTCTTCGACCTTGCCGTAGAGTTCGCCGATATGCGCCGAGCCGAAGCCGAATACCGGCAGTTCGAGCGACGTCCTGCCGACCTTGCGGCGAGCCGAAACGTTCAGCGTCACGGTGTTTTTCTCCCTGGTGTGGCCCGGGCGGCTTGTCGCCGCTCTCGTCTCTCCCGAGTAACTTGTCAGACAAAAATTAGTTTGACAAGTTTTTATCTTGCCGCCAAACCTGACAGTCGACCGCTATCGTCACGACAAGATGACGGGGTGGCGAGGGAGTGAATTGTCGCATGGAAATCGGTGGCACCTACCCGATGCTCTATGCCTTCTTCGATGAGGGCGGGCGCCTCCGGCGCGACGCGTTCGCGCGACAGATCGAGGTGTCGGTCGCCTGTGGCGCGGCAGGAATTGCTGCTCTCGGGCTCGGCACCGAAGTCGCCAAGCTGGGCCGTTCGGAGCGCCGTCAGGTGATCGAGTGGGTGGTCGAGCTGGTCGCCGGGCGGCTGCCGATCGCGATCACCGTCGCCGACGGCAACATCCCGGACATGATCGAGAGCGCGCGCTTTGCGGTTGGGGCAGGGGCCTCCTGGCTGATCCTGCAGCCGCCCCGTCCGCCGGCGTCCTCCGCGGACCTGGTCGAGTTCTTCGCGTCGGTCGCGGCGGCGGTGGACTGCCCGGTGGCGATCCAGAACGCGCCCGAGTTCCTAGGTATCGGTCTGAGCGCTGCCGAGCTGATCGAGCTCAACCGGCGGCAGCCGAATGTCAGCGTGGTCAAGGCCGAGAGCAGTGCCGTGCAGGTCGGTCGGGTGATCGAGGCGATCGCCGGCCGGATGCGCATCCTCAATGGTCGTGGCGGGCTGGAACTCACCGACAACTATCGCGCCGGCGTCGACGGCATGATCCCCGGCACCGAGACCATCGACCTGCAGGTCCGGATCGAGCGCGCCATGCGGGCCGGCGACGAGGTCGAGGCCGAGGCGCTCTACCGCCGCATACTGCCGCTGCTGAGCTTCGCCATGCAGGGGCTCGGCAACTTCCTGCTCTACGGCAAGCTGGTCGCGGCCTACCGGCTCGGAATTGCGCCCAGCGCCAACCGTATCCCCGCCGACAGCGCCACGGCACAGGGCCTCGCCTGGGCCCGCCGGCTGGCGGACGACCTCGGGCCGTTGCCCGCCTGACCTACCGGAGTTACCGATGCCGCGCATAACCGATGTTCGCTCCACGATCTGGGAATGGGTCGGACCCGTTGCGCCGATGCCTCCCCACTTCTGCACCACGGCGGGCGACATCGTCGCCGATGTCACCGGTTCGATTGCGGGGTTCCGGTTTCTGGGCTGGCTGGTGGTCGAGATCGAGCTCGATGACGGCACGGTGGGGATCGGCAACGCGGCCCTGGCGCCGCATGCGACCAAGGCCACCATCGACACCTACCTGCGGCCGCTGCTGATCGGCACCGATCCGCTCGACAGCGAGTATATCTGGCAGTCCATGTACCGCCGGACGCTGCCGTTCGGACGCAAGGGCATCGGCATGACGGCGATCAGCGCCGTCGATCTCGCGGTCTGGGATGCCAAGGGCAAGCTGCTCGGGCAACCGGTGTTCAGGCTGCTCGGCGGCCGCACCAAGTCGAAGATCCCGGTCTATGCCAGCCGCCTCTACTCGCAGCCGCTCGACACGCTCTACGCCGAGGCGAAGGCTTACGCCGAGCAGGGCTTTCCGGCCGTCAAGCTCCGCTTTGGCTGGGGCCCCAAGGACGGTTTCGCGGGCATGCAGAAGAATGTCGACCTCGCCCGCACGGCGCGCGAGGCGATCGGCCCGGACGTCGACCTGATGGCCGACTGCTACATGGGCTGGAGCCTTGAGTACGCCAAGCGCATGCTGCGCCTTCTTGCGCCCTACAACCTGCGTTGGGTCGAGGAGCCGGTCATCTCGGACGACCTTTCGGCCTATGCCGAACTGAAGGCGCTCAACCATGTCGCCATCTCGGGCGGCGAGCACGAGTACACCCTGCATGGCTTCCGCCAGGCGCTCGACCTCAAGGCCTTCGATATCGCGCAGTTCGACGTCAACCGGGTGGGTGGCATCACCGCGGCCAAGAAGATCACCGACCTGTGCGAAGCCTATGACGTCACGGTCATCCCGCATGCGGGGCAGATGCACAACTATCACGTCTCGATGTCGAGCTATGCCGCGCCGATCTCGGAATATTTCCCGAAGGTCCCGGTCGAGGTGGGCAACGAGCTGTTCTGGTACATCTTCGACGGCGAGCCGGTGGCCGAGAACGGCCATATCGACCTTGCCGACGATCGGCCGGGCTTCGGCCTGACGCTGAAGACGCCGGACGCCAATTTCAAGCTGACGCGCTGAGGGGACCCATGCCGACCTTCCCGATCATCGACACGCACCTGCACGTCTGGGACCAGACGCGGCTCAAGTACTCCGCCTTCGACGGGCATCCGCTGTTCGGGCACCCCTACCATGTCGAGGACTACCAGCGCGACTGCGGCAAGCTCGAGATCGAAGCGATGGTCTTTCTCGAGTGCTATGCGGACTTCTGGGAGGGCGGCGGGCAGTATGTCGACGAGATACGCTTCGTCGAGGACGAGGCCAGGCGCGATCCGCGGATCAGGGCCATCATTCCGATGGCGCCGGTCGAGTGGGGACCCCGGGTCGAGCCCATCCTGCGCGAAATGCAGCAGAATCACCCGTCTGTGCGCGGCATCCGCCGGATCATGGAGTTCGACAGGGACCCGCGGGCGCTCACCCTGTCGGAGGGCTTCATCGAGGGCGTGAACCTGCTCGAGCAGTTCGGCTGGAGCTTCGACATCAATCCGAACTACACCCAGATGGACATCATCCGCGAGTTCGTGCCCAAGATCAGCAGCGGCGTGCCGATGATCCTGGACCATTGCGGCAAGCCCGGCATCGCGCAAGGCGCGATCGCGCAGTATCGCGAGGACATCAGGGACCTGGCGCGCTATCCCAACATGTATGTGAAACTCTCGGACCTGCCGCCCTATGCGGGCCCGGATTGGACCGAGGCGGACCTCAGGCCCTACATCGAGGCGACACTGGAGCACTTCGGCCCGGAGCGGACCATCTATGCCGGCGACTACCCGATCCTGCTGCAGTCGACGAACATGACCGAGTGGGTGGAAATCCTCGACCGGGCGTTCTTCGATCTCGGCCTCAATGATGCCGACACGCGAAAGATCTACCGCGACAACGCCAACCGCTTCTACCGGCTCGGGCTCTGAGGGGAGGACCATGACGCGCGTCGCGGCAGGAAAGGCAGGTGCCATCGGGGTCGAATCGGACCCGGGCGATGCCTTTTCCGAGTTGATCGCCGCGTCCCGGGCGCCCAAGCAGAAGTCGGACTTCGGCGGGCCGGTGCTGGAGCGCCGCTCGATCTCCGAGCAGGTCGCCAACCGCATCATGGGCATGATCAAGTCGGGCAACCTCAAGTCGGGGGACCGCCTGCCGACCGAGGCGCAGATGACCATCGCCTTCGGCATCTCGCGTCCGCCGCTGCGCGAGGCGCTGAAGGCACTGACCCTGATGGGGGTGCTGGAGAGCCGCCAGGGTGGCCGCTACACCGTCACCGATCTCTCGCCGTCGCGCTTGGTGGCGCCGTTCAACGTCATGCTCAGTGTCACCGACTATGACGTCGACGAGCATTTCGAGGCGCGCGCCGTTGTCGATGTGGAACTGGTCCGCCTCTGCACCGAGCGGGCGCCGCCCGAGTGGCGCCAGCGCATCCTGAAGCTGGCCGTCGACGGGCGCGCCTTCCACGACGATCCGGTGGCCTTCCGGCTGCTCGACATCGAGTTCCACCAGGCGCTCAACCAGGGCGCGCGCAACCAGCTGCTGACGGCCCTGTCGCAGGGACTTTACGATGTCGGGCTCGATGTGCGGCGCGTCGCCAGCGCCGTGCCGGGCGTCATCGAGAAGAGCGTGGCGCAGCACGTCGAGGTCGCCGAGGCGGTAATGGCCGCCGATGCGCCCGCCGCCATGGCCGCCTATCGCCGCCACCTTGAACACGTCCGCGACACCACCATCCAGTCGATGGTCGCGGCGCGCCTTGCCGAGTGAGGATCAGATGCCCAAGCAGATTGCCTTCCGCATGAACCTGTTTCCCGGCCAGGCGGCCGAATATCGCAAGCGGCACGACGAGGTCTTTCCCGATCTCGCCCAGGCCCTCAAGGATGCTGGTGTTTCGGACTACTCGATCTGGCACGATGCCGAGTCCAACCACCTGTTCGGCATTCTCACGCTGAGCGACGACAACACGCTCGACAAGCTGCCCGAGCTCGAGGTCACCAAGCGCTGGTGGGCCTTCATGCGTGACATCATGGCGACCGATGCCGACAATGTGCCGGTGCAGATACCCCTCAAGCGGGTGTTCTACCTGAAGTGAGCACGTCCTTCCGGATCAAGGACGTCCGCGTCTACACCCTCGCGCCTGCCTCCGGCGCCGGAACCTATTTCAAGCCCGGAGACGCGCGGCACTGGCTGGTCGACAGCCTGATTTCCAACCCGATGTCCGGCTATCCGCGCTATCGCGAGAAGCGGTCGAGCTGGGGCATCGGCGTGCTCGGCTCGCTGGTCGTCGAGATCGAGACCGCGGACGGGACGACCGGGGTCGCCACGGGCTCCGGCGGCGCGCCGGCGGCCTGGATGATCCGGCATCACTTCAGCCGGTTCCTCGTCGGCGAGGACGCTCGCAACATCAATCGCATATGGGACGAGCTGTACCGTTCCTCGCTTCCCTACGGGCGCAAGGGTCTGCCGGTCATGGCGATCAGCGCAGTCGACCTCGCGCTCTGGGATCTGGTTGGCAAGGTGCGGGGCGAGCCGGTCTACAACCTCATCGGCGGGCTCAGTCGCGACGAGATCACCTTCTACTGCACGACCCCCGAGGCGCTCGCGATCAAGCAGCTGGGCTTCTGGGGCGCCAAGGTGCCGCTGCCGCACAGTCCGTTCGATGGCGAGGAGGGGTTCGAGCAGAACGTCGCGTTCCTCAGGCGCCACCGCGAGGCGGTCGGGCCCGACTACCCGCTGATGGTCGACTGCTACATGTCGCTCAACGTCAACTACGCCATCCGGCTGGCCGAGGCCTGCCGCCCGCTGCGGATCCACTGGTGGGAGGAGGTGCTGTCGCCCGACGACGATGACGGCTATCGCGAGATCAAGCGGGCCCATCCCGATCTCAAGTGGACGACCGGCGAGCACGAGTATACGCGCTACGGCATGCGGCAACTGATCGAGGAGCGCCTCGTCGACATCCTCCAGCCGGACGTGATGTGGGTGGGCGGGCTGACCGAGACCTTGCGCATCGCCGCCCATGCCTCCGCCTACGATACCCCGGTGGTGCCGCACGGCAGCGGGCCCTATTCCTACCATTTCATCGCCAGCCAGACCGGGCCGGCCTTCTGCGAGTACGTCGCGGCCAGCGCCGATGGTCGCACCATCCAGCCCGTGTTCGGAGCCCTCTTCGTCGGCGAGGATGTGCCGCACAATGGCCGGCTGAAGGTCTCGGAGAGACCTGGCTTCGGCATGGAACTCGCGGATCGGAACATGCTGGTGCCGGTCACCTGAGGCGGGGCGGGAACCGGGCGGCAGCTTGCGGCTCGTCCCGGGATCGGCCGTGACGGCACGTCGGCATTGCGGAGCCGCCGGATCGGTCGCAATATCGCTGACCGGCGCTGCCGGAGTCGCCCGTTCCACCTGCCGGAGTTCGTACCGCCCGCCATGACCTTCTACCTGCTGCTGCTGCACCTGGGGGGCGCCATCGCATTGTTGCTGTTTGCCGTTCGCATGGTGCGGACCGGCGTCGAGCGCAGCCAGGAGCCGGCCCTCCGACGGCTGCTGCGCGACAGCAAGGGCGGGCGGATCCGGGCGGCGGGCATCGGCGCGGGCGTGGCGGTGCTGCTGCAGAGTTCGACTGCGGTCGGGGTGCTGGCACAGGGGTTTGCCACCACCGGTGCGCTCGGCCTCGAAACCGGCCTCGCGCTGATGCTGGGCGCCTATGTCGGCTCGGCGCTGGTCGTACTGGTGCTCTCCTTCGACCTGGGCCTGCTCGTCCCGATCCTGCTGATCCTCGGCGCGCTGCTGTTTCTCAAGGGCAGGGCCCGCGAACCCCGGCAACTGGGGCGCATCCTGATCGGGGTCGCGCTGACACTGATTTCGCTCGAGATGGTCGGGCAGGCGACCGAGCCCCTCAGGGAGGCCGGTGCCCTGCCGCAGATCGTCGCCTACCTCTCGGGTGACTTCGTCTCGGCTTTCCTGATCGGCGCCGGCTTTACCTGGCTGGTGCACTCGAGTGTCGGCTCGACCCTGCTGATCGTCACCCTGTGCGCGCGCGGGCTCGTGCCGCTCGAACTGGGCGTGTCCCTCATGCTCGGGGCCAATCTCGGGGGTACGCTCACGGCCTTCGGGCTCAGCCGCTTCGGCAGTCCGGCGGCGCGGCGGCTCGCCATCGGGCAGATCGGCTTCCGCGGGTTGCTGGCGCTCGTTGCGCTGCTGGGCTTCCACCTGCTCCAGCTCGAGACGGTGGTCCCGGGCACCGCGGTCGGCCAGCAGGTGATCGGGCTGCACGTGGCGTTCAACGTCGTCGTGCTGCTGATCGGGTTGCCGCTCTGCGGTCTGGCGGCGCGCTGGCTGGAGCACTTCGTCAAGGCGGCGCCGGCCGATGCCCTCAATCCGCTGCCCGAGGCCCCGAGCTGTCTCGACCAGGCCGTGGTGGGCGTGCCGGCGCTGGCCCTCGCCAGCGCGACGCGCGAATTGCTGCGCATGGCCGAGATCATCGAGCGCATGCTGCAGCCGCTGATGGAACTCTACGAGACCGGCGACGTCGAAAAGATCCGCCAGGCCCGGCGACTCGAGGAAGCGGTCGATCAGGCACAGTCCGAGATCAAGCTCTATCTGGCCAAGATCGACTACACGCGCGAAGACGAGGCGCAGCGGGTGCAGGAACTGTCGAGTTTCGCCATCAACCTCGAGTATGTCGGCGACGCCATCAGCAAGACGCTGCTGAAGCTGGCCGAGACCCGCCGCGATCAGAAGCTGAGTTTTTCGCCCGAAGGCTGGCGCGAACTCAACGAACTGCATCACCGGGTCATGGCCAACATGCAGCTGGCCCTGAACGTGCTGGTGTCGAAGGACCGCGAATCGGCCCGGCAGCTGCTCGCCGAGAAGGACGCCATGCGCTCGGCCGAGCGCGAGAGCTACCGCCAGCACCTGGGCCGGCTGCGCACCGGCGCGGCGCAGAGCATTGCGACCAGCAACATCCATCTCGAGACCGTGCGCGCTCTCAAGACGATCAACTCGCTGTTCGCCAGCGTCGCCTATCCGATCCTCTCGGAGACCGGCGACCTGCTCGACAGCCGGCTCGCCAAGGGGCCCGGCTGAGGTCCGCCGTCTAGCGAAGGGCCCTCAGAGCGTTGAGGATCACCACCACGTCGATGGCTTCCTGCACCATGGCGCCTGCCACCGGGGTGATCAGGCCGAAGGCGGCGATGACCATGCCGATGATCGAGAGCGCGAGCCCACCCGCCACGGACTGGATGGCGATGCGGCGGGTGCGTCCGGCGATCTCCACCGCCCGCAGCACCCGATCGAGGTGGTCCACCAGGATGACGATGCCAGCCGTCTGCGAGGACGCAGCGGAGCCGCGCGCGCCCATGGCGACCCCCAGGGTTGCCGCGGCCAGCGCCGGCGCGTCGTTGACGCCGTCGCCGATCATCATGGTGGCGGCCTGCTGGCTCTCGCGCCGCACCAGGTCGAGCTTGTCGCCGGGGGCGAGGTCGCCGATCGCCCGATCGACCGCGAGCTTGGTGGCGACGCCGTCGACCACGTCCTGCCGGTCGCCCGAGGCGAGGACGATCCGCTCGACGCCATGCCGGCGCAGTCCCTCGAGGACGACTGCCGCGTCGGGACGCAGCGGGTCGGCGAGGATGATCAGGCCGGCCAGCCGCCCGTCCACGGCCACTGCCACGGTGGCGGCGTCGCCTTCGACCCCGTCGCGCAGGGCGTAGGGATCGCCGCTGCTGCGGCCGGCGACGTAGCGGCTGCCGCCGATCACCACTTCGCGGTCTCCGACCCGCCCGGTGAGCCCGGTTCCGGCCTCCTCGAGCACCTCGGTCGGCGGCGTCAGCGTCAGGCCGCGTCGATGCGCCTCGGTGACGAGCGCCTCGGCGATGACGTGGTGCGAGGCCTGGTCGAGCGAGGCCGCGAGCCGCAGCAGCTCGTCCTCCGCCCAGCCCTCCGTGAGGCGCACCGCCGCCACGCGGGCGCGGCCGTCGGTGAGTGTTCCGGTCTTGTCGAGTATGGCGGTCCTTATCCGGGACAGCGTCTCGAGCGCCCCGCCGTCCTTGATCAGGACGCCCTGCCGCGCGGCCTTGGAGATGCCGGAAATCAGCGCCACGGGGAGGGCGAGGATCAGCGGGCATGGGGTGGCGATCACCAGTACGGCGAGTGCCCGCAGGCGGTCGCCCGACAGGCCCCAGGCCAGTCCGGCGATGGCGAGGGTGAGGAGCAGGAACCAGACCGCCAACCGGTCGGCGGTGCGCACAGCCGGCGCCTTGCTGTTCTGTGCCGTCTCAACCAGCTTGACGATCTGCGCGTAGGTGCTCTCGGCGGCAGCTCGAGCGACCTCGATGTCGAAGGCATTCCCGGCATTGGTCGTGCCGCTCATCACCTCGTCGGCGCGATGGCGATGCGCCGGCAGGGCCTCGCCGGTGAGAGCCGATTCGTCGAGCGCGGCGGCATCCGAGAGCAGCGTCCCGTCCACGGCGACGGTCTCGCCGGGCCGCACCAGAATGCGGTCTCCCGGGCGGAGCACCTCGATCGGTACTTCCTCGAGGCGACCGTCGGCGTGCCGCATGGCGGTGCGCGGCACGCGACCGAGCAGGGCCGTCATCTCGCGCCGCGCCCGGCCTTCGGCATAGCTCTCGAGAAGCTGGCCGCCGGCGTACATCAGGGCGACGACATTGGCGGCGAGTGGCTCGCCGAAGGCCAGGGCCGAGGTCATGGACAGCGCCGCGACCAGATCGAGCCCGACCTGGCCTCTGGCGAGCGAGGTCACGATCTCCGCCGCGAGGCCGGCAAGCACGGGGAGGGTGGCGGCGAACCAGAGCGAACCGGCCAGCTCCGGAGCGCCGGCCAGATGGGCGATCCCACCGGCCAGCAGTCCCGTCAGCGCGATTGCCGCCAGCGTGATCCGGATGGTGGCCCGGGACGGAAGGAATGCCGACCCCGGGCGCGTCGGTGAGTCGCTCGTCGTCAGGCTGCCTCTCCCCTTGGTTCAGTCACGTTGGCGAGCGCGGGCGGCGCAAGTCAACGGCGCCACATTGTCACGCCCGACGGCCTCACCGTCCCCTTCCGAAATGGCGCAGCGTGCGCAAGGCGATCAGGGTCTGCCACCGGCCCGGTTTGCCGGCCTGTTCCATCTTGAGGTGCAGCAGTCCGGACATCAGCGCGGTCGACTTCCAGCGTCCGTCGGGTGCACGCCGCGCGCGGACGATGTCGAGGGCTTCATCCATGCGCGGATCGTGGCCGGCGCCGGCGAAGCGGAAATGGTCCAGCGCGCGCAGCACGTTGTACTTGTAGCGCGGCGGAAAGGGGAAGCGCAGGAAGTCCTCGCTGATGATCGTCCCCGCCCGGTGCGAGCGGAACAGCCGGTGCACCAGCAGGAACTCGCGGGCCGCGGCGCTCGCTGCCCGCACCTCGTCCAGCCGGTAGCTGTGCCCGGCCGCCTCATATTCGGCGAAACCCTCCAGCACGCAGATCGTGGTGTGCATCGAAGAATGATGCACCGGCCCGCGCTTGACGTCGCAGTTGAAGCCGCCATCGGCCAGCCGGCGATCGAGGAGGTAGTCGATCAGGCGCCGCAACTGGTCCTCGCCGGCGCCGAACCAGGCGCAGAAGTTCAGCGCCATGCCATTGATGCACACGTCGTCGACCAGGCTGCCGCCGGTCGAGCGCGTCTCGGCAAGCACCTTGTCGACCGCCCTCCGCGCCACCGGGTTGTCGCCGGGAAGGCCGATGATCCGCAAGTCGAGCAGGGTGTAGTGGGTCGAAATCCACTTGGGGCTGTAGTAGCCGCGCCCCCAACTGGCATCGCCATGGGCGGCTGCAAGCAACCCCGCGCCCCAGCCCTCCGTCGCGATGCGCTGCTGCAGCGCCGGGTCGGTCACACCTTCGAGGTCGCGCCGCGCCTGGAAAGCGACCGACGGGTCGCCCGAGACGAGCCATTCGAGGATTTCCGCATCGGTCATGGCCGCATCGGCTCGGTCGGGATTGAACGTGACGGTATCGATAGACCGCCTTTCCGGAGCCGAAATCAAGGCTCGCCTGACTGCTGCCTGTGCGGTCACCGCGACCGCGTCATCCGCCGATGAGCCGATAGCCCACTCCGGGTTCGGTCAGGATGTATCTGGGGTTCCCGGCGTCGTCGCCGAGCTTGTCGCGGATGTGGCCGATCGCAATCCGGAGGTAATGGGCATCATGCTCGTGGGCCGGGCCCCAGACCGCCGCGAGAAGCTGCCTGTGGGTCACCAGGCGCCCGGCGTAGCGGGCCAGCAGCGCAAGCACGTCGAACTCCTTGCGGGTGAGCTTGACCTCGGCCCCCGCGCGGCGCACCTGGTGGGCCGCAAGGTCGATGCTCAGGTCGCCGACGACGACGTTGACCCGCTCGGTCCCGGGGGCCTTGCGGCTGCGGAGCAGGGCCCGGACGCGGGCCAGCAACTCGCCCGTGGCGAAGGGCTTCGTCACGTAATCGTCCGCTCCGGCGTCCAGCGCGGCGATCTTCTCGGTCTCGGCGTCGCGCACCGAGAGGACAAGGATGGGGACCTGGCTCCACTCGCGGATCGCCGCGATCACCTGCTTGCCGTCCATGTCGGGCAGGCCCAGGTCCAGCAGCACCAGGTCCGGTGCCCCGGTGGCGGCCATCTCCACCCCCTGGCGGCCGCGTCCCGCCTCGCTGAACCCGAACCCCGCGCTCTCCACTGCGATCCGGAGGAACCGTCGGATCGGAGCTTCATCCTCGATGACCAGGATGCGGGCCTCAGCCATTCCTCGTCCCCTGTGCCGAGGGCAGCTCGATCTCGATCGTCGTGCCTCGCCCCCCCGGTCCGGCCAGTGCGCGAACCCGCCCGCCATGGGCCTCGACGAACCCCCGGACGATGGCGAGGCCCAGGCCGGTGCCGGTCGGCCGCCTGTCGCCCTCCCCAACCCTGTAGAAGAGGTCGAACACCTTCTCCCGCTCGGCCTCGGGAATGCCAGGTCCCTCGTCGCTGACGGCGAGGGTGACGGCTTGCGGGCCGTTGCTGGCGCCGATGGTGATCGTCGAGCCGGCGGGGGAGTACTTGGCGGCATTTTCCAGCACGTTGGCCAAGGCCTGGCCGATGAGGACCGGGTCCGCGTCGATGCTGGCCAGATCGCGCGGCAGGTCGAGGCGCACCTCGTGAGACTGCAGGACCCGGGCCAGATCCATGCGGACGGCGCCCACCACCTCGCGCAGGTCGACCGTGGTTCGCCGGGGCTTCAGCGCCCCGTACTCGAGCCGGGTCATGTTGAGCAGGTTCTGTACGTAGCGGTCGAGACGCCGGGCCTCGTCGAGGCCGGTTTCCACCAGCGCCCGCCGTCCCGCGGGCGAGACGGAGTCGTCACTGAGGCCCGAGAGGGTCCCGATGACCGAAACCAGCGGGGTCCGCAAGTCGTGGCTCAACGAGTTGAGCAGGGCCGTGCGCAGCCGTTCCCCTTCCGCCTCGACCCGCATGTCCTCGATGTCGGCGGCCATGCGGGTGCGCTCGATCGCCACTGCCACCTGGTCCTCCACGGCCTGGATGAGTCGGCGGACCTCCGGGTCGTTGCCGCGACGGGCATCGGTGAACTGCAGGCCCACCACCCCGATCAGCGCCGCCCCGGCGAGCGGCACGAACATCCAGGGCGAGGTCGGCAGCGTCGCGGTTCCGGCGCCGGCCGCCTCGTTCTTGTCGAAGGCCCAGCGCGCCGCCGCCAGGGCTCGCGGATCGAGTTCCTCCTCGATGGTCGGATAGCCCTGCACCTGTTCGAGTTGCCCCGACTGGCCGGGCATGAGGATCAGCGACCGGCAGCCCAGCGTCGCCGCCACGTGATAGGCGCCGGCGTAGAGGACATCGTCGAGGTCGGACTTCGTGGCGACCTTCTTGGCGAAGTCGTAGAGCATGGCCGTCCGCTTCTGGT
The DNA here is from genome assembly GCA_041916695.1 of Devosia sp. Taxonomy (GTDB): domain Bacteria; phylum Pseudomonadota; class Alphaproteobacteria; order Rhizobiales; family Devosiaceae; genus Devosia_A. Next base: position 51,962 of record JAYRZA010000005.1, on the reverse strand, counting down.
TGGCCCGCATCGTCGCGACCTGCGCCCGCAGGCGCCCGGCGAGACTGCCGGTGAACAGCGCTCCGATCAGGAACAGCGCAATGCCGACGATGTCCTCGGCACTCTGGATGGTGAAGCTGTAGCGCGGCGAGGTGTAGAAGAAGTTGTGCGCCAGAAAGCAGATCACGCTCGTCGCGATCGCCGGGACGAGCCCGTAGCGCGTGCCCACGAAGAGGACGGCCACAAGGTAGATCACCACCAGCGATGGCGGCGACACCAGCCCGAGGATGTCGATCGGTAGGGCGATCGAGGTTGCGATGGCAGCACCGGCAACCCCGGCCGCGAGGGATTGCCAGGTGACCCCGATGGTCTCGGCACTGACCTTGGGCAAAGGGGCGGGATGTCGTGCCTCGCCGGCGACGATGGTCACCTCGAAATCCGTCGCGGCGTCCAGCAACCGGTCCGCGACCGGTTCGCGGAAGAGGCCGACCAGGCCCTTGCGGCGGGGGCGCCCGACCACCAGGCGAGACGCGTTTCGCGTTCGAGCAAATCCGAGCAGTTCGCCTGCGGCGTCGTGGTCGGTGTGCAGGGTGACCACCTCTGCGCCGAGGGTCTCGGCCAGCTGCAGCGCGTCGGTCGTCAGTCCGCGCGCAGCGTCGGGCAGCCCCTCGTGCTTGGTCGTCACGACCGTCGCGGCGATCCAGGGGATTCCCGCCCGGTCGGCCATCCGCTTGCCGGCCCTGACCAGCGTCTTTGCGAGTGGGGACTCGTTGATGCACACGAGGATGCGTTCCTGCGTCGGCCAGGGTCCGGCGAGCGCGTTGGCCCGCATCAGACGGAGCATCTCCTCGTCCACCCGGCTGGCCGCCGTTCGCAGCGCGAGCTCGCGAAGGGCGGTGAGGTTGGGCTTGGTGAAGAAGTTGTCGAGCGCACGGCCGATCGTGCCGGCCCGGTACACCTTGCCCTGGTGCAGCCGGGTGATGAGTTCCTCCGGCGGCAGGTCGATGACCTCGATCTCGTCGGCCTGCCGGAAGACTTCGTCCGGAACGGTCTCCTGCACCCGGACACCGGTGATCCGGGCGATCACGTCGTTGAGGCTCTCGATATGCTGGATGTTGAGTGCGGTCAGCACGTCGATGCCGGCATCGAGCACCTCCACCACGTCCTGCCAGCGCTTGGGATGGCGCGAGCCGGGCACGTTGGTATGGGCCAGTTCGTCGATCAGCGCGACTTGCGGGCGGCGTGCCAGCAAGGCGTCGAGGTCGAACTCGTCGAGCTTTTGTCCGCGGTAGTCCATGGCCTTGCGCGGCAGGACATCGAGGTCGGCGAGGAGCGCCTCGGTTTCTCCCCGGCCATGCGTTTCGGCCAGTCCGACCACCACATCGACGCCCTCGCGTGCCTTGATCCGCGCCGCCTCCAGCATGGCGAAGGTCTTCCCCACGCCGGGCGAAGCGCCGAGGAAGATCTTGAGCTTGCCCCGGCCCTCGCGCCGGGCGGTGGCGAGAAAGGCCTCGGGCGATGGGCGGGTGGCTTCGGCCATCAGGGTTTCAGGGCATCGAGCGCCAGGTTGAGCGTCAGGACATTGACGCGGAGTTCTCCCAGTATACCCAAGTCGCGGCCCATCGTATTGGCAGCGATCAGTTCCCTGACCTGCGCCTCGGAAAGCCCCCGGGCCGCAGCGACCCGGGCGACCTGGGCCAGCGCGCCGGCCGGCGACAGATCCGGGTCGAGGCCGGAGCCCGAAGCGGTGACGAGGTCAGCGGGCACATCCTTGCCGCCATAGGCGGCGGCCCGCTCCCGGACCAGGTCGAGCAGTGCGCCGGCAGCAGGACCGTAGTTCGAGCCGGACGAGGCCGAGGCGTCGTTGCCCACCGCCGAGGGGCGCCCCTGGAAATAGCCCGCGCTGGTGAAGGTCTGCCCGATCAGGCGGGAGCCGATGATCGCACCCTCCTGTTCGACCAGCGAGCCGCCGGCCTGCACGGGGAACAGGCCCTGCGCGATACCGGTCATGGCGAGCGGATAGGCGACGCCGGTGAGCAGGGTGAAGACGGCGACGAGAACGATCGCCGGGCGAAGGTGGGCCAACATGTCTGCCTCCTCAGGCCAGATGCAGCAGATCGACGAGCAAGTCGATCAGCTTGATGCCGATGAACGGGGTGACGAGGCCGCCCAGCCCGTAGATCGCGAGGTTTCGCGACAGCAGCGCCGAAGCCGACGACGGCACGTACCTGACGCCCTTGAGGGCCACCGGGATCAGCGCCACGATGACGAGGGCGTTGAAGATCAGGGCCGACAGGATCGCCGAGGTGGGGGTGCCGAGGCCCATCACGTCGAGGACCGCGAGGCCGGGATAGGCAGTGACGAACAGGGCCGGGAGAATGGCGAAGTACTTGGCCACGTCGTTGGCGATCGAGAAGGTGGTCAGCGCGCCGCGCGAGATCAGCAGCTGCTTGCCCACCAGCACGATCTCGATGAGCTTGGTGGGGTCGCTGTCGAGGTCGACGAGATTGCCGGCCTCCTTGGCGGCCGGCGTGCCCGAGTTCATGGCGACGCCGACATCGGCCTGCGCCAGGGCCGGGGCATCGTTCGAACCGTCGCCGCACATGGCGACGAGCCTTCCCTCGGCCTGTTCGGCGCGGATCAGTTCGAGCTTCCGCTCCGGGGTGGCCTCGGCGAGGAAGTCGTCGACACCGGCCTCGGCCGCGATGGCGGCCGCCGTGAGCGGATTGTCGCCGGTGATCATTACGGTGCGGATGCCCATCCTGCGCATTTCGGCAAACCGGTCCCGGATTCCCGGCTTCACCACGTCCTTGAGGTGGACGACGCCGAGGATGCGGGTGTCCTCGGCCACCACCAGCGGCGTGCCGCCGGAGGCGGCGATGCGCCGGACGATCTGGTCGAGGCCGGGGTCCGCTGCGACCCCCAGGTACCGCAGCATGGCATCGGAGGCGCCCTTGCGGATCGCGGTGCCGTCGGCCAGGTCGACCCCCGACATGCGGGTCTGCGCGGTGAAGGGCACGAAGCGCGCGCCCTTGGCGGCGTCCGGGCGCAGCGGGAACCTGCGCGTCGCCAGGTCGACGATCGACTTGCCCTCGGGCGTGTCGTCCGACAGCGAGGCGAGGTAGGCGGCCTCGGCCAGTTGCTGCGCCCCGGTCCCGGGCACCGGCTCGAACGCATCGGCCGTGCGGTTGCCGAAGGTGATGGTGCCGGTCTTGTCGAGCAGCAGCACGTCGATGTCGCCCGCCGCCTCCACCGCGCGCCCGGACTTGGCGATGACATTGGCCTTGACCAGCCGATCCATGCCGGCAATGCCGATGGCCGACAGCAGCCCCCCGATGGTGGTCGGGATCAACGTCACGAACAGGGCGGCGAGGTAGATCACCGGAATCTCGGTGCCGCTCCAGAGGGCAAACGCCGGCAGGGTCACGACGACGAACAGGAACACCAGGGTCAGGGCGGCGAGCAGGATGTCGAGGGCGATCTCGTTGGCGGTTTTCTGACGCTTGGCGCCCTCGACGAGGGCGATCATCCGGTCGAGAAAGGTGTTGCCCGGCGCGGCGGTGACCTTGACCACCAGCCAGTCGGAGACCAGTCGCGTGCCGCCGGTCACGGAGGATCGGTCGCCGCCCGATTCGCGGATCACCGGGGCGCTCTCGCCGGTGATGGCGCTCTCGTCGACCGAGGCGACGCCCTCGATGACCTCGCCGTCGGTGGGGACGATCTCGCCGGCCTCGACGAGGATGATATCGCCCTCGACCAGGGCCGAGGCGTCCCTGGGGACCACGATGTCGCGCCTCGTCGCGTCCATCAGGACCTTGGTGCGGGTCGTGGAACGTGTCGCGCGGAAGGCGTCGGCGCGGGCCTTGCCCCGTCCCTCGGCGATGGCCTCGGCGAAGTTGGCGAACAGCACGGTGAACCACAGCCAGGCGGCCACCTGGATGCCGATGCCAAGGTTCTCCGAGCCGACGACGAAATCGCGGATGACGAGGAGGGTGACGAGCAGCGAGGTCAGCGCGGTGACGAAGATCACCGGGTTGCGCATCAACCCGCGCGGATTGAGCTTGACCACCGCCTGTGCCGCGGCTCGGTACAGGATGCCTCCGTCCAGCAGCCGGATTTCGGGTGAGGGATGCTTTGACATTTGGTGTGCCTCAGAAGCTCTGCCCGGCAGCGATCGACACCTGTTCGGCGATCGGCCCCAGCGCAAGGACGGGAAGGAAGGTCAGCGCCCCGACGATCAGGATCGTCGCGACCAGCAGGGTGACGAAGACCGGCCCGTGGGTGGGAAAGGTCCCGGACGAGGCCGGCGCCGTCTTCTTCATGGCGAGCGAACCGGCGATGGCCAGGGTCGGGACGATATAGCCGAAGCGGCCGAACAGCATGGCGATGCCCAGCCAGGCATTGTGCCAGTCGACGTTGGCGGTGAAGCCGGCGAAGGCCGAGCCGTTGTTGCCGGTTGCCGAACTGTAGGCGTAGAGCAGCTCGGTGAGCCCGTGCGGCCCGGCGTCCTGCACCGCGGTCTGGGCGTTGCCGGTGACGATGGCCAGCGCCGCGAAGGCCAGCACGCCGATCGGCATGATCAGCAGTGTCAGCGCCGCCAGCTTGATCTCGCGGGCCTCGATCTTCTTGCCCAGGTACTCCGGCGTGCGGCCCACCATCAGGCCGGCGAGGAACACCGTGACGATGACCAGCAGCAGCATCCCGGTGAGGCCGACGCCGACGCCGCCGAACACCACTTCGCCCAGCTCGATGTTGAGCATGGCGATCATGCCGCCGAGCGGGTTGAAGCTGTCGTGCATGGCGTTGACCGAGCCGTTCGAGGCGGCCGTGGTGGCCTCGGCCCAGAGCGCGGAGTTGACCACGCCGAGGCGAACCTCCTTGCCCTCCATGTTCCCCGACCCCTCGGCGACGAAGGGGGCGTGGAGCGGGTTGGTGGCGACCTCCGAGGCATAGATGCCGGCAAAGCCGAGCACGAACAGGATGCCCATCGCAGCGAACAGTGCACGTCCCTGCCGCTTGTCTCCGACCAGGCGGCCAAAGGTGAAGCAGAAGGCCACCGAGATCGAGAGGATCGCCAGCATTTCCAGGAAGTTGGCGAGCGCGGTCGGGTTCTCGAACGGATGCGCCGAGTTGACGTTGAAGAAGCCGCCGCCATTGGTGCCGAACTGCTTGATGGCGAGCTGGCTCGCCACGGGTCCGACGGCGATGGTCTGCTGGCCACCCTCCAGAGTCGTTGCCGCGACGTTGGCCGACAGGGTCTGCGGCACGCCCTGCCAGACCAGCACGAGCGCGAGGACGACAGAGATCGGCAGCAGGATGTAGAGGACCGACCGCGTCATGTCGGCCCAGAAGTTGCCGATGGACTTGACCTGGCGACCTGCCAGGCCCCGCGCCACGGCCGCCGCGACGGCCATGCCGGTCGCCGCCGAGACGAAGTTCTGTGTGGTGAGGCCGACCATCTGGCTGAACGAGCTCATGGTGGTCTCCCCGCCATAGCTCTGCCAGTTGGTGTTGGTAACGAACGAGATCGCGGTGTTGAAGGCCAGGTGCGCCGGCAGTCCCGGCAGCGCCTGCGGGTTGAGCGGCAGCAGATCCTGGAACCTCAGGATCGCGAACAGCAGGACGAAGCCGGCGGCGTTGAAGGCCAGCATGGCCAGCGCATAGGCTTGCCAGCTCTGTCCCTTTTCCGGATCGATGCCGGCGAGCCGGAAGATCGGCCGCTCGACGGCCGGGAGCCAGCCGGGATTGCCCGCGTAGATCCGGGCCATGTAGGCGCCGAGCGGCAGGGCGAGGGCGATGAGGACCGCGCCATACAGCGCGATCTGCAGCAGATCGGATGTCATCGTGCCCTCAGAATTTCTCGGGGCGGATCAGGGCCACCGCCGCATAGATGAGGATGGCGGCGGCGGTGAGCAGGCCGAGGCCCAGATCGAGGGTCATCAGAGCCTCCCCGCAGCGTTCACGGCGAGCCAGAACAGCGCAAAGCCCAGCAACCCTCCGGCGAAGTAGACGAGATCGGCAATCATCCGAGGCTCCATCGTTCGAGATGGAGGCGGCCTACGCCCGGCGCGCGTAAAGGCACTAGAGCGGAAACGGCCCCGCGCGTAACGGGAGCGTAAAGGCGGGCAGGCCAGGGTTCGGTCGTCGAGCGCAGCGCGGGGCAGGCGCGGCCGGCGACGTCAAGGGGAAAGGTGCCCCGAGGCGTCTCGCGCTCGCGCGGCGCCTCCGCACAACCGGCTCTCCCACGCCGGCGGCGCTCCGCCGGGCGGGCGGGCAAGGGGCACAAGAAGGACGAGACATCCGAGAAGCCGGGCGAACAAGTTGATCCCCAGAACAGCGAGCGAGCCGCCAGACCAACCGACCAGACCACCCACCCACCGGCAGCACCACCGCCGCCGCCGCCCGGAAGAACGACCAAGGCCGCCATCACCCACTTGCGCCGAACCGTAACGTACGGTACGGATATGGCGTCCCCCCAGGCGTGGCCTCGGGGTGGGGCGGCAGGCGCGGAGCGTTACGTTGTCGGTGGTGTCGGCACATCGGGAAGAGGTGTTCACGGTCCGCCAGCAGCAGGTGCTGACGGCGGCGCTCGATCTGCTGGTCGAGCAGGGCGATCGACTGACCATGACTTCGGTGGCCCGGCGCGCCTCGTGCTCGAAGGAAACGCTCTACAAGTGGTTCGGCGATCGCGACGGGCTGCTGACCGCGACGGTGCAGTTCCAGGCCTCCAAGGTGCGCATGCCGCATGTCGACCGGCGCCGGATCGATGCTGACATCCTGCGCGCCAGCATCGAGCAGTTTGCGCGCGACCTGCTCACCACGATCTCCGGCAAGGTCTCGGTCACTCTCAACCGCCTCGCCATCGGCCATGCCGGTACCGATGACAGTCCGCTCGGCGACATCGTGCTCGAGAACGGACCGCTGGCCATTCGCAAGCGGCTGAAGCCGGTCCTCGAGGCCGGCCGGGAGTCGCGGCTCCTGCGCTTCGACAGCTCGGAGGAGGCCTATCGCAGCTTTTTCGGTCTCGTCGTCCGCGACGTGCAGATCCGCACCCTCCTCGGCGAAGCCATCGACATGGGGGAGGCGGAGGTGGCGCGCGACGCGGCACGTGCCACCGAGCAGTTCCTGAAGATCTACGGGGTGGAGAGGTGAAGGCTCCGCCGCGGGAGGCGGCTGCGTCCGGAGCCTGCAGCAGTACTTGACCTCGTCCTGAGCCTGTCGAAGGAGGAGGTCTCCGGGCACCAGCCCGACAACGATCGGCCGCAACGGCCAAACGCACGAAAGGGAGATATCCATGCGCGTCTACTACGATCGGGATGCCGATCTGAACATCATCAAGTCCAAGAAGGTGGCGATCGTCGGCTATGGCAGCCAGGGCCATGCGCACACGCTCAACCTGCGCGACTCCGGCGTCAAGGACGTGGTTGTGGCGCTGCGCCCCGGTTCGGCTTCGGCCAGGAAGGCCGAGGGCGAGGGGCTGAAGGTCATGTCGGTCGCCGAGGCCGCGGCCTGGGCCGACGTGATCATGATGCTGACGCCGGACGAGTTGCAGGCCGACATCTACAAGCAGCATATCGAGCCCAACATCCGCGACGGCGCGGCCCTGGCCTTCGCGCACGGCCTCAACGTCCACTTCAACCTGATCGAACCCAAGAAGACCGTCGACGTCATCATGATCGCGCCGAAGGGCCCGGGCCACACCGTGCGCGGCGAGTACCAGAAGGGCGGCGGCGTGCCGTGCCTGATCGCGGTGCACCAGGATGCCTCGGGCAACGCGCACGACATCGCGCTGGCCTATGCCTCCGGCGTCGGCGGCGGTCGCTCCGGCGTGATCGAGACGAACTTCCGCGAGGAATGCGAGACCGACCTGTTCGGCGAGCAGGTCGTGCTGTGCGGCGGCCTCGTCGAGCTCATCCGCGCCGGCTTCGAGACGCTGGTCGAGGCGGGCTATGCCCCCGAGATGGCGTATTTCGAGTGCCTGCACGAGGTGAAGCTGATCGTCGACCTGATCTACCAGGGCGGCATCGCCAACATGAACTACTCGATCTCCAATACCGCCGAGTACGGCGAGTATGTCTCCGGCCCGCGCATCATCACGTCCGAGACCAAGAAGGAGATGAAGGCCATTCTCGCCGACATCCAGTCCGGCCGCTTCACCAGCCAGTGGATCCAGGAGTGCAAGGCCGGCCAGCCGGCCTTCAAGGCGACGCGGCGCCTGGCCGACGAGCATCCGATCGAAGAGGTCGGCGAGAAGCTGCGCGCCATGATGCCGTGGATCAAGGCCGGCGCCCTGGTCGACAAGTCCAAGAACTGACGCATCGCCGAAACGGCGCGAAACGGGCGGGGCCTCGGCTCCGCCCGCTCCGTTCCGGGCGGGACTACTGCGGCCGCAACATGCGCGACAGCGTGCCATCCTTGCGGACGAACTGGTTGTACACGGCGGCCAGTGCATGCAGCAGCACCAGCACGATCAGCAGCGGGCGGCTCGCCCCGTGCACCTCACCGACATCGGCGAGGCCATAGTAGGCGACCAGTCCGCTGATCGGCGCGGCAAGCAGGACCACATAGAGCGTTCCATGCAGCGCCGAGGCGGCCAGCCGGGTCATGGGCGAGGTGTCGCCGGCGTGCTGCGGGGCGCCCTGCGTGAGGCGAAGGACCAGTCGCACCAGCATGATCGCAAGGATGGCGACGCCGAGCCAAAGGTGGACATTTCCCCAGAGCAGGTCCCCGGCGGATGCCACCTCCCCCTCCTCGGCGGCCTCGACCATCTCGGTCATGTTCTCGCCGATGAGCAATTGCACCGCCACCATGACCACGATGAGCCAGTGCAGTCCGATCTGCAGTCCGGAATAGCCGGTTCGATAGAGTGTCAGGGTCGCCTCCATGCGCCAGTGCCTGAATGGCGCGGCAGATGCCACGGCAAGCTGACAGGCAACTGAAGGCGCGGCCGGCGCGCGGTACCTCCTCGGTCGCCGGTGTTGACGCAGCGCAAGGCCATCGATGGGCCGCAGGCGCAGACTGCCCCGCTCAGACAGGGAGGCATTCGATGTTCAGTTCCGTGGCACCCCGGTTGAGGGCCTTGGCCCTCGCGCTCGGCCTGCTGTCCGTGGTCGCGTCGACGGGTGGCGCAGCGGCGGAAGGCTACTGGCGCTACCGCGATACCAGCTTCAGCCCCAGCGAAGCTGAACTGCAGTCGCTGGGCAAGACCCCGGGCCGGATCGAGGAAAAGCACGTATCGGGAGGATTTCAGGCCGAATTCTCGGGGCAGGGGGCAATCGAGCTCTTCTTCAAGAATGACGACATCGAACGGCGGGTCTACCTGTCGCAGCTGACGTTCACCTATGGGGCGTCGGCGCCCATGCTCGTGCTGGTGCCGGGCGACAGCATCGAGGTCGAGGTGAGCGCGAGTTTCGAAAGCAACTTCCCCGGCGCCGAGGGGCGCGGCGGCGTTGCCGTCGACAACGGCGACTACATTGCCGCCGTCTCGGTCGGGGACGGTCAGCAGAGCGCCCGGGGTACGTTCAAGGTGCCGGGTGGTGGGCCGGGCGCCACTCTGCGCTACATCGCCACGGCCTATATCGGTGCCTATGGGGGGTTCAGCGAGACCATGACCAACAGCTTCGAATGGGTGGACGGCACACCGCCTACATCGGATCAGCCGACAGCCGGTGCCACCGGGAGCTTCGGCGGCCGATGGACGACGAGCGAGGGGGAGATGGACCTCGCGCAGGCCGGAACGTCGGTGAGCGGGACCTACAGCCAGGACAACGGCCGCCTGTCAGGCAAGGTCGAGGGTGTTCACCTCGTCGGCTACTGGGCCGAGGAGTCCTCGGCGGCGCGGTGCGCAACCGAGCGGATGGGATCGTTCTACTGGGGACGGATCGACTGGACCCTGTCGGCGGATGGCAGCGGCTTCGAGGGTGGCTGGTCGTATTGCGACCAGCCGGTATCCGGCGACTGGCGCGGTACCCGGCTGGCCCCGTAGGTCCCTGGCCGGACCGCCGCGGCCGTCTCCCTAGGCCGAGGCGTTGCGCACCAGCCCCACCATGATTTCGACTGCCGCATCGGGCGGCAGTCCTGCGTCGCGCACCAGGGTGCGCCAGCTGTAGAAGCTCAAGGCCAGCGACAGGGCCGCCTGTCCAGTCTCGCTCAGGCCCGGCGAGAATGATGCGAACACTGCGCCGAAGGCTCCACCGAAGCGCATGCCGGAAATCTCGCGCAGCACCGGATTGGTCTCGGCATCGCGCAGCACGTTGCTGGTCACCGCTTCGTTGCGCTCGAACCAGCCATAGAGGGCTCCGAGCGCCGCGCGCAGGCGCGTCTCTGGATCGTTGACCGCTTCCCAGGCCGGGGGATCGGGCAGCGGCTCGCGCTCGAGATGCAGGCCCGAGCACGCCATCAGCATCGTGCGCTCGTCCGGAAAGTGGGCGTAGACCGTGTGCCGCTGCACACCGGCGCGTTCGGCGATCATGCTGATCGTCGTGGCGTTCGGACCGATCTCGCTGTGGAGGGCGACCGCCGCCTCGACGATCTGGCGTCGGGTCTCCGCCTCGGCCTCGGCCCGCCGGGTCTTCACGTAGCTTCGTGCCATCTATATTTCAATGCACATGCATGTGCACCCATTCATCTGCGGTTCAGAATCCATTGCACATATATGTATCGCGAAATGCAACGGAGTTCCAGAGGAGCTGAACATGGACACCCCAACCTTCATGGGCGCACGCCGGACGGCGCCAGACGTCACGACCTTCACCGGCTTTTTCCCCATCGGGCCGCTGGGCATCCTGCCCGCCAACTCGCACTTCATCCACGCTCGCGAGCCGATCCTCGTCGATACCAACGGCATCGCCTTCCAGCAGCAGTACCTCGAGGCGCTGCGCCAGGTCATCGACCCTGCCGACCTCAAGTGGATCTATGTGAGTCACACCGATCTCGACCATATCGGCAATCTCGATGCGGTGCTGAAGCTGGCACCCAACGCAAAGGTGGTGGTGCCGGGCCTTGGCGCGGCCAAGTTCGGCCTGCGCAACGATTTCGACATGAGCCGGCTGGTGCCGATGGACCACGGCCAGCGCCTCGACCTCGGCGATCGTGAACTGGTGCTGCTCAAGCCCCCGACCTATGACGCCCCGGAGACGACCGGCTTCTTCGACACCAAGACCCGCGTGCTGTTCAGCGTCGATGCCTTCGGGGCGCTGCTCGATGCCCCCTACGAGACCAGCGAGGCCATACCGAAAGCGACGCTGCGCGTTGGCATGACGACCTGGGCCGGCATCGACGCACCATGGCTCGGCATGGTCGACAAGACCCGGCTGGGGCACCTGCTGAGCGACATCGAGCGGCTCAATCCGACGGCGATCATCTCCGGCCACCTGCCGGTCACGGCCGGCCGGATGATTCCCAAGGTACTCGGCAACATGCTCGGCGCCTTGTCGGAGGACCGGTTCTCCCACCCCGATCGCGACACCATCGAAGCGCTCTTCGCGCTTCCGGCGGTGGCATGATGGAAGCGGGCATGGAAATCCCGGGCGCCCGGCGCGACAATGCCGGCCTGATCTCGGTACCGATCGATCGCGTGCGGCCGGGCTGCCGCGGGCCGGCCTGTCCCGCCTTCGCGCTCTGTCAGGGGCGCTGCACCGAACGGCGCAATCCCGCCGTGTACTGACGCGAGGCCGCCCGTTGGGCGGCCTTTGCTTTTGCGGCAGTCGCACCTAGATTGCGGCCATGCCGCTGATCGACCCGCCGAAACCTCCGCCCGTTCAACCACCAGCGCTCGATCTGACGGCGCGCCGCGTCGTGCGCTACAGCCCGTGGTTCATCTGGGGAGTGGTCGGATTCTGGAGCGTCTTCATCGCGGTGCAGCTCTACGTCACCGGCGGCGACTGGCTGTCGGCGCTGCGCTTCGGGGCACCTGGCCTGTTCATCGGCGTGGTTCTGGGCATTCGCTTCCGCGACGCCTGAAGAAGCGAGGGGCTCCGGCCTTCTCGCGCGGGAGCCCCTCAGTCGGTGTTCGGCCCATCGAAGGCCCGCCCGCTACTCATGGGCGCGGGAAGCGTTGCCATGACGGCGTCCGGACCGCATCGCGGTGATGTCGGTGCGGGTCAGGCCGATATCGCGCAGCAGGTGGTCGTCGAGCTTGAGCAGGTCGCTCAGCGTGCGGTTGCGCTCCGCACGGCGGAACCATGTCGTCAGGTAGTTTGGCATCTTGTTCTCTTGGGCAGCTTGAGGTTGGGCCGGCCTTATGTCGAGGTCGCGATGAATGTCGCATGAACGCGGCGGGCCTCCACCGAATCCTGCCTCAGTTGGTCGCGGCCTCCACCCGGAACTGCGCCTGCGTGGCTGCAAGGTGCAGCAGCACGGCCCTGAGCGCCAGGGCCAGCCCGACCATCTCGAAGGTCTCCTCGACCATTGCCATGACGCCGCGCCAGAAGCTGCCTTCGGTGGCTTCGACAACGAGGCCGCCCAGCATTTCCAGCCCCAGCGCGCCGAAGACGTAGACGGCGCCGGCGACGAACAGCCGGACGGCGGTGATCCGCCTCAGGCGGAGGAGGAAAGGGAGGAAGCCGAGGCCGGCGGCGGTCACGGCGACGAGGCCGAAGACCACCCAGCCGAAGTGGAACAGGCCTCCGCCGGGCACCAGCGAGGCGCCGAGCCGGTCGAAGCCCTCGTGAATGGCGACCAGTTCGTCCGCGGCCATGTAGATGAAGATCCAGGCCAGCACCTTCCAGCTCCGAGCCGTTCCCTCGCCGCCGGCGCGCGCGGCACTCGCGGCAAGGTGCATGAAACCGCCGATCGCGCCGAGCAGCATCACCGAGACCCAGGTTGGCAGGCTGGCTTCCTTGTCGACGGAGAGGAAAGGCGCAAGCTCGTTGTAGGGCCTGTCGAGCGCTACCTCGACGCCGAAGCGCAGCGCGCCCAGCCCGAGGGCGAAGCCAATGGCGATGACGTACCACCTGAGGATTCGCGCGGCATCGATGCGCAGGACTGATCCGTCGCGGTCGCCAGCCGCGGATGCAGAGCCCACATGCGGTTCGACCGGTGACGCCGCATCCATTGTGAACTCCTTGTGACGGTTACGTCATGCAATTGTCACAATTCCGCCTCCCGTGACAATGCGCGCGTCGGCCCTGTGCGGCCGACGCGGCCGTGCTAGAAGGCTGCAGCTGCGAAGGGGAGCACATATGTCGAAGGAAGACGTGGCGCGGATCATCGCGCAGGAGCAAGGCCTCGTTTTCGAGGCGTTCGACGAGGGGACTGCCTTCGCGCTCGGTGTCCGCGTTCGCGAGCGGGCCTTTCGCGAGCGGCTCGGCCTGGTGGTCGACGTGCGGACCTTCGATCGCACCTTGTTCTACGCGGCCATGCCCGGGACCTCGGCCGACAATGCCAACTGGGTTCAGCGCAAGGTCAACACGCTGACCCGTCTGCTGAAGTCCAGCTATCGCGTGGTTCTCGAGCGCACTTTCGAAGAGCGGGTCTTCCCCGCCCACCGGGGGCTCGATCCGGCGCAGTTCGCCATCGCCGGAGGGGCGTTCCCGATCCGCGTCCGCGGCTGCGGCATCATCGGCTGCATTACCGTCTCGGGGCTGCACGAGCGCGACGACCACCAGGTCGGCGTCGATGCGATCTGCGAGGAACTCGGGCTCGACAAGACTTCCTTCACGCTGCCGCCGCTCTAGCCGGCCGGCGCGGCAGTCGACCTTGACAGAGCCGGGGCGGCGGCCGCACCTGCTGCACGGCGCGCGGAGTCCCAGATGAAGCTCAACTATCTCCTGCTCGACGTGTTCACCCAGCAGCGGCTGAAGGGCAATCCGCTGGCCGTCGTGCTCAAGGCCGACGGGCTGCTCGACGACCAGATGCAGGCGGTAGCCCGCGAGTTCAACCTCTCCGAGACGGTGTTCATCCAGAAGGCCAGTTCCGAGCGGCATTCGGCAGCCGTCCGCATCTTCACCCCGCAGGTCGAGCTTCCTTTCGCCGGCCACCCGACGGTCGGCGCCGCCGTGGTGCTGGGGCTGCAGAATCGCGCCACCGCCATTCGCATCGAGGAGACCATCGGGGTCATCACCTGCGTCATCGAGCGGCTGGACAAGCACATGGGCCACGCGCGCTTCGCACTGCCCAGGCTGCCGGCTGAAGTTGGCAACGCGCCGGGCAGGCTCGCCATCGCCACGACGCTCGGGATCGATCCGGACGAGGTGGGCTGCGGCAAGTACGAGCCGGCGCTCTTTTCCGCCGGCGTGCCGTTCTACCTCGTTCCCGTCCGCAATGCGGCCGTGCTGAAGCGCCTCAAGCTCGAGCGCCGGGGCTGGGACGAGATCTATCCCTTCGGCCACGGCGCGGTCTACGTCTTCACCGAGACCCCGGAGGAATCGCGCATCGATTTCGCGGCCCGCATGTTCGCGCCCGGCATGGGCCTCGGTGAGGATCCGGCGACCGGCGCGGCGGCCGCGGCATTGCTCGGGCTGATCGGCCGGTTCGCCGAGCCCGGCCAGCACGAGTATCGCCTGCGTCAGGGGCACGAGATGGGGCGGCCCAGCCTCATCGCGCTGCAGTTGCGCAAGGAGAACGAGACTCTCGTGCACGGCGGCATCGGCGGCGATGCGGTGATCGTCGGCGAAGGCGTGCTCGACCTCGGAGACTAGCGCGGGGGACTAGGCCCGGCCCGTCGTCAGGAGTAGCCTTGCGAGGGTCAATCGAGGGCTTGCGGAATGTCGATCGTCGGGCTGATTCTGTTTTTCATACACATCGTCGCCTTCATCGTGGGCGGCGCCAATTCCGTCGTGATGCCGATCCTGGGGGCCAGGATGGCCTCGGCGTCGCCCGAGGTGCGCACCGAACTGGCGGATTTCGCCGAGCGGCTGGCGCGCCTGGGCAAGTGGGCGATGATCACCCTGCTGGTGACCGGTGTGCTGGTGCTGTGGCTGAAGTGGAACTGGGTCATCCCCAATGCCTGGTTCTGGGTGAAAATGGCCGGGATCGCCGCCATGCTGGTGTTCATCGGCCTCAACGAGATGAACGCCAGGAAGGCCCGTGCCGGTGACGCCGAGGCGGCGGCGCGATCGCGGCAGTTCGGGCAGTTGACGGCGCTCAGCTTCGCCATCGTGCTGCTCTCGGCCGTGTTCGCGTTCAACTGATGCCCAGGCTCGACCACGTCAATATCGATGTCGTCGACGGGCCGCGCATGGTCGCCTTTCTGACGGCGGTGCTGGCCGCGGAGGACGGCGCGCGGCCGCCCTTCGGCTTTCCCGGGCACTGGATCTACGTGGACGGCGTGCCCTGCATCCATCTCAACATCGTCCGGCGCGACGAGGATTTTCCACGTGGGCTGGTCAACCACGTGGCCTTCGGCGTCTACGAGTTCACCGTGGCGAAGGCCCGGATCGAGGCCTCCGGCTACCCCTATCGGCTCACCGGCATTCCCGGCAGCGATATCGGGCAGTTCTTCGTCGAGGGACCGGAGGGATTGCTGGTCGAGGTGCAGTTCCGGCGGGCCTCTCCGACCTGATCGGGGGCGGCCGTGAACGACGTCGATCCGCGGCAGCCTGGCGCGTGCGCGCCGGATGGGTGATCGCAATCGTTTCCCCGTCGGCGCCTGATTGCGGCAGTTGCGCGCCTTCGGGCAGCGATCGACCGTTCGATGTCGCATGGACTTGTGCAGGACGCGGATTTGCCCCATTATCCGTTGCGCAAACGGATACCGACCCATGCAGCGCAAGCGCGCCATCGCCATCGCCGCCGCCGAACAGAAGGCTCGTGAGAGCCGGCTGATCCTTGCGGCTGCGCTGCTGCTGCTTCCGGCCGCCCTGCTTCTCATTCTTATCAGCCCCTGATAACCGACGGCTCGGGACGCGAGCGGGTGGTCAGGGGATAGCGAGGGAAAGCCGAACAGCAGTTTTGTCCGGCCGAGCGGGATCACGCATCCCCGGCCGATTGATGGAAAGACCGAGATGACCACCACGGACACCGCGACCAACAAGGATCGCGTCTACATCTTCGACACCACGCTCCGCGACGGTGAGCAGAGCCCCGGCGCCACCATGACGCTGGAAGAAAAGCTGCAGGTTGCAGAGGCGCTCGACGAGATGGGCGTCGATATCATCGAGGCCGGGTTCCCGATCGCTTCGAACGGGGACTTCGAGGCCGTCGTGGCCGTCGCCAAGCAGGTCAAGAACGCGGTGGTCGCCGGGCTCGCCCGCGCCATCCCGGGCGATATCGCGCGGGCCGGCGAGGCGGTGCGTCACGCCAGGCGCGGCCGAATCCACACCTTCGTCTCCACCTCGCCGATTCATCTGGCGCACCAGATGAAGAAGACCGAGGAGCAGGTGCTGGAGATCATCACCGCCACGGTGACGCAGGCGCGCGGGCTCATCGACAATGTCGAGTGGAGCGCCATGGACGCCACCCGCACGCCGATCGATTTCCTCGCCCGCTGCGTCGAACTGGCGATCAAGGCCGGCGCCACCACCATCAATCTGCCCGACACCGTCGGCTATGCCGTCCCGGCCGAGCACGAGGCGATGTTCCGCTCGATCATCGAGCGGGTGCCGGGCGCCGACAAGGTGATCTTTTCGGCCCATTGCCACGACGACCTGGGCCTCGCCGTGGCCAATTCGCTGGCCGCCGTCCGCGGCGGCGCGCGGCAGATCGAGTGCACCATCAACGGGCTGGGTGAGCGTGCCGGCAATGCCGCGCTCGAAGAGGTGGTGATGGCCATCCGCACCCGCGCCGACGCCATGCCGTATCATACCGAGATCGACGCCACGCACCTGAGCCGCGCCAGCCGGATCGTCTCGGCGGCCTCGAACTTCCCGGTGCAGTACAACAAGGCGATCGTCGGCAAGAACGCCTTCGCGCACGAAAGTGGTATCCATCAGGACGGCATGCTGAAGAACGCCCAGACCTACGAGATCATGACGCCGGCCTCGGTCGGCATCAAGGAAACCACGCTGGTCATGGGCAAGCACTCGGGCCGCGCCGCCTTCAAGGACAAGTTGAAGGAACTCGGCTACGAGCTGGGCGACAATGCCTTCCAGGAGGCCTTCCAGCGCTTCAAGGATCTCGCCGATCGCAAGAAGCACGTCTACGACGCCGACATCATCGCGCTGGTCGACGACGAGGCGGGCTCGGTCGACGACCGCATCAAGCTGGTCGACATGGAGGTGATCTCCAAGACCGGCGGCATCCACCGCTGCGAGCTCAAGCTCGCCATCGACGGGGTCGAGGTCGAGGCCAAGTATGACGGCACCGGTTCGGTCGACGCGATCTTCAACGCCATCAAGCAGGCGGTCGGCAAGGACCCGCACCTGGTGCTCTACGCCATCGATGGCGTCACCGGCGGCACCGACGCGCAGGCGAGCGCGCATGTCCGGCTCGAAATGGGTGGCCGCATCGTCTCCGGCAACGCCGCCGAGCCCGACACGCTCGTCGCCTCGGCCCGCGCCTATATCAACGCCTATAACCGGCTGCTGCTCGAGCGCGGTGCGTCGGCGCAGGGGGCCCTCGCGGGCTGATCCGATGGACCTCGGCCTCGAGGGCCGCAAGGCCATCGTCTGTGCCTCCAGTCGCGGCCTCGGCCGCGGCTGCGCCACGGCGCTGGCCGCCGAAGGCGTCGAGGTGGTGATCAACGGCCGGGACGCCGCTCATCTCGACGCGGTCGCCGCCGAAATCCGCGCCACGACCGGTGCCACCGTCATCGCCGTGGTCGCCGACGTCGCGACGCGCGAGGGGCAGGATGCGCTGCTTGCCGCCTGTCCGGCCCCGGACATTCTCGTCAACAACAATGCCGGGCCGCCGTTCCGCGATTTCCGCGAGCTCGACCGGGAGAAGATGCTGGCCGGCGTGATCGGCAATTTCGTCACCCCGATCGAGCTGATCCAGCGGGTGATCGACGGCATGGTCGAGCGTCGCTTCGGCCGCATCGTCAACATCACCTCGAGTTCGGTGAAGGCGCCGATCGGCGGGCTCGATCTCTCCTCGGGCGCCCGCGCCGGGCTCACCGCCTTCCTCAAGGGCGTGTCGCAGTCGGTGGTGGCAAGCAACGTCACCATCAACAACATCCTGCCCGGTTCGTTCGACACCGACCGGCTGAAGAGCGGCAACCGGCGCACGGCCGAGCAGCGCGGCGTCAGCCTCGAGACCGTCGAGACGGAGCGCCGCGCCGCGATCCCCGCGAGGCGCTTCGGCACGCCCGAGGAATTCGGCGCCGCCTGTGCCTTCCTCTGTTCGGCCCAGGCCAGCTATATCACCGGGCAGAACCTGCTCATCGACGGCGGCGCCTTCCCCGGCGCCTTCTGAGGAACTCCATGCGCCCCATCGCCCCCAATGCCTTCAAGCGCGCGCTTGCCGCGAAATCGGTGCCGCAGCTCGGCTGCTGGCTTTCCATGAACTCGCTCGCCGCCACCGAGATCGCCGCCGGCATCGGCTTCGACTGGGTGCTGCTCGACATGGAGCACAGCCCCTACGATCTCGAGACCGTCGAGCGCCACCTGCTGGCGGCGCGGCACGGCGGCGACGCCGAGTTCGTGGTGCGCATCCCCAGCATCGATCCGATCCTCGTCAAGCGCCTGCTCGATGCCGGTATCCGCTCATTCATGTTCCCGTTCGTCCAGACGGTCGACGAAGCTAAGCTCGCCGCCGCCTCGGTGCGCTTTCCGCCGCACGGCATCCGCGGCTTCTCCGGAAACTCGCGCTCGGTGCGCTTCGGCACCATCACCGGCTACCATGCCAGGGCCCATGAGGACATCTGCGTGATCCTCCAGATCGAGACGCCCAAGGCGGTGGCGACGATCCCCGAGTTCGCAAAGGTCGAGGGCATCGACGGACTGCTCATCGGCCCCAACGATCTTGCCGCCAATATGGGCCTGCTCGGTGGCGCCTACCACGCCGACAATCTCAAGAAGATCGCCGAGGCGCTCAGGCTGATGCAGGCGGGCGGCATCGCCGCCGGCATGCTCGATTTCAAACCCGAGAGCGCCCGGCAGCTCTTCGCCGACGGCTTCAACTTCATCGCGGTGGGCGGGGACACCTCGATGGTGGTCAAGGGCTCGCGCGCGCTGCTCGGGGAGTTCGGGCGCGGGTAGCGCGAAGGCCTTCATCCGAGCCCGTCGACGGACGAGGTCCGTCCTCACCCCGCCTCCTTCAGCGCTTCCGGAAGTTCCTCGGCCACCGTGTCCATCTCCGCATCCCGCCCGACGCTGATGCGGATGTGCCGGTCGAGCCCCGGCGCCATCGGCTTCCTGACGAACACGCCGCGCCCCTCCAGTGCCTTGAGCACCCGGAGCGCATAGGCGCCGTCACCGTCGCAGTCGATGGCGACGAAGTTGGTGGCCGATTGCACCGCGCCCAGCCCGTTCTCGGCGGCGATGCCGTAGAGCCGTTGGCGCCCGGTAGCGACCTTGGCGACCACGTCGGCCAGCCACTCCTGATCGGCGAGCGCCGCAATCGCTGCCACCTGGCTCAGGCGGGTCACGCCGAAGTGGTTGCGGACCTTGTCGAAGGCCTTGATGAACGGCGCTTGCCCGATCGCATAGCCCACCCGCATCCCGGCCAATCCATAGGCTTTCGAGAAGGTGCGGGTGCGGATCAGGTTGGGCCGTTCGACGTCGAGCGGCGGCAGGGTGCCTGCCGGTGCCGTCTCGCAATAGGCCTCGTCGAGCAGCACCAGCGTTTCCTCCGGCACCGAGGCGATGAACTGCTGCAGTTCGTCGGCTCCCCACCAGGTGCCCATCGGATTGTCCGGATTGGAGAGGTAGATCACCTTGGCCCGCTCGCGCCGGGCCGCCGCTGCCAGCGCCTCGAGGTCCTCGTGCAGGCCGGCATAGGGTAGCGCGACGATGCGGCCGCCGAAGCCGGCGACGTGGTAGTTGAAGGTCGGGTAGGCGCCCAGCGAAGTGACCGCGACGTCGCCGGGCTCGATGATCAGTCGGGCGATCAGTCCGTGCAGCCCATCGATTCCTTCACCGACAACGACATTGGCGACCGGCACCCGCAGGCTGCCGGCCAGCGCGTGCTTCAACTCGTGAATCTCCGGATCGCCGTACTTCCAGACCTCTCCGGCGGCGCCGGCGATGGCCGCGATCACCGCGGGGGACGGGCCGAAGCCACTCTCGTTGGCACCGACACGCGCCCGGAACCTCGTGCCGGTGCGTCGCTCGAGGGCCTCCGGGCCGGTGAAGGGCACGGTGTCGGGGAGGGAACGGGCGAGGGGGGTGAGCAGCGGGCGGGTCATCGGGATGGCGAATGCGGGAGGGATGCGGCAGCCGGGCAGGTGCGGGGGAGGGACCTGCGTCATGGCCGCCGCCCCGGTTGCGGTGGGAAATCCGCGCCTTCGTTCCACGGCGTCATCGCAGCGTCCAGTTCGCCGGCAGTGTTGCCGGCACAATCGACCGCAATGCGGTTTTTCGCAAGGCCGCGCGCGCGACCCGGTCGCCCCCTGCAGTCGGGTGTCTTCGTTCGGAACCCCCAGCAGGTTACCGGCCGGTGCTGCACATTTGTTTGTGTTGTGCGTGACGCCCGGCTGACGCAAACATCGCCGCGGACGTTTCAAGAAGGGATACTGAGATGGCAAGGAACAGGCTGGCGATCGCGATGGCGCTGGCGGGAACCATGGCGATGACGGGCGCGCAGGCGGCGGAGACCGCCACGGCGATCTTCGCCGGCGGGTGCTTCTGGTCGATCGAGAGCGATTTCGACCACGCGCCGGGCGTCGTCTCGACCACCTCGGGCTATATAGGCGGCCATGTCGACAACCCGCGCTACGAGCAGGTGGTCACCGAGACGACCGGGCATCGGGAGGCGGTGCTGGTGGAGTACGATCCCTCGGTCACCAGCTACGAGAAGCTGGTCGACACCTTCTTCCACCTGATCGACCCGATCGAGTCGCGCGGCCAGTTCTGCGACTACGGCGAGAGCTACACCACCGCCATCTATGCCGGCAGCGACGCCGAACTGCAGCTCGCCGAGGCCGGCAAGCAGGCCACCGCGGAGGCGCTCGGCAAGCCGGTGGCGACCATCGTCGCGATGGCGCCCACCTTCTGGCCGGCCGAGGACTACCATCAGAACTTCTGGACCGGCACGGAGATGCTCAGCAACGGTCTCACCCGGGCCCAGCACTATGCGCGCTATCGCGCCGGCTGCGGCAAGAATCGGCAGGTCGAGGCAATCTGGGGCGCCGAAGCCTTCCGCGGTCTCGACGGTCACGCCTGACAGACGGGGAGACGCCGGGTCACGACAGATCCGGCGTCCGCTCCCCCGGCAGTTGCGTGTGGGGGTCGGCGGCCACCGAGACTTCCGCCTGATCGTCGGTGGTGGCCAGCAGCTTGTTGATCGCGAGCTTCGATTTCTCCGTGATGTCGCGCAGCGTCGGAAGGTAGTCGGGCGTCGGTACCCAGGCGCGCATCTGCAGCACGATCTTGTCGCCGACAAAGGCCTCCACATGCACCGTGGGAGGCGGGTCGACCTGCACGCGCTTGTCCGAGGTGGCGATCCGGAGCATGGATTTCCGCGCCTGCGCCACGTTGATCGTGTCGGGGACGGTCAGGTTGACGTCGATCCGCCGGCGCGGTTCGCGGCTGTGGTTGGTGATCGCCGAGTTCCACAGCCGCTGGTTCGGGGTGAAGATGTACAGCCCGCTGGTCGAGCGCAGCCGGGTGCCGAACAGGCCGATCTCGACCACTACCCCGGCGACGCCGTCTCCGACGATGTACTCGCCGATGGCGATCGGCCGCAGCCAGACCAGCATCAGCCCGGCCGCGATATTGGCCAGGGTCCCCTGCAGCGCCAGTGCGATGGCGAGTCCCGCCGCGCCCAGCACCGCGTAGATCGAGGCGCTGGGCACGCCGAGGAAATTCAGCGCCGTCACCAGCGCGAACACCACGATACCGTAGCGTGCCGCCTGGGCCAGCAGCGGGGCGAAGTTCTTGTCAACCCCATAGGCGCGCGGCAGCAGCCGGCGGATCAGGCGATAGGCGAGACGGGACAGGTACCAGCCCGCCGCCAGCACGACGAGCGCGCTGCCGATCGGCAGGAGGTTGTCGCGCAGCCAGTCGAGCGGGGCGAGGAGGAGTTCATCGGGCGGCATGCGGGCGATCCATCGGGCGATGCCGACAGTCTAGCGCAACCATGCGGCCGGGAAAGTCGTCTCCGACCGACAATGGGTGTAGACAAGCCCAACCGACCCTGATAGTCACCGCGCCGGCCCAGGGTGCATAGCTCAGATGGTAGAGCAGCTGACTCTTAATCAGCGGGTCCAAGGTTCGAGTCCTTGTGCACCCACCAGGCCACTTCCCCAGTTGCATGAACGGCTTGCGCGACAGGGACGGCGTCGCCGGACGTCGAGTCGGCGGGGTTCGTCGCGGTAGGTTCGGGTACCGGGTTTTTTCGCTGCAGGCACTTCACAAGCCCCTGGCCGCTACCTACATAGCGCCGACGCGCAGCAGCCAGAGACACAGCATAAATGCCCTTCGGCCTTGATCCTTCGGTTTTCTGGGCATTCTTTCAGGTCATCACCATCGATCTCGTACTGGCCGGCGACAATGCCGTGGTCATCGGTCTTGCCGCGGCCGGCCTCGCACCCGATCTGCGGCGCCGGGCCATCCTGATCGGCATCGCCGCGGCCACCGTCCTCCGCATCGGCTTTGCGCTCGTCACCACCCAGTTGCTGGCGCTCGGCGGCGGCCTGCTCGTGGCCGGCGGCCTGCTGCTGCTCTGGGTGTGCTGGAAGATGTACCGCGAACTCGTCGTCCACGAGGACGAGAGCGTGGCGGCAGAGGCGCTGGCGGATGCCGACCTCAATGCCGACGGCGCCGTGGCCAAGGGCGTTCCACGCAAGAGCCTGCGCCAGGCCGTCCTGCAGATCATCATTGCCGACGTGTCGATGTCGCTCGACAACGTCCTCGCCGTCGCCGGGGCGGCCCAGCACCACCCCGAGGTGCTGATCTTCGGTCTCGCCCTCTCGGTGGTGCTGATGGGTGTCGCCGCTTCACTGATCGCCGGGCTGCTCAACCGCTTCCGCTGGATCGCCTGGGTCGGCCTGCTGATCATCCTCTATGTCGCGGTCCGCATGGTCTATCACGGGCTGGACGAGGCGCTGTTCGCGCACGGGCTGCCGGCCATCCCGCTGCTCAAGGACGCGGTGGTCGCGGCGCCTGCCGTTGCCCACTAAGCCTCTCGTAACCAAGGCGGCGATTTCCGTTCCGTTCGGCCCCAGCAGGTAGGGTTTGCGTCAGCACTGCGGCGCTAGCGTCCCGGGACTTGTCCGGGACCGCCCATGCCGTCTGCCGCCCTGATACCGCTCGAACCAGCCGAACCGTTGCCGAAATCTCCTGCGGTCGCCGGTGCCGTCGCCATGACCATGCGCTCGGAGGCGCCCGAGCGGTGGGACGCCGCGGTCGCCCGCTTCGACAGCGTGTGCCAGGAGCAGCTACATGCCTTCGCCGAGAGCCGCTGGCCGGGCGTCATCGAGGAGCCGCTGCTGTTCCGGCAGGGTGACCAGGTGGTCGGCGGGTGCCTCGTGATGGTGCAGCCAGTGCCGCTGCGGCTCGGGGCCATTGCCGTGGTCAAGTGGGCGCCGATGCTGGCCGATGACGATGCCCCCGAGGCGTTGTCCCATTTCGCCGCGATGATCGAACTCCTGATCGGTGAGTATGCCGTCCGTCGCGACATGATGCTGTCGGTGCTGCCCCGCGCCAGCGTGGCGGCCGACAATCCCGAGTTCCGCCTGTTGCGGGAGCGCGGCTTCAGTCGCGGCGCCGCGCTGCTGTTTCCCGATCGTTACCTCGTCGACCTGCGGCTGTCGGATGCCGAGCAGCGGCGCAGCTTCAGCCAGAAGTGGCGCTATCACCTGGGTCGGTCCGAGCGCGCCGGGCTGAGCTTCGATTGCGTCGGGGCCGAACGCTTCGGCGAGTTCGCGGCCCTCTATGCCCAGATGAGCGAGCGGAAGCGCTTCGCCGACCACTCGGCCTGGGAGACGGTGCCCCGCCTCCTCGCCATGCCGGAGCCCGAGTTGCGGCCGCGGCTGTTCCTTGTCAGCCATGCGGGCCGCGTCGTCGCCGGTGCCATCGTCTTCACCGCCGGCAGGCGGGCGGTCTATCTGTACGGGGCGACCAGCGCCGAGGCGCTGGCGCTCAGGGCCGGCTACTTCCTCCACTGGCACGTCATCCGCTGGCTGCGCGACAACACCTCCGCCCGCTGGTACGACCTCGGCGGAACGGACGGGTTCCAGGGGCTGCACCAGTTCAAGAAGGGCATGGTCGGCGAGCGCGGCGTCATTCGCCCCGTGCCGCCGGTTGCCAACTACGCCGCCGGCTTCCGGCCGCGCCTCGTCGGCGAGGCCGCCTTCGCAGCCCGCGAGGTCGTCCATCGTTCTGCTCGCCTGCTCGATCGCCTGCGCCCGGGTCGGGCGCGCCCCGATCAGCCGCGTCCGGTGGGGCGGACCTAGATGGCCATGGGGCGACGCCTGCTGTCGCAGTCGGGAGCGCTGTTTCTTGCCCGCCTGTTCGGCGCCGGCGTGACCTTCCTCGCGCAGGTGGCGATCGTCCGGCTGTGGGGAGCCGAGACGCTGGGGCAGTACCTTCTGGTCATCGCGGTGGCCAATGTCGCCGGCGTCGTCCTGCCGCTCGGCTTTCAGACCGTCGGCTCCTACTTCGCCGCCGAGTACCGCGCGCAGGGGCAGGGGGCGCTGCTGCGCGGCTTCCTGCTGCGGACCTATGGTCACGTCGCCGCCGTCGCCGCGATGGCGCTGGCCCTGGGGCCGGTTCTCCTTGCCGGGCTCGGCTCGTCCGCCGGGCCGATCGCGGCGCACTGGCTGCCGGCCTGGGTGATGACCGTCGCGGTCGCCGTGTCCTACTGCAACGTCGCGCTCCTCGTCGGCCTCGAGCGGCCGTTCGCCGGCTATCTTGCGGAGGCGCTGTTCCGGCCGCTGCTGATCACCTCGGCGCTGCTGGTTGCCAGCGCGCTCGCTGCCCCCGGCCGGGAGGTGGATGCCCTGCTCTGGGTGCTGTCGCTGGGGTTCGGTCTCGTGGTGCTGGTTCAGTTGGGCCTGCTGCTCGCCACGGTGCGCACCGTTCCGGCCGGCCCGGCCCCGCGAGCGGGCGAGGCACGGCGCTGGTGGCGCTTCGCCTTGCCCTGGACCATTGTCGCGCTGGCGACCGATTTCTTCTTCGATATCGACCTCGTGGTGCTCAGCGGCTATCTCGGTCACGCCGATCTCGCCGTGTTCGGAGTCGCCGCCCGCGTCTTCTCGCTGGTGTCGTTCGGCGTGGCGGCGGTCTATGCCGTCACGCTGCCGCGGGTGTTCGAACGCGAGGCGGCCGCCGACCGCGCCGGCGTCATGGCCCAGCTGGGCGACGCGAACCTCGTCGCCAGCCTCGTTTCGCTCGGCCTGCTCGTGGCGGTCGTCGTCGCCGCGCCGCTCCTGCCGGCGATCTTCGGCGCCGAGTTCTCGGGGGGCACATGGCCGCTCGCCGTGCTCTGCCTGTCGCTGCTGGTCAGGTCGGCCTTCGGGCCGGCGGCCCTGGTACTGTCGATGCACGACAAGCCCTACGCGCCGCTCCCTGCGATCGGGCTCGGCCTCGGTACCTTGCTCGGCATGAACTGGCTCCTGGTTCCGACGCACGGCCTGCTCGGCGCGGCGCTGGCGGCACTCGTCGCACAGTCGCTGTGGTCGGCGGCGATGTGGCTGACGGCCTACCGCCTGGCCGGGGTGGATGTCTCGGTGCTGCCGAGGCTGAGGCAGGCACTCGCGGCCCGCCGCGCCGACGCGGGGTGAACTTCAGCGTCCGAGCAGCGTGTCGAGGCGCGCCCGCCAGCGCGCCAGCCGGCCCATGCTCATGCCGGAGTCGTAGGTATCGGTCACCTTGGTGTAGAACTTCTCCATCACCACGTAGTCCTGCCCGAAGATGTGCTGGCGCAGCAGTGCCGCCTGCTCGTAGCCGTAGCGGCGCAACAGGGCGAGGGCGACTTCGTTCTCGGGCCTGACGAAGGTGAAGGCCTTGTGGAACTTGCCGTTGTCCCAGTGCTCGTCGAACACCCGCATGCCGTGCATGCCCAGCCGCGTCTTGCGGTGCGAGGGGAAGATCCAGCTCCAGTAGCGGAAGATGGCGCCGGTTTCCGGCCCTGAGATCAGGCCGCCACCGGGCTCGTCGTCGACGGTGAGGACGATGACATGGAATGGGTCGACCCGCTGCAGGGCATGCAGGAACCCCTTCGTGAGCCTGCCCTTTTCGTGCGCCTTGAAGCGATCCGAATAGTGCGGGGACTCGTCGATCACCGCCATCAGTTCGCGGTGGATGAGGTCGATGTCGGCGCCGGTGGCGGCGCGGTAGCCGAGTGCGGGCATGGGGGCCATCCTGTTCATCCGCACTATCGGGCGAAAGCGCCGAAAAAGGCGTTTATCGGGACGGTTTCCATACGCCTAAGGAGTGACAACCCGTCCGCTTGCTCCAGCTTATGCTGTTCATTAGAAAACCCTCATAGGTCACCTCGTTTGGTGGCATGGGAGGACTGAGTATGACCGAACCCCTGATCTTTCACCCGAGCGCGGCGGCGATCGCGCGCACGCACACCACTGCGGCGCAGTACGCGGAGGAATACGCGCGCTCGGTCAGCGATCCCAACGGCTACTGGAAGGACCAGAGCCGCAGGCTCGACTGGGTCAGGGCGCCGACGATCATCAAGAACACCACGTTCGAGTACCCCAATGTCTCGATCAAGTGGTTCGAGGATGGCGTGCTCAACGTCTCGTACAACTGCATCGACCGGCACCTCGACGAACACGGCGACGATGTCGCCATCATCTGGGAAGGC
Source organism: Devosia sp. (assembly GCA_041916695.1). GTDB lineage: Bacteria > Pseudomonadota > Alphaproteobacteria > Rhizobiales > Devosiaceae > Devosia_A. The sequence continues at coordinate 25,184 of JAYRZA010000005.1, read as the reverse complement.
GACGAGCCGGGCACGCAGGAACTGATCACCTACCGCAAGCTGCACGAGCGTGTCAGCCGCTGCGCCAACGTGCTCAAGTCGCTGGGCGTCAGGAAGGGCGACCGCGTCACCATCTACCTGCCCATGATCCCGCAGGCGGCCTACGCGATGCTGGCCTGCGCCCGCATCGGTGCGGTGCACTCGGTGGTATTCGGCGGCTTCTCGCCGGATTCTCTCGCCGGTCGCATCAACGACTGCGACAGCCGGGTTGTGATCACCGCCGACGAGGGCCGGCGCGGCGGCAAGATCGTGCCGCTCAAGAAGAACGTCGATCAGGCGCTGCAGGATTGTCCCGGCGTCGAAAAGGTGCTGGTCGTGCACAATACCGGCGCGGATGTGCTGATGAAGGGCGCACGCGACGTCTGGTGGCACGAGGCGGCAGCCGGCGTCGAGCCGTTCTGCGATCCCGAGCCGATGAATGCCGAGGATCCGCTCTTCATCCTCTACACCTCCGGCTCGACCGGCAAGCCCAAGGGCGTGCTGCACACCACCGGCGGCTACCTGCTCTGGGCCTCCTACACGCACCACAAGGTGTTCGACTACACCCCAGGCGAAGTCTACTGGTGTACGGCGGATGTCGGCTGGGTCACCGGGCACAGCTACATCGTCTACGGGCCGCTCGCCAACCGCGCCACGTCCGTGATGTTCGAGGGTATCCCGAGCTATCCCGACGCCTCGCGCTTCTGGCAGGTGGTGGAAAAGCACAAGGTCAACATCTTCTATACCGCCCCCACCGCCATCCGCGCGCTGATGGGCGCCGGTGCCGATTTCGTCGACAAGTACGAGATGTCGAGCCTGAGGCTGATCGGCTCGGTCGGCGAGCCGATCAATCCCGAGGCCTGGCTTTGGTACCACAAGCATGTCGGCAAGGGTCGCTGCGAGATCATCGACACCTACTGGCAGACCGAGACCGGGGCCTGCATGATCTCGCCGATGCCGGGCGCGACGCCCACCAAGCCAGGTTCCGCCACCAAGCCGATGCCGGGCGTCAAGCTCGAGGTGCTGTCGCCCGAGGGCAAAATCCAGGAGCAGACCAAGGCCGAGGGCGTGCTGGTCGTTACCGACAGCTGGCCGGGGCAGATGCGCACCGTCTATGGCGATCACCAGCGCTTCGTCACCACCTATTTCGAGACCTACAAGGGATACTACTTCACCGGTGATGGCTGCCGTCGCGACGAGGACGGCTACTACTGGATCACCGGCCGCGTCGACGACGTGCTCAACGTGTCCGGCCACCGTCTGGGCACCGCCGAGGTCGAGAGCGCGCTGGTGGCGCATCCCAAGGTTTCCGAGGCGGCCGTGGTCGGTTATCCGCACGACCTCAAGGGACAGGGCATCTACTGCTTCGTCTCGCTCATGGCCGGCGAGAAGGGCGACGATGCGCTCAAGACCGAGCTCAGGAACTGGGTGCGCAAGGAGATCGGCCCGATCGCCTCGCCCGACCTCATCCAGTTCGCGCCCGGCCTGCCCAAGACCCGCTCCGGCAAGATCATGCGCCGCATCCTGAGAAAGATCGCGGAAAACGAGTTCGGCGCGCTCGGCGACACGTCGACCCTCGCCGACCCCGGCGTGGTCACCGACCTGATCGAGAACCGGCAGAACCGGTAGTCGGAAGGCCGAGCGGCAGATCGGCCCCATGGGCCGATCTGAGATCGGCAGGCCCGGAGGGTCGGGCTCGCGGCGCGACCCCTGCGCTCCGGCTCGGTGTCACCCCGGCGCAGGCCGGGGACCATCCTGTGATGTCGTCGTCAGTCACCGCGCGAGCAGAAAGCACTGGGTCCGCACCGGGATGACATCGGAGTGCGCCGGTCCCCCCGTCCTGATCCTCCCCCGCCCGCGGGGGAGGAGGGTGGCGGGGTCTGCTGGAGAGGCCGGTACGCTCCCTCTGGCGTTTCGCCGCAATTTCCTGGCAAAAGCCCGCACCCGATTCTCCGAGACCCTGCAGCCATGCGCCTCGCCACGACCCTTCTCGCGACGATCCTGATGTTCGGCGCTTCGCCCGCTCTGGCGCAGACCGTCGAAGAGATGGCAGGCCAGATGATTGTCGTCGGCTTCGGTGGCGACGATACCGGCGACAAGTCGGTGAAGGCGGCCATTGCCGAGATCGCTTCGGGCGGCATCGGCGGGGTGATGTTCCTCAAGACCAACGTCAAGAGCCGGGCCGCGGTCGAGGCAATGAACGAGGCGTTCCGCGCCGCGGCGTCGGGGGCCGTGCCGTTCATCACGCTCGATCAGGAAGGCGGGCTGGTCGAGCGGCTCACCGAGGCCGTGGGCTTTGCCGAGATCGCCGACGCCGCGACCATCGCGGCGCGCAACTCCCCGGCGGAGGCCCGGCCGATTTATGACAAGCTGGCCCAGGGCGTCGCCGCATGGGGCTTCAACGTCAATTTCGCCCCGGTCGTCGATCTTGCGGTCAATCCGAAGAACCAGGTGATCGCGAAATTCGGCCGCGCCTATGGCAAGACCGGTGCGGTTGTCGCGGCCTACGCCTCCGAGGTCGTCGCCGCGCATCACGCGGCCGGTCTCGTCACCTCGCTCAAGCACTTTCCCGGCCACGGCTCTTCGACCGCCGACAGCCACGAGGGCTTCGTCGACATCACCCGGACCTGGACGGATGCCGAGCTCGGCCCCTACCGCGAACTGATCGCGGCGGGGTACGAGGACATGGTGATGGTCGGCCATCTCATCGACACGGAGATCGATCCGACCGGTGCGCCGGCGAGCCTGTCGGCGCCCTGGATCGAAGGTGTCCTGCGCGGCGATCTGGGATTCTCCGGCGTCGTCATCACCGACGACCTCGAGATGGGTGCCATCCGCGATCACTACTCGCTCGGGGAGACGGTGATCCGCGCCGTTCGCGCTGGCGTCGACGTGCTGCTGTTCTCCAATACCGCCAGGCCGCGGGCTTCGCTCGGCGACGAAGTGCGCGCCATCCTCGTGGCCGAGGCCGACAAGGACCCCGATTTCCGGGCCCGCATCGAGCAGAGCTACCGGCGGATAGTGGCGCTCAAGGCGCGGATTTCGCGCTGAAAGCCGCCGTTTTCCCCACCCTATGGGCCGATGGCAACGAAAACCGCTGCGTCCCGGCAGGCGCATGGGGTAAACTCGGGGCGGACCAGCAGGGAGCGCGGCATGATCGAGGAGGGCAGGGAGGTGCGGCGCGTCCGCGCGCTGTTCATCTCCGACGTGCACCTGGGGATGCGGCCGACGCGCATTCACCAGCTCAACGATTTCCTGCGCTGGCATGATGCCGACACCATCTATCTGGTCGGCGACATCGTCGACGGCTGGCGGCTGGCGAAGGCCTGGTTCTGGCCGGCCGAGTACCATCACTTCGTCGACCTGCTGCTGGAAAAGGCCCTCGGCGGCACCCGCATCGTCGTCCTGCCGGGCAATCACGACGAGTTCCTGCGCGAGTATCTCGGCACCTATTTCGGCGAGGTCGAGTTCGTCGATCGCACCATCCACACCACCGCGCAGGGCAAGACCTATCTGGTCATCCACGGCGACCAGTTCGACGTCGTCGTCGCCCATGCCAAGTGGCTGGCGCATGTGGGCGACTGGGCCTACCGCTTCGCGCTGCGCGTCAACGTGGTGATCAACTGGGTGCGCCGCCGGCTGGGCCTCACCTACTGGTCGCTGTCGGCCTGGGCCAAGCACAAGGTGAAGAACGCGGTCAGCGTCATCGGCCGCTTCGAGGAGGCGCTGACTCTGGAGGCGCGCGAAAGCGGGTCGGACGGCGTCATCTGCGGGCACATCCACTATGCCGACATGCACGAGCGCACCGGCATCCACTACGTCAATACCGGCGACTGGGTGGAAAGCTGCACCGCCATCGCCGAAACGCACGAGGGCGTGCTCGAACTGGTGCGCTGGACCGAGACGCCGCTGCCGCGCAAGCCGCGCCGCCTGCGCCTCCGCCGCGCCGCGGTAGGTCAGTAGATCCATCCGGCCGCATCGGTGACAGGCGACAGTTGATCTTTGCCTTTAGGGGCGGCAGTGTCGACTTGGTGCGCGGATTCTCCCGCCCGGAGCACACTTAATGCCTTCCCCAGATACTGCCCCGCGGCTCTCGCCGGAGTTGCGCGCGGCGATCTACCATTTTTCGGTCTTCGGCACCAATGGCGCGATTTCGGTGTATTTCGGCATCTGGCTGGTCAACCGGGGCATCGGCCCCGACGAGATCGGCATCATCAACGCCGCGCCCGTGCTGCTCATGCTGGCACTCAATGTCCTGGTCGGGCGGATCGCCGATCGCGCCAGCGACTGGCGGGGCGTGATCATCGCGCTGTCGCTGATCGCGGGCGCCGTTCCGATCGGCCTGTTCTTCGTCTCGGGCTTCTGGGGCATCCTGCTGATCTGGACGCTGTGCATCATGCCGGCCTTCGCCCTGGTGCCGATCATCGATGCCGCGACGCTGCGAATGACCGAACGACGCGGCACCGATTTCAGCACCGTCCGGGCCTGGGGCACGGTGGGCTTCATGGTGGCGAGCATTGCCTGCGGGCCGATCCTGGGCTGGCTCGGCGATGCCGCCTTCGTGCCGCTCTTCGTCGCGCTCGCACTCGGCCGTGCGCTGCTGGCCTTCCAGTTGCCGCGCTTCCGCACCGAACGCGCCCCGAGCGCAACGGTGCGGGGGGGTGCAACGCGGCTCGGACAGGTGGTCAAGCCCTGGTTCGTGCTCACCCTGCTCGGCCTCGGCATCCTCTACTCGACACATGGTGCGCTGGGTGCGTTCGGCGCCCTGCAGTGGAGCCGGCAGGGCATTCCGGAGGGGCTGATCGGGCCGCTGATCGGCACCATGGCGGCGGCCGAGGCCGCCATGATGTTCGTCTGGAAGCGGCTCAACCTCAAGATCTCGGCCCGCAACCTGATCATCTTCGCCTGTCTCGTCGCTGCCGTGCGCTGGACGGCGATGGCGTTCCTGCCGCCCGTCTGGGTGCTGTTCGCGCTGCAGATGCTGCACTCCATCACCTTCGCGGTCGGCTACCTGGGCGGGATCTACTTCATCGCGAACTGGACCAGCGAGGAGATCGCGGCGGAAGCACAGGGCTTTTCCTACGTGCTGCAGCAGGGCATGTCGGTCGTGGCGCTGATCGGCTTCGGCTGGTTCTACGGCGCGGTCGGGCAGTGGGCATGGGCGGCGCTCGGCCTCTATTCGGTGGTCGGCGCCCTGCTGGTGCTGCTGTCGCTGCGGCTGCGCCCGCCCAGCCCCCGGCCCGCCGGCCCGGACCGCTCCGCCGTCGCCAGTGCCGCTCCCTGACGTCGGGCTCCGGAGGCCATCCATGTCGTCCCCCGTCGCCACCGAGCGTGGCCCGAGCCCTGAACTGCGGGCCACCGTCTACTACTTCATCCTGTTCATGGCTGGCGCCGTGATCACGGTCTATGGCGGCATCTGGTTCAAGGAGCAGGGGCTGACCGAAGCCGAGATCGGCATCATCAACGCCCTGCCGGTGTTGATCATGCTGCTGCTCAACATCGGCATCGGACGCATTGCCGATCGCGCCTCGGACTGGCGGCAGGTCATCGTCATCGGCTCCGTCGTTGCCGGCGTCGCCTCGGCGGCGCTCTACTTCGCCCAGGGCTTCTGGGGCATCCTGATCATCTGGACGCTGCTGTCGCTGCCGGCCGCGGCGATCGGACCTGTCATCGATGCAGCGACCATCCGCATGACGCGCCGGCGCGGCACGCAGTACGGACCGATCCGGGCCTGGGGGACGCTGGGCTACATGGCGATGCTGATCGCCACCGGCATCATCATCTCCTGGTTCGGCGGCGGCGTCTTCCTGCCGCTGTTCGTCGGCCTGTCGCTGCTGCGCGCGGTCGCCGCCTTCGGCCTGCCGCGCTTCCGGGGGCCTCAGGGCTCCGAGGTGCCGGTCGGGACCGACACGGCGCGGCGGCTGCGCGATGCGATGAAGCCCTTCTTCGTCCTGCCGCTGGTCGGCTGGTCGATGGTGTTCGGCACCCATATCGTCCTCAACGCCTTCCAGGGGCTGCTTTGGCAGCAGCAGGGCTTTTCCGCCGATCTGATCGGTCCGCTGCTTGCGGTCGGCGCCATTGCCGAGGCGGCGCTGATGTTCGTCTTCGGCCGGTTCGCCAAGCGGTTCTCGGCACGCACCCTGATCCTCGTGTCGGCTCTGGCGGCGGTGTTTCGCTGGGCCTGCATGGCGCTGCAGCCGGGGCTGGAATGGCTGATCCCGCTGCAGGCGCTCAACGCCATCACCTTCGCGCTGGGGTTCCTGGGCTGCATGCACTTCATCGCCAACTGGACCAGCGAAGAGATTGCCGCCGAGGCGCAGGGCTTCTTCCAGGTGTTGCAGCAGGCCATGACGGTGATCGCGCTGGTCGGCTTCGGCTGGCTCATGGGTCTGATGGGGGCCCAGGCCTATTTCGTCGCGGCCGCCTTCGCGGGCCTCGGCGCCGTGCTGATCTGGCTGTCGCTCGGATTGCACGGGCCCAAGCGTCCCCAGGAAGCGCCGCTGGCGTAGGGATCCCGGCGGCTCACCCGGGATCCATGTCGTGGCCCGGGCCGGTGCACCAAAACAAAAGCCCCGCGGTTTCCCGCGGGGCCAGTGAGGTCAACCTTGGGCCCGGATCAGCCGAGGCGGCCGCTGGCGTGGGCCAGCATGGTGTAGACCCGGCCGCGATCGCTGAGCAGGTACTCGCGGCTCTCCTCGACCGGCCTTGGTCCGGTCGCGGCGCGCTTCAGCAATTGCTCGAATTCGGCCATGTAGGTGGCGGCAGTCTTGGCGAAATCGGCGTCGCGCTGGATGCGCTTTCTGACCTCGTCATAGGTCGCCTGGCCGGACAGCGTGTAGATCCGGCGCGAGAACACGTTCTGTTCGCCGCTCTGGTAGCGCTGCCAGGCCTCCGCCAGCGCCGCCTGGTCCATCGAGCGGGCGATCTCGTCGGTCAGGGTGTTGAGTCCCTGCTGCGGCGGTGCGGCGGCGGCGGCGGGTGCCGGGGCTGCCGGCTGGGCCGCGGCCGGACCGGACGCGTTGCGCAGCACATCGCGCAGCCAGCCGCCACCTTCCTCGGTCTTGGCCGCTACGGCCGCCGGAGCCGGCTTGGCTTCCGCCACCACCTGCGGGCGCGATGCGGTGACCACCGGCGCCGGCACGTCCGGCATCGGCACGAAGCGCGGCTTGGCCGGCTCGGCGGCACGCGGCGGCTCCTGGCGCACCGGCTCCTGGCGCACCGGCTCGGGACGAACCGGCTCGGGACGCGAGACCGGCGCTTCGTCGCGAATGATCGACTGACGGGTCGGCGCGGCCGGGCGGCGGTCGTTCAGGTCATGCGTCGCGGGCTGCGCGCGGACGATGGCATTGAGTTCGGCCAGCGCCTCGATCTGCTCGGCGACCACGCGACGCATGGCGGCGGCGCTGGAGCGCGTCTCCTCGGGCAGCTCGATCACGCCGCGGGCCAGCTCGGAACGCGTGCTCTCGAGTTCGGAGCCCACCTCCTTGGCGGTGGCGCGCATCGCGGCGGCCGTCTCGTTGAAGCGCTGCGTGGCTTCCTCGAGCGCCTGCTGCATCTCGAGGATCATCGTCGCCTGGGTCTGGCGCAGGGCGTCGGCGGCCCGCTGGCTTTCGGAGCCGGCGGTATTGGTGAAGGAGTTGAGCTGGGTGGCGACGCGCTGCGAGGTGTTCTCGAGCGCTTCCTCGAGCAGGTTGGTGCTCTTGCCGAGCACATCCTGCACCTGGGTGGTGCTGGTGTGCAGGGCCGATTGCAGATGCTCGGTGGTTTCGGCAAGGCCGGTGCGCACCTGCGCATTGGTCTGGTCGAGCGCCGCCTGCACCTGCTCGGTCGTCGTGCTGAGGGCCGCCTGCACCTGCTGGGTGGTGCTGCCGAGGGCGGACTGCAGCTGGCCGGTCGTCGCGGCGAGCGCGGTCTGAACCTGCTCGGTGGTCGTGGTCAGCACCTCGTTGAGCTGGGAGGTGGTCTCGGTCAACACCTCGTGCAGCTGGCTGGTGGTGCCGTTGAGCGCCGCGCTGATGCTGCCCGAGGTCTGTTCCAGCGTTTCGGCCACGTTCGAGGTGGTCGACGCCAGGACCTGCTCCATCACCTCGCGGGCGTTGACGAGGCGCGCCTCGGTCTCGCTGACCGTATCGGCGATGGACTGGGCGAAGCCGCGCATCCGCATGTCGATATCGTCGGCGCGGGCGGCGAAACTCTGCGCCAGTGTGTCCATTGCGGCGCGGCGTTCGTCCAGCATGGACAGCGTCATGTTGCCGGTCGAGTTCAGGTTGTCGGCGGCGCGGTCGAGGCTCTGCGCCTCGGCATTGAGGTTGCCCAGCATCGAGCCGAACTCGGCAACCATGCCGGCAATCGAGGTGCGCAGCGCACCCACGTGCTCGGTGACCATGCGGCCGGCCTCTTCGGTCGAGCCGATGGCCTCGCGGACCGTCGAGGAGTAGGTGGCGGTCTGCTGGGCGACGCTGGTCTCGAGGTTGGCGAGGTTGGCGGTCGAGGCGTCGAGCACCTTCTGCAGCAGCAGGTTGGAGTCATTGAGCTTGCCCAGCGCGGCCGTCACGTCGGTCAGGATACGCGAGGTCGACTGGCTCATCAGGTCTTCGGCGGCCGAGGCATTGGTCACCAGCGCCTGCTGCAGCACGTTGCCGTGGTTGGCGAGTGCCATTTCGAGCTGCGCCGAACGATCCGACACGAGGGCCGAGAAGGCGTCGGTATGCTCGCTGACGGTGCGGTTGATCTCGGCGACCTTGGCCCCGATCGCGTCGGCCGCGGCGACCGCCTTGACCGAGATCAGCTCGTCGACATGGCGCGAGGTGACCTGGATCTGCTCCAGTGCGTTGCGCACCGCCACATCCATGCGGTCGGCGGTGACGGTGACATCGTCGGCGATGCCCTGCGTCGCGGCCACGATGCGGCGTGAGATGGTCTCCTCGATGCGATCGGCGCCGGCTTCCAGGTCGGTCATCGACTGCACCAGGGCAGTATTGATCGCGGTATTCAGCGAAGCGAGCCGCTCGGCCGTGATGTCGGCGCGGGCGGTGATCGCCTCGGGCAGGGTGCCCAGCCGCTGGTCGACCATGTCGGTGATCGCCTTGCGGGCCGAGTTGACGCCGGTCTCGATGATGTCGGCGGCCTTGCGGGCGCTGTCGCCCACGGTGGCCGCGGCGCCGTCGATCCGGGCGGTGACCCCGGACTCCGCGTCGGCGATCCGCAGGATGGCGTTGTCGATGCCGCGTCCGAGGTTCTCGTTGACTTCGGCCACTTTCGACTGGATCAGGGTCGACACGGCCTGGGCCCGCTCCGCCATGGTGTCGGAGACGTTGCGCAGGCTCTGGTCGATCTTGTCGCGAGCGGTCGTACCCTGGGAGTCGATCGTGCGGGCCAGTTCCGTGGTCCTTTCGCCGATCGCGGCGGCGATCCCCACGGTGTGCGTGCCCAGCGTCTCGGCGAGTTGCTGGGTGCGGGTGTTGAGTGCCTCGGCCAGTTCGGCGGAGCGGTTCGAGACGGTCGAGGCCAGCGCCTGGGTGCGCTGGTCGAGGCTGTCGCCGAACTGCTTGGCATGCTGCGCCAGCGTGGCGTCCAGTGCCTGCGAACGACCGGCGATCAGCTGATTGATCTGCTCGGCACGGGTTCCGAGGCTCGAGTCGATCGACTGGGCGTGGGTCAGGATGGTGGTGTCGAGAGCCTGCGCGTGGCCGGAAATGGTCTTGTCGAACGCCGTCACGTGCTGGCTGAGGGTATGGTCGAGTTCGCGGGCGCGCCCGGCAATCGCGTGGTCGAGCTGATTGGTGCGGGTGGTCAGCGACGTCTCGAGTTCGCCGCTGCGCAGTTGCAGCGCCTGTGCCAGTTCGCCGGTCCGGGTGGCGAGGGTCTGGCTCAGGTCCGCGGTCTGCGCGGCGAGCGTGCCGCCCAGTTCCGAGGTCCGGTCGGACAAGGCCTGGCCGAGGTCGGTGGTTCGCGTCGCGAGCGTGTTGCCGAGGTCGGCGGTCCGCGCGGCGAGGATCTGGCCGAACTCGTTGGTCCGTCCGGCGAGGGTCTGGTTGAAGTCGGCGGTCCGCGCGGCCAGCGTCTGGCCGAGGTCGGCGGTCCGGGTGGTGATGGCCTGCTCCAGCTCGTTGGTGCGCGTGGTCAGCGCCAGCTCGAGCTCGCGGGTGCGGCCGGACAGCGCCTCGTCGATCTCGCGTGCGCGGCCGAGCAGGGTCTCGGAGAAGTCGACATTGCGGTTCTGCAGCGTCTCGTTGAGCAGCTGCGTGCGGGCATCGACCGCGTCGGCGATCACCTGGGTATGGCCCTCGAGCGCATCGGAGAGTTCGCGGCTGCGATTGGCGATGGTTTCGGTGATCTGCTTGGTCCGCTGGCCGAGCGTCTCGGTCATCTCGCGGGTCCGCTGGCCGACGATCTCGTTGAAGTGCTCGGACTTCTCGTCGAGGGCCATCTCCAACACGTTGGCACGGGCCGCGAAGCTCGCATTGTGCTTGTCGAGGGCGGCGACCAGGCGGTCGCCCTTGTCGCCGATGACGCCGTCGAGCGTCGACAGGCGCGCGTCGATCACCACGGCGATCTCGTCGAGGCGGGCGTCGAACTGCGCGAGGTTCTGCGAGCCGGCGCCGGTCAGGGTGACGCGGGCGCGCTCGGTGGTGTCGTCCAGCGCACCGGAGAGCTCGATCATCGCCGACTGCAGCCGGCTTTCCATCGAGTTGACCTGGATCTGCACCTGCTCGTCGAGCTGGCGGGAGAGGCCGGACAGCAGCTGTTCGGCCTCGCGGGCACGACCGGTGATGTCGGAGGCGATGCGGGTGCCGATCATGTCGAGCGAGCTCGACACCTCATGGCCGCGATCGCGCAACTGGTCGAGCAGGGTGATGCCGCCCTGGCTCAGCAGCTTGGCGAGCGAGCTGGTGCGGTTGTCGATGGCGTCGGAGAGGGTCACCGTGCGGCTGTCGAGCGCCTCGGTGAGGGATTCGAGGCGGCCGTCGATCACCGAGCTCAGCTCGTGCGTGCGGTTCTCGAAGGCGCCTGAGATGGTGCTGGCGCGGTCCTCGAGCGTGATGTTGAGGCGCGAGGCGGAATCGTCGAGCGCCACCAGCAAGTGGCTGGTGCGCTGGTCGATCAGCGACACGAAACTCTCGGTGCGCTCGCCGAAGGCAGCGTTCAGCGAATTGCCGGCCGTTTCGAGCGCCTTGGTCAGGTTGCCGCCCGACTCGACGATGGTTCCGGCGATGCGCTGGCTGATCATGTCGAGGTCGAAGACGAGGCCCGTATGGCTCTCGGTGATCGCTTCGCGGACGCGTTCGGTGTTGGTGATCACCGCCTCGCGCTGGCTGGCCAGTTCCTGGATCAGGGCGCGCATGCGGGATTCGTTGTCGGAGTAGGTGCGCTCGAGCGCGGTCACCTCGTTGTGGATCATCACCTCGAGTTCGCCGGCGCGGCTGAGGGCGCGCTCGAGGCCGTCGCCGAGAGCGTTCACCTCGCGGCGCACGGCCTGGCCGACCGAAGCGACCTTTTCGGAGGCGGTGGTCTCGGGCTCGGCAAGGCGGATGGCTGCCTGCGTCACCGCGGCGGCGGCGTTGCGCAGGTCCTGCGCGCGCCGGATCAGGGCGGCGATGGCGAAGATGCCGACCACCGGCACCACGGCCAGCGTCACGAGGCCGATGAAGTCGTTCGAACCCCAGAATGCGGGCGAGCCCAGCTCGGCGCCGTTGCGGATCAGCGCCACCAGCGCGATCGCCACCACCCAGCCCAGCGCGACGAAGCCGGCCACCATGGTCGGCGTGCCGGAGGATTTGCTCTGCAGCCCGTAGAGGATGCGCGAACTCTGGAAGCGGTCGTCATTGGCGACCGAGCCGGTCTGCGCGGCGAACTTGTCCGCGGTGCGCTGCCGCTCCGAGCGCGACGAGGTATCGCGGTTCACCGGCTTGGGACCGGTGCGCTCGGGCTGCGGGGGCGGTTCCGCCGCGGCGGCGGGCTGGTCAAGGCCGGCGAACACCGAGTCCTTGAGCGCGTCCTCCACCGCAGAGAATGCCAGAGTTGCAGGATCGTTCTGGGGGGTCGAGGACTTCTTAGCCATACTCGTTACAACTCTCGCATCGGCACTCGGCAGGCCTTCAGAGCTGGCATTGGACCACTTCCGGAGTTCCGGGAAGCCATCCAAATCGGGTAAAATGCGATTAAAACGCCTCGCGATCCGACCCTTGCCCCACGCCGCCGCACGCTTGGTGGAAGCTCTGATATACAATCAATTTGAGGCAAACCGAACGCTTTCTTAACGGAAGGTTAATTTCGGCGTGGAATGCGGCCCCAAGAGGGCATCGATAAAATTGCATGCTTCCGCTTTGGCCTGCCTTCACGCCGGCCGGCTAGCCTGACCTCGCCCCGTAGAGCGGGTGATGCAAGCGAAGGTCGGTGGCATGGGACGCAACAGGGCGCAGGGGATCGGACCGGACAGCCTGGCTCGCGATCACCGCCATGGTCCGATCGACCTCGATCATCTGGCGCGCCAGGCGATGGGCGATCCCGGCCTCACCGACGAGGTGCTGCGGCTCTATGCCAGCATGTCCGAGGTCTATCTGGGCCGGATCGAGGCGAGCACGACGATCGGGGCGCTACTCGAACACCTGCACACGCTCAAGAGCGCCGCCTCCGGCATCGGCGCCTGGGGCGTCCGCGACCTCACGCGCCTCGCCGAGGACGAGTTGCGCGCCGGGCAGCCGGTCAATCCCGAGCGCATCGAGGACATCGCGATGGCCGTGGCGGAGTGCGGCGCCTACATTGCCACCCTGCTCGACGAGGCGGCCTGAGGCGTGCGGTCGCGACGGAAGGCGTCCTTGCCGGGCTGTCGCGGCGCGTCTATATCCGGGCACGACGCGAGAGCAGAGACCTCATGGCCCACATCACCTATATCGAATCCAACGGCACCCGGCACGAGGCCGAGGGCGAGACCGGCTCGACCGTGATGGAGACGGCCATCATGCACGGCGTGCCCGGCATCGTCGCGGAGTGCGGCGGCGCCTGCACCTGCGCCACCTGCCATGTCTATGTCGACGAGGCGTGGACCGACGTCGTCGGCGGACCGTCGATGATGGAAGAGGACATGCTGGACTTCGCCTACGACGTGCGCCCGACCAGCCGCCTCAGCTGCCAGATCAAGGTGCGCGACGAGATCGACGGCCTTGTCGTGCGCGTCCCCTCGCGGCAGGGGTAGCATTGATCTGGACCTGATGGCGGTCTAGATTTGTCGTCATTCGTCGGGCGGAGAATGGAGAAGGGGTGGTGCTGACTCGTCATGGCAGGCCAACGGTCCGCCTTGGACCGATGGAAGCGGCGCCTCGGCGCAAGCTGGATCGGGCGCTCATTGATGAGATCACGCGCCAGGCCATGGCGAAGATGAGGCCCGGTCCCTGGGACGAGGGCGTGTACGACGAGGGCGGGTTGCCGAAGTGATCGTTGTTGATACGTCGGCGCTGGTGGCCATTCTCAGGCGAGAACCTCTCCGCGACGCCCGCATCGAGACGCTCGATCAGAATGCAGCCTGGCGGGAACGCTGGTGGAATGCTTTGTGACTGCAGAGTGGAACGGGGTGGGCGACGAGATGCGCAGGATGATTGGGGCACTGGCCCCCCAGATCATCCCCGTAACTGATGAGACGGCCTGTGATGCGCATATCGCCTACAAGCGGTGGGGGAAAATCCGACATCCTGCCGGCCTGACCTTCGGTGATTGCTTCTCCTACGCCGCGGTAACGCAGCGTTCATTGCCTCTGCTCTTTGTCGGCAGTGACTTCTCCCAGACCGACATCGTCAGCGATCTTTAGGCACCGACGTTCCACGCCTTGCCGCCACTGTGGATTCTTTTGTTCGTCGCGGCTATTCCCCCTCAACCCCATTCTAATCCGCACCCGCAACTGGAAACATTAAAGCTATTGAATATCAATAGCTTGCGGGTTGAGGCGTCGAGGGGTATCTAGGCAAATCCAAAAAAGGCGGCCAATGGGTGAACTGACAACATTTCCTGTCAGCTACAAGGTCGAGGGCAAGCGCATCGTCATCGTCGGCGGTGGTGAAGAGGCCCTCAACAAGGCCCGGTTGGCTATAAAGACGACCGCATCGGTAGTGATTATTTCCACCACCCCGCATGCCGATCTCGCCGAGTTGCCGGTCACCCTGCTCGCGCGACCCTTCGAGCCGGACGATCTCGTTGATGCAGCGCTGGTTTTCGTCGCGGGCGAGGGTGCAGACGCGGAGGCGGCGAAGGCTGCCGCACGGGCGCGGGGCATCCCGCTCAATGTCGTCGACGTCCCCGCCGAGTGCGACTTCTATACTCCCGCGATCATCGACCGGGCGCCGGTCAGCATTGCGGTTGCGTCGGAGGGCGACGCGCCGGTGCTGGCGCGGCTGATCCGGGCGCGTATCGAGGCGGCACTGTCGCCCAACCTGGGGGCGCTGGCGCGGCTGGCCGGGTCGATGCGGGCGCGGGTAGCCGGCCTGCTGCCCGGCGCGCGGGCCCGACGCTACTACGAGGAACTGGTCACGTCGCCCGAGGTGGAGGCGGCGTTCCTGCACGGCGAGGGTTCGGCGAAGGCCGAGGCGCTGCTCGACCAGCACGTGGCGCAGGGCGACAGCCCGGGTGTCGTCTGGCTGATCGGGGCAGGGCCCGGCTCGGAGGATCTGCTGACGCTGCGCGCCCAGCGCCTGCTGCAGCAGGCCGATGTCATTGTCCACGATCATCTGGTCCCGGCCGCGGCCGTCGAGATGGGGCGGCGCGACGCCGAGCGCATCCTCGTCGGCAAGCAGAAGGGACACCACTCGTTTACCCAGGCCGAGATCAATGCGCTGATCGTCCGCCTCGCCAGGGCCGGCAAGCGCGTCGCCCGGCTCAAGGGCGGCGACCCGATGGTGTTCGGCCGCGCCGGCGAGGAGATCGATGCGCTCAAGGCGCATGGTATCGATTTCCACATCGTGCCGGGTGTCACCGCGGCGCTGGCGGCAGCGGCCGACACGGCGACGCCGGTGACCCTGCGGCAGGTTTCGACCGGCTTCGTGCTCGCCACCGCGCACGGGGCCGATTCGGAGGAACTGAGGCATTGGGCGGCGCTTGCCTCGGCGGGCCTGACGCTGGCGCTCTACATGGGCAAGTCGGTGGCCTCGGCAACCGCCTCGCGGCTGATCGCGGAGGGAGCCGGCCCGGCCATTCCGGTCGGTGTCGTGGTGCGGGCCGGCCGCCGCGACCGCGTGCTCTATCGCGGGACGCTGGGTTCACTGGCGGCGTCCGCGACCGAACTCGAGGATGGGCCGGCGATCATCTTCGTGGGCGAGGCGATCGCCCATGGCGACTGGCGGCAGGCGATCGAGATCGCGCGAGTCGAATTCAAGGTGGCATGAAGCATGGAAATACTCACCGGCAACGAGCTGATGAGCGGGGCGACGGTCTATCTCGACCGCGCCGGCAACTGGGTCGAGGACCTGCAGCAGGCGCGCCTGTTCGGCGGCCAGGAGGCGGAGGCGCGCGATGCCGCCATCGCCGCGACAAGGCAGACCGGCCGCATCAATTCGCTGGAGATTGAGACCGTGAAGCTCGTCGCCGGCGTCATCGTGCCCGATCGCATCCGGGAACGCATCCGTGCCGAGGGCCCGACGGCCCCGCGCTTCGAGCGCCAGCATCTCGACGAGGACGGCCATGTATCGATATGACGAGTTTGATGCCGCGTTCGTCAGGGCGCGCACGGCACAGTTCTCCGACCAGGTCGCGCGGCGCCTTTCGGGCGAGCTCAACGAGGACCAGTTCCGGCCCCTCAGGCTGATGAACGGGCTCTACCTGCAGCTGCACGCCTACATGCTGCGCATCGCCGTGCCCTACGGCACGATGAGTTCGCGCCAGCTGCGGATGCTGGCCCATATCGCGCGCACCTACGACCGCGGCTACGGTCACTTCACCACGCGGCAGAACATCCAGTTCAACTGGCCCAAGCTGCGCGACATCCCGAAGATCCTCGAGGATCTGGCCGCGGTCGAGATGCACGCCATCCAGACCTCGGGCAACTGCATCCGCAACATCACCACGGACCAGTTCGCCGGCGCCGCCGCCGACGAGATCATCGATCCCAGGCCCGTCGCCGAAATCCTCCGCCAGTGGTCGAGCCTGCACCCCGAGTTCAGCTATCTGCCGCGCAAGTTCAAGATCGCCATGAGCGGGGCGACCCACGATCGCGCCGCCATCCGCTTCCACGATATCGGCCTGCAGGCGACCACCGATTCAGCCGGCGAGATCGGCTGGCAGGTTTGGGTCGGCGGCGGTCTCGGCCGCACCCCGATGATCGGCAAGATGATCGCGGGCTTCGTGCCGCACCAACACCTGCTCGCCTATCTCGAGAGCATCCTCAGGGTCTACAACCGCTACGGCCGGCGCGACAACAAGTACAAGGCGCGTATCAAGATCCTCGTCCACGAGGAAGGCATCGAGTCGATCCGCCGCCAGGTCGAAGAGGAGTTCGCGCAGATCAAGGGGGGCGTCCTCACCCTGCCGCAAGGCGAACTGGACCGGATTGCTGCCTACTTCGCCGCCCCGGACTACGAGCGGCTCAACGCCACCACGCTCGACGTCGCCCGCGAGAAGATCGTCGCTCCGGCCTATGGTCGCTGGCTCGAGCGCAACCTCAATGCCCACCGACAGCCGGGATATGTCTCGGTGACCATCTCGCTCAAGCCCGTGGGCGGCGCTCCCGGCGATGCGACCGACACGCAGATGGATGTCGTCTCCGACCTCGCGCAGCGCTATTCGTTCGACGAGTTGCGCGTCAGCCACGAGCAGAACCTGGTGCTGCCGCATGTGCGCATCAGCGACCTGCCGGCGATCTATGAAGTGCTGGTCGCCAACGGCCTCGCCGAAGGCAATACCGGCCAGATCACCGACATGATCTGCTGCCCGGGCCTCGATTTCTGCGCCCTCGCCAATGCCAGGTCGATCCCCCTGGCGCAGGAACTGACGCGTACCTTCGCGTCGCCGCAGCGGCAGGCCGAGATCGGCGACCTCAAGATCAAGATCTCCGGCTGCATCAACGCCTGCGGACACCACCACGTCGGCCATATCGGCATCCTCGGGGTGGAGAAGAAGGGCACCGAACTCTACCAGATCACCGTCGGGGGCGATGCCACAGAACAGGCCGCGATCGGTGATATCCTCGGTCACGGCTTTGTCGTCGAAGACGTGCCGGCGGCCATCGAGCGGCTGGTCGATGCCTACCTCGCCCGTCGCGAGGGGCCGGCCGAGACCTTCATCGCTGCCTATCGCCGCCTCGGCAAGGAGCCGTTCAAGGAGGCGCTCTATGGCAAACCTTGATCTTCTTGTTTCCCCTCTCCCCTTGAGGGAGAGGGTGCCCGGCGCGGCCGGGCCGGTGAGGGGTAGGGAGAAGGAAGGAGGGGCTCGCCATGGCCGCCACTAGCTTTGCCATCGCCACCCCGCCGAAGCCGGACAAGCTCAGGGCGCTGGGCATCATGGCGCTCAACGGCATGTTCGACGAGATGGACGGAGTCGGCGTGCTGCGCCAGGCGGTGACCGACCTGCTCAAGGACGACGTCGCGATCGTTTCCTCGTTCGGCGCCGATTCCGCCGTGCTCCTGCATATGGTGTCCGAGGTCGACCCGGCGCTTCCGGTCTTCTTCCTCGAAACCGGCAAGCACTTTGCCGAGACGCTCGACTATGTCGAGACGCTGAAGCGCCATCTCGGCCTCGGCAACGTCGTCGCCCTCCGCCCGGACGACAAGGACGTGCTTCGCTTCGATCCGCGCGGCGACCTGTGGGAAACCGATCCCGATTCGTGCTGTCACATCAGGAAGACCGAGCCGCTCGACCTCGCGGTCTCCGGCTTCGGCGGCTGGGTCACCGGCCGCAAGCGCTACCAGACCAAGGAGCGCGGCGTGCTGCCGCACTTCGAGCTGACCAGCGACGACCGCATCAAGGTCAATCCGCTCGCCTATTTCTCCGATGCCGACATCGCCGCCTACAAACTGAAGTACGGGTTGCCCGAGCATCCGCTCTACACTATGGGCTACAAGTCGATAGGTTGCGCGCCCTGCACGAGCGTGGTGGCCGAGGGGGAAGACCCGCGCGCCGGCCGCTGGCGCGGGCTCAACAAGAAGGAATGCGGCATCCATTTCGACTTCAACGGAGCGATCGCCAAGCCGATGGCCGCCGAAGACCTGACCCTGTTCAAGGATGGCGCCTTCATCGCCGATCCATTCCGCCCCTGGACCGACGGCGACGATGCGACAGCGGTGCGCTACACCCACGTGCCGCTGAAGACGTTCCTCGAGCACCGCGACGCCTTCCTCGCCAACCCGCACCCGCTCGGGCTGCTGGTCTCGCCGGGCGACAATGTGGAGCTGGTGGAACAGCACCTCGGCCGCTTCGCCTCGGTTGCCATCGGTTTTCCCGGCTTCACCGACGGGCGCGGCTATTCCTCGGCGCGCCTCCTTGCCGAACGCTACGGCTACAAGGGCGAATTGCGCGCCGTCGGCGACGTGCTGGCCGACCAGATTCCGCTGATGCGGCGGTGCGGCATCACCGCCTTCGTGGTCCGCCACGAGCCGACCCGCAAGGCCTTGATCGAGCGCAAACTGTCGACCGTGGATATCTTCTATCAACCGGTCGGCAATGCCGAGGTCCCCCTCGGTACGAGGCCGTTCCTCCGCCGCCCGGTGGAGACGGCCTGAACCAGACTACCCAGTCTCACGGGTGTCGTCCCGGCGAAGGCCGGGATTCATGGCGCGAGCCAGCACTGAACGTGAGACGGGTCCCGGCCTTCGCCGGGATGACACCGAGCGCGCGGCCAGGGCCGCTTCAGAACTGAGAATGAGATGAGCCAGAACGAAATCGTCACCGATGTGGTCATTGTCGGCGCCGGCCCGGTGGGCCTGTTCGCCGTGTTCGAGCTGGGGCTGCTCGACATCAAGTGCCACCTCGTCGACATCCTCGACCGGCCGGGCGGGCAGTGCGCCGAACTCTATCCCGAAAAGCCGATCTACGACATTCCCGGCTTTCCGATGATCACCGGGCAGGGGCTCGTCGACAACCTGATGCAGCAGATCGCCCCGTTCGGGCCCGAGTTCCATTTCGGCCGCATGGTCACCAGCCTCACCCGGCTGGAGGATGGCGGCTTCCGGCTGACCACCGATGCCGACGAGACCTTCCTGTGCAAGGCCGTCGTGATCGCGGCGGGCGGGGGCTCGTTCCAGGCCAAGCGCCCGCCGGTCGAGGGCATCGATGTCTACGAGGGCAAGTCGGTGTTCTATGCCGTGCGGCGCATGGAGGACTTCCGAGACCACGACCTCGTCATCGTCGGCGGCGGCGACTCGGCGCTCGACTGGACGCTGAACCTGCAGCCGCTGGCGAGGTCGCTGACGCTGGTGCATCGGCGCGACGAGTTCCGCGCCGCGCCCGCCTCGGTCAACGAGATGCGGCGGCTGGTCGCGGAGGGCAAGGTCAACCTGCTGATCGGACAGATCGGCAGCGTCGAGGGTAACGAGGGGCAGCTCAGCGCCGTCAACATCAAGACCGCCGAGGGCGAGGTGAAGGTTCCGGCCACGCGCATGATGCCGTTCTTCGGGCTGACCATGAAGCTCGGGCCGGTCGGCGACTGGGGGCTCGAGCTCAACGACAACCTGATCGCCGTCGATACCGCGAAATTCCAGTCCTCGGTGCCCGGCGTCTTCGCCATCGGCGACATCAACGCGTATCCGGGCAAGCTCAAGCTCATCCTCTCCGGCTTCCACGAGGCGGCCCTGATGGCGCAGGCGGCGAAATCCATCGTCTCTCCGGGCGAGCGGGTGATCTTCCAGTACACCACCAGTTCCACCAAGCTGCAGAAGAAGCTCGGCGTGGCCTGACCGGCCGGCAGTCGGTACGGCTGCCTGTCGCCGGCCCGCTACTCCGCGCCCGCCGCCGCGTCGTCCTCGTCGCCTCCCGGCACGTATTGCAGGATATCGCCCGGCTGGCAGTCGAGCACCTCGCAGATGCGCGACAGCGTCGCGAAGCGCATGCCTCGGACCTTGCCGGACTTGAGCAGCGACACATTCTGCTCCGTGATGCCGATGCGCTCGGCGAGTTCCTTGGAGCGCAGCTTGCGGCGCGCCAGCATGACATCGAGGTTGACCACGATCGCCATGGTCAGACGATGCCCCGTGCGTCGTCTTCGAGCCGGCGCGCCTCGGCGATGACGAGGGCGAAGGCCAACGCCAGGATGCCGACCAGCAGCGTCGCCAGTTCGGTGCTGCCGAAGGCGATGGCGAGCGTCCGCGTGCCGTCGGCCGAGCCGAGGCTTTCGAGATAGGCGAGGGCGGTCTGCGCCAGCGTGGCGGCGATGCCGGTGGCAAAGGCGCCCCATCCCAGTCCGACCAGCGCGGCGACGGCGCGCGGCGCAAACGGGTCGGCACCGCGCAGGGTGGCGAACAGCCGGCCGGCCTGCCAGAGGCAGAAGCCGAAGGTGGCGGCCGGGATGGCCGCGACCAGCGCACCGAGCTGGGCATTGCCGCCGAGTTCGAGCCCCATCCGGCGCAGCCAGGGGTCGCGCAGCTCCGACCAGGCGAGGGCCGCGCCGACGAACAGGACGACCAGCAGCAGGCCTCCCCATGCCACCAGTTGCCCGGCGAGGGCAATGCGGCGCAGCCGGCGGGATGTCGTCGAGGCTAGTTCGGGCATGTCAGAGATTCCTGTTGCGTAACCAAAAATGATCGTAATACGATAAATCATCATCGTAAAGCGACAATGAGTATCCCATGCCAAGATGGCCCCTCGCCCTGTTCCTCTCGCTCACCCTCGGCTTGGCCGGCTGTGCCGGCGTGCCCCTCGGCTCGGTCGTGCCGTTGCTGAGGCTCGATCTGGCGACGACGCGGATCGAGGCCTTGCGGGTGGCGCTGCGCCTGCCCGAGGCGGTTCGTCCGCGCGCCGGCGGCGTGGTGCTCGACGTCGTGCTGAACCGGCAGGATCAGCCCGAGCAGAGGCAGAGCTACCTCCTCGTCGAAACCGAGGGTGCCGCCGATCTCGCCGGTCTGGTCGGCGAGCAGCGGCCGGGCTTTCGGCTGACCGCCTACCGGCTCGGTGCCGAGGACCTCGAGGGCTTCCGCGCCCTGCAGGATGCCCTGGCGGCGGCGCGTGCACGCGGGCAGTCGGGCAGCCTGGGCTTCGGCATCGCGACCCGCGAGTTCTGTCGCGCCGGCGACGCTGCGCCCGGCCGCGTCCCGGCCTCGACCTACCTGAGGACCGCCGAGAGCAATGGCTGGCTCACCGTCAGCGAGGATTTCGACCTGATGGGTGAGCCGGCGGTCGCCGCCGCCCTCGCTGATCTCGCCGACTGCCGAAGCCTATAGGCCGTGGCAAGTTTTCACTTTCGTCGCCGGCCCTCCGTGCTAAACAGCCGCGCGCAACGCGGAGCCGATCCACGATGAAGATCCTCGTCACAGACCAGTCCGGAACCCGTCACGAACTCGAGGGGCTGGAGAGCTGGCGGGTGATGGAGGTGATCCGGGATTGGGGCCTCAATATCAAGGCCGAGTGCGGCGGCGCCTGTTCCTGCGCCACCTGCCACGTCTATGTGGACGAGGCCTGGCTGGAGCGGCTGGTGCCGGCCTCACCCGAGGAGGAGGATCTGCTCTACACGGCGCCCGACCGTCAGGCCAACTCGCGGCTCAGCTGCCAGATCCTGCTATCGGATGCCCTTGACGGACTCGAGGTCACACTCGCCCCCGGCGCCGCCAAGGACTGAACCCGTCCGCGCCGGGGCGGCGCCGTCTCGCTTCGGCGTCGTCGGGCGAAGGGGGATACCCGCCCGTCTCTCAGGTGACGTAGGCCTCGTGGACCCAGCCGGTGTTGACCGGCTGGCCGTTGTTCAGCACCGAGACGCTGATCCAGCGGCCCTGGCGTTCGAGCGGCCTGAGCTTGGTGCCGTTGGCGAGCAGGACCATCACCGCGAACTGCGTGCCGGGACCGGCGCGCAGGTTGAGCCCCTCCGCCACGTTGACCGTGAGTTCGCCGGTTGCCGTCGAGTTGTCGGCATTGCCGGCGTCCCCGAACACCAGTTCGCGAAAACGGGCCATGTCGAAGGCCGGGCCGGGATCCCACTTGCGGGTCGGTGCGATGTCGTCATGGCCGACGATCTCGTCGATGCCGTAGGCGTCCACCGCCGCCCGCGCCAGGGCGACGGCGCTGCGGATCTGGGCTTCCGGGTAGTCCTCCCAGCCGATCGGCTGCGTGCTGCCGTCCGGGTTGCCGTTGCGGTGCACACCCATGAAGGGATCGGCGATCGGCCGGCCCGTGTAGGACTGCCAGCCGCTGCCGGCGCGCCTCAGGAAGCCCCAGTTGGCCAGTTCGATGCCGAACGAATGGCGGTTGAGACCGACGATATGGCTGCCGTGCCGATCGCGCCATTCCGAGGTGCCGGCGTGCCAGGCCGGCTTGTCGAAGGACACGCACTGGATGATCGACCCATCGCGTTCGATCACCACCTGGGCCGACGATCCCGGATTGTCGGGGCTGTTGAACCAGGCGGCACTGGACGCCGCGGTGCCGCCGTAGGTGAAATGCATTACCAGTATCTTTGGCGGTCGGACGAAGGCAGCACTGGTATAGCGGGACTCGACGAGTGGAACATTTGTTCCATCAACCTGTACGCGGCCGTTGCGGATGCGCGTCGCCATTCGTCTTCTCCTTCGGAATTGAATCTGAACGTGAGAAGCGTGCAATATAGTGCTACCAGGGACCGGAGTCGACAAGTAATGTCGATTGGTGATGCTCTGACGTCTCGAGCCGGAATTTATCCGACAAGCTGCTGAAGGACCTAGGAGAGTTCATCGTCTTCGACAATATCGCGATCCGGGATTGTGCGGCACGAAGGGCGTTGCTTCCGGGTCAACTCGCCAGTGCGGCCGAGACCCCCTCGAGCAGCTTGGTGGCGCTTCGCGTCAGGGCGCGGGCTCCCAGCTGTTGCGCCCGCTCCCGCAGTTGCGGGTCCTCGCGCACCGTGTAGAAGAAGAACGGCGTGCGGCTCCCCCGCTTGTTCAGTTCATCGAGCAGCAGGAACCCGGCCTCCTTCTCCTCGCCGCGCCCCAGATCGGAGATGATGGCGTCGAAGCCGCTGGAGCCGGCGAGCCTGAGCGCCTGCTCGGTGCTGACCGCGCTCGTTATGCGGATGTTGAACTTCTCGAAGGTGCGCTGCAGGTTGGCGTTGTTCTCGGGATGGTCGTCGACCCACAGCACGGATTTGGCCTGCTGCTTGTCCCTGGTCCAGGATTGCAGCGCCACGCGCCGCACCGTGGAGACCGATTCCTGGGCGATGGTCTCGGTGCTCGGCGCCGCCTCGCCGACGGCGACCGGGGCCGAGGCGGTGGCGGCAGCCAGCGTCGCGGCCTGCTCCATCATCGCGATGTAGTCCTTGGGGTCCTTGAAATCGCCCGGGCCGAACAGGTTCTTGGGGTACTTCGCCACAAGGTGCACGAAGGCCCACAGCACAACGAATGGAAAGGTGGCGAGAAAGACCACGATGATGGTCAGGTCGAGCCCGTCGATGTCGTTGGGCACCGAGATCGAGATGGCGGCGAAGGCATAGACCAGCACGATGAACAGCGCGATGATGCCGAGCGGGTTGCGCGCCAGCGCGATCGCGGTCCGGTTGAAGTCCGCGCTGAGGCCCTGCTGCTGCGAGTCGGTGTCGTCGGCCAATCGCTGCCCCCGATGCTCCCGGGCCATTGATGCGCCGCCGACCGGTGCGGGCAATCCGGGGCAACTGCCTACGTGGCGCTACGCGTGGGGAGGGCGCCCCTGGGAAGTCAGCGTCGTCTCGGCATTCAGCACATTGGCCAGTTCCGGCACATAGTCCTTCACCAGCGGCTGCCGCAGCGCGGCGAAGGGCAGGGGGCGGACGACGCGCATCGCGGCGATGCCGACCCGCACCGTCATCAGGCCATTGACCACGCCCTCGCCCAGCCGGGCCGAGAGCTTTGCCGCTAGCCCCTGTCCCACCAGCTGCTCCACCAAGCCGTCGGTCAGCACCAGGCCACCGGTGACGGCGAGATGGGCGAGGACGGCGCCGGCGAGGCGCCAGGTCCCGATCACGCCGGGGCGGGCGCCGTAGAGGTGGGCGATGTCGGCCCCCAGCCGGATGCTCTCATAGGCGACGAAGGCGATGTCGACGACGGCGCGCGGCGAGACCGTCGTGACCAGTGCCACCCGCCGGGCCGAGGCGGCCGTCAGCGTCCGGGCGCGCGCGTCGAGCGGCGCCATCAGCAGCCGCTCGCCCAGCCGCACCTGCTCGGCCCCGTCGAAGACCTGCCGGCTGTCCCCCTCGAGCTGCGCCAACGGGCGCGCCAGGTCCGGCCGCCGCGCGTAGAGCTGTGCGAGCTCGCGCACGATCGCGGTGCCCTCGCGGTTGCGGTCGTTCTCCAGCACCGCCTCCGCTCGCTGCCGCAGCCGCTCGAGGCCGGCGAGGCGCAGCACGGCGCCCCCTTCGCGCACCGCGATGCCGAGCAGCGCCAGCACCAGCGTGCCGGCAAGCCCGAGTGCCAGCCAGCCCATCCAGGGCTGGGTTGCGAACAGGTCGGCGATCAGCCGCTCCACGGCAAGGCCGATGGCCAGCGACAGCAACAACCCACCGGCGATCCCCACGGCGCGCCAGAGCCAGCCGGGCCGCCCGGGCCGTGCCACCTCGTCCCGCTCGGGCACCGGCGCGTCGCTGATCGGTTCGATGCGCTCCGGGAGCGCCAGGGCCTCGGCGGGCGCGAAGGCGCGGGGGCGGCGACCGGTACCGGCAGCTTCGGCCTCGGCCGGAACGGGCTTCGCAAAGGGTTGCTTCATTGCAGCTTGTCCCCGATCAGGAACTCCAGCGCCCGGTCGAGGCGGATGTGTGGCAGCACCACGCTGCCTTCCAGGTTGCGCTCCAGGCGCGACGGCGGACGAAAACGCAGGAACTTCAGTGCGACCCCTGCTCCATCCTCGAGCAGAGAGTCCGGATGCGCCGGCAAGTCACCGGGAAACAGCGCGATTTCCGTGTCGCCATCATAGGTGACGCCGTCGAGCTTTTCGCCGGCCTCGGGCGTTCCGACGATCACCTCATGCCCGTCGACCTGGCTCTCCCGGGTGGCGCGGATCGCTGCCAGTGCCACCGACCGGGTCGTGGCCCCGGCAAATTTCGC